>NZ_JAKZGS010000002.1:0-208483 GCF_022549695.1 Belliella calami | reverse complement strand
CACCACTGACATTCAAGCCAACACAGATAAAATCACAGCAAATAGCGAAGACATCAGTGATTTGAATACGGAAGTTGCACAAAACAAAACAGCGATATCTGTAAATGCAGGAGATATTTCGACTTTGAATACGGTAGTTTCGGCAAACACCACTGACATTCAAGCCAACACAGATAAGATCACAGCAAATAGCGAAGACATCAGTGATTTGAATACGGAAGTTGCACAAAACAAAACAGCGATATCTGTAAATGCAGGAGATATTGCGACTTTGAATACGGTAGTTTCGGCAAACACCACTGACATTCAAGCCAACACAGATAAGATCACAGCAAATTGCGAAGATATCAGTGATTTGAATACGGAAGTTGGCCAAAACAAAACAGCGATATCTGTAAATGCAGGAGATATTGCGACTTTGAATACTACAGTTTCGGCAAACACCACTGACATTCAAGCCAACACAGATAAGATCACAGCAAATAGCGAAGACATCAGTGATTTGAATACGGAAGTTGGCCAAAACAAAACAGCGATATCTGCAAATGCAGGAGATATTGCGACTTTGAATACGGTAGTTTCGGCAAACACCACTGACATTCAAGCCAACATAGATAAGATCACAGCAAATAGCGAAGATATCAGTGATTTGAATACGGAAGTTGGGCAAAACAAAACAGCGATATCTGCAAATGCAGGAGATATTGCGACTTTGAATACTACAGTTTCGGCAAACACCACTGACATTCAAGCCAACACAGATAAAATCACAGCAAATAGCGAAGACATCAGTGATTTGAATACAGAAGTTGCACAAAACAAAACAGCGATATCTGCAAATGCAGGAGATATCGCGACTTTGAATACGGCAGTTTCGGCGAACACAACAGACATTCAAACCAACGCAAATAAGATCACAGCAAATAGCGAAGACATCAGTGATTTGAATACGGAAGTTGGCCAAAACAAAACAGCGATTTCTGCAAATGCAGGAGATATTTCGACTTTGAATACGGCAGTTTCGGCAAACACAACAGACATTCAAGCCAACATAGATAAGATCACAGCAAATAGCGAAGACATCAGTGATTTGAATACGGAAGTTGGCCAAAACAAAACAGCGATATCTGTAAATGCAGGAGATATTTCGACTTTGAATACTACAGTTTCGGCAAACACCACTGACATTCAATCCAACGCAAATAAGATCACAGCAAATAGCGAAGACATCAGTGATTTGAATACGGAAGTTGGGCAAAACAAAACAGCAATATCTGCAAATGCAGGAGATATTGCGACTTTGAATACGGCAGTTTCGGCAAACACCACTGACATTCAATCCAATACAGATAAGATCACAGCAAATAGCGAAGAGATCAGTGATTTGAATACGGAAGTTGCACAAAACAAAACAGCGATATCTGTAAATGCAGGAGATATTGCGACTTTGAATACGGCAGTTTCGGCCAACACAACAGACATTCAAGCCAACACAGATAAGATCACAGCAAATAGCGAAGACATCAGTGATTTGAATACGGAAGTTGGCCAAAACAAAACAGCGATATCTGCAAATGCAGGAGATATTGCGACTTTGAATACGGCAGTTTCGGCAAACACCACTGACATTCAAGCCAATGCCACAAACATTGCCTTGAAAGAAGATAGTTCAAACAAGTCGTCTGATGTCACACTTGCTGATGAAACAGATACCAAGTTTCCGACTGAGAAAGCTGTGAAGACATTTGTAGATGGGAAAGTTGCCACTTTGAATACAATTACTGGAAATGTACAATCAGAGCTGAATACAACCCAAGTTGGTGCAGGGTTGGAGTCTGATGGTACTTACGTTGCGAAAGAGACAACAAACTACCTAAGTACTGCAATTTCTTTAAAGGATGCTGATGAAAAGCTCGATTTTCAGGCTATGGCAAACGCAGAGGCAATAAGTACAATCAACACTCTTGAAGAGGGAAGAATTTACCTTGGAAATTCATCAAATGAAGCAAAAGAAGTTGCAATATCGGGAGATATAACTCTTAATAGTTTAGGAGTAAGTGCCATTGGAGTAAACAAAGTGAACAGTGACATGATTTTGGATGAAACTATCCTGACTGCTGATATCGCCGAAAATGCAGTGACAACCGCCAAGCTTGCTGATGCTTCGATTACTACTGCAAAGATTTTAGATGGAACAATTACCAATATTGATATAAGTGCATCTGCCGAAATTGCAGGAGTCAAAATCAATCCAAACTTTGGGACTCAAAATATCATAACGTCAGGCCAACTTACCACAGGGACAATTACACTCCCAAATTCAGATGGTATATCAGGTCAAGTATTATCAACAGATGGTGCTGGTTTAGTGACTTGGCTAACTCCTGCTTCTGCTACAAGCAATGATTTTATGGATTTGATAAGTGATCAAACAGTTGTAGGAGCAAAAACATTCAGTAGTGATATTAATGTAAATGGTTTAACAATTGGTAAAGGGAATGGTCAAATAAATGGTCAAAATATAACTATGGGAGAAAACACCCTAGTTAATAATACTACTGGTCAATTTTTAATTGCAATAGGAAATAATGCCTTATCGAATAATACCTCGGCCAATTATAATATTGGAATTGGTGCATCAACATTGTCAACCAATGACAATGGAGCCAATAACATAGCTATTGGTGCAGCTTCATTATCTTCAAATAATGGCTCTGATAATACTGCTGTGGGAAGAAGCTCATTGTTATTAGGGAATTCTATAAATGAAGTAACAGGTTTGGGATATGAAGCTGGAATGCGAAATACAGGAAGTTCGAACACGTTTTTAGGTGCAAAAACGGATCAGAATGCACCTAGCAGTTCGATGACTAATGCAACAGCTATCGGTTTTAATGCGAAAGTTTCTGAAAGCAATACAATCCAACTCGGAAATACTTCAATCACAGATGTTAAAACTTCTGGTAAAATTACTACAGGTGCCATTACGCTACCTAATACAGATGGACTGAATGGACAGGTTTTAACAACTAATGGTACTGGAGTAACTTCTTGGACTACTCCTACACAAACATCTAATATTACAGTTTTAAAAACAGTTACAATTGAATGGTCTGAATTGAATAACTATAACGTTTCAAATGCCTCTATTATATTCGTTAAACCAAATTCAACATGGACTACTATTTATGGATTACAAGGAGGTGTGATTGGGCAAATAATACATATTTATTCCGTCAATAATCAAACTTCAAATTGCTGTACAGGGCTATCCTTGTTGAATTTTAATAGTGCCAACAATACTGGAATTCAAAAATTTGTAGCAAGTGGAGGAATAAATATTGATTCAAATCAAAATACTACTCTTGTTTTTGATGGGACATATTGGAGGGTAACAAGAGTAGGAGGCTTCTAAAAATCAATTCTTTTTGATGACTGAACAAACTACTTAATCTTTTGAAAATCTTTAAAATTAAATTCTAATGTTATTTGATAGTAATATGAACTTGATTTCATTAAAGCTTAAGAACACGCAATTCTGTGGTTTTCTATAAGTTTGATAAAATTTAAATTTTTAAAAAATCACTATTCATAAGTTCTTGAATATAATAAATCTGGAAAACGCTTATAGAACATGAAAATATACTCCAAAATATTCTTAGGAATTTTCATTTCCTTCTTTTTCACTGAAGAGGCTTTGTCGCAGAACCTAACTTTGGTCAGGGATGCAAAGCTTAGTTTGATGGGAGATGCGGTGATTTTTTCTGCTCCTGACGTAAAACTCAAGGACAACAGTCAAATTGTCCAAGCTGAAAGAGTCAAGTTGACTCAGTCTGATTTTATTCAATTGCTTAGTCCGGAGGCATTGCTAAAGACCAGAGTTTTAAAAAATGGTGAAAAAGTTATTATACAAGTTGGTATTGGAAGCAAAGCAGATATTATAATATTTAACCGTTCTGAATCCGGAGCTTTTTCGATAGGAATGGAAGATTTGAATGAAGCAGAAGCATTGCCGTTTTTTTGGAAAGTGGGTTCATTGAATTCGAAAGAAGGTGATGAAAAAGTTGATTTACAACTGTCGTGGACTAAAGAATCAGAACCTTCGGATTTCAAACTTAAATCACTGATGAGAAGAGATGGGGTAGATTGGATGATGGAATATGATCAGAAAATCCAAGATACAACTGTTTTCCTTAAAAGCTATAGCCTTAAAGGTTCGAAATCTTCAGTATTCACAGTAGCTACCAACAGGTTGGATTCTGATGATGATGGGGTTCCTGACATTATTGAAATAAGAGAAGGAACTGATCCAAAAGACGCTGCTGATTATTTGGATACAGATGGTGATAAGGTTCCTGATTATATCGAAACAATTCAAAATACAAATCCACTAGACCCAATTAGTTATTTGGATTCTGATCAGGATGGAGTTGCCGATTACATTGGAGATCGCTCACCGATTATGTTTATGAATATTTCAGATCTTCAGATTCCTTGGGGATATCAGGGCATTGATTCCTTATTGCCGGATTCTTTGGTGGCAGTATTGGGATCAGGAAAGATTGTAGGATTGGATGTCAATTGGGATAAATCAAAATTAGATATTTTCAAAAGAGGTGTTTATGAAGTTTTGGGAAGTATTGAATTATCTCCAGGACTTTTTGATGCGTATCAAATACAATCAAATATTCAGGTTGAAGTATTATCCAAGCCAAGTCCTGAAGATATCCTTTTGTCTAATAATATTTTTGATGGAGATAAGAGTGGGGTTGAGGTTGTTGTTGGTAGTTTTACGATCATTGATCCAGTAGATGATCAACACGAGATTAAACTTTCTGATTTGGCTTATGACAATGTATATTTTGAAATCAGGGATGGTGTCTTGGTTTGGAGTTCTGAATCTAGGGCTGATGGAAAGACAAGCTTTCGAATTTTGGTAAAAGTTCAAGATCGAGATGGAAATCTTATTGAAAAGGAATTTACAATAATAAGAAATAGAATTTCCGTAAGCCAAATTGAAATTTCAAACAGCTTTACACCAAATGATGACGGAATCAATGATACTTGGGGTGTCCAAGAATTGAGATTCTACTCTGGGGTAGTAATACAAGTTTTCGAAAGAAGTGGAAAGCGCCTATTCTATACCCAAAACCCTGATGTAAGATGGGATGGGACTTTAAATGATATGGAACTGCCGACAGGTACCTATTACTGGACTGTGGAAGTGAAGGAAACAGGAGAGACTAGAAAGGGAATGTTAAATCTGCTAAGGAAGTAAAGAGAAGGTAGAAGCTAGCGACGATAACCTACAATTGAGTAACTGTAAAGACCTTTGAGGTTTTAAAAACCTCGAAGGTCTTCACATAAAGTATGAAAAAAGATCAAGATGTGACAAAAAAGTCCCAAGTGATCTTAGGATGAGAAAGAGTGTCAAGAATAAGGGTTAAGAAAAAGAATAGGAAAAATTTACATAAATTCAGAAGCGGAGGCTTATTTCAATTCAAGAGTGGTTGAATAAAGACCAACTATTCACATCTTTATTGTGGTTCAAAGAAATTTGAAAGTCTGCTTAAATTTTTGATTTCCTCCATGTTTTCCATGCTTACAGGTTTTTCGAGATATCCCGAAACGCACTTGTACAGATTGGCCTTTTGCTTGTCAGATTTATTGATGGATGAAGTGATGATGATCACATGATAAGGGATTCTGATTTGGGTTTTTTCCAACAAATCCAAAAAATCCCATCCATCAAAATCGGGCATGTTGATATCTAATAAGATGATTTGGGTGATGCTAGTATCCTCTAACTCGCTCAAGTAGTTTAGCGCTTCAATTCCACCAAGAAACCCTTTTGGATCTTGGTGAAGTTCACTTTTGATTACAAGATGCTTCACAAGTTTGATAATAATTTTTTCATCATCAACAATTAGAATTTCATATTTCATTGTATTTCGTCAATATTTATTTGCTCTGTTTTGTTGGTGATATTTCTGATGATTTTATCCAATTCTTGGGTAGAATTTACAATATGCTGTAGAATTTCCACTTTACTCAGTTCAGGATCCTCTCCTTCCAAACTAATAATGTTAACTAATCCCATCAACCTTGCCAATGGCGCACGGACCACATGTGACTGAATCCATGCAATTTCCTTAAGTTTGGTGTTTTGTGTTTCGATAGCATCGATATATTGGTATTTTAGAGTTACATCATTTGCCAATACTAGGAGGGCTTTTCTCCCTTTGAAGTCAATCTCGTTATAGCTTATTTCCACATCGATCATTTCACCATTCTTCTTGGTGTGTTTGAATGTACCCGGGTTTTTCATTTCCGAACCTTCACCATCACCAGAAATTATATCCATTGCTCTTTGTTTTTCAGACTCTGGACGAATATCAAAAACAGTCATATCCAAAAATTCATCTTTGGTATAGCCATAATGTGAAATGGCTGTTCTGTTTACATCCAAAAACTTATAGGAATTTTTATCAATTACATACATTGGAAGTGGACTCAAATGGAATAGTTCTCTGTAGCGTTTTTCAGAATCTTCCAATTGGTTGAAGACCTTCTTCCTTTCTATGGCATAAATGATGCTTTTTTGGAGAATGTCAGGTTTCATTTCATCCTTCAACAAATAATCTGCTGTACCTAAGCTTATGGATTTTATCGCAAATCCTTTATCTGAATATCCCGTCAAGACTATCACTGGCACATTTTCTGAATACATAAGTACCTCATTGACTAAGTTTTCACCATCTTTATCAGGTAAGCTAAGGTCTAGCAGTATCACATCATATTCTGTAGGATTTTTTTTGAGAAACTCTTTGTATGTCTTGACTTGGTCAATCAAAAGTTTGCTAAATACCTCTTCTAAGTAATCAGAGATAAGCACAAAGTCTCCCATATTGTCCTCAATAATAAGTACCTTTTTTATACTTTCAGTCATAAATGGCTATTTGTTTGATGGGAGCTTTACCAGGGAAAACCAAAAGTCTTCTATCTGTGAAATGACTTTGAGAAACTCCATGCCTCCTAGAGGCTTTGAAATATAACAGTTTGCATGTTCTTTATATGCATCCAAAACATCTTTTGGAGTGGAGGAAGTCGTCAACATTACTACAGGAATATGCTTTAGTTTTTCAGTTTTTTTGATATGTTTTAAGACTTCGTGACCATTTTTCTTGGGAAGATTTATATCCAACAAAATGATATCTGGATTATTAGCGCTACTTGCATATTTCTGTTCTTTATTCAAATACAAAATTGCCTCATGCCCATCTTTGACGACATTTAATTCATGAAGGATTTTGCCATCGTCGAGCGCTTCTTTGATAAGCAAAATATCCCCTTCATTATCTTCGACCAGCAAGATTTGAATTTTTTTCATACTTGAATAAGTAATTTAAGAGATAAATATTCTTGTATCAAAATTGTTTTTTTTAACCTCATTTTTTTCTCTCAGTCATTAAGGTGTTTTTTGTTTATTACGGAGATCCAAAAATCGTCAATTTTGGTTACTACCCGAATAAAATCTTCTGCGGTAATGGGTTTGGTAATAAAACAATTTACTAAATTTTTGGTGGATTCATTATTGTCAAATGAAGAAGAGGAAGTTGTCAACATGATAACAGGTAAGTTTTTGTGTTTTTCTGAACTTTTCAAATACTTCAAGACTTCATGTCCATTTAACCGAGGTAAGTTAACATCCAAAATAACAAGGTCGGGATAAGTGACATCTACAAATTCACTTTCTTTCTCAATGTATTGAATTGCTTTTTCTCCGTTTTTAACGATACTGACTGAATTTTTCATTTTTGCTTCCTCCAATGCTTCGAGTGTGAGCACAATGTCACCGTCATTATCCTCTACTAGTAATATGTGAACATTTTCCATGTTGTAAATAAAGTAAGCAAGGTCTTAGATAGCTTTTTGGTGATAATTATGGGCATCTGTAATATACAAAAAAGTTTAATTAACTACTTGGTTAAACTGATTTTATTCTTTTGTAGATTATGGCCAAAATCATCTATTTTACTTTTTTAATATAACTATATGAAAATCAAACTTTTATTGTTTGTTATTTAGATCAGTAGAATGGTGTAATTAGGTGCTTTTATTTACTTTTTTATGGTGAATTTGAACGTGCAGCCCATACCTTCTTCAGATTCGACGAATATGTTTCCTCCTGCTCTCTCGATTATTTTTTTGCAAATGGCAAGACCAATACCTGTTCCGGAATATTCTTCTTTTCGATGGAGTCTTTTGAAAATTTCAAACACTTTATTTTGATATTCTGGTGCGATTCCTATTCCATTGTCTTCAATTGAAATGGTCCAATGAGTGACAGACTGCTCATAAGAAATATGAACCTTCGGTGTATTACCATGATTCTGGTATTTGATAGCATTCGAAATGATGTTTTGGAAGACTTGTGTGAGAGGACCTTTTTCAAATTTGACTACAGGAAGATTATCCCAAGTCAGCTCTGTTTTGGTTTCTTTGATTATCTCATAATTCATATGATCAATCTCTAGCATCAAATCATTCAAATCTACATTTTCCAACAAATGGTCAACTTTCCCAATTCTTGAAAACTCCAACAAATCAAGGATAATCTGTCTCATCCTGACGGCACCATCAGTAGCATAATGAAGATACTGTAGACCTTTGTCATCAAGTACATCCGAATATTTATTTTCAAGCTGATTGAGAAAACTTGTCACCATCCTCAAGGGTTCTTGTAAGTCATGGGATGCGATAAATGCAAATTGCTCTAATTCAGCATTTGACTCGGCTAATTCTTTGGCATTTTTTGCTAGGATATTATTAAGCTCCAACATCTGTATTTCAGCTGCTTTCCTGTCTGTTATATCTCGGAAATGTACGGTTAAACCATCCTCTGATGGAAATGCTGTAATCTCAAACCAAGAATTTAAGGGAAGGAAAAACTCTTCAAACCTGATTGGTTTTTTTGTTTCTTTGGCATTCGAAAATTTTGGATAAAATTTAAGGTTGGTTGCCTCGGGAAACATCTCCCATATTTTTTTTCCCAAGACTTCATCTCTCTTTCTTCCCAAAAGAACTTCTGCTTGACTGTTCCAGTAAGTAATAATGGAGTGATTGTCCATTGCATAAAACCCGTCTTGGATACTTTCCAATGTATCAGACACTTTTTTGTTCGAGATTCGAATAGCTTCTTCCTGAAGTTTTTTTTCTGTAATATCTTTCCCAATGGCAAAGATCAATTTTTCTTCCAATAGCGGTGTTGAAGTCCAAGCAAGCCAGATGTATTTTCCTGATTTTGTCAAATATCTATTTTCAAAATATGAAATTGACTCACCTGATTCTAAAATATTTACGATATCCTCTGTTGCTTTTTGATCATCAGCATGGTTGAAATCATAAAATTTTCTTTGGAGGATTTCATCTTCTGTAAATCCCAAAGTTTTTGGAAATGATCTGTTTATTTTTTTGAAATATCCATCAAATCCAGCAATACAGAGCAAGTCAGGAGATAAATCAAAGAAAAGATTGAGCTCATGCTCCGCTCTTTTTCTCCTAATCATTGTCCCTAATTTTACTAAAAAATCACTTTCTAGAATCGGTATTTCATCGAAATTCACGTCCCTTTCTACACTTGCAAGCAATATTCCAGCTATAAATTTCCCATCAAAGGTAATAGGGTATATCAATGCAGTTCTGATGTCATTGTTGACAATGAAATCATTTCTGACTATATTTTTATGGTCTTTCAGGTCTTGGATGAAGATTGGACTGCTGCTTTTGCTCAATTCAACCATTAAGCCTGATTCGTCGTGATATGCCCTTATTTCTTTTATTGGATTGATGTGTTTTGGACCTTCATATGCTGTAAGGATAATGTTGTTCGAATCCATGCTTTGTAGCCAAGCTTCTGCATAGTCTAGATTTGAATATTTCAGAAATAGTCCAAGTGATTTTTGGATGATTTTTTCAAGCGCAAGCTCTTCAGAAAATATAGCATTGATCGCCATCCTTAGTTCATTGTTTCTTTCTGCTTTTTTCTTTTCTGTACCATCTTTGGCAATGCAATAGAAGGTTTTGTCCCGAGAATCCCATTTTATAGACCAGATTAATGGCAATATTGATCCGTTCTTTTTTACAAATCTATTTTCTAGATTTGTCATGCTGTTTCCATTTCTAATGCTCTCCAGAGCATTTTTTGTAGACGCTCTATCTTCCCCAAAAATAAAATCCAAGATTGGTTTCCCTTCCAATTCTTCGGGTGGGTAGCTCCAAATTTTCATCGTTGCAGCACTCATTTCCCTAAATAAACCATCTTCATCAATCGTGCAGATTATATCTAAAGAACGATCCATGATGTTTTCCAATTTGGTTCTATTCTTATCCCTTTCCAATTCTGCCTTCTTTTTGGCAGTGATATCTGTCATGATTCCTCTAAGGAGAATTGGTTTCCCATTTTCCGTAATCACGCTTACTATATCATTCAACCATACAATGTTGCCATCTTTTGCAACAAATCGATATTCGAAAATGTGATTTAAGCCTTTCTGAACTTGATTTGAACAATAGTTAATTGTAAACTCTTGATCGAAAGGATGAATCCTGGATTCCCAAAATCCTTCCACTTTCCATTCTTCTGGATGAAACCCCAAAAGCTTGTAAGACTGTGGACTGACATAGGTGAACATCAGCGGGGACAGCTTTGCTTCCCAAAAAATACCGTCAATCGAGGTGATCAACTCATTGAGTTTTTTGTTAGAATCGAAAAGTGCTTTTTCTACTTCTACGGCAGAGGAGACATTTTCCGTGGTATGAAGAATATGTGATACTTCATCGTTCTCATCAAATATCGGAGTGAAAAGAGGATCCCAGTACCTGACTTCAAACTGATCTGTACCTCTTACAGGGATATCATACTTTTGAATCGGTGCTTTGAATGACTTTTTTGTATCAATGACAATTTTGATTGCTTTCAGCAGCTTGTTGAGTGGGCTAGAATCTTCATTGGGATTTTGTGGGAAAGCCTCAAAAAGCCCCTTTCCAATAAGATCGCTAGGATTGCTGTTAGATATTCTATAATATGCTTCATTGGCCTCAATTAAGGTGAAAATAGGATCATTCGCCAATATCAAAAGAGAGGGTAATGGAGAAGAGTAGAAAATTTTCTTTATCAGTGAGTTGTCTTCCATCTTAGTAATGGTTAATTTTTTATGGTAATGAAAAATAGAATGTACTGCCTTCTCCAAGGCTAGATTTTACCCCATTTTTCTGATAATGTTTTCCGAGGTTTATTTTGCTGATGATATTTAATTCAGAATCTTTCATTGTCAAATATTGTAGTCCAGTGTTTAGTATAAATACTATAGCTCCAAAAATATTATGGTATTTTTAAGGTATTATATTATTGACTGCTATTCAATTTCGTTTGGTGATTTGGTTGTTTTGAGTTTGTGAATTCAAGTCTGATTACTGATTTTTATGAGTATCCGCAATGTTGCACGTTGGCTCAGAAGAGGCACTATGTGTTGCGGATTCTCGTCAACAGACAACTGTCAACTGTCAATAGAACCTCTAATCATTTATCAAACATTCTATTGATTGGCTACGTGCAATCAAGCGGATAGACATACTGATTTTTAATCAATTTTAATTTTGGGAATGCTGAAGTTAAAGGTGCTTCCAACATTGATTTGTGATTCTACCCATATTTTCCCACCCAAGTATTCTACTATTTTCTTGCAAATGGCGAGTCCAATTCCTGACCCTGAATATTCATTTTTGTCATGCAACCTTTGGAAAATGATAAAAATTCTTTCAAAATAATCAGGGGAGATGCCCAAACCATTGTCTTTTACTGAAAATAACCATTCGTGATTATTGTCCTCACACTGTATATGAATAATTGGTTGATTACCTTTATTTTGGTATTTGATAGCATTTGATATTAGATTTTGCAGCAGTTGTTGAAAAGCAGTTTTTTTGGAATAGATGTAAGGGAGATTTTCTGAAATAATAATTGCTTGACTATTATGTATTTGTGTTTTCAAAAGCTTTTCAACCTCAGTTAAAACTTCTTTTGAATTGAAACTTTGATTTTCAATTCCACCTACTTTACCAATTCGGGAAAACTCCAGCAAATCCAAGATAATATTCCGCATGCGTTTTGCCCCATCTGTTGCAAAATGGATGTAAGACCTGCCTTTTTCATCTAGTTTGTCTTGGTATTTTCTCTCAATCAGTGCCAAAAAACTCGTAATCATTCTCAAAGGTTCCTGTAAATCATGGGAAGCAACATAGGCGAACTGCTCCAATTCAGAATTTGAAAGTACTAAGTTCTTGTTGCTTTCCTTCAACTCAGAGTTTACTAGCTTGAGTGATTCTTCGAATGCCGCTTTTTCTATGGCAACACCAAAATTTGAAGTGATGGTTTGTAAAAACGAGATTTCATCTTCTGACCAAGCCCTTTCTGCTCTACAATCATCTAACCCAATGAACCCAAAAAATGTATTTTTGAAATAGATTGGCAAGAGAATTATTGATTTGATACCTTGATCAATTAGAAGCTCTCTTTCATTCCCTTTTGTTTGTGAATAAACAGCCGCATAAGGTGCTTTATTGAGTACTCGTTCCAAAAAATTCGGATAATGCTCCAAATGGATCTCTTGATATTGCATTTTGTCAATCTGCGGTGTGATTCCTTCTTTGCACCATTCGTACACTTGTCTGGCTATTAATTTTTCAGATGTAGGATCAATTGAATTTTTTAAATAGCAAACCCGATCCGAATTGACTGCTTTTCCAATATCTGCCAACGAGTGCTTCAATACATTATTCCAATCTTCATATGTCAATAAAGATTCTACAATCTTTGAGATGCATTCCAAATATTTTGTTTTCTTGATTATGGCGTCTTCAGATTGCTTTCTTTTTGTTTCATCTATTACGGTGGAGATCATAATGTCTTGATCAAAGACCGGGATGTTTTTTGCGGAGACAAATTTTCTTTCACCCTCTTTTGTTGTGATTTCAATGTCATTCCAATACATTCTATTGATGTCATTGCTCTCAAGGTCAGCATTGATTTGGGATGAGATTATGTCTCTTTCCTTTGGATCAGGAAATATTTTTTCAAAAAAACTTTTTACACTATTTAATTCATTTGCTGGCCAGCCGTAGATTCTTGAAAATGTTTGGTTCATCAAGGTCGCTTCACCTGATTTCACGTTGTTGACAGCTACTCCTATAGGCAAATGCTCAAGGGTAGTCTCTATAAAGCTGTTCCTTTCCAAAAGTGCTTTTTCGGTATCTAATCGGGAAGTTATATCTATGGTTGTGATGATTACGCTGCTGAAACAGTCTTCAAACCCCGGTACAACTGACCATTTTAGTTCAATATCTTTTATTTGGCCATTAAGTGAGCGGGTCTTGGTAGTTACGTCAAACTTTGATTTTCCATGACAGATACAAATAACCTGATCTATCAGGATGCTCCAAGAATCTTCAGTGAAAATTTTCAGAAAATTATCTATCAATTGCTGCTTAGAAACTGCATCATGCAATTCCAAACATGCTTTGTTAATATTTATTATTTTGACTTTTAGAATACAGTCTTTAAGTCCATTCGAATTAACTTTGAAATATTCCCTAATAAATAATTCGTCCTTTCCAAGAAGACCAATTTGATCCAAGTAAGATTTAATTTCAGAAAAATCCTCTTCCCAAGTAGGGACAGGCAATATCTCAAAAATAGACTCAAAACGAGAATCATTTTTTTTCATATATAATCAGCAAATGGGTAAATTAAACATCTTCCTTGCCTGGTGAACAAGAGGTGCTCGAGGTGATAATGAAAGGGTGAATTTTCATTCTGAAAGAATAATCAATATCATAATTAAAAATTGATATTTAAAATTTTTAGAGATAATTATTCTGGTATTCCTTCTTGAAAATAATCCCTAAACATGAAATGTTCCAGTCATTTTTCAAAACCCAAATTGGTTGCTTTGATCTACATTTATTTACTTTAGTAATACCATTTTTCCAGTTTTAATCGATTCGTCACAAGCAAATGCAATCCTTAGACTGTTGATGGCATCTTCCAAATGCGCTGTCAGATCTATATTATTTTGGATGCTTTTGAGGAAAAAATCCTGCTCCCTGTTGCAGAGCTCTTGATGGTTGGGTTCGTCATTCATTGCTATCCATTTATCTTCATTGACAAACTGGTTTTTTTTGTCCAAATCAGCAATGTGGATTTTGATTTTTTCTGTTTGTGTATGTGAATCAATATTGTCGGATTTCCCTTTGCTAGAAGCATTGTCAGCTACGATAGAAATAGATCCTTTTGGGCCAAATACATCTTTGATAAAAAAAGCATTGTCAGACACCATAGGTCCCCATCCAGCCTCGTACCAGCCCACAGATCCATCTTCAAATCGGATTTGCAACTGACCATAATTGTAATTATCAATTGGGATCTCTTCTGTGAGCCTTGCGCCAATTGCCGATACGGCGACAGGTTTGCTTCTCGTCATCTGACACATCACATCGATATAGTGCACTCCGCAATCTACAATCGGACTTAAGCTTTGCATCAAATTCTTATGTACATCCCACATATATCCATGAGATTGTTGGTTGAGATTCATACGCATCACAAGAGGTTTTCCGAGTTTTTGGGATTCTAGGATAAATCGCTCCCATGATGGATGATGTCTCAGAATATATCCTACGACTACTTTTTTGTTGGCTTTTTTTGCTGCTTCTACGATTCTTTCAGAACCGATTACAGTATCTGCCAAAGGTTTTTCTATGAAAATATGACAGCCTTTTTCGAGGGCTTTGATTGCCATAGATTCGTGGGTGTCAGGATAAGTAGAAATACACACTGCATCAGGATTGGTTTCATGAAGGGCATGTTCAAAGTTTTCAAACAATGGATAGGCATTGCCCAATTCCTTGTTTAAGGTTACCTTGCTATCACCTCGTGATACAAGTCCACAAATTTCAAATTCCTTCATTTGGTGATAGGATTTTGCATGAGATGATCCCATATTTCCACAACCAGCGATGAGTATTTTAATCTTGTCCATGTTTTTTAGATTGTACTTTGCTTTTTTTGATTTAAAAAATCAATATATTTATTTGTATTCAAATTCTCAACCATATGATCCATTTTAGAAGTGTAGCGATTACGATTTCCCACTGTTTTTTGATTTTACTTTTTTTCTCCTGTGGAAATCAGGATACTGATGCTTTCTCTTATTCGGGAAATTGCATGGTCTAATTTGCTGTAGGTCGTCTTTTTTTATTCATGTTCATATTTTTTTCAGATATTCGCAATCATTAATGGTTAAAAAGCCGTTATCCATTGAAAGCAATTTTCCTTATGCGTTTTTTATTGATTTTAATATTCACAGTACCGCTGTTCACCCTGATAAATCCCAATCTAAGTAAGGCACAAGAATCCTCATTTGTAGTAGGACAAGTATTTGAAGTTGCTACCAACAATCCCTTACCTGGAGCAAATGTCTATTGGGAAAGCCAGCCACAAAAAGGGGTAGTAACAGATTTGGAAGGCAACTTTAGTCTACAAAAAGTGGACTTACCTTCTAAGTTGATTGTTTCGTACATTGGTTTTGAGGAATCCATTAGGGTAATCAATCAAAAGGACCTTAGCAAGCCATTGCGATTTTTCCTTCAAGAATCCCAAATGGCATTGGAAGAGGTGATTATCAGGGACAGGAGACCGGATGAAAATGTTAAAAGTATGGATATGGGAAAATCAGTCGTTGCAATCGAGACGATCAAAAATATCCCAGCACTATTTGGAGAAGTGGATTTGTTGAGAAGTTTACAATTATTGCCTGGAGTTCAGACAGCTGGTGAAGGTACTACTGGATTATTTGTGAGAGGGGGTTCAGCAGATCAGAATTTGATACAAATAGATGGGGCGCCCGTTTACAATCCTTCCCATTTCTTTGGTTTTTTCTCAGTTTTCAACCCAGATGCATTAAGCGGAGTAGAGTTTTACAAAGGTAATATACCTTCAAATTTCGGCGGGAGAATCTCTAGTGTGATCGACATTTCGCTGAAAGAAGGAAATTATGAAAAAGTGAGAGGTGAAGGAGGAATCGGTACGATCAGTTCTAGATTGACTGTCGATGGCCCATTGTTTTCCGAAAATTCCAGTTTTGTAATATCTGGTAGAAGAACCTATGCAGATATGTTTTTACGATTATCTTCCGATCCCGAAATCAACAGCAATGATCTCTACTTCTATGATTTGAGCGGAAAGTTTACTTTCAAACTCGGAGAGAAAGACAAATTATCAGTATCATCATATTATGGATCTGACTTTCTTGGGCTTTCATCTCAGTTTGGACTTGGATGGAACAACTGGGTAACTTCAATTACTTGGAATCGCAATATTTCCGAAAGATTATTTTTTGACCTGAATGCATATCATAGTGCTTATCAATACAATGTGAATTTTGATGATCCAGACAATGGCTTCAAATGGGGGAATCGGCTTTCAGAATCGGGTGTGAAAGCTGAATGGAATTTTAACGTAAGTGAAAACACGCTTATCAATTGGGGTGTACATTCCCAACTGTATAATTTTGCACCAATAAGTCTGGATCCAGCTCCGGGAAGTGCGATAGAACCTATTGCCACCAATCCAAGAAATGGAATGCAAAACAATGTTTTCATTGGAGCTGCTACAGATGTAACAGATAGATTTCGTGTAGATGCAGGGCTCAGATGGGCGATATTTCAACTTCATGGAAGGGGAGTAGATTATATTTATGAAGGTGGTATTCCGAGCCCTGATGTAGCGATCACAGACTCTTTGGTCTTTAGCTCATTTCAAAAAATCAAAGGATTTAATGGATTCGAACCTAGACTTTCGTTCAGGTATTTGATCCAAGATGACTTATCCATCAAAGCATCTTATAACAGAAATTTCCAATACCTTCAGGTAGCTTCCAGCAGTTCGGCAGGTCTTCCTATTGACAGATGGATTTTGGCTGGTACTTATGTTCCGCCGATCAGGGGAGATCAAGTTTCTGTGGGGATGTTTAAAAACCTGGAAGGGAATAAATGGGAAGTTTCCGGAGAGCTTTATTACAAAGACATAAAGAACATCATCGACTTGAGACAAGGAGCAAATATCTTGTTCACAGATAATGTAGAATCCGAAATCCTTACAGGAGATGGCTATGCTTACGGGTTGGAACTACTCCTAAGAAAAAACACTGGAAAAACCACTGGATGGCTTAGCTACACTTATTCAAGAACTTGGAGACAAATTGACGGGATTAGTTTCGATCAATGGTACAATCCACGCTTTGACAGACCGCATGACTTGACGCTGGTTCTGAATCATGAATTCAACAAAAGATGGTCTGCGGGATTGACTTTCGTGTATACAACAGGACAGGCCGTTACCTTTCCGGTAGGTACATATGAAGTAGATAATCAAAGACTGCCTTTATACAGTGGGTTGAGAAATGACGATAGATTTCCTGATTACCATAGAATGGATGCCTCAGTTACTTGGAAAAATGTAGATAAGGGGAGAAAATGGAAAGGAAGTTGGAATTTCAGTATTTATAACCTCTATGGCAGAAAGAACCCATTTGCGTATCAATTTACAGAGATCTTTAATGATCAGATCAATTTTACTCCTAGTCAAACGAATATAGTGGAATCAAGGAGACCTGGAGTGGTAATGACATACTTATTTACCTTCCTTCCTTCTGTAACTTACAATTTCAATTTCTGATATGAAGAACATTATTTATATTTTCATCGCACTAATTTTTTTTTCCTGCCAGGAGGAAGTTGTTCTTGAATTGAAAGAATCAGGACAAATACCAGTAATCGAGGGTGTTTGGACGAATTCAGCAGGACTTAATCAGGTGCATGTAAGTTACTCAAGGGACTATTATTCTGAAGAACCAAACAAAGTAATCAATGATGCAGAAGTATTTATTTTAAACTTGAATAATGGTCAAAGAATTTCATTTCAATTCAATGAACAACTTTTAAGTTACCTTCCTGCTAATAATAGGACGGGACGATTGGGAGAGATTTACGAATTGCATGTAATCATTGAAGACAAAGAGTATATTGCTCAAGGAACGATGCTCGAACCCCCAACTTTGGATTCGTTGACTTTTGAGTATAAAGAGGAGCGTGTTTTCAGAGAAGAAGGATATTATCTGACATTGTACGGAAAGATTCCTTTTGTAGAGCAAAATAATTATAGAATGAAAATCGTCAGAAATGATACACTTCTAAACAGACGATCTGATTATTTGCTGTTCGATGATACATTTGGGACTTCTATTTTAGATAGGGGTTTTGAGTTGGGTGGATTTCCATTCAATGAAGGCGATAGGGTAAGATTGGAGCTCTATAGACTCAATGACGATGCTTATCAATATATGTCCCAACTGGTAAATCTACTTTTCAATGATGGAGGCTTATTTAGCCCACCACCCCAAAATCCCGTATCAAACATCAAACCAGCTGATGGGTCTGGACAAGTTTTGGGTTATTTCATGGTCAGTCCATTCGTAAGTGCTAATGTAAATATCATAGAAGATGATTCTGATTGATAAAAATAATTAGGGTATCACTGAGATTTCTTACTTTTGCATTATGTTAGATTTCACGCAAAAAGGCAAAGTAGTCATTACTTTTAAAGATAGGTTTTCACCATTCGTAGAGCAAGAGCTTAAGGATCTTGGTTTTAAGCCAAAAAACGTTTTCAGAACTTATATAGAATTGTATGCTTCATTGAATGAATGTATGTATCTCAACATGCATTTGAGGGTGGCTAGTCATGTTCTTTTTGAGATCAAATCATTCTACCTGCATCATGCAGATGATATTTACAGAAGAGTGAAAACACTTCCGTGGGAAGAATATATCACAAAGGATACTTATTTTTCAGTAAATTCTCATGTAGAAAATGACAGCGTTGACAATCCACTTTTTGTGAATGTCAGGATAAAAGATGCGATCGTAGATAGATTTAGGGAAAATACAGGAGTAAGACCTGATACTGGCTCTGCTTACGAAGGAGCGGTCTTTCAATTATTTTGGAAAGAAACCCAAGCGACACTATATGTCAACACATCTGGCGAGACTATTGCGAAGCATGGCTATAGGAAAATCCCTGGTAAAGCTCCGATGCTCGAGGCTTTGGCGGCAGCCACAATTTATGCTAGTGGATGGGATAGAAAAAGTCCATTTGTCAACCCAATGTGTGGTTCTGGTACGTTGGCAATAGAAGCTGCATTGATTGCTACAAATAGATTTCCAGGTCTTTACAGAGACCATTATTCATTTATGCATATCATTGGATATGATGAAGCAGTCTATTTTAAGATGAAGGCCGATTTAGAAGAAAAGATCACACCAATTGGAGATATTCAAGTTTTTGCATCTGATATAGCAGAACAGGCTGTGCTATTTACCAAAGAAAATGCAGCAACGGCTGGAGTTGAGGATCTGGTTTCGTATGAAGTCTGTGATTTTGAAGATACCACAATTCCAGAGAGTGAAGCGGGTATCATGATGGTCAATCCAGAGTATGGAGAGCGATTGGGTGAAGAAGATGAACTCGAGGCTACCTATAAAAGACTGGGAGATTTTATGAAGCAAAAATGTGCAGGTTACACAGGCTTTGTATTTACTGGAAATTTGGATCTTGCAAAGAGGGTAGGATTAAGGCCTTCTAGAAAGATTGAGTTCTACAATGGAACTATCGATTGTAGACTTCTTAAATATGAATTGTACAAAGGCAAAAAAGAAGACTAATATTTTTCCTGATTTTTATCAGGAATTGGCTTGATGTATATTAGTTTTTTGGCGGTTTTATCGCAGTAATTTTGAAGCTTATTACTGAAATAAAATCGAAAATGACTTTCAACGATATCAAGCCACATAGCTTTCACATTCCTGTAATGGGACTCGGCTACACTTTGGAAACACCTCTAAAAGTAGCAAAGTATGGTATTTCATCAGTAGTGTCCATCATGGATGACACGCTTTTGGAAAATATGCGACGAATCAAGAGCCGCCATAATAAAGTGCCATATCTTCCAATTGAAGATAAAGTACCCGATAGTAGAGCAAAAAGGATAACCGCCTATCTTAATTTTCTTTCAGAACAAGTAGATGCAGATTTAGAAAATCTTAAATCACAGGAGTTTGGAAAAGGAAATGAGATAGATACTTATTTTGAGCTTCTTTCTGATTCACATCCAGCAGCTGAACTATACAAAAGTATGCTTTGCCTGAATGCGGAATCCAGAGTATTGGTAGAAAATCAGTTGAGAAATTTTATCAAAGCTGGCAAGATAGATGTCAATATCATGACAAAAGTCGATAAGCTCAATTATGCTGCAAACGGAGACGAATTGCCTCGAGAGGATTCGGATGCTTTGTCTGCACTTCGAGGATTTGCAAATAGTGAGTTAAATTCATCTGTGGTTTTTTCGGCAGGATTAAATCCTGCTTTGTTCAGCTATATGGAGAATTTCAAGGATTTTTTTCCAGATTCCAAAGGAAACGTCAAAAAGCGGATCATTCTAAAGGTGAGTGACTACAGATCTGCCCTTATTCAAGGGAGGTTTCTTGCCAAGAAAGGACTTTGGGTGTCCGAATTCAGGATTGAATCAGGACTCAACTGTGGAGGTCATGCCTTTGCGACAGATGGTATTCTACTAGGACCGATTTTGGAGGAGTTCAAATCGAACAGAGATACGCTGAACCAAACCTTGTGGGAAGCTTGCAACCAAACGCTACTAGCAAAAGGAAAACATCTTTTACTCTCTGATGAAAAAGTCTTGATCACTGTGCAGGGAGGAATTGGCACAGCCTACGAGGATGAGTTCTTGAGAAATCACTATAAACTCGACGGAACAGGCTGGGGGAGTCCTTTTCTAATGGTTCCTGAAGCAACGAATGTAGATCAAGAAACATTGGAAAAGTTGATAAATGCTAAGAAATCCGATTATTATCTCAGCCATGCATCCCCGTTGGGAGTTCGGTTCAATAATCTAAGAACGAGCAGTGCTGAAGATCAAAGAAGACAAAGGGTAGAAAAGGACAGGCCAGGGAGTCCTTGCTACAAAAAATTCCTTTCATTTAATACAGAATTTACTGAAAAACCAATTTGCACGGCTTCGAGGCAATACTTGAATCTTAAATTGAAGGAGATGAAGACAAAGTTTACAGATGCTTTAGACTTTGAGAAGAATACAGCAAAGATTCTTGAAAAAGACTGTCTCTGCGAAGGATTAGGAGCTCCTGTTTTGCTTACAAATGGAGAAGCACCTGCCAGAAACCTAAAAGCAGTCACTATCTGCCCTGGGCCAAACTTAGCTTATTTTTCAGGTGTGTTTAGCTTGAAAGAAATGGTTGGGCACATCTATGGTAAAATTTCAATCATACGAGATATGGAACGTCCACATGTTTTTGTCAAAGAACTACAGCTATATATTGATTATCTCAAAGATGAGATGGACAATTATCTTGAAGAGCAACCCGCAAAATTCGAAAGTTTCGTCGATAGATTTAAATCAAACCTTAAACAAGGAGTCGCTTACTACAAAAGGCTTTTGGAAGAGGGTCCAGTAGAAACAGAAGAAAAGATCATCAAGATGAAAGAGCAATTTGAAGAAAAGCTAATGATGCTTGAAAAGTTGTTGATTCCTGCTTAAAAGTTTTATCCGCAATTCTAAAAACCGAAAGAATCTTAAAAGATACTTCGAAATAGAGTTGTGGGTGGTTTGATTGCTATTTAGATAAATTAAAATATGATTATCCGCTTGTGTACAAGTACGTATATTAAAACATATAAATCATGCTGATAATCGTCAATAGACAACAGTTTACGGTCAACAACTGCTGATGTATTGAACTGAATACATTATTTTAAGTGGCTATTTGTAAGTAGGCGGATATACATAGAGTAAAATATACAATGAGGAAATTAGTTGTATCTGAAATGTTTTTGAATTTTTTAACATTTTTTGTTTCCTACTTAAGAAGTCTCTTTTTTCAAGTTGTTTTGTTCCAAATTTTTGATGATTAAACAAAATTAAGTTTTTAACCGTAAATATTAAATTGAATTCAAAATAATTAGATTAATATTCGCCTAAACCATAACATATGAAAAATTTTTATTGTGTTGTACTATTTATTATTCTAGTTGTTTATTCAAAAAATGTCAATGCAACAATTGATTTTGACTTTGAAAAAACTTGGAAGCAAGTAGAGATTTTTGAGCTAAAAGACCTTCCTAAATCAGCATTGGTGCTGGTAGATTCCATTTATCATCAAGCAAAAGAAGAAAACAATCGGGATCAAATCGTAAAATCTCTAATCTATCAAAGCAAATTCACATTGGTTTTGGAAGAAGATGCTGAATTGAAAATTTTCAAAAGGTTTGAAGAAGAAATAGATCTTGCCGAGGGCTATTATAAAAATATATTGCAAAGTGTATTTGCCAATTTGCTTCAGGAATATTTTTCTAGATATCGTTGGCAATATTTGAATAGAATGCAAACGGTAGAAGTAGTCAATTCAGAAGATTTCAGGACTTGGGATGCAGTAGGAATAGTAAAATATATAAAGACTCTCTATTTGGAGTCAATTGAAAACAGTTCAACCTTACAGGAAGTACCAAAATCTTCCTGGGGATTTTTTGTCTTTCTTTCAGAAGATCAATATGATAATTCTTCCATTTACGAATTGAGTCTTTATGATTTATTGGTTCAAAATTCTATTAATTTTTTCAAGAATAATGAAGCTCCTGGAAATATACCTTTTGATAAATTTAGGATTTTTGATAAGCAATTTTTTTTCGATCATCTCTTTGAAGGGAATAAATCTGACATAGATGAATCCCATGAAACTATAGTACTTGATATATACAGTGATATTATTGAAAATCACAAAAATAAAGATGATCAAACTGCAACTGCTTTTTGGCTTTCTGATCGTTTGGAATATTTGAAAAATGTATCTGTTTCAGTTGATAAGGAAAGCTATTATATAGAGGCATTAGGTGGGTTGATCGACCAATATAAAAAATTAGAAATAAGCGCATTTCTTCAATATAGATTGGCTCATACTTATTATACTTTGGCTAAGTCTGAGGAAAATGAAATGGTTAAATCTTCCATTAGTTACGCAAAAAAGGCAGTTGATCTTTGCGAAAAAGCTATGCTTGATTTCCCAAAAAGTGCCGGAGCAAATTTTTGTTCAGAACTCTTGTCCACCATTCAAGAACCTTATTCTAGGATAAAAATGAATGGAATAATTCCGATTCACACTTCTTCCAGAATATTCATCACTTACAAAAATCTTGATAGTTTGAATTTTAAGCTATTCAAGTTGGATCCGAAGATCAATATGGAGCTTCAAAGAACTTATCAACCTGAAGAGAGAAATTTATTGATAAGTCGTCTCGAATCAATGTTGAGTTGGTCAGAAGAGTTGATCAATGAAAATGATTTTTGTTTACATTCTATGGAAGCCATGCTACCAGAGTTGGAAAATGGTTCTTATTTATTGTTGTCTCAAAATCCTGTAAATAACAGAAACCATGGCTATTCGTTTTTTGATGTCTCAAATTTATCCTATATAAAACTAGAGGAAGATGCAAAGACAATCTTTAGAATTTTGGATAGGAATAGTGGAAGATCGATTCCTGGTGCATCTGTAGAATTCCTATCACATGTAAAAAATCAAATATCTCCATTATTGAACCAAAAGTTTTTTGCAGATGAAAATGGAGCTTTAGAAGTAAATCCCACAGAATATTTTTCTAATCTAGCAATGGAAGTCAAGTTTGAAAATGACAGCATTCGCTTTCAAAATTTAAGTCTTTACAAAAATCATAACGATCATGGTAAAAATAATATTAATGTAAAGGCATTCATTTTCACAGACCGTAAGATATATAGACCAGGCCAAAAGGTTTTGTTTAAAGGAATTTTAGTCAAAGAGGATAATGGGAAAAGTGAAATAGTGGAAGGAGAATCTCTAATTGCTACTTTATCAAATCAAAAAGGCCAAAATATTGGACCATTGAAAATTACAACAAACAAATTTGGAAGTTTCTCAAGTGAATTTGAAATTCCTTCATCAGGATTGACAGGTAATTACTTTTTGAGGATTGAAGAAGATGATGATGTGAAAAGTAGATTTTTGGATCATGATCACACTAATTTTGAACACTCTGCTGTTTCTATTTCTGTAGAAGAATATAAGAGGCCTCGATTTGAAGTAAGTATATCGGAAATCTCTGAAGTCATCCAAGTAAATGATACCGTAAAAATCAAAGGGGAAGCCATGGCATTTTCGGGGAATTCTATTTCCAATGGAGAGGTTGTGTACAGGATTTATAGAACCACCCAAATGTCTCCATGGTATTACAGAAAACAGGGATCAAGGTATTTTTCAAGCGGAGTTCGGCAAGAAATAATTTATGGTAACACCAAAACAGATCAGGAAGGGAAGTTTGAGCTTGCTTTTGTTGCCATTCCTGATCAAAGCATTGATAAAAATGACTTGCCAGTATTTCAATACCAATTAGAAGTAGAGGTGACAGATATCAATGGAGAAACAAGGACTTCTGAAAAAATCATCAGTGCAGGCTATCATTCGATCATCTTAAATGCTTCGATTTCCGAAAAGATTTTCAAAAACAGTACGGTTGAAAAAATCAAAATTTCAGGGATGAATCTCAATGAACAAGCAATTAATTCTAAAGGGAACATCACTTTTTACAAGAAGAACTTTTCAGAACGGGTAACCTTGCCAATGAATAAAAGCCAAATCCCAGATTATCCAAGGTGGTCGAAGGAGGAATTTATTGAATTGTTTCCTCACGATGCATACCCTTTTGATGAATTTTTGATAAATGAAAACAACAGAAAAAAAGTAAAGGAAATTGATTTCAATACCGCAGATTCCAAAGAAATCGATTTTCCAGATTATTCATCATGGATTCCTGGAACTTATATTGTGGAAATTTCTGCTATTGATAGTTTGGGATTCAGAGTCATTGTCGAGAAAGAATTTGAGCTGATTGATAGAGCTTCCAAAACTGTTTCTGATAATGCACTTTTTCAATATTCTATGGATAAGAAAACTTATAGAGTAGATGATGAAATTCATTTTGATATTGGTACAGCTGCCGACAGTCTTTTTGTTACAGTTTTGGTTGAAAAAAAGGGAAAAGTAGAATCAGAGCAAAACCTAAAACTGAGCAAAGAAATAAAAAAAATCAAGATCCTGGTCAATAAAGAAGATGAGGGAAATATAATTATCCATTATTATTATGCTTTTGGAAATGAGGTCTTTTCGGGTTCCGAAAATGTTATTGTAGAAGGTGGTTTGAAACCTGTCAAAATCGTAATGGAAACGTTTCGAAACAAGCTTGAGCCCGGTAGTAAAGAACATTGGACATTCAAGATTAAGGGAGAAGATAAGGAAAAATTCGCTTCAGAAGTATTGGCAGGTATGTATGATGCTTCTTTGGACCAACTTTCCAACATTCCTAACAGATGGTCTATTGATCACAATGAAAGACAAAATTTTTATCCACCTGTAAGGATTGTAGCTAACAATGGGTTTAAACAGGCCCGATATGCTAGCTTAATCGGTAATTCATATTCCTATCTTGGAAAGCACAGTTTGGGTGAAATTCCAGATTTTGAAAGATTTGGATTGAGCCTAGTTTCAAATAGCTATACCAATAGATCCTATCTTTCTACGATTAGAGAGAATTTTTTGAAATCAAAGGTTATGAAATCTACCGATCATCAAGTTCAGCATGGCTATGTCCGAGGGATAGTTACAGATGTGTACGGTGACCCTTTGGAATTTGCGGTAGTTTCAGTCAATAATTCCGAAGCCTCTGTCAATACCAATTCGAAGGGGGAATTTTACTTAAAAGCTGATTCAAAAAGTGGATTATTGATTAAGTATCCATTATACAAGTCAGAGAGGATTTGGCTTGAAGGCAATAATGTACTCCATATCATGCTTTCAGAGGAATTCAAAGAACTAGACCAAATAACTGTCACAGGTTATGACAGCCAAGAAAAAGTCAGTATAATGGTCAGAGGTAATTCAAATGCAGCTGTGAGTGAAATTTCAGATGATGGACTAGTCTTGGAAGAAAGGGTAATGGGAGTAAATGGAGATTTCCACGTCCCTCCTCCATCAATTATTGATTTCGATCAATCTGTTTCAGATAAATTGATAATCAATCAAGTGAAAATAAGGTCTGATTTCAAGGAAACTGCCTTTTTCTATCCACATTTGGAGACCAATAAAAAAGGTGAGTTTGGTTTTTCCTTTGATGCCCCAGAGTCGCTTACAAATTGGAAATTGATGCTCCTTTCCCATAGTAAGAATCTGAGAACTGCTTACAGCGAAGCAGAAGTGGTAACACAAAAAGAATTGATGATTACACCTAACTTTCCTAGATTTTTGAGAGAAGGGGATAAGGTGGTTTTAGCTGCTAAGGTCAGCAATCTGAGTCCTAAAATCCAAAAAGGAAAAGCTCATTTAAGTTTTGTAAATGAGCTGACAGGTCAAAATGTAAGAGAATTGGAAAAAATTCCCGTTTTTGAATTTGAGGTAAAACCATTCGAAAGTATAAATGTAGATTGGGAAATCGAAGTTCCCAAAGGTTTACAGCTATTGCAATACAAAGTTTTGGCACTTACGGATGATTTTTCTGATGGGGAACAATCCATTTTCCCCATTTTAGAAAAAAAGATCCTAATCACTGAAACAATGCCAGTATGGGCAAATCAAGGAGAAAATAGAACATTTACCTTTGATAAATTAAAAAATCCCAATTCTGAAACAATAATAAATCACAAGTTGTCCTTTGAGTTGACTAGCAATCCATTGTGGTATGTATTGCAGACCATACCATATATTGACGATCTATCAGACGAAAATTCAGAGCAATTACTTTCTAGAATTTTTGTAAACTCCATAGGACTACAACTTGTCAATACAATTCCAGAATTGAAGTCAATTCTGGAAAATTTGGCAAATGGAAACATTCCAGAAGATCAGTTCGCTAAAAATAAAGATTTGAAATCTATTATTTTGGAGGAAACTCCTTGGCTCAAAGAAGCTGAAAGTGACGAGAACAAAGTGAAAAGGCTGGGTCAACTTTTGGATCCAATTAAGTTGAAGAATTCCATTGCAGAAGACCTCCAAAAGCTAAAAAGCTTTCAAATGTCAGATGGAGGGTTTGTTTGGTACAAAGGTTCTACATATTCTAATTTTCAAATGACAAACCATATTCTGCAATCATTCGGAAAACTGAAAAGAATGAATTTTGAATTTTCTTCCGTTGAATTGGATCAAATGATAGAAAAAGGATTGAGTTTCTTGCAGAAAGATTTGATCAAAAAATTTGACAAACTTCAAAAGGAAAAAGAATTGAAAAGCATTGGAAATAACTCAAACTATCTTCCGGGTTATGAATTAGGATCAAGAGAACTTGATGTGTTGTACACATTGTTGGTAAATGAAACTTCCATTGACTCAGATAAATTAAAAGAAGCTATGAATTTCTATACTATTCAATTGCAGAGCAATTGGGTAGCTTTAGAAATGTCCGATAGGATCAAAGCAGTTAGGATTTTGAAAGCCTTTGACAAAAATGAATATAAGTCAATCCTAGAGTCTTTTTTGGAAAATAGCATTAGTTCAGAAGAAATGGGGAATTATTGGAAATTGGAAAATACAACAATGTCTTGGGCAAATTCTCCAATAGAAATTCATGCCCAAATGATAGACTTGTTTAAGGAAGTTGGTGAGCTGGTTCATTCAAAAGAACAAAATGGGAAGTTCATAGATGGGTTGGTGAGATGGCTCTTGAGGCAAAAACAGACAAATCATTGGCCAACATCTAAATCTACTGTAAGTGCTGTTTCAGCAATTTTCAATAACTACAGCTCTTGGTCAGCAATAGATTTTGATGGAGAAGTTATGGTAGGGGATGAAGTTTTTCTTAAATCAAAGTCAAATAATGATACAGAGATTTTGGATGGTGGTTACCTGAAAAAAACTTGGAACCAAAAAGACATCACTACTGAAATGGCTGATGTTTCAATTGTAAATAACGGAGAAACTGTATTTTGGGGAGCGCTCTATTGGCAGTATTTTGAAGATTTAAATCAAATTTCAAAGTCAAATGGAGTCGTGGAAATTTCAAAGGAATTATTCACCAAGATCAATACACCGACTGGAATTCAATTTGTGAGGATTTCTGAAGAAAATGCGATCAAAATAGGTGATTTGGTCAAAGTTAGAATAGAAGTAAAATTGGATAGGGACATAGACTTTGTTCATCTATCAGATCAAAGGGCTTCAGGATTGGAGCCTATACAAGTCCTATCAGGATACAAGTTCCAAAATGGAGTAGGGTATTACGAAAGTCATAAAGATGCTTCGACCCACTTCTATTTTGATAGTTTGAAGAAAGGGATTTATGTTTTTGAATATGAAGTTCGGGCTAGCCAAGCTGGAGATTTTGCCAATGGCATTACAAAAATTGAGAGTGTTTATGCACCAGAGTTCAAAAGTCATACCCCTGGAAATAGGTTGAAGATCAAATAGTTGAATATTTACATTTATTTGGAAAAACGGTTATGGCATGTGTCTATTGTCAAGTGTCTCGATTCCATTAGCAGTGAGTATTTCAGGTAAATCAAGATGTATATAGCTATTTAATCAATTTGGTAAATCGAAAATATTTCATCAGCCAAAAGAAATGGGTTTCGAAGATTCTAGTTTCTATATAATAAAAAGGACCGACCTTCAAGCTTATTGAAGTCGGTCTTTTTTTATTTTTACAATTTCAGAATATTACAATTTTCCAATCAATTCATCCATATTCCTTTTCAAATCCAAGATTGCAGTACTGTATCGCTCGTCCCATTCTTGAAGTCTATCCGAAGATTTAAGTTCGATTTCATATTCAATTCCTGGCAATATCCAAGATGCATAGCCACTGAATGGATCGTTTGCAGCATAAAGTGATCTGTACCAAGATCCAAAATACATACCTTTAGTATCAATAAAGCTCTTCTCCATACTGATCAAAGCCTTGTTTATTTCTTTCAATTTTTTCTTCTCAAAACTTCCATTTGCCAATGAATTTGCAATTTTTTCATCCAAGCTATTGGCACTCAACTTCAGTTCGCTGATGGCTTCTGTTACTTTGGTGAAGCTTTCAAAATCCTTATCATATGCTTTCACTTTTTTTGTTGCATTCTCAAAATGTATCTCCAAATCCTGTGCATATCGACTGTTGTGATAGGGGATGATTTCGGCATTTGCTAATCTTAAACTCATAACTCCTACTAACTGCTCTACTGCTCCTCCCATTTTGAAAGTAGGGTCTGCAAATTTTTCGTAGAAATGTAGGTTGTCATAATTGGTGTGGTACAAAGTCGGACCGCTAGCACCTCCGCTCAAAGATGGAATTCCTGCATGCATATAGAAGGCAATATGGTCTGAGCCACCACCAAGATTGCCTATAGTTGGTTCAGGTTGATTTTTTGCCCATACTTCAAAAACAGACTTGGCTGAATCAGGAAATACAACAGCTTTGGCAGATTCCATGATGATTTTCTTTAAAGTAGGAGAGGATGAAGCACCAAAATTCCTACCGGATACTGCCGCATCTAAGTTGATATATGCAACTGCCTTTGCTCCCAATTCATCTCTGAATTGCTCCACCCATTCCGTAGATCCAATTACCCCATGCTCTTCAGCATCCCAATGCGCTATCAAGATTGACCTTTTTGGACTTTTTCCATCTTTGGCTAATTGGCCTAAAGTTTCACTCAAGCTCAAAAGCATGGCAGTGCCACTATTTGGGTCTGTTGAACCGAAACTCCAAGCATCAAAATGGCATCCAAGAATAATCCATTCGTCTGGCGTCTCTGATCCTTTTAGAGTTCCTACGACATTGTTGGCCCTAACGAACTCTCTTTTTTGATCTACTTTTAGTCGGACCTTAAGATCTTTTCCACCTTCCAATCTATAAGTAAATGGCAAGCCACCTTGCCATCCAGTAGGAACGGGAGATCCTTGCATCAACTCAATGATTTCCTTAACAGATCCATAAGGAAGCGATGTAACTGGAATTGTATGTAAGCCAACCTCACTTTCTTCCAGTCTTTTTACCTTCTTTTTCCCATCCAAAGGCAAGGCTGGCTCGAAAGGAGTCAATGCGTCTCCTGTCCAGTCCACTGTCAGTAATGATCCTCTTTGAATGGAAGATTCATTGTAAAAAATCCCATCTGGGTAGGTCAAACCGCGCATATAGCCAGAATCTCCTGGGTCAGTAAATATCAATAATCCTGCAGCACCATTTTCTTCAGCAAATTTGGCTTTGAATCCACGGAAATTCCCTCCATATCTTGCAAGTACAATCTTTCCTTTGATGTCAATCCCCAATGATTTCAATTTTTCAAAATCAGCTTTTGTACCATAATTTGCGTAAACAACTTCTGCTGTCACATCCCCGCTTCCTGAGAATGCATTCCATCCCTTCCAAAGATCCGGATGGGCAGAATAAGGATCATCCTCTAGAATATATTCCTGTTGGTTCAATGGTTTCCTCATTGGCCTAACTATCTCTACCAGCGATTCTCCAGGCTCCTTAGAAAGATAAACATCATAGGGATGTACTTGAACATCCCAGCCGGCAGCCTGCATCGTTTTGACCAAATAGTCTTTTACTTTTTCATTTGCTTCCGAACCTGCTGGATGTGGATCAGATGTGATGGCTGTAAGGTGCTTTTTGAACTTCGAAAAGTCGACCTTTTCCAAAAACTCCTTTTCCGTTGCCAGTTGCTTATCGGAAGAAGATTTTTGGAAGCCGTCTAATTGTTGTCCCTGGAGGTTGATAGATAAAACCATCAAAAGGCAGAATTTGAATAAAAGTAAATTTTTCTTCATCATAAATTAATTTTGATCGTAAGTAAACAAATATATCTAAGCTATCTTTATAAGAAAGAAATAATTGTTTGATCGGAAGATATTAAATTTAAAAAGATGAAAAAATTGCTAGTTTGTACAGGAGGAGGAGATTGCCCAGGATTGAATGCTGTGATTAGAGGGATTTTTAAAGCTGCCAAAAAAACCAAAGAATGGGAAATTTATGGAAGTATTGAGGCATTTAATGGTGTAATGGCAGAACCTACCCACATTGTGAAGTTGACAAAATCAAAAGTCGGAGGAATCCACGTAAAAGGTGGTACCATTTTGAAAACAACCAATAAAGGAAATCCACTTCAGTTTCCAGTTCAAGATGAAAATGGAAATATAGTTTTTGAAGATAGAACAGATACATTAGCAAAGAAGATCAAATCACTTGGATTTGATGCAGTTATCAATATAGGAGGTGATGGTTCCCAAAAAATATCCAAAGCCTTATTTGATTTGGGTGTCCCAATAATTGGTGTTCCTAAAACAATTGACAATGATTTATCAGCTACCGATACTACTTTCGGTTTTCAGACAGCCGTTCAAATAGCTACCGACAGTTTTGACAAATTAGTTACTACAGCGGAAAGCCACCATCGTGTAATGATCATGGAGGTAATGGGTCGTGATGCTGGTTGGATTGCACTTCATACGGCAATAGCTGGAGGAGCAGAGATTTGCTTAATTCCCGAAATTCCTTATGACATAGAAAAAGTCAAAGAAAAAATAGAAAGTAGATACGAAAAGGGACGTGGTTTTGTCAATATTGTAATTGCTGAAGGAGCAAAGGCAAAAGATGGTAAAGTAATCGGATCAGAAAGAGAGATGGTTTCAGAACACCTCAGATTGGGCGGTGTTGCTTTCCAACTTTCCGCAGAACTCAAAGCTGCGGGATGTAAACCAGAAATAAGAGAAACCGTCTTAGGGCATATCCAAAGAGGGGGGACACCGGTAAGTTACGATCGAGTTTTGGCCACCATGTTTGGAGTTAAGGCTTTTGAATTAGTTCAGAATGAAAAATTTGGTGAAATGGTATCATTTAAGAACAACAATTACTGTTCTGTCAGCCTTGAAGAAGCAGTCAAAGATTACAATTTTGTAGATAAAGAAGGTTTCTTAGTTCAAGGAGCAAAAGCAATGGGTATGTCTTTTGGTGATTGATAGGAGAGAAGGAAGAGGGGAGATGTGCGACAACTAAGTCACCTCGATCCCGAAAGCATTCGGGAGAGAGGTCTCGTCCCTATTTGAAACTGGAAAGTTAAAATTGAAGTTGGAGTGTGAAATTCAGTATGAGATTTCTCCCCGTAATTCTACGGGGCAGGCTCCTTTGGTCTAAATGACTTGCCTATAAAACGAGAGGTTAAGTATAAAAAAAGTGTCAAGAATTTTCTATTGATTAAAGAAGTTCAACCCTGTCTGACGCCAGGCAGGCCACTTCGGGGTTGTTGTCTCCTGTGTCATCATTAATCCCCGGGTTGCGACCCGGGGCTATTTAAATTTTAACCCCATTGGGGTTAATACATGACAGTTTCTTCTCACTTTAAAAACATCACTTCAAAAATCCAACATAGCGTATCTCTGCTCCTTAGAGTTCTTTTTGTAAGAATCCTCTGAAACATCAATTCTCAATTTTCCTCCATCACTAATTCCTGTTTTTTCACTTTTGCTACATTTTCCAAAAAGTCTATCGTACTTTTCAAAACACCTTGCCAATCTTTTGAAGTGATATCAGATGCTATCACATGGTCAGCTGATTCGGGAAAGGCTTCTTTGATTTTTAATGACTCCGAGGTACCCAATTGATCAAACATCTCTTGCATCCTTGGAACGGAAACTACAAAATCCTGCTCTTTTTCATTTTTATAATAATATCCCAAAAATAGTGGCTGCTTGATTTTTGCAAAAGTCGTATCGTTCATCGTACTTTTCAATAAGATAGCTAAGCTTTCGTAGCTATTGACATGATAGGCCTCTGACCAGTATTTAGCTTTATCGCCTGTTCGAGGATTTGGATTCATTCCGTTTTTGAATTTAATGTTTTCAGCAATGTATTTACTCCAAGGTTCGAAAAATTGGTCCAACCGATCTCCATGTACCGCTACAGCAGGTGAGTAGAGAACGACCGCTTTGATGTCAGGTCTTTCGGAAGCCAGATTGAGTATCAATGCTCCACCCATAGAGGTGCCTACTACAATGACGCTATCGCCTAGATTTTTCCCAATCATAAATGCTTCTCTTGCAGCATCCATAAGTTTTTGTGCCGACATATGTTTCATAGCATCTTCTCTTTTGATTCCATGTTCAGGAAGCCTTGCAAGGTAGAGATTTGCACTAAAGTGCTCTGCCAGCATGCGGTTGACAGGGTTTCCTTCCATTTCACTTGCACCAAAACCATGGATGTACACAATGCTGTAAGGAGTCTTTTCTTTGTTCAAAGGGTCTGCCCAAATGATTTTTGCTTCATTTCCCGGTTTCAGACCTTTGACAGTGTCTTCTTTTTGGATTACAAAGTTTTCCAAATCTATAAGGTTTGTAGGGACCTCTGGGTATTTACCGGCTAGGTTTTGAACTGAGGCCTTGGGGCCAAGCATATAAAAAACAACCAAAACTATAGCTATGGCCATGATAATCGGGAGTATTCTTTTTAGCATTGTACTGTTTCTTTGTTTTTCTTGAGACCACTTAGGTATTTTACTTTCTTTTCTTCAAAGATAGTTTTTTCAATCTTTATTTCTTTTCTATTATACTGAATGATTCCATCACGTTTGAGCTTATTTAGGCAAGCTGTGATATTTTGCCTACAATTTCTCAAGATATTTGACAACTCATCATGGGTAAAAAAATTGGGCATTGAATAATAAGCATCAGAAGCTTTCCCAAATATCAAACAAAAATCAAATAGTAAGTAAAACACCCTCTCTAGAAGTTCTAAATCATAGTTTCTTACTTTTTGTTGATGTATCCTTTTGAGCCTTTCATTGTAAAATTTCATTTGAATCTCGGGAAGAAATTCTTTTTGAATAGAAGAAAGGTGATCCAATGGGAGAAAAAATATTTTGGAATATTTGAGACCTTCAAGGTAGAAATTGTCCCGTGATTGATAGTTTCCTTTTTGTACCAGAAATATTTCTCCTTGGAGTATAAGGTCTGTGTTTATTTTTAGTCCTTTTTCATTGATTCCATATATTTTGGCTATTCCTTCTTGTACATATACTAGGCCTTCATTGATTTCTTTTTCAGGATTTAGATGAATTTGGTTGATTTCGATACCACATTCTTTGATTGAGTCTGTAATTAGGTGTACTTTCAGTTTCTCTGGCATATACGTGGGTGAATTCCCGAAATTAGGATTCAAATATTACTTCAAAGTTACCCAGATATGATTTTATTTAATTTTAGAAAAAAAAGACCTGCAAAATCTCACAGGTCTTTTTAAGTTATAAAGCAGATGAAATTAGAATGTGTATCTCAAACCCAACTGTACTTGATATGGAGCATTAGCTTTTACCGTTTCACCAAAGGTAGGGTTGACTCTGTAAGCGTACTGAGGTCTTCCTTGAGCGGTAGCTATCGGATCCAAACCTAGCGACTGTAGCAGGATTTGGTTGCTGCCTGGTACAGTAGAAGCACCACCCCAATCACTGTTCAGCAAATTGGTGAAATTGAATACCTCTGCAATGAATTCAACATTGCTTTTGCCAAGTCCAGGGATTACATTATTGTCAAGTCTATAAGTGAATCTAACATCGACATTGTGCCAGAATGGATTGTAAATTTCGTTTCTCGGAGCTACTTCACCCAGATTGTCTATCAATAATTCCCGGGCAATATTGTCAGGGTTGCTCAACACGACATCCATTCCATCAGCAATCAATGTCTCAAATGGAGTTAAGTTTGGCGTATTCCTGATGGTTTCAGGATTGAAGATAAATGCCCTTTTGTTGGTGTTGATCAGAAGGCCTGCACCATCTCCAACGATATCACCAAAAACTAATGGAGACCAAGGTGTCCCAGACTGACCAACATATCTTGCAGAGATAGTCATGTTTTTAAATGTTGGAGAAGATCCAAACAATACAATTTTATGTCTGAAATCTGTGTTTGCTCCACCTCTGTTGTTTTGAAGGTCTCTTGGGTCATCAAAAATTGCTGTAGTCACAGAAGTTCTGGCTATACAGCAGTTGTATGAATTGTTGTCCTCTGTTCTGTTTATTGTAAATGAACCTGTGATGGAACCTCCTTTAGGGAAAATGTATCCTGATTCAAATATGATTCCCCTTTGCCAAATATCTGAATCACCATTCAATTCCAAGACTCTACCCAAATTTGGATTTGCATTGACCACCGAAGGATTGATAGGGTACACTACTACTCCAGGAGATGTCAAATTAACATTTGTAATCTGACTTGGGTCTGCATAAACGCCTCTGTTTCCTTCATTCTGAAGTCTAAATGCAAACTCATTTCTCAAGTTCAAATCTTGATATCTGTAGTTATTTACTGTTCTTGCGAAATATGCATTGGCTCCAAAGTAAAACTCATTGGTAAGGAATCTTCTGTATGCTACATTCCCTTTCCAAGTGTAAGGAGCTTCGAAATTTTCTCCAATCAAATTGATATATGGCGATCTTCCCTGACCACCTGCCGGTACACCTGGCACAGATGAAGGATCCTGAATGTAGTTTGGAAAATTAGGTGTAGGTACAGCAGCTCCGGTAAGTAGCAAATCGGTAAGTTGGGTCCCTGTTTGTAAAATATTGCTCAATTGAGCCCAATGTACAATGTTTGCAGAATATCCACCAAAACCGAATTTCAAGACATTTTTCTGATCTTCATTGAAATCATAAGTGAAGGCCAATCTAGGTTGGAAATTGTTGTAATCTTTGGCTACTACATCAGTTCGCCTTCCCAATTCTGCTTCTATCAAGGGATTGTATGCTGGCGTAGTCATGAAAACTGTAGCATCCCATCTAACTCCCAAAGAGCCACTAAACTTATTGGTGAAATTCAATTCTGCTTGCGCAAATGCAGAAAGATCCAATGCAGTTTGTTGAAGTTTTGGAGTGTATCTTCCATCAGGATTATTTGGTACCAATCTGCTGTATTGAAATGGTGTCCTTGCTTCCAAGTCATCCAAACTTCCAAATTGGAACAAACCGCCTTGTTCGTTGGTGTTGAGGGTATTGGTAAATGTAATTAAATTGTCTGTTCCAAAAGTCCAGAAAACCTTCCCTGTTTGTAAATATGTAGTGTTCACCAATTGAATTTGCTTTTCTCCTTGCTCTTCTGGTGCAATTCTATTTCCGCCAAATTGAAATTGTCTAAAGAGTCTGGTTCCATCTTCTTGAAAAGACTCAATTCCAACAAAACCTCTTGGAGCAAAGGATCTTGCCACAAAATTCCTCTGAGCTCGAAGGTATTGAACCTTGAGTTCATTTGTCAATTTTGGGGAAAAGGTAGAACGAAGTGCCAGTTGGCTATTTAGTCCAAAGATTTCCAAATCTCCTTTTGAGTCTGCAAGTGCTGTTTGGTCACCACCAACGACAAATTCATTTCCTCCCCAGAAGATATTGTTTCTGAAAGTTAACTTGTGGATTTTGTTGATCTGCCAGTCCAGCTTTGCGAAGATGGTTCTATTTGTTGGTTTTCTGTTGAACAAGCCTGTTTGTTGTCTATTTAGATCAAGACCATATTGTTCTTCTAGAATATTGATAAATCTATCGAGATTTTGCTGAGTGATTTGTTCCAGTCTTTCAGTCTGAGCATCTCTGACATCAATAATGGCAATCGGTTCGCTTCTATCTTCGAAGTCAAGTGCTGTAAAAAAATGCAATTTGTCTTTGATGATAGGGCCACCAAGTGAAAAACCGTATTGGTTAATGTTGAAATCATTTATAGGCCTCCCGATATAGTCTTCACTTGCAGTGAGTGCTTGATTTCTGTTGTAGAAAAACGCTGATCCAGCAAGTTCATTGGTACCAGATTTTGTTACCACATTGATAGCGCCACCACCTTGACGACCTTCCCTTACACTATATTCATTGGTTGTGATTTCATATTCACGAATAGCTTCCATAGAAACAGTATATTGGGAAATCAACCCACCATTCATCATAAACCTTTGGTTGCCACCATCAAGTGTGATGGAAGTAGAGCTCTCTCTGGTACCACCTATTGCTAAAGATCCAGCAGGTGCGGTAGTAGGAGCCAAATTTGCCAAGTCTTGAAAGCTTCTTCCGCTTGTAGGAAGGTTTTTGATTTCGTTTAGCCCAAATCTTGTAGCTCCACCTATTGGAGATACTCTGTTTGGAGCATAATCAGCAGCAGTCACTGTGATTGTTTCCAGCTGATTGTCCCCATCCCTTAGATCAAAATCTACTTTGACTTGATCTCCTAGATTGAGCATGTATCCTTGCTTGACTACGTTTCCTTCACCAACGAATGAAGCTCCAATTGTGTAAGGTCCACCAAGTGGTACCTGATTGATTTGGAATCTTCCTTCAAGATTGGTTACAGCTCCAGTAGAGAAACCTGTGGATTCATTTTTTACAATCACATTGGCACCTGGCAATGTTTCACCAGTTGCATTCCGTACAATTCCATAAATTGATGCAGAAGCATTCTGTGCTAATGCATGCTTTTGGGTCCCTGATAAAAAGATCAGAAAACTAACCAATGTCAAGAGTAATATTTTTTTCATTGTTTGGGGGTAGTTAAGTTTTTCAATGAATAAAGCTAAGCAGCCTCAAAGCTCTTGAATTGTCGTAATACGACATTTCCACATTGTTAACCTAAGCTTAACTTTAAGGAAATTATCCCTTCATATTTTTTTGTGAGTAATACAAACAAAAAAGGTATTTTTGTAAACTATTTATAAAAGGTCTTCGTTGTAATGTTGTTTTTAAATGGAAATATGGAAAAACTACTAAAAAACATGAGGGTCGATGTGAATTCTGATATTTACATCAAGGATCCTTTTAGTTCCGATTTGGGAAAAGAAATAGTCACAAAAAGCTTAGATTTGATTCCAGAATTAGGATTGGAACATTTTACTTTTAAAAAGCTATCTGTCAAAGTAGGATGCACAGAATCAGCGATCTATCGTTACTTTGAAAATAAACACAAGTTAATGTTGTTTTTGACTTTGTGGTATTGGGGATATTTGGAGCAAAATCTTATACTCTGTACCATGAATATCAAAGATCCAAAAGAAAGATTACTGATAGCGATCAAAATCTTAGTCAAAGGTCCAATTTACATTGTGAATGATTATGTGGATCCTGTTTCACTCAAAAGAGTTTTGGTGGATGAATCTACTAAAGCATACCTAACAAAAGAAGTGGATGAAGATTATAAAAATGGTTTTTTCAATCTTTACAATAGGTTGGGCGAAAGAATTGCTTCAATAATTTTAGAATTAAACCCAAAATATGAATTTCCCAAAACACTAGTTTCCACAGTGATGGAATCAAGTTTATTGCAATCGTATTATTCAAAACACATTCCAAGTCTTACTGATATTCACCCAATGGACAATAGGAGGGTAGACTTTTTTCAAAAGTTGGTATTTAAAGCAATAGAAAATGAAAATTGACACAGCATTAACTCCTTTGAGGAGGTTTGGTAGATATCTTAATGAAGAAAAAAAAGAAGTCTATGCCATTTATTTTTATGCAATTCTCAATGGTATAGTTTCTTTGAGTTTACCATTGGGAATTCAGGCTATCTTAAATTTTATACTTGGTGGAAGGATAAGTACATCTTGGATTCTTCTTGTAGTTGTAGTAGGTGCAGGGATTTCTTTTGGGGGATTTTTGCAGATTAGCCAATTGTATTTGACAGAAAAATTGCAGCAAAGGATTTTTACAAAGGCTGGATTTAGCTTTGCATATAGACTACCAAGATTAAGATTAGACGATCTTCATGACAAGCATGCGCCAGATTTGGTAAATAGGTTTTTTGATGCTGTCAATTTGCAAAAAGGAATGGCCAAAATATTAATAGATTTCTCGGCAGCATCGATTCAGGTGTTTTTCGGCTTGCTATTATTGGCTATGTACCATCCATTCTTTATAATATTTGGCTTTGTCCTGATATTGTTGTTGATCTTGATATTTTACTTTACTAGTCCTGCGGGAATGGAAACATCCCTCAAAGAATCAACATCAAAGTATAAAGTGGCTTATTGGCTTGAAGAAATAGGCCGTACTATGGCTACTTTCAAGTTAGCAGGTAACTCAAAATTACCTTTTATGCGTGTTGACAAACTGTTGCAATCCTATGTTGAGTTTAGGAATAAGCATTTTGCAGTTTTGATATTCCAATACAAGATTTTGATAGCATTCAAAGTTTTGATTGTTTGTTCTTTGCTTGTAGCGGGAAGCTTATTGTTGATCAATAATGAAATCAGTATTGGCCAGTTTGTAGCTGCAGAAATCATCATTGTTTTGGTAGTGAATTCAGTAGAGAAACTTATATTAACACTTGAGACTGTGTATGATACATTGACTGCTACTGAGAAATTGGGTCAAATTTTGGATTTGCCTGTAGAGAAAATAGAAGGGACTGACAAGTCTTTGACATCTGAATTTCAAGGTCTTGAATTTAAGCTCAGAAATGTATCTTATCAATCCAGAGATGGGCAATTCAAAATTTTGGATGATGTTACATTGGAATTGAAAACAGGGGAAAAAGTGATATTGACAGGAGCAAGTGGTAGTGGAAAAAGTACCATTATGTATTTATTGGCGGGATTATATTCAGAATATTCAGGAAAAATACTTGTCAATGGATTGCCTATTGAAACGATGAATCTGGATAAATATAGAAGCTTTATCGGGGATAGCTTGACCCACCAATCGATTTTCCACGGAACCATTTACGAAAATATTACTTTGGGTAAAGATGTGGACGACAAGCAAATCAGAGAAGTTATAGATTTGGTTGGACTCAAGGATTATATTTATACTTTGCCAAATGATTGGGATACTGGGTTGATGCCCGAAGGAAAGGGTCTCAGCAAAAAAATAATAAGTAAAATCATTATGTCAAGATGCTTGGTAGGTACTCCTAAAGCTTTGATTTTAGAAGACTTGTTTAATTATTTTGATGATCAAATCAAAGATGAAGTAGGAGACTATATCTTAAAAGGTCCTTGGACGACAGTAATGGTATCCGATGACCCAAAAATATTAAGAAAATCGCCAAGAATCATCGAATTAAAAGACGGGAAAATTTCATTCGATGGATCAAGTGACTCATATTTTGAATACAAAAACCTTTAATCTTTAGGAGTAATGTTAAACATTTCTAAAAATAATGCTGAGAAAGGGATTTCTTTTGATGGATTCAAAAGTTTTTCAATGACTAAGCCTACTGATCAGAGCAAAAAAAGAATCAGAATACTTTTGTGGTTTTTGCTTGGAATGATTCTATTTCTCTTCTTGCCCTGGACTCAAAATGTAAGGTCAAATGGCTATGTGACTGCTCTCAGACCAGACCATAGGCCGCAGACTGTTCATTCCATCATTGCAGGAAGGATAGAAAATTGGTATGTTTCGGAAGGTGATTTTGTAAGTCGAGGGGATACCATTTTATTGATATCGGAAACAAAAGATGAGTATTTTGACCCCCAACTTCTAGAGAGAACCCAGCTTCAAGTTACCGCAAAAAACCTATCTGCAAAGTCTTATGAACAAAAAGTAATTGCCCAAGAGATCCAAGTAGATGCATTGCGAGCAAATAATGCATTAAGAAAGGAGCAAGCTGTCAATAGATTGAGAATGGCTGAGTTAAAAGTACAATCAGATAGCATTCGTTTTGAACAATCAAAAGTAAATTTTCAAGTTGGACAACAGCAATTGGATCGAGCAGAGAAGCTATATCTCGATGGACTTCGGTCGTTGACTGATTTTGAATCAAGAAAGTTGAGATTCCAAGAAGTAAAAGCAGGGTTGATATCTGCAGAAAATAGTCTCTTGAGTGCACAAAATGAATTGATTGCAGCGCAAATTGAACTCAATGCCATTGACAATGATTTTCGGGATAGAATGGCAAAAGCTGAGTCTGACAAGTATTCAGCTTTGTCTGCACAATACGAAGCAGAAGCAACAGCTACAAAATTGGAGAATCAATATACCAATTATGAATTCAGGACTGGATACAGACATATATTGGCCCCGCAGGATGGATATATTACCCAAGCTATCCAAGTAGGTATAGGTGAGACCATCAAAGAAGGTGCTGAGATAGTGAGTATTCTTCCTGCAGATGCACAGCTGGCAGTTGAAATGTTCGTTGAACCTGTCGATTTGCCTTTACTTAGACCAGGTAATAAAGTCAGGTTTATATTTGATGGTTGGCCGGCAATCGTATTTTCTGGTTGGCCGCAATTTTCAAATGGTACATTTGGTGGAAAAGTAAAAGCAATAGACAACTTCACAGGTCCAAACAATAAATACAGAGTGCTAGTCGTAGAAGACCCAGAAGAAGATCCATGGCCTTATGCTTTGAAAATCGGCTCTGGAGCAGATGGAATCGCATTGCTGAATGATGTTCCAATTTGGTATGAAATCTGGCGTCAGCTCAATGGCTTCCCAGCAGATTATTATACAAGAAAAGAGAAACTAGCCAACAAGAAAAAGTAATTGATAATGAGGCGATTGATATTCACTTGTTTAAGTGTTTTTTACATTTTTCCTGCGATAGCGCAAGAGCAACTAAGCTACGAGCAGTATTTAGCTTGGGTAAGATATTATCATCCTGTTGCAAAACAGGCCGATATCAATCTTCGATTTGGTGAGCAGGAAATGATGATTGCCAGAGGCGGTTTTGATCCATTGCTTTTTGGAAATTATGACAATAAGCAATTCAATGATACTGAATACTATGACAAGCGTGAGGCAGGAGTGAAGGTTCCAACTATGGCTGGTGTAGAATTGAAGGGTGTATTCGAACAAAATTCAGGTACCTATCTCAATCCAGAGAGGACGGTTCCTAATAATGGCCTAATCGCCGCTGGTGCTTCTGTAAATTTGGGTCAAGGGTTATTTATAGATAAAAGGAGGGCAGCCTTGAGGCAAGCGGAAATTTATCTGGATGTAACTCAAACTGAAAGGCAACAATTTCTGAATGATCTTTATTTCGATGCCTCTGCTGCATACTGGGAATGGAGTGCTGCGTATCAAAATATGATGATTTTGGAGGAGAGTGTAGAATTGGCAGAAGTCCGTTTTGAGGGTATCAAAACCAGTTTTATCCAAGGGGATCTTCCGGCCATTGACACTATCGAAGCTTATACGCAAGTGATGAATAGGATTTATAGGTTCCAGACAGCCCAGATTGATTATTTCAATGCTTCTCAGGAATTGGAAACATTCCTATGGGATGAAGAAGATAATCCCATGAATATTGCTCTCACAACCTTTCCAGAAAATGTATTGGAGCAAACCCCATTTGACTATAATGAGGCTACTTTGAGGGGATTGGTAGTGGATCATCCACTTTTGAGATTGACCGATTATGATCTGGCATCTTTGGAAATAGAAAGGAGATGGAAAGCTGAGCAACTCAAACCTATTGTAAAAGTCAACTATAATTTCCTTACAGAATCAATTGGTCAATTTAATGAATCACCTTTTTTTGAGAACAATTACAAATGGGGTTTCACCATACAGACACCGCTTTTGTTAAGGAAAGAAAGAGGAGGTTTGGGATTGACAAAAGCTAAGATAGATTTTAAGCAAAATGAGAGAGATTTGAAATTCCTTCAGCTAAGGGCAAAACTTGAAGCGGAAATCAATAAATTTCAAACTTTGCAACAGCAATTGACTGTTTACAATGCCAATATAATTGGTTTGGAAAGGTTGTTGGAAGGTGAACAAACTCGATTTAGTATCGGTGAAAGTTCCCTGTTCTTGATCAATGCCCGTGAAGTGAGTGTATTGGATGGAAGGTTGATCCTCAATGACCTTGCGGCAAAGAAAAAAATCGCCTATGCCAAAATGCTCAATGCAGCAGGCCTTGGGTTTGATGAATAGAGGTAGATAATTCAACTTTGTATTTATTTATCCTTACACTTATGGGGCAGAGCCAATCCGCAACCACCAAAATCTGTACATCGAAGTAGCAGAACTTCCGGGGTCTGGGACTGGGTAAATCACCCCTTTGGATGTATCAATCAAAAATGCTAAAAAAGTAACATTGTCCATTTGAGGACCAATAAAAGGGATGTCTATAAACCTGTTTGCGTTAGTCTTGAAGTGTTTTACTGGATAATTGAAGATCTCGAATTTGACGCCACAAGTTAAACCCTGAGCGCCTTGTTGTCCTTATTTACCTTGAAGACCTTGTGAACCTTGTTCTTCTTGTGGTCCCTCACAAACTGAAAACAATCCAAAACATAAAGCAATTAATAGTAGATAATGCTTCTTCATAAGATTGAATTTTAGTTAAAAGGTTTTATTAAATGTTGCTGAAAATATTCAAAAGCCACAATAAATTTATAGAAAAAATATCGTAAAATAATAAGGTTCTGAAGCTTATCAGTATAAAAAAATTTTGATTTATCGATGTTTTACAAAAAAAACAATTTGTTTTTTTTTTTTTTTGAAAAAATAATATTTGCCCGTTGGAATTGATTTGCCTCCTGCATTAGCTGGAGGAAAAGTAATATGAAAAAAGACCAAAGGCTTTAGCCAAATATATAGTCATTGGTTTTTTTAATTTAAATTATAATTGTCCTTTAAAAAGAATAAATTGAATTTTATTAATTTTAATTTGGAATTATCAAAATTTGCTTTAATTTTTTTAACTAAGAATTTGCTTCTTTCTTTCTTTCTTTCTTTCTTTCTTGTTTCCAGCTTTATTAGTAGAAATACTTTAAAGGAATTTAAATATATTTTTAACAAAAGAAAAAATACAATGAAAAACAATTTAAAAACAAGCAAATGGCTACGCTTTGTAGCTGCGGGAGCATTCAGTTTAATGCTAGTTTTAAACATTATGGTGAGTTTGGACTTTAACAATGACAAAATAATTCCATCAATTACCTTGGTTAATTTGGGAAATGATGCAATGGCTCAAGCGAGTGTAGCACCTGACTGTCCTGGGGGATCATGTAGCTATACTAGACTTGGATTTGATGGAAAGCCTACAAGTAAATGTGAAGCGTGTTGCCCAGAGGGGAAGTCGCCTAAATGCGATACTTGGGGATGTAGTTGTGGATAAACAGTTTTGAGTAACCATAAATCTTCTTAATTTAAGTTGATTTATGGTTATTTTGTTTTGAATTTTAAGATTTATGAGATATAGAGATATTTTAGTTATTGTTTCAGCTTTTTTATTTTCTATCGGATGTAAAGAAGAAAATCACAATGTTGAAAAAATTATTGTGGATCCAAGAAGTGTAGAAGAGTCTATCTTATTATCAGAATTGGTAGATTCAGTTTTTTACATAAAACTTGAAACAAGGAGTGAATCAATTCTTGGAGATCAAGTTAATAGAATAATCATCAAAGAAAGTTACATTTACGTTGTAGATATTGGGCAGGATATTGTTTTTGTTTTTGATAAAAATGGAAAGTTCGTTTCAAAGCTAGATAAGCTTGGTGATGGACCCGACCAGTATAATTTTTTAAGTCATATCTTTGTTGATGACAATGAGGAATATATTGAAGTAGTGGACGGTCGAGGGGAAAAAGCCCGTATTTTAAAATATTCGAATCTTACCTTTGATTTTTTGAGTGAAAGTCCTCTATACGTTCCTTCTTCAAATTCAAGTAGAAGAGAGGGGGATATTTATTATTTTTCTGCCCAACAAATTGAAAATCTTGTAAATGGAGAAGTTACCAATGCAGATATTATCGCAGTTAAAAAGAATGAAACTCAAAAAGGACTTTTCAAGAAAAACATTGCCACTGGTGGTGTTAATTTTACAATAAATTCCGAAAATTTTACAGTAAATGAAAAGGGAGAAATATTTGTCTCATTAATGTATAACAATTCCTTTTTTAGACTTTCAAATATGGAGGCGTTTCCTATATACACGGTTGATTTTGGTGTATATGGAATAGACAATGCTGTAGGATTAAGAAGTACCGAACAACAAATGGATTATCTAGAAAAGTTCACCGAGGGTCTAGCTTCATTTCCAGTATTGAGTAGTAATAATTCAAGTTTTTTCCTTTTTTCTTACTTTTTTAAGAAAAATTCAAAAAGGAATCTTTATCATTTCATGAAATTCAAAAATTTAGAAAAAATCATTCATGTAAATGATATAATAAACGATTTTACAAATTTTCCAGAGAAAGTGTATTTAACCTCATTTCATCCAATTAATCATGAAGTTTACATTGATGGAGGGTATTTGGTAGAGGTTTTAATTCCATCTCAGCTATTTGAAGAAAGAAAAAAGGAAATTAATGTTGACGGGATTGGCAATATAAAAGCTGAGGATAATCCAATAATTATGGTTATGAAACTAAAAGAAGAGTATATTGAATAGGTTTTATTTCGTGAAATATTCAAATGGGATAGTATAGTATTTTACCCCATTTGAATATTTAATTTATGATAAGAGAATAGTTCGATCACCTGTCCAAAATCACTTTTTCTCTCTTTGGATATTTGACTTCATATTCTAACTCCAATACTTTTTGCTCACCAGCACTCAATTTAAGTTCCCAGTCGATTATTCCTGTTTCCTTATTTACATTGCCGTTAGATGATTTGAGTAAGTTTACAGAAATGTCATTCACAATAGATATGGGATATTGATCTAAGATCTTCAAATTGATATTGGAGGATTTATTGTTTTTCACTGTTATTTTATAGGCTCTCGTTTCGGTGTAATTTGAACCAATTAGTCGCTTTGTTGAACTTTGATCGATCTTTTCTCTTTCGATAACAATGCTTCTGTCCCGACCTAGAGAAATAGATAAGGTATCATTCAGACTTTCTGCTTCCAAAATAGTTCTTCCTATATAAGTGTCTTCAAAGTATAGATTAGCCTCACCCTGCAGGAGATTGTATTTCTCCCAATCTACTAATTTGGCTACTAGAAATGCATCTTTTTCCTTTTTTGGTATAGCAAAATATTCATAAACAGCATCAACTTCATACTTTTTCAAATCAACCAAAAGCTTATCTCCATTGGATGTTATGGTATAAGGTTTGTCAACAGCGATCTCAACGGTAGTTTGGTTTTCGATAGTAGTTGTTTCTAAATCAAATGATTCAACCAAATTTGATTTAGAAGCATTTGAATTTCTGACACTCAATCTAGGAGCTCTTCCTTCTAATCCTCCATACCCTGTTATCACCGCCTCGTTTAGGACTTGCATGTCCTCTTCTAAGATTACATTCATCAAATCACCTGAAATTGCAAATTCTTTACTTCTGTAACCAATAAATGAATATATCAATCTTTGAGCTGAAGATGGTAAGGTCAGACTATATCGGCCATTTAGATCTGAAGTAGTGCCTATTGATGAACCCTTGACTGTGATATTTGCTCCTGGGATTGCCTGACCGTTGCTGTCTGTAATGATGCCATTTACAGAACCTATATTCCTGTAGTTATTTTGATCAAATACAGTAAGTCTTGCATAAGTGAGATCCCATTTTTTCAAATCAGGAATTACGCCACTTTTTTGTGGTGTTGCATTGGAAAATTTGAGTTTTACATTGTTCCAATCATTTCCTGTATTTTGCCATACTTCAGCTTTGTATCTCAAATCTAGTGGTTTGGAAATATCTTTGGCCCTGACATCATATTTCGGAAACCATCCTGCATTATTTACTAGATACGAGATTGCCAACTCACCAGATACTTGTTTGTCGGCACTCACTTTGATAATGATATCATTGACAGGCACGATAGGTTTATTGCTACTTTCGTTTAGCTGCATTTCCAGCCTCTGGATTTTCTCTTTGGATTGATTCGATTTTTGTCTGTTTAGGATTTCATCGTTTTTAATTGAAGAAATTTCTTTTTCGTAAAAGTCCAGTGCTTGTTTTAGCTGAATCATGCTCAAGCCGTTATTTTGACCTCCAAGATTTTTATTGGTGTTCAAAACAGCCATTTTTTCCTGCAACACCTCTGCTTGAGCATCTAGTTTTTGAAGGGTAATCTTCTCGTCATCGAGGATTGACTGAAGGCTATCTAGCGAGTTGCTGATTTTTTCTTCCAAATAGTTAGATTGTACATTGACTGAAAGAATAGTGAAATCACCAAAACCTTTTACCTGAATACTTTTGCTATCGATGTATGGTGACTTTCCTTTGATTGTCAAAATTGTCTCTCCTGCACCGATACTAATGCTACTTTTCTCATTGATCTGAGCGCTATTTTGAAAGACTGTTACTTCTTTGATCTCAGATTTGATTGATTTTTCTGTTGGGTTTGCGAACAAGTTTGTCACGAGGGCAAATGATAAAAGTATATAGTTGAGCATAATAGGAGATTTGGTTTGTGAATTTGCAATATTATGAATCTAAATCTACTAAGAATTTGATTCATTTAAAATAGAAAAGGAGCGGTGATTTTTCCGCTCCTTTAACAATTGGTTTTAATTTAAATCACTTGATCATACTCCTAATTCCCAACCTTTTCTGTATTCTCTTTTTACAAACTGATTGGCTGCTTCAAAATTGGTTACTTTCATGTTTGGTCCATCCCATACGAGCTTGATGCCTCTACCTGGATAATCGAATCCATTACCATTTTCTCTGGGAGTTCTATAGTCATAGCTTCTAATAGCAAGGTTACCCATAAGCACAGATTCTGTCAATGGTCCTGCTACAGAGAAAGGAGAACTCAATTGATCATATTCCTTGCTTCCATATCCACCTATACAAGCATCTACCCAGTTATTATAATGCCCGGAATCTCCTCCTGGAACTCTGTACAATGTTTCAGGTACGTTTATTTCGCTGGTTTTTGCTGTTGGAAGTAATTTTGGATCTCTACCGTATGTTCCACACATCATTTTCCCTTTGGTTCCCTCTATGATTACACCATTACCTCCATCACCCATCATTTCATTTGGTCCTAATTCCTCCGGTCTTGCTGGTTGGATTCCTCCGTCCATCCAATGAAAAGCCAAATCTTCTTTCCCTTCTCTTTTGAATTTCAATGTGATATGGGAAGAAGGGGGGCAGCTTTCAGGGAAATATCCACGTTGGAATTCACCCACATACACAGACCCGACACTACATTCCGCTGACTCAGGATAGCCCAATCCCAAGACTCTAAATGGTGGTTCCATGATATGACAGGCCATATCGCCCAAAGCTCCTGTTCCGTAATCCCACCATCCTCTCCAATTGAATGGGATAAGATTAGCTACATAATCCTTTTGTGGCGCAGTCCCCAACCATAAGTCCCAATCTAGATCTGCTGGTGGTGTTGCTTTTTCACCTGACCAGGGAATCCCTTGTGGCCAAACGGGTCTATCTGTCCAACAATAAACTCTCGTCGCTTCTCCGATAAGTCCTGCATTATACCACTCTACCATTTTTCGAACTCCTTCTCCAGAAGAACCTTGATTTCCCATTTGGGTTACTACTTTATATTTGTCAGCAGCTTCTGTAAGCATGCGAGCTTCATATATATCGTGTGAAAGCGGCTTTTGGACATAGACATGCTTGCCAAGTTGCATCGCTGCCATTGCCTGGATGGCATGCATGTGATCTGGTGTAGAAATGGTAATTGCATCTATGTTTTTATGCTCTTTTTCGAGCATTTCTCTATAATCTCTATAATATTTGGCTTTAGGATGCGCTTCTACACTTTGCTTTGCTCGTGTGTCATCCACATCACATAGAGACACAAAATCAACTTTTCCACTGTTGAAAACTCCTCTGACATCTCCTCCTCCCATTCCTCCAACTCCTATGCCTGCTACTCTTAACCTATCTGAGGGTGCTATAAAACCAGGTCCTCCAAGTACATGTCGAGGTACAAAATAAAATCCTGCTAGTGCAGTCGCCGATGCTTTGATGAAATTTCTCCTTGAATTGTTTTCGGGAGTTGCTTTATCTTTTTTCATTAGATTTATTTGGGGAATTGTGAAATTGATACTAGATGTAAATTGAATTTCAAGATATTAAAATATGAGCTCGATTTGAAAATTTCTTCATTATTTTTATCATCTTTTTGAAAAAAATTGATGAATGGGTTGATTTTTATAGTACCGCAATAAATCCTGTTGTGTATTTTACGAAACATAAATTTATCCAAGGTGAAATTTCGGATCTCTTAAGCGTCTTATTGTTGGTTTATGAGCAGCAGTTGAAAACTTTTATTTTGCAAAATCAAAAAAATGCACTTAATATGCTATTTCATTTACATTTGAATAATGGGACAGTTTATAATAGATTTTAGTAATTGGATTTGGGACACACCTATGCTTGTCCTTTTGATGGGGGGTGGCTTACTTTTATTTTTATACTCTGGATTTCTGCCTTTCAGACATTTAGGGCACGCAATCAAGTTGGTTAGCGGCAAATTTGACGACCAAAATATGCCGGGGCAGATAAGTTCTACGCAAGCTCTTTCTGCTGCCATTGCGGCTACGGTGGGATTGGGAAATATCAGCGGGGTGGCAATTGCGATCAATATGGGTGGCCCTGGTGCAATATTCTGGATGTGGATGTCTGCATTTGTTGGGATGGCCACAAAATATTTTTCCTGTACACTTGCCATTATGTTCAGAAGTAAAGATGCAAGTGGAGAAGTTCAAGGTGGCCCCATGTATGTCATCGAAGAAGGAATGGGAAAAAAATGGAAGCCTTTGTCTATTTTATTTTCAGTAGCTGGGGTTTTGGGATTGTTGGCTATTTTTCAGGCAAACCAATTGACTGCAGTACTCAGAACAGTCCTTTTACAACCTAACAATTTGGATAGTGGTGACACTACCAAATGGATCTTGGGAATATCAATGATGTTGATTGTAGCTGTCGTTATTCTTGGAGGAATCAAAAGAATAGCAATGGTAGCTTCGAAGCTTGTGCCATTTATGGTTGGATTGTATTTCATCACTGTGATCATCATTATGATCCAATATATAGGTGATGTACCTGAAATGTTGAAACTTATCGTTGTAGATGCCTTTACAGGAAATGCAGTGATGGGTGGTGCAGTAGGTGCCGTGATAGTAATCGGGGCAAGGAGAGCTGCATTTTCCAACGAAGCTGGCATTGGCACAGCTCCTATGGTGCATGGCGCCTCCAAAAATAATGAACCGGTAAGAGAAGGTTTGATCGCTATGCTTGGACCATTTATCGATACAATTGTGGTATGTACGTTGACAGCTTTAGTTATTTTATTGACAGGTGTATGGGAAAGTACAGAAAATGATGGTGTAAAATTAACTTTATCGGCATTTGAAATGGCACTTCCTGGTTTCGGAAAGTACCTATTGATGTTAGCAGTTTTGGTGTTTGCGCTTTCTACGATGTTTACTTATTCTTACTATGGACATAAGTGTTTCAATTATCTTTTTGGTCCCAAAAAAGCCAATTACTATAATTACTTTTACCTCGTTACCATCGTAGCTGGAGCTGTGGCTTCACTGGAAGTGGTCGTTAGTTTTATCGATGGGATGTATGCTGTAATGGCAATTCCGACGATGATATCTACGATCTATTTGGCTCCAAAAGTAAAAGCTGCTTCCAAGGATTATTTCAAAAGAATGAAAGCTGAGAAAAAGTATTGACATGAAAATTTTAATCTCACCGAATGCTTTCAAAGGTACGATGGAAGCAGATATTGCAGCCGCTATCATAGGAGAGACTTTGAAGGATTGTGACAAAGATTTTAACATTGAACTATGTCCCATTGCCGATGGTGGTGATGGGACATGTTTTTTGTTGGGAAATGCTTTGAAATTGGAGCAGAAAGAGCTTTTCGCTTTGGATGCTATAGGAAGACCGCGGTTGGGTTATTACTTTTTGGATACTGTGCATGCAAAAGCTTACTTGGACATCTCTACAGTGTCAGGTATCAAATTTCTGAAATCAGAAGAAATCAATCCTTGGATAGCCAATTCTTATGGAACAGGTGAATTGATCAAAGATGCTGTATCAAATGGAGCTAGAAATATCATCTTGGGATTGGGAGGAAGTGCAAGCATTGATTTGGGGATTGGGATTTTGAGGGCTTTAGGATTTCTTTTTTTGGATGAAAAAGGCAGGGAATTGAGTATGTTTTCTGACAATCTACTTTCGAAAATCAAATATATCCAAGCGCCAATTATAAAAAGAGATTTGAAATTCACTATTCTTTGTGATGTTGACAATAAGTTTTTTGGCGAGTTTGGAGCTATTCCTGTTTTTGGTTTACAAAAAGGGCTGAAATCGGATCAGCATGCTGCTTATTTGACCTATTGCGAAAATTTGATTAGAATATTTGGAGAGAAAAGTTCCAAGAAAATCAATGATTTGCATGGGTTTGGGGCTGCAGGAGGAGTTGCTCTTGGTTTGGCACATTTCTTTGATTTGACTATTGAAATGGGTTCAAAATGGTTTTTTGAAAAAGTAGAAATAGAAAAAAAGGTAGCAACTGCAGATTTGGTAATTACTGGTGAGGGGAGATATGATAGTCAATCAGCAGGAGGGAAGGGGAGTTATGAGTTGTTGCAGATTGCAAAAAAACATCAAAAGAAAACCATCCTAATCACCTCTGGTGAAGAAGGTGGAAAAGATGGCTTTGATTTGGTGATGTCATTACCTGATTTGGATTTCTCAAAACCCGATTTCAGAAATACTGCTGAGCTTAACTTAAAGCAAATCACGATTGATCTTTGCAAATCGATCAAGGCTTCATAAAAAAACGCATTTTTTGCTTTCCGGTACTTCCTAACCCGACATAAAACTTGATGGCCAATGCATTGAACTCAGGTGTTTGCCATTGGATATTGACGCAGTTTTTTTCTTTTGCAACAGCTTGAATTCTCTTCATGATCTCAGTGCCGATTCCTTTGCTTCTGATGTTTTCATTCAGGTAGAGGCAATCCATATACAAAAATGAAGCAGCATCCCAAGTAGAGTAATCAAAAGTATAAGTAGCGAATCCTTCTACTTTTCCATCAAATTCCACCACCCAGCAGTTTAGTCTTTTGGGATCTCCAAATATCCCAGCTTTGAGTGCTTCTACTTTGCCTGTGGGTTCAAACTCTCCTTTTTCATATTCTGCATGTGCAGCACACAATTTTACCAAGTCTTCTAGGTCTTTTTCTTCGCAATCTCTTATCTTATAATCCATGGGTAATTTCGGTTTTAATTAGCGATAATACGATTATAGGCTGATAAATAAAAGGAAAACCCGATATCGTTTTTGACAATATCGGGTTTTAGAAAATTAAATTTAATTCGGTATTTTTTGTTTTATTTTATTTTTTCGAAAGCTTCTTTTACTGATTTTGAATCTTCAAGTAAAAGCCCTTGTCTGATTTTTCTGTCCAAGGAGGAAGAAATGTGTTCTCTTTCTATTTTGGATCTTCTACCTGTAGGTGGCCTATTCAAAACCCTGTCCATAGTAGCTTTTAATAAAGGTTCATTGAGGTTTCCAAGATCAATTAAGTTAATGAAATCAAGCTCATTGATATTAAAGTCTGGATTAAAGCCGTTTCCATAATCAGATTGATCTAGGCTATTAAAACTTTTTGAGATGATAGGCAACAATCCGTAATTATTGTCAGGGTTATCTTCATCCTCAAAAAGTACTGAACCAACATTTTTACCATTAGTGACATCTCCGATTATAACTACCTCCATATAAGGTCTCAGTGAATTGATCACTAGTTCACTTGCGGATGCAGTTCTAGTTGATGTAATGACAAATATTTTATTTTCTGAAAGTAAGTTTCCAATGTTTTGACTTTTTACTTTAAAATTTGTTTGAACATTTTGGAATTGAGAAAATCTTGAAAGAAAACTGTTAAATTTTGTTTTGGAGAATACACTTGTCGAGGTTATGTTCGGAGCAATCAAACTAGCTAAATTGACAGAACTAGAAACGAAGCCTCCACCATTATACCTAAAATCAACTATTAAATGGTTAATCCCTTCAGCTTTAAAGTTAGCAAAAACTTCATCCATTTCTTGATCATATCTTGTATCCACTTCTCCTTCAGAATCTTCAACACCAGGGGAAAAGAAATTATAAATAAAATATCCGATTTTCTGATTGTCAACCGTATATATTGTATCTAAGAAATTTGGATTTTCTTCAATTAAGGTGGTAGTTAGATTAATTGATTGTCCTGCGGCATAAGTGTTGTTTCCTTCGTCAAATCTTCTAAAGGTTACAGAGTGATTTGAGGAAATACTTCTCAGTAATGATTGATAGTTACCTAAAGTCATTGTTGTCCCATTGATTTGAGTTAAAATATCTCCTCTTTTTAAACCCTCGATATCAGCAGGACTTCCCTTTTTTATATAAGTAACAGGAGCTAAGACATTTTGATTGTCGAGACTTTCGCGAATTAAACTAAATTCATATCCTGCTTCTGTAGAAACTCCAGATAGACTATTTCTTAGTTCTTGAAAATTTGGGTAAATTATCGAAAATCTATCAGTTGGTTCAAATAATAAGGATTCAAAATAATCTGATGGCTCAGAACTTACTGCTATTGGGGATCTCATATCGTCAAGCCAATAATAAACCTCGTTCATGACAGCTTGAATCCAATTGTTGATCGCAACATTTGGAGATACGATAACTTCCTCTTCATCATCAGGCTCGATTTCATCATCTTCTTTGCAAGAAAATAGCGTAATTGCCAAAATGGATAGGAGAAAATAAATTCTAAACTTGTATTTAAGTGAATTCATAACTTTTAATTTGTTGATTTAACCTGCCTCAATCGCTTTTTGTTTCCAATAGGTAGATTTCGCAAAATGATAGATTGAAGGCAAGTAATTTAAGAGAAAAAAATAAATTTTTGATATCTTTTATTGTATTATTCTTTTGTAGTTAATCTCAACAAAGTGAGAAAGAAAAAAATACTGTGTTGTTTTAATTCTACTCTTTAACACTTATGTAAGTTATCAGCAAACAAAATTTTAGAAAAACAAGATACCATTTTTCTAATTTCATAAATATTTTATATGAACATACGCTTCTTTGCCAGTAGCTTTATTTCCAAGGTTGATTGCTTGCTTATGTTCAATATCTACGAGTATCTAATATGAATTAATATCGGACCTAAGCTAAATCAGGTTTTTTTAGTTAGTGGCAAAGTTCCGTATATCCGTAAATATTTTGATCCACTTCTACCTAATAGTCACTTGATTTGATATTAGACTTTTATTTTCTTTCGACTTTCAATTGTCAATTATACGCAGAAATTTAAGCCTATTTTTAACTCACGCTATTATCAATATGAAGAAGTGTTGATAGAAATATCAGAAGTCTTGCTATCCAAAAGCAATCCCTTTTCACATTTCAATACTCTATATGGATATTTTCTTAGTAAATCATGGTTGTGTGTAGCCATCAGGATTGCAGTCCCCTGTTTGTTGATTTCCTGAAAAAGTTTAAATACACCATCAGCTACATCAGGATCTAGATTTCCAGTAGGTTCATCAGCGAGTAGTATTGCGGGTTCGTTGATTAAGGCTCTAGCGATCACTACTCTTTGTTGTTCTCCTCCGGATAATTGATGGGGCATTTTGGTGGCAGCATCACCAAGATTTACTTGCATAAGGACTTCAGCCATCCTGCTTTTCATCTTGCTTTTGTCTTTCCATCCTGTAGCCTTCATCACAAAAAAAATATTTTCAGCTACTGATCTGTCGGGGAATAATTGAAAGTCCTGAAAAACAATTCCCAATTTTCTTCTTAGAAAAGGGACGTCTTTATTTTTTATTTTATTTAGGTTGAATCCGACTATTTCTGCTTCTCCCATCCTAAGTGGTAGGTCGGCATAGAGGGTTTTGAGCAAGGAGCTTTTTCCACTTCCTGTCCTTCCGATGAGAAACACAAATTCATTTTTTTCAATGCTGAAATCTACATTGTGCAATACTGCATCTAATCCTTGAAAGATTCCTGCATCTTGTACTTTTATGATCGGTTCGCCTGTGAAATCCATTCTTACAATTCCAATTTTTGAAGTTTCCCAAAAGGAAGATCTTTGATCAAAGCTTCTAATGCTTCTTCTTTTCCTTCCAAACCGAATTTTTCTACATTTTTCATAGGTCTGTCAGCTCTAAAATATGCTACTAATACAAAGTTCTCATCTCTGATCTGTATATAATCTGGTATTTTAGCTTTGCCTTTGACTTTTATGATGTACATCTATTTGGGTCGGTTTGTATAACGATGAATATTCCCACGGATTACTTCTTTTGAACCTAAATTGTTATGAAAAATCACAATAAAACTTCAAAATGCTAATCCGTGGGTTTTTATTTTATTTTCCAGCAGCTTTTGCATGATCAGCAAGGAATGTAGCCAATCCAGAATCTGTCAATGGATGCTTAAGCAAGCCAGTGATTACTTTCAATGGACATGTTACTACATCAGCACCGATTTCAGCACATTTGATCAAATGCATTGAATGTCTTACAGATGCAGCCAAAACTTCAGTTGCAAAACCATAAGTATGGTAAATGTGTACAATTTGCTCAATCAATTCAAGACCATCATAAGAAATATCATCAAGTCTCCCGATAAATGGTGAAAGGTAAGAAGCTCCTGCCTTGGCAGCTAAGATTGCCTGACCTGCAGAAAATACCAAGGTACAATTTGTTCTGATTCCTTCAGAATTGAAATATTTGATCGCTTTTACACCATCTCTGATCATTGGGATTTTCACCACAATTTTATCATCGATTTTTGCCAACTCTTTACCTTCTTTGATCATGCCTTCAAAATCAGTTGAGATTACCTCAGCACTTACTTTATCATCTACAATATCACAGATTGCTTTGTAGTGAGCTCTAACATTTGCGTCTCCGCTAATGCCTTCTTTTGCCATCAATGATGGATTGGTAGTAACGCCATCAAGAACTCCAAGGTCGTATGCTTCTCTGATTTCGTCAAGGTTTGCAGTGTCAATAAAGAATTTCATTTTATATAGGTTTAATGATTAATGTTGATCCAACAAAGTTAAAGGAATATCTAGTATTTGGAAGGTCTAATATTTCCTTTCTTCAAAAAAGAACTAATTTTTAGACTTTTGATGTTGAATGCGAGTGATTGGGCGGAAGAAGTGAGATGCAAGAGAGAAGCTAGAGGTGAGACGTGAGATATGAGACACAAAATTTGAGACAAGAGTGTGAGACCTGAGTGAAACGAGAGGCAATAACCAAGAACATGCCCTTAAGGGGGCTTATGATCCAAGCATTGGGTCATGACCCGATGTTTAAAAAGATTTCAGTTGAACATTTGCCCTGAAAGGGCAATTGAATGACTATCGGAAATAAAGAGAAGTCAATAAAAAAAGTGTCAGGTAATTTTAGGACGAGACATTAAGACTCACGACAGAGAAGGGAGAAACAAGAAGCAAAAAGTTTCATGTCCTGCAAAAAAAAAGAAAGTAACGAGATAAAAACCCAGAAGAGCCTTTCCCTAGAATCGGGAGGTTAAACTTGATAATCAAGAGAGAGTGCCCTGAAAGGGCCTTTGATATAAGAACCGGGTCATGACCCGATGAATAAATTTATGGATAGAAATTTTATCAAATTTTAATTTTAAAAATGTCAAAATCAAAAAGAGGTGAAAACAGGGTCACGATGTCTCATGTTTTCAAAACAATAATTTGGCCGAGGAGAAAACAATTGTTCTTTGGACTTTTTCTAATCATTATCAGTAGACTCTCAGGCTTAGTTTTGCCAGGGGCGAGTAAAATTCTTATCGATGATGTCATTCCATCAAATAATATCGATACACTCAAGTGGCTTGTAGTAGGTGTTACAATTGCAATTACCATTCAAGCTGTCACTTCCTATGCTTTGACACAAATCCTCAGTGTGGAAGCTCAGCATTTGATTTCAAAATTGAGAGCTCAAGTACAGAGGCATATAATCCAGCTTCCAATAAGGTTTTTTGACAATACCAAAACAGGTGAATTGGTTTCCAGAATCATGACTGACGTGGAAGGTGTAAGGAATTTAGTCGGAACAGGTTTTGCGCAAATGATCGGTGGAATATTGACAGCGGTGATTTCCTTGGTTTTGTTGATTTACATCAGTCCATTGATGACACTTTATGTATTGGTTCCTGTGATTATTTTTGGACTTATTTCTCTCAAAGCTTTTGGTAAAATCCGACCAATTTTTAGAGAAAGAGGAAAGATAAATGCAGAAGTTACAGGTAGATTGACCGAAACTTTGGGTGGGATAAGAGTGATCAAGGGATTCAACGCAGAAGAGCAAGAAATCAAAAGTTTTGAAATGGGTGTGGAGCGCTTGTTTTTGAATGTAAAACAAAGTTTGACCACAACTAGTATAGTTACCTCATCAGCGACTTTTCTTTTGGGTTTGGCTTCTGCCGGAATCATGGGAATCGGTGGGTACATGATCATGGATGGGCAAATGACATTTGGGGATTTTCTAGCATTCACATTGTACTTAGGATTTATGATAGCGCCGATATTACAAATGAGTAACATTGGTAGTCAATTTACAGAGGCTTTTGCAGGGCTGGATAGGACAGAGGAAATCATGAATTCACCTTTGGAAAATGCCTCAGGTGAAAGAAATATTGCTCTTCCAAAAATCGTCGGTAACATCAGTTTCAATAATGTGTCCTTTGCATACGAGGAAGGAAAAGACGTCTTGCATGAGATCTCCTTTGAGGCACCTGCAGGATCGGTGACAGCTTTGGTAGGTACTTCAGGTTCGGGAAAAACCACAATAGCTGGTCTCGCTGCATCTTTTTTGAACCCAGAAGCAGGTTTGATTACTGTGGATGGTGTGGATATGCAAAAGATCACATTGGACAGTTATAGATCACAGCTTGGGGTAGTACTTCAAGATGATTTCCTTTTTGAAGGAACTATCAAGGAAAACATTCTATTTCCAAGACCAAATGCATCGAATGATCGATTGATTCAGGCAGTCAAAGCAGCACATGTTGATGAGTTTACAGATAGGTTTGAAGATGGACTGAATACGCTGATCGGTGAGAGAGGGGTGAAGCTTTCAGGTGGTCAGAGACAACGGATAGCGATCGCTAGGGCAATATTGGCGGATCCTCGTGTTTTAGTTTTGGATGAAGCGACATCAAACTTGGACACAGAAAGTGAATCTTTGATTCAGGCAAGTTTGAAAGAATTGATGGAAGGAAGAACCACATTTGTAATCGCACATAGACTGAGTACGATAAGGCAGGCCGATCAGATTTTGGTGATAGAACAAGGCCACATAGTCGAGCAAGGCAAACATGATGAATTGATCGAAAAGCAAGGTAGATACTATCAGTTGTATACCTACCAAGCGAGAATTTGATAAATTTCAATAGTCAAAAAAAATAGAGGAGACCAATCAGCTCCTCTTTTTTTATGCTTCTTAATTTATTCTAAACCCAAAACTTCTAAATTTCCAAAATGATTATTCTCAATGACACCAGTAAGTATCATTATCACAAATGATCTTGCGGATAATGGTTATTCGTTATTAGTTGATTAATTGTCAGTGCATCAATTGGTTTAAAACACGCCAATTTGTTTGGCTATTGGTGTGAAAGTGGATATTCTATCAATTACTATTAATATCTAATATCCTTCAATATCCAATATCCATCAATATCTAATATGACTATCCGCTTTCTTGCACGTAGCCAAACAATGGGTTGTTGGATGAACGATTTGTGTGGTTCTGTTGACTGTGAGCTGTTGTCTGCTGACGAGTATCCGCAACTTATAAAGGTACTTCTTACCCTACGTGCAACATTGCGGATACTCATAATATCTAATATCCATCAATATCTTATATTCGATTCAAATCGACCAATATCAAGACAAGGATTGATTTTCCTTAGAAGCTAATTCCAATATTTTTTCGTACTCGCTTGGTTCTAGGTCTTTGAAGAAATAATGGACTGGATTGACAAATGCGCCATCTTTGATCACTTCATAGTGGACATGTGGAGCAGTAGATGAACCTGTATTTCCTACGGTACCGATTAGATCACCTCTTTTGACTTTTTGCCCTTTTCTCACTTTGAATTCGTTCATGTGGCCGTATCTACTTACAAAACCAAAGCCATGGTCTATTTCTATGTATTTTCCATAACCTCCAAAAACAGTTTTGACATCTGAAACCACTCCATCCCCAGTAGCATAGATTGGAGTGCCTTTTGGTGCAGAAAAGTCCACACCTGTATGCATCTTTCGTACTTTAAGAATTGGGTGTAGCCTATTTCCAAAACCTGAAGCCAAGTTGATTAACTCTTCATTGACAATTGGTTGAATGGCTGGAATCGACGCCCAATATTCTTCTTTATTCAAAGCCATTTCTGAAATGTCATCATAGCTGACATTCTGTATATACAATTGTCTTTTAAGGTTTTCTACTTTACTTTTCAAAGAAATGATGAGTTGCTCTTGCTTCAAACCTTTTGATTTGATATCCTTGAATCTATCAGCGCCACCTATTCCCGCATTTCTGATTTCCGTAGGGATTGGTTCGGTTTCAAAAATAACACGATACAAGTTGTCATCTCTTTGCTGCAGATCACCAAGCATTTGACTCATGATCCCAATTTCCTCTTCCATCAATTGATAATAAAGTTTGAGTTCTTTATTTTCATTTTTAAGCAAGATTTCTTTTGGACTATCGAAATAAAGGTTGAATACGATCAAAATTGCAACTGCGATTATTGAAGCAGCAGAAAAGAACCCCAATGCGTTAAGGACTACATCCCATTTGCTTTTTTGGTATCTTTCATATTTACAGGTTTTTGGATCGTAGTAATATTTTATTCTACTCATTATAATTTGCAGGGTAAATCTTCTAATTTTGCATTCCTTGTACGTACTTGGGTGAGATAACGAACCGGAAGCGTGCAAATATATAAAATTTGAATTTATAATCCGAACATAGTCAAAAGCTTACATGGAAGCAAAGAAAATCAGAAGTACATTTATTGAATTTTTTCAATCAAAACAGCATCAATTTGTACCATCATCACCGATCGTAGTCAAGAACGATCCGACCTTAATGTTCACCAATGCGGGCATGAATCAGTTCAAGGATTATTTTCTTGGAAATGAAATAGCCAAAGCTACAAGGGTGGCAAACAGTCAGAAATGTCTGAGGGTATCAGGTAAGCATAATGACCTAGAGGAAGTAGGTGTGGATACTTACCACCATACCATGTTTGAAATGCTTGGTAACTGGTCTTTTGGTGATTATTTCAAAAAAGAAGCGATCGAATGGGCCTGGGAATTATTGACTGATGTTTACAAATTACCGAAAGACAGGTTGTATGTCTCTGTTTTTGGTGGTGATACTTCAGATGGATTGGACAAAGATATTGAGGCTTTTGATCTTTGGAAAAATATAGTTCCTGAAGATAGGATTATATTCGGTTCTAAAAAGGATAATTTCTGGGAAATGGGAGATACTGGCCCATGTGGACCTTGTTCTGAGATCCACGTTGATCTTAGATCTGATGAAGAAAGGGCTTCTGAAAGTGGATTTGATCTCGTAAACAATGACCATCCACAAGTAATTGAGATTTGGAATTTGGTTTTTATGCAATTCAACAGACTCAGTGATGGATCCTTGAAAGAATTGCCTGCAAAGCATGTGGACACAGGAATGGGTTTTGAGCGTTTGGTGCGTGCGATTCAGGAAAAATCTTCAAATTACGACACTGATATATTTATACCATTTATTCAGATTCTTGAGCAAAAATCAGGAAAGACATATGGTGAAAGCGAAAAAATAGACATCGCAATGCGTGTGATTGTAGATCACATCAGAGCGATAGCATTTACAATTGCGGATGGGCAATTGCCTTCTAATAATAAGGCAGGATATGTGATAAGGAGGATTTTGAGGAGGGCTGTGAGATATGGTTACACTTTCCTTGGTTTCCAAAAACCTTTTATGTTTGATTTGATGCCTCTTTTGGCAGAGAATTTCGGTGAAATATTCCCCGAAGTAGCAGCTCAGCAAGATTTCATCGCTAAAGTTATTCAGGAAGAAGAAGCCTCATTCTTGAGAACTTTGGACAATGGATTGAAAATTCTTGATCAAATTCAAGTTGAAATGGCTTCAAAATCCGAAAAGGTAATCGATGGTAAGACAGCTTTTGAATTGTACGATACCTTTGGATTTCCACTTGATTTGACTTCCCTGATAGCAAGGGAAAATGGTCTTTCAATAGATGAGAAAGGTTTTGCCGAAGAAATGGCAAAGCAGAAAAATAGATCAAGAGCAGCTGCTGAGCAAGAGACGGGTGATTGGATAATGGTATCTGATGAAGAGGGAGTTGAGTTTATAGGATATGATCATCTGGAAGCAAGCAGCAAAATAGTCAAATACAGACAGATAAAGGATAAAAAAGGAGACCGTTATCAATTGGTACTTGATAAAACGCCGTTTTATGCAGAAAGTGGTGGGCAAGTAGGAGATCAGGGATTTTTGGAATCAGAGGCAGAGAAAATTAAAGTTCTCGATACCAAAAAAGAAAATGACCTGATTGTTCATTTTGTAGATAAGCTGCCAAGTAATCCAACTGCGACTTTTTCAGCCAAAGTTAACGCTGAAAAAAGAAGACTCACGATCAATAACCATACAGCGACCCACTTGCTTCAAGCAGCTTTGAAGGAGGTATTGGGTGACCACATTCAGCAAAAAGGATCTTTGGTCAATGAAAGTTTGCTTAGATTTGATTTTGCCCATTTCTCAAAATTGACAGATGAAGAAATCACTAAAGTAGAATCAATTGTCAATGCGAAAATAAGAGAGAATATAGCTTTGTATGAGCAAAGGAATGTTCCTATTGAAGCAGCCAAACAACAAGGTGCTACAGCTTTGTTTGGAGAGAAGTATGGTGAATATGTTAGGATTATCACATTTGATAAAGATTTTTCTGTTGAACTATGTGGTGGATGCCATGTCGCTTCCACAGGCGTTATAGGTTTGTTCAAAATTGTCTCTGAAGGATCTATTTCTTCCGGAGTAAGAAGGATAGAGGCGATTACCGCAGATGCAGCAGAATCCTATATTAATGAGCAACTGACTTTGGTGAAGGAAATCCAAGAGCTTTTGAAAAGTCCAAAAGATGTCAAAAAAGCTATTGAATCATTGATTCAAGAAAAAAACGAATTGAAAAAAGAGATCGAAGGACTACATAGTCTGCAAGCCAATGCTATAAAAGATGCACTTTTGAATCAAGTCGAAGCAGTCGGTGTTACCAATCAATTGTTTGCAACAGTCAATTTGCCTTCAGCGGACGCTTTGAAAAAGATCGCATTTGAATTGAAGAATGAAATAAAGAATTTGATCTGTGTGATTGCAGCAGAGATTGATGGCAAGCCACAGATTGCTGTTGTAATCAATGACGATTTGGTAAGTTCCAAAGGACTAAATGCAGGAAATACAGTACGAGAATTGGCAAAAGAAATCCAAGGTGGTGGAGGAGGCCAACCGTTCTTTGCAACTGCAGGAGGCAAAAATCTGGCGGGTTTACCATCAGTTGTAGAAAAAGCGAAGATCATGTTTTCCCAGCTTTAAGTCAACTTACTTAAATCTAATTTGGTTTTAGATGTTTTCTAAGCCATTTTTGAGTTTCATTATCGGTTTTTACAAAAAGAATAATAAGAAATGCTTTCAGCAGAAATAAAAGATAAATATGAATTGGTAGTAGGGCTTGAAGTCCATGCGCAGTTACTTACAAAAAGTAAAATGTACACTACTGATTCAACAGAATTTGGAAATCTTCCGAATACCCATATATCGGTCGTTACTTTGGGTCACCCAGGTACTTTGCCAAAAGTAAACAAAACGGCAGTGGAGTTTGCTGTGAAAATGGGAATTGCCTGTAATTCTGAAATTACCAGAAAGAATATTTTTGCAAGGAAGAATTATTTTTACCCCGATCTACCAAAAGGCTATCAGATCACACAAGATAAGAATCCTATTTGTGTTGGAGGGCAAGTCCCATTGACGATGCCAGATGGTACTAAAAGATCAGTGACTCTTACAAGAATCCACATGGAAGAAGATGCGGGCAAGTCAATGCATTTAGCTGGCGAAGTGGATACCTTGGTAGATTACAATAGGGCAGGAGTACCACTTATTGAGATCGTATCCGAACCAGATATCAGGTCTTCTGAAGAAGCATATGCATTTTTGGTGGAGATCAAAAAGTTGGTAAGATATCTTGATATATGTGATGGAAACATGGAAGAGGGATCTTTGCGTTGTGATGCTAATATCTCAGTAAGATTGAGAGGCGCGGCTGAATATGGGAAAAAAGTTGAAGTGAAGAATATGAATTCATTCAGAAATGTGGCAAGAGCAATCGAGCACGAATATGAAAGACAGATTCATATGATTGAAGCCAATGAAGAAATCATTTCTGAAACTCGGACATTTGATGCGACAACAGGTCTTACTGCATCAATGCGTACCAAAGAAGACTTGAATGATTATAGATATTTCCCAGAGCCTGATTTGAGTCCCGTTGTTGTCTCAGAAGAATGGCTAGAGGGAATTAGAAAAGAAATGCCTGCATTGCCTAGGGAGTTGCATTATAAGTTTGTCAACTCTTATGGACTACCTGAGTATGATGCGGGAGTATTGACTGATTCAAAGGAAATCGCACTTTATTTCAATGAATTATGTGAATCAACCCAGAATTACAAAGCTGCTTCCAATTGGATGATGGGGCCAGTGAAATCATATCTCAATGAGTTGACCTTGCATATTTCTGATTTCCCCATTTCTCCCAAACGTTTGGCGGATTTGATTGGCATCATAGATGATGGCAAAATAAATTTCTCGGTGGCTTCACAAAAAGTGTATCCCGAGATGCTAAAGGGTAAAGAGAAAACACCTTTGGAAATAGCGCAAGCACTTAATTTGATCCAAGAAAGTGATGAAGGCTCTCTTAAGCCAATTGTAGAAAGTGTATTGGCAGAAAATTCAGCCAAAGTAGAAGAATATAGGTCTGGAAAAAAAGGATTGATGGGCATGTTCATGGGACAGGTAATGAAAAAATCCCAAGGAAAAGCTGATCCAAAAGTGGCGACAAAAATTTTAACTGAATTACTTGAAAATTGATTATTATGATGAATATCTTAAGAACATTCTTGATTATCATTTTGGCAACTCCAATGATTTCTTGTGAATCAAAGGAACAGGTATTTGATGGGAAAGTAAAGATTTCTGGAAAAATCGAGAATTCTGAAACTTCCAATTTGACTTTAATCAAATATCTTGATAATAGTACCGAAGTAGTGGATACACTCAAAGCAAATTCAAATGGGAAGTTTGAATATGAGTTGGAACTTGATGAACCAGGCTTCTATGAAATCAATATCCAAGAAAAAGGATCAATCATGTTAGCTTTATATGATCAAGATGTTACAGTCAATTATGATGTAAAAGATGAAAAAAGCTTAAGTATAGAAGGTTCTGTGGATTCACAAAACATGCAAAAGGTAAAAAAGTTGAGAGAAGATTATCAAGATCAAATCAACAACCTCAATGATGCTTATTACGAAGCAATGTCAAACAAAGATCAGGAAAAAATCAAATCAATTCAGGAAGAAGCGATGAATTTGGAAGGCAATCACTCTAATAAAGTTAAAGAGACGATAAACGAAATGGGAGATAGCTTCGCCTCACTGTTTGCTTTGGGCATGTTGAATCCAAAGCAGGAGTTTATTTTCATGGATGAATTGGTGGGTAAGTTGAATGACAAATATCCAAATACAAAGATGATTACTAGCCTTATGGCTCAACTGGAAGATCTTAGGGCACTATCAATAGGTCAAGAAGCACCTGAGATCTCCTTGCCAAACCCAGAAGGTAATATTGTGAGTCTATCTGATCTTAGGGGCAAATATGTATTGATAGATTTTTGGGCCGCTTGGTGTAAACCTTGTAGAGAAGAAAATCCAAATGTGGTCCGCCTTTACAACGAATATAAGGATAAAGGCTTTGAAGTATTTGGCGTTTCATTGGATAGAACAAAGGAGGCATGGGAAAAAGCGATAGCAGAAGATGAATTGACTTGGACACATGTTTCGGACTTGAAATATTTTAATTCTGAAGCTGCCGCCAAATACCAAATCAATGCAATCCCTGCGACCTACTTGATTGATCCAGATGGTAAAATAGTAGCAAAAGATCTTAGGGGTATGAGTTTGGAAAATAAGCTTGCAGAAATATTTAATTAAATAGTTTCAATACTAAACTGAAGGCCGTTTTTATTTAAAGATGGCCTTTTTCTTTTTAAGAAAAATTGTGATCTTGTCGCAAATAGTTTTGCTGTAAATGTGAAGTTTTTCCTATACATTTGCGCCTTAATTAAGACATCATAAGGAGTAAATTAGCATAAATCCAAAATTATTTCATGTGAATAGTTTTATGGAATGCTTTTTGAGTATTTGGTGGTGTTCTAAAAGAAAAAAAATCTAAACTTATAATTCAGAACATGAAAAAAAGAATCCTCAAATCACCTGCAAACAGATTGGTATTTATTGCTCTGTTCAGCTTAATGGCAATGGGAGCATGTAAAAGCAAAAAGAAGGTAGTCGCTGAGACACCACCACCAGCCCCAGTAGAGCAAGTAGAAGCTCCAGCAACACCATCTACTCCACAGCCTTCTGCAGAGGAAGTTGCTGTAGGTAAATTAGAGAATTATTTTAATAGTGTTGCTAATTCCAACAATGTTCAAGCGGCAAACAGTACAATCCAAGAAGCATTGAGTATGTTCTCTAATCAAGAAACACCAGTACTTATAGTAATTCATGAAGAAAGTGGAATTAAAGATTATGATGAGCCTACGACAATTTCAAAATATCTTAATTATTTGAAAGACACTAAGAAGAACTTGAATTTCATCAGCGATATCCGTTTGGATAATTCAGGAAGAGTTTCTGAACTGGAACTTCGTCGTAAATAATCCCACCAAATTGAATTAATAAAAATCATGAAAAAATACATTCCTTTATTTCTACTTGTTTTTTTGGCTTCTGCGTCAATCACTTTGGCTCAGTCAAATGACATCAGTCCATCAAGAAAGCAGGCTATTGATTCTTTAGCTTTGGAAAAAGTTAAAGATTTGAGTAAATATATTACCATTATAGGAAGCAAAGAAACACAGTTTTCTGAAGCAAACAGGGTAATGGACAGAGCTGAAGAGCTTTTTGCTCCAGATGCTGAAATGGGTGTTTCTTCTATCAATAGAAAAGAAATCGCTTATTACAAAGTTAGAAGATACTTTGAAAGATTGATGGCATTGAACTATGATAGAGTGAATATCACTTGGTACGATATCCATTATATTTCGGATTTGGAAAGACAGCCTGACGGTCGTTACGTAGGTGTAGTTACTGTTTATCAAAGATTCGAAGGGACTTCTTTGGAGAGTGGTCTGAATTACAGAGATACAACAAAGAAAGATATTACTATCTATGTTGAGAAAAAACAAACTCAGATCGCTGGTCGTACTATCGAATTCTGGGATGTTATGCTAGGTGATATCCGTGTGACTGAAACTTCAGCATGAGAAAATTAACTGTCCTTTTATTATTAATAATTACATCCATTCAGTTGGCACCGGGGCAAGGTTTGTATAGCCCCGGTTCGCCACAGGATGATGGAAGGTTTGCCGCTTCAACAAAACAGGTAAATCAATTTTTTAGAAGATTCAATGGAGAAGAAAGTGCAGATGGTAAAAAAAGATACTATGACACTGACGCACAGTTTAGAGATAGAGAACTTAGAGGTAAATTTATCAGTGTTCTTTTTGACAACGAAACTTCAAGTGTTGAAAATTCTTTGAAATCAGAATTTCTCAAAGATGTTCTTTCAGAAAACCTACCACAATATTTAAATTTTCATAAAGGTGAATGGTTTGCAGAAGTTCAGACTACCTTTATTTTCAAAGGAAAAAAAGAGGAAGTAACTTTATTTATGAAATTACAACCAGAAGGTCTGGGATATGAATGGGTTGTCGATAAAATCAATTTCAAACCTTTCAAAAACCTGTTCAACAAACCTGAAGGAGATGCAAAAGGATTTTTACATCCTTTGAGCCATGAAATTGGATTTATGAATTTGCGTAAAGCATTTCAGGAAAACGACAAACCTGAGTCTTACACCCCAAAAGAATATCAACCAGATTATCTGACGATATTTCTTTATGAAATGAAGAATGGTAATTTGAAATTTGACAATATTTCAGACGTTAAATTTCATTTTTTCCAAATCAACAATTGGTACTTTGAGCTTAATCAATTCAATAGACCAGGATTCAATACAGGTTGGTTGATAAGTAATTTAGTTAAACTTGACGCTGGAGATAAAGACGTTGTTCAGAAATACATATATGATCAAAAATAGCATTAAATATCTTCTTTTTACAGTAGCATTTGTCAACTCCCTTGGAGTTTTTGGGCAGCAAGCTATGGGTGATTATTCCAAACAAGAGATCAAAGATCTTGGGCAAAAAGCTGAAGATCAAGTGAAATTTTTGGAGTTTTATTTTAATACTGTAGGTAGTAAAGATACACCTGCCAGAGATAAAGATGTAATAATTAGAGAAAGTTATAAGAAAATTTTTAGGGATGATAAAGTTCAAGTTGAGGATGATTTGTTACTTGATAGAAAAGTCATTACCAATAAAGATGTGACAGCTTATTTGAAAGATATTGAATTCTTCTTCAAAGATGCTTCATTCAAATTCAAGGTAAGGGAAGTAAAACCCTTCTTAAGAGATAATGACGAGTTGTCCTACATTGTCACTTTGGATAGGACGCTAACAGCAACAGGTTTAAATCTTGAAAAAATCACCAATACAAGAGAGAGATTTGTAGAGGTTAATGTCGATAAAAGAACCAACGAGCTGAAGATTGCCAGCATCTATACAACTAAGTTGAATAGAGATGAAGAACTTCAGGAGTGGTGGACTACGCTCTCTTACACTTGGACCGACTTTTTCAAAAGTAAATTAGGGTTAATTCAAGAGGATTCTATCACTTTAGACCATTTATATAAAATTAGTACAATTGATTCAATTGACTTATCTGGAAATGAATATGTTTTGGACCTAGAGCCTATTCAAGCTTTGAGGGATTTGAAATATATTGACATTAGCAATACTAAAATAGAGGAATTAAATCCGATAAGTAATGTTACTTTCCTTACACACTTAAATATTGCTAATACACCAACTCAGGATATACAGTTTATAAAGTATTCTGACAGGTTGACTTACTTGGATATTTCGGGTACACAAGTGAGTGATATCAGCGAGTTGGGAAATCTCAAAAACCTTTCTACACTTAGAGCTGAGAAAACACCAATTATGAGCTTTGGCGTTTTGAATTCTTTTGAGTCTTTAAGATCACTTTATTTGACCGAAAGTGGATTTAATAACCTAGAAAATATTCAAGAGTTGAATAAATTGACCAGCCTTGACATAAGCTCCAATTATCTGATCAATTTTGAATTACTTTCAAAGCTGGAAAGTCTTGAAAGTATAAACATGAAGGAGACTAATATAGTAGATTTAACACCTTTGAATACTTTGCCGAACCTTAAGGTGATCAATATAAATCAAACTGAAGTTTCAGATTTGAATCCATTGGATAAAATTTCTTCATTAACCAAAATCTATGCAGATAGGACAAGGATTCAAGAATGGGAAGCTGATGAATTCTCCAGAAGGAATAGATCAGTATTGATGATTCATCATGTAGAAAATTTACAGACATGGTGGGAGGGATTAACCCAACCTTGGAGGGATGTATTTGTCAAAATAAATACTAATCTAGAAAAGTCTGAACCATCTATTGAAGATCTTTCTACTCTTATCAGTTCTGATTCTCTGGATCTATCTGATAGCGAAATTACCAATCTTGGCCCAGTTTTAAAGTTCAAGAAAATAAACTCGTTATATTTTGACAATACCAAAGTTATAGACCTTTCTCCGCTTTCGGATATCAAAACGCTAACGAAAATCACAGGTAGGGATGCTCTTGTAACTTCTTTGCAGCCTCTTTCAAATTTACAAAATATTGAATACTTAGATTTTAGAAACAATCCTATTACTAGTATTTCGCCCTTGGTTGGATCAAAAACATTGAAGTATTTGAATGTAGAAAATGCAGAAATTCCTGCCGAAGAAGTTGTAGCAGCTGTATATGAAACCCCGTCTTTAAATGTGGTTTATAGATCAGAGTTATTACTTGCGTGGTGGGATCAGTTAGATGATACTTGGAAATCAATTTTCAAGAAGCAATTCAATACTTCTGAAGATCCAAATTCTGAAGATTTACATGTTTGGAGTACAGCAATTAAATTGAGCATTGAGAAGGAATCTATTTCTAATTTCAGAAATTTAGGTGTTTTTATTAATTTGAGGGAATTGAATATTTTTGATGTCCCTGCCATGGATTTTTCCGATATTGGAAGTCTGAAACAATTGGAAAAACTAAAAATCAGCCAAGCGCCAATTTCTGACCTTACTGTCCTTTCCCAACTTAGCAATCTTCAAGAATTAGATTTGTCAAATACAGGTATTGACGATTTGAGGCCATTGAGTGTCCATTCGCAACTGAAAGTTCTTAACCTTTCAGGTTCCAATGTTAAAAATCTGAGAGGATTAGATTCTTTGTATGAATTGGAAGAGTTGGATGTTGCCAGTACAAATGTGAAATCTTTGAATCCAGTCCAGGGATTAACGAACCTTAAAAAGCTTAGTTGTTTTAATACTCGGATCAATAAAAGAAGAGTGGATAATTTCAAGAAATTAAACCCTGAATGTGAAGTTAGGTATTATTAATTATTCATAAATGTGCACAAAAAATAAAGAGGCAGAAAGTTTAACTTTCTGCCTCTTTATTTTTTGTGCACTTGCTCTAGGCTTTCCCGAAGTATTGAGCCCATATTTTTACAATTAAGAAACTGCTCGTTTTTATAATGTCTAGCCAAGTCAATTTTTAAAGAACCAATATTTTCTCTTGTAGAGATTGTATCGTGCTCCATACTTTTGAGAAGATCTTCAATCTCTTTGTGAGAAGATTTCAACCTGTTTGCTATCAATGCTCTCTCCTCTCTTTGGTACTGTACCATCGACTCAGAAGTGATATGTTGTAAGCCAAGCTGGATCAATGCGTTGTTCTGTTTGAAATATTGGGGTAGATAGATTGATTTTTTTCCTTCATAGGATTGCTGATCAAAATCAATTGCCCTGATTCTATAATGTGTTTCTTCAAAATCAGGAGTGACATCTATTACAAAATTAGAGGAATGCATATCTCCCAAGAGTCTGACAAAGCATCTTTCATTGAATTTTACAAACTCTTTTGCCAATCTGATTGGGTTTAGCAATTGATCATGTATATGTAATTTCATGAACATTTCACCAGGTATTCCAGCAATATGCTCTTCGATCAATGTATTTTCATGAACCAAATAGCTTATCCTGTTAGGAGAGAGTAGATGTTCTAACTCTAGTCCATAAACCCTTGAGGCGTCGGCATTTTTGACATAAAAATAATCAAAGTTATCATTGATCCGGTTTACTATTCTGACTCGAAAGGGTTGTGTATTTCCATAACTGCACAAGTCGATCCTATCTACATAAAGGTGCTTCATTACTGAAATGTCTCCTTCAGCTTTGAGTAAGGCGTAGATCTTTTTTACATTGTAATGAATTTCCTCTCTGTCAGATTCACTATAAAAAACGGATTCCCATAAAGTGTCATTTCCTTTATAGTCATATAATGGGATCGAAGTATTATACCTCAAAAGATCTTTGTAATGTATAGGAAAATCTACTATACGGCCATACTTAAATAAGTATTTGCGCAAACCCAAACTGATCGGGTACACGATTTTCTTTTTACTGATTAAGGCCATAATAGTAATTTAGGAATCAATCATCTCTTTTTCCTTTTTCTTAAGGTTCCTATCAAAAATAAATGGACCAAATGGCAAAACTGCTGCTATCAAACCAAAAAGGGTTTTTGCAAAGTTCCAATCAAGTTTTTTTGCAGTAGGGAAAATAACATAAATGTAAATGATAAATAATGCTCCATGGATCCAACCAATAATTTTGACAGCCATCGGCATATCCAACATATACTTCAAAGGCATAGCAACAAATAGCAACAACAGAAATGATATTCCTTCTAGTATACTTATCTTTCTAAACCTCTTTAACCACTTTTCCTTTTGTTCTATAGTTGCCATAATGATAGTTGTATTTATTTTTTTTAATCCGTTTATTTACCAGTTGTCAAACAAAATGATACTTTTTAAATCAATTTGTACACTGATAACTAATCAACAAATAACCTATAACGATTCTTCGAATGTTTTCATATGGAAATTAAACTTTTAGTATCATTGCAGATAATCAAATTATTTTTTGATTCCAAACAAAATTTGAAGCATGTTCCAAAGAGACTTTTTGAGGGCGACGTCTGAGAAAATTGATCTGAGATCGTCAGAATAAAGGTATTCAATACCATTATCATTTCTTATTTCATAATCCCTTTGCTTGAATTGATATAATTTATGGTTCAATTTTCCAAAAATCAATATTTTATTTGCATTTAACTCGTCTATCTTGCCAAGGGAAACTTCTTCTACTGATTCTGATGAACTCAATGCAATGTCTTTGAGAGAGCAGTTTACAGCACCAAGAATTTTGAATAGGAATTCTCTCAAATCAGCTTCCAAATGACTACCTTCATATACAATTAAAATGCCTTTCTCGAAATTTCCTTCATAAATTAAATCATGTTCTTCTTCCGCTATTTCTTGGATGGTTTGTTCTGAATCTGTTACTTCATCCCTATTTAATTTTTTCGCCATAATCTCTGGGATTTCATCTTGGACAATAACGATGTCAGAATCCAAAAACATTCCCAAATGATGTAAATTCATGCTTTCCATAAGGCTAAATTGGATAAAAATTCTCAGGCAAACAAGCAATTCCAGTTGATTGAAGTAAAAAATGCAAGCTTGACTTCGAAGAGTATTCAGAGAAGATCTCAGCACAAAAAAATTCAAAAAGAATATGTAAAATTGAAAAATTCAAGAAAAAGGTGAAGATTTATCCCTTCACCTTTCTTGGGATAGTGTCAAGATAACCTACGAATTGTCAGTTCACCTATATTAACACTATCATTTTACGTCTTCGCTGTCTCTGAGTAAAAACAGATACCATGGAAAGCTTAGCATTCATTTAAACTCCCAAATCTCTGCACGAAACAGCACCAACTCACAAACATCCTTTTGCGCTTTTGCTGTCTCTGCGTGAAACAAACATCAAAAATCAGTTTGTGAAATATTAGTTTTCTTCTTTTTTCTCGTCTAAGTTGAAGATTGATTTCAGTTCTACAGCATCTTTCGGATCCATTCTTTTTGCCAACACTAACCTAAGTTGTCTCCTTCTCAACGCACCTTCATAAAGTTCTATTTCTTCTTCTGTTTCAGGCTCTACCTCTGGAACTTCTATTGGTCTACCTCCTTGATCCACAGCAACAAATGTAAAAAATGCCCTATGAGTTGTTATTTTTTTATTAGCTGGAATGTCTTCTGCAAAAACTTCAATATATACCTCCATGGAAGAATTGAAAGCTCTGGTTACTTTTGCTTTCAGTGTAACTACATTTCCCAAAGCGATAGGGTGTTTGAATGAAATGCTATCCGCTGAAGCTGTCACGACGATTCTGGTGGAATGCTTTTGAGCTGCTATGGCTGCTACTACATCCATCCAGTGCATCAATTTCCCTCCCATGAGGTTGTTCAAAGTATTGGTGTCATTCGGAAGGACCATTTCGGTCATTATTACTTCTGATTGCTTTGCAAATCTCTTTTTAGTCATTATATTAAATTTTAGACAATAATACAGAATAAATTATCTATTTAGAAATTATCTAACGTCAATATCAAAATATTGTTTGGTTGAATTCTGATTTTTATAACTGTTTAGAAGTATGAAAACTTAGGTATTCAATCTTCCAATAACCCAATCAACTACCCCCCAAACTTTCCAACCTTCCAACCTTGCAACCTTCAAACCAATTTTCCAATCTCCCAATCTTCCAATCTTCCAATAACCCAATCAACTACCCCCAAACTTTCCAACCTTCCAACCTTGCAACCTTCCAACCAATTTTCCAATCTCCCAATCTCCCAATCTTCCAATAACCCAATCAACTACCCCCAACCTTCCTCACCTAGTAGTGGCACAAAAGCGAAATTATCAAACTCCTCTTGGATAATCTTTCTTTCGGTTTTTTTGGATAGCTTCATCATCTTTTGGGTTTTCCTATCACCCACAGGTATGACCAAAATCCCTCCAACTTTCAATTGCTTGAGAAGAGAGTTTGGAATAACTGGAGCTCCTGCAGTAACGATGATTTTATCAAAAGGGGCCTTTTCTGGTATTCCTTGCGAACCGTCCCCGAAATAGAAGTTGATTGAAATGCCTAACTTGGTGAGGAATTTTTTTGTTTTCTCAAATAGCTTCTTTTGATACTCTATGCTATGCACTTCCGCTCCAAGTAGATGGAGGATAGCAGCTTGATATCCTGATCCAGTTCCTATTTCTAAGATTTTGTCCCCTGGTTTTACTTCAAGCAATTCTGATTGGAAAGCTACCGTATAGGGTTGAGAAATAGTCTGACCTTCACCGATAGGGAATGCTTTGTCTTCATAGGCATGCGAATCCAAAGCAGTATCGAAAAAAAAATGACGGGGAATTGTTTTGATTGCTTGCAAGACGTTAACATCTTTGATGCCTTTTTTTTCAAGTAATTTTACTAAGGCATTTCTTTGACCCTTATGTCTATAAGTATCCTCAAGTCTGAGCATTGATATAAATGAATATTTTAGAAACTTTAATTGAGACTGCTAAGTTAATGTTTAAAATGGCTTAATTTGAAGCAATTTCAATTTGAAGTTTACAATCTGAATAATTCAGGAATAATATTAGAAAAAATGTTTACAGGAATCATTGAGACCCTTGGGGTTATACAGAAAATAGAAAAAGAGGGTACGAATTTTCATTTTTTTATTCATTCATCAATTACCAATGAATTGAAAATTGACCAATCTGTCGCTCACAATGGGGTTTGCCTTACAGTAGTGGCTATAGATGGGGAGGTTTATAAAGTGACAGCTATCGATGAGACATTAAAAAAAACGAGTCTTAAAAATTGGGAAGTTGGAAAAAAGGTAAACATCGAAAGATGTATGCCTGCAAATGGAAGGTTTGACGGACACATCGTCCAAGGCCATGTAGATCAAGTCGGAAGGGTAGATGGTATTTCTGAGCAAGATGGCTCTTGGGTGTTTGATTTTTCCTTTGATTCAAACCTTGGGAACGTCACTGTCGAAAAAGGATCAATCACAATAAACGGAACAAGCTTAACTTGTTTCAATTCAAAAAACGGATGTTTTTCAGTTGCAATTATTCCCTATACCTATGAATTCACCAATTTTCATCAGTTACAAATCGGTGAAGAAGTCAACTTGGAATTTGATGTGATTGGGAAATATATTCAAAGGATAATTAGAGGCTATTCTTCCTGAATGATGCTTTAGATCAAATCATAATTTGATTACTTGTAATGTAGGATTGTCAGAAAGAATAAACTCTGTAGGTTATGAATACTATTCAAACGCTTGGTCAATTTAACCTAGGGGTGTTTTTCTAGTTATTTTAGAACTCAAAAACATTCCTATCTGATACGATAAAAAAGCACCAAAAGTCCCAATAGAAGCCCCTACAATAACATCCGCTGGATAATGAACTCCAAGGTAGATCCTTGTGTAAGAAAATAATGCTGCCCAAAGGAAAAGCCATTTTACTGCCGGAAAACGATCAATTAGGGTAAGAACCATTATTGTTGCTATGCCAAAACTATTGGATGCATGAGAGGATGCAAATCCATACATACCGCCACATTTCCCGAAATTATGGATTATTCCTTCCCACCTTGGGTCATGGCAAGGCCGGAGACGCTCGAAGAAGGGTTTCATAAAACCAGATGTGAATTGATCCGCTATCAGAATAGTGAGACCTACACTAATGAAAACCCACCAGGATTGCTTACCATACTTTTTGACAACAAGAAAAACCAAAAATAAATAAAGTGGTATCCAAGGGATGGTATGGGTAAGTTGAAAGACAATAGGATCAAGAAAGTCAGTATGAAAACCATTCAAATATATAAACAAGCTTTCATCCCAGGATTTTAAACTTTCTACCATTGTCATCAATTGTTAAACCCAATCTACTCCTTTTGTTAATAATTCTAGTGTTTTGGCTTCTTTTGAACCTGCTTCTACTTGATGCATATATTCCCAACTTGCTAGCGGTGGCATACTCATCAATATACTTTCTGTTCTGCCATTGGTGTCCAAACCGAATTTTGTGCCCGCGTCCCAGACCAAATTGAATTCTACATAACGACCTCTCCTGAGTGCTTGCCAACTTTTTTCATTCTTTCCGAAAGGTATCGAATGATTATTTTTCATAAAATGTGTATAAACCTTCGGGAATAAATAGCCAATGGCTTTTACAAATTCAAAAATGCTATTCATCTCCTCAGGATCTTTTGATGTCAATCGGTCAAAGAAAATCCCTCCAACACCGCGAGTTTCATTTCTGTGCTTGATGAAAAAATAATCATCTGCCCATTTTTTGAATTTTGGATAATAGCTTTCATCAAATTGATCACAAGTGTCTTTTACAGCTTGGTGGAAAAATTTAGCATCTTTTTCATCTACATAATGTGGAGTCAAATCAATGCCGCCTCCAAACCAATTCACACCATTGCTCATTTCAAAATATCGAATGTTCATGTGAATGATAGGTACCATTGGACTCTCTGGATGAATTACGATAGAAACTCCAGTTGCAAAAAAATCAGATTTCTCAAGATTAAGTTTTTGAAGAATTTTGTCTGGTGTAGGTCCTTCTACTGCCGAAAAAGCAACTCCTCCCTTCTCAATTATATTTCCATTTTGGATTATTCGGGTTCTCCCACCACCACCTTCTTGGCGTTTCCAAAGATCTTCTTTGAATATTGCTTTCCCATCTGCCAATTCCAATTCTTTACAAATATGGTCTTGGATCTTTTTGAAATCATTTGCGATTTGATCCTTGTTCATTCTATTTTTTCAATCTTTAATGTAAAATCAGTCCTCCAACTCCAATACTTCCAATATATCTGCCAGTTCATCAAAATCTTTCAAGCCTGGCTTGATTTCATCACCTCCTTCAAGTGATATTCCTTTTACCTTGGTTTCAACCAAAACATCCTCAATTGTCGATGCATCCAGCCCAAATCCCAAGAGTACTTGGCATTTTTCTGCAAGTTCTTTGATTTTTGAGGACGTCGCTTCGTCTAATTCCAAGGTGTCACTTATCAAATGTAACGTAACCCCGAAATCAGCATACGACTTTGACTTGGAGATTAGATCATCGATTGTGTCTAAATCCTCAACTTTACATTTCAAAATCAGTCCGAAGCTTGAATTTACAAGCATTTTTAGATGGATTTCTTCTTGAATTTCCAGATAATTAATCTCAGGGTAGGCTTTTACAATTTCCAAAATAGTATCTGGGTGACTTTCTTCAAATTCTGCAACATATTCCAAACCTGACAGCCAATCTGTGATTTCCTTGAACTTTTCAGGGGAGATAAAGTTTTTATTGTTTTCTTCAAGACTGAATCCCATCAAGTTAACGTACATTCCGGCACAATATCTGGCATCGCTTAGGTTATTGATGTTGCTTATTTTTACAAAAGTTTTTAATGACATGACAAGTATTATTGATTTTATAGATGCGAAGGTAAAAGATTTCGTTCGAAAAATGTATTTTTAGCCCCTTGATAGTATGCGCATATGCGAGATTTGATTAAACTTTATTTAATGGTAGTTACAGTAGGTCTGTTTTCTTGTAGGGAAATGGATGATGTGAATGTGGACTTGGGCTTAGACTATCAACCTTTGGAAACTGGAATGTTTTGGGAATATGAAGTTGAAGAAAAAGTCACATTTGGTGAAAATGACTCAGAGGAATTTGTCTATTTTTTTAGGGATGTGATTGACTATTCTTATATCAATGAAGCTGCAGAAGAGGTTTTTGTAGTTTTGAGAGAAAAATCCATTGATAGGGTTGAATGGTTGATAGAAGGGAATTTTTCCCTATTGATTAGAAACCAGACATTGGTCAGGATGCAAGAAAATGAAGTTGTCGTCACTTTTTCTTTTCCCCCTCGTCTTAACAAATCTTGGGATGGACGAGTTTATTCATCAAAAGAATCAGAAATATTCAATATTGACCTTTTTGGAACCTATCAACTAGGGCCAACTAATTACTCACAAGTTGTTCAGGTTTCGCAAAGTCAAGAAGACGACAAAATCACTTTGCGGGATAATAGGTATGAAGTTTATGCGAAAGGTATTGGAATGATAGAGCAATTTTATGAGGTTTTTACTTATTGTTCCAGAAATGATTGTTTGGGTGAGGAGTTGATAGATTCAGGGAGTTTGAGACATTTGAGGATTATCAACTATGGTAAAAATTAGAATCTTATTTGCATTAATTTTTGCTTTGGTTTTCCATTTATCAAGTGGACAGGGCAAGTATGCTGTGCATTATAAATACAAACCCCAAGAGCAATTTACATTGGAGGATGGCTCTGGATTTTTAACTGCAAAATCACTTGAAAGAAGAGTAAAGCAAAGCATTCCATTAGATAGCTTGGATCTTCCAATTTCTAAAGAATATGAAGTGCTAGTATTGGAGAATTCAATGGAATTGATTTATAATACAAAGTGGATGAATGCTTCTTTGGTCATTGCAAATCAGGAACAGATAGATGTGATCTCCAGTTTTGATTTTGTAGAAAAAGTAGAATTTGTTTCACCAGTTTCCAACGTGGGAGGGAGGATAATTCGAAGGGATAAAAGAGCGAATATCCAAAACCTGAAACAGAAAAGTAAATCCACGAAATCCACTTCTGAAGTCTATGATTTTCAGAATTCGCTATTGGGTATTCAGCAAATGCATGAAGAGGGATTTACTGGAAGAGGGGTTATAATAGCCGTTTTTGATGGTGGATTTCTTGGAGTGGATAAGTTAGAAGGTTTTAATCATTTGTTTGAAAACAATCAGATTGTTGCAACAAAGGATTTTATTGATTGCACAAATACAGATGTATATACAAGGAATCAACATGGGACAAACGTCCTATCGTTGATCGGGGCAAATATGCCTGAGCAATTGGTTTCTGGAGCACCAGATGCGGATTTTATCCTTTGTATTACTGAGGATGTGCTTTCGGAATACAGAATAGAAGAGTATAATTGGGTGAAAGCTGCCGAGTTTGCCGATAGTTTGGGTGTAGATATCATTAATTCATCTTTGGGTTATATAGACTTTGATGACCCACGTATGGATTATTTTGCTGAAGACCTTGATGGTTCCAAAGCAGTGATTTCTCAAGGTGCATCCATCGCTGGTCAAAAAGGTATTTTGGTGGTGAACAGTGTTGGTAATTATGGGGGAAGAGGTGAAAGGTCTATAGCTGCACCAGCTGACGCGAAAGGGATTTTGTCCATCGGTGCAGTAGATATAAATTTACAACGGGCAAATTTCAGTTCCCAAGGGCCTAATGCTCTTGGTGAATTGAAACCCGAATTAGTCACTTATGGCAATGGCGTGTTTTTGATTCGGTCAAGTGGAGCTGTTAATCCCGCTAATGGCACATCATTTTCGGCACCACAGATTACAGCATTGGCTGCAGGACTTTGGCAAGCAAAGCCAGAGTGGACAAAAAATCAATTGATCGATGCATTGTTGAAAAGTGGATCTCAGGCAGAAAATCCCGATAATGAATTGGGTTATGGAATTCCAGACTTTGTGAGGGCTTACTATGGTGAGGTTTTATCAGTCGAAGAAAATGCAGAAGTAGAAGATTGGAAAATCTATCCAAACCCCAGTGAGGGGCAAGAACTTTTTGTAGATTTCGGCCAGTCAAATCAAGTTGCAATTAGACTTTTTGATGTGAGTGGGGCCTTGATTATCGATAGGGAAATTTCTCGTGATTCGAATAAAAATCCTTTTTCATTGAATTTGCCTATTTTAGTGAAGGGGATGTATTTATTGGAACTTCAGTCAGGTAAAGATGTCAAAAGGACAAAATTAATAAAAAGATAGGGGGCTTAAGTCTTTTTTATTTCCTTTGCAGGATAATAACCCTACTAAAATAATAATGTCAGTTAAAATAGCCCCTTCAATCCTAGCTTCTGATTTTGCGAATTTGCAAAAAGAGATCGAAATGATCAATATCTCTGAAGCCGATTACATCCATGTTGATATAATGGATGGTGTGTTTGTGCCAAATATTTCTTTTGGAATTCCAGTGACAGAAGCTGTAAACAAACATGCAAAAAAGCCACTTGATGTCCACTTGATGATTGTAAATCCCGATCAATACTTGGAAGCATTTAAGAATGCAGGGGCCACCATCATTTCTGTTCACTACGAAGCATGTACCCATTTGCATAGAACCCTACAAGGAATCAGACAATTGGGCTGTAAAGCTGGTGTGGCGATTAATCCACATACATCTGTTGAGCTTTTGAAAGATGTTATCAATGATATTGATTTAGTTTGTATCATGTCTGTAAATCCAGGATTTGGAGGGCAGAAATTTATCGAAAACACATATGCCAAAGTAAAGAGGCTAAAAGAGATAATCACTGAAAATGGTGCACAAACAGAAATTGAAATTGATGGAGGTGTAAATGAAAACAATGCGCCATTGTTGAGAGCAGCTGGTGCTGATGTTCTAGTAGCAGGAAGCTTTGTGTTTTCTTCAACCGATCCTTTGGATACGATTAAAAAACTGAAAACAATTGACTAGTTTAATTTATGTAAAAGAATCCTTTAATCTAAAATAATTACCTTTTAACAATATTTAAGGCACATCTTTTGCATATTTTTTTGGTATAATGGTCTTTTAACGTTTTATTAGAGGATCGTTTTTGAACATAAAACTTAATTTAAATCTATTGTCATGATGAAAAGAGTATTTGTATTTGCCTTCTTAATGTTAGGTATGATGAGTGTGCAAGCTAATGCACAAGATGAGTCGGAAGAAGTTACGGAAGAGGAAATGATGAAATTTGCTGCTATGGAGGCCAATTTTTTGAATTTCATGTCCAGCAAACAGTCTGAAGTCGAAGATATGATCAAATCTAACGAGATCATAGAAGGAGGAGGAGCAAGATATAATGAAATCAAAGGTGCTTGGGGAAATGAAGAGAAGTTAGCAGAAATCAATCTGACGGAAGAAGAAAAAGCAGAGTTCCAAAGAATTCAGGATTTTATAGCTTCCCTTGGAGATGTAGCAAGAGAATATAAAACTGATCTTATTAAAAATGATGAAATATTAGGAATAGCTACATATAATAAGGTAAACAAAGCTATCAAAGAAAACCCTGAAGTAAAGGAAAAAGTGGATACCATGATTGCAGAAATGAAAAAGCAAAATGCTGAAGGAGGAGAAGATCCTGTTACAGACAAGTAATTTCCTATAAGTATTTAGAAAAGGAGATGTTCAATTTGAATGTCTCCTTTTTTTATGCATAAAGAGTATTTTTTTTGTTGAAATCCCGTTATTTAATCATTGGATATTTTTAGATATATGATAAATTCAAATATCTTCAACCTTTCAAAATATGCTTTCTTTTCACCAATTATAGTAAATCTATGAATCTGAAGTCGATAATTTTAGTATCAACAATTCTTTTATTTTCTATTATAGAAATAAATGCACAACAAGATGATATTTTCGGGATTGATACGAAAGCAAATCGTGGAAGAATGAGTGAAAGCAATATTGGAAATGTTTTCAGAAAAGGTATTAGCAATTTCAGCTTTGAGCTATCTTCAGGAGGCAGTTATCTACAAAGCAACATGGACTTCTTGTCAACCAGTCCGAGCGAATACCCAATAAGCCAATTTCAGAATTTAGAGAATACGACAGAAATACCAGCCAATGAAGTTACCAAGTTTGATGGAAATGGCTTTGGTGTCCCAGTTAATTTGGGTGTAAAGCTAAATGTATTTAACCTATTTATTTTGGGAGGAGGATATGGTCGGGAAATTGGGAATATGAATAATTTGCAAGGTTCTGATTATAGTTTTGAGTTTCAAAACAGCTCCTACACATTCGACAAGCTTTATGGGAATTTAGGGTTGGTTTTATATGATGCAAAAAAGCGTGCAAGTTTTCTAAAATGGAAGTATAGACGATATTCGACACAGAATATATACATGCAGTCTGAAAAAAATCAAAGGATTCGCCAAAATTATCCTTGGAGATTTATCTTGGAAGGTGAATATGGGAGCTTAATCGTTCGCAGATCACCAGACCCGCGCCTGGTAAATAGTAATGAACCATACTATGGAGTTGCGTTCAGAATAGAACGGCAATTTTCGGAATACGCAAGATTTTTTGTGAAAACGGGTGCGGAATTCAGAAATTTGACATTTGAGGGTACAAATATTGAAGAATTTCAAAATATTAGGCAGACTTTATATGCTGCACAAATTGGCCTTTCCATAAGCCTACCAGGAACAAAAAGATGTAAAGTGCAAGGTTGTGGTGTGGTAATGAAGCACTTACATGATGGGGTAGAATATAGAGGAAGTTCTATATTCAATCTCCAGAATAGAAGAGTAGGTCAGTGGTATTAAAACTTATTCAAATTCCCCCTTTTTGAGTGTAAAATCATATTTTAAAACCGTTATCTTTTTATTATCTTGCAAGCTTATTGAGAATAGATAAATATGGCTCAAGGAGAAAGAGAGAATATCATACCGATTAACATTGAAGACGAAATGCGTGGAGCCTACATCGATTATTCGATGTCGGTTATTGTTTCCAGAGCACTTCCAGATGTCCGAGACGGACTAAAGCCTGTTCATAGAAGAATACTCTTCGGAATGCAAGAACTAGGCGTTTTGCACAACAAATCCTTTAAAAAGTCAGCTAGAATCGTTGGTGAGGTACTTGGTAAGTACCACCCACACGGTGATTCTGCGGTATATGAAACAATGGTTCGTATGGCGCAACCTTGGTCTTTGAGATATCCTTTGGTGGATGGTCAGGGTAACTTTGGTTCGGTAGATGGAGATAATCCAGCTGCGATGCGATATACAGAAGCAAGATTGAAAAGAATCGCTGAAGAGCTTTTGATCGATATCAACAAAGAAACTGTTGATTTTCAACTGAACTTTGATGATTCATTGAAGGAGCCTGTTGTATTACCAGCAAAAATCCCTGCACTTCTATTGAATGGTGCTTCGGGAATTGCAGTTGGTATGGCAACAAATATGGCTCCCCATAATCTAGGGGAAATTGTAGATGGCATTACCGCCTACATTGATAATAGAGATATTACTATTTCTGAATTGATGGAATTTATTGTAGCCCCAGATTTCCCTACTGGAGGAATCATCTATGGCTATAATGGTGTAAAAGCTGCATTCGAAACAGGAAGGGGAAGGATCATCGTACGAGGAAAAGCTGGGATAGAAACTAAAGACAGTGGCAAGGAGATGATCATCATCTCTGAGATTCCATATTTGGTGAACAAAGCCAATATGATCGAGAAGACTGCTCAGCTGATTACAGAGAAAAAAATAGATGGTATTTCAGCTATCAGAGATGAATCTGATAGACAAGGAATGCGGATTGTCTATGAACTGAAAAGAGATGCCATTTCAAATGTGGTGTTGAATAATCTTTATAAACAAACGCAGTTACAGACTTCATTTTCAGTGAATAACGTCGCTCTAGTTAAAGGAAGACCTTATACGTTGAACTTGAAAGACATGATTGTGCATTATGTCAATCACCGTCACGAAGTAGTCATAAGAAGGACTGAATATGAACTGAGGGAAGCTGAGAAAAGAGCCCATATTTTGTTGGGTTATTTGATTGCTTTGGATAATCTTGACGAGGTGATTTCATTGATCAGAAGTTCGAGAGATCCTGAGACTGCCCGAAACGGTTTGATGGAACGCTTTGAGTTGAGTGAAATTCAAGCAAGAGCAATTCTGGATATGAGACTTCAGCGCCTCACAGGCATGGAGAGAGATAAGATCCAGGAAGAATATGATCAGATCATGCTTCTAATTGAAGAGTTGAAGGAAATTCTTGCCAATGAAGATAAACGTATGCAAATCATCAAAGATGAACTTGCAGAGATCAAACAAAGATATGCTGATGATAGAAGAACTGAGATCGAGCATAATGCGGAAGATTTTAGTTATGAAGACATGATTCCAAATGAGGAAGTTGTTATTACAGTTTCCCATGAAGGTTATATCAAAAGGACAGCATTGACCGAATACAGAACTCAAAGTAGAGGAGGAGTGGGTTCAAGAGGTGCGACAACCAAGAATGATGATTGGACTGAGTACCTATTTACAGCATCGACACATAATTATCTTTTAATATTTACAGATTTAGGAAAGTTATTCTGGCTGAAAACATATGCAATTCCAGAAGGTTCGAAAGCATCGAAAGGCAGGCCTATTCAAAATTTGATCAATATTACATCAGAAGATAGAATTAGATCGATAATTCAAGTAGGAGATTTAGGAGACGAAGATTATATAAACAATAATTTCCTAGTGATGGTTACCAAAAAAGGAATCATCAAAAAAACCACTTTGGAGCAATACTCAAGACCGAGAACCAATGGTATCATTGCATTGAATATCAGGGATGAAGATCAACTGATGCAAGTGGAAATGACGAATGGAGATTCCCATATTATCATTGCAGCCAAATCAGGTAGAGCCATCCATTTCCATGAATCTACAGTCAGACCAATGGGTAGGACAGCTACAGGAGTAAAAGCAATTAAGTTAAGTGATGTTAATGACCATGTAATTGGCATGGTATGTGCATCTCGAGAGGATGCGACGCTCTTGGTCGTATCAGAAAAGGGTTACGGAAAGCGCTCCGAGCTTGATGCCTACAGAATCACAAATAGAGGAGGAAAAGGAGTAAAAGCAATGAGTGTCACTGAAAAAACCGGAAGTCTAGTTGCAATCAAAGAAGTAGTTGACACAGATGATTTGATGATTATCAATAAGTCCGGAATCACCATAAGGACTCCTGTCTCAAATCTAAGGGTCATGGGTAGAGCCACACAAGGTGTTAGACTTATCAAACTTGGAGAAAATGATGAAATTTCTTCAGTTGAAAAAATCAAAAAAGAAGAAGAAACTGAGGAAGAATTAAACTTGACCATTCCAGAGGAAGGATCAAACCAAGATGATAGCCCAGATTCAGAAAACAATGTAACCGAGGAACCAAACAATTAAGAAAAAAGAACAAAATGAAAAAGTTAATCTTATCATTAGCATTAGTAGGTTTTGTCACTGTCAGTTTTGCCCAAAAGAAAGTGGTGAAATCTGCTGAAAAAAACTACAAAAAAGGCGAGTTGACTACAGCCTTGTCAGAAGTAGAAGATGCATTATCTGATCCTGAAACAAAAGATGATCCTGCTACGACTTTACTTAAAGGTCAGATTCAAACGAAAATGTTTGACGCAGGTGATGAAAATGAAATGTCAACAGTAGAGGTTGGAAAAGAAGCTTTCGATACCTTTTCTAAGACAATGGAAATGATCAACAATGACAAAGACAGTAAAGTTGGGAAAGACCTTTGGAAAGACGATGTACCAGGAATGCCTGAAAATCTAAGACCATATGGTATAGAAACTTTGAAGAATTCTGCTTTTGCAAAAGCAATAACAACATATGAGGAAGATAACCTTGAGATGTCTTACGAATATTTTGCATTGGCAAGTAACATTAGCCCTACTGATACTACAATGAATTTCAATGCAGGTTTCTTGGCGAATCAGCTTGACAAAACTGAAGAAGCAAAAGTGTTTTTCAATAGACTTTTGGAAATTGAAGAGTACAATAAACTAAACACATATTACTATTTAATTCAAATTGCTAGTGCTATCGATAAAGATCCAGAAGAAGCATATAGATTAGTTAAGTTGGCTAAGGAAGAAGATCCTACAGATAAAACACTTGCAGAATTTGAAATTCAATTCTTACTTCAATTGGATAAAATGGATGAAGCACTTGTTTCTGTAAAAGATGCTTTGAAAAATGATCCTGAGAACACCGGTATTCTTTTAAGATACGGTTACTTGTTGGAGCAATCTGGAGATTTGGATGGAGCTTTGGTTCAATACAAAAAATCAGTAGAAGCTGACCCTGATTTCTTTGAAGGAAATTATTATGCTGGTGCTATATTCATCGAAAAAGCAAGAACAATCTTGAATGAAGTTGGTGGTTTATCGGATGATGAATGGGAAGAAAAATCAGATGCTATGAACAAAGAAGCAGAAGGTCTTTACAAAGAATCTGTTCCTTATTTTACAAAAGCATCAGAGTTGAAGCCTGAATCGACTGAGATATTGGAAACCTTGTTCCAAATACACACAAGATTGGATAACAAAGAAGAAGCTGAGAAATACAATCAAAAGTTGATTGAAATTTTAGGCGAAAACTGGATGGAAGGTTAATCTTTATTCAACCATAAAACAGAAAAAGCTACCAATTTGGTAGCTTTTTTTATTTTATGGTTTTTCGTTAAAAGGTTTAATCAATTCGCAATTGAATATATACGATGGTCATACATAAGCTGAAATTTTGGGTGTCAAGAGACCTTGGTTGTTTTAGATTTTTGTGAATAACTTGTGTGAGTAGACCGTAGCCCGTATTGATATGCAGATGCATAGTTAACTAAACTTGAAATTACTCATCAAATAATCTATCGTTGGGACTAATTAGATAAAAACGGATAGTCATAGAATATTTTTAGGATCTATTTTAGCCTAACAAACCGATATACTTGTGTATAAATTCCATGAATTTTTTACCTTTCGACAAAGATGTTTACATCATTCAAAACCCTTTGGTAAAAAATTGTTTTTATTAAATAAATTCAAAGACTAAATTTTAGCTTTCAAACAGTAAATCCATATGTTGAAACGTACCAGTTTATTGACCATGTTATTTGGTTTTATATTGCTTCAAGTTTTTGCCCAAAATCCATCCTCTAAGCTTTACCATGATTTATTGATTTTTAAAGAGACAAAAAGGATCCTATTTGTAGCGGCGCACCCTGATGATGAAAATACAAGATTGATTTCATATTTGGCAAATGGTGAGCATGCCCAAGTTGCCTATTTGTCTCTAACAAGAGGAGATGGAGGTCAGAATTTAATAGGAAAAGAATTGGGAATAGAGCTTGGCTTGATCCGAACCCACGAATTGCTAAAAGCAAGAGAAACTGATGGTGGAAGGCAATTCTTTTCCAGAGCTTTGGATTTTGGATTTAGCAAAAACCCTGATGAAACCTTGAATAACTGGGATAAAGAGAAACTGCTTTCAGATGTGGTTTGGATTATCCGGAATTTTCAGCCAGATATTATCATCAATAGATTCAATACCATCCCTGGGACTACCCATGGTCATCATACCACTTCTGCTATCCTTTCTTCCGAGGCATTTGATATCTCTGGAAATCAAAATTTCTTCAAAGATCAGCTGAAATTCACCAATACCTGGAAAGCAAAAAGACTTTTTTGGAATGCATATAATTGGGGAGGACAGTATGAGCCTGAAGGAGGGAAAAGTTACCATATATTTCCTGTTGGTGATTTTAATCCATTATTGGGTACTACTTATTCTCAAATAGCTGCAGATAGTCGTACGATGCATAAATCCCAAGGATTTGGTTCAACTTCCCAAATTGGAGCAGGTAAGGATTTTATTGAACAGATTAAAGGAGAAAATTTTAAGGATAATCCATTTGAAGGAATTCCAAATAGATGGTTGCAAATTGAGGGTGGTGATCAAATTCAAAAATCAATCAATAAAGCGATTGAAGAATTTGATTTTATCAATCCAGCGCAAAATGTTGAGAATTTTTTGAAATTAAAGAGACTTTTGAAGCAATCAAATTCTGAGGAGTTGTGGTTTTTGGAAAAGAAAAAGTTAATTGATGATTTGATTCTAGGAGCACTTGGTGTCAAGGCAGAGTTTATAATAAAAAAAGAAATAGGATTCCCTGGTGAAACTGTTGATGCAGAGTTGATTTTTAACAATCCATCAAATATGACGCTAAGATTAATCGAAGCAACAAATTCTTTTTTGAATTTGAAGTTAGATCAAAATGCAGTTGGCAATCAGCCTGTTAATAAATTAATTAAGCTTAAGATTCCTCAAGACTTTCCCACATCACAACCATTTTGGTTAGAAAATCCTATTGACAACAGTTTATTTGATATTAAAGACCCAAAGAAAATTGGACCTCCAATCAATCAATCAACGATTGAATTGAAAATACTTACTGAGATTGAAGGAGAGCAAATCAACTTAAATCTACCACTCAGTTATAAATATAATGATCAAGTAGATGGAGAAATCAATCAGCCGTTTACATTGGTGCCAGAAGTAAATGTCAATGTTGACAAGTCCAGTGTGTTTTTGGTAAAAGGAGCTCTTCCTGATCTTAAGGTTGAAGTTTCTTTTAGGGATAAAATCCTTGATGGTGAAATTGAACTGGAAGGATTGAAAAAAGATCAATATGAAATTTTGGCTGTTGAAAATGATGAAAGAAAGAAAAGAAAGATTTATTCGATTAGAATTAAGAACTCTGACAAAGAAAAAGTAGTTGTTTTGGCATCCTTCAATTCTAGCGATGAAAGGGTGTTTTTCCAAGATACAAAACGTATAATTTATAAACACATTCCAAATTTGACCTATTTTGTAGATGCTGCATTTGACCTAATCAAAATGGATATTTCAACCAGTGGCCAAAAAATTGGATATATCAATGGAGCAGGAGATGATGTTCCCGAAGTTTTGAAAAATTTGGGTTACCAAGTTTCATTTTTAGAAAATGGAGACCTTAGGAAAAACAAATTCAAAGAATTCGAGACAATTATTGTTGGAATCAGAGCTTTCAATACAAACCAAGAGCTTGCAAACAATGTAGATCAATTGATGGAATATGTCAAAGAAGGAGGAAATCTTATTGTTCAGTATAACACTTCCTCGCCACTTTTGACAAGAGACCTAGGGCCTTATCCTTTTTCTTTGTCTAGAGACAGAGTGACAGTAGAAGAATCTCCTGTTGAAGTAGATTTCAATCATCCTTTGATGCGTTATCCAAACCAGATTAAAGAAAAAGATTTCGATGGCTGGGTGCAAGAGCGTGGACTTTATTTTACTACTGATTGGGATTCCAAATATACTGTTCCATTCACCATGCAAGATCCTGGGGAGAAATCAAGTAAGGGTTCCTTGTTGCACACCAAATATGGTGATGGGACATACACATATTCGGGAATTTCTTGGTTCAGGCAACTTCCTGCTGGAGTACCTGGCGCTATCAAGATATTTGTAAACTTAATCGAGCAACCAAGTGGAAAATAAAGTCAATTGGAATAACTGGTATATTGCATTGATAGTTACTTTATTTGTTTTAATTGGTCTTTTTTACTGGTTAACCAAAGCTTTTTCATGAGCAATTTAGATTGGATAGTTTTATTTGGGACGCTAACTTTGATTGTTGGCTATGGAGTGTACAAAACATACGGTCCTAAGAGCATGGACAATTACCTGCGAGGTGATAGTGACATGAATTGGTGGACCATTGGTTTGTCAATCATGGCAACTCAGGCATCAGCAATCACTTTTTTGAGCACACCTGGCCAGGCTTATGAAGACGGGATGCGATTTATCCAATTTTATTTTGGGCTTCCTGTTGCCATGATTATCTTATCAGTCACTTTTATTCCTATCTATTACAAGCTAAAAGTTTACACTGCATACGAATTTTTGGAGAATAGATTTGACCTTAAGACTAGAACACTTGCAGCCTTGCTTTTTCTTACCCAAAGAGGATTGGCAGCTGGAATTACGATTTATGCGCCTTCTATAATTTTATCTACGTTATTGGGATGGAACCTTACTTTGACAAATATTTTTATTGGAGTTTTAGTTATTGTATATACAGTTTCTGGAGGTACAAAGGCAGTTTCAATTACTCAAAAGCAACAAATGATGGTGATGATGGGAGGGATGATTTTAGCGGGAATATTAGTTATAAATATGCTTCCTGTAAAATTCACAGAAGCTTTGCACGTTGCGGGAAAAATGGAGCGTTTGAATATTGTGAATTTTGATTTCAACTGGTCCGATAGATATAATTTTTGGTCAGGAATGACTGCCGCCTTGTTTTTATTTCTATCATATTTTGGAACGGATCAATCTCAAGTACAGAGATATTTGACTGGAAAAACACTTTCCCAAAGTAGAAAGGGATTGATTATGAATGGACTTCTCAAAGTACCGATGCAGTTCATAATTCTATTTATAGGAGTCATGGTTTTTGTATTTTATCAGTTTTTTCAACCTCCAGTTGTATTCAATAAAGTTCAAACAGAAAAATTGGTAGAATCACAATTTAGAACAGATTATTTAAGTTTGGAAGAAGATTTTTCAAAAGCATTTGCAGAAAAGTCAGGAAGTATTGAAAGTTTGCTTGAAGCTGTAAGGGCTGAAAATGTCGACGGGATAGAGCAAGCTAAGTCAGCTATGCATGAAAGCTATGCCAAGCAAGAGCAAATCAGAGATGATGTAAAAGCTTTGATTGTAAAAAATGATGCAGGTGCAGAAACAAGGGATACTGATTATATCTTTATGCGTTTTGTGATGGATTATTTGCCCAAGGGGATAATAGGGTTGCTTTTTGCAGTAATATTTTCCGCGGCCATGTCCTCTACAGCATCAGAGTTGAATGCCTTGGGCTCTACATCTACTGTTGATATTTACAAAAGATCATTGAACAAGAAAGGTACCGATCGACACTATATGTTGTCTTCAAAATGGCTGACAGCATTTTGGGGAGTGTTTGCAATATTGTTTGCAACCTATGCCACGCTGTTCGAAAACCTTATTCAAGCAGTCAATTTATTAGGATCTTTGTTTTATGGGACAATTTTAGGTGTTTTCTTAGTTGGTTTTTACATGAAATGGGTGAAAGGAAATGCTGTATTTATCGCTGCCTTGCTAGCCGAATCTGTTATTCTGATTATCCATTGGCATAATGGTGAGTCATTGCTTGGTGTAAACATTGATATTGGATATTTGTGGTACAATGCCATCGGATGTCTTTTAGTAATGTTGTTTGCGGCAATCATTCAATTGATGAGGGGGAAGTGAGAATCAATTGATCAGATTTTTTCATGGTAATACAAAATAAAAAAAAATAAACTAAATAGCTGTTTCATTCTTGTAGAGGGCTTTGATGATAATGCCTTTAAAAGTAAATGAGATTTAAGTTTCCAGATCTTGTCCCAATTGTATTCATACTAGTTGGTTTAGACTTTGAATTATTTTTTATTTGTAAATCCGCTTTTAAACTAGAAACCATTAATCGTATTGTTTGAAGTTTATTTCAATCAACTGTTGTGCAATGACTGAGGACTGCCGATGATTCTTCGCATAATTACGATTGATTTATTCATCTACTGGTGTTATTGTGGCTAAGCAGATTAAACAATCTATTTGAAATAGTTCAAAGTTTAAGAAGGGAAGCTTTAAGAGCATCCTCTTCAATATTTGTATTGCCATAAAAAAATCCCAGACGATTCTGTCTGGGATTTACACTTTAATAGCCTGGGTTCTGAGTTAAATTTTCATTGAGATCAAGTTCCAACTGAGGTATTGGAAATAAATAGCGATCAGAGTTTGGAACCTCCAAAATATCGTCAGCAGCTCCTGTTCTACAATGGTCAAACCAAGTTTCAAACTCAAACATCAATTCTTTTCTTCGTTCTTGCTGTATCAATGCAATCAAGTCATCCTGACTACCAGTAAAGTCCGTTGCCAAACCAGCTCTAGTTCGGATAGCTGCCAGAGCAGTTATTCCTTCTTGCAGATTGCTAAATGAGACTGCTTCAGCATAGATAAGATAGACTTCTGCCAATCGAATAATAGGAACATTTTGGGTAGGTGGATTAAAGGTTCGGTATTTTCCTACATAGAGGTTTATATTTCCTGAATTATCTTCAGCTTCTCTGATTGTAAATTCCCTTCTTGCATCTTCTTCATCAAACAGTAGACTTGCAGCATCAGATGCAAAAAACTCTTGTCTTGATGCAGGGTTTGCATTTTGAACAAAAGTATTGGGGACTTGCTCGTCAAACTGCAATTCAAATATTGATTCCGCTGAGTTCTCTACTGTCCATATATCAGAATAATTTTCCAACAAAGTGAATTCTCCAGATTGTAACACCTGTGATGCGAGATCAGCTGCTTCTTGCATATTTCCCATATAAAGGTGAACTTTTGCCAATAGACTTTTCACACTCATTCCATTAGCTCTTCCTTTGCTTCCTGCATTGTTGTTAGGTAAATCTGATGCAAATTCCAAGTCTGCTACAATTTGATTACAAACCGAGCTTGCAGCATCTCTTGGTACTCGAATCTCTGCGGATGTAGTTTGTGGAGTAGTAGGATTGGTTATTAATGGAACATCTCCCCAAGCACGGACAAGATTGAAATAAGTCAATGCACGAATGAAATGGGCTTCCTTTACCATGTTTTGTAAATTTTCATTCATAGAATATTCATTTATATTCGGGGCATAAGCTATGATGTTGTTACATGAATTGATGGTTTCATAGGATGCTGTCCATATATTCAAAGCCCATGGATTGTCTATCCGAATGTTGAAATTTTGATACTCTACATATTCAGGGAAGTTACTGATATGACGCATATGTCCTGCTGCAAATTCTGGAATTACAATAAATGCTTGGCCATACAAACTACTGCTTGTTAGGGTACGATATGCACCGATTACAGCTGTTTGTGTAGTAGCCACATCTGTGAAAAATGTTTCCTGGTTCAATTGATCGAGAGGAGAACGGTCTATAAAGTCGTCACAAGCAATTAAGATGATTGTTAGCATTATCATCAAAATAGAATTTTTACTTATATTTTTCATGATGGATCTTGGTTAGAAAGTTAGATTGATACCTCCTGTGAAAATTCTTGGCTGAGGGTAATTACTATGATCTGTTCCATAAGCTATTCCATCACTGGATAACGCATTTATTTCCGGATCAAAACCGCTATACTTTGTGAATACAAAAGCGTTTTGGATGGTTGTATATATTCTTAAGTTTGTAATCTTTAACCTTTCCAAGACGTTTTGCGGAAGTGTGTATCCAAAGGTGATATTACGAATTCTAAAGAAGCTTCCATCTTCTACCCAGCGGGTAGATGTAGCTGCATTATCAAAGTTTCCAGGAGAAGGTCTTGGTACATCTGTGACATCGCCAGGCTGCCTCCATCTTCGCGTCCATGCCTCATCTCCATTGCTACTTAAATTTGTTCCAGCTAGTCTGTAAAATGCAGTGTAATTGTATAGATCAACTCCACCCACAAACTGTCCCATGATACTAAGGTCGAAATTTTTGTAGAAGAAATCATTGGTAATACCTCCGAAAAGACGTGGGTGGGGATTGCCGATAATTTGTCTATCTTCTTCTCTGTTTGGAGCACCTAAAGTTCCATCATTCAGAAGAAAGTCGATCATTCCAGTTTCAGGATTGACTCCTTGAGCGACCCAACCATAGAAACTACCCAGTGGATAACCTGCACGTGCTAGATTGAAATTGCCAATGCCACCCAAAAGATCTCCTTCTGGTAACTCAGTTACTTTATTTTGATTGAAAGTCATATTCAAACTAGTGTTCCATATGAATTTCCCCGTTAGGTTTCTTGAACTTATTTCAAATTCGAACCCTTTATTTTGAATGGCTCCTGCATTTCGAAAAGCAGTAGAATACCCAGAGGTTCTTGGCAATTGAATTAGAATCAATAGGTCACGGGTATCTTTAATATAGTAATCAGCCAAGATGCTAATTCGATCATTGAATAATGACAAATCAGCACCAATATTGAATTGTTCTGTTGTTTCCCAACTCAGGTCACCGTCACCATAGACATTTGGTCTAAAACCTGGTAGATTATCATAGTTGAAACCACCTGAATACAAAATTTGGTTGACATAGTTAGGTATTTCTTGGTTACCAGTCAAACCCCAAGAAGTTCTGATTTTAAGATCACTCAGCGTTTGATTGTTAGCTAAAAAGTTCTCTTGACCTACCCTCCATGCAAATGCAAAAGATGGAAATGTTCCATACTTATTTTGTGATCCAAACCTACTGGATCCATCAATTCTAAAGTTTGCGGTAAACAAATATTTGTCTTTCAAGGAGTAGTTAACCCTACTGAAGTAAGAAACTATGCTCCACTCTTGTGCACTGGCATTGGCACCAGAGATCACTCCACCAGCTCCGATCAGGTCGATTTCGTTGAATGGAAAATTTGTTCTTCTGGCATCAGTGAACGAAAATCGTGATCCTTGAAATGACAACCCGAATATAGCGTCCAAACTACTGTTGCCCCAACTATTCTCATATTGTAAAATATTTTCATTGAGCCACAATTGATCCTTGCTGATTCTACTAGCTCCAAGTCCTATACCTTGATTGAAACGAACTCCATTAGGTGGAAGGAAGAAACGATCCTCAATATTTGAAATATCTACCCCAAAATTGGTTTTGAAGCTAATTCCTTTTCCAATGTCATATCTTGCACCCACATTGGTAAGCAATCGAAGTGTTTCAGCTGTATTTGTTGGAAGTGTCAGCCATGCAAAAGGATTTTCTCTTGAAGTCACTTGAGGGTCAAAAGCGAAATTACCGGATTCATTATAGATGGGTAGTGTTGGTGGAGCAACAAGACCACTTCTGATAACTGCCTCTCTACTATTCTCCTCTTGAATGCGTCGGTTAAAAGCACGGGTCAAGTTGATGTTTGTATTGAAACTTAGTCTATCGCTATGTTGATGATCCAAGTTTAACCTAAAACTAATTCTATCAAATCCGGAGTTAAGAATCGTACCTTCTTGGTTAAAATATCCTACCGAAGCATAATACTGTGTTTTATCACTTCCTCCAGAGGCAGAAACTTCATAATTGGAAATAGGAGCAGTTCTAAATACTTCTTCTTGCCAGTCAGTTTGGATTGCAGTATTGAGAAGAACAGGGTTGATTGATCCACCATTTGGATTATAGCTCCATAAGTCTTGGATATAATCTGCATACTGCTCGGAGTTCATAAGTGAAAGTCTTCTTTCCCTAGGCACTTGAGAAATTCCTTGATAAACGTTCAGACTAATCTTGCTTTCATTGGCTTTTCCCCTTTTGGTCGTTACTAAAACGACTCCGTTGGAAGCCCTAGCGCCATAGATCGCAGTAGCAGCGGCATCTTTCAAGACTTCTACTGAAGCGATATCACTTGGGTTGAGTGATGCTAGTACATTGATGCCCTGATCTGCTCCTCCAAAATTGAAATCTTGTCCACCTACAAAGTTGGTGGTACTGTTTACCGGAACTCCGTCTATTACATACAGTGGTTCTGAACTCGCATTAATAGAGGTAGTTCCCCTAACCCTTATGGAGATCCCACCACCTGGAGTTCCAGAATTTTGGGTTACTTGAACGCCCCCGGCCTTTCCTTGTATAGCTTGAGATAGTGAGGGGAGTGGATCCCTTTCCAATGCATCACTTCCTATGGTAGAAACAGCACTAGTCAATCGCTTCCTGTCCATGGTACCGTAGCCTATGACCACAACTTCCTGAAGTTCTTCTTGCGTTTCATCTAAAACTATCTCAAAGAAACTTTGATTACCAACTCTTACTTCTTTGGTAGACATTCCCAAAAAGGATATCTCTAAAACACTATTTTCATCAGCAACTTCAATGGAAAAATTACCTTCTTGGTCTGTAACTATTCCATTTGTAGTTCCTTTTAACAAAACATTTGCTCCAGGTATAGGGAGACCATCGACAGAGGAGGAAACATTCCCTCTAACCGAAATACTTTGAGAAAATAGCCATGTCGAATATGACAGGCAGAGTAACAACATTACCAATTTTTTCATCTTGCAATTAATTTTTCTGTGGCATCATAAATTTGATATAAAAATCATTATTTAATCTGCTTTGTCAAAGGTTCTACCAAAGGGGTATAAAATGTTATGAAATCAAATAAATATTCAATAAATAATGTAAATTAATGATAAAGTTATAAAAATATCTTTTTCAATTTAAAAATTAGTTTTTTTTTTTCGCAAAATTTTGTGTCAAGGTGTACACATTATGTTGAATCAAAAGCCTAATTTCCCCAATGTGAGTATTTCTTAATTTTTAAAAATCATTTTCTGAATAATTCTAAAGGTGAACATAAGATTGGAATTGACTTTAATGAAAGCTGATAACTTATAAAGGATGTAAAAAAATATTGAAAGCGCAGAGATATGTAATGGTAATTTTGGAAGGAATCAAGGCGAAAAATGTAAATTTAATACAATTAAATCACACAATTTCCACGTTCATTAGCACTTGAATTTTTTATTCAATATTTCTTTGTTTGATTAAATGCTTGAATTTTATGTGTATCTTCTTTCTCGCACGTAGCAAAACAATAGACTGTCGGATAAACGATTTGTGGTTCTGTTGACTGTGAACGATTGTCTGATGACGAGTATCAGCAAGTTACAAAGCTACTTTTTACACTACGTGCAATATTGCGGATACTCATTTTGAATTTTATAAAAAAAAATAATACTTAAGTTGAATTTACAAATTCAACTTAAGTATTAAAGGCTTTATCAATTAACGTGTAATAGGCTGCGGAAACACTGCCATGCTTTCATGCCCATTTTCTCCGACAGCTTGGACTGCAAAGAAAAAGTTATCCTTTGAATATGGAATGGTAAGTGTATTATCTTCAGTGTAGATTTTCTTTGTCCACATAGAGTCACTTGTTTCTCGGATCAACACATAATAGCCTTTAGCGATTCCAGTCTTCGGAGCGTCCCATCTTAGCGTTGATGTATTGCTTAAGCGCCTCACGTCAATACCAACCATTTGTGGTTCTGATGGGGAAGAAGCCAAATATGAAAGGGAAGCTAAATTGATTCCAGTTATTTTTCGCATGTATTCGAAATCCATAAACTCAGGAAGATCTCCATATTGAATCCCGTCTTCTTCTCGCACATTTTCATGTTGTGCATAGTAGTTTTCATTCATCTCACAAACTCTGATCGCTGTAAATCCTTCTCTCGCGAATGGCGTATGGTCACCACCTCTCAAAAACCTATCATTTCTATAGATAAGTTTTACTTCAATTTGATCAACATACCTTTCCCCGATTTCCTTCATATATCTTGCTAGCTGCCTTGATTTGCTATCATTTTCACTGTTGGTGTATCTTCTAATTGCAGCCATTTGATCTGTTTCGGCCATAGGAATTCCTTCAGAAAAAATCCTGACACGTGTGTTGTCACTGATGTCAGTTTGGGAAGATCTACTATTTCCGATCATGTCATTGTTTAATGTGGCAACCAAGTTCCAGTTTTCAGCCTTTGCTTTTTTTGCTAAATATTCAGCACCTTTTAATCCTTGTTCCTCACCGCTTACCACTACAAATTTGATTGTGGCGGGATATGTTTTCTTGGACATTACTTTCACCAATTCTATAATTGCAGCAACACCCGAACCATCATCATTTGCTCCAGGAGCATCAATTTCAGCATTCATTACATCCAAAGCTCTACTGTCAATATGTGCCATGATAATGAAAATCCGATCATCATTTGAATCGGAACCTTTCAGTGTTGCAATCACATTGCCTAATTGGCTATCTGTTGGGATTCTGCGATTGTCAGCAGGGATTGTGAAAAAATCTATTTCAGATGATAGTCTGCCACCAGCTTCTTTTTCAAAAGATTTGAAATGGTCTAAAACATAATTTTGAGAAGCCAAAATTCCGCGATTATCGGATTTTTCACTCAGAGTATGTCTTGTTTTGAATCCTGCTAAGTCCCTGACATATTGCTCAAGGCTTGAAGCAGTTATTTCTGAGACCATTTGCTCGATTTCTGAATCTCGATTGATAATTTGTGTTTGGGCAGAAAGTGTAGCAACTATGAAATAAACGAATATTGGTAATAATTTTCTCATTTTGACTTTTTGTGATTTTGAAACACTTAAATTTACACAAAGCATCCTTAATCAAAACAAAAATTACATGAATGAAAATAACTTCCCAAAAGAAGGGGAATATGCTCCATATTATCATAAATACATTTCAAAGATAGAGAATATAGATGTTCCAAAGCTTTTATTGAGCCAGATAGAAGAAGTTAGGAGATATTATGAAGCTATGAGCGAAGAAAAATCCCAATTGGGATATGCTCCAGGAAAGTGGTCCGCAAAAGAAGTGTTGAGTCATATCATTGATACAGATAGGGTGATGACATTTAGAGCTTTATGCTTTGCTAGGGGAGAGAAAGCGGCATATCCCAGTTTTGATCAAGATCTGTATGTAGCAAATTCAGGAGCTAATAAAGTCCCTTTGGTCAATCTGTTGGAAGATTTTGAAATGTCTAGATATGCATTGGTATCAATGATCAAATCACTCCCTGAGGATTCCTATTCTAGAATTGGAAATGCTAGTGGTTTTGATGTAAGCGTAAGGGCATTGATTTATATTATAGCAGGCCATACTATGCACCATTTGGAAATTCTGAAAGAGCGATATTGATTGGTTTTTGGTTGTGACTTTTAGATATCTTACTATCAATGAAACAATGTATATCAACATCCCGAACAAATGATATTGAAAATTAGATGGATTTAATAAAAAAAAGGACAAATTAAGGGTTGCTTTTAAATTGAAGGAAAGTTTAAAAAACAGTACTGCTCAACAGTTAAATTTAAATAGAGTGCAATAAAGATCTAAAAGTAAAAATAGATGATAAATTCAATAACAATAAAAAATTTTATGGCTCATTCAGAATTGAGCCTAAAAGATATGCCGTCAATAAATATCATCATTGGGAAAAATGATACGGGCAAGACAGGGTTGCTTAAACTCCTCTATGCAACAGTAAAATCTTTGGAAGTTTATAGTCTCAAAGCAAAGCATTCGGAAACTGTATTCAAAAAAGAACTTTCAGAAAAACTTCATGACACTTTTATGCCACGTAAAAATGGACTTGGAGACTTAGTTCAGAAAGGAAGTAAAGAAAGACTCGAAGTCAATCTAACTATAATTGGAAATAACAATAAATATAATCAAGATATTCATTATTCTTTTGGAGACAGAACAGAAAAGGTAATACCAAATTGCAGTGAACATATTGAGACTTTGCCACCTGATACTATTAATGCGCTATTTATTCCAGCTAAAGAAGTTTTGACGGCTTTTAACGATATTAGAAATATTAGAGAATTGCAATTTGGAGTTGGGTTTGATGATACATATCTCGATTTGATCAAAGCATTGAATATTCCAACAAGTAAAGGCAAAGTTGCATCTGAACTAAGTCAAGTAAATAGATCACTTGAAGATTTGTTTGAAGGCAAAATTGAACAAACAAGGCAAAATGATCAACCGTTTATTTTTAAGAAAGGAAATCAACAGTTTGCAATGCAACAAACTGCAGAAGGCATCAAAAAAATCGGGATCCTTACTACACTAATAACCAACAGACAATTGGGTAAAGGAACGATTCTTTTTATGGATGAGCCTGAAACAGCTTTACATCCTGATGCAGTCAGACAAATGGTTGAGATGTTAGTTGCTATGAGCAAAGCTGGAGTTCAAATATTCTTAGCATCACATAGCTATTTTGTGGTTAAGCAACTTGCAAACTGCGCAAAAAGAGATGAATTAGATGTTAGCTGTTGGAATTTAAAAAGAGAAGTAAGTAAACCTGTAAGTAGCTCTTTTCATAATTTAATTGATGGAGTTTTGCCTTCTAATTCAATTGTCGATGAAGCACTCAAAATGTATGATGAAGAAATCTATATTGATCTAAAATAGTTTTTAATATGCCTGGTTTTACCGAAAGCGAGATTACACTTAATTTCCCAGATAATAATTACTTTAGGTTGGGGGATTGTGATGGCTACAAAGATTTGCAAAATAATTTTGCTGAAATGGATGTTTGTTGGTACGACCAAGAGAATAAAGTTCTATACATCATTGAATTGAAGAATTGGGAAAACAATAAATTAACCGAAGAAAATGACCCAAACTATACGGAAGAACATATTCAAAAAATGAAAAAAGGAATTTCAGATTATAGATTAAAAAACCTTTTAAAAAAGTCCGTAGATACAACCTGCATCTTTATGTCCATACTTCTTGGGAAAGTGAATGGCAATAAAATTCAAAACTGTTCCCCATTCACGATTTCAAATGATACGGTTATCAAACTTTTATCAATTATTAATTGGACAGAATCCGACAGCACATATATTTCCATGATAAACACACAATACAGGTCTAAATTTAATTCATACGCTAAATTGTTTGACATTAAAGCGTTTTTGGTGTTGACTAAAGAAAAGGCATCTGAATTGTTTGAGTGGGTAAGTTAATTTAATAAAATCATTTCCATTAACTCCCTACCTAATTTTATGCATAATTTTAGTCTATTGAAAGAATAAAATTAAAGTAAATCATAAAAAATATATTATATTTGCTGAATTTATCTAATACAAAAAATGAAAAATATGAAAAGAACAAGAGCACAAGAATCTCGGGCAGCCATTGAAAAACTTTATATTACGATGCGCCACTTATTTATGAGGGGAACATACAAACCAATGGGTGTGTCGGGTGAATCCCTTGTAAGCTCACTTTTGGTTCTTAGTCCAGAAATCTATGGCTTGGTCATAGACGAGGAAAAAATTGAGCTTGATGGATTACTTTACGTGATGGAAAGACTTCCTAAAGGTATTGAAGAATGTCGATTTGTGAGATTGATTAGCAGGGAAGGTTATGAAAACTCTGATTTTTTAACTTTGGTACCAAGTAGGAGAAAAAGGAATTGTTATCGAGTGGATGATGATCAGATGTATGTTGAAATGACTCGTGGTAAATCTGATATTTATGATATTTTGACTCACCTTACATTTTTATACATCGAATCAGAAAAAATCAGGGCAAATAGTACTGACCATAAAGGAAGAATAAACTTGAATTGGGAAATGCTCTCCAAAATAGTGGAAAAAGAAAGCAGGGGAGAAGATTTTGACCAAGAAGCAGCGTGTTCTTATTTAAGCCACATCACAGGAAGAACTTTTGACGAAACGCACCATGCTATTCAAAAATTCGCACAATCATCAAATTCCAATAGTCTGTTTTCAATTGTTTACCACTTGGGTAAGTTGTCAATTGATGAATTTCTTCATGAAAAAGACAGGGAGATTTCATTTTCTGCTACTCTAAGAGAAAGAGTTGGGCATCATGTATATGGTGAATTATGGGCTACCAGGATCAAAAGTGTCTTGGATGATCAAGGATTGTTGGCTAGACCCATTCACATTATTTCAGCAAATCTGCACAGTGTGGTCAATACGATTTATGGACATCAAGCATTGGGATTGAAAAGTTATGATGAAATCGAAAAAGTCGCAATGGATATCAGTGTCAATGACAAGAAGCATAGAGGCAAGGATATTCAAGCATTTGCAACCAAAAACGGATTTATAGATTTACCTGATTTGTCAGGTACGAATATAGGTGCTCAGATCATTGATACAGCCCAAATGTCAAAGGAAACAATTATTCCTGGGCTAAAATTACCAAAAGAGGAGAAGCATAAACCAGTGATTGTAGTTATGGATTATGCTTTTGGTGAGCAAGCTTATGAGTGTTTTGATGAGCTCCTAAAACCTTATGATAAAGAGGGTAAATCAATTCCTTTAGATGTAGTTTCAGCTTCGATTATGGGCAAAGCAGGTATTTTGGAAGGAAATAAGGGTGATATAATGATTCCGAATAGCCACGTTTTTGAAGGAACTGCTGACAATTATCCATTCAAAAACGAATTGAAAAAATCTGATTTCGAAGGATTTGGACTTGGAGTATATGAAGGCCCTATGATAACTGTTTTGGGGACCTCTTTGCAGAACAAGGATGTGCTTCGTTATTTCATGGAGTCATCATGGAAAGCAGCAGGTTTGGAAATGGAAGGAGCTCATTATCAAAAAGCAATTCAGTCAGCTAGTAAAATCAGAAATAGCATTCGAAAAAATGTAAAGGTGTTGTATGCATATTATGCATCAGACAATCCTTTGGAAACAGGTAGTACTTTAGCTTCTGGTGCTTTGGGAATGGAAGGAGTGAAACCCACTTATTTAATTACTTATAAAATACTCGAAAAAATATTTTCTTGATTATTGCATAAAAACAAATGATTACTAGAACCTGATGTGTAAACATCAGGTTTTTAGTTTTTTAAGGGATATTTTTTTATTTAAATTTTTTGACTGTGTTGAAAATCATCAATAAAACTGATTTTGCTCATGTTTTGGGGAGCTGTCCAAGCCTACCTTTGATTCATCAACAAACACCCAACTATCATGAAAACAAACAGCAATTCTATTCTTAAAATGACAATGCTTGCAGCTCTGGTTTTTTTAAACTTCTCTGCATTTGGACAAACAAACTATTCCCTTTCGAGCAATCCAGAGTTGAAGGTGACAGGTACATCTACTCTCCATGATTGGGACATGAAATCTTCTTTGGCTACGGGAAAAGCTCAAATTTCACTTGAGAACGGTAAGATTGAAAAGATTGCAAATGTAAGTATCATCATGCCTGCTGAGAGTATTAAAAGTGGAAGAGGTGGTATGGACAAAAATGCTTATGGTGCATTGAATACCAAAAATCACAAAGAAGTGAAATTCAACCTAAAAGAGTTGGTAGCAAAAGGCTCAAGTTATGAAGCAAGTGGAGACTTCACCATCGCTGGAGTCACTAAGGCAGCCAAATTCCCTGTTACTGCCTCAATATCTGGCGAAAAAGTAACAGTGAAAGGTAAGCATGATTTCAAGTTGACAGATTATAACATCGATCCACCTACGGCATTGATGGGAACAGTAAAAACCGGAAACGAAGTAAGTATACATTTCAATGTAACATTTCAACCTACTAAATAATAAAGTAATGAAAAAGCAAATTTTAACGCTGATTGCTATTGCAGGTTTATCATCCGCTGTAATGGCCCAAGGTCTCCAAAGAGATATGCAATTCTGGAGATCTTATGATCAAAGAGGAATAAATGTATTCGAAACTGGCAAAGCAGATACTGTAGCTTATGATGGAATCAAAGTAAGGGTTGGAGGTCACTTCACCCAGCAGTTCCAAAGCTTGAGTCACAGCAATGCGAATGGCTCTCCGGAACTGATCGAAATAGGATCAGGAACAAATCTTGCCACAGCCAACTTAAACATCGACGTCGCGTTGGCTGATGGTGTTAGATTGAATTTGGTGACTTACCTATCTTCAAGACACCATCCAGAGACTTGGGTTAAAGGTGGCTTCTTGCAAGTTGACAAATTGAGTTTCTTAAATATTGGAAACACAGATTGGTTTGACAAGTATTTGACTGTTAGGGTAGGACATATGGAAATCAACTATGGAGATGCGCATTTCAGAAGATCAGACAATGGTAATGGAATGTACAATCCTTTCATAGGGAACTATATTATGGATGCATTTACAACTGAGGTTGGAGGTGAAATATTTTTCCAAAACAATGGATTTCTTGCAATGGTAGGTGTTACTGGTGGTGAAATACAAGGCGGTATCACTAGACCAGATGATAGGAAAATGAATTTCCTTGGGAAATTGGGTTATGACAAATACATCAATGATGATGTTAGAGTTAGATTGACAGGATCTGTCTACACAACCAAAGGATCTGCTAGAAATACACTGTATGCAGGTGATCGAGCAGGATCAAGATATTACTTGGTAATGGATCCCGTTGGTGCAAGTACTTCTGCGAACTTCACCTCTGGTAGATTTAGTCCAAACCAAACTGACAACATTACTGCTATGGTGCTGAATCCATTCGTGAAAATCAAAGGTTTGGAACTGTTTGGTAACTTTGAGCAATCTAAAGGTAGAGCTGCAAATGAGCAGACAGATAGAAAATGGAGTCAGCTAGGTGCAGATGCGGTATATAGGATAGGTGTCAAAGAAAATGTTTACCTAGCTGCAAGATACAACAAAGTCAGCGGAGAATTAGCTGGCGGACAAGATGTAAGTATCGATAGAGTCCAAATAGGTGGTGGATGGTTTGTAACCAAAAATATCCTAGCAAAAGTTGAGTATGTAAGCCAAAATTACAACGACTTTGCAGCAGGAGATATCCGAAATGGTGGAAAATTCAATGGCTTGATGATCGAAGGCGTAATAGGATTCTAAATCAAACATTATCATGCGTATCTTTATCATTCTTGTTTTAATATTCGGTTACACGACTTCTTCGGAAAAGAAGCTAGTAATCACAGAGAAACAGATATCTGTATCAGGTGAGACTTCTCTAGGTGGATTTACTTGTAACTATACAAACGAGGATTTTAAGGATACGCTATTTATCAATAGTTCTAAAAATAATAACCCAATAGTTTTTGATATTCCGGTTCAAGATTTTGGTTGTGGGAATTTTTTACTCAATAAAGATTTCAGAAAAACTATAAAAGCTTCAGAGTATCCGCATGCTAAAGTGACAGTCAACAATCTACGTGAATATGGTATCTACTATACTTGTGATGTAAGCGTAAATTTGGTTGGCAAAAAGTTAGCTTATAAATCTTTGAAGTTGAAATATCATAAAGATCAATTGGTTGGAAAGATCTCTATCAACTTCGATGAACTTGATCTCAGCCCTCCAAGCAAGCTTGGAGGATTGATCAAAGTCGAAGAAAAATTGAATCTGGAAATTAAGTTGGGATTTTGAAACTGAGATAGAAAGGATAGCATTTAGCTAATACTTTCTTTAAGAATTACTAATAAGTCTTTCCAAGGCTTGATTTACTTTTTCAAATTCAAATTTGGCAATTGCATTTTCCATTTTTACCTTGATTTCTTTGGTACATAGGTTCCCAATACTCCCTTCATGTGTATGGTGTACATTTTCTTGATTTGGTGAAAAGTCATCCTTTTCAATGTCCAAACCTATTTTTTTGTATGCATCTCTAAAAGGTACACCTTGTAAAACCAATTCATTTACCACTTCCACAGAAAATACATGCTTGTAAAAAGTGTCTTTCAAAATTTGCTCTTTGATTTTAACTTCTTTCAGCATAAATGTTGTCATTTTGATACAATCAATGGTCATTTCCACACCTGGGAAAATAGATTCCTTCAATAACTGCAGGTCTCTATGGTAACCCGTCGTCATGTTGGTAAGCTGAAGGGTTACAGTATTAGGAATTGATTGGATTTGATTTGTTTTTGCTCTGATCAACTCAAATACATCAGGGTTCTTTTTGTGTGGCATAATACTACTTCCCGTTGTAAGCTCATCAGGAAAAGTAAGGAAGCCAAAATGCTGATTCATATAAATACAAATATCAGCTGCCAATTTATTTAATGTACCTGCAATTCCAGCAATCGCAAAAGCTATAGTTTTTTCTGTTTTTCCCCGGCTATTTTGTGCATTGATCACATTGTGGTGCAAATCTTCAAAACCAAGCAAGTTTGTAGTGAGTGTTCTATCCAATGGAAATGAAGAACCATATCCAGCAGCTGAACCTAGTGGATTTTTGTTCGAAAGCTTGTAAGCTGCTTGCAGTAAATCCAAGTCTTCAGTCAGGCTTTCTGCAAATGAACCAAACCATAGCCCAAATGATGAAGGCATAGCAAGTTGGGTATGTGTATAGCCAGGCATAAAGCTATTTTTATGCTTTTCGGATAGGCTTTGAAGTAGGGTAAACAATTCTTGAACTTCTTCTACCAGCTCTCTAATTACAGCTCTGTAGTAAAGCTTCAGGTCCACCAAAACTTGATCATTTCTGGATCTTCCACTATGAAGTTTCTTCCCAACGTCACCAAATCGTTGAGTTAACAAAAATTCAACTTGTGAATGAACGTCTTCAACTCCTTCTTCAATCTGAAATTGTCCTTTTTCTATTTCAAGATAAATATCCTTCAATCCTTTTCTCAATACAGATAATTCTTCGAAAGTCAAAAGACCGATTTTTTCTAGCATTATGGCATGAGCCATTGAGCCTAACACGTCAAAAGGAGCTAGGAGAATATCAAATTCCGGATCTCTTCCGATCGTAAATGATTCAACTTCTTTTTTACTTGTTTTATCTTTTTGCCAAAGTTTCATAGTTGGAATGTGCTGCTTTATTAGATTGTGGGATTTTGATTCAATGTTGTTCGATTAAGAGACGAGATATTTCAGGTTCAAAACTTTTATTAGCCTTTCTTGCCAAATAAAATCCTTGTTCTTTTTATTACAAAAAACCTAACAGGCCTAATCTAAACGATATAGGATTTTTATTAATCAAAGATATAGGTATTTAAAAGATTTATATAACCTTCTATACCCGACTGAATCTCTTGGATGTAAATAAATTCATCTGGCGTATGTGATCTTGCAGAATCTCCTGGGCCAATTTTTATTGAGTGAAAAGGAATCAGCGCTTGATCAGATAGGGTAGGGCTACCATATTGAACAAGATTCAATTTCTTTGCTATATTGAGAATCTTGTGGTTTTCTGGTACTTTGGAAGAGTTTAGCCGCATTGATCTTGGTGTGAGTTCAGCTTTGAGTACTGTATTCAACTCAATCAAGGCTTCTTCCAATGTGTAGCTGTCTGTCACCCGCACATCCAAAGTATATGTACAAGTGTCAGGAACTACATTGTGTTGACTTCCAGCTTGGATGATTGTGGCTGAAACTTTCGTTTTTCCTAAGAATTTGGATTCTTTTTCAAACTGATAGTTTTTGATGGTATTAAGGTCTTCCAAAGCCTTGTAAATGGCATTTTCACCTTCTTCTCTTGCAGCATGACCAGCCCTTCCCCTGACTACTGCATCTATTACCATTAGCCCTTTTTCAGCAACAGCCATCTGCATTAATGTAGGTTCTCCAACTATTGCCAATTCAATTTTTGGAAGCTGATTTACAATGCTTTCAATACCATTCTTTCCTGATATTTCTTCTTCTGCACTTGCTATTAAGATGATGTTGTAGGGTAGATTTTGAGGATAATAATGGATAAAGGTTTGAATCAAACAAACCAAGCATCCACCTGCATCGTTGCTACCCAATCCAAATAATTTTCCATCTTCAATTTTGGCTTCAAAAGGATTTTTTGTGTAACCTGAATTTGGTTTGACGGTATCATGATGGGAATTGAGCAAAATGGATGGTTTGCTTAGATCAAAATACTTATTGTAAGCAATAATATTATTTCCACTTCTTTCGGAAGGGATTTGATGTAGATCAAGGAAAGTAACAATTATATCTGCGGTCAAAGATTCTTCTTTACTGAAAGAAGGGGTTTTGATCAAATCTTTGAGCAAAGAAATAGCCTTGTCTGAATATGTGTTGCTACTTAAAATATTTGACTTCATAAATTTTTAATCAACTATTTGGCTTCAAAAGAAATTGATCATGATTACTAAGATCAATATAATCAATACTTTATAATTTGTATTTTCTCAAATGTCTGAATAGTTTATTTCAGTTAACTGGACTTGATCTACTCTCTAATAGAAAAAATTTCAATATTTGAAATCAATATAGATCGTATCTATGCTTTTCTATATTTGTCCCTGAAACTTTCCCTTTTGCAGCCAAAAGAAGATTTTCGGCCTTGCCAATCCACACCTGATTGACCCCTTTGTTTAGTGCAGCAAAAGCATTGTCAAGTTTTGGGATCATTCCAGAATGGATCACATTTTCTTTTCTCAATTCTGAGTAGATATCTTCATTGATCAATGGTACGATCGAATCGTCATTTTTTTCATCTATCAATACACCAGCTTTATTGAAGCAGTAATATAGATTGACTTTATGCTTACCAGAAAGGGCTACAGCTAATTCAGAAGAAATGCTATCAGCGTTGGTATTGAGTAGTTGTCCTTTTTTGTCATGTGTGATGGCACATATCACAGGTATGATATTTTCGTCTAAGAGCGTTCCTATCAAGTCAGTATTCACTTCTTGAATATCTCCAACAAAACCATAGTCAATGGTTTTTACAGGTCTTTTCTTTGATCGGATAAGGTTTCCATCTGCACCAGTCATACCAAGTGCATTTTGCTTTAGCTTTTGGAGTTTGGCGACGATTTGCTTGTTGATCAGTCCGGCATATACCATGGTGACAATATCGAGGGTGTCTTTGTCCGTAATTCTTCGTCCATCGACCATTTCCGGCATTACTCCCATACTCTCTCCAAACTTAGATGCCAAGACGCCGCCTCCATGTATAAGGATCTTTTTTCCTGGAAATCTGGAGAACAAATAAAGAAATTCATCTAGTTTTTCGGGAAAGTCTATGACATTCCCTCCAATTTTTATTATGCTGATATTCATGGTTGTGGTAGGTTTGAGCTGTTAATTATTCAATTATTTTACTTAAAACTGCTTGTGCAGCATAAATTCTGTTTTCTGCTTGTTTTTGAACGAGACTTCTGCTTCCATTAAGGATTTCGTCAGACAACTCTACATTTCTCCTTACAGGAAGGCAATGCATCACTTTTGCGTTTTTGGCATTCTTGAAATGCTTTTCAGTGAGCATCCAGGATGTGTCTGTACAATGGATTTTGCCATAATCATCAAAAGCGGACCAATTTTTCACATACACGAAATCTGCATCTGTTAGGGCTTTCTGTTGGTTATATTCGATTTTCGACCCTTTTGTGAACTTCGGATCTAAATCGTAACCTTCTGGATGCGTAATGGTCAAATCATGTCCGCAGCCAATGGCCCATTCGGCAAAAGAATTTGCCACGGCATGAGGGATGGCTTTGATATGTGGCGCCCATGTCAAGACGACTTTTGGTTTATGTCCTGCAATGATGTTTTCTTGGATTGTGATCATATCAGCCAAGCTTTGCAATGGATGTCTGATGGCACTTTCCAAACTAATGACAGGGACTCCGGAGTATTTTATAAATTGATTGAAGACGAAATCTTCTGAATCTTCTTGTTTGTTTGATAATGAAGGAAAAGCTCGAATCGCCAATACATCGAAGTAAGTTCCCAAAACAGCAGCAGCATCTTTGATATGTTCGACAGTACCTTTGTTCATAACGGCCCCTTCTTGCATCTCCAGTGCCCAACCTTCCTTGTCCATATTCATCACAATCGGATCCATGCCTAGGTTTAAGGCGGCAATTTGAGTGCTTGCTCTTGTTCTCAGAGATGGATTTAGAAATATGCAACCAACCCTTTTTCCAAGTCCCTTTGAAATATGTTGACGTGGGTCAGATTTGTATTTTAAAGCTTCTTCAATAAGCTGTTCTGCAAGACTTTTATTTTCAAATTGAGTGAAATGGTTCATGAAATTGATTGTGAAAGATTATTTCTTCAATTAAGATCTGATTATGTAAATTTTAAAGAAATGATCAATTTTTTAAAATAATATTAATTTTTTGTTTGATAAAATGTATTAATTCAAAATTTCTTTTAAACTGACCAAAAACGAAGATAACTGATTAATTTCAATATTTAAAGGAGGAAGCAAACGAATTGTATGTTTTCCTGCTGAACTTCCTGTGAATATTTTGTATTTATTTACCAATTCAGAACGGATTGGAGCGGATTCTTTATCCAAATCTACCCCTATCATCAAACCTTTACCTCGAACTTCTGTTACACCATTTATATTGGATAGGTTTTTCATCAAAAACTCTCCAGCTTCCAATGCTTTTTCCATCAGGTTTTCAAATTCGATAATTTCCAAGACAGCCAATCCAGCTGCACATGCTAAATGGTTTCCTCCAAAAGTTGTACCTAGGAGTCCATAGCTTGCTTCGATTTCTGGATGGATTAAAACTCCTCCAATTGGATAGCCATTCCCCATTCCTTTTGCCATGGTGATAAGGTCAGGCACAAGCCCTTCTACCCACTGATGTGCAAAAAATTTACCAGTTCTACCATAACCTGATTGAACTTCATCTAGGATTAGCTTTGCTCCATTTTTCTTGCACAATTCTGAGATTTGAAGAAGAAAATCTGGGTTTGGAACATGAATACCTCCAACACCTTGAATTCCTTCAATGATTATTCCTGCAATATTTCCTTTGTCAAATTGATTTTTCACAGCTTCAATATCATTCCATGGAAGGATGTGTACATCTGAGCGCTGATTATTTGGAGCGATGATTTTAGGGTTGTCAGTAAGCGCTACTGCTCCGGAGGTTCTTCCGTGAAAAGCCCCTGAAAATGAAATAAACCCAGACTTTCCAGTCACAAATGAAGCAAGCTTTAATGCATTCTCATTGGCTTCAGCTCCAGAATTGCATAGGAATAAATTGAAGTCCGGATATCCGGATAGTTCGCCTAATTTTAAAGCTAGTTTTTTTTGAATAGGTATATGTACCGAATTTGAATAAAAGGTGATTTGATCCAATTGATCTTTGATTCTCTGATTAAAGTGAGGGTGTGCATGTCCAACAGAAATCACTGCATGACCACCATACAAATCAAGATATTCTACACCATTTTCATCCCATAAATTTGCACCTGAGGCTTTTACTGGGGTAACGTCGATTAAGGGGTAAACGTCAAATAAATTCATTTTCCTAAGTGTTAAAATGCGATACTTTTAAGTTTTAACCCAGCATATTCTTCAATTCCAAATGCTATATTGAAGTTTTGTACTGCTTGTCCAGACGCCCCTTTCAGTAAGTTGTCAATAGCCGAATAGACTACTAACTGACCATTTTCTTTTTCCAAATGAATGATGCATTTGTTGGTGTTGACGGCTTGTTTGAGGTCAATATCTTTTCTGGATACATGAGTAAATGGAGCGTTTTTATAAAAAGCTTCAAAAGTCTCGTATGCTTCATCAAGACTTGCTTCGAATGGAAAATATGCAGTGATCCAAATCCCTCTTGCAAAATTCCCTCTGTATGGAACAAAAAGAATGTCCGAATCGAAATCACTTTGGATTTGACCAAAGGTTTGTTTGATTTCTTTGAGGTGTTGATGCGTAAATAGCTTATAAACGGATGTGTTATTATTTCTGTAGCTGAAATGGGAAGTTTCGGCGAGCTTTTTTCCGGCACCGGTACTTCCTGTGATTCCCGAGACATGGATTGTATCTTTAACCCATCCTTTAGCAATAGCAGGAGCAAGCGCTAGTTGAATCCCAGTTGCGAAACAGCCAGGGTTGGCTATCTTTTTTGCTTCTTTTATTTTTTCTTTGTTGACTTCTGGAAGGCCATATATGAAATCGTTGCTTTCATCTCTAAAATCTGTGCTCAAATCGATGATGATGGTGTCTTCTGGAAACTTGTTCTCTTCCAAAAATCCTTTGGTCTCTCCATGTGGAAGCCCTAGGAATACAGCTTCTATTCCCTCAGTGCTTACTTTGTCAGTGAAAACCAGATCTATGTCGCCAATCAGATCAGGATGTACTTCTGAGGCTGTTTTTCCTTTTTGACTATTGCTATGGATATATGCTAATTCAACATTGGGATGGTGAACCAATAGTCTCAATAATTCTCCTCCTGTATATCCTGCTGCGCCAATGACTGCTACTTTAATTTTCATTGTCACTTTTGTTTACTTGATGGAAAATGGCGGTTTGGTTGCCCAAAATTCTTGTAAAACCTTTTACATCTTCAGCTGTATATCCTTTGTTCATTTCTCCATAGCTACCAAATTTGGAAGCCATCAAGTCATGCTCAGACTCGATACCAATAAGCTGGAATCTATATGGGTGGAGAGATACTTTGACTTTTCCTGATACAAATTCTTGGCTATCAGCCAAAAATGCTTCTAAATTTCTCATAACTGGATCTAGATAATGCCCCTCATGTAAGTGGTTGCCATAGAACTCAGAAATTTGATTCTTCCAAAATGTTTGCCATTTGGTCAATGTATGTTTTTCTAACAATTGATGGGATTTGATAATGATCAAAGGGGCTGCTGCTTCGAATCCTACCCGACCTTTGATACCAATAATTGTATCTCCTACGTGAATATCTCTGCCTATTCCATAAGGAGCGGCTAGTTCATTTACCTTGAGGATTGCGTCCACGGAGTTTTCATACTTTTTATCATTTACTCCGATCAATTCACCTTTTTCAAATGTTAGAGAAATCTCTTCAGAGTTAGTTTTTGTAGCTGGAGTTGGCCAAGCAGCTTCAGGAAGTGTTTGACTTGAAGTCAAAGTCTCTTTTCCTCCTACTGAAGTTCCCCAAATACCTTTGTTGATAGAGTAGGCTGCCTTTTCAAAATTCATGGAAACACCATGTTTTTTGAGATATTCTATTTCTGCTTCTCTGCTTAGTTTAAGGTCACGGATAGGGGTGATGATCTCAATATCTGGAACGATCGTTTGGAAAATCATATCAAATCTTACTTGGTCATTTCCAGCTCCGGTGCTACCATGGGCTACACATTTGGCTCCAATGTTCTTAGCATATTCTGCCAAAGTTTTTGCTTGAAGAATCCTTTCGGCAGAAACTGATAGCGGGTAGGTTTGATTTTTCAAAACATTACCAAATACTAGAAACTTAATTACTTCTTGGTAGTAAGTTTTGGTGACATCAAGAATTGTAAATGATGAGATTCCAAGGCTGTTTGCTCTTGTTTCAGTTTCGTTTAGTTCTTCAGGGGAGAATCCTCCTGTGTTGATCAGTACGGCATGAACTTCGTAACCAAGATCTTTGGATAGGTGAAGTGCGCAAAAAGTTGTGTCTAATCCTCCGCTGTAAGCTAATACTACTTTTTTCATTTTTTGGTTGTTTTAATAAAAGCCTAAGGCTTTGGTTTTAAAATAAGCTAATAGTTTTGTCTTTAGTTTTTTTGAGGTTGAGCATGACATATTTCTTCAATCTTGTCCATCGCTCAAACAACTTTATGTTTTTCTTGAAGTCTTCTCTCAATGCAAGATCTTCGTGTTCTACTTTTTTCAGTTTTGGTTCGTATAGCATAGCTGTACAAAGGCAGTTTTGCCTGTTTTTACTTTGCAGAATTTCAAAATTCACACAGCTTTGGCAGCCTTTCCAGAACTGTTCATCATCTGTCAAGTCTGAATAAGAAACAGGAATGTAACCCAATTCAGAATTGATTTTCATTACTGCTGCTCCAGTAGTGAGTCCAAATATTTTGGAGTCTGGGAATTTGGTTCTGCTGAGTTTGAAGATTTCTTTTTTGATAAGCCTTGCTAAACCATATTTTCTGAATTTTGGTGCTACGATCAAGCCTGAGTTAGCAACATATTTACCGTGGCCCCAAGCTTCAATATAACAGAATCCAGCCCATTCTCCATCTGTGGTGGTAGCTATGACTGCTTTTCCCTCCATCATTTTTGTGACGATATATTCTGGGGATCTTTTGGCTATACCAGTTCCTCTTGCTTTGGCAGACTGCTCCATTTCATCAGTTATGGTGACTGCGAATTTTGAGTGTTCCTGACTTGCAGGTTTAATTATGAAAGAGTAATTGTCCATTTGATTTGATAGGAATAGACAGAGTAAAAACTCTTATGTGAAATTTAAGTGGTTAATAATTAAGTATATGGGGTAGGTTGCCCACATAGGGTACCAAAAATTATATAAGGGACACTGCCCTAAAGCTGTTCCTAAATTCTCTTAAAGGAGCTAAAAATAGCATAGCAAATGAACCCAATAAGATTGAGGACATTTTATAAAAAGTAGCTATGGAGTTTGTTTTTTTCATCTTTTGCTTCTTGCGCAACAAAGGTTAAAAGTATTAAAATGAAATGCAAGGTTTTATACCATAAATTTAAAGAAATGAAGAATTTTTTGGAAGGAGAGAAAAAAGAGAGAAAAATTGGAAAAAAAATTCCAAAACCAAAAAATGTTGACTAAATTTGTCATGATCAAAAAAGTCAACAAAATGAAGTCATTATCACAGTTACTCACAAATGCTCGAAATCAAAAAGGACTAGTAATAAGAGAAGTAGCCAAAGAATGTGATTTAGATGCAGCATTAATATCAAAATTTGAAAAAGGACACAGGATTCCCAATGAAAATAATCTTGTAGCATTAGCCCGTGTATTAGATATCCCGATGTCAGAACTTCGGAAAATTTGGTTGGCAGAGAAGATTTATCAAATATTAGAAAGTGAAGAAGATCCTTCAAAAGTGTTGGCATTAGCTGAATCTAGAGTAGAATACCTTACTAAAAGTCAAATATTTGCAAAGGAGAGTCTAAGTCAAGAAATAAATGAAAAGCTAAAGAACTTGGATCGTCTAAAAGAAAAATGGCAAACCAAAAAACCATTGAATCAGACCCAGTTACATAAATTGAAAGAATACTTCAATATTTCATATACCTTCGAAAGCAATAGGATTGAGGGTAATACGCTGTCACTTCAAGAGACCCACTTGGTGGTGAATGAAGGGATTACGATTGGAGGAAAGTCTATGAGGGAGCATTTAGAGGCAGTCAATCATTTTGAAGCTATTGATTACATAGAAAAATTGATAAAAGATGAGATTGACTTTGGCAAGAGAGTTCTGATGGATCTTCATTATTTGATTCTGAAGGGAATCGATAAAGAAAATGCCGGTAGATATAGAAAAGTGCCTGTCCGTATTTCAGGAAGTAGGCACGAGCCTCCTCAGCCTTTTATGATCGATAAGTTGATGGAAGATTATTTCATTTATTATACTTCCAATAAAAATAAATTACATCCAGTCATTTTAGCAATAGAGTTGCACGAGAGGCTGGTGAGTATTCACCCGTTTATTGATGGTAATGGAAGGACTAGCCGATTGGTCATGAATTTGATATTGATGAAAAATGGCTATTCGATTGCTAATCTAAAAGGTGATTTGAGTTCAAGAATTTCCTATTACAAATCGCTGGAGGAAGTTCAAATCAACAACAATCCCGAGGTGTTTTATCATCTGGTGTTAGATGTTTTGAAAAGTTCGTTGGAAAGTCATATTGAAATGGCTGGATAATGTTTATATACAGGGTTTTAGTGTTTCATAAAAGCTAAAACCCTTTACTGATTTTTAGTCTAAAAAATAAACAGCATCAGCAACAGAATGGCCATCAAGATGGCAATGATCGAATAGATCGGATTTCTGCGTGGAAATTCAAATTCGCAAATAGGACAAAAAATTGCTTTTTTATCCACATTCATGGCACAGGAAGGGCATTCTTTAGTTTTCATATTTTTGGAACTCTTGATATCAAAATTTGATTATGCATACAATTAAACCAAATATATTATGAAAATAGAGATATGGTCAGATATCATGTGTCCTTTTTGTTACATAGGTAAGAGAAGACTTGAGTCTGCATTGGAAAGTTTTGAATACAAGGATCATGTGAAAATCGAATGGAAGAGCTTTTTGCTTAATCCAGATATGAAAACAGATCCTGAAAAATCCACTTTGGAGTACCTTTCAGAGACAAAAGGGTGGAGTTTAGAGCAAACTCAGCAAATCACCAATCAAGTGGTAGAAATGGCTGAAGGTGAAGGGTTGACATATCGAATGGAAAATACGGTAGTAGCTAATGCCAAAAATGCACATAGACTCTTACAGCTATCTAAAACTGTGGAAAAGGGTGATGCAATGAAAGAAAGACTTTTGAGGGCTTACTTTACAGAAGGCAAAAACATTGATGACTTGAGTACTTTAATTTCTTTGGCAGAAGAAGTAGGGATAGATAAAGAAAGGGCTCAGGCATGTTTGGAATCAAATGAGTTCGCTGCGAAAGTTGATCAAGATATCTCGGAGTCAAGACAAATAGGGGTGAGAGGTGTTCCTTTCTTTGTTCTGGATAGGAAATTTGGTATTTCGGGAGCTCAGCCTGTTGAGGTTTTCCGAGATACCTTGAATAAAGCTTGGGAAGATTATGTGAAGGAAAATCCCATTTTACAAATGAACAGTTCTGAAGGAAGCTCTTGTGACATAAATGGAAATTGTTAACAAGACTGTTCGATACAGAATTATATTTCGATTTAATTGTAATTTATGATTTATGTCTAGCAGTTATTGAAGTAATATTTTAAATCTTAGATTCATTAGTGGGAGGTAATGTGTTTTTACTAGTTTTGTGAAATTAAAGTTCTTTACTATAATTCTACATCATCCGGAATTGGTTATGCTTAATTGTGTATTAAAAGGGAATCGTGTGCAAATCACGAACTGTCGCGCAACTGTAAGTAACATTCCAAATGTTTTTGTCCTAGTATGTCCACTGTTTTAAATAAAATGGGAAGGACGACAAAAGCTGTTACAAGTCAGGAGACCTGCCTATTTCGATATGACGATGCTTTCGCGATTTGAAGCTTTTAGTCAAGTGTGATTCAATTTCCTTCTATGCCTTTTTGGTGTTTCTATAGGTCTTTGATCCAAAGTGAATTACCGATTTTGGTTTTTCCTTGATAGGAAAAGTTTGTCTGAATTAAAACACTATTTTTTTCCTTCGCTTTTCTATTATTTTCTTTTCCAAAAGCATTTTTGATTTATTGTGATGAGCTTTTAACCAATTATTTCAAACAAATAAAGTTAAAAGACCATGCAAACGCATAATCTTGGCTATCCGCGAATTGGTAGTCAGCGAGAATTGAAAAAGGCCTGTGAAAACTATTGGGCAGGAAAAATCACAAGACAGGAGCTGTTTCAAGTAGGAAATGAAATCAAGCTCAGCAATTGGACCTTACAGAAAGAATGTGGGATAGATTTGATTCCTTCAAATGACTTTTCTTACTATGACCATGTTTTGGATTTGGCATTCACAGTTGGAGCCATTCCCGAAAGGTATCATTCTGTAATATTTGATAAAAATAAGTCTGAAATCGATTTGTATTTTGCAATGGCCAGAGGATATCAGGCAAATGGTTTGGATATCAAGGCCATGGAAATGACCAAATGGTTTGACACGAATTATCATTACATCGTACCAGAGTTTAAGAAAAATCAAGAGTTTAAGCTATTTTCTTCAAAAGTCATTCAGGAATTTGCAGAAGCAAAACTGGCAGGTTTCAAAACGAAGCCGGTTATTTTGGGACCAGTTTCATTCCTTTTACTGGGAAAGGAAAAAGAAGCCGGTTTTGATCGCATTGACTTAATCAAAAATCTTCTTCCTGTTTATTTCCAAATATTGGATAAGCTTGTAGAACATGGTGTAGAGTGGGTTCAGTTCGACGAACCATTTTTGGCTATGAATCTTTCAACTAAAGAAAAAGAGGCTTTTCAAACTGTCTATTCCCAAATCAGAAAAAAGTACCCTCACTTGAAGACCTTGTTGGCAACTTATTTTGGAGGTTTGTATGAAAATTTAAGCGTAGCAACATCTTTACCTGTTTGTTGTCTCCATGTAGATTTGGTCCGTTGTCCCGAGCAATTGAATGAGTTGTTAGAAAATAGACCGAAAGATCTTTCCATTTCACTTGGATTAATTGACGGAAGAAATGTTTGGAAAAATGATTACAGCAACTCTTTGAACCTGGTTCAAAAAGCACTTAGAAAAGTTGATCCTGAAAAATTATTCATAGCTCCTTCTTGCTCTTTACTTCATTCACCATGCGATTTGGACAGTGAGTTGAAGCTTGATAAAGATATCAAAAGTTGGCTTTCATTTGCTAAACAAAAATTGGTGGAAATTAGTGATTTGAAGCAATTGGCAAAATCTGTCAATGTTCAAAGTGCGAATGGTTTAGAATCTTTTGGAAATGGATTTTCTGATATTTTTAATAAAAATCAGGTAGCAATCAGCAACAGATCAAATTCAACCTTGATTCATAAAAATGAAGTGAAGAAGCGATTGAATAATGTTTTGGATTCTGATTTTGAGAGAAAATCTTCGTTTAAGAATAGAAAGATTGTACAGGCAGAGTTATTGAATCTTCCGCTTTATCCAACAACTACAATTGGTTCATTTCCTCAAACAAAGGAAGTAAGAAAGGTTCGCGCTGACTTCAAAAATGGTAGGATCAATAAGCAGAAGTATGAACAATTCATTAAAGATGAAACGGAGAAGACTATCAGAATCCAAGAAGAGATTGGTCTAGATGTTTTGGTTCATGGCGAATATGAAAGAAATGACATGGTAGAGTATTTTGGGGAGCGTTTGCATGGCTTTGCATTCACTCAATTTGGCTGGGTTCAGAGTTATGGTAGCCGATGCGTCAAGCCACCGATTATCTATGGAGATGTGTATAGGTCAGAACCGATGACAATATTTTGGTCAAAATATGCACAATCACTCACTCCAAAGTTTGTAAAAGGAATGCTTACTGGACCGGTGACCATTCTCCAATGGTCCTTTGTAAGAGACGATCAAGCTAGAAGTGCAACATGTAACCAAATCGCTTTGGCTATTAGAGATGAAGTTTTGGATTTGGAAAAAGAAGGAATCCGCATCATTCAGATAGACGAGCCTGCATTGAGGGAAGGTTTACCAATCAGGAAAGAACATTGGGAAGGATATCTAGATTGGGCTATCAAAGCATTTAAGCTCTCTGCAAGCGGGGTAGATGACAATACCCAAATTCATACACACATGTGTTATTCAGAATTCAATGATATCATTGGTCATATAGCCAACCTTGATGCCGATGTGATTACGATTGAATGTTCTCGTTCACAGATGGAGCTCTTGGATGCTTTTGCAGACTTCAAGTATCCAAATGAAATTGGGCCTGGAGTGTATGATATCCATGCGCCAAGGGTCCCTTCAAAAGCTGAAATCATAGAGTTATTGCAAAAAGCAGCTGATGTAATTCCATTAGAACAGATTTGGGTGAATCCTGATTGTGGGTTGAAAACAAGACAATGGGAAGAAACCCACAAATCTCTAGTTGAAATGGTTTTGGCAGCAAAAGCAATGAGAGAACTGGTTCCTGTTACGTTGAATTAGTGTTTACAGAAAAATCAGCAAGCTTGTATAATAGCTTGCTGATATTTTTTGGGTTATTTGAGTAACATGAAGGATCGGCTGCTTTCACGAGAATTGGACCATTTACAGAAAATATAATCAACTACAAAAAGGGACAAATTCCTTACAAATGTAAAGTGACAATTCACCCACTTAAAAATAAAGATAAAGAAACAGTTGCGTTTGCAGCTTTTGAAACAAAAATATTATGAACTTAGAAGAAAGGATACAGCAATCAGAAACGCACATTTTTAAAGCGGTTTTTCCCAATACCACGAATCATTATGGGACGCTTTTTGGAGGAACAGCGATGCAATTGATGGATGAAGTGGCATTTATTACAGCCACTAGATTCTGTCGTCAGCGGGTAGTAACAGTAAGTAGTGACAGGATTGACTTTACTCAGCCTATTCCTGAAGGCACATTCGTAGAATTGGTAGGTAGGGTATCTTCAATTGGGAACACAAGCCTCAAAGTTCATGTAGAGATTTATATTGAAGAAATGTATGACGACAAAAGAGAAAAGGCGGTTTCAGGAGTATTTACATTTGTAGCAATAGACCAAAACAAAAAACCAATCAGCATAGTATGATGCCTATGCTGATTGGTTTTTTGATGCAAAAGGAAAGCTCAGATTAGTAAGTTCCGTATACCTTCATTCTTATTTTGTAAACTGACTCAGAAGCTGTAATGAAAAGCGTTTTTCTGTCTGGGCCTGCAAAAGTCACATTTGCTGTCCACTTTTCTGGAATTGGGATATGACCAATTTCTTCCGACTTTTTGTTATAGATTTTTACACCATCTTCACCAGTTACATAGATATTTCCCCTGAAATCAATAGTCATCCCATCAGATCCCCTCTCCAAGTAAACTTCTCTATTGGCAAGGTATCCATCTTCAATTATATCGTATTTGTAAATCTTTTTTGCACCTGGATCAGCTACATACAAGTTTTTCCCATCAGGTGTTCCGACGATACCGTTTGGCCTTACGAGATTTTCATCTACTGGCATAAATTGTAACCTGTTTGCAGAAAGTAAATACAAATGTTCGCCATCTTGTTGCGATTCCGAATCTCTAGTCCAATAGTCTCTTTTGTACAATGGATCTGTAATGTACATGTCACCACTTGAGGTTATAAACAGATCATTTGGACCATTTAATTTTTTGCCTTTGTAGCTTTCTATCAGCACAGTTTTATTGCCTTTATCATCGATAGACCAAAGCTGATTATCCATATCTGCACATGCGATCAAGTTTCCTTCTTTATCAAAAAACATCCCATTTGACCTACCTGCATTTTCCATAAACACTTCTGTTTTTCCTGTAAAAAATGACCACTTGATAATTTTATCATTTGGTTGGTCTGTAAAATAAACATCACCCAAACGACTCACAGCTGGACCTTCGGTAAAGGCAAAACCTGTCTCTATTTTTTCCAATTGCGCATTTTTCTCTATCAAGTTCTTTTTATCAACAATTTGTCCTTGGCTTTTTCCTATGAATGCAAATGTGCAAAGGGTAAATACTATCAGTTTATAATTCATGGCAAATATTTTGAGAACAGGTTCTGTTTAAATTTTATTTTACAAGTTTAGGGACTTTATTGGGGATTTTACAAGAGTACTTCAAAATTTGATCCAAACTATCAGGGAAATCCAATTTAACATTCGTTATGGAATGCTTGCTATTTGAGGATGTATTCTAATAGTCAGTGATTGGTCTGTGAGACAAAAACCGAAGGGGAATCAGTGATTGGTCTGTGAGACACAGACCAAGGGGAAGACAGTGATTGGTCTGTGAGACACAGACCAAGGGTGTAGGTTTGAAGCCCAAATTATTGATCTAACCGGTCCAAAACTACCACAATTTTTCCGAGTTTTTTGGAATAGTCCAACCTAGTTATTTTTCCGTAACCACCAATTTCAACGTTTCCTATTTTTCTCCAATTAGGATCATTGAACTTTCTTACAAACAATTCATTTCCCTTAGAAGTGAGTAGATAGTTTTTGTCTATCCATATAAAGTCTTCATTTTCGTCTAATGTATTGCCAAAAGATAGGCTTTCCCTTTTTTCTAAATCGAATCCATTTATTTGAAAAGAATTACTTGACTTTTGGTCAAGGCTAATATTTTTTTCTACATAGCTCATTTCACTTGATTTTGGTCTCAGCCGAATAGTTCGTCCAATATTGCTGTTAATTGTAACAATTTCCTCTTTGCTGTATGGATAGACCAAGGTGTTTGGACTCCCAAGGACAAACATTGCAGCCTTGTTGTCATACCAATCGTAATAGCCTACAGGAAGAATATCATCGTATAACAATTCTGGTTCTCCGAAATTTATAGGATAAAGCCATAGTCTCTGCTTCCCATCTTCTTCAACTGTGATAGCAGATACATACAATCCACAATCTGTGATTCTAGGTGAATACTCGTTTTGGTTTGGGGTTTTGGTAAGATTGGTGAATTTGCTGTTTTCAAAATTATAGATAATGATATCAAAATTTCCCTTATCGTCAGCCGAAGAAAAAGCAAGCTGTTTGTCATTGATAAAACTAGGTTGATTATCGTAACCTTTTCTATCAGTTATTTTTCTTTCACTCCCTTTGACCAATTGGATCTTACCACCTGATTTTTTCACATCTATGGATATGATATCGGTTGAATTTTGTGAAAAGGAATTAAAACATACAATTAGAAATAATAATAGGAGAGGGCAAATTTTCTTTAGCATAAGTACTCGTGGAATTAGAAAACTAAATTACAAAATGCAGGTTAGAAGTAAGTGGATAAATTAAAATTATATCAAAATCAATACATGGAGCCGCTAAGAAGTCAGGGTGATCCTTTGGCAGATGCTCTGATTCCTGTCCTTATTGACGCACCAGAATGGGCAATTTTGATTAATTCTTGGTCAGTATTTCCCAATAATAATGATATCATGGATTTCCCGAAAGAATTAATAAGATTTATTGAGTTTTATTCAGAAGCTCCAGATTTTATTGAAAATGAAAAAGTGAAAATTTCCCAAGATTTTTTCAATAAAGAGGGAAATATGTATTTGGCAATGTTGGGTTTCTATTCATTGCCATTTTGTTATGCATTTGGGGATGGGGCACAAGTTCTGATCAGGTCCAAAAGAATCACTGATGAAGTAGGGTTGAGGCTTTCCGAAACGGCACTTTTCTTACTTGATGCCTATCGACCTGGCACTTTTCTTTCAGATGGTCAGGCTTTGATTACTTTTGCCAAAGTGAGATTGATTCATGCTTACAGTAGGTATTTTGTAAAAAAATATGCCACAGACTGGAACAATGAATGGGGAATCCCAATCAATCAGGAAGATATGATAGGAACCAATAGTGCATTTAGCCTGATGGTAATGAGGGGAATGGAAAAAATGGGGAGATTTCCAGGTAAAGTTACATTGGAGGCTGTTCTGCATTATTGGAAAATAATCGGCTATTATATGGGGATAAATATTGGCTATTGGCCTGATACTTCTAAGGAATCATTTGAACTTGAAAAAATCATCAGAAAACGACAACTCAAGGAGTCCGAGGCTGGTAAGGTTCTTATTGGTTCATTGATTAAATATTATAAGGACAGTATTCCTGACAAGAACCTAACGAGCTATATTGAAACGATAATTGCATACTTTATAGGAAAGGAAGCTTCGTCAGCTTTAGGTATCAATGAAGAATTTCAACTTCCAAAAGCTTTGTATGGATTAATGTTAGACTTAAGTTTTTACAGGCAATCTGGTAAAAACCCATCTTACAATAAGATAAGGTCACTCTTCATAGCGAAATCAAAAATTGACTTTGGAAAAGAAGTTCAACTTCATATTCCAGTTATGAAACGTTCATAACCGTACACTTTTTGTCCGATTTTATCAAAAAAATCTGTTTACAGCCTTGAATTTGGCTTAAAAATGCATTTTTTACAGTTGGCATTCTTTTCGTACTTTTCCTGTCAAATGAAAAAGTTTATAATATCTGCAAGGAAGCTGCCGCTTGAATTGATCTTTTGGATTGCCGCATTAATTGGCATTCTTAGGATAGACCCATACGACGCTCATCATTTCAGTCTTTGTCCTTTGGACAACCTAGGAATATCTTGGTGCCCAGGCTGTGGATTGGGTAGAGCAATGAGTCTTTTGTCAAGAGGGGATTTTCAGGAATCATGGTCCATGCATCCATTGGCCATGTTTGCTTTCGCAGTGATTATTTACCGAATATTTGAATTAATTAGAAACAACAAAACAACAAAACACTATGGCTAATGTATTAAGACACCTTCCTGAATTGGAAGGAATGGAATTGGGGTATATTCAGGGATTATTGAAGAATATGGATGAAGACCAAGCAAATCTTTTTGCTCAGGTTTACAGAGCAAGAAGAAAAGACAATCAAATGGTTTTGATTCTTTGTTTACTTGGTTTCTTTGGATTTGCAGGATTGCACAGATTTATTCTTGGACAAATTGGCTTGGGAATTCTCTATTTGTTGACAATTGGTTTATGCTGGATTGGTACTATAGTGGATTTGATCAATTATAAAAGTTTGGCTTACGAATACAATATTCGGGTAGCACATGAAACTTTATCGATGATGTCCAATGGTAATTTTCAAGCACCAATAATCAACAATGACAATGTTTAATAAATCCCAATTGATACTGCTAGTCTTTGGATTGGCAGTACTTTTTTCTTCCTGTGAAGAGGTAGGTCCTCTAGTTACCCGCGAGTATGATGAGACATTTTCTGATATAAAGGAAATAGAGGTTACTGGCAAATACCTCGAGGTATCTTATGAAGGTAGTGAAAATGAAACGGTTGTCAATCTAAACTCTTATCTGGAAGTATCAGAGAGCAGTGATATTGATTTAAGTTTTAGAAAATCTGGTTCTAAGTTAATCATCGAAGTGACAGGTGACCAAAATTCGGTCAATTTCTTCAATTTTGGGACAACAAATGGCGGTTTTATAAGCTTGACAGGACCAGAAGATGTGAAATTGAAATTCACCAACAACTCTGGTTCCATAGATGTGAAATATGTAAAAAGTGAGCGTATTGATCTTCAGGTGAACTCAGGATCTATCAAAGCTCTGGCTTTGAATGTAGAAAAGATGAATCTAAAAGCTTCTTCTGGCAGTATCAAAGCGGATGGATTGGTAGGAGATGTTGAAGCTCAAGTAAATTCAGGTAGCATTACAATGAAAGAAGTCCAAGGAAATGTCAATGCAAATGCATCTTCGGGGAGTTTGAGGATTGAAGATGTGGATGGAACAGTGAGTGGTAAAGTAAACTCTGGCTCCATGCGTTTTGATCAAATTAGTAGATTGGGTGATTTGACAGTTAGTTCTGGAAGTATCAATGCTACCAACTCAGGACTAGGAGAGGAGACCAACTTGAAATCAAGCTCTGGAAGTATCAAAATCCAAACCCCTTCAGATCTTTCCAAATTCAACTTTGAACTGGTAGCGAATAGTGGATCTGTAAAAGTGGGAGATCAAAGTGGTTCTAAAAGATTGGAAATAGACAATTCAAGTGATATTACAGTTCACGGAAAAGCGAGTAGCGGAAGTATTAAAATATTCAATTGAATAAAATATGGGGAAATTTAAGTACTTCGTTCCAATTTTGATTTTAGTCCTTTTTGCTTTCTGCACAGCCAATACAAATCAGAGAGATGAAGACTTAGATTTATCAGAGATCGATTTTTTAGGAAAGTGTTCTTATTAAGTTTAAAAAAACTCTCAAAGATTAGTGCGAGATTACTTCTCACTATATCTTTTTGAGTGGTAAAGTAGAAAAGGAGAAAGCTGAAAATAAGTTTATTTTTTCAGTTTTCTCCTTTAATTTTTTATTATAAAACAATTGAGATGAATGGCTCTATTTGTTTTGTAATGAGATACTTATTTTAATTAAAAAAAACTTTTTGTTCTATTTATTATTTCTTTTCGAAATCCATAGATACCGAGTTGATGCAATATCTAATTCCACCACGATCTTTTGGACCATCGGGAAATCGATGACCTAAGTGTCCACCGCATTTGGCACAAAGAATTTCTTCTCTAATCATCATGTGTGAATAGTCCATTTTTACATCTATAGCATCAGGTGATACTGGTTCTGTAAATGCAGGCCAGCCACAACCACTGTCATACTTTGCCGAAGAATGAAAGATTTCATTTCCACAACCTCTGCATTGATATATTCCCGTTTCTTTGTTGAGATAGTATTTGCCAGTATTTGGACGCTCAGTTCCTTTTTCTCTCAAAACTCTATAGCTTTCAGGATCAAGCTTTTCTTTCCATTCTGATTCGGACTTTTCTATAGGATAGTATTTTTTCATTTTATCGATTTAATGGAATCTTCTAGTGATTAACAATTGAAGCTGATTTAAGTTTCCCTTATTTTCTTTTTGGGCTAAATCTAAGAATTCCACTTGGACTGTTTTTAATTTGTGATTCATTCATCAGCTGCGGTCGATATTGCCCTGTGGCAAACAACTCTGCTTGATCACTGTAGTGTGGACTGAATACGTTCCCACTTTGGCCAGTAGGTAAAACTGATTCTGATGCTTCTACATTTGCAAAATCTATAATTATCCGCATAGCAGGGCCTGATTTCACATAATAAATACCTTCTCCATTAAGGTCAAAGGCCAATTTGTTTATAGATTCTTCATTGGCTGAAACAGCTGGTGCTTTTACATTGAAAATTCTATCCAATGGTTTTTTTGCTCCCAGAGGATGTGGATGTTCTAATTTGACTGCATTTTTCCATTGCCAATTACTGATATTTTTTCCAAACTGACTTTCTAGCTCTTTAAGCGTTTTTTCTAATGCATTCAGAATGATTTCTTTTCTTTGCTCAATTTTTTCGGTAGAAGTATTATCCCACCAAGGTGAATTCTCTGTTTGAACCAGATTTTGGACACTTCTGATATAAAGGAAGGTCTTAAGAAAATTTTCAAAATCGGCTTCTCCTAATTCATCTGCCATCATTCCATGAAGTGTATGATACAGCCATTTGTAATACACTGTAGGAGAAATACTCTCCAAATCGTGATTCCCGTCCCAGTTTACCAAAGCCTGTTTAACTTTTTCAAAATCTCCGAAAGCTGATTCATTAATTGCTTCAATCATACTTTTGGCGATTATAGGATGTGTTTCATTGACTGTTTCCAATTGTAGGCTTTTGATATTCTCTTGTGTCCAGTCATTCCTTGAGCTGACAGTTTTTGCGATTCTGTTCCATCTGTCTCCAGGGTAATAGTATCCAGGAAAGAAAGTGCCATTGGATAAAGTATCAGGCTGATTGTTTGCCGAAGCTACAAATCCCGAAGTAGGATTAACACTCATAGGATTTTCCTCAAAAGGCATCCATCCGGTTGGTTCATCTAAATCGGTCTTTCCATCAAGGAACAATTTGCTATTGACTTGTTCGGGTCTTATAGGTAATTTGGCAGCTGCCCACCAAGCTATATTTCCTGCTTTATCACCATACATCACATTGAGTCCAGGGGCATGTATCAGTCTTACAGCTTCCTCTACTTCTTGGATACTTTTGGCATGATTCATTTTGTAAATAGCTTCCAAAGCTTTAGTTGGTTCTTGGATATATACCCACCAAGATGCTACAGGATTATCAGTAAGTCGACCAATTTCCGGAATCACATCATTCATGATAGGACCATGAATTGATTCTTTTATTTCAAAATCAATCGCTTCTTTGTCTTTAATTAAAATTTTTTCATTTTTGATTTTCAGATCATTAAATGAATCTTTATAAAGTACTTGATTAGGATTTTGAGGATTCAGTTTTTCTTCGAAAAAATCCTGATCATCATTCTCAAACATTGTCAAACCTATGCTATGTTCTCTAGTATGACCCACCAGTCCAAAAGGAACTCCTGCCAAATGATTTCCATAAAAACTGAAATCTGGGTACTCGATATGTGCTTCATACCAAACCGAAGGTTGGGCAAAACCTATGTGTGTATCATTCAGAAATAGAACTTCTCCTGAGGCTGTTTTTGTAGGACCAATTACCCAAGAGTTGCTTCCTTCCAAAAGCGGAACAGGTATTTTATCAAGGAGTGAAATCAAAGTTTCATCAAAATTGATATCATTGGTTTCGGGATTTCTATAAGGGTAATTGTTTGGGATAACATGGTGTTCAGGCAATGTATGAACTGACAATACATCCAAATATTGAGGACCAAGCTGTCGAGAAATTTTGGTGACAAGCGGATCCGTTTTCATCGCCATAGCAAATGTAAATGACATGTATCCGACTATACTATGTACATCATTGATGGTAAATGGTCGTGGTTTTTCTCCCAATAATGAATATTCCAAAGGCAATTTCCCATTTTCAATAAATTGGTTGACACCTTTTATATATGCTTCTGTTGCTGATTTCGAACTTGAGTTATGTTCTTGATTCCAAACTTCTGTGCTCCATTCGGCATGTTTAGGAATGCCTAAGGTTCTGAAAAATTTATCGACATCCACCAAATCCTCACCAAGAAGCTCTGCCAAAGTACCCGAACCAACTCTTCGCATCATTTCCATCTGAAAAAGCCGATCTTGTGCATGGATATATCCAAGTGTCAGGTAAGCATCACTTTCATTTTCAGCATAGATATGAGGAATGCCAAAATCATCGAAATAGACCTCTGAATTGGCTTGTAAGTCAAGAAGTTCTTTGTCTCCATCATATTCTGGAGCCATTTGTCGCTTGATGATTTGATAACCTACGATAGTACCAAAAAAGATGAAAAGAAAAACAAAGAGCACTGCAATGAGAAGTTTTTTCATATTTTTAAGATTTGTCTTTAAATAGTCATCTGGGATTCTTATATACAGGCAAGAAAGTCAAGGTATTGATAATCATACCGGTAAGAAGTGTACGTTTCATGCCTGTCTGCCTCAGGCACGATTTCATCAATTCATTTTATAACTATCCCCTTTCTTGCACGTAGCCAAACAATAGATTGTCGGATGAATGATTCTTGGTTCTGTTGACTGTGAATTGTTGTCTGCTGACGAGTATCTGCAACTTACAAAAGTTACTTTTTATCCAACGTGTAACATTGCGGATACTCATAATTCATTTTTGCATTTGAAATAAATGTAATTCTAGGCTTCTTCTATTGCTTTTAGAATAGTCGCACAGGATTCTTTGATTTGTTGCTCTGTAATGATAAGCGGTGGAGCTATCCGCATGGCATCATCACAGAACAAAAACCAATCGGTAATTACACCTAATTCAATTGCTCTGTCAATAATTGGTTTCAATACCTCAAAAGATTCAAACTCCACAGCCATCATCAAACCTTTGTTTCTAATGCCTTTGATTTTTGGATGTACTAGGAGCTTTTTGAATAAATTAGCTTTAATTTCTACATCTTCAATCAATCTTTCTTCTTGAATTATTTTGATTGTTGCCAATGATGCTGCCGCACTGACAGGGTGACCACCAAAAGTAGTAATATGGCCTAGCAAAGGATTGTTTTTGAAAACCCCCATCACTTCTTTATTTGCAATGAATGCACCTATTGGCATCCCACCACCCATTCCTTTTGCACATACCAAAATGTCAGGAACAATTCCAAAATGCTCAAAAGCCCAAAATTTCCCTGTTCTTCCAAAACCAGCTTGGATCTCATCCAAAATCAACAAAGTTCCCGTTTCATCGCAACGCTTTCTCAATGCTTTGAAATATTCCATACAAGCTACTTTGATCCCAGCTTCTCCCTGAATCGTTTCAATGATTACTGCCGCAGTGTTTTCTGTGATTTCAGCAAGTTGATGAAAAGATCCATACACAATATTTTTAATTCCAGGTAGGAGGGGCCTGTATGACCTTTTAAAAATTTCATTTCCTCCAACCGATAGTGCTCCTTGGGAAGATCCGTGGTAAGCATCAACACATGAAATGATTTCTCTTTTGTTTGTGAAGCGTTTCGCGAGTTTCAGAGCACCTTCTACTGCCTCACTGCCGCTGTTTACTAAGTACACATTATCAAGATGAGGTGGCAAGGTACCACATAGGGCTTTGGCTAACGATGCTTGTGGACTTTGGACATATTCGCCATAAACCATCAAGTGAAGGTATTTATCCAATTGCTCTTGAATCGCGGTCAAAACTTTTGGATGCCTATGACCAACATTGCTGACACCAATCCCCGAAATCAAATCAACATATCTTTCGCCATTTGGACCGTACATGTATATCCCTTCAGCTTTCTCAATTTCAATCAATAATGGGAAGTCTGTGGTCTGGGCTAAATGGGAAAGAAATAATTGTCTATTGTTCATAGGGTATTTTACTTGATACTAAGAATATTTAAAATAACTATCCACTTACCTGCAAGTAGCCAAACAACATATAATCAGGTGAACGATTTTTGGTTCTGTTGACTGTGAACTGTTGTCTGCTGATGAGTATCCGCAACTTACAAAGCTACTTGTTACCCTACCTGCAACAATGCTGATACTCATATAATATTTAAAGCTTTCTGAATCTAAAGAATATTCCCAAAGGAAGCTTTTTCTCAAATCTATCTACTAGATACAATTCACCATGTTCGGCATTGTTGACTTCTTTAAAATTGCAATTCACCAAGTTTGCAGCGATGATCGAGCTAAAGCTGAGAGAATACATGTTTAGAATGAGAAAGTGATGTTCCGGTTCCAAAAGCTCTGCACAAAGTTTCAGCATTTCATTGATTTGTTCTTCCAAAATCCATTTTTCACCATCAGGACCCCTTCCGTAAGCTGGAGGGTCAAGTATGATCCCGTGATATTTATTGCCCCTTCTTACTTCTCTTTTGATGAATTTCATGGCATCATCTACGATCCATCGGATTCCTTCCAAGCCTGAAGATTCCATATTGTGCTTGGACCAAGTGACCACTTGCTTGACAGAATCAAGGTGTGTGACTTCGGCTCCAGTACCTCTAGCCGCCACCGAAGCAGCTCCTGTATAGGCAAAAAGATTTAAAATTTTTGGTTGTTTGATTGGAAGTTTCTTGACTGTGTCGGTAATGTAATCCCAGTTTACAGCCTGCTCTGGAAACAAACCGATATGTTTAAATGAAGTCATCGCCAAATTTAACCTTAGTTTTAGGTTGTCTTGGTTCTTGTAGCTTATCTGCCAGTTATGCGGGATTTTTTTCAGTTCGTTCCAATGACCTTTTTCTGGATTGTTTTTCTCTTTGGAAAAAATAGCATGTGCCATAGATTTCCATTCATTTTCTTCCAGACTTTTATCCCAAATCGCTTGAGGTTCAGGTCTGCTTAAAATAAACTCACCAAAGCGTTCTAGTTTTTCAAATCCGCCCGTATCTATCAGTTCATAATCCTCCCAGTTTTGAGGAGTCAAAGACAAAATTGTTTCCTTCATAATGCAAAAGTAAACATATAACTTTAATGGCTGTGAAATTCAAATAAAAATGCAATGAATCTGTAATGGTCATTAATTTTCAATAGTTTTTTCTATCATCTAAAGGCGAGTAATTTGCTAAAATTTTGGATTGCAAAGAATGTAGAGAAAATTAAGGGATTCAAATTACAGCCATTCTTTAAGTAATTCTTCACTTTTCAACCAAAGTTTCTCACGCATGTTTTTGGAATTGGCAGATTTGGATGGTGTTGTAGGTTTGGATTTTTTGAAATAAGCACCATTATGTTTTGCTTCAATATCTGTTTTGGCCAAATAGATCGTTGTAAGAGCTCCTTGCTCAGCAGTAATCATAAAGGGACTTGCCAGCTTCCACAGGAAAGAAAAAACACCGGCTGATTCTTTTGCAAAATTTGTTTTCACCACGCCTGGATGCAGCGCATAGGATTTCAATCCTCGGGAGCCAAATTTCTCTACCAATGATTTTGAAAAAAGAATGTTGAAAAGTTTTACATTGGCATAAGATCCAAAGGAGCTAAAGCTATTTTTTTGGTAATTCAGGTCACTAAAATCAACTTTGGCCATTCTGTGTGCTTCAGAACTCACATTGATCACTTTTGCTATTTTGCTTCTTAGAAGTAGTGGCATCAATTTATTTGTCAAAAGGAAATGACCTAAGTGATTTGCAGAAATACTCATTTCGAAGCCATCCTTTGTTATTTCTTTTTCTTTGAAAATTCCACCTGCATTATTGATCAACACATCCAATTGGTCAGTTTTTGATATGATGAAGTTTGCAGCTTTTACCACAGAATCCATATCTGCAAGGTTGAGTTTTATGAAGATGCACTTTTTCTGATCAATTTCTGAAAAGCTTTTGATTAAAGCATTTCCTTTAGATTCATTTCTTGCAAGGATAAAAATTTGATCAAAATTTTTCAATAGGGCTTTCAATGCTTGCTCTCCAATACCTGAGGTTGCTCCTGTGATTGCTAAGTTCATGTTTATATCTTTTGTGAGTTAAACTCATGAAAGCCAAGAATGTTGTTTTATTTTTATTAAAACGAAATTTCGTAAAGTTAAATAAAACATAATCTTTATGTAAAATTTTGTATTTTTAGGCTTTTGAAAATTTGATATTTAATGAAAAATAGAAACTTCTATCTGATATAAAAATCGAGCGTTTTGAATATCAAATTCTTAAGAGAAACTAAAAGAAGAAACCACAGGTAAAATTCAATTCTAAAAAGTGAAAAATAAGGAACCTTTTATTGATGTAGAAAAAGTTCTAAAGGATAAAAACGCAAACCTTCACAAATGGCTGCCTAATTTTGCGCTAAGCTATATCAAAAGGATTGTACATGAAGATGATATCAATCAGATCATGTCTAAACATGGCCATTTGCAAGGGATGGATTTTGTAAATGGATTGATAGAGGAATTTGGAGTGGAAGTCACTCTGACAGGAGCAGAAAATATACCTTTAGACAGATCGGTGATTTTTGCTTCCAATCATCCGTTGGGAGGAATGGATGGGATTGCTTTTATGTATGCTCTTGGAAAATATAGGACAGATATTCGATTTTTAGTCAATGATATTTTAACCAATATCAAAAATTTTGAACCTATGTTTATACCTGTCAATAAGCATGGATCTAATAGCCGAGAAGTTACCAAGTTGATAGAAGATACTTATGCCAGTGAAAATGCTATATTGGTTTTTCCTGCTGGCTTAGTATCTAGAAAGCAAGAAAAGGGAATCAAAGATCTCGAATGGAAAAAAAGCTTTATAAGCAAATCAAAGCGTTATAAAAAAGATGTTGTACCAGTATACATAGAAGGAAAGAATTCAAAATTCTTTTATAACTTAGCCAAATATAGAAAAATACTCGGCATACAGTCTAATGTTGAAATGTTATATCTTGCAGACGAAATGTTCTCACAAAGAGGAAAAAGTGTAGTGATTCATGTAGGAAAACCAATATCTTACGGATATTTTGATAGATCGAAAAGTGAAAAGGAGTGGGCAGAGGAGGTAAAGAATTTAGTTTACCAAATGGCCTAAAAAAGTATTTATATGCAAGCAATAATACCAGCGGTTGATAAAGAACTCATAAAAAGTGAATTGATACCAGATCGTTTTTTACGATATACAAACAATGGAAACAATCATATTTATTTGATTGATTACCACGTTGCGCCAAATGTAATTCGGGAAATCGGTAGATTGAGGGAACTTACCTTCAGAGGAGCAGGAGGAGGCACAGGGCAACCATTGGATATTGATGAAAACGATACATGTGAAAACTGCTATCAACAATTGATTACTTGGAATCCAGAAGAAGAGGAGATTGTTGCTGGATATAGGCTTATTTATTGTAAAAACGCAAATTTTGATCATCAAGGGCTAATTAATCTTTCTACCGCGCACCTTTTCGAGTTTTCACAGACCTTTATTGATGACTATATTCCCAATACAATTGAGCTAGGTAGATCTTTTGTTCAACCAAAATATCAACCAAGCATAGACAATAGAAAAGGTCTTTTCTCATTGGATAATCTTTGGGATGGCTTGGGAGCTGTTGTTATGCTGCACCCTGATGTCAAGTACCTTTTCGGAAAAGTGACGATGTATCCACATTACAATCGAGGAGCGAGAGATCTTTTGCTATACTTCATGAACCATTATTTCCCTGACAATGATCATTTGGTAAGTCCACAGCCAAGCCTTAAACTCACGTATGAAACTGATATGGGGGAAGTGATGGATGCATTCAAAGGGCTGAATTATAAAGATGGATATAAGCTTCTAAACTCAAGAATTAGGGCAGCAAAAGAGAATATTCCGCCATTAATCAATACATACATGAATTTGTCGCCGACTATGAAAACTTTTGGGACAGCGCTAAATGATGAATTTGGAGCAGTGGAAGAAACAGGGATTTTAATTACAATTGATGACATTTACGAAAGTAAAAAACATCGTCATATGGAAACTTTTGAAAGAGATAGAGTTTTCGGAAGTAGATAGAAAAAAATGAAAAAAACTGTAATAGTAGGAGCAACAACAAATCCTTCAAGATACGCATTTATAGCTGCAGAAATGCTTTCTAAATATAATGTTCCTTTCGTGCCGATTGGCATCAAAAAAGGAACTGTTTTTGGAGAAGAAATCTTGGATATTAGCAGCAAACCTTCCATTGAGGATGTGCATACAATCACACTTTATATCGGTCCTATACATCAGCCTGAATGGTACAATTACATTTTATCCCTGAAACCAAAAAGAATAATATTCAATCCGGGAACCGAAAATAAAGAGTTTTTTGATTTGGCAAGGGAAAATGATATCGAGCCTGTAATTGCTTGCAATTTAGTATTATTGAGTACAGGTCAATTTTGAATTTTTCTACTTTCAATAAACTTATTCATCACAAAAATATGTGGTGCTGAGATTAAAGAAACCAATATAAAAAACAACAATATCATCTGATCTTTTTGTAGGTAAGTATTTGAAAGGAATAAAATAAATATAATTCCGAGTATGCTTATTATACTAAAAGGCATCAAATGTAGGATGAATTTTTTCAATTTCTCTTTTGAATAATCTCTAGATACTTCCTCAAACTCAATCAACAAACTTGGCAATGAATGCCAAAAACCAAAATACAAACCAAAACTCAATAGAAGAGGTGTAAAATATAAAAACACACTAAGCAAAGTAATTTCAGTTAACAAAATACTTTTATTCTCGATTTTTTGAATAAAAGTCAATGAAAAACTAACAATAAATAAACTTAGCATCACTAGATACCTAAAAGGTTCGATAAAGCTTACCTCAGCAATGGAAGAAAGAATCTCTTCAGTAGCTTGAAAATCACTTAAAAGGATGATACCGAGAAAATTTGAACCTAAAAAAAAATAACATAGAGACCGGAATTTAGTCACAGAATGATTGACAAAATGGGTTTGGCCAAAATGATAGGCTGAAATTGTTAAAAATACAAGCAGAGATAACTTTGGAAAAAAATACCAAGTGTACAAGTAGATTAACATTATACTAAAGTACTTTACCAAAAAGACCATTAAGGAGCTAGTAGCATCTTTGTCTTGAGGCAGTAGATGGTCTATTGCACCATGAGGTATGCCGATAATTAAAATTACACCCGAAAAAATCACCAACTGAAAAGCTTCTATATTCTCAAAAAAGAAATAGTACGAAATGGCAATAATTATTGCTATTGTCTTCCCGATAATATCAATGTTTTTCATAGTTCCAAAGTGATTTGATAAATATCCCAAAGGAAAGCTTGCGCAAAATATTCAACTCTTCCAAGAATCTTGTCTCTTCGTTTAAAAACTTTAAAACTTGATCTCCTGAGTTTTTAGAAAACATTTCTTGAAAGATTGCAGGTAATTTATCAGGCCATTTGGCAGCGATATTTAAGAGAATATTGTCATAGAATCTAAATCTATTTGCTCTATTCCAACTGAGTTTGGTCTTATTTTTTCCAAAAGATAATCCATCAACAATCATCTTAGAATGTTTTTGAATAGTGTGGAATGTATAACCTGTTGATGGCTTTGTGCAACCTCCAATAGTTCCTACATTTATCCAATTCGGATCATTTGAACTGGTAAATTCCTTTGTTGACATTGGAATAGAACCACTTTCTTGAAAAGTTATATCATAATCGCTCGTAAACTTCCTTTCTATATATTTTTTTAATTTATTCTTCATCTCGGGTTTACTCACTTTGGTCTTTGTGTATGTTGTATATTCTACCAGTGCTTCATTTTGAGAATATGGCAATATATAATAGAAGCTGAAAGGATTATTTTGTGTATTCTTTTCAAAATCCATCAACACCATCTGCTTTGGATCAAAAAATTCAGATTTTGTTTTTATTTTCCAACCAACAAATTCTTGCTTCATTATGCTTTCTGAGAAAGGATTTGAAATTTGTGATATGGAATTTATTACGGTTTTTCCCTCAAATAATAATTTGTTTTTTAATGTAAAAACATATGTGCCCGAATTTGATTTTTCAACACTTTGTATGACTTCATTAACAAAAATGATGTTCGGATTAGATGCAATTTTTGTCTTCATTTCTTGATAAAAATCAGAAGACTTAATGTGAAAATAAGTGAATCTATCTAATGATATATTTGATTGTTTATTCCCTACTAATTTCAATAATTTCCAAGAGACCAAATCACTTTGATTAGGATGAATGTCGAGTTTATCTTCAGACCAATAGCACCATGTTCTATCGTTGTGATCCTTTTTGGAAGAATCTATACATAATATTTTTTTATCTTTCAATGGACTGTTCAGCAAGTAGTATATAAAACTAAAACCTGCACAACCAAGTCCGGACACGATGATATCGTAGGTCATTACCTTGGGTTTTAACAATAAAAAGTCACCCCATAGTAATGTGAGGTGACTGGTATTTAACTTATGCAATAGCTTTTTTCTTGTTTGATTCAGCGATAGCCACTGAGTAAATTACAAGTCCAAAACCAATTTTATTGATCGCATCTGCAAGGTTGTAGAATAAATCAATGCTACTTACTTCAAAAGCACCTGAAAGCAAATTTCCTGGAAGAACCATGTAGCCAATAGGATAAATTGACCATCCTAGTGTTACGAAAATTTTCAATAGGAACATCGCTTTTGCCAAAGCAGGACTGTCAGAAGATTTTGCCAATTTCGCAACATCACCAGCAAATACTTCATACACGATATATAAGTATCCTAAAGTAGACAAGACACCCCAGAAGATATTGCTATCAATCCCAGATGTTTCACCAATGTAACCAGCTACCAACATCAATAATGAAGCTAGGATCAACTTGGTAAGTGTAGATCCTTTAGCACCAAATGGCTTGGTCAAAAGATAAAATTCAACACACATCAAGGGAACTGTAAGTGTCCAGTCCACATACCTAAATGCTGTTGGCGAACTACCAGTCTGTAAATAGAAATCCCTCATGTAATAATAGTGTACCGCGGCTATACCCGTGATAAGACCTGAGACCAAAAGGGATGTTTTCCACTTATCATTGACAGAACTTCTTTCTACGAAGAAGAAAACTGATGACGCAAGCATAGCCATATACCCAATGAAGAAGGTAATTGCTACTGGATCACTATTGACGATTCGATCCAAACCGATTAATTCTGCTGAAATAATTGTGTTCATTGTTAATTTAATTTAGATGTGATTGGAGATGGGAAATATAATTTTGGGTGATTTTTGAAATCAAAAGATAATTAAGGGAATATTTGTTTAACCCAATACTAGAAAGATTAAACAAAAGTGTATGAACAGTCAATTCCCTTTGTCAAGATGAAATTAAATGGTACTTCATATTACTGTTAAATTTGACAATGTATCAGGTGAAAAATGCCTGTGAAGTCAATCTAGATTAAGTTTTTTGAACTTTGCTTGTAGTTCTAAAAGTAGAAATACACCCTTGTAGAAGGTATGTAATCTCAGATTTTTTGTGTATTATTACGGTTTGTTAGAGAGGTAAAAAAATCTCTTTCTCATACTAAGTGAAAGAGCTTAAAATTAATTATGAGCGAAAATAAAGAAGACAACAATAAGGATTATTCAGCAGGTAATATTCAGGTTTTAGAAGGACTTGAAGCAGTAAGAAAAAGGCCTGCGATGTATATTGGTGATGTAGGAGTTAAAGGACTACATCATTTGATTTGGGAAGTAGTAGATAATTCAATAGATGAGGCACTTGCAGGACACTGCGATACGATCCATGTAACTGTAAACGAAGACAATTCTGTAACAGTAGAAGACAACGGTAGAGGAATCCCTACAGATTATCACCCAAAAGAGAAAAAATCAGCACTCGAAGTAGTAATGACTGTGCTTCATGCAGGTGGTAAGTTTGACAAGGATACTTACAAAGTTTCAGGTGGTTTGCATGGTGTTGGTGTTTCTTGTGTGAATGCCTTATCTACAATGATGAAAGCCACTGTCCATAGAAATGGGAAAGTTTTTGAACAAGAATATTCTATTGGAATTCCACAGTATGACGTAAGGGAAGTGGGTACAACTGACAAAAGAGGTACAATCATTCATTTCAAGCCTGATACAAGTATTTTTGCCATTACTGAATACAAGTACGAAACAATAGCGAATAGATTAAGGGAAATGTCCTTTTTGAATGCCGGTATTAGGATTTTCTTAAAAGATATGCGTGAGATTGAGGATGATGGAAATCCTAAATCCCAAGAGTTTTTCTCAGAAGGTGGATTGGTTGAATTCGTTCAGTATTTGGATGAAACCAAAGAAAAGATAATCGAGCATCCTATCTATATTGAATCTGAAAAAAATGGTGTACCTGTACAGGTTGCCATGAGTTATAACTCATCCTATTCAGAAAATGTAGTTTCTTATGTGAATACCATCAATACTTATGAAGGTGGATCTCACGTTTCTGGTTTTAGAAGAGCTTTGACAAGGACTTTGAAAAGTTATGCAGATAAGTCTGGAATGCTTGATAAGCTGAAGCTTGAAGTTTCTGGGGATGATTTTAGAGAAGGTTTGACTGCAGTCATTTCAGTCAAAGTAGCAGAGCCTCAGTTTGAAGGTCAGACAAAAACCAAACTTGGTAACTCTGATGTAGTCGGTGCTGTAGATAGTTCTGTTTCGGAAGTTCTTCAGACATGGTTAGAAGAGCATCCAAAAGAAGCCAAAATTATAGTTGGTAAAGTAGTCTTAGCTGCCCAAGCGCGTCATGCTGCAAGGAAAGCAAGGGAAATGGTCCAACGAAAGAATGTGCTTGGTGGCGGTGGACTTCCTGGTAAGTTGGCAGATTGTGCAAATTCAGATCCTACTGTTTGTGAATTGTATCTTGTCGAAGGTGACTCAGCTGGTGGATCAGCTAAGCAAGGTAGGGACAGGGATTTTCAAGCAATTTTGCCATTGAAAGGGAAAATTCTGAACGTCGAAAAAGCTCACGAGCACAAGATTTATGATAATGACGAAATAAAAAATATCCTTACTGCTCTTGGAGTGAAATTTGGAACGATCAACGGAGACAGAGAACTTGATTTGACAAACTTGAGATATCATAAAATCATCATCATGACCGATGCTGATATCGATGGTTCCCACATCAGGACTTTGATTTTGACATTGTTCTTTAGATATCTAAGATCTCTTATCGAAAATGGCTATGTGTACATTGCTCAACCACCACTTTACTTGTTGAAAAAAGGTAAGGATGAGCGATATGCTTACAATGAAGATGATAGAAAAATAATCACAAGGGAAATGGTAGGCGATACTGGCAAAGAAGATAGTATCAATTTGCAACGATACAAAGGTCTTGGTGAAATGAACCCAGAGCAACTTTGGACTACTACCATGGATCCAAATACAAGAACTCTCAAACAGGTCACAATCGAATCAGCAGCTGAAGCGGATCATTTGTTCAGTATGTTGATGGGTGATGAGGTTCCTCCTAGGAGAGATTTTATCGAGAAAAATGCGAAATACGCAAAAATCGATACTTAATCTTTTCTTGAAAAAATCAGAAGGGGGCCAAAAGCTCCCTTTTTTTGTTTCACAAATATCTGAAAAGAATCTAATGTTATTTTTTCATTATAATTTAAGATAGTTTGAGAACACTTGAAAGGAACATAAAAAAAATAATTAGATTTGGTCAATACGTTTATAAAAAATGAATATAGCAGCTAAAGATAAATTTGATGGAGTTATCAACTCCAGTGACTTGGTAAGTAGAGATCTGAGTTGGTTGAAATTCAACGAAAGAGTTTTTGATCAGTCAAAAAAAGAAAACAGATCAATTTTTGAGAAATTAAAATTTTTGGCAATAACCGCCTCTAATTTGGATGAGTTTTTTATGATCAGGGTTGGGTCATTATACAATTACCTTGATTATGACAAAGAGCGAGTTGATTATTCTGGTCTGAGAGAAGAGCCTTTCAAAATGAAACTGATGCTCGAATGCCAGGAATTTCACAAAAAGCAGCAAGAGCATTTTCAAAAGAATCTCTTACCAAACATGTCTGATTCAGGATTTATCCTGAGTAATGTAAAAAACTTGACAGCAGACGAGCAAGAGTATATCCGTTCTTATTTCACAAAGGCTATTTATCCAATGCTTACGCCCATGGTGTATGACGGATATCGAACTTTTCCAATTCTGATGAACAAACTATTGGTTTTTGGAGTAGTGACACTTGCGCCAGGAGAGAAAAAAGAAAACAGAAAACTGTCATTTGTACAGATTCCTGCAAATATCCCAAGGTTTTTCGAGGTGGAGCGAGAAGATGTTGTCATTTATATTCCAATCGAGGAAGTGATTAGAGAAAACTTAATCTCTTTGTTTCGAAATGTAAATATTGAATCGGTAAATCTATTTAGAATTACCAGAAATGGTGATTTTACACTTGAGGAAAGTGAGGACATGGACGCTAACTTTCTTGAAGAAGTCAAGCGTAAGCTCAACGAGAGAAAGACTGGTAGGGTAGTGCGAATAGAAATTGAAGAAGGCTATAGCAAATGGATGATAAATTTGCTTAAAGAACGCTGGAATATTCAAGATGACAGTATCTTTAAAGTAGAAAAGAGAAGCATGCTTGATTTTACTGGTCTTTGGCAAGTGATTGGAAATAAGAGGTTTAAAGATAGGCTTCCGCAAATGCCTTCACCTGTGCACCCACTTTCATATCCTGAAGAAGGAACAGAAGATATATTCCAAGTTTTGAAGAATAGGGATATCTTGCTTCACCATCCGTACAATAATATTGATCCAATTTTAGACCTTGTAGAAAAGGCAGCTGAAGATAGCAATGTTATGGCTATCAAGATGACAATTTATAGACTGGCAAGTGATTCGAGGATCACTAAGGCTTTGTTGAGAGCAGCTGAAAATGGGAAACACGTATCTGTTCTATTTGAAGTGAAAGCGAGATTTGATGAAGAAAATAACATCAGAGAGGCCAAAAAGCTTCAGAAAGCAGGTTGTTTCGTTATTTATGGGATTTCAAATTTGAAAACGCATACCAAGCTAATGCTAATTGTCAAGAAAGATGAGAATAAAATTACTCGATATGTACATTTGGGGACTGGTAATTACAATGAGGACACAGCAAGACTTTACACTGATATAGGATTACTGACAACAAATGAAATATTGGCAAATGATGTTTCAGAGTTCTTCAATGTCATTACTGGACATTCGATACCAGAATCTTATGAAAGCTTAATCACAGCTCCTAGAGACATGCGTAATCAGTTGATAGATTTTATTGAACAAGAGTCAGAAAATGCAAGAAATGGACTACCTTCTGGCATTTTCATCAAAGTGAATTCACTGGAAGATTCAGAGATTATCTATGCACTTTATAGAGCCTCCCAATCAGGTGTACCTGTAAAATTGATCATAAGAGGGATTTGTTGCTTGCGTCCAGGTAGGAAAGGTTTGAGTGAAAATATTGAAGTGTTATCTATAGTAGGGGATTTCCTTGAGCATTCTAGAATCTACCATTTTCATAACAATGGAAAAACAAGAACTTATGCCGGAAGTGCAGATATGATGGTTAGGAGTTTTGATAAAAGACTTGAATCATTATTTAAAGTAGACTCTCCATTACTAGAAAAGCAATTGATGAATATAATTTCATTCAATCTTAGAGATAATGTCAATTCATATAGAATGCAAGAAGATGGGTCTTATGCGCCAAAAATTCCTAAAGATAATGAAGACGAGTTCAACATACACAAAGAATTTTTCAACCTGAATGTTGATGCAGTGATGAATGTCAAATTAACATGAGTTTTGATTAGTGATCAAATTCCGATGGTATTTTAGGATGATTTTCCAACAGTTTTTTTGAAAAAAGCGATAGAATCATTTGAAATTTTGAAGAATCAAAAAAGGCAAAGAATATACATTTTTGTAGGTTCTTTGCCTTTTCTTGTTTCGTAAGTTTGAGTATCTGCAATGTTGTGAGTCGGGTAAAAAGACGCCTTGTTTGATGCGTACACTCTCAAGAACTTACTTGCAGAGGAGCGACCAAAAGCTGATACGCATTTCCTGAGGTGTAGTCAATAGAACTTGAAATTTTACTTCCAATACTCGCAACTTGCTCTCAATCAGCAAGTATTGTATAAGGGTTTTTGACTGTGATTTAATTTGATAAGAGAAAAAATCCCAAAAGTTGATTTTTCTCTAAAAATCATTGAGGTTTTTTGATCTTATTTCTTTCATAGAGCACATTCATTAACCCATCTTTAAGACCCACATCCGGGACAATCATTTTTTTGGAGGCTGCAGCGGTCATAGCTGCAAGATATATTTTACTTGCAGGAATGATAACATCAGCTCTATCTGGGTTAAGGTTAAGTTTATTGACCCGATCTTCGTATGAAAATGAGGCTAAATATTCTTGAATCTCTTTTATTTTGTCAGCATCAAGGTATCTTTTGTTTTTGCTTGGCTTAGAAATTTCGAAAATTTTATTGATGTTTCCTCCTGTTCCAATACAGGTAATTCTGTCTTTTTTTGAAATGTTTTCATGAATAAATTTATTCATACTATTCCAAACAGCTGTGGGGATGTTATCATCCAAAGCTCTTACAGAGCCGATTTTGAAGGATTTTGAAGCTACTTTTACTTTATTGATATAAATATTCAATTCTGTACTTCCCCCACCTACATCTATATGCAGATAGGATTTTTCATCAATGTATGACCATAGAGCAAGATTGATCAATTCAGCTTCTCTATTGCCATCGATAACCTGTATTTTCAACCCTATATCCTGTTTTACTTCTTCCACGATCTCTTTTCCGTTAGAAGATTCTCGCATCGCCGAAGTGGCACAGACCATATAGTCGTCTACTTCATAAAGATCTATCAAAAGCTTGAAAGCTTTCATCAGTTTTACAAACTTACGTCTATTCTTGTCACTTATCTTTTGAACATGAAATACATCCATTCCCAATCGTAATGGGAAGCGTAGATATTCTAATTTTTTGAAGGTGACTTTGCCTTCATAGTGGGTGACGTTGGTGATTTGTAGTCTTATGGCATTTGAACCAATATCTACAGCTGCTAATTTCAAAATTTAATATTTAGGTTAGGTTAAAGATGGGGACAAATGTCCCCATTATAAGATTAATTTCAACTATAATCTCAACTAAATTAACCAAAAACATTAACAATTGAGCTTAAAGTTTTACTTTTTTCGGCCAGCTAGCAAAACAATAATGCCTGCAGCTACACTTATTCCACCTGCATAATTGGGCCAGCTTACATTGTTCTCTTTCTCTTTATTTACCTGAATAGGGCCAGCATCGATGATATTTTCTTCTGTGTTGAAGCTAAATCCCGAAAATACGAACATGGCTATACCAGCTACAATCAAAATTATTCCTAATGCTTTCATATGATTTTTTAGTTTGTTTGCAGATTATTTAAACAATAAGCCTACCAAAAAATGATGCTATCCTTTTTGTTCCCTGTACCTTTTCAATGATGCCAAAATGCTAATCAGTAAGATGCCAAAAACAATAGAAAGCGAGATATAAGAAGGCACGTGGTAAGCGGCAGAAAGGAGCATTTTCAGACCAATAAAAGTCAGGATAAAAGCTAACCCATGTTGTAAATAATGAAATATCTCAAAACTATTTGCCAATAAAAAGTAGAGTGCTCTTAAACCTAAAATTGCAAAAATATTTGAAGTATATAGTATTATTGGATCATTGGAAATCGCAAAAATAGCAGGTATGGAGTCAACAGCGAACAGCAGATCTGTAAACTCAATCACCGCGACTACTACCAGTAATTGGGTGGCAAAACGCTTTCCATTTATGCTCACAAAGAATTTTGTACCGTGATATTGTGGATCTACCCTGAAGAGTTTATGAATTAATTTAGTACCTAATGATTTTGAAAAATCCTTGGATTCTTCATCCTCTTCATCTTGCTTCCAAGACTTGAAGCCAGCATAGACTAGAAATATACCAAATGCAGTCATTATTACATTTATATTTAACTCAATATCAAATATTTGAAATGCTGGTATGAAAGTCATTTCTATCAAAGTAACTCCAAAAAAAATGAAGATTCCTCTTAAGATTATTGCACCTAGTATTCCATAAAAAAGGACTTTGTGTTGATATTTTTCCGGTACTTTGAAAAACTTAAATACCAAGATAAAAACAAAAAGGTTGTCAACACTCAATGCTTTTTCTATCAGAAAAGCAGAGTAATATTGTGAGGATTTTTCAAGGCCAAATTCCCAATATATATATCCTCCAAATAATAAACCTAACCCAATCCAAACAATGGACCAATTGAGTGCTTCTTTGGTACTTACTTTATGAGCTTCCCTGTTGAAAACATAAAGGTCAACTGCCAACAATCCAAATATAATTACTGCAAAAGCAATTAAGGCATAGCCTTCTTCCTGTACAAATTCCAATGTGAATAGGTTTAAAGAGTAACTTAAAATTGATTTCAGATAAGTGGGAAACCTACTTACATTTTAATGTAATTTCCTTTTTTCAGTCTACTTTTGACTTTGAAATAATTGATAAAACCAATTACAACAAGCATCACGCTCAAAGCAAAAGCTAAATAGCCAAGGTCACTGACATGGCTCAAAACCTTCACTTCCATCAATGCAGTACCGCTTACCAAAAAATACAAAGATGTCCTGATGTATGAAAGGAGGGTTCTATCATTGGCAAGCGTAGTTCTTTGCCTGGCTAAATAATCTCTCACAATCATTTGGTCGTCTGTAAGATTTTCTTTTTCCATTTTTGATTTTGATTTCAAGCAAAAGTACGAATATTACCTTCCAATGAAAAGAAGAAGAAAAATGCTTAAGCATTAATTTTATAAAAATATCTTTACAATCGATACAGCAATGCGGTTTTGTTTTATTTTCTTTGTCCTCTGAAAGAAGCGCCAAATCAGCCGCAGCAATATTGGAACAAAGAAATATGATAAGACCGAACTTTGATGATATTTTCATGGAATTGGCAGTGAATCTTGCCAAAAGATCCCATTGTATCAAAAAGCATGTTGGTGCTGTGTTGGCAAAAGACACCAGGATCATTTCTATAGGTTACAATGGACCCCCTTCAGGGACTCACAATTGTGATGAGGAATTTCCTGTAGAAGGCTGTGCAAGAGACAGCAAGGGAAGTTGCACTTTAGCGCTTCATGCAGAACAAAATGCCATTTTGTATGCTGTCAAAAACAACACATCTGTCGAAGGATCAACATTATATGTGACTTTAGCACCATGTTTGGCGTGTGCAAGGATTATTTTCTCAATGGGGATCGAGAGGGTAATTTATATGTATTCTTATGCAGAATACAAAGGATTACCTTTTGATGAAGGAGTGGAATTTTTGAGGAAATTTGGAGTTGAAGTGGAGAAATACCAAAATGAATTCAGCGTAGAAGATCCTTTGATCTAAAGGAAATTCACTTCTGCATGTAGGTCCACATTGAATTTTTCCTTGATAGATTCTTGAATTTTTTTGCTAAGGTTAGCTATTTCTTTTCCATCACCTCCACCATAGTTTACAAGAACAAGAGGTTGGAGTTTATGAACACCAATATTTTCCTGTGTATAGCCTTTCCATCCTGCTTGCTCGATCAGCCAAGCAGCAGGAACTTTGATTCCTTCTTCATTTGGAAAACCCGGAATAGTAGGGTTTTCTCTTTTCAGTCGTTCAAAATGTGGAATTGAAATAGTAGGATTTTTGAAAAAACTACCTGCATTTCCGATCACTTTAGGATCTGGAAGTTTGCTTTGTCTAATTTTAATGACTGCATTCGAAACTGCCTGAATACTCAGGTCTTTGATATTCATCTCTTCCAAAGTTTGCAAAATCGCACCATATTCAGTGTGAAATGTATGTTGCTTTTTTAATTTGAATACAACTTTGGTGATGACATATTTTCCCTTTAGTGTATTTTTGAAAACACTTTCCCTATAGCCAAATTTACAATCATCCCAGCCAAAATATTCACGATCAAGTGTTTCTCTGTTTACAGCATATAAGCCATCAAAAACCTCTTTGATTTCTACTCCATACGCTCCAATATTTTGCATTGGTGATGCACCAACAGTTCCGGGAATCAATGATAAATTTTCTACACCAGACCAATTTTTTTCGATACAATGCAAAACAAATTCGTGCCAATTCTCTCCTGCACCCACCTCTACAAATACCTCTTCTTCAGACTCTTTAATCAATCTCATCCCCTTTATTTCTATTTTTATAACCAATGCATTTAGGTCATCTGTCAATAGAATATTACTTCCACCACCTAAGATGATCAAAGGTGTATTTTGGCTGCTAGCATATTTCAAAGCTTCAATAACTTCATTTTCAGAAGATATTTGAGTAAAAAATTTGGCTTTTTTGTCAATGCCAAAGGTATTATATGGTTTTAAAGAAATGTTTTCTTGTATCTTCATGTTTTGAAATTCTACTTGCGAAGTAAGCAAGATTTTGAGTAAATAGGAAATTCAAAATTATAATTCACGATTCTAAATAGATAGTTTTTATGAAAGAAATGGTAATTAATGGAGTAAGGATACGACCAGGACAGACTTTGAACATTGAAATAGCGATCGCTAGACTACCCACACATACTTTGATTGATTTACCTATTTTCATCAAAAGGGCCAAAGAGGATGGACCGGTAGTGTTGATTTCAGGAGGTGTTCATGGAGATGAGATAAATGGCATAGTGGCCGTAAAAAGAATGCTAGAGGAGGATTTGATAGCACCGACTAAAGGAACGATTATTTTTATTCCATTGGTAAATGTTTATGGTTTTTTGAGTAACTCAAGAACTTTTCCCGATGGAAGAGATCTCAACAGAAGTTTCCCAGGAAGTAAAAAAGGATCATTGGCTTCCCAAATTGCTTTTATTTTGACCAATGATATTATACCAATTATCGATTATGGAATTGATTTCCATACGGGTGGACGTATGCTCTCTAATTTTCCACAAGTAAGGGTCGATTATAGGGACAAGAAAGTACTTGAATTAGCAAAAGCATTTGGAACACATTTTATCTTGAATTCTCCCCACATTGATAAATCTTTTAGAAAGGAAGCATACAAAAAGCGTAAACACATCATGGTATACGAGGGAGGCGAATCTATGCGCTTAGATGATTATGCTGTAGAAGAGGCTGTGGCTGGAACAAAAAGGCTATTGGTATACCTTGGGATGATGGAAGCCGATGTACAGTCAAAAGACACTATCATGATATCGGAAAGCTCCTGGATGAGGGCAAAGATTTCAGGGATTTTCACATCTACAGTAAAATTGGGTGATGCAGTCAAAAAAGGGCAGATTTTGGCAAAAATTTCGGACCCTTATGGAAAAACCAAAGTGCCTGTCAGGTGTACTTCAAATGGATTTGTAGTAGGATTGAACAACAATCCGGTAGTGAATGCGGGAGATGCGCTAGTGCATGTCGGTAAAGCAGACAATCACTAGAAAGGATATCCAATCCCTATGTTAAACACTGTCTGACCCCGCTCGCCAAGAAATCTATTGAAGAAATTTCCCAAGATGAATCTCTCACCATCTGGGCGAGCTGGATCTACAGCTTTGACACCCATATCCAATCGCAATACAAGAAAGTCAAAGTCCATCCTCAACCCAAGACCTGTGCCGACAGCCAATTCTTTGTAAAATCTATCGAATTTAAAATCTGCTCCAGGTCGGGTAGGATCGTCTTGGAAAGTCCAGCTATTGCCAAAATCAACAAAAAATGCCCCGTCAAAATATCCATAAATTTTGCTTCTCCACTCAAACATCCCTTCAAAAAGAATATCTCCAGGCTGCTCAAATCTATAATCAAAAGACCCATCGTCGTTGGTTGGAGGAGTATATGATCCAGGTCCCAATCTTCTAGGCTGCCATGCTCTGATCCCTGTACTTCCTCCAGCAAAAAAGTATTTTTCATAAGGTAAAATACCATTGCTAATTCCGTAAGGCTTAGCCAATCCTAAATTTAATCGGTATGCTATTGTTTGCTTTGCAGATATCGGAATATATCTTCTGAAATCAGACTGGAATTTCAGAAATTGAAAATAGGCTAAGCTTCTGTTTTCTACAAAATCCCTATTCACAAAATTCAATGTTGTTCCTCCACTTTCAACAAATATTCGCCATAAAGAAGCCCTGTTTTTTTGGAAAGCTCCGTATTGGTTAAAGTTCACGATAACCTGCCCAGAAATACTGCTGACGTAAGATGGTAAAAAAGAATTGATAAGATTATTCCCTTGATTTTGAAAGTCTTCAAGTATTTGTCTAAAATCATTACTTAAACTAGACCTAATAAAATTCGCATCTAGTAAGCTGAAAGAAAATTGCTGTCTGAGGTTTCTTGTATTCCAGTTGTAAGCCAAAATACCATTTACACTTTCCCTGGTATATTCTGGACGATCTACATAATTGTAACCAACCAATGTTCGTGTCCTAGGATTGTATCGACCAAACTTCTCCAAAGAATAACGGTTGAAAGGTACCAGGAATTTTGGGAAAATAACAGATGCTGATGTATTGAGTTCCCGCGATCTGAACACACCACCTTCGCCAGTAGCAGAAACTACACCTTCCAAACCTGCTCGGAAATTGAACTCGAAAATCTCAGCTCCCCTGAACAAATTTCTGTTTCTTAATGAATGGCTGAAAAATGGACCAGGTACTTGTTCTGTTATGCTTGCACCAAGTTGGTTTGTAATCAGATATTTTTGGTTAGGTTGTGTGAAAATCCTCGGCCTGAGAACGTTTCCCAAGGTATCAAATGAAATATTCACAAATCTAAAAAGATCCAAATTGGCTAGCTGTCGTTGGGTTTCGAGTACATCAGTCTTGTTGTATAGAGACCCTTTTTCCAAGAATATCCTTGAAGAAATGACTTTTTCGGAATACCGATCTCTGTATAGCGTAAAATTGATATCATTGTAAGTCACCTTATTTTCTTCGTTAAAAACCAAATCAGATGGAGAATCTATTGAAAAGTAGATGGAATCAAGGGTGTACACTCTGTGGAAATCATCATATTCTGGCTTTCTAATGACTTGTTCTACTATTACAGTTTTTTCCAAAGTGTCTTTATAGACATTGTATTCGATATAAGACTTGGAAAATGTATAATAACCATTTGACTTTAAGAAATCTTCAACCCTTTGCCTTTCTCTAGAAATTTGAGATTGTTCATAGCGTGATTTTGCTTTTATTTCCGATTTTTTAATATTCTTGTCAAGCAAAATATAAATATTTTCGTCATCTGATCTGGAATAGATAGAGTCAATGATATATGGCTCTTGCTCTGAAATTTGATATGTTACTTCAGCCTTTTTCCCTTTTTTCTCAACTTCATATTCTACATAGCCTTCAAAAAATCCATTGTTGGCCAGATAAAAATTCATTTGTCTTTGGGAATCGGCTGATTCAATGCTGTCATAGATCACCAGAGGATTTCCTGTTCTCATAAAGAAATTCCCGAATTCGAGCTTTTTCTCCAAAGAAGTTAATTGACTATTGATTTTTGTATACCTTTTTACTTCTCTCCTCGAAAGATCTTCCTCTACTTGTTGTCTATCTACTAGAGCTTGTCTTTCTTGAAGTAATTTTTCACGTCTGTTAATGTGCTTTGTACTATCAAAAGTCCATTCACCAAACCTGTAAATTGCTACCCCAAGTGAAGTATTGAAAATCGGGATCCTTGTATTTGGGTTTTGTCTTACAAGACTTGAGAGTGCATTTTTGTCACTTTTTTTTACCCCTTCTATATTTACTTGATAGAGAACGTATTCATTTTCTTTCAAACCTTTGGTCAAAGAACATGAGGAAATCAAAAGAAGTAGAAACAGAAAGTTTATATATTTGGCCTTATTCACTATTTTATCATCACCGAATGTTGAGCAAAAATACGCTTAAGTTTATTAAATCCTTGCAACAGAAAAAATTCCGTAAACAAGAAAATGCATTTTTTGTGGAAGGTAGCAAAAATGTAACGGAATTATTGGACTCAGATTTCCAAGTCACCCATTTATTATATACCGAAAAATTTGCAGAGGAAAATCGCCAGGCAGTTTCTGCTTTTAGAGGAGAAGCCTACTTGGTTACACAAAAGGTGTTGGAGTCTGCAGGCTCTTTTCAGACAAATGATAGTGCTTTGGCAGTAGCGAAAATCAAACAAAACACGATGCCAATTGAGCTGGATCTAAGTTTAGTTTTGGCGCTTGATGATGTCAGAGATCCAGGTAATCTTGGAACTATCATTCGTATTGCCGATTGGTATGGAATCAAATATGTTATTTGCTCAGAGGAATCTGCTGATTGTTACAACCCAAAAGTATTGAATTCAAGTATGGGGAGTTTCTCTAGAGTTAATGTATTATACACAGATCTTTACCAATTCTTAGAAAAATCAAAACTTCCTGTATATGGGGCTTTTTTGGAAGGTGAAAATATTTATAAAGCTAAATTACCAGCTGCTGCAGTGATTTTGATGGGAAATGAATCGAATGGGATTTCAGAAAAAATTGGTTCACTTGTAAACCATAAAATCACTATTCCTAGATTTGGATTAGCAGAATCCCTAAATGTGGCAATTGCCACAGCCATCATTTGCGATAATTTCAAAAGACTCTAAATTCAAACGTCCAAGATGTCAAAAATATTTAGCACCTTGAAAAAGGTTGGTCTCAATACTTTCTTTTTTTTACTAATTGGGGTAATTTTCCTAGCCAAAGCTTTCCCAGAATGGGGCACCGATGCGAGTCCTATTCCTTTGGATATGATCACAGGAATTGGTATTACATTGATTTTCTTTTTTTATGGAGTCAAACTAAATCCAAAAAAGCTAATATCAGACCTTTCGAACTGGAAACTACATTTGGTAGTTCAGAGTACTACCTTTTTGATATTTCCATTGGTGATATTGATTTTATATGCAATTTGGGGAGATGAAAACTCCTATTTGTGGTTAGGTACGTTTTATTTAGCAGCATTGCCTTCCACAGTTTCTTCATCCGTAGTGATGGTCTCTTTGGCTGGAGGAAACTTGCCTGCTGCAATCTTCAATGCAAGTATTTCGAGTATTGTAGGAATATTCATTACTCCAGTTTGGATGGAAGTGATGTTGCCCGAATCAGCAGTTGATTTTGAATTGCTTGATACCTTTATCAAATTGGGAGTTCAGGTTCTTGTGCCATTGGTAATTGGGCTTCTACTCCATAAGTATTTGAATGTGTATGTTGTGAAGTATTCAAAGGCCTTGAAGAATTTTGATCAGTTCATTATTTTATTGATTGTTTTCTCAGCATTTGCAGAATCGTTTGAAGAAAGAATGTTTGAAGGAAAGACAGCGAGTGAATTGATTTATCTTGGATTCTTGATGTTACTTTTCTTCCTGGGGATGATGCTTTTGATGCATTTGATTTCCAAATTGCTGAAATTTAGTGATGCTGATAGGATTACAGTACTTTTCTGTGGAAGTAAAAAGTCATTGGTTCAAGGAGCAGTTATGGGGAGAGTGATGTTTCCAGATCCCATTATTTTTGGGGTGATATTATTGCCATTGATGATTTACCATGCTTTGCAGCTGATGGTTGGTTCTGCAATCGCACAAGCAATAGGAGAGAAAATGAAAAAGCTTGCTTAATACTTGACAAGAGAGTGACAAATTTGTGAGATATACCAATAATTGGTATGTTTAGGGAATTAATAAAATCCTATGGCAAAAAATACATCCATACTATTAGGAGACTATTTTGATAGTTTTATAAAACAACAAGTTCAAACAGGGAAATACTCATCTGCAAGTGAAGTCGTAAGAGCTGCACTAAGAGCATTTGAGCAAAATGAAACTAAAAAAGAGCTATTGGTAAAAGAATTGGAAAAAGGTGAAAAATCTGGTTTTAATAAGAACTTTGACAGAAAAGAATTTTTAGAAACTATTCATAAAAAACACATGAAAAGTGAATAATGAAGTATCAAATCAGTAAAGAAGCTACAAAAGACCTAGAAGAAATCTGGATTTATACTTTTGAGAACTGGCCTTTCGAACAAGCCAATCGATATTATAATTTGCTATTAGACGAAATAGAATTTATTTCTGAAAATCCAAAATCTGGAAAAGATTTCGGCTATATAAGGGAAGGCTATTTACGAACTCGTGTAAAATCACATTTTATTTTCTATAAGGTTGTTCCGAGAGAAAATTTGATCGAAGTGATTAGGGTACTTCATCAAAATATGGATCTTGACGCTATGTTAATAGAATAAGTAATTGAAAATCTAGAATTTTATGGAAATAAAAATTTACCAAGTTGATGCTTTCGCAAATCATGTTTTTGGAGGAAATCCTGCTGCTATAATTCCTTTGGAGAGATGGCTACCTGATGATTTGATGCAAAAGATTGCTGCTGAGAACAATCTTTCCGAGACTGCTTATATCATTAAGGAAATTGATAAATACTTAATCCGCTGGTTTACTCCCGCAGTAGAAGTAGATCTCTGTGGACATGCCACACTTGCAGCTGCACATGTGATTTTTAGCCACGAAGGTTTTGAAGATAATTTGATAAGTTTCTATTCACCTAGATCAGGAGTTTTGGAAGTTGAAAGAGAAAATGATGGGCTTTTGACTTTGGATTTTCCAAAAGACACAATTCGACAAATAGAGATTTCTAAGGAAATTGCAGCTGGTTTTAGTATTGCACCAATTGAAATGTGGAAAGGTGGAAGTGATTATATTTTTGTATATGAGAAAGAAGAGCAAATCTTAGAAATGGAAGTTGATTTGTTTGAATTGGCAAAAGTAGATACAAGAGGATTTATCATTACCGCACCAGGAGAAGCTGTTGACTTTGTCTCTCGCTGGTTTGGCCCAAGAGTAGGAGTGGATGAAGACCCTGTTACAGGTTCAGCGCATACGAGTCTAACTCCATTATGGGCTGAAAAGCTAAATAAAGACAAGTTGACTGCTGTTCAACAATCAAAAAGATCTGGTAAACTTAGCTGTAAAATCGTGGGAGAAAGAGTTAAAATCAGTGGAAATGCAGTAACTTATATGATTGGGAGCATTTCAATTTAGATCCTCTAAATATTTTTGATTCAGCAATTTACCTTATGGTACCAAGTAAACAAAAGCATTAACATTCATCCCCGCCCCAACGGAAGCAAAAACAAGATGGTCACCGGACGAGATTTCATGACCTTCCAATTCACCTTTCATTATTTTGTCGTAAAGAATAGGAACAGTTGCTACTGAATTATTTCCCAACTTAGAAATTGTCATTGGCATAATTTGGGAAGAATCAGCAAGTTCTACTTCAAACAATTTGAAAGTTCTCTGTAAGATAGCTTCATCCATTTTTGCATTGGCTTGATGGATTAGCACTTTTTTGATATTTACCAATGGAACACCAGATTTTTCTATCGTTTCTTTGATCAGTTGTGGAACTGTGTTCAATGCATATTCATACAATTTCCGACCATTCATTTTCATGAAAAGAGTGTCATTTCCAAAATCAGGATTGTACGAAATATCCATTTTGAGGAAATGTGCTTCATTCAATGTGTCTGTTCTGGTCTTATGACACAATAATCCAACTGGAGAATTTGATTCTTTTGCTTGAAGGATTACAGCTCCTGCACCATCTGAATAGATCATACTATCGACATCATGTGGATCTGCTATCCGAGAAAGGTTTTCCGAGCCAATCACTAATATGTTTTTTGCATCACCCGATTTGATATAATAATTTGCCTGAATGACACCTTGAACCCAGCCTGGGCACCCAAAAGGTAAATCATATGCAACACAATTGGGATTAGCTATCTTCAGCAAGTGTTTTACCCTTGAAGCCAAAGTAGGAACCATGTCCGATTTGATATTATTATGAAGGATATCGCCAAAATTGTGGGCTACAATTATATAATCCAATGTTTCGGGATCGATTTGAGCAGATTCTATCGCTTTTTCAGCAGCAAAAAATGCCATATCCGAAGTATTGTATTCCGGACTGAGGTATCTTCTTTCTTCAATATCCGTTATTTCTTGAAATTTTCTTACAATATCTGGAACTGGCTTTGAGGATACTTCGCCGTTTTCATTAGTAAACTGATGATTGAAAAATTCCTCATTTTTAACTACGATATCAGGAATATATTTACCAGATCCTGTAATAATTGAGTAAATCTGCATACAAATATTATGGATTTTGAAAATTTATTAATGTCAGAAATTTATGAATTAAAACCCAATTTGATCAATTAATTAGAAAATCAAAATTACATTAATGGAAATTTCTTATACTATTTTCTAAACTGTCAATTGAATCTTGAAATGTTCTAATTTTCCGAATAATTTTCTTTAATTTCCGAAATTAAGTTTGAACATAAATCTATCCAAAACTATTAATACGTAAATCAATAAAAGACAAAAAATGAAAACTTACTACAATCCCGACGATCTAAAGAATTTTGGAAAAATTGGAGAATTCCAAAAGCCAATGGCGGATAAATTTTTCGAGTATTATGGAGAAGTGTTCAAAGAAGGAGCCTTGACAGCTAGAGAAAAATCCCTGATTGCTTTGGCAGTAGCACATGCAATCCAATGTCCATATTGTATCGATGCATATACAGTAGATACTATGGAAAAAGGATGCGATGAAGAACAAATGATGGAAGCTGTTCATGTGGCCGCCGCCATTAGAGGCGGTGCATCCCTAGTACACAGCACTCAAATGATGAATAAGGTCAAAGAGATCTCTATGTAATCTTAGCTCCATAAATTAAACAAATGAAATCACTCAAAGCACAACAACACCCACTTTCAAAAATTGCCTACGAATTAGAGGTTTTAGATGCACCTGTAAATGGAGTAAAGTTTGCTGACAAACTATCTGAATCTGATCTTTTTCCACTAAAACCAACCCAAATTGATATTTTGCAAATAAATATGGGCAAAATGTGCAATCAAGTTTGCAAACATTGCCATGTAGATGCTGAACCTGATCGTAAAGAAATCATGACAAAAGAAACAATGAATCAGTGTCTGAATGTGATCAAAAACAGTACTATAAAAACTGTAGACTTAACGGGGGGGGCTCCAGAGATGAATCCGGAATTCAGGTGGTTTATAGAAGAAATCCGTAAAATCAGTGAAGATATTGAAATTATAGTGAGATGTAATCTAACGATTATTCTTGCTAACCCTAAGTATCATGATTTGCCTGAATTTTATAGGAAACACAGATTAGAAGTTGTTTCTTCCTTACCATATTTTACAGCGACAAAGACTGATTCCCAAAGAGGGGATGGGGTATTTGAAAAATCTATCAAAGCACTAAAAATGCTCAATGATGCAGGTTACGGGAAAGAAGATTCTGAATTGAAGTTGAATTTGGTTTACAATCCCTCTGGGGCCTTTCTTCCTGCAGAGCAAAGTGGTTTGGAAAATGAATTTAAAAAACGTTTGAAAAATGGTTATGAAATAGAATTCAATTCACTTTTTACCATCACAAACCTTCCAATCAGTAGATTTTTGGAATATTTGCTTAGATCCGAAAATTTCGATAACTACATGGAGAAATTATTGGAAGCATACAACCCTGTAGCAGCAGCAAATGTAATGTGTAGAAATACGATTTCAGTTGGTTGGGATGGATTTTTATACGATTGTGATTTCAATCAAATGTTGGAGTTGAAAGTAGATGCAACTTCAAGCCAACATATTTCTGAATGGAACCAAAAAGCCTTGGTAGAGAGAGAAATCATTTTGAAACAACACTGCTTCGGTTGTACAGCAGGAGCTGGTTCAAGCTGTGGAGGAGCTACTGCATAATGTTGGCTGAAAATAAATTGGCTCTAATTGTTTTTCAGAAAAATCCAGTTTTGGGTAAAGTGAAAACAAGGTTGGCAGCAACGATTGGCGAACATCAAGCATTGGATGTATACCTCCAATTGCTTCAGCATACCTACAAAATGATCAATCAATTAGAAGGTATTGATGTTTTTATTTATTTCAGCGATTACCTCGAGTCTAGTTTAGATGAGGTATTTGCAGATGATGTGCATTTACGTGTCCAAAACGGTTTTGACTTAGGTTCAAAAATGAAAAATGCATTTGACGAAGTATTTCTCAAAGGATATGACAAGGCATTGATCATTGGGACAGATTGTCCGGAGATTTCCTCAGATTTAATTCAAAAAGCATACATTGAACTAGGTCGTACAAATGTTGTATTTGGTCCGGCACTGGATGGAGGATATTATCTTTTAGGAATGAATCAAGCTACGTCAGTTTTATTTGAAAACATGACTTGGAGTCATTCCAAAGTAATGGAAGATTCAATAGAAAGATTGCACCAAAAAAATCTAACTTTCTCACTTCTTGAAAAGTTATCGGACATCGATAATGAAACTGATTGGGAAAGGTTCAAAAATTTAACTTCACAAACTTTATGAGTAATTATTTAGATGCAACTGTTGACGTCTATAGAGACGCAGCACTCAAACCTGATGTAGGGTTATGTTGTACCACTACGCCAATTTGGCAATTTCCGGGGTTGAAAATCCCAAAGATTATGCAGGAAATGAATTATGGATGCGGAAGCACTGTTCATTTCAGGGATTTAGTCAATGATCCTAATATCTTGTACGTAGGGGTTGGAGGTGGAATGGAGGTTCTTCAATTCTCTTATTTTTCCAGAAAAAAAGATGGTGTCATAGGAGTAGATGTAGTCGATGAAATGATTCAAGCCTGCAAAGACAATCTGGTAATAGCAGAAAAAGAAAATGATTGGTTTGACAAATCTTTTGTTTCGATAAGAAAAGGATCAGCTTTAGCATTACCTATTGAAGATTCAAGCATAGATGTAGCTGCTCAAAATTGCCTTTTCAATATATTCACCAAAGAAGATTTAGCACTTGCGTTGAAGGAAATGTATCGAGTTTTGAAACCTCACGGAAGATTAGTCTTGAGTGATCCTGTGACAGAGCAGCCTATGCCTGAATCATTGAGAAATGATGATAGATTGAGAGCATTGTGTCTAAGTGGATCGCTTTCATTGAAGGAGTATTTAGAAATGATCACTAATGCAGGTTTTGGAACCGTAGAGATCAGAGCCAAAAGACCATACAGAGTTTTGGACCCTGGACATTATGATACAGCAGAGATGATTTTCCTCGAAAGTGTAGAAGTATGTGCTATCAAAGATCCAATGCCTGCTGATGGTCCTTGTATATTTACAGGCAAGGCAGCAATATATTATGGTTCAGAAGAGTTTTTTGATGACAAAAAGGGTCATGTTTTGATGCAAAACCAACCGCTTTCTGTGTGTGATAAAACTGCTCAAGCTATCAAAAATCTAGGTAGATCAGATATATATATTTCTGAATCCACAAATTTTTATGATGGAGGGGGTTGTTGTTGATCTAAAAATTAGGAAATTGTAAGCCTAACTCTTGCTTATTTATTCCTATGAAGAAAACCAAACTTATTCTGATCGTCCTGCTATTTGTAACTTCACGTTTAGTGATAGCTCAAGAAAAAATAAAATTTGATGTTACGGTAGCAGGATTTTCCATTGGAGAAATGGAAGCCATAAAAACCGTAAAAGGAGAAGAAACCTATTACGACATTAGCAGTGAAGTAGGATTTTGGTTTTTTGGAAAGGTAAATGTTGAATATTCCATTAATTCCCATTTCAAAGGAACACAATTAATCGATGCGAAGGCAAAAACCAAATCGAATAAAGGTGATTTTGCTTCAGATATTCAATGGATTAAGGATAAATATGTCATAGAAGCTACCAGTTATAAATACGAAAAGGATACAGTCGTCAATCATCCACTTCATTATAGTTCAGCGATGTTGTATTTTGAAGAACCTACAAATCATAAGCTTTTTATGGCGGAAAATTATGGTTTACCTTCTACCATTGTAAAAAAGAAGGATCATTATGAAGTCAATGTGAATGGCAATAGGAATAAGTTCTATTACGTCAATGGAAAATTTGATAAAGCGATAATGGAAAGCCCGATCAAGAACTATGTCATCAAGAGGAAATAAATTATAGATTTATTGACCTGCCATTCGACTCTTTATTTGAGAATTATAATATTTCTGAAAAGTGAATAGTTAGAGTTTTCTGAAACATAAGTTAAGCTAAAGGCTATTAGATAACATAACGAATTGTGCCAATCGATAAGTAAATTAGAAGCAGGTGAAAATCAGTATTATCATTCCTATTTTTAATGAGGAAGAAAATTTAGCAAAACTAATCCCTTCAATTTTCAAAAAGTCAAAAGGAGATCTAGAAGTAATCGTTGTAGATGCTGGTAGTACTGACAAATCTATTTTGATTGCAAAATCCTTGGGGGCAAAGGTTTTGCTTTCTCAAAGAAAAAGCAGGGCAGCTCAGATGAACTTAGGAGCAAAGTCAGCCACTGGTGGAATTTTTTATTTTGTTCATGCAGATACAATTATCCATACTGATTTTGAAAAGGATATTATTCAAGCAGTTAGGGAAGGAATAAATGCCGGTTGCTACAGGTATAGGTTTGATTCCCAAAAAATCTTGCTAAAAATGAATGCTTGGTTTACAAGATTTAATGGTATATTGGCAGGAGGAGGCGATCAGACGCTATTTATTGAAAAAAATGTATTTGAATCTTTGAGTGGTTTTGATGAATATTATACCATCATGGAAGATTTTGAATTTGTAGGCAGAATAAAGAAAAGATACAATTTTCGAGTTTTGCCTAAAAGCATAGTGGTTTCAGCTAGAAAATATGATACCAATTCATGGTTGAAAGTTCAGTTGGCAAATCTAACTGTTTTCTCACTTTATTATTTCAAAAAACCACCTGATACCCTCAAATCAGTATATACAAAAATGTTAAAATATCGTTGAGTAATCGATTGCTTGAATATGAGTCAAAATAACGGAAATTTACCTATAATCACAGGAATACAGCAAGTTGGAATTGGTGTAGCTGATGCAAAAGAGGCATGGGCATGGTACAGGAAATTTTTTAAGATGGATGTACCGGTTTTTGAAGATGCAGCTACTGCCAATTTGATGACAAAATATACTTCAGGAAAGGCCCAAGAACGTTACGCTATTTTGGCTTTGAATATGCAAGGAGGTGGAGGATTTGAAATTTGGCAATATACCAAAAAGACCCCAATTGCTTTGGGTTTTGAAATGGGTTTGGGTGATTTGGGGATTTTTGCAGTAAAAATAAGGACTAAAGATATTCAAAAAACTTATGACTTCTTTGTGAAAGAAGGAGTAGAAATTTTATCAAAACCTGTAAAATCTCCTTGTGGTAGATCACATTTTTATGTCAAAGATCCCTATGGTAATATCTTTGAAATGATAGAAAGTAATTCTTGGTTTAAGTTGAACCAAGATAATACTGGTGGTGTAGCTGGTGTTACAATCGGTGTTCGAGATATTGAAAAAGCACTAAAATTGTATCAGGGAATATTGGGATACACTTCCATTAAATCTGATCAAACAGATACTTTTGAAGATTTAGTTCAATTACCTGGTGGAAAAGAGAAATTCAGACGCGTATTGATCAATAGATTGGAAAATAGGGTAGGCGCGTTCAGCAGATTGCTTTGTAAGACGGAAATAGAGCTTTTCGAATTAAAAGATAAAGAACCAAAGAAAATTTTCGCTGATAGGGATTGGGGGGATTTAGGTTTTATCCATGTTTGCTTTGATGTCACTGGAATGAAACAATTGGAAAAAAAATGTGAGCAAGCTGGATTTCCATTTACTGTTGATAGCAGTAATAGCTTTGATATGGGAAAAGCTGCTGGTCATTTTTCTTACTGTGAAGACCCTGATGGAACCTTAATAGAATTTGTGGAAACCCACAAAATCCCAATTATGGAAAAATGGGGTTGGTTTTATAGCCTCAAACAAAGAAAAGCAGAAAAGCCACTTCCAAATTGGATGTTTAGCTTGATGTCATTGAATAGGAAAAAATAACAAAGCGGATCGAAATTTTCGATCCGCTTTAGTTTTTCTAGACCTTATGAAGAAAGTTTTACTGATGCAAAACTAGGTGAATTATTACTTTGAAGGATTATTTTAGCATTATTGAAATGTTATTTTATACGCTGGATCTTGATCTAATCGAAAGCCATTCCTTCCAAAGTATATCTATCTTAATTCCTAGCTGGCTGTCATGTATCTGCAACTTACGAAGCTACTTCTTACCCATCTTACAATATTGAGGATACTCTTATATTATTTTTTATGACTATCCGCTTTCTTGCACGTAGCCAAACAATGGGTTGTTGGATGAACGATTTGTGGTTCTGTTGACTGTGAGCTGTTGTCTGCTGACGAGTATCCGCAACTTATAAAGGTACTTCTTACCCTACGTGCAACATTGCGGATACTCATATTATTTTTTTATTGAAGGAATACAAAATAATTCGTGGATAGAAAATCAATTTTTTCTAATTTAGAATTAAATAAAACAACATTTTTGTGAAAGACCCTATTATTCTTCCTTTAGTACAAGATGAATCTTGGCTAGAAGGACATTCGCAGGACATTTATAAGCGTTATCAAAGGTATCATTCTGCCATCAAAGAAATTGTTTCTTTCAGTGGTAGCATATTGGAATTTTCCAAAGCCCATGAATACTATGGAATTCATTTTGAAAAACTTAGAAATGGATGGGTTTATAGAGAATGGGCTCCATTGGCTCACAACTTATTTTTCATGGGTGATTTCAATTATTGGAATAGATACAGTCATCCAATGAAGCGAAATTATAGGGGAGATTGGGAGATATTCTTGCCCTTTGACGAATACAAAGATAAAATAAGACATGAAGGAAAAGTAAAAGTTCATGTAGAGGCTGATAACGGTGCATATGATCGAATTCCTGCCTACATTAGGCGTGTGGAGCAAGATTCTGAAAACCATGATTTTGCAGGTCAATTGTGGTTTCCAGAGGAAAACTTCATGTGGACTGACAAAAATTTTTCTGCTAAAAGTAACAAAGCACAACCAATAATATATGAATGTCACATTGGTATGGCTCAGGAAAAGGAAGGTGTTGGAACATATGTTGAGTTTGCTGAAAACATCCTTCCAAGAATCAAAGATGGAGGGTACAATACTATTCAGATGATGGCGATTATGGAGCATCCTTATTACGGATCTTTTGGCTATCACGTTTCTAACTTTTTCTCGCCAACTTCTAGGTTTGGAACACCGGAGGAATTGAAATACCTCATCAATAAAGCCCATGAAATGGGTATCGCTGTTATCATGGATATTGTCCATTCCCACGCAGTCAAAAATATAAATGAAGGCCTCAATGAATTTGATGGCTCTGATCATCAGTACTTTCATCCCGGTCCAAAAGGATACCATGAAGGTTGGGATTCAAAATTGTTTGATTACGGAAAATTTGAGGTAAAGCAATTTCTACTTTCCAACATACTCTATTGGATGGAAGAATTTCATTTTGATGGATTTAGATTTGATGGAGTCACTTCTATTCTATACCATCATCATGGACACACTGATTTTGATAAAGTCGAAAAATACTTCGACGAAGGAGTGGATAAAGATGCAGTCTTGTATATGCAGTTGGCTAATACTTTGATTCATGAATATTCTGAAAATCAGATTTCTATAGCTGAAGAAGTTAGTGGAATGCCAGGCCTAAGTCGCCCTCCAGAAGAAGGAGGAATAGGTTTTGACTTTAGATTGGCTATGGGAATTCCAGATTTTTGGATCAAAACCTTGAAACACAAACCAGATGAGCACTGGGATATGTTTGAGATGTGGCACGAGCTGACCAATAGACCGAAAAAGGAAAAAACGATAGCCTATGCAGAATCCCATGACCAAGCATTGGTAGGAGATAAGTCTATAGCTTTTTGGCTAATGGACAAAGAGATGTACTTCAGTATGGCCGTTGGCCAAACAAATTTGGTCGTCGATAGAGGTATCGCACTTCATAAACTGATCAGACTAATCACAATAAGCCTTGGTGGCGAAGGTTACCTGAATTTTATCGGAAATGAATTTGGCCATCCAGAATGGGTTGATTTTCCAAGAGAAGGAAATAACTGGAGTTACCAATATGCAAGACGTCAATGGTCATTGGCAGACAATAAAGATTTGAAATATAAATTTTTGAGTCAATGGGATAAGCAAATGATCAAGTTAATCGATGATACCAAAACCTTGAAATCAGCTCATGCAAAGCAATTGTTTCTCGATCCAGAAAAGAAAATTTTGGTATATGAACGTGCTGATTTGATTTTTGTCTTTAGTTTCAATATCAGTCATTCATATTTTGGCTATGAAATAACAGTTCCAGAAGCTGGAGAATATTCTATCGTCCTTAATTCAGATGACAATGACTTTGGAGGTTTCAAAAGAATCGATACTTCAATATCTTATTGGACAGATGATGATAATAAGATTCAGATTTATCTACCAAATAGGACAGCACTTGTATTTAAAAGATTGAAAAGTTGACAAGGCTATAGGTTTTGATAAATTGAAATAAAAAATGGAGAACTTAGGTTCTCTTTTTTTGTTTACTCCAATTTTATTCACTTAGCCCAACAAAATGTTATGTCTTAAATCAATTTGTACACAGATAGCTAATCGACTAATAACCAATTAGTGTTATCCGTAGGATTTAATGTGAAAATTTACATTTTGACGCTATTGTGGATACTTGATCTTTTGGAAAGATTGAATGTATTTTTAGTAACAAAACTGAATATAATTCCTGAAAAATATATGGAACGATTGAAATTATTATAATTTTTTAGTTTGATCATTAAGGTTATATAATTATTGTAAAAACTCGAATTGTAATTAAATATAATTTTGCCTTTTTAGAATAATCTTTTTTAATATATTTACTTAAATCAAAGTTTCATTAAATACTTACATATGAGAAAAACTTACAAATTCTCGGCTGTATTGGTGCTTTTCTTCCTCTCTGTGGGATGGACATTTGCACAATACACAGTTACGGGTACCGTGATTGACAGTCGAACAGGAGAACCCTTAATCGGGTCTAACATTTTGGTTAAGAATACCACAACTGGATCTGTTGCTGACCTTGATGGCAAATTCACGTTAAACATCAGCAGCAATAATGAAGCAGTATTGGTAATCTCTTCATTGGGTTATTTAAGTCAGAGTATTACAGTAAGCCCTACTTACACGAACCTGCAAATTGCATTGAAAGAAGACGCTACCAATTTGGAGGAAGTGGTGATTACAGGTTTGGCGTCATCGGTGAAGCGTTCCAATTTGGCCAATGCAGTATCCTCTGTTTCTGCAAAAGACCTGACGGGAACTACAACTGTACAGACTACAGACGGAGCACTTTATGGTAAAGTAGCGGGAGCAACTATCCGATCAAATGGTGGTGCACCAGGAGGTGGTCTTTCTATTCAACTGCGAGGTATATCAAGTTTGTCGGGTGCATCCCAACCACTGATAATTCTTGATGGAGTCTATATCAACAATTCCTTCCAACGGACTGGTAGGGCAGCCGTTTCAGGTGCTGGTGGTGCCAATCAAGATGATGGAGCAAATAGACTAGCTGACCTTAATCCAGCAGATATAGAAACTATTGAAGTCCTGAAAGGGCCTTCAGCAGCTGCAATTTATGGAACAAGGGCAAATGCAGGGGTAATTATCATCACTACAAAGAGGGGATCTGAAGGCAAAACAAGGGTATCATTATCCCAAGATATAGGATTTGCCAAGCCACTTAGGTTATTAGGAGTGGATGAGTGGAGTGAAGAGAAAATCAATTTCTTCTGGTCTGGAGACAGTGAAGCAAATAGACTAAGAAGAGCTACAGAATTAGAAAGGTTTAGGCAAGGTGATAGAATAGATTATGAAGACTATTTTTACAACAACACAGCTTTGCTCAGCAATACAAGAATGAACATCACTGGTGGTACAGAAAAGACCAAATTCTTTATTTCCGGAAACATCACTTCAGAAGACGGAACAGTAAAAAACACTGGTTTTGACCGTTATTCAATCCGTGCGAATATAGACCATAAAATAAGTGATAGAATCAAAATGTCGGTCTCTTCGAATTATATCAATTCAAAAACAGATCGTGGTTTTACAGGAAATCAAAACAATTCTGGAGCAAGTATCGGCTATAGCATTGCATATGTGCCTAATTATTTTGATTTGAGACCTGAAAATGGCGTTTATCCAACAAACCCATACTTTGCAGAAAATCCGGTTGCTTTGACAGATAATGCAATCAACACATCTGAAGTAAATAGATTTGTCCAAGCGTTTAACTTAGACATCGACTTGCTAAAAACAAGCAATAGCTTCTTGAAGGCAAGTATTGCCGGTGGTTTGGATTTTTTACAAAATTCTACGATGGTTTATCTTCCTGAATTTTTACAATCTCAGGTAGCATCTGCCAATCCTGGAGATCTTTTATTGGGAAAACAAGAAAGTTTTAATTCAAACTTTCAGGCGGCTTTGGTGTACAACTGGAACTTAGGAAGTGTAAATATGAACTCTCAGGCTGGTATGGTCCGTCTGGATTTTAGAAACAGTTCCCTTTTCAATAGAGGAAGAGGACTTGTCCCTGGTCAAACGAATTTGAGACAGGCTACAGTCCAAGAGATCAATGAACATTTTGTAAGTGAAATCCAAGAAGCAGGTGTGTTTCTGCAGCAAGAAGCAAATTGGGATGACAAGATTATAGGTACAGTCGGTATAAGATGGGATAAATCTTCATTGAGTGGTGACAATAGCAAATTATATTCGTTTCCAAGAGCATCTTTGGCTGTGAACATTGCCAATTTCGATTTCTTCAATTCAAGTGTGATCAATCAGTTGAAACCAAGAATTGCCTATGGAGAAACGGCTGGTCCAGTAGCATTTGGAAGTATCTACACACCATTACAGGGAGCCAATATTGGAGGTCTTTTGGGATCTGTAGTTTCAAATCAATTCGGAAACCAAAACATTTTACCTGAAACAGCAACTGAGCTTGAGTTTGGAGTAGATGCAAGTTTGTTCAATAATAGGTTGAGTATAGAAGCAACATACTACATCAAAAATGCCCAGAATAACATCCAAAACCTAAATCTCTCTCCTTCTGTAGGTGTTAATATTACACCAAGCAACGAGGCAGAATTGCAAAACAAGGGTTTTGAGTTGGGAATATCTGGTACAATCGTAGAAAAATCTTCATTCAAATGGTTCTCTAGGGCATTGTATTGGCAAAATAGAGCCTTGATAACAAGGCTTGACATCCCGACTTATATATTGGGTGCATTTGGCTCAGGACTTGGTACATTCCTATATGCTGAAGGATATCCTCCTACATCAATTGTAGGTACCCCAGCCAATCCAGACAATCCTGGAGGATTTACATTTTGGGGAGATGCACAGCCGAAATTCAATATGTCATTCTTCAATACATTTAGTATAAGGAAAAACCTTGAACTTTCTTTCCTATTGGATTGGAGAAAAGGTGGAGACAATATAAACCTTACTTCATTCTTATCAGATGGTGGTGGTACGACAAATGGTTGGTTTGATGATGATGATGGAGACGGGATTCCAAATGGTAGACAAAGACCTCCAGCGCCATTCAACAACGCAGGAAGATGGGTTCAGGATGCATCATTCGTGAAAGTGAGGGAAATTGGTCTTTATTATACCGTACCGAGGGCAAGTGTAGCTAGTGCTTTTGGTGGGTACCTTGAAAATGTAAAACTAGGAGTTTCAGCCAATAATGTTTTCTTGTTTACAAAATACGAAGGTTATGATCCTGAGACTTCTACTTTCGGAGCCAGATCGGTTGATAATAATGTGGACATAGCGCCTTATCCTACACCTAGAAGGATATTCTTCCACGTAACACTTGATTTTTAATTCCAAAATTGAAGTAAAATGAAAAAAGGTAAAATATATTTTAGTCTTTCATTACTCCTAAGCTTGAGTATATGGGGATGTAATCCATTAAATGTGGAAGAGATTTTGGATCCAAACAATCCATCGGTTTCCAGTGTGTCCAACAATGCCACCAAACCTCAAATACAATTTGTTTTGACGGGATTGGAATCTAGACATCGTGGTTATGTCACAAATGTCTCCCAAGCATGGAATACATTTGGAAGAGAGATTTGGTATCTCAATGGTTCTGACCCGAGATTTCAGACAGATTGGCTAGGCCAAAATGGACGTGTACCTGATAGGTCTTATTTCGGTTTTGGAAATACAGGCGGAGGTTCTTATGCAGCTCCTTATCAAGCCATCAACCAAGCGAGTGTGCTGATATCTGCCGCACAGAATTCATCGCTTATTACGGAAACTGAAAAAAGAGCCGTTTATGGTTTTGCAAAGATGATCCAAGGGTATCAATTTATGATTCCAGCGAATTTTGTATATAACAACGGAATAAGGATTGATGTATCGGATCCATTGAATCCGGGTCCTTTTGTTTCTTATTCAGAAGCAATGAACCACGCAAAAAGTCTTTTGGATGAAGCTGAATCAGAGTTTTCGGCGGCAGGAACTGGGAATTTCCCATTTGTATTGACTTCTGGATTTGCCCAGTTCAATACTATTGCTGGCCTAAGACAGGTGAACAATGCGATTTTGGCTAGAGCAAATGCTTATAGAAATGATTGGCAAGGTGTCCTGAATGCACTAAATGGATCATTTATGAATCTGAATGGTAATCTAAATACAGGACCATCACATCCATATGCAGGCCCACCTGATGTTTTCAATCCCTTGTTTTATTTACCAAACGCTGCGACAAATACAATTGTAGTAGTACACCCTTCTGTATTGGAAGATGCTACTCCTAATGATAACAGATTGTCTAAGTTCTTTCAAAGAGCAAACCCTGTTACCATCTCAACTGATGCTGGTACTTTGACTGGAACACATCAGGATGCTAGATGGGCTACAAATACAGCTGCAATTCCTTTCATTAAAAATGAAGAGTTAATTCTATTGAAAGCAGAAGCACATGCGAATCTGGATCAATTTGCCGATGCTGTAGCAGCAATAAATATAATCAGGCAAGCTGCTGGTATTGGAGTTTATTCAGGTGCTACTACAAGAGCCGCTTTGATAGATGAAATTTTGTACCAAAGAAGGTATTCACTCTGGGCAGAACCTTGGGGACACCGATGGATTGATGCCAGAAGGTATGATAGACTGAATGAAATCCCAACTTCATTTGATGGAGGGACGATTTTCACCCAATTCCCTCATCCACAGGCTGAGTTGAGCTGGGATCAATATGTTGGAAATTGATTTAAAAATGAAAAGAGGGAGCAATTGCTCCCTCTTTGTTTATCTCATCTTTTTTAATATCCAAAATCAACCTTCCCATTTTTGAAGAATGCCACTTTTCAGAGATTTATTCGCCATAGCTACTGCAATAGCTGTATTGCCACCATTTATCACATTTGAATTTGGTTCAACAGCTTTTTCTATAGACGAATAGAAATCTTCCAAGGCATAGTAAGTACCGTCTTTCAATGGTTCCGTTACCAATTTGATTCCTGATTTATTATCAGACCAATCAAGTTTGGTCGCACCAGAGACTCCATCTACTTGCTGAAGTTCTTTGAGATGATCAGGTTCTGGATAGAAATATCCATCATTCATCAATAAGGAAATGGTTCCTTTACTACCTTTTATCTTAAAGATATAGCCTTCGTATTGATTGCTGCAGGTAGCTCCATAGTTTCCGATGATTCCTTCCTCTTCATATCTTACTACTACTTGTACGTTATCAAATGTTTCTCTGCCATCTTTGAAATTGTCTATTCCTCCTGTACCATATATTGTACTTGGAACAGTATCAAAAGCCCAGTGTACAAAATCCATCTGATGGGAGAGGAGCTCTGCTACCAAACCTCCTGAATATTGATCATACATTCTCCAATTCACCTGTCTTTCCAACTCTGGACTTGGAACATGTCTTCTCCAGTTGTGGTTTCTATCCCACCGTGATTCTATTTGAGTCACTTTTCCTAAGTATCCGGATTTTATATAATCTTTGACTTTGAAATAAAGTGGGGAATACCTGTATTGGTGTCCTACTTGGATTGTCTGCTTGGGGAATTTTTTGTGTAACTCCATCAATGCTCTAGCATCATCTGCTGTATGAGTCATTGCCTTTTCCAAATAAATATGCTTACCAGCTTCCAAGGCTGTTTTGGCATGCTCAAAATGCATAGAAAGTGGTGTTGCAATGAATATAATATCCACATGCTTCGAAGCAGCCATTTCCTTATGGTCTTTGAAAACCTTAATGTCCGAGTTCAATCTTGTCTTTCGTGCATTTTGAATCCTAAAATCCAAAGTTTCGCAAATAGCCGTCACTTTGAATTTATCGGGCATTTGCTCCAATACACTATGAAGCCCTGAACCACGATCTCCATAGCCCAAAATACCTACATTGTATTGACGGTTCAAATGATGATGGATAGAAAAAGCAGGTATTGTAGCACCAATTCCCAAAACAGCTCCTGCTTTGATAAAATTTCTTCTTTTCAATGGTTATCTTTTTAGGTTTAAGAAGTTCAAGATAAAACAGATATCATCTCTTTCCAAAAGCCTATATGTAAACGGTATTATTTCAATTTAGTATATGAATATCGCTACTTTGCCAGTAATGAAGTAAGCAGACCATCATTTTGCGAATAATCGTCAACAACACCACGGCGTACGAGTGTCAAAGCACAACAATCAACAGTAATGAAAATCCGTTGTTGGTGAAAGTTTGTTTGGCTAGTGGCAAAGTAGCGCATATACATAATTTAGTACTTACAAAAAAGGATTCCTTCTTCCACACCTCTAATTTCCGCAAGCCCCTTTAATCTTCCAATAGCAGAATATCCTGGATTGGTTGTCTTTTTGAGATCATCCAACATTTGATGTCCATGATCAGGACGCATTGGAATTGATTTTTGTAGTTTTTGCTGTACTTCTATCAATTCTGCAATTACACGTGCCATTGGCACATCACCTTCCAAGTGGTTATCTTCATGGAAATTTCCATTTTCATCTCGTTTGGTGCTTCTAAGGTGTATGAAATGTATTCTCTCACCAAACTCCTTTACCATTTCAGGTAGATTGTTTTCCGCAATCACTCCATAGGATCCTGTACAAAATGTAATACCGTTGTAAGGACTTGGATTATCAGAAATCAGTCTTCTGATATCTTTGGATGTACTCATTACCCTTGGCAATCCAAAAATATTGAATGGTGGATCATCAGGATGAATCGCAAGATAAACTTTGTTTTCTTCGGCAACAGGTACAATCTCCGATAAAAACAACCTTAAATTTTCTTCCAACTCCTTACGACTAATCCCGTCATAAGTGTCTAAAGCTGCTTGAAATTGCTCTAATGTATAACCTTCCTCCGAACCTGGAAGTCCTTTGATGACATTGGTAATGATGAGTTCTTTTTCACTTTCACTCAAACCTTCTAAGTATGCAGCTGCAAGCTTAATTTCTCCTTCAGAATAATCCTTCTCTGCATTTGGTCTTTTCAGAATAAAAACATCAAATGCCACAATGGCATCCTTTTCAAACCTCAATGCTTTTGCTTTGTTTGGAAGTTCATAAGCTAGGTTAGTCCTGGTCCAATCTAATATGGGCATAAAGTTATAGCATACAGTGAAAATGCCTTCAGCAGCTAGATTTTCTATACTTTTCTTATAATTCTCTATGTATGTTTTAAAATCTCCCGATCTGGTTTTGATTTGTTCATGGACGGGAATTGACTCTACCACTGACCATACCAATCCTGCTGCTTCAACTTCTTTTTTTCTATTGCTTATTTCTTCCCTTGTCCAAACTTGGCCATTTGGGATATGATGAAGTGCTGTCACGATACCAGTAGCACCAGCTTGACGTATATCTTGCAGGCTTACTGGATCCTTTGGACCATACCATCGCATAGTCTGTTCCATTTTAAATATTGATTGATTCATGTATTCTTGTTAAAACTATGAGTTCAAAGTTTAATTTTACAAAATAAAGGGGGAGAAGGAATTGTATTTAGGAATTTTATGTGCAATCGTTTCCGAAAATTTAATCATATTTGAAACTCCTTGAACCATTGATAAACCCTTTTATTTAGCCATGGCTGAAATTACGATAAAATATTTGGCAGAAAAACTCAATCTCGCACCTTCAACCGTATCACGTGCATTGAATGATAGTCATGAAATAAGCTCTGGTACAAAAGAAAAGGTGATGGCTTTGGCGAAGGAGCTAAACTTTCAGCCAAATCCTTATGCGAGAAGTTTGAGAGAACAGAAGAGCAAAACCATTGGTGTGATTATTCCAGAAAGGATCAATAATTTTTTTAGTCAGGTAATAGATGGGATGGAAGCTGTGACAAAAGCGCATGGATACCATTTGTTGGTTTATAATTCCAATGAAGATATTGAGCAGGAAAAAACTATTCTTTCCCTTTTGGTTGGAGGAAGGGTTGATGCCATTGTAATGTCAATTTCAGGTCAAAATCAGAAAGGAGAACATTTGAAAGTTTTGAAAAATAGAGCTATTCCAATTGTGTTTTTTGACAGAATTCCTTATGATTTTCCAACTACAAAACTTATTACAAACGATTATCAAGCTGGATATGAAGGAACGGTTCACTTAATCAACAAAGGTTGTAAGAAAATCATTTTCTTGGTTTTGTCTAAAGAGGTTTCAATTGGAAAAGAAAGGATGCGAGGATATTTGGATGCTTTGAAAAGCCACAATCTGCCGTTTGATGAAAGTTGGATTGTTGCATGTGGACACTCGGAAATTGAAAATATTGCTCATTTGGAAAAAGTTTTTTACAAAATAGACCGCCCAGACGGAGTTTTGGCATCTGTAGAGAAACTTGCTTTGGCCACTTATAGAGCACTCGCAAAAACAAATATCAAAATGCCAGAGCAAGTTAGAATGGTAAGTTTTTCGAATATGAAAATTGCGGATTTGCTGTGTCCGCCATTGTCTACTATATCACAACCAGCGATAGAAATAGGGGTAGAATGTGCGAATCTATTGATGAAGAGGCTGACAAAAAAAGGTCAACCAGACCTTGAAGACAAGATCGTCACTATTCCATCAGTTTTTACAGAAAGGGAGAGTTCAAGGTAAATCTTTTTTAATTGATTGTTGAAAATCTAGTTAAAGCAAAAAAAATGAATTTGAAAAGCAAAGACCTTAAAAATCGAAGAGTTCGATTTTTAAGGTCTTTTGAATAGTGGTTAGTTTAGCATTATATATTTGGTTCCCAACCTTTTTCATATTCGCGTGACCACAGATCCATTCCTTTTCTATTATAGATATGACCATTTGTTGGATTGCAATCGAAGTTCTCACCAATTCTAGAAGATATATTTGCCAAGTGGCACAACAAACTGCTTTTTGCTCCCTCGTCAATTGGTGATCGCTGAATTCCCTTTCCTCTAATGGCATCGAAGAAGTTGACAACATGGTGTGTGCTCATATCTCCGCCACCACCTAGACCTGTGCTGCCTTCGGTGCCTGATGATTTCACTTCTTTGATCAATTTTCCGCTGACATCAAATAGCCGGTAATGCTCTCTATCAACAAACACAGACCCATTTGTGCCAAAGATTACCGTACCTCGACCACCACCATACATGTTGTAGTTATTTCTGCTTTTCCCATCCCAGACTATGGTTTTGTTATTGTCAAATTTGAAAGTCGCCAGCATGGTATCATACATTTCCCATCCATCTTCTGGAAAATGATATTTATCAGAATCAACCGCAACATGATTTGGGAAATCAACTTTCAATGCCCATCTAGCTACATCGAGTTCGTGAGTGGCGTTATTACCAGTCTCGGCTGTACCAAAATCCCAGCCATACCAATGCCAGTTATAATCCCATGTATTATGCATGTACTCTTTTCTTGGTGAAGGGCCTTGATACAAATCCCAATCCAAACCTTCGGGTGGACTTGCAGGACTTGGATTTGGGACTTTCCCTCTACCATTGTTATAAAAAGCAGTAGCCATATATGGAGTCCCGATCGTGCCGTCATGAATAGCTTTGATGATCTCAATAGTATGGTCAGACGATCGCTGTTGGTTGCCCATTTGAACCACCTTTCCATATTTTTTCTGATATTCTACGAGCAATTCACCTTCTCTTGGATTGTGGCTACATGGTTTTTCTACATAGACATTTTTTCCTGCTTCCAAAGCCAACCATGTGCCAGGTGCATGCCAATGGTCAGGTGTTGCATTGATGACAGCATCTACACTTTTATCTTCAATTACTTTAAAAAAACTGTTTTCTAACTTGGGTGAATAGTCCAGTTTCTTAGCAAATATGGCAGCAGCATTTTCTCTTTGTGATTTCATCACATCGCATAAATAGCCTATGGTCACGTTGTTTTTTCCATCGGTCAATGGAGGAATAAACGCTTCCAACCTTCTTCCCAATCCAATTACCGCAACATTTATCCGATCATTTGCTCCAAGTATATTTCCATAGCTTTTGGCTGAGAAACCCAAAGAACCAAGAGAGGAAATTCCTGCCGATAGGAGGGTAGTTTTCTTGATAAAATCTCTTCGAGATGATGATTTATTAGTCATAGGTCTAGGGTTTATTTTAGGGTTTTGATTTTGATGTTTTTGAAACTCACTTCGTCACCATGATCCTGCAGAAGGATTCTTCCTTCAGCTGCCTCACCAAAATTCTCCCATATGTTGTACTTGCTTTTTTGAACCAATTCCCTAAACTCCTCAGATCCTCTTACATATTCTAATACCTTGACTCCATTGATGAAATGCTGAACTTTGTTGTCAGGATGTACGACTACTCTTCCCTGATTCCATTCTCCTGGTTTGCGAACGAACCTTGCTTGTTTTTCAGCAGTTTTGAGATCATATAATGATGCAAGTGTTCTATTTCCATCACGTCCATTTTTTGCATCAGGATGTCTTTCATCATCCAATATCTGATATTCCAATCCAATAGCAGATCCTGTGTTTCCTTCCGATAGCGTCACAAAATATTTGACCCCACTATTTGCACCTTCTGAGATTTTAAAATCAAATGCGAGATCAAATGCACTGAACATTTCTTTGCTTACAATATCCCCAAAATTTGTTGACTCAGACCCGTCTGTTCCTTGTATTGTAAGAACTCCATCATTGATATTCCAACCTTCTTCTGGAAAAGTTTCTTTATAGGCGCCAACCCATCCTTCTGAACTTTCACCATCAAAAAGCAACTTCCAGCCTTTCTCTTTTTCAAAATTAGTCAATTTGTTATACCCAGTGTTGACCACAAAAACATCACCTTCAAATGGCATTGGCTCCAAGTCTTCAGTTTGAATTCTCACATTTCTGAAATAGGTTTTTTCGCCCACATGGGCTTCATCATAAATAGCGTGAACCTGTAAACCTACAAAACCACTTTTATCCATATCATCCACCACATAGGCTACCTCTTGACCATTGATCCAAGATTTGATTTCATTTCCGATTGCCTCAATTCTATAGGTATTCCATTCACCCATTTTGAAAGCAGATTTTGCAGCTGGATTAAGGTCCAACGGGTACAACCAGCCTCTTCTTGCTTCGTCATATAGTCCTCCTGACCAAGCTCTGTCGGTAGGATCAGATTCTATTTGATATCCATATACCATGCCTTCGCCTTCTCGCGCAGACTGATTAAACTGACCGCGTACCATTACACCAGAATTGGAAGATGGATGATTGATCTTAATATCAACCTCCATGATATAATCTCCAAATGTCTCATCTGTGATAAGAAAAGTATTCGGTGTATTATGTACAGCCGTCCCGATGATGACTCCATCCTCTACTTCAAATGTAGCTGCTCCCATTACTGTTTTCCAGCCATCTAAAGTCTTACCGTCAAAAAGGTCTCTCCATTTGCCATCTGTTTGTTCTGTATTTTCAGAATTGCAGGAAGAAAATCCCAAAGCAAGTGTAAATAAAAGCGCTAATGTTTTCAATTTTTTCATTTTATTTTGAGTTCTCATTTTTTTCATGGTTCAATATTGAGAAATATGCTGTAAAAACAGACTTGAAAAGCTTTAATTTACGAAATCGTTTGCGAGAATTTCAGTTCAAGAGTACTTTTTGAAATTGCAATGAAATCGTTTGCGTATTTTTTATTCGGTTGATTTGTCTCTTTTTGGTATAATCTTCAAATTGCTGTCATTATATATAAATAAAAGGCGAATTATGAATAAACTGACTCAATCCCTCAAAGGAAAAGTTGCAGTAGTTACAGGTGGTGGTGGTGTACTTTGTGGTGTATTAGCAAAAGCTTTAGCTAGCGAAGGAGCCATGATTGCTATTTTGGATTTGAACTTAGAAAAAGCAGAAGAAGTAGCAGAATCATTAAGGAATGATGGAGCAAATGCTATTGGTGTAAAAGCCAATGTTCTCCAAAAAGAAAGTCTTTTGGCAGCCCATTCAGAAGTGAATAAAAAATTAGGGCCTTGTGATATTTTGCTCAATGGTGCAGGAGGTAATCATCCAATGGGAACTACAGCAAAGCCTTTTTTGGAGGAAGGAGATTTGGATCAAGAAGATCTGAAGACCTTTTTTGATTTGGATCCAGAAGGAATCAAGTTTGTCTTTGACCTTAACTTCATTGGATCACTCTTGCCAACTCAGGTTTTTGCAAGAGATATGGTTGGCAAATCGGGTTGCTCAGTTATCAATGTATCCTCTATGAATGCATTTACGCCTTTGACCAAGATCCCAGCATATAGTGGAGCAAAAGCAGCGATTTCCAATTTCACACAATGGTTGGCGGTTCATTTTTCAAAAATGGGAATCAGGGTAAATGCTTTAGCTCCTGGATTTTTCTTAACGGAGCAAAACCGGACATTGTTAACAAATGAAGATGGAACTTTGACAGCAAGGGGAAATCAAGTCATAGACCATACACCATTAGGGAGATTTGGCAAGCCGGAAGATTTAAACACTACATTGCTTTGGCTAGTGGGCGAAGGTTCATCTTTTGTAACAGGAATTGTAGTACCTATCGACGGTGGGTTTAGTGCTTACAGCGGTGTGTAATTTGAAATAATTTTGGTTTATATTTTCAAACAGCTCTTTCTTGTTTAGAAAGAGCTGTTTTTATTCATACACGTCTTTGATCAGCTTGCCAATTTTTTATAAGCTTTTTGATTTCCTTTGCCCTTAGATCTTTTTCTAGTGTATTGTTTATCAAAGGAATCAATTCTTCATCAGAGGCAAATCTCAGTGCTATAATTTGGGACAATCTTAATTTATCTTCCAAAGCGCGAAGGGATTTACCTGTTAATTCGAAATATCTTTGACGCATCTCCATTCTGATAATTCTATCTTGGTTTTTTAAAGCATAAATTCTTGCTAATAACGGTAAGATAAGGAGTATCAATGCTCCAAGAAAATGAAATAAGGCTATCCCAAAAAAGTCCGAATTAAATGATTGAATTAACCTTACAATTGACCAAATAAATAATGTAAGGGTCAAAGGTGTGATTATGAAATGATGTAATGGGTAAAAGCGTGTATGATTTTTGAAATTTTGCATTTGTTTGGTGAGTTCAAAAGTAAAAGTAAAGATTCTGGACTTAACCGGTTTGTGAATGTAAATGTTTTAATTGTCAATAATTTTATAAAAACTCACAGTGAATACTTTAGCTTTTGGGAATTCAAAATGTTAATTCCAAAACAAGATCATCCATTACAAATCCATTTCCTATATCTATCACTTCTTTTTTTATCTCCTTGAACCCGACATATAGATAGAATTCTATTGCCTGCTTGTTGAATCGATTTACATTAAGGTAGATTGATTTAAAGCCGTTTTGGACTGCGATTTTTTGGACTTCGTACAATAGCTTTTTACCAATTCCTTTTCCTTGAGTATTCGGAAGGATATAGATTTTATGGATTTTTACGCTATTACTACCTTCACAATTCAACTCAAAACTGCAAAATCCCAAAGTTTCTTCCCCTTCTTTGGCAAGTAAAAAAGTATGTTTTTTTAATTTGATTTGAGACTTTAGAGCATCTAGATCATACATCTGATCTAGCATATAATCAATCTGAACAGGAGTCAAAATATTACTAAATGTTTCAGGCCAAGTTGCGTAGGCTATTTTTTGAACCTCAACCAACTGATTTTCTGAGGCAGGGTGGATTTCTATCATAATTCAAATATTGCTCAAAAGACATGAATTTTAAAATTGATCGGATTTAAATATTTAAATTTATAACTCAATTAAAGAATAGTCGCATTGTATGTGGCTAATGCTAAGAAAAGAAATACATAAGGATTAATTAGAAAAGCTTTTTAAATGTTAACGAATTTTCCTTAAAATGAAAAAGGTAAAAAATGCATATAAATAAAAAAATTAAATTACAGCAATTCAATTCAGAATTTGAGTTTCAGGCATCTCGGAGTAGTGGACCTGGAGGGCAGAATGTGAATAAAGTGAATTCCAAAATACAGTTGTTTTTTGATGTCAATGCGTCACAGGTATTGTCAGAAGAGGAAAAAGAAATTTTGAAAGTAAAGTGGTCATCTAAGTTGGATGCAACAGGGAAAATAATGTTCCAAAGTCAGGAGAAACGCTCTCAAATCCAGAATAAGGAAATTGCCATTAGGAAATTCTATGATTCATTGCATAAGGCATTTGAAAAAAAGAAAGTTCGTAAAGCTACCAAACCGAGTAAAGGAGCAATAGAAAGTAGGCTAAAAGCCAAGAAAGCAAATTCTGAAAAGAAGAAAAATAGGAGTGGAGATTGGTAAAACCTCCCAAAGTCCGACTAGTTTAATGTACAAATCGTTACATTTCTTCATTCGATCTCTGCACCTAACTTTAGGATGACAAGGCCAGAATTGCCTAAGTAAAATTGAATTTATCTCCTTACTCCTAGAATAGTAAAAGGTAGCATAAAAATGTTCTTTACTATTGAGAAAGATAAATCTACCGCAAATCCCAATAATCGAAACGGGAGTAGGATCAGCCAAAATATTGGGTATAAAAACAAAGCCAGTATAGCGATTGGCCAACATAAAAGAAACAGGATGCACCAAAGTAGGAAACTGATCATAATTACATTTTAGATTCTTTGGTTCAAAAAAAGTACCAGCATAAAAAAAGACTCTATTTTAAATGGTAGAGCCTTTTTGCATTTATAACTGTCTCAATTCCGAACAATACTTTTAGCGTTTCGGACAATGTTTAAAATTGAAGCTGTCAATAATGAGTATTGAATTTATTGGTTTTCCCACATTTTCAATCCACCGTCAAAAGCCATATGATTGTTTCCCAATCTGCATTTAGGTGGTAATTTGGTGAGGTGTTTGGAGTTTCCTCCACCTAGGACTATGTCGTCGGGAATAAAGGCAATCGTAAATCTTCTTACTACTGCATTCACATGCTTTGTCCATTTTCCGACCCCTAGACCTTTAAAGCCTTTTTTGCCAAGATAGTCTTCAAAAACGCCCTTTTTATATGACAGATGTGCCAATTCCATTGGGACTACATGTCCATGGCTTACGATGGCAGATCCCAAACCAGTTCCCAATCCAAGAAAAAGCATCACTCCAGATTCATAAGAACCTAAGGCTTGCATGGCAGCATCATTCATGATTTTGATTGGCTTCCCCAAAGCTGACTCGTAATCAAATCCAACCCATCCATGGCCTAGGTTTTTTGGTTCTGAGGTGATTTTACCTTCTTTGATAACCCCAGGAAAACCAATTGAAATCACTTCATATTCCCAGTCTTCAGTATTTTTCAATACTTCATTGACCATGTTTTGAGGTGTCATAAAACTGCCTGATGGAATTTTACGTCTTTCTTCACCATTATTAACTCTAACCTTAATGTTAGTTCCTCCTATATCAATAACAAGTATTTTCAAACCCATTTCTTTTAGTTTTAAAAACTCCAATTTAAAGCATATTTCATGATGAACAAAGGATAGTTTGGTTTGGTATTCAATTTTTTGAGAAAATTGCTATAAAGGTAAGAGGAAAGGGGCGTAGCCCTGCAATCTTTATTATTTGTATTTAAGAAATCAGGGCTACGCCCCTCAAGGGAATATGTGCATTTTATAATTTCTACGAAGATTTTAAGGCTATGCCCCATAGTAGATTTGTGATTTAAATTTGATCTATGAAAGTGGCGAAGATATTTTCGATAATTTCCTGTCTTTTTAAAAGAGAAAACCAAGGTGTTTTTTATGCCATCTTTGATAAAGTGTAAGTCAAATTCTGAATGAAAAATTGTAAATCAATTTATGGGGGCAGAGCCCACTGCTCTTCGTAGCAAATGAATGAATTAGACCAGAGGAAAGGGGCGTAGCCCTGCAATCTTTATTATTTGTATTTAAGAAATCAGGGCTACGCCCCTCAAGGGAACATGTACATATTATAATTTCTACGAAGATTTTAGGGCTATGCCCCATAGTAGATTTGTGATTTAAATTTGATCTATGAAAGTGGCGAAGATATTTTCGATAATTTCCTGTCTTTTTAAAAGAGAAAACTAAGGTGTTTTATTTGGAATCTGTGATAAAGTGTAAGTCAAATTCTGAATGAAAAATTGTAAATCAATTTATGGGGGCAGAGCCCACTGCTCTTCGTAGCAAATAAATGAATTAGACCAAAGGCAAGGGGCGTAGCCCTGCAATCTTTATTATTTGTATTTAAGAAATCAGGGCTACGCCCCTCAAGGGAACATGTACATATTATAATTTCTACGAAGATTTTAGGGCTATGCCCCATAGTAGATTTGTGATTTAAATTTGATCTATGAAAGTGGCGTAGATATATTCGATAATTTTCTGTCTTTTAAAAAGAGAAAACCAAGGCGTTTTTTATGCCATCTTTGATAAAGTGTAAGTCAAATTCTGAATGAAAAAGTGTAAATCAATTTATGGGGGCAGAGGCCACTGCTCTTCGTAGCAAATAAATGAATTAGACCAGAGGAAAAGGTCGTAGCCCTGCATTTTTTATTTGTCGTATTCAAGAAATCAGGGCTACGCCCCTCAAGGGAATATGTGTATATTATAATTTCTACGAAGATTTTAGGGCTATGCCCCATAGTAGATTTGTGATTTAAATTTGCTCTATGAAAGTGGCGTAGATATATTCGATAATTTCCTGTCTTTTAAAAAAGAAAACCAAGGTGTTTTATTTGGAATCTGTGATAAAGTGTAAGTCAAATTCTGAATGAAAAATTGTAAATCAATTTATGGGGGCAGAGCCCACTGCTCTTCGTAGCAAATGAATGAATTAGACCAAAGGCAAGGGGCGTAGCCCTGCAATCTTTATTATTTGTATTTAAGAAATCAGGGCTACGCCCCTCAAGGGAACATGTACATATTATAATTTCTACGAAGATTTTAGGGCTATGCCCCATAGTAGATTTGTGATTTAAATTTGATCTATGAAAGTGTCGAAGATATTTTCGATAATTTCCTGTCTTTTAAAAAGAGAAAACCAAGGCGTTTTTTATGCCATCTTTGATAAAGTGTAAGTCAAATTCTGAATGAAAAATTGTAAATCAATTTATGGGGGCAGAGCCCACTGCTCTTCGTAGCAAATGAATGAATTAGACCAGAGGAAAAGGTCGTAGCCCTGCATTCTTTATTTGCTGTATTTAAGAAATCAGGGCTACGCCCCTCAAGGGAATATGTGCATTTTATAATTTCTACGAAGATTTTAGGGCTATGCCCCATAGTAGATTTGTGATTTAAATTTGATCTATGAAAGTGTCGAAGATATTTTCGATAATTTCCTGTCTTTTTAAAAGAGAAAACCAAGGTGTTTTATTTGCAATTTGTGATTTTGTTTATCAACTATAAAAATTTCACAAAAAAAAGTCACCCCAAAATGAAGTGACTTTTTCAAAAAAGATGCCCTAGTTAATTATTTTTTTCTTACTTCCATCTCAGTTTTGGAAACATGTTTTTGTCCATACATATCTATTGCTTCCACTTCAACGGTATGCTTTCCTACTGGCAGGTTATTGGGAATATTGGCTCTCCAAAGATGCATACTTTTCTGTGGCAGGGAAGGTCTTCTTCCATCAAGAAGTTCCTCAGAAATATCCCATTGTAACAAATCAACAAGATACTTTGGATCGTAATCTTCCAGATAATTCATTTTAGTCCACTTCCCATCGTTGATTCGGTATTTAACATCATTGCCTTCCGTCCCCACAAAGAAATTGACGTAAATGCCTGAGGTTGTTCTTTTTCCTTGCTCAATTACTTTTGGGGTGAATACTTCAATTTGATATTCTGATGATTTACCTGCAACTTGGTATCTTGTTTTGTATTGATTTCCATAAATATCCAAGAAAACGTATCCTTTGGGTGTTCCGTCTCTCATAGTGGAAACTGGATATCCTTTTTCATCCAAAATACCTTTGTACCAATCTCCAGAAGGAGTTCCTACATTGTAGTGGTGATGTGGTTTTTCTTGCTTCCAGCCATCATCTTTTCCAAAGAAATCCTGTCTTTGGTAATGGGTATGGGCTGAAAAGGACAATGTATTAGGATACTCAGCTAGCAATTCGAATAGTTTTTCCCTATCTGCATCCCTAAATGAATCACCTTCTTCAAACAAAGGAATATGCATAGCCAATATGATCAATTTGTCTTTTGGAACCAATTTCAGGTCATTTTCAATAAATGTGAGTTGATCTTCTCGGAATCCACCCCAATAACCAACTCCATCTCTAGGATCAGGATAAAGTATATTTTCCAGCAAAATCACATGAACGTCAGCATAATTGAAAGAAGATGTAGCTGGACCAAAATGTGCTTCAAATGTCTCGTCAGTCAATTTATCATCATCTACATCATAGTTTTGATCATGATTTCCCATGATATTGTACCATGGAATACCAATTTTTGCCATGACTTCAGAATAAGCAGGAAACAAGCTTAAGTCATCGCCAACCAAATCTCCCAAAGAAATTCCAAACTCAACACCTTCTATTCCTTTGACATGCTCTACCACAGCTTTTTCGAAATAGCCTACCTCTTCAAGGTTGTATGGCTGTGGGTCACCGAAAACCAAACTGGTAAATTTTTTATTTTCTGTAGCTTTTTGAAGGCCAAAATCTATGGATTTTGGCAAGTTACCTGTTGGCTCTGAACCTTTGTATTTAAGCTCTGGTGAACCTGTAGGTTTATGGATGTAATAGTGTTTTGGGAAATTAAACTCATTCAATGGCAAAGAATAACCTGATGGCTTGATTACAAAAATCAACTCTCCATCATTTATTTCTAAGCTATATTCACCTTTTTCATTTGTAGCAATTACATCTGTACCATTTGAAACACCCACACCTGAGATTCCTTTTTCATTTCGGTCTTTTTTGCCATTGCCATTCAGGTCTTCATAAATGATTCCCTTTGCCATTTGTTGAGCGGAAATATTGCCAACAAACAGGGTTATAATAATACTACTGATGATTTTTTTCATCTTTTTATAATTTTATTGATTAGTAACTTTGATATACTGCAAAATCATCAATACCCAACCTGCCATTTCTAACTGTTGACCCATTGCTTGGGCCAAGTCCTAGCTTATTGATTCTAAATCTCACAGGTTCTTGAATATCAACAAGAAATGATGCTTGTTTTGCTATAGGGCTGGAAGCAAATGTGTGTGCATCAGAAATCGGTTCACCGATGATCTCCCATGTTTCGCCTTGATCGGTGGAAAATTCCAATTGGAACGTACAGCTTTGATCGTTGAAGTAGGAACCGTACCAGAATGTTACTTTTGATGCGCCATTTGGTAAATCATAATTCATTTCCAAGAAAATAGGAAAGTTCAGATTCTGCTGCATTCTGACCGCTTGACTTCCACTTACATATCTGTCTCTATTGGCAATATCACCCAATATCGAATAAAACAACCTCCATTCTCCTGTTTTCAAGTCAACCAAATTGTTGGTAGCCACCATATTGTAGCTTGGCTTAACACTCGCCTCAGGAAATTCGAAATCTTCAGGATAATTGGCATAGATAGGGCCACTTGGGTCAATCAAATCATTGGCATTTCTCATCCTGATTTCTATTCCATCCTCAGTTTGATAAGCAATCCCCCTAAAACCTGCACTTGGGGCCAATCTAACATTGCCGAAGTCTGCATTTGGATCAGTATAGATGGCTATACTATCACCACTTCCATCGATGATGTAATTTCTTCCAGACAATGTCAATCCACCGGCAGGGAAATCCAACAAGTCTGCGGTAACCATCACCAAAGTGTTTTCAAAACTTTGAAAATTCGCTTTCAGTCTTGCGATATCTACAGAGGCTGCTTCTAAATTATTTGAATCCTCCAACTTTTGGATTTTGTCTTGAGACAAACCTGTAATTCCCAAAGAGCCGTTTACCCTCTCGATCACAGTATTTGTCAAATCCAATTGAAGAAAGTCGCCTGTAGTATATGAAGATGCCAAGTCGTCGTCTAAGAACAATACAAGACCTCTATTCAAACCCCTCCAGTTGAATTCAACTACAATTTGGTTGGAAGGAATGTTTCCTGACTCTTGGTCAGAAATCACATAACCTTGAGTAAACCTTGCCCCAGAAAGAACTTCTGCATTCAATGGCATTGGATCTCCTTTGAACACCTGATGCACTACCGGAAGTGCTGCTATAGGATTTGGAATTCCCTCAGCTGGATTGATATCTTCTTTCATACAAGAAGATGTGAATCCAAATATTAAAATTAGAAATGGTATAACTATTCTTGTTTTCATGATCTTTTTGTTAATTTTTTATGATTATCCACAGCTTACTCTTCTATATTCCACCAGACTTTTGTGTTTATATTGTCAGGTCCCATTCTTTGGATAGCCTCGTTGTAGTTTTTGGCATTCAATGCCTGAACATTGATAGGATATCCAAATCTTGAAGGCATTCTTCCTCCATTGAGTGTTCCTTCTCCTGGGATCAAACTTGGATGGCCTGTTCTCTTATATTCATGCCATTGCTGAAAGTCTGTGAAGAAAAGCGCAAAATACTTTTGCATGTGAATGGCTTCCATTTTTTGATCAAAATCCCAATTCTCATCCCATGAAATAAATGGTCTTTCCAACAAATCTTCAGGCATCTCCAAATCCCAATGTGCTAATGCTGACTCAATACCTGTTTCATAATATGCTTTTGGATCACCACCTATGAACCCCTTCAGACTCGCTTCAGCAAGGATAAATTGCAGTTCTGCATGATTCATGATGTTTCCCAATCTTGGATCAGTTTTCAAACCAACCTGAAGTGTACTTTGTCTTTCTGGAATCTGACCAGAAGACCAACCACTTGGAATGCCTGCGTAAATTCCGGAAGATATTGTAGCCCAAATAGGAAGCCTTGGGTCTTGCCATGAATTAAGGTTGTTGATGAAAAATTCCGAATAACCTTTGTCACCATTGAAATCAAAATCACGGAAATTGAAAAATGCACTGGTAAGTGGCTGTGTATTGCCAACTGGCAAAATGGCTGACTCCAATGCGTTTGAAAACACTGGATAGGCTGCAGGGGTAGATTCTGTTATTTGTTGGATTTTACTGATGGCATTTGATTCTGATTTTCCAGAAGCTCTCAAAAGCAATCTTAAGTAGAGCGAATTCCCAAATTTTCTCCAAAGCAATGCATTGCCAGCATACAATGGATCATACTCAGTCAATGCTCCTGGCAAATCACCACTTGAAGTCAAAAGTGTATTTGCTTCTTCGAGTTTTTCGAACAATCCAAGATAAACATCTCTCTGTGGATCAAATTTTGGAGTTACATTTCCATTTTTCCCTTGATTGGCTTCAGAGTAAGGAATGTCTCCAAACATATCGGTTAGCATAGAAAATGTCCATGCCTCCAAAACCAAAGAGATTCCTTTGAATGTCTCAAAACCCGCAAGTTTACTTTCTTCGGCTTTGGCATACATATCTTTGATATCAGTCAACTGAACATACCAGTTTCTCCACATATAATCTGATTCTGTTGGTCTGATAAAGTACCTGTGGAATTCCCTTGAATCGACAGTAGTGACGTGTACTTGCATGATTTCATTATTGAGTCTCATGGCTCTATTTTGATTTCTCCAAACCAAATCATGAAGGGTAGGAGCGAGCAGTGATTCTGGATTTGCTGCCGTTGAGGCATTTGGATTGGTATTCATATCTACAAAATCCTCGGTACAGGAAAATGTCATCAATCCCAATAACAGTGCAAATGATGCTATAAATATATTTTTGGTTTTCATTGCTATGCTAGTTTTATATTCCTAATGAAATGTTGAACCCGATCGTACGCGTAGATGGGAATTGTGCTATTTCTGCACTTTTTGAGATATCACCATTACCCAATGTCCCAAACTCAGGATCGAATGATGGCCATTTGCTAAAGACGAAAAGATCTCTTCCATATACTCCAATGGTGGCATTCTGTATAAGAATTCTTTGCAAGTATTTGGCTGGTATTTTATAGTCAAATCTCATTTCCCTTAGCTTGATATAGTCTGTGCTGAAAATATTGGATTCTAGATTGTCTCTATTAAAATGTCTGAAATAATAATCCCTGATAGATGTAGCTACCACATCGTTTGGCCTGTAAGTTCCATCTCCATTTGCAATAGATCCATTTCCAATGATGCCATTGTATCTTCCCGGAAGAGTCTTTTTAAGTTTTCCTTCTTCCATCAATACAGAGTGTGTCAAAGAATAAGCACGTCCTCCAAACTGTCCATCAAACAAAAAGCTGAACCTGAAATTCTTGTATTTGAATTCATGTCCCAATCCAAATCTGTAAAGTGCTGTGGCATTTCCCAAGTAAAGAATAGAATCTCCCAAAACAGGATAGCCACCTTCGTACAAAATATCACCGTTTGGAGTTCTTTCGTATCCCAAGCCATAGATATCTCCATATCTTCCTCCAGGTCTAGCCTCTACAGTTCCTCTACTTCCAAAAACCGTCCCCAATACCATATTTTCCATTCCATCGGCAAGCGAAATTACTTTGCTGTCATTGTGTGTGAAGTTTCCAAAAATCCTCCAGTTGAGACCATTTTTGTTCTGAATAGGGATGATATACGACTCTATTTCTATCCCTTGATTCTGTACATTTCCAGCATTTACGATCTTGGAAGTATATCCACTGGCAGGATCTATTGGTGTGCTCAAGATTTGGTCAAATGAATTACTTCTATATACTGTCAAATCCAATCCAAACCTGTTTTTGAACATTTTCAAATCCATTCCCAGCTCAAAGCTTCTCGTTCTTTCGAAATTTAGATTTGGATCTGGAATTGAACTTGGATTTGTAAGACCGCCAGGAAAAGTAGCCAACGGACTATAAGCATAATCTGTCAAATATGCTGTAGTACCACCGCCACCTACAGAAGCGAATGAGCTTCTCAATTTGAGATAGTCAAACTGACTTGGCAAAGTAACCACATCTGAAATTATCGCACTCAAATTGGCAGAAGGGTAGAAGAATGGAGATACATTTCCGCTAATAGGAGAAGCCAAAGTACTCGCCCAATCTTGTCTACCTGTCACATCCAAAAACAAGACATTTTTATAGCTGAAAGTACTTAAGGCATAAAGACTGTTCACTGCATAATTTCTTCTGAAAGGCAATGGAATCAATAAATCCTTGCTGTTTGCAAAATTGTAGATGCCTGGAAAAAGCAATCTTTCTGCACGATATTCATCTCTTCGGTAAGTATTGTTCATCAAACTACCACCTACTGAAATGCTAAAATCAAAATCCCTTGCTCTTTTATTGTTGTAAGAAAGCAAAAAGTCGGAATTGATCTCGTGTGCATAGATGTCTTGCTCACGATACATGCCTTCATTGTATTTTTGCGTTCCCATTGGTCTTTGCTGACTTCGGGATTCATACATCATATCTACTGTAGTCCTCACCATCAAGTTGAGCTCATCTGTGAATTTGTAGTTGGCTTGTGCAGTTCCTACATAGCCATTTCTCTCTGATGCATTGAGCATTTCAAATGCCTGTAAATATGGATTGTCCAAAAGGTTGGAGAATGGCCTGTTTTGCAAAACACCTTCCTGACCTGGCACCCAAGCTGGCTTAAACCAGTTGATGTCAGCATTTGGGACCAACCCCCTGATGAAATACATGATTGTCTGATTGTTGTATCCTGTAGTAGGGAGGTTGTCAGACTGTCGGTTGTTGTAGTTGATCTTGGTGCTGATGTTGAGTTTTGGGGTGATTTCGTGGTTTACACTGAATGCAATTGTGGTCCTGTTATATCCGGTATTTGGTACAATCCATTCATTTTTCATGTTGGTAAATGAAAGCCTTGTCCTAGTTTTTTCATTTCCTCCTTGGATCGAAAGGTTGTTGGTAAAAGTCTTCCCAGTCTCAAAGAAGTCTCTTCGGTTATTTGGATAAGCTCTCCACAATGTTCTCTCAGGAGGCGCTACTCTATGGAAATTGGGATCATATTGGTAATAGAATTGCCCGTCAAACTTTGGCCCCCAAGCAGAACTAGTAGAGAAAGTACTAGGTCCATCTTCAGTGGCTCCATAGCTGTAATAGAGGTCTCCACCGACATTTCCCTGACCATATTCATTTTGATAATCAGGCCATCTGTTGATAAAGTCAAATGCTGTATTGGAAGAAAATGTAATCCCCAAACCTTTGTTGTTCACATTGCTACCGCTCTTTGTAGTGACCATGATGGCGCCATTTGCACCGCGTGATCCATAAAGTGCAGCAGCAGCTGGACCTTTCAAAACTGTGATGCTGGCAATATCATCCGGGTTAATATCCGAAAGGCTGGATCCAAAATCTACAGGAGAATCTGAACTCAAGTAAGACCCGCTTCCTTGTCCAGTCAATTGCCCACTGCTGCTTGATATCACTACTCCATCCACTACAATCAAAGCTGAGTTATCGCCTGTCAAAGAAGTCTCACCACGAAGTATGATTTGAGTAGAACCAGCTGGTCCACCACCTGATTTGATCAGATTTAGTCCAGCAACTTTTCCTGTAAGCGCATCACTCCAGTTGTTTGGCAATGCATCTGTTATCTCTTCGCCACCTACAGTTCTGGATGAATAGCCGAGTGCTTTTTCTTCTCTTTTGATACCTAATGCAGTCACTACTACTTCCTCTAAAGTATCATCTAACTTCAAAGCCACATTTACGATGCTTTCATTACCGATTAGGATTTCTTCTTTTTTGAAGCCTACATAAGAAAAAACCAATACTTCCCCTTCTTCAAGGGTAATACTATAGTTTCCTTCCATATCGGTAATCGTACCTTTATTTCTCCCCAAAATTACCACGCTTACCCCTGGCAAACCTTCACCAGTCTCTTCATCAATCACTTTACCTTTGACTGAAATTTCATCCAAAGAATTGGAAGAAACTTGGGAAATTATAGGTTTAGTGCTTACTGCGAGTGTTTTGTTTACCTGTTTGAATTTCAGGTCACTATTTCTTGATATTTCGATAAGAAGTTCTTCCAGATTCAAGGTTCTTGATCGAACCTGAACCTCTTGACTAAGGTTCAGTCCGTTTGCAAACGAGAATTTGAAATCGGTCTGACTTTCTACATCACCAAAAAACTGCGAAACATTTTGGCGATTGTTGGAGACTTTGATTTGAATCTCATGCATTTGTTGAGCATCACTGTTTTCTGCAAAGACAAGACCTTGAAGAATGCACAGGAGCAAGCAGGTTAGAAATAATCTCATTGTAATCCGATTAAATGAGTTGGGTAACTTTTTTTTCATAATTTTAGGTGTTCTGATTAATGATTCTTTGCGGGATTATTTGATTGTAGAACAGAATAGGTGGGGCCGTTGCCGCGGCTCCACTTTATTTACATTCTTTGAAAGTTAGGTGGACAGATTGTTTGTTGATTTCAAACTCTAGGGGAATTGAAAATTGAATGGTTATCAGGAGCTCTTCTAAATTCATATCGTGATATGCACCGGATATTTTTCTATTTGGTAAGTTTTCACAGTTACTGGATAGTGTTACACCGTACCAATTCTCAATTTCTAGTATCATTGTGGAGAGATCTGTGTTTTCAAAAACAAGTGTTCTCTTTGTCCAGCCAAATTCCAATTCCGAATTAGTAATGGATCCTTGTACAAACTGATTGTTTTCCAGCTTTACCGTTTCATCTTTTCCCAATAACACTTCACCAAATTCTTGAGATTGGACACTCACATTTCCAGATTTTACAGCGACTTTGTCAAATGAACCTGGACGACTTTCTATAGAAAAAGAAGTTCCCAATACAGTCGTTTTGAATGACTTCGTTTCGATAGTAAATGGCAGGTCTTTGTTTGGTACCACATCAAAAAATGCTTTTCCTTTCAGAAGAACTTTTCTTTTTTGAGAGAAATCTTTATTGACTTCAATCGAAGAGTTGTGATGAAGCTGTGCATAGGATCCATCAGGTAGCTTTACTTTTTTGATCATTCCAACTTCATTCTGGAAGCTGATGAATGATTCTTCAGGCTGAATCAGGAAAGAAGGGTTTGAAAATTTGTAAGCTAAATTGAAAAGTCCAATGCAAATACATGCAGCAATAGCAAAGGTCAGAAAATACATCCTTCTTGATCTTTCTTGATTTTTTAGGCCAGATCTTGTTTGAATATTAGAAAAAATCTCATTTCTAATTTCTTGTCTATTTCTGTTTTTATGATCTTCAATGATAATATCCTCATCCGAGTCAAAAGCATGATACCAATCATTAATCAGGTTTTTATCTTCATCTGAAGCTTTCCCCTTGAATAATCTTAGAAGTGTTTTCCGAAATATATTTTTGTCCATTGCGATAGTTCTATACTATCAAGTCCAAAAATCAAGGATGGACTACTATATAAAAGGATTATTAAAAAGTTATCAAAAAAAATAAACGCTTAACATTAACTTAAGCTTAGAGCTTAATCAGTAAAATAACCAAAGGGGTCAAGTGTTTTAATTCATTTCTTACTATACCTAATGACTTACTGAGTTGGTTATGAACTGTTTGAGAAGAAATATTTAATTGACTTGCAATTTCATCCGTAGAATATCCTTCTATTCTACTCATTCTGAATATCAATTGGCACCTAGGACTAAGTTTATCAATCGCTATTTCCAATTCATCATAAAGATCCTCAAACTCCAAGTTGTCATTGTCAAACATGGCAATTTCTTCATGTTCTTCGGTGTTTCGCAAAAATAAATGCGAGTGGGCAAAATGCTTGATAACTTTATACTTTACAGCAGTCAAGAGGTAAGCTTTCAGGCTTGTCTTGATTTTTATTTCATTTCTTCTTTGCCAAAAATCAATGAATATCTCCTGCACAATGTCTTCAGTCACAGCTTGATCTTTTGTTCGGACATAAGCTGCACTATATAGTACTTCCCAGTACTCATTGAAAGTTTCTTCAAACTGTTTTGGATTATTTGGAAGCAACATAGGGCTCTAGAGCATAATTAAACTATAAAGATATCCTTATAAACCCAAAAGGTTAAGAATATAGGGTTATGATATTATTAATTTTAAGCAACTGAGATTAACCAATGAATTGAAGAAATTGTAATGATCGCTAGTTAGCCTTGGAATTATATTTCTTGGAAGCATGTTAATTTTTTACTTTCAATCAATCCCATTAAATCTATTCCCACTTAAAATATGAAATGGAATCTTCAACATAGTTACAGCAGTTTACCTAACAAGCTTTTTGCTTTTCAATCACCAGTTGCAGTAAAATCACCCAAGCTCTTATTGTTCAATCAAGAACTTGCTCAATCACTCGATCTTGAATTTTCTGATGAAGAAGAGGATAAACTTAGCCAGATATTGGGAGGAAATGTACCTCCGGAAGACTCCAAACCACTAGCCCAAGCTTATGCAGGGCATCAATTTGGCAATTTCACCATCTTAGGAGACGGAAGAGCAATTTTGCTTGGAGAACAATTGACCAATAGTAAAGAATTATTTGATATCCAATTAAAAGGGTCGGGTAGGACTCCATATTCTAGAGGCGGAGATGGTAGAGCTACTTTGAAGTCGATGCTCAGGGAATATTTGATTAGTGAAGCCATGCATCATTTGGGAATTTCAAGTAGCAGATCTTTGGCAGTGGTAGCTTCAGGGGAAACTGTTCAAAGAGAATGGCAAAATGATGGTGCCATTCTAACAAGAGTTGCCAAAAGTCATATTCGTGTTGGGACATTTGAATTTGCCTATCAATACTTATCACTTGAGGAACAAAAAGAACTGACTGCTTATGTCATCAAAAGGCATTATCCAGAGCTTGAAGGTTCAAAAAATCCCGCTGTGGAATTATTGAAGAAAGTAATGGAAAAGCAAGCCGAATTGATTTCTGATTGGATGAGAGTAGGTTTTATTCACGGAGTGATGAATACAGATAATGTAAGCATAGCAGGAGAAACGATAGATTATGGTCCTTGTGCATTTATTAATTCTTATGATCCAAGTACAGTTTTTAGTTCCATAGATACAGCAGGTCGCTATGCTTTTGGTAATCAGCCAAAAATTTCACATTGGAACCTATCCAGACTCGCGATTGCTTTATTGCCTCAGATAGATGAAGATCAAGACAAAGCTGTAAAAATAGCACAAGAAACGCTCAACCGATTTCCTGACATTTATGAAAGGAAGTATTTACAATTAATGAGAAATAAGCTTGGCTTGATCGGAGAAGAGTCGCATGACAAAGCTTTGGTAGATGATTTGTTGAATATCATGAATCAAATGAAAGCAGATTATACCAATACATTTGCAAGCCTAAGCTCAGGTGAATTTTCTGAAAATGAAGTATTTGAAAATGACAAGTTTCAAGATTGGTACTTGAATTGGATTCAAAGAGCTACAAAAAATGGACAAACTTTGGAAGAAGCCCAAAAGACAATGGCACTTCATAATCCTATTTATATCCCACGAAATCATAAAGTAGAAGAAGCTTTATTTGAAGCTACTGAAAACAATGACTATAGTGTATTTCATGAAATGTTGAAGGTCATGCAATCACCTTACCAATTCAAAGAAAAATTTACCGCTTATCAATTTCCTCCTATAGAAGGAGATAATGGCTATCAAACCTTCTGTGGAACTTGATTAATTATACTATTTTAGCATTTTAATCCAAAAATAACCAAACCCACCCACCATGTTGATCAAAGAAATTTCAATAGATGAAGCCTTACCAATTCGCCATAAAGCAATGTGGCCTGACAGAGAGCTTGATTTTGTAAGAGTACCAGGTGATGAGAAAGCAATTCATCTAGGACTTTTTGTAAACAGGAAGTTAATATCAGTTGTCTCAGTTTTTGAAAAAGAGAATGGAGCACAATTCAGAAAATTTGCAACTTTGCCAGATTACCAAGGTAACGGCTATGGAAGCAAATTACTTGTTTACATGATAGGATTTGTTCAAGAAAAGCAAATTCAGAAGATTTGGTGCAATGCTAGGGTGTCCAAAATTGATTTTTACAATGGATTTGGGTTGACAATAACTGACAAAACCTTCGAAAAATCAGGATTGGAATATGTTGTAATGGAGAAACATTTGTAATGATTATGATTAAATAAATTGTCTAATTTAGATTATGCAATCATATATTGATTTATTGAATATTATGCATTTACTTTCATTTACTTCTGCGTAATCCTTGGATTTAGCTCCACCTTCGTACCTTCAGATTTTTTTCGCATCCGCATATTGATCAGTTCTACACTGAGTGAGAAGAATACCGCGAAATAGATGTAGCCTTTTGGAACTTCTACATGGAAGCCTTCTACCAAAAGCATAAAGCCAATCAAAATCAGAAAGGATAAAGCCAACACTTGCAGCGTAGGGTTTTTGTTGATGAATTTGCTGATTTTACCTGCGAAAATCATCATCACAGCCATTGCAATAATTACGGCGATGATCATTACAATCACTTCATCCACCAGACCAACTGCCGTTAGGATGCTGTCGAATGAGAATATTACATCCAATATTATGATCTGAAAGATCACTTGGGATATTCCTTTAGCAGAATTTGGTTTTACTTCTTCCGCTTTTCCCTCCATTTTGTGATGGATCTCAACTGTCGATTTGAAAAGTAAAAAGAGTCCTCCAAAAGCTAAAATCAAATCCTTACCACTCAAGTTGAAATCAAAAACAGAAATCAAAGGATCGTTGAATTTGATGATATAAGAAATCCCCAGCAGAAGCCCAATTCTGAAAATCATCGCAAAGGCAAGTCCAAGAATCCTGGCTTTCTCTTGTTGATGCTCTGGTAGTTTGTTTGAGATAATTGAAATGAAAATAATATTGTCCACTCCCAATACAATCTCCAAGAATGTCAAAGTGGCAAGTGCAATCCATGTTTCCGTTAGTAAGAAAATTTCCATGTAAGAATAGATTTGATTGAATTTAATGAAACAGAAACCTAAGGGGATTTTAAACAAACCCCCTTAGGTTCATTTTAGACAATATTCAAAACAGCGCGTTTTGGTAAGAGCAAATCACCTTTAAGACAAATGCTTTCGTCAGTCAAAGCCCAAATAGTAGTCTCGATTTGATAAGGATTCATCCCCAAATCCAAGAAAATCAATTTAACTTTTCCATGTTCCAAATTGCCTAGCGAAAGTGCATTGTTCAATGCTTTTTCCCTACTTTTGATTTCATTTTCGCTGGGAAGAACATCCACTTTCGGAAATCGGATATTCTTGATATCCTCTTTCTTGATTATCATAGGCTCGATCATAACACCAAGCTTTCTTTTTTTCCTGTACTTTTTGCTTCTGCAAGGATTGTAGCTTCCCATTTTTTGATCAAAATAGGTTCTCCTACAAGGTCTGAGAATTTCTCCCCATCATAAAATTCCAATAAACCAATCACTTTTCCCTGATGATTGGTAAACTGCAAATGAAGGCCATCGATTATTTTCCTACTATTGCCTTTAGCACCTACGACTCTTGATTCTTCATTGATTTTTACTTGCTTGATTTCTCTTACATCCAAAATGACAGCCTTGATATCAGCTAGATTTTGAATATAAACCAATTTATTTTGGTAAGTATCCATTCCAATGAAATACTGCTTTCTCCAATTGTCTTGAATATTCAAATTTAGATTATGGCTTTTTAAGAAATTTTGGAGAAGGTTTTCTTTGTTTAGTTTTTCCTTTTTCACTTTTAAATTATTTATATAAAAAGGAACAGCAAATGCTACCATTGAGACAATGGCTATGGAGATGGTAATAATATCTATTTCAAACATGATTTTTTGATTTTAGGGCAGGACATTTAATTCCTGCATTTTTTGGAAATATGCTAGCTACCATGCATTCCAATGCACGGCAAATGAGCTCATACTTCAAAGTATGAGTTACTTAAAACCAGATATTACCAAAAATAATGTGTAGGAAACTTGAGTTCCTTTATGCCAAAAACCACATCAGTTTTTTGGCTAAGTTTAAAAAGTGTCTTGACAAAATTTTCAAAATGAAAAGAATTGATCGCATCAAAACTTCCAATGTAACTATCACCGGCAAATTGTGCTTTGCATGTAACAAGGACCAAATGGTCAGTATCTGAAACCAAAGGAAGATCAGATGCATATTCTGCCAGGCTACTGCTGGAAAAATAAGCTGAAGAATCCTCTAAAACATGTTCTTCTGAAACACTGAAATATGGCAACACCATCCCATGAAAAATCATGATGATTGTGAGCGAAATTCCTATTGTTTGTTTTAGAAGGTTGTTCATTTCGGTGCGAATGTAAGACAATTTATTTTATCAAAAGATGTACCATGATTATAATTTATCGGTCTATGTATCTACTATTTTTTAGGAGAATTTAGAACTTTATAAAGAAAGTATAAAGTTGCAGAGATTACCAATCCCTGAGTTGCCAGAAGCATGATCAATGCAATTTTATTCATGGTATATTTTCCCTTCTTTTTTTCTTTTTTGATATGATAAATAGACAAGCAAACTGATAAACAAAAACAATGTAATCAAGAATATTCTAGCCATGTTTGTATAGAATAGTTTACTCTCTAGATATACCTTATCACTATCATTTACAGCTATTTGAATCTGTTCTTTTAAACCATAATTTGTGATGTTTTTGATCAAAGAACTGTTATCCAAAACCCAATTTCCACCATTCAAAATACTCGAGATATTTTCTGACCATTCGTTCTGAAACGGTGTAATCAATGCACTCAAAAATACCAAAAGCAAAAGCAATGGAGTAATGTATTTGATGATGAATTTATAAACTTGAGGGATTTTGATTTCAGAGCCTTCATTTATTTCCGTCCATCCTTTGTCTATGCCAAAAACCCATGAAAAGAGGATAGCTTCAAGCAAAGCAAAAACTACCAAACTCACAGTTCCGGCCCAATAGTCATATTCATCGAAAACTCCATATTGATAGAGTAGGACAGTAGGCAGCCCCATAATCAGAGCCAAAGCCCCAAAAGACCAAGCACCTTTTGTTTTTCCCCAACCAAACTCATCTTTCATAAATCCCATCCAAGGTGTTCCCATAGCCAAGGATGAAGTAATCCCTGCAAAAAACAGAAGTCCAAACCAAAATACACCAGCAAACACAGCTGTGAATTCGCCCCATTGCTGAAAAAGAAATGGCATTGTTTGGAAAGCCATCCCAAAACCTGCATTTTCCAACACCCAATCTAATCCTAAATAACCAGCAGCTATTGGAATGACAATGCTACTTCCAAGTACAACTTCTACAAATTCATTTAAAAAACCAGCTGAGACTGCATTTAAGGCAATATCTTCTTTTTCTTTGATGTAAGCAGCGTAGCATTGGATCGTACCCATGCCTACAGAAAGCGTGAAGAAAATCTGACCTGCTGCAGCTAGCCACACTTTTGGATTGGCCAAGGAATCAAACTGAGGTGTCCAAAGAAAATTCAATCCATCCCAAGCATTTGCATCAGGGAATAGTTCGGATTTCCCTGATTCTCCAAGTGTCAAACCACGGACAGCTAATATTATCCCGAAAAGGATCAATAATGGCATTCCGATTTTTGCTGCTTTTTCTATTCCGCCAAGACCTTTGGAGAGAATGATAATATTCAAAGCCAAAACCAAAACATAAAAGAAAACCGCCTCAAAAGGAATTCCTGTGCTTGTGGTGCAAACATTGACATATTCTGTAAAAAACATTGCAACCTCAGACTGGGACATTGATTCGAAAGTACCAAATATGGAATGCAACACATACACCAAGCTCCATGATTCTATGTAGGTGTAATAGGCTACTACTGCGATATTTGTAAATATCCCAAATACCCCTACATATTTCCAGACTTTGGCTTTTCCCATACCATCCATGATGTATGGTGTACTATGATTGTTGAATTTGCCACCAAACCTTCCAGAAGACCATTCGATCAATAGCAAAGGAATCCCCATCAAAAGGAAACAAATCAAATAAGGTATAATGAAAGCGCCTCCGCCATTTTGGACAGCTTGAACAGGGAATCTCAAGAAATTTCCCAATCCAACGGCATTTCCTGCCATCGCCAAGATAAGTCCCAATCTAGAGCCCCAAGCTTCCTTTGAGGCTAACTTATTTTCCATAAAGGATCAATGTTTTGAACCAAACTTTGTGAATGTATTATCAAAGAATAATGCCCTTGTTAAGAGAAAGGCTACAGTTTGGATTTAAAAAAAGAAAAAATATGGGTAAAGAAAATCTAATATTCCTAGGCTACTTAGCCGAACCAAAAAGCCAAATTCCTCACCATATGATTGAGTAAAATGTTGGTTAAAAATCAATTGCAATACTGCAAACTTGGATTCACTAGATTTTTCTTTACCTAGAGAAAAAGTGCTTGAAGTTGGACAAATCCCATCTGTAAAATGTAACGATATTTCTCCTTGTTCACTTGCAGCTATAGAAGTGTGATTTATTTCAGCAAAAAACTGAAAGTTATCTTCAAAAGTATCCGCATACAAGCCTTGAACTCCGAGGAGAACAAAGACCAAAAGCAAGGCTAGTATTGAATTTTTCACGATTTTATAATAAATAACGGATCAAATGTAAATGAATTTTTTACATATTTTTCAAATCACTATTTTATTTATTTTTCTACTTCATTCTTTTGAATATAATCCTCTATTGCCTCTTTTAAATAGATATTAGCTACAAGATTATTTTCAACAGAAAGAACTTCAACTTTACCTGATCCTTTATAATTTGAAAGCCAAATTTTCAGGATATCCAATACACCTGGGTAATAATTTTCAAGATCTTCGATCGTATATAGCTTTTCGAAATGACTGGGAATCGGCACAGCAATCAACTTTCCATCAGACTCACCGCTGTCCATCATATCAATCATTCCTATGATTCTGCAAGTGACAATTTGTCCTCGCTCAATAGATTCACCAATGACAAAAACATCTACAGGATCACCGTCACCACCAGTAGCTTCGGAAAGCAATGTCTGCGGCACAAATCCATAGTTGGCAGGGTAAGATAGATAATCTACCACCCGGGAAGAGTCGGCTGTGATTTTCTGCCATTCAAGATGACCAGAATTTTTGTTTACTTCCCATTTCTGATTGGTTCCAGCTGGAATTTCGATTACCATATTTACAAGTGAATCAGATGTGAAAGGGGCTATGCCATGAAGCAAATTTATTTGGTCAGGATCTAAATGTTCAGTCTTTTCAGCAACTCCACAAGACAGAAGCAAGAGAGGAAAGACGAAGTTGTAGCAAAATTTCATTGTTCTTATCATTTATATGTATGTCGGCGGTCGACTGTCGACAACAACTGTGGACCGTTACTTTTTCCCATCCATCATCACTTCCTGATTTTTCAAAATTTCCATAGCAAAGGTTGTCATCGCTTTAACACCTGTTTTGATGGTGGGCTCAGGAACAGGAGCAAAGTAAGGACTATGAAGTCCAGGAATATCCAAACCTTTCTCTTCAGCTTCAATTAAGAATTGAGGATCATTGGCTCCTAAAAAGAACATGCTGATGGGAATTTGCCTTTCTTGGTTCCCGTAAGCACTAAAATCCTCTCCAATCATCATCGCTTCAACTTCTACAAGATTTTCCATACCAAACTCATTTTCAAACACCTTGACCATTCTTTCGGTCAAAGCATCATCATTGATCAAAGGTTTTGTAAATGGATCTCTAATCCAATATTTTGGCATTTTTTCAGCCGAAAGTCCAGCTGCAATTGCGAAATTATCAGAGATTTCCTTGATTCTTTGGATGACTTTTTCCCTTACATCTAAAGAATAAGAGCGCATTGTAAGTTGCATGGTCACCTCGTCAGGAATGATATTGTGAACAGATCCTCCGTGGATGGAGCCCACAGTCACTACTGCTGGAACTGTAGGTGCCAAAGTTCTACTGACAATGGTTTGATATGCTTGGATCATCTGTGAAGAAAGGACAATTGGATCAATGGTTGTATGAGGAGCAGCACCATGACCGCCCTCGCCATATACTGTCACGTTCATCATATCAACTCCTGCCATCAAAGGCCCAGACTTGTACCCCAAAGTTCCAGCAGGTAAAAATGGATAATCATGTAATGCAATAGCATAGTCGGGATGTGGAAACTTTTCATACAAGCCATCTTTCATCATACTCCATGCACCAAGACCATTTTCTTCTGCAGGTTGAGCCACCATCAGAAGTGTACCTCTCCAAGAATTTTTGTATTCCATCATCATCTTCGCAGTGCCTACAAAAACCGACATGTGAATATCATGGCCGCATGAATGGGTGATAAAGGTCTCTTTACCATCATTTGAGATTCCTTTTTTGGTAGATGCGTATGCCAAACCAGTCTTTTCTTCCATAGGAAGTGCATCCATATCTGTTCTGATCAACAAAACAGGACCAGGTCCATTTTCAAAAACCCCTACAACCCCATATCCTCCAATATTTTCAGTCACTTTGTAACCTATAGACTTCAGCTCCATAGCCATTCTTGCAGAAGTCTCCTTTTCTTGAAGTGACAGTTCTGGGTTTTGGTGGAGTTCTTTATAGAGTTTTTCCAAGTTAGGATATGCACTATCTATTGATCGATCTAATTCTTGCGCATAAATTTCTATAGTTTTGATGCAGAGGAAAAGTGTAATGAACACTAGCTTTATGATTAATTTCATGTGTTTATAATTTGTTTTTCAGAGGTCACCACGATTGGTCGGGACAGGCTATGGAATCTCGCATGGTTGATAATCATACCAGAGTGTGACGTTCTTCGTCATGCTTGATTTCATATTTGTTTAAATTTTGTAAATTCAATTAACAAAATATTCCTTGGAATAAAGGATAAGTTTTTAATTTCACGATTCAAAACTCAGCATTTATGCCCATTATTGAAAATTCAAGTTATAAAAAACCTCCAAAATATTTGTTTAATGGTCATCTAGAAACGATCATTCCAAGTATTTTTAGAAAAATTGAAGGGGTAAATTATAAAAGAGAAAGAATCAATACACCAGATGGGGATTTTCTCGATCTGGATTGGTCAAAAGTGGGTAGCAAAAAGCTCTTGGTAATATCACATGGTTTGGAAGGAAGTTCTGAAAGGCATTATGCCAAAGCATTGGCAAAACTTTTTAATCGACACGGATTTGATGCTTTAGCATGGAACAATAGAACTTGCAGTGGAGAGATGAATTTGCAACCTATCATGTACCATCACGGGGCTTCTTATGATTTGGAAACAGTCATCGAGCATGTAGATGCTTTAGGAGTCTATGATGAATTTTATCTGGTAGGAATCAGCATGGGTGGAGCTCAGACATTGAAATATTTGGGAGAAAAAGGGCTTGACCTAAATTCAAAAATCAAAAAAGCAGCAGTTTATTCTACACCTTGCAACCTAACAGATTCCGCTGCTACACTTTCGTTCAAAGGAAATGGATTTTACAGGAAGCGGTTCCTTAGCAAATTAAAGATAAAGATGCAGTTGAAAGGGGAGCAATTTCCCGGTTTGGTAGATATGAATTTGCTTTCTAGGGTGCAAGACTTCAATACATTTGATACCCATTTTACAGCAAAATTACATGGTTTCAGAGATGCAGCTGACTTTTATCAATCAGTTAGTGCAGACAATTGGATGCATGATATCCAAATACCAACACTGATCATCAATGCTCTTAATGATCCCTTACTTTATGATCGCTGCTATCCAATAAAGCTAGCTCAAAAATCCGACCTTATCCATTTAGAAATGCCCAAAAGAGGAGGCCATACAGGTTTTTTGGTCAAAGGTCAAGAATTCACTTGGGCGGAAATGAGGTTTTTGGGGTTTTTGAATCCCTAGGTTTGACTTAGGGTTCCGCCACGTCGGACACGGTATTGAAAAGTTCGACCACTTCGTGGTCATTTTTCCCAATATTAAATTCCCGATCCTGAAAGGATCAAACCTCTCAATAGCCACGGGTGAAACCCGTGGAAAACGATGACCAAAATCCCAACCATCACCGACCCTGAAGGGTGTCTCGAACCTAGAACACGAAAGTTCAACCCCTCACGGGGTTGTTGCCACGCATCATTATACATCCTTTTCCCTAGGTTTGACATAGGGCTCCGTCACGGCGGACACGGTATTGAAAAGTTCGACCGCTTCGTGGTCATTTTCCCCAATATTAAATTCCCGATCCTGAAAGGATCAAACCTCTCAATAACCGCGGGTGAAACCCGTGGAAAACAATGACCCAAATCCCAATCATCACCGACCCTGAAGGGTGTCTCGAACCTAGAACACGAAAGTTCAACCCCTCACGGGGTTGTTGCTACGCATCATTATACATCCTTTTCCCTAGGTTTCACCTAGGGCTCCGCCACGGCGGACACGGTATTGAAAAGTTTGATCCCTTCAGGATCGCTCTTTCCGAATTTATTTCATCTGAATTCCAGATTTATCTTGAGCTCTGCCATGGCATACATGTATTTCAGGATCGTGATTTACTTGCGATTCCCTTTCCATAATTTGACTCTCAAATGACCACGATGTGGTCAAACTTTTCAATAACCGCGGGTGTAACCCGTGGAAAACGATGACCAAAATCACACCCACCACCGACCCCGAAGGGTGTCTCGAACCTAGAACACGAAAGTTCAACTCCTCACGGGGTTGTTGCCACGCATCATTATACATCCTTTTCCCTAGGTTTCACATAGGGCTATTGAAAAGTTCGTCCGCTTCGTGGTCATTTTCCCCAATATTAAATTCCCGATCCTGAAAGGATCAAACCTCTCAATAACCGCGGGTGAAACCCGTGGAAAACGATGACCAAAATCCCAACCATCACCGACCCTGAAAGGATCGAACTATATTGATATTTAATGGATTTTTTCCGAAGTTACATTTTGACTTTTAAAACACATTTTTATGGCCACTTACACACAGATTATTTACCACATTGTATTTTCAACAAAAAATAGAGAACATACACTTATACACCAAGAAAAAAAGAGGCTTTATGCCTACATCCATCATTTATTAACAAAGAAGAATTGCCATTTATATCGAATTAATGGAGTAGAAGACCATATCCACATTTTGACGCATGTGCATCCAACAATTGCAGTTTCAAATTTAATTAAAGACATTAAGCTTGCTTCAAGTGATTTTATTTTAAGAGAGGGAATCTTTCCTGATTTCAAAGGTTGGCAGGATGGTTATGGCGCTTTTACCGAATCTATCAAGGCTAAGGAGAGGCTGATCAAATACATCAAAAACCAAGAGGAGCATCACAAAAAAGTTAGATTTTTGGAGGAATATAAAAACCTCCTTGAAGAATATGAAATCAAATTTGATCCGAGGTTTTTGCTTTAGATTGATTTTATGATGGTGGCAAGAAGTTCAACCCTTTCAGGGTTGTTGGTTCGATCATCGGCCATCCGAACCCTAGGTTTCACCTAGGGCTCCGCCACGGCGGACACGGTATTGAGAAGTTCGACGGCTTCACCGTCGGATTTTATATTGGATTTTGTAGATTCCTTAGGGGCATTTCTCGACCACGAAGTGATCTAACTTTTCAATACTTGGCCGTGGTGTATCCGCAGGTGAAACCAGCGGATAACAAGTCGACATCATTTCCCTCCGACCCTGAAAGGGTCAAACTTTTCAATAACCACGGGTGAAACCCGTGGAAAAACGATGACCAAAATCCCAACCACCACCGACCCTGAAAGGGTCGAACTTCTTCCAAGATCATCGCTACCCATTTTCATTTATTTTAACACCAATTTTTTTCTTCATTTATTTAAAAGTTCAACCCCTCACGGGGTTGTTGCTACGCATCATTATACATCCTTTTCCCTAGGTTTCACCTAGGGCTCCGCCACGGCGGACACGGTATTGAAAAGTTTGATCCTTTCAGGATCTTTTCCACCGAATATCATTAATCTTTACTTCCGATTTAACTTATAAATTTATGGTATGGTCAAGTTATTTAAAAGATTGACTTTTTTATGTTCGAAATGCAACTTTCATATTTTAGTCATTTCCCGACCGCGAAGTGGTCAAACTTTTCAATAACCGCGGGTGAAACCCGTGGAAAACAATGACCCAAATCCCAATCATCACCGACCCTGAAGGGTGTCTCGAACCTAGAACACGAAAGTTCAACCCCTCACGGGGTTGTTGCCACGCATCATTATACATCCTTTTCCCTAGGTTTCACCTAGGGCTCCGCCATGGCGGACACGGTATTGAAAAGTTTGATCCCTTCAGGATCGCTCTTTCCGAATTTATTTCATCTGAATTCCAGATTTATCTTGAGCTCTGCCATGGCATACATGTATTTCAGGATCGTGATTTACTTGCGATTCCCTTTCCATAATTTGACTCTCAAATGACCACGATGTGGTCAAACTTTTCAATAACCGCGGGTGTAACCCGTGGAAAACGATGACCAAAATCACACCCACCACCGACCCCGAAGGGTGTCTCGAACCTAGAACACGAAAGTTCAACCCCTCACGGGGTTGTTGCCACGCATCATTATACATCCTTTTCCCTAGGTTTGACATAGGGCTCCGTCACGGCGGACACGGTATTGAAAAGTTCGACCGCTTCGTGGTCATTTTCCCCAATATTAAATTCCCGATCCTGAAAGGATCAAACCTCTCAATAACCGCGGGTGAAACCCGTGGAAAGGAATGACCCAAATCCCACCCACCACCGACCCTGAAAGGGTCGAACTATATTGATATTTAATGGATTTTTTCCGAAATTACATTTTGACTTTTAAAACACATTTTTATGGCCACTTACACACAGATTATTTACCACATTGTATTTTCAACAAAAAATAGAGAACATACACTTATACACCAAGAAAAAAAGAGGCTTTATGCCTACATCCATCATTTATTAACAAAGAAGAATTGCCATTTATATCGAATTAATGGAGTAGAAGACCATATCCACATTTTGACGCATGTGCATCCAACAATTGCAGTTTCAAATTTAATTAAAGACATTAAGCTTGCTTCAAGTGATTTTATTTTAAGAGAGGGAATCTTTCCTGATTTCAAAGGTTGGCAGGATGGTTATGGCGCATTTACCGAATCTATCAAGGCTAAGGAGAGGCTGATCAAATACATCAAAAACCAAGAGGAGCATCACAAAAAAGTTAGATTTTTGGAGGAGTATAAAAACCTCCTTGAAGAATATGAAATCAAATTTGATCCGAGGTTTTTGCTTTAGATTGAGGTTACAGAGAGAAAGTTCAACCCCTCACGGGGTTGTTGCCACGCAACATTATTCATCCTTTTCCCTAGGTTTCACCTAGGGCTATTGAGAAGTTAGATCCTTTCAGGATCGGAAATGCAAATCGACATTTTATCAAATTACCGACCACGAAGTGGTCTAACTTCTCAATATCTTGTCCGCCGTGGCGGAACCGCGGGTGAAACCCGTGGAAAAACTATGCCCCAAATCCCAACCATCACCGACCCTGAAAGGGTCGAACTTACTTTTCTAACTTCTAAAACCTCTTCAAAGCTAACTCACTTACTGCTTCACCGATAGACAAAGAACTTGTGGCAGCAGGAGAGGGGGCATTGAGGATATTGATGGCATATTGATTTTCTTTGATGCTGAAATCATCCAAAAGACCACCGTTTCTGTCACATGCTTGTGCACGAACTCCAGCACCGCCGTCCACCAAATCTGTCTCTTGAATATCAGGGATCAATTCTTGCAAAGCTTTTGTAAATGCTGCTTTTGAAAATGACCTATACATTTCCCCAAAACCTGTTTTCCAGTATTTGGAAGCGACTTTTTGAAAACCTGGCCAAGCGAGTGTTTCTGACAACTCTCTCAAATTAACATCAGAGCGCTTGTATCCTTCTCTTTTAAATGCTAAAACTGCATTTGGTCCAGCTTCTACACCGCCTTTCATCATTCGTGTAAAGTGAACACCTAAGAATGGGAAATTAGGATCTGGAACCGGGTAGATCAAGTTTTTGACTAGATATTCACGCTCTTTTTTGAGTTTGTAATACTCTCCTCGGAATGGAATGATTTTCACATCCAATTCCTTCTCTTGGTTCATTTGCGCTACTTTATCAGAATAGAGCCCACCACAATTGATGATCAATTTGGTGTCAAAATGTTGCTTTTTGGTTTCTACTACTGAAGACCCTTTCAGTGAATTTGTGCGAATGACTTTGTAACCTAGAAAAATTTCACCACCCAGCTTTTTGAATTTTTCACCTATTGCAATAGCAACTTTTTTGTAATCAACGATTCCAGTTTGGGGAACATGAATAGCAGCTACACCTGCACAATATGGTTCGTATGTTTTCAATTCATCCAAGGTAATATGCCTTGTGCCTTCTAGCCCATTTTCCAAACCTCTTTGAAAAAGCCCATTTAAAATAGGTATCTGTTCTTTTCGGGTAGCGACCACGACTTTTCCTGTAATTTCAAAAGGTATATTCTCCTCTTCACAAAACTTGATAAGCTGATGGTACCCCTCAATACAGTTTGTTGCTTTCAGGGAACCTGGTTTGTAATATAGTCCAGAGTGGATTACACCGCTGTTATTCCCTGTTTGATGTTTGGCAAGTTCATTTTCCTTTTCAAGAATGGCTACTTTAAGCTCAGGTTTCTGTTCCTTTATTTTTAATCCAGTGGCAAGACCAACAATTCCCCCGCCGATGATGATGATGTCGTATAGCATGTAGTCAAAAGCTTTATACAAATATACTGCTGTTTGCTAAATATTTTAAGAAAGGACTTTTAGATTTCGTTTAAATCATTAGTTTTGAATATGGGAAACAAGATCATTGGAATTTTTTTGCTATTTATAATAGCTTGTAATAGTCAGCTCGAATCAGGTTCAGTTTCTGAAAAAGATGGGATCATTACAATCAAGGTTGACTTGGATTCAGTCAAAGAAGGAAAGTTGACAGACTATTTTGAGCCAGAGATAGCGTATTTACTTTTAAAAGAAGATGAAAATCCCGATTCACAAATAGGAGAAATTGAAAAGCTTATTGGATACAAGGAAAAGATCTATTTATTTGATTCTTACATTGGAAAAGGTGTTCAAGTTTTTGATAGACAGGGGAATTTTCTAAAACGGATTAGAAATAGAGGGGATGGTTTGGGTAAGTACATTGAGGTAGCAGACCTTCAAGTCGAGCAAGACACCATTTATTTATTAGCCCACCCAGGAAAAATTATCAAGTTTGATCTTGAAGGGCAATTTATAAATGAAATCAAGATTCCAGTTATGGGAAGGACTTTTTACTATGATGTTAATTCAAAACACTTTTATATATATAGTGGAGCAAAAGCAGAAAATCTAGTTTCGGAAATTGACCATAAAGGCTCAGTTCTTAAAAGCTATTTTTCATCCCATCCAGATATTTTTTATAGGTCAATGGGGGATCGTGTGAACTTTTACTCCAATGACAATGGGTTTTATTTTTCTAGAACTTATTTGGATACCTTATATACTTTTAACCAAAATAAATTTGAGCCTCAAATAATTTTCGATTTTGGAAAAAATGCAATGAACCATGAAAAGATGAAAGAGAAAGAATTGGAAATGGATGAAAAAGCATTTTGGGATTATTTTCAAGAAAACTCTGGGGCATCTTATTCTCCTTTTGGATTTTCTAATTCAAAATTTATTTTAAGTAGATTATCAACTGGTGGAAGAAGAATTGTATCTATTTATTATAAAGTTAACAAAACACATGATTTGGTAAATTTTGACATTATCAATGACATTGATGAATCCTTCAATTTTTATCCTCCTATTTACCAATTAGAAAATGATAGAGTAGCGGTAGCTTATCGAGGACCAACCCTATACAATAAAGCAGTAGCTAAAAAACAAACCATGTCGGATGAAGACTGGAAAGCTTACCAAGAAGGGAAGGGAAAGGATTTCATTGAAGCTGCTTTTTATGCCAAAGAAACTGAAAACTATGTCTTGATGATTCTCAAAACAAAAAAATAAAAGAATCAAATTGGAATCAACCTTTAAAAACCGCTTACGAATTTGCATATTTGCAGGCTGTAAAGCATCTGTTTGTAAAGATGCGTTGTTTCATCAAATGATTAAAAGATAAATGTCTGATCAAAAAATCAACATTACCCTTCCAGATGGTTCTGTAAGGGCTTATGACAAAGGAGTTTCTGGATTACAAATTGCACTTAGTATCAGCGAGGGTTTAGCCAGAAACGTATTGGCAGCAAAAGTAAATGGCGAAGTTTGGGATGCCACAAGACCAATTGAACAAGATTCAAGTGTCCAATTACTCACTTGGAATGACAAAGACGGGAAGTCAACATTTTGGCATTCTTCCGCACACTTGATGGCGGAAGCTTTGGAAGCGCTTTATCCTGGGGTAAAATTGGGAATAGGTCCTTCAATTGAAACAGGCTTCTATTACGATGTGGATTTTGGCGACAAGGTTTTCGAAGGTTCTGAATTGGAGAAGATTGAAGCCAAAATGGTTGAGTTGGCCAAAGAGAAAAATGAGTATATCAGAAAAGAAATATCAAAACCTGAAGCTGTAGCTTACTTTACAGAAAAAGGTGATGAGTATAAATTAGACCTTTTACAAGGTTTGGAAGATGGTTCTATTACATTCTACGAGCAAGGGAATTTTGTAGATCTTTGTAGAGGGCCACATATCCCAAACACAGGTTTCATCAAGGCAGTGAAGCTACTCAATATAGCAGGTGCATACTGGAGAGGAGATGAAAATAGGAAAATGCTTACCCGTATATATGGTGTAACATTCCCGAAGGCAAAGGAATTGACAGAATACCTTCACATGCTGGAGGAAGCCAAGAAACGTGATCACAGGAAACTGGGTCGTGAATTGGAACTCTTTACCTTCTCCGAAAAAGTAGGGATGGGCTTACCACTTTGGTTACCTAAAGGGACTTTGTTGAGAGAGCGTCTGGTAAACTTCTTGAAGCGAGCACAAGACAAATCAGGATATCAGCAAGTAATTACTCCACATATTGGACATAAGGCTTTATACGAGACTTCTGGTCATTATGAAAAATACGGAAAGGATTCATTTCAGCCAATAGCCACTCCTAATGAAGGAGAGGAATTCTTGTTGAAGCCAATGAACTGTCCTCACCATTGCGAGATATATAAGCACAAACCAAGGTCATATAAGGATCTTCCAATCAGATATGCTGAGTTTGGTACTGTTTATCGCTACGAGCAAAGCGGTGAATTGCACGGATTGACCAGAGTTCGAGGTTTTACCCAAGATGATGCACATATTTTCTGCCGACCTGAGCAGGTTAAGGAAGAATTTATTAAAGTAATTGATTTGGTATTGTATGTATTCAAAGCATTGGGTTTTGAAGATTATACAGCTCAGATCTCTTTGAGAGATCCTGCAAAAGCGGAAAAATATATTGGTTCAGACGAAGCATGGGACAAAGCAGAGGCTGCGATCATCGAGGCTGCAGCAGAAAAAGGTTTGGTGACTGTCACTGAGCTGGGAGAAGCCGCTTTCTATGGTCCTAAGCTTGACTTCATGGTGAAGGATGCTTTGGGAAGAAAATGGCAATTGGGAACAATACAAGTTGATTATCAATTGCCTGATAGATTTGAGTTGGAGTATATTGGTTCTGACAATCAAAAACACAGACCTGTCATGATTCACCGTGCACCATTTGGTTCTTTGGAGAGATTTGTAGCTGTACTGATTGAGCATTGTGCTGGCAATTTCCCATTATGGTTAGCTCCAGAGCAAATGACAATTTTGCCAATTTCAGAGAAATTCACTGCTTATGCTGAAGAAGTGAAAAACTTACTTGATGAGCAGGATATCACAGGAGCGATAGATAATAGAGACGAGAAGATTGGAAGAAAGATCCGGGATGCAGAGATGAAAAAGATACCATTTATGCTGATTGTTGGAGAAAAGGAAATGGCTGAAGGAAAGCTATCTGTGAGAAAACACGGAGAAGGAGATCTTGGAAGTTTTACACCGGAGGAGTTTGCTGCTTTTTTCAAAAACATAATTTCCACATCAATTCAACATTAAATTTCACTTTAAAAAAGAAGGGGATTTTTTAAATCCCAAAAATATTACGATATTTGCAGGCAATTTCATTAACAAAACCATAAAGAAATATTTTGAGAGGAAGAACACCGTTTAGACAAAGACAAGAAGAGCCTTATAAAATTAATGATAAGATCAGGGCAAGAGAAGTTAGGATCGTAGGCGATTACGTTGAGGGAGGAAATGCAGTATTATCATTGTCAGAGGCTATCAAACTTGCTGAGGCAAATGAACTTGATCTTGTAGAGATTTCCCCAACAGCTAGTCCCCCTGTTTGTAAAATCATTGATTATGCTAAATTCAAATATGAGCAGAAGAAAAAGCAGAAGGAAATCAAAGCCAATGCTGCCAAGACTGTTCTGAAAGAAATTAGATTTGGGCCTAACACGGATGATCACGATTTCAATTTCAAATTAAAGCATGCAATTAATTTCCTTAAAGAAGGATCGAAAGTAAAGGCTTACGTACATTTTGTAGGTAGGACGATCGTATTCAAGGAAAGAGGGGAGATGCTTCTTTTGAAATTTGCGCAAGCACTCGAAGAGTATGGGGCTGTTGAGCAAATGCCAAAGATGGAAGGAAAGAGAATGTTTCTCTTTTTGGCTCCAAAAGCAACAAAGAAATAATTTTCAACAAACAAATACAGTTATGCCAAAAGTAAAAACCAAATCAAGTGCAAAAAAGAGGTTCAAGCTTTCTGGAACCGGTAAGATCAGAAGAAAGCATGCTTACAAAAGCCACATTTTGACAAAGAAAGAGACCAAAAGGAAGAGAAATCTGACTAAAATGGGAATGGTTCATGAGTCAGATGAAGGAAGAGTAAAAGCAATGTTGAGAATCGGTTAATTCAGAGATCAACAAAATCAATTAAAGGTTAATTATTCACCAGACGCTTAGGTACAAAAGTTCTTGCGAAAGCAAAGGCACCAAGAGTCAAAAAATTTATTACTATGCCTAGATCAGTAAACGCGGTAGCGTCAAGAGCAAGAAGGAAAAAAGTTTTAAAAGCAACCAAAGGTTACTTCGGAAGAGGTAAAAACGTTTGGACAGTAGCTAAAAACAAATATGAAAAAGGTTTACAATACGCTTACAGGGACAGAAAAGCTAAGAAAAGAGAATTCAGAGCTCTATGGATCCAGCGTATCAATGCCGGTGCCAGATTACACGGCATGTCATATTCACAATTAATGGGGTTATTGAAGAAAGGTGAAATCGATTTGAACAGAAAAGTTCTAGCTGATTTAGCCATGAATCACCCTGAGGCATTCAAAGCTGTAGTTGAAAAAGTTAAGTAAGTTTGCACTGACTTATTTATTGAAGAACCCCGAGAAATCGGGGTTTTTTTTATACCTATTTTTCAACAAATATGCATGAAGTGCCCAAATTTTAGTATCTTACAGAAGATCAAAAGAAACCAATCTTTAAAAGCTTAATATTCAAAGCTTTTAGAATTGGTTTTTTCTTTAAACACAATACATGTTTGAATCAATTAAAAAGGCTTGAACAAAAAAAAAGCCCCAAAAGAGGGGCTTGTAGCGAGGAGCAGAATCGAACTGGTGTCCGCCGCGGCGGATATGAATCCTGCGCTCAGGTAGTATAGACGGGGAGAATGTGTTTATTGATCCATTCCCTTCCTTTTCCTGACTTGAGCATCTTCTCTCTTTTAAGAGCTGAGGTTTTGTCATCAAAGAATTCAACATGGATACAGTACCATGGTCTGTATCTAGTGGTAAATCCTTTTGTCGATTTGTAGTTGTGGAAATGAAATCTGGTAATCAAATCAGATGTCATCCCAGTATAGAGTCTATTGCAATTAAATGAGTAAAGAATATAAACACAATACATGTTTGAATCAATTAAAAAGGCTTGAACAAAAAAAAAGCCCCAAAAGAGGGGCTTGTAGCGAGGAGCAGAATCGAACTGGTGTCCGCCGCGGCGGATATGAATCCTGCGCTCAG
>NZ_JAKZGS010000029.1 GCF_022549695.1 Belliella calami | reverse complement strand
ACTTTAACTATCTGTAATATAGCTATTTATAATATAATAAACCAGCATGTAACAGAAAGAAAATCAAGGATTTTAACCATTCTTTTTCAAGTAATTTTAGCTTAAATACTTTTCGGAGTGGACTCAAGGTTGCAATGTTGGAAAGTTGGCTTGCGCGTGAAAAGATAGGATTGTTCAAAGATTAGAAAATTGAAAAATTGGAAGATTAGGGGGACGGGAAGGTTGGAAGAATATATTGGAAAAACTTACATACCTAATTGACTTAATAATCTAATTGACTAATCACTTAATCAACAAATAACTATTTACCACTTAATTCCTCGGTGGATTGATCATGATGTGGGCACGGTGAGTTCCGGGATCCATGATCCAGGGCATGGCTGGTCCTGACGGGCGAAGTGGTAATCCTGTACTTTCGGAAGTAGCCCAAGGAATGTAAACCACATATCGGAGATAGGAATCTTTTACTTCTCCTGTTTTCGGATTGTAATCAGCCTCATCGGCTGTCAATACAAATAGGGTCGCTCCATCTTTTGGCATCTTCAATTTGCTGGATTTGGCTTCTTCCTCTCTGATATCGAAAATTTCCTTTGCATTTTTCCCTTCTTTTTTAAGCTGTCTTCCTCGCTCCATAAAAACATCCAGGTCCTTATGATAACATGAAGCATTAAATCCAGAACTTGTCGGATCATCCGCCAAACAAATCAGATCATTGCTCCCTTTCCTCAAGATTACAAATTCACCTTTTTCATCATATCCATACACCATCGCGCCTTCTTTCATTTCTTCTGGAGCAGCAAGCAAGGCTGTTTTGATTTGGATTTCTTTGCTGGGGATTTCCTGTGCATTCGCAAGTGATATGAAAAGTAAAAAAAAGACAAAAGTGGGTATATAATTCATGATAGGTGTGCGTTAGGGTTTTCTTAAAGTTAGTGAAAAATCAGTGAAAAGGGAAATAGGGATATTCGTGGTTTCTCGCAAAGGTGAATAAAGGGGCAAAGTTCGCTATTGGATCTTATATCTCGCGTATTGTACCTTTGTCGCGTCATGAAATTAATTGACACTTTTTTTGATGTTTCTTTATTTTCTTCAGCTATTCAATTGCCGAGTCTGGGCATATTCTCATTTCTTTGTCAAGACACTAATGTCGCACATCTTATTTCTTTTGTCTCTTGTCTCACATCTCATATCTATAAACAAAAAAACCTGCCAGATTTAAATCCAGCAGGCTTTAGCATTAAAACCTTCGAGGTTTTGGAAACCTCAAAGGTTTGTGTTCAAATCTAAAATCTTCCCGATGGCTATCGGGACTAAGATTCCCGTTTCTTCCCTCCTCCTTCCACAATTCCTCCTTCATCCTTACTCAATTCCTCCTTCATCCTTCATCCTTCCTTACCTCTCTCCTCTTGTATTCGTGCCATCTACAGGAGTTCTTTCTTCTCTGTTGGCCAAATCCCAAGATGTGTGGAAGATGAGTTTTGCTCTTTTTGTCATCAGTGGAAACTCGATTTTATCAACTGTATCTGTATGTTGATGGTAATCATCATGGACACCATTGAAGAAGAAAATCACTGGAATGTTGTGCTTGGCAAAGTTGTAATGATCTGATCTGTAATAGAATCTGTTTGGATCATCCTCAGCATCATATCTGTAATCGAGTTTCAAACCTGTATAGGTAATGTTATTGTATTCATTGATCACTTTCAAATGGGATGAAAGCATCTCTGAACCGATCACATACACATAATCTTGGTCTTCAGCATCTTGATACTCATAATCAATTCTACCAACCATATCAATATTGATGTTGTTCACTGTATTTTCCAAAGGGAAAATTGGATTGTTTGAGTAGTATTCAGAACCTAAAAGCCCTTTTTCTTCACCTGTTACATTTAGGAAAAGGATACTTCTTCTTGGCTTGATGCCATCTTTTGCTGCAGCAGCAAAAGCTTCAGCGATTTGCATGACAGAAACAGTTCCAGAACCATCATCATCAGCTCCATTGTTGATTCTTCCTTGGCTATCGATACCTGTATGGTCATAATGTGAAGAAATCACCAAAACTTCATCCTTCTTGTCAGTACCTTCCAAATAGCCCATTACATTTTCTGTAGGCACCAATTTGGTGGACTTCTTGATTAGATAAGAAGCTTTTTGAGCCTTGATTGATTCAGGATTGTTTTTGGCTGCTTCTTTCAAAATCTCCACAGGAGTATCAAAAAGTGAAGACATTTTATCAGAACTCACCAAGAAAATTGGCTCTTGCTTTGATGGCTGCTCGAAGCCAAGCCTTCCGCGTCCACTTAAGGACTTGTATCTATTTGCCAATCTGTCAAAGTTAGCCTGACCTTCCATAGTCACGATCACAATACCCGCAGCACCAGCATCCATGACATCTCTCACTACTGTTTGTGCACGCTCACCAATAGCCCAAAGGCCTACGATTTTCCCTTTTACATCAATCTTTGAAAGGTTCTCTTCAGATGCAAGACCAAGAAAAACCAAGTCAGCTTTTGCGGCTTTTTTCATATCACCATCTCCGATGAAAACAAAGTCTTCATTGTTGACAAGTTTTTGCTTTCCTACCGTCAAATTGACATCTGAAAAAGATACAGATGCCAAGTTGAATTTTTGGAGGTAATCTCCGTTAACAGGACCCACTAGCCCTTGATTTTTATAAAAATTAGAAAGATACTCAGCAGCCATTTTCTGACCTTTTTCACCAGTATCTCTTCCTTCTAGCTCGTCAGACGCCAAATAAGTCAATTTCTCTTCCAATCCCTGTGCAGTAATCAATTCCGCATATTTCAGGGCAGTGGCGTCTTGTGCATTTGCCTGCCAGACAAGGCACATTGATAACATTCCTGCTATCCAGTAATTTCTCTTCATAAGTAATATCTAATGGTTTTTCTATTCTAAGTGATAAACTTAGCAAATTATTCTTAATTGAATAAAACCGTTTATCAATTTGAACTGTTACGAAGGTATAAATCTTATGCTTATCAAATTGATATCCTGCAATAATTTATACCTTTGCAGTACCAAAAATCAATGAGGATATAACCCCAAAAAATTCCCTTTACATTATTGATTATGAAGATTAATCTTTCCCCAACTACAAAGTTTGAAAATAGGCATAATGGCCCTTCGCAGGAGGATGTGAACATGATGCTTGAAAAAATTGGTGCTGCTTCGATTGAAGAATTGATAGACCAGACCATTCCAAAATCAATTCAATTGACTAAGCCTTTAGATTTGCCTGGTGCAAAATCTGAAGCAGCTTTCCTCAAGGAATTCAAGGCTTTGGCATCCAAAAACAAAATCTTCAAATCATTTATTGGTTTGGGATATTATGACACTATAGTACCCGGTGTGATTTTGAGGAATGTTCTTGAAAATCCAGGATGGTACACAGCCTATACCCCCTATCAGGCAGAAATCGCTCAAGGGAGACTAGAAGCTTTGATCAATTTCCAAACTATGGTCATGGACTTGACAGGAATGGAAATGGCAAACGCTTCCCTTTTGGATGAAGCAACTGCTGCAGCTGAAGCGATGACTATGCTTTATGCTTCCAAACCAAGGGAAAAGAAAAATGCACATAAGTTTTTCGTAGATGAGAAAGTTTTCCCACAGACTAGAGATTTGCTAATTACTCGATCTATTCCAGTTGGGATAGAATTGGTAATAGCTCCTTTGGCTGAATTGGATTTGACTGATGCGGCAATTTTTGGTGTTTTGATCCAATATCCAAATATGGATGGTGAAGCAATCGATCACGCTGCTCTGGTAGAAACTGCCAAGGAAAACAATATCCTGACAGCCTTTGCCACAGATTTATTGAGCTTAACACTGCTGACACCTCCGGGAGAAATGGGCGCTGATGTAGTAGTAGGCACTAGCCAAAGACTTGGTGTTCCTATGGGTTTTGGCGGGCCTCATGCGGCATTTTTCGCTACCAAAGAAACATACAAAAGACAAGTTCCAGGAAGAATCATCGGCGTCTCTCAAGACAGAGATGGAAACAAGGCCTATAGAATGGCTTTGCAAACCCGTGAGCAACACATCAAAAGAGAAAAAGCAACTTCCAATATCTGTACAGCGCAAGTATTGCTTGCTGTGATGGCTGGAATGTATTCTGTCTATCACGGGCCAAAAGGCTTGAAAGAAATCGCCGCTAGAACACACGGATTGGCAAGCTTAACAGCCAAAGCATTGAAAACAATGGGCTTTGAGCAAGAAAACAGCAACTTTTTTGACACAATAAAAATCAAGGTCGATGCCGTACAGAAATCCAAAATTCAGGCTTTTGCGCTATCTTCTGAAATGAACTTCAGATATGAAGATGGAGCAATATTCCTTTCTTTTGACGAACCAAAAACACTGGAAGATGTGAAAGCGGTGGTAGAGGTTTTTGCAAAATCAACCAACCACAAAGCTGAAATCAATTGGGATGAATTGATCAATGGACTCGAATTGAATCTTCCTGAAGGTTTGGCCAGAACTTCTGATTATTTGACTCATCCAGTTTTCAATCAGTTCCACTCAGAGCACGAAATGCTCAGATATATCAAGCGTTTGGAAAACAAGGATCTTTCATTGGTACATTCAATGATTTCATTGGGTTCATGTACAATGAAACTGAATGCGACCACAGAGATGATTCCTGTAACATGGCCAGAATTCGGTCAATTGCACCCATTCTGTCCTCAAGATCAGGCAGCTGGATATTATGAATTGTTCCAGAACTTGAGAAATTGGTTGACAGAGATCACAGGATTTGCTGACACTTCGCTACAACCTAACTCTGGAGCCCAAGGGGAATATGCTGGCCTGATGGTAATCAGAGCTTATCATATGAGCAGAGGTGATCACCACAGAAATATCGCTATCATCCCAACTTCAGCCCATGGAACCAACCCTGCTTCTGCAGTGATGGCAGGTATGAAAGTGGTCTTGGTGAAATGTGATGAAAAAGGAAACATTGACATTGATGACCTAAAGGAAAAAGCAGAAGCCCATAGCAATGAATTGGCAGCTTTGATGGTGACTTACCCTTCCACGCATGGGGTTTTTGAAGAGGCTATTCAGGAGATCTGCCAAATCATCCATGACCACGGCGGACAAGTATATATGGATGGCGCGAACATGAATGCACAAGTAGGATTGACTAGCCCGGGAAGTATCGGTGCTGATGTTTGTCACTTGAACCTCCACAAGACTTTCTGTATCCCTCACGGTGGCGGTGGGCCAGGTATGGGGCCGATTTCTGTAGCAGAGCAACTAGTACCTTTCCTTCCTGGAAATCCAATAGTACAGACTGGTGGAACCCAAGCAATCAATGCTATTTCGGCTGCTCCATTTGGAAGTGCGAGTATCTTGCCTATCTCTTATGCGTATATCGCAATGATGGGTGGTGATGGACTGACGAATGCTACCAAGATGGCTATTTTGAACGCCAATTATATCAAAACAAAGCTTGAAGAACATTATCCAATCCTTTACACTGGAATCGGAGGAAGAGCAGCACACGAAATGATCTTGGACTGCAGAGCCTTCAAAGATGTGGGAATTGAAGTTGAGGATATCGCTAAGCGATTGATGGATTATGGTTTCCACGCCCCAACAGTATCATTCCCGGTAGCCGGAACACTGATGATCGAGCCAACTGAATCAGAAACAGTATCAGAATTGGACAGGTTCTGTGATGCCATGATCGCTATCAGAGCAGAGATTCAAGAAGTATATGATGGAGTTGCGGAGAAGGAAAATAACGTTCTGAAAAATGCTCCACATACAGCAAGCTTAGCACTGGCTGATAACTGGGATCTTCCATATACAAGAGAAAAAGCAGTCTATCCCCTACCCTATGTCAAAGGAAACAAATTCTGGCCAACTGTCAGAAGGATTGACTCGGCTTATGGAGATAGAAATCTAATCTGTAGTTGTATTCCAGTAGAGGAATATGCATCGGAAGTCGAAGGATAAAAACAAAAAAATCCCCTATCGTAAATGATAGGGGATTTTTTGTTTTTAGTGGGTTTGGGAGAATGTTATCAGGTAACTCAACCTTTGAGGTCTCTTTTAGACCTCGAAGGTTTTATGTCCAATTAATTGGCATAAGTAAGTTATTGGTAGATGGGTGGCGACAATGTGATTTTTGAGTCTTTTTGTTCGACCCCTTTGGGGTCGGGAGAAGGGATTCTGGTCACTTTGTCCATGGGTTTCACCCATGGTTATTGAGAAGTTTGACCCTTTTAGGGTCGGTTTTTTGAATGTATTTGGAGAAATAATGGGCTTTATTGCTATGGGGTGATTTTTAATAAGAAATCCTTCAAGGTTTTATGAACTTGGTATTTTAGAAGTAGTATTTCCTGAAAAACCTGAAAGGTTGGAATCCATATATTGAGAAGTTTGACCCTTTTAGGATCAGTTTTTAGAATGTACCTGGGGGAATGATGGATATTATTGCTAAAGGGTGATATTTAATAAGAAACACTTCCGGGTTTTTTGGGCTCGATTTTATAGAAATAGTAATACCTGAAAAATCTGAAAGGTTGGAATCTTTTTTTTCGAGAGATTTGGACCTTTTAGGATCGCAAAAAAAATGATCAATTTAGCATTGGTTTTTATGGGTCCCAAAAAAATCTAAAGCGCATTTTTGTGATTGATTGAAGTGTATATCTACTTTTACCCCATTAGCCATTAATAATATTGCTTGAAGTTGATTTCAATCAGCTGAGGTCGGATTACTGTTGACGATTATTCTCTAATTATAAGCGATATGTTTACCTACGAGTGTCATTGCGGAAAATCATATTGATTAGTTATTTCAATCAAGAAAACCTTCCAGGTTCCACACGATTGCTTGTCATAAAAAACAGAAAGTATTAAAACCTGAAAGGTTAGTACCAATCTCTTTCTGGTTTATAACACCTTGTATATGGTTCAAAAAAAAACCTCTGATTGCTCAGAGGTTTTAAGATTTTAAAAATTGTCGGTTAATTAACCTTCAACTGTTTCTTCTACGGTTTCTTCAACAACTTCTAAAGAATCTTCAGTAGCTTCAACAGAATCTTCGATAACTTCTTCAGTCTCTTCGATTACTACTTCTACTTCGTTCTCTTCAGAAACTTCTTTGTTTCCACAAGATGCAGTGAATAACATTCCTGCTACAGCGAATAATGCAAATACCTTTTTCATTTTTGTTTGTTTCTTAAATTAAGCACACAAAGGTAACACCGTTTATGTAATTGTCAAGTGATTTGCAATAATTTATTTTATTTCTTTTTATAAGTAATTTTGATTGGAACTCCCTCAAAATCAAAGTTTTCCCTTAGTCTGTTTTCAAGATACCTAGTATAAGGATTCTTAATATACTGTGGCAAATTACAGAAGAATGCAAAAACCGGATTCTTGGTCGGCAATTGTGTTACATATTTGATTTTAATATACTTCCCTTTCCATGCTGGTGGGGGATACTTTTCAATTTCGGCAAGCATGACATCATTGATTTTTGAAGTAGTCACCTTTCTGGTTTTGTTTTCATAAACCTTCACTGCCAGCTCTATCGCTTGAAAAATCCTTTGCTTGGTCAGTACTGATGTAAAGATCATTGGAATCCAACGATTCTCCCCAAGTTTTTCAAGCATATCCTTTTTGATGGTATCCATGGTCTTATGGTCTTTATCTACCAAATCCCACTTATTCACCATGATCATGATTCCTTTGTTATTTTTGATCCCCAGCGAGATCAGATTCATGTCTTGGGCCTCAAATCCTCTTTCTGCATCTATCATCACGATGATCACATCAGATTCTTCCAAAGTTCTCAAAGATCGCATTACAGAATAGAACTCTATATCTTCTTTTACTTTGGCTTTTTTACGGATTCCTGCTGTATCAGTGATGATAAAATCCTGACCATAAAGCTTATACCTTGTATTGATTGCATCCCTTGTGGTACCTGCTTCATCTGTAACGATAGATCTTTCGGTTCCAAGAAGGGCGTTAAGGAAAGATGATTTACCGACATTTGGTCTTCCAAGAATAGAAATCTTAGGAATCCCCTCGTCTGGATCTTGGATTCCACTATCTGGAAAATGACTGATCACTTCGTCCAACAAATCACCTGTTCCACTACCTGAGACAGCTGCTATTGGATAAATATCATTTTCGCCTAATCCCAAAGCATAAAACTCTGAAGCATTCAATTCTTTCTCTTGCGTATCAGCCTTGTTGGCTACGATGTAGATTGGCTTTTTGGAAGATCTAAGCACATGTGCAAATTCCTTGTCCAAGTCAGTCAATCCATCATGGCAGTCCACTACGAAAAGAATCACATTGGCTTCTTCAAGAGCCAAGGTAACTTGTTTTCTGATCTCAGATTCGAACACATCATCAGATCCGATCACATATCCACCAGTATCGATCACAGAAAAATACTTTCCTCCCCACTGTGCATGGCCATAATGCCTGTCACGAGTCACCCCAGACATATTGTCCTCGATGGCTTTTCTTTCTTCAACCAGGCGGTTGAAAAATGTAGATTTCCCTACATTAGGTCTCCCTACAATTGCTACTATATTTGACATTTTCTTATTTCTTATTGGTCGTAACCAAATTTCTTCAACTTATTTTTATTCTTTCGCCAATCATCTTCCACTTTGACATACGTCTCTAGGAAGATTTTCTTACCAAAGAAATTCTCCATTTCGGCTCTCGCTTGGATACCAACTCTTTTAAGGGCTTTTCCACCTTCACCGATGATGATGCCTTTTTGGCTATTTCGCTCCACATATATGATAGCTCGTACTCTAATGATATTTTCTTCTTCATAAAAATCCTCAATAGCTACTTCTGTACTATAAGGAATTTCTTTTTTATAATTGATGAAGATCTTTTCGCGTACGATTTCAGAAGCGAAAAATCGCTCCGGCTTGTCTGTCAGTTCCGCTTTATCATAAAACGGCGGATGAACTGGAAGACGGTCTAGAATCTCTTGGAGAATTCGCTCGGTGTTGAAGCTTTCGGTTGCAGAAATCGGGATGACGGTTTCTGATTTGATGCGCTGTGTCCAATAGGCTGTCACCTCTTCAAGCTGTCCTTCTTTAGAAAGATCCACTTTGTTGATGATCAGAAGCACAGGGACACCTGACTGGTTGATCTTTTCAATTACGTCTTCTATTTCTTCGTCTGTTTCGAATAGATCGGTTACGAAAAGTATCACATCTGCATCCTCCAATGACATATGGACAAAACTCATCATGTTTTTGTGAAGCTCGTATTTTGGCTTCAACATTCCCGGAGTATCCGAAAAAACAATCTGATAGTCATCATCATTGATCAAGCCCATAATCCTATGACGGGTCGTCTGAGCCTTGGAGGAGATAATCGAAAGTCTTTCACCTATAAGCACATTCATCAAGGTGGACTTGCCAACATTGGGTTTACCAATGATATTGACAAAGCCTGCTTTGTGTGTGTTTTCGGTCATGACAATAATTTTGCACAAAGGTACTTGATTTTTTTCGAGTGATAATACATTTGAAGAAATAAACCAAAGAAAGTTTGGAAAATAAAAGTTTTCGAAAACAAACTTGACAATCGACTTTTACAATAGTATGAAAAAACGGACTTCAAGATTTTTTATTAACTCTTGTGAACTTGTAGATCATGGTAAAATGCAAAAAATGGATAGATACTTAGCTGGATTATTATTTATAATACTGCTGAATTATAATCATAAAGCCATATTAATTTACAAATAAATTTAATTAAGTGTAATTTTGCATGTTAATTAGATAGAGGATTTAAATATTGCGTATACTCTTGAACAAGTACTCAAATCGCTCACCTATCAAAACATTATTGATAGGCAGCATTAAAATAAGCGGATAATCAATTAAATGAATTTCAATTCTTATATCTATTAAAGCTTTTTATTTTTCAAATATTTGTGATTGTAGTCAAAGAAATACAAATTTGATTTTAGGCGATTATTCTGAACTGAAAATTTCGCCTATTTCAAAATAAAGAATTGACATAAATCAAAAGTAAAAAATGTCTCGTAATCCCTCGAAAGTTCTATCCCTGAAGAGAAAGTTGCAAAGTCAGTGGAAATCCATCCGCTTTAATTTGAGCGCATCCAACAACCTTCTGTTTTTAGGCTTTTATAAATATTTATACCATCCAAAGGAAGGAAGCTTGAGTGGTTTTTTGAATGAATACTCCTTATCTAAGAAAAACTCAGGATTTACAGTAATCCAAATAGGTGCAAATGATGGCATCACACATGACCCAATCCACAAATTCATCAAGAGGGACAATTGGAATGGCATCTTACTAGAACCCCAACCTGCTGTTTACAATCAATTTCTAAAAAAAATATATGCGAAAAACAAAGGGATTATCACACTTTGTGCCGCAATCGGAGAAGAGGATGGGACACAACCCATTTACAAAGTTGGGTTTTCAGACATGCGTTGGGCGACAGGCTTAACATCTTTTTCAAGAGAAAAAATTGAAAGTGCTTTTGCAGATGGAATAGTCGAGACAAATTGCTCAAAATTCGATATTAAAATCCCTATAGACAAAAGCAAATGGATCAGTCATGAAGATGTAGATGTAATTTCTCCTGCTACCTTATTGAAAAAATATAAGCTTGGAAAAATTGACTTGCTGCAGATTGATGCTGAAGGATACGATTTGGAAGTAATCCGTATATTTGATATCGCAAAAACAGAGCCTGAGTGCATAATATTTGAAAATGTGGGTTTGGAAGAAAGAGCCTACAATTTCTATTTGGAAACGCTGGGGAAATTGGAGTATAATACTCGTAAATTCGGACCAAACACACTCGCTCTAAAGAAAGGAAATAAACTATTCCAAAAATATTTTGATCAATGAAAAATGAAATGGTGACTGTTGTAATTCCCTGTTACAATCAAGGAAAATATCTCTCTGAAACAGTCAATTCAGTCCTAGCCTCCTCCTATCGCCCACTCGAGATCATCATCGTCAATGATGGCTCCAAGGATGACTCCCTGGCAATAGCTGAACAACTAAAAAACATCCATCCAGAAATAAAACTGATCGACCAACCCAATGGTGGTGTGGCAAAAGCAAGAAACACAGGTGTGAAATATGCGTCTGGAGATATTATTTTGCCCCTAGACGGAGACGATAAAATAGGAGTAGACTATCTGAAAAAGGGAGTAGAGGCCTTAAAAAATAACCCGGCTGTAAAAGTCGTCTATTGCCAAGCAGTAAAATTTGATGGGAAAAACGAGAATCTTTGGAACCTAAAGGCATTTAGTAGGAATCAATTGGCAAGAGACAATATGATTTTTGTGTCTGCACTTTTCTGGAAAAAAGATTTTGAAGCAGTGGGCGGATTCTCTGAAGATATGGTCATGGGAAGAGAAGACTGGGAATTTTGGATCAAAATGCTCAAAAAAGAAGGAGAAGTTGTTCAACTGCCTTTCATAGGATTTTATTACAGATTGACCCCTGAAAGCAAAAGAAAAAAAACTGGTACCAACAAAAAAAAGCAACTACGTATTGATTATTTGAATGCAAAGCATTTTGATTTTTTTGACCGTGAGCTCAATGGACCATTAAGGTTTCAGCGAACTTGGTCAAAGCCATACAACACTCTATTGAAATGGTTTGGTCTATTGAAAAATTAGTGTGTAAAAATTAGCCTGATTCGAGAAATGAGCTTCGTTCACCTTGATTATACTAATCAAATTTGAGTAATTTCATTCTAGCTCAAGCAAACAATTTTTGGTTTTTTGGTCGAATAATAAAAATAGGGGATTCTTTATCGTTTGAGTTAGCCTTCTCAAGACTATTGATAGCCATTTCCCAACCTTTTTTATAGCTTTCCGCTAACTCTGAACCTTTTACTTTTCTGAATTTTCTCATTTTGGTAATGATTTAAGGTCTAAATGATATGATGCCATAAAATTAGTTATAATCAAATCTGATTTCATCTTAAGAATCTTTAATGGAAGTTAAGAATTGTGAAAAGGAAAAGTGGTCTTACTTGGGACATGAAAAATCTTTTGACAATATTGCAACAATCTTGCATATTAAAAATTTTTTATGTCAGACAGGAAAAGAGTTTGGAGAGCTGAAAGTTAGAGGAAAGCTAAAAAACTTGAATGTTTTACTTACTTCAACAGGTATTAGTATTAAGGGCATCTACAATATTGAAATCTAATAATGAAGCTTTTGTGAATGAAAAAAGACTACATCATGATAAACATTAGTACTTCTTTTTCCATAAATTATTTGATTGATACAAGTACTACAATCAAGATTTGTTGTTAAAATTAGATTAAAAGATGAGTCTTTAATAGATAACTTCGTAAAGATTTGAACTTTATTATCGCTGCAACTTTCAAAAATCATCAAAATTCCAACTAACCAAATCAATTGTATATTCTTCACTTTTTTCATTACTCCTTTTTAAATATAATTTGCCATTTTCATCAATGTAAACGAAATTCTTGTATTCACTTGGTAGTAAAAATTCCTTCCATTCATTAGATCCTTCATTATTCAAATCCACAATTTGAATAATATAATCTTGTTTTGGATTTGAAATCATGAAAGTATTTAAATCCTTAATATCTAAATTTTCATCATTGATAGCTTTTCTAGAAACTCTTACAAAGTATTCCTTTCCTGATTTTACCAATAGGCTTTTAGACACTAAATTAAAATCATTTTTGTTATAATGAACATCTATAAAATGATCTGATAAGAAATCACCTTGATACATTCCAAATTCCACCCCAATAACATTTTTGTTTAAATTACCTGAATAAGGAATGATTTTGTATTCCTCTGATTCTTCAGTGAAAATATAAATATTCGGATCCAATGGAAAGCTTAAAACATACTTACCATTGTGGTATATAAAATAAGGCACTTCATTTCCCCAAAAAAACACTTGCCTGTAAGAACTTTCTGTGGGATACTTAAAAAGGGTTTTGTAATCACCCGTATTTAAATTAATTTTTTATCAGGGCATCCTATTATCGCTCAGCTTTTGTCTCTGATTCTAAAAAATGAAGACTGGATTTTAAAATTATATCACAATAATTTCAATTTTACTACAATTTTAGTAGCCTATCATACAGCCCATTGAAAAGAAAAAACCCCAAATACTGAACGTATAAGGGGTTCTATGTAGCGGGAACAGGACTCGAACCTGTAACCTTCGGGTTATGAGCCCGACGAGCTACCAACTGCTCCATCCCGCGATATATCTTTATTAAATTAAATCACTTTTTTGTGGACTCGAACCTGTGTCCGCCGCGGCGGATATGAGCCCGACGAGCTACCAACTGCTCCATCCCGCGATATATTTTTATCGATTAATTATCGAATTTTTCTTTTGTTGATCAACCATTTGCTGATATCGTGGTACAAAAGTAGTAGTATTAATATTAAAATGCAAGGATAGGTTATGATAAATTTTGAAAATAATTACATATCAACTTTTATCCATTGATTTTCAATTCTTTAACATCCACTTAAATTATGTATATCCCAAATATGACCTTTGGGATATACTTAACATGTTATTTCAAATCAATCTGTGACAATCTTGAAACTTGGATCGTCATCTGTGTAATTCACATTGATGATCTTTTCTGCTCGTTCTAACAAAACTCTACTAGAACTATTGAGGTGACGAATATAAACTGTCTTCCCAACCTTTTCATACCTTTCTGTTACTTTATGAATTGCATCTATCCCTGAATGATCAACGATTCTACTTTCTGCAAAATCAAGAACAATCTCATCTGGATCATTGATCGGATCGAATTTTTGCCCAAATGTCAACGCCGAAGCAAAGAACAATGGCCCGAACACTTCATAATGCTTCACCCCATTTTCATCTATCCTTTTTCTAGTCCTGATCATCTTGGCATTTTGCCATGCAAATACCAAAGCTGAAATAATCACTCCTATCAGTACCGCCAATGCAAGATTGTGAAGAAAAACAGTCACCAAAGTAACTACTACCATTACCAAAACATCATGAAAAGGCACTTTCCGGAACACTTTCAACGAAGCCCACTCAAAAGTACCTATTGCTACCATAAACATCAACCCAACTAGCGCTGCCATCGGGATCATCTCTATATAAGTCGACAGAAACAAAATAAAGATCAAAAGTCCGACTGAAGCGACTATTCCCGAAATCCGGTTTCTTCCTCCAGCATTTACATTGATCAATGATTGACCTATCATCGCACATCCACCCATACCACCAAAAAAACCTGTGGTCAAGTTTGCTATACCTTGGGCAACACACTCTTTGTTTCCATGACCTCTTGTCTCGGTAATTTCATCTATCAATGTCAGAGTAAGCAAACTTTCGATCAATCCAACCCCTGCCATTATCGCTGCATATGGTAAAATTATCATGAAAGTCTCCCAATTCAAATCAACCATGGGAATATGAAATTGTGGCAAACCTCCACTGATAGATGCCAAGTCTCCTACTGTACGGGTTTCCTCCAAAAATAACGATGGAGGATATAACCAAAATAGCTACAAGCGCAGAAGGAATAGCTGTGGTCAATTTTGGCAAGAACTTGATGATAAGCATTGTCAAAATAACCAAACCAATCATCAAGCACAGTGGCGTCCCAGTCATCCACAAATCTAATCCATCTGGTGTCTTAAATTTAAATTGATCAAACTGAGCCATTGCAATCACTATCGCCAAGCCATTGACAAACCCGAACATTACCGGATGGGGAACTAAGCGAATCAATTTACCAAGCTTCAACACCCCAACCAATATCTGTATCAAACCCATCAAAACAACTGCAGCAAATAAGTATTCCTCTCCATGTGTAACCACCAAGGCCACTACCACTACTGCGATAGCACCTGTAGCACCAGAAATCATCCCAGGACGACCACCTAAAATCGAGGTAATCAATCCAATCATAAAGGCGGTGTAAAGACCTACCAAAGGGCTTACATTTGCAATCAAAGAAAATGCGACCGCCTCTGGCACTAAAGCCAAGGCCACTGTCAGCCCAGATAATACTTCATCTTTCAGATTTGCCTGCGTAGGTTTGAACAGGCGATAAAACATCTGTGTCATATTGTAATTTGTTAAATAGGAATGTCAGTAAATAAAAGGCAATATTATGCTACCCCTAATCAGATGATTAGAAGATTTTAATTAAAAAAATAAATACTCAGGGTGGAGTACAAGTCATTTCTATGCCTTGTGTTTTGTTTAAAGAAGGCGCAAAGCTAAGCTTTTTATGCTTACAATCAGAATAAATTTTTTATTTTAAGCTCGTTAAAAAAAGATTACAGCTACTCTTTCTTGAATCTTATGCTAAATCCGTACAAAACAACCCTCCAAGAAATCTTGAACCCAAAAGCTCTCTATACAGCTTTGGCTTATTGATTTTTTTCTTCAACTTTAAAAAATGATTGAAAACTGCCCGCTCTGCCTATCTTCCAGCTTTAATTTTGAATGCAAGGATGAATTTACTTGTTGCCAAAATTGTAATCTGATTTTCAGGAAACCGAAATCTTCGTTTTTGGGAAATGGGGAAAAAGAACATTACCTAAAACATAAAAACGGCCCGCAGTTCCCTGGATATGTTTCATTCTTAAAACAAGCAATAAGCCCTTTGCTCTCTTATCTCCAGCCTAGCATGAAAGCTCTTGATTTCGGATGTGGCCCAGGTCCCACGATCGATTCCATTCTTCACGAGTATAAAATCTCTTGTGACAATTATGATCCATTCTTTTTTAGGGACGGCATCAAGTCTTCTGAATATAACTTGATTTTTGCAACTGAATGCGTAGAGCATTTCCACTTTCCAAAAAATGAATTTGACAAAATTTTGGATCTTCTAAAACCTCAAGGATACCTTTCCATCATGACTGAATTGCATCCTGGTTTAGAAAAGGTTTCTGATTGGTACTACATCAAAGACCCTACGCACACCACATTTTTCTCCAACAAGACTATGAAATGGTTATCAGAAAATTTCTTGTTGAAAACCATCTACACTGACGAAAAAAGAATAATCGTTTTTCAAAAACCATAAAAAAAACCACCTTCAAAATTGAGGTGGTTTTTTTTTATCAATATGACACTTGAAAGTTCAGACAATCAAATCCCTCTATTCAACATCTGTACTACTTTCATGATCTCCTGATCGAGCATTTTGTTGACTACCTCGAAGCGTTGTTTTGAGTTTACAGACTCTCTAATGCTTATATAGTAGGTCATCTTTTCTGCCGTTGGGGCGAAAGTGATAAAGACATAGTTTGTGCCTTCTATCTTCAACATATTTGTTGTACTTGACGCAAAAGGGTAAACCTTATCTGTCAATACATTTATTTTCTTTCCTTTGGTGTAATCTGTGATTGTACTCAATGGGAAAGTAGCTTCCAATGACTTTGGATTTTTTCTGATCGAATCCATAAAAGTCGACAACTGCTTAGCTTGTGCTTTAGTAGCGATATCTAGTGACACGGTTTTTTCTTTGTAGAATCCATTGTAGAAATAGATTTCAAGCAAGTAATCAAACATCGTCTTTTCCAACGCTCCTTGTTCTGCTTCTATTTGGATCAACTCCGCGACAATATCTTCAAATTCTAAGTCTGAGTGCATCACCTGCTGATCAATGTTAAAACCGACAATAGGGTTGTCCACATTCTCTTTTTTTACTCTCTGGAAAGCAGTACTTAGGTCTCCATGGTCTACTACCTCGTCAATTGTATTGATGCCACCTTTGTGAGCAAGGTTATCCATCAAGTCAGAAATAAGTACAGACTTGAGCAAAAGCAAATCATTGTACTTTCCTGAATTAGACCATCTATAAAACAAGATTGCTGCAACCTGATGGCTATTCAACACCATCATTAGCCCATCTTTTTCTTTCCTTACCACAAGAGAAACCCTGTTGTTTTCTGGATCTATGGCGATCAAAAGATTATGCCCTTCTTCTTTTGCCTTATCTATGGCTGGCTTCAGAGTAATAAAATTGAATGTACGATCATCAGGAACAGACTCCAACACAATTTGATCGAGGACTTCAACCTCCTTTTTAAGTTTTTTGGCGATTTTCGATTGCTCATCAAAAGACACCAATAGTACTTTATTTTGAAATTCCGTTTTTGTTGATTCTACTTTTTGATCGATTTCTTCTTGGCTCATATGCTATTACTTCTTTTTTGAAAATATTCTTATAAGTTAACTGACTTACAATTATTTCCGTTCTCTATTTTTACTTTTTCTTACCAAAAAACAAAATTAGGTAGCCCCAAGCTTAGTGCTAGAAGCTGTGTTTTTTGGTAACATGTTAACAAATTTTATCGGACAGATCAGCATGCTATGAGAAAAAAATGCATCTGATTATAAGGCGAATCCAGTGAGTTATATTTGTTATTTTATACAAATTTATTGAAGATACGGTTTAAAAAAAATAAAAAGCCCATTTGAGGAGAAAAATATTCTGTTTTGATGTAAATAGTTGTCAAAAAAGGTATTTCTCGCAAAACCTCTTCCTTTTTGCGCGAAAAAACAAATATACAGTTGAGAAAAAGAAGGTTGATTGAAGCGTATGAATTTTCAGCATTGCAAAAAAATCAGTTATCTGGTACTATAAATGAAATTTCAATACTATTTGACTTCTCGCAGCTTTGAATGTAAAAAAACAGATAAAGCTACTCTCTAAAAATCCGAAAGCGGTTCTTCTTTTAACCATCACACCTTATAAATCATTTACTGAGATTTTCCATCTTGGATTTTTTCTTCAGCATCCTTTTCTTCTTTTGAGTCAGCTTTTTCTTTTCCTTCTGTATTATCTTCATCTGGCTCAAAATTCAGTTTTATCAAAAGTGGAAAATGATCTGACCCTATCCCCTTCAGCTTTTCGAGTGTCAAAAGTCCAAATTCTTTGGAATAAAAAATATGGTCCAATGGATACCGAAGTAATGGTATAAAAACGCTGTAAGAATTATAAAAGCCTCTACCCTCCCTAGGATCTACCAACTCACTGTATTTCCTAAAAAGTTTCGAAGTACCCGACCAGCCGACATCATTCAAGTCACCTGCCACGATTGTGGGGTTTTGTGTTTCTCTGATTTCCTTGCCTATAAGCAGCAGCTCCGTATCTCTTTCGTAGGTATCTGTCCCTGGCTTCGGAGGCTCTGGATGGACTCCATAAAAATCAATCTTACTTCCTGATGGCAATGTGATCTTTGTAAAAATTGATGGAACATCATCCCGAACCAAAAAATTAACAGAACTTTCTGTCAAAGGCAGTTTTGATAAAAGCATCATCCCATAGGTATTGTCCAAAGGATATTTTATAGCATATGGGAATTTTTCATCCAACCTTTTGATGGACTCAGCCCAAAGCTCATCAGGTTCATTGATTAGCAAAACGTCAGGATCAATCTCGATCACTAATGAATGAAAACTCTCCTTGTCTTCATTTTCCATTCGGACATTTGAAACCAAAAGGCTAAAGCTGTTTTCCTCACTTTCCTTATTACTATCCTTCGCCTGTGTTCTGTAGAGTGGTGTATAGACTATAATAAGCTGCAATTGGTAAATCAAGGATATTACCAATATCAATAAAATCGGAATCTTGAATTTCAATTTGAAATTGATGAAGATAAAGCCAAGGATCACTGCCAAAAAAGTAAGTGTTGCGATCTGAACCCTAGGAAAATCAAATATTCTAATCCACCAAGCTGCAGTATCCATCAAGGGTAGACCCGTAGCTAACAGTACAATGGCACACAAAATCAAGGTGAATACGCGCATTTTGCTCTTTTTTTAGGTCTGCAAGATATATCATCAAGCTGAAATAACGATTTTTTACCTGGACTTATTCTTTTGGTCATACTTTGAGATTATTTTCAGTTTTTGTTTATTTGTCTGTCTCGTCCTAAAAATACTTGACACTTTTTTCTTTTAATGAAAAAGTTCAACCCACTTCGGGGTTGTTGTCTATTGAAACATCATCAATCCCCGGGTTGCGACCCGGGTCTAATCAAAGTTTAACCCTGTCTGACGCAAGGCAGCGCATTCGGGGTTAATACATTTATATCTCACGTCTCCTATCTCACATCTATTATCTTCGCTCAGTACTTGGTTTTGAAAACCCTACCAAATAACTTTAATTCCAATCTATATAATTTTCTTTGAGCTGTAAGCGTTTGATATTTGTAAAGTTGCTGCTCTATGTACTTTTAATGTAATATATCATAGAAGGAGAAAACTGATGGCAAAACATTTGGAATTTGACTTAAATTTAAATTCCTTTGAGTAAGTAAAACCCGACAAAAACAATTAAGAATGCAAAAAAAATGGATGAGTGCTGGTCTGATTGCACTAGTACTTGGGGGAGGATTATTTTATTTCTGGGATCAAATTGACTTCAATCGACAAGAAGAGAAAGTGTTGGTGGAAGATTTCAAGGAAGAAATGAAAGAAGATCTTCTTCTCTACGGAATAAATATCAATGAACTCGATGTAGTAGAAGGTGTAGTAGGCAAAAACCAAACACTCTCAACGATCCTGGCTCCTTTCAATGTCTCCTATCAAATCATCGACGAAATTGCCAGGAAATCCAAAGACATTTTTGATGTACGAAAAATCGCTTTCAACAAAAAATTCACCGTTCTAACCGGTCGCGATTCTTCAGAAGCTCAATTTTTTATCTACGAGCCAAACCCTTCCGAATATGTAGTTTTCAAACTGGATGAGGTCTCTATCTATAAAGAAGAAAAACCAGTAGAATATAGAGATGTCGAAATCGGAGGCGAAATTTCAAGTAGCCTTTATGTCAATATGACCCAACTTGGAATCACCCCAGACTTGATAGATCAGTTTGCTGATATGTATGGCTGGGTGGTAGATTTCCAAAGACTTCAAAAAGGGGACAAATTCAAAGTTGTCTATAAGGAAAAAGTTGTCGATGACCATGTAGTGGGAATCACAGACATTGAAGCAGCATACTTTGAGCATATGGGAGAGCCATACCATGCGATTCCTTTTGAGCAAAATGGTGAGTTGAGCTTTTTTGACCAAGACGGCAATAGCTTCAAAAAGGCATTTTTGAGAGATCCTTTGAAATACACAAGAATAAGTTCGAGGTATAATCTAAACAGATATCATCCAGTACAAAAAAGATACAAACCACATCTAGGCACTGATTACGCAGCTCCAACAGGTACAGAAATCAGATCTGTAGGAGAAGGGACGGTTGTAGATGCAAGGTTCACCAGTGCCAATGGGAATTATGTGAAGATCAAGCATAATGGTACTTACACAACTCAATACCTCCACATGTCAAAAATCGCTTCGGGTATGAAGCCTGGCACGAGGGTAAAACAAGGACAAGTAATTGGTTATGTAGGCAGTACTGGATTAGCCACTGGCCCTCATCTTTGCTTTAGATTTTGGAAAAATGGAAAACAAGAAGATTGGTTGAAAGAAAAAATTCCACCATCCGACCCAATTTTGCCTGCCAATAGAATCGCATTTGACCAAGTGAAAATGGATAAACTTCGTTTGCTCGCCAATATCCCACTTACATTGCCTGCGGAAAAATTAGTTGCTGAGAAATAGTCTAAATCATCCTTTCAGGTCGCCCCAATGATAAATGTTTATTTTCATTTCTGCTGACCTAGGATAAACCAAACTGCATAAATAAGAAGGAATGATCTGGGAAGAATTGCAAATCCATGCATTCTTCCCGTTCATTCCTTTTTCTATTGAAAAGGTGTTTGATTCCTCATCTACTCTTAAGTCAATCGGAGGAATTGATAGCCCTTGACCAATGGCTTTCACAAAAGCTTCTTTCCTCGTCCAAAAATCGAAGAACTTTTGAGCAGGACTTTTAGCTTCAAGGATGCTCTTTATCTCACTGCTTTGAAAAGTCGAGTTGAGCATGTCATGAAAATCGAAATCTTCATCCAAATACTCCAAATCTATTCCCAAGGGGACTTTCCCAATTGCTAAAACAATGTGAGACCCTGAATGGGAAATATTGAAATGTACATTAGAGTAATGCGGTAGAAAAGGCTTGCCAAAAGAGTCTGATTCGAAGATCAAATCAGCTGGATCAATTTCCAACAGCTTTCCGAGGGTAATTTTCCGGGACAAAAATGTCATCAACTTTCGATTTTTGTCCCTATCTCTAATGAACTTTTGCACTGCTTGTGATTCTTCAAAAGAAACCAGTTGAGAATATCCACAGTTGAGAACAATATCCCAAAGTCTTGGAAATGGAATATCTGCAAATGAAGGAATTATCCAAACTTGGATTTCATGATCATGAGGCATCACAGCTGGAGCTATGGGCATTTTGCACGCTATGTATTGGCAAAATAAATTAATATGCATCAACTTCGCTATTACGCTTTATCCAATTTATTTTCTGATTATCTTTTCCAACCCTTCTGCGAGTATTTGAATATTTTCAGGTTCAAATATCATATTATGATTTCCTTGAATCTCTTCACAGACCACTTCCCTGGCATAGTCTTTCCAGCCATAGGATTGAAAATCTTGGAGCCAATGGTACTGGTTTTTAGTCTTTAGCAAAGCCACTTTGACATCAAGCGGTTGAATGCTGTAATTATTCCTAGCCAATGCATGAAACCCTTCAATAGCCCTGATGGTCTTCATCAATGAATCTTCTTGATCGGATTCATTTTTAGTCCCAAATATAGCGTTAGCCAAGTTTTTAAGGTTTTGGACGTAATAATGAATTTTTTCTTCCTTATAAATCTTTGGACTTTTAAGAAGGATTTTAAAGTTAAAATAACGTTTTTCAAAAAAGATTCTTGATTTGGTAAGAAACCTATCAACACCATCCTTGTAGAAATTAGCCTGATCGGCATAAGCTTCTATCATTATAACTTTGTCTAGCAATATGCCATGCTTTTCCCTGAGAATTCTGGCCATTTCGAAAGCTATGACTCCACCAAATGAATATCCTGCAAGCTCAATATTGGCTTTAGGTTGAGCATCCAGCAGTTGTACAACATAATATTCCGCCATTTCCTTGATGCAATCAAATGGCTTATCAGTCCCGTTTAGTCCCTTTGCCTGAATTCCATAGATCGGCTGATCTGATTCTATCACGTTAGCCAAACTATGGAATGGCATGACATTCAAGCCTGCTCCATGCACGATGAAAAGTGGTTTTTTGGACCCCGTTGTTTTGATAGGCACGATGCAAGACCATTCCTTAGAAGTGTGTTGATCAAAAAGTTTGTTTGCCAATGAAGCTATGGTAGGATAATGAAATAAGGTAGAAATAGGAACCCTAATCCCAAACTTAGCATCGATCTGAGACATTACTTTCACTGCCAAAAGAGAATGTCCACCGAGCTCAAAAAAGTCATCATGAGGCCCCACATGACTCATCCCCAAAGCTTTGCTCCATATTTCAGCAATGACTTGCTCCTCTTGGCTCAATTGATAAGCTATATTATCACTTGTATGCTTTACTGTCATCCCAATCTCTGGTATCGGTAAAAGCTGCTTTTGTACTTTACCGTTTTGGGAAAGAGGAAAATTCGAAAGCTCTACAAAGTATGAAGGAACCATAAAACTTGGAAGTGATCCTTCAAGATGTTTTTTGATCTCAGCAGTATTGAGTTGGACATGTTGGCAAAATGGCTCACGGGCAAGGCTTGATAGGCTAGCGCTTTCATTGACAGCAATTATTGCAGGCAATGAGTCCTTGTGTACCTGTGTTTTCGGTACAAAATAAACATCCAAAAGATTGTCCAAACCATCTGACTGTGGCCTGACGAAGGTTTTGAATCCATTTTGCTCACCCAATATTCTAAACCAATCTGGATTTACCCCTTGGCTGATTGCTCTTCCATTTTGCCTATACTCTTGAATTGATAGATTACCATCACTAGATTGGATAAATTGAAAAAAGTCAAAATCTTCTGCAGTTCTGGCGTTTGGAACATTTTCTATACGTACTACCTTTTGGGCAGCTCCCTGAAGTATGGCTACCAAATTATCCGCATCGACACCTTGGTTCCATTTATGGGACACCTCAGTATTTACATTCGATTTGGGACCTCCCTTGAATATCCATACATCGTAATGGTACTTGGTAGTCTCATTCAGTACAGACCCTTCCCTATATTGAATGTCAACAGCAGTAATTTGAGGAATAGATTTGATCAGCTCATAAAAAAATTGAGGGTCAGCAGTCAATTCGTCTTCGATTGCGACTCTTCTATCCACAATTTCCCTAAAGTCCTTTAGACTGACCCTAGACTTTACATTTCTCAACTGATCAAAAGCATGATACATTCCCAAAGTAGCAGCTCCCTGCATATCACCAATAAAAAGGCAACCACCATCAGTGAGCGCATCAATACTGTTTTTGATAGTTGTCAAAAGATAAGCAGAACTTGGGAAATACTGTGCTACACTATGTATGATTACCAGATCTAGGGAATTGTTTGGTACGAATGAAAAATCGTCAGCTGCAGAAACTTTAGCTTCCAGCCTATTTCCCAGATGTGGCATTTTTGCAATCTTTTTGCGGAGGTTGTCGATGGCAGTGGTAGCAAAATCAGTCGCAATATAATGCTCTGCCCCATCGATCAATTCAAATGCAATCTGACCAGCACCAGAACCAACTTCCAATATCTTTTTGGCTCCAATTTCATTCAGCCTTTTGATCGATTGTGCTTTCCATTCTGAAGCCTCCAGCTCAAAGTCTTTTTCGTTGCCGATCACACTGGCGATTATATAATCCAAATCACCATTTTGGTCAGCTTGAAGGTCAATCTCCTTTTGTCCTTCTTCATAAACATTGTCCCACTTTTCTTTCCAGCTGTCAAACGCAAATTTTGGATCATGCTTTTGAGAAATCATATATGCCACTAGAGATTTTTCTCCATTGACCTCCTTGACATCAACAATGGCATCAGCTACCTCATCTCTAGCTACCAGCTTACTTGAGATTTCATCGAGTTCGATTCTAAAGCCTCTGAACTTCACTTGCTGATCAATTCTTCCATGGCAGAAAAGCTCACCTTTGGAATCATATCTTCCCAAGTCGCCGGTTCTAAACATCCTGAGAGAAGCATTTTCAACAAAGGGATCAACCAAAAACTTTTCTTTGTTCAGAGCAGGCCGATTGATATACCCCTGCCCAACACCTTGTCCTGAAATATACATTTCACCAGTCTGACCTGTAGTGAGTGGATTTCCATTTTCGTCCAAGATATAGATATTTGTCCCTCTGATGGGTTTGCCAATAGAAATAGGTATTCCTTTGGTTTCAATTTGCTTTATTGTAGAGAATACCGTTGTCTCTGTCGGGCCATAGATATTCCAAAGGGCTTTGCACCTATCGACCAACCTGTCGGCTAGGTGAACCTCCAATGCCTCTCCCCCGCTGATGATATTCAGTTTCGAAAAGCGATTACTCCATCCAGTGTCGAGCATCATTTTCCAGTGAGATGGGGTTGCGAACATGGTGGTGATATTGTTTTTTTGAATGACTTCCAGTATTTTTTTAGGATCCCTTCTTTCAAAATTATCCAACAAGAAACTTTGGGCTCCATGTACGTATGGAAGAAGGAGCTCCATGATGGAGATATCAAAAGAATTGGAAGTGACAGCCAAAAGCACGTCACTGCTGTCTATTCCAGGCTTCTCACTTACATTCATTAAAAAGCTGTACAAGTTGCCATGATCTAAGATTACCCCTTTTGGCTGACCAGTAGAACCTGAAGTGTAGATGATATAAGCAGGATCATTTTCTTCAAAATCGATCATCAAATTGCTATCCTCTTTATGTTCCGCCTGAAAGATGGCCTCTTCATAGTCAATCGCCTCAAAATGATGTTTGAATTTTTCTGAATTTTTTTTGTCAATCAACGCCAGCTTGGCTCCAGCATCCTCCAAAGTAAAACTGATTCTTGATATCGGGTAGTCTGTATCGATAGGCAAGTATGCAGCTCCAGCCTTCAGGATAGCCAAAATAGAAACAATCATTTTCTCAGATCTCTCCATGATCAAACCTACCTTATCGCCTTTTTTTACTCCATTAATATGGAGCATTCTTGCAAGTCTATTGGAAAGGGAATTGAGTTTTTGGTATGTCAAAGGTCTATCTTTGAATATAACGGCAACTTTGTCAGCATGCAACTCCACACTTTCCTCTATCAGATGCACAACTGAGGTGAATCCTTTGAGTTGATCATTGGTAATAGGTGTTTCAATGGAAGATTGCTGTTTTGGAAAACGCAACAAGTCATGTAGGGTCTGCGAAGAGTCTTCTAGAATCGCTGCTAGGATTAATTGAAATTCATCTGACCACGATTGAATAGAAGAAGCTGTAAACAAGTCTGGATTATAAGACCATTCGAGTATAAAAGAAGATTTGCTCTCGAAAAGATTAAGGAAAATTTCAAAATTTTCAAACTTTCTAGGATTGGTATGAATATGAAAGTCAAGTCCCAAGAAAGAGATCTCATCATCCATCCCTAGGTCCACATTGAAAACCACAGGGACTAGAGGGATTTCATTTGCTTTTCTGGCGATCCTAAGTTCTTTGATCAAAGTCCCAAAAGTAATTTGCTGATGGTCTAGAATATCACTGAGTTTATTTTTTCTTTTTTTGACATAGTCAGAAAAACTCAAGCTTAAATCAACTGAAACGGGAACAGGCAATAGATTGACACAATGTCCAATGAGATTAAATTGTTCGGCAGCGACTTGACCTGCTGCGGGAAGACCAATGATGAAATTGCTTTGATTTGCAGATTTGGCCATTAGTAGCTCAAAAGCTGAGAGTAACAAATTGAAAAAACTAACCCCCAACTCCTTGGCTAGCCCTTTAAGTTTTTCTGCTACATGGATATCGATAGTTTGGTCCAATCTCCTCCCATTGAAAGACCTGCTCTCAGATCTCTCAAAATCAGTGACCAATTTGAGCGTATTGGGATTGGTACCCAATTCCTTTTTCCAGAACTCAATGTTTTTTGAATACTGTGATGATTGGTGAAAATTTTTCTCAAAATCCGCAAATTCCCAATAGGACGGGGCTGCTTCCAAGGGTATGCCATATCCTTGATAATAGAAATTATAAAGCCTTGACAATTCCCTCAAAAAGACCCCTGTGGACCAGCCATCACAGATCAAATGGTGGGCAGTGAATATCAGAACGTTTTCTTCAGGGGACTTTTTGACCAAAGTAATATGTGTGAGAGGGCCAGACTCCAGATTAAACAAGAGCAATGCTTGTTTTTCCAAAATCTCATTGACCATTTCGATTTGGATTTCATGATCCAAACCAAATAGTTGGACAACCTCAATCTGTCTATTTAGTCCTACAATATTGATGCTTTGTCCATCAGAAGAGAAAGTGCTTTTGAGGATGTCGTGTCTTTCCTGAACCTCAAAAATTGCTTTCTTCAGACTAGTAAAATCCAAATAACCTTTCAATTCGATACTGATAGACTCATTGTATGCTCTGTTCGCATCGTCTCCACCAATCACACAGCTTAGCCATATCTCTTTTTGAGACTCACTTGTATGAAAAGTCCTAATCCCTGTAAATTCGCTCAACCCTTCCATTTTCTAAAAGTTTTTCTATAATCCAAAATTTTTGTTACTCCCTTTTTCTTTTCATTATATGAATAGATGTATTTCCGCAATGTTGCATGTTAAGTAAAAAAGACTTTAAATGTTTCGGATACTCTTCAACAAGTTGCCGTGGCGTAGATCACAGATCACGACAACAGATACCCGAATCTCTCAACGGAGAATCTTTTGTTTGGCTACATACATGAAAGCGGACATCCATAATTCATTGATCAAACATTTTCCAAGATTCTATGCTCCATAAAAAATCCTGCATCCATCAAATCCAAAACACTGTTTTTGAATGTCTGGGAGATTTTTTCAAGATCTAGCGCTGTATGTGCTGTGGTCATAAAACAAGGAAAACCATCATAAATATGAATACCTCTTTCCCTCATTAGGGAAAATATAAGCTCAGTATGATTTATTTCATACTTAGGCTTGAATTTCCACAACGATCCAAAATGCACAATCTCAAATGGAAGTTTTTGCTGAACAAAGAAAGCATTGAGTTCTTCTGCAAGCTGATCAGTCTTCATTGTAAGCTCATATTGCATCTTACCAGCATCATTTTTCATGAACTCCAAAGCTGCAAGAGAAGATACCAATGCCAAAGGATGTCTTACAAATGTACCTGCGAAATAGGTTACACCGATCTCAGGTAAAGAGGCATCCCCATATTCCCAATGACCTCCATCCAAAGCATCCATAAACCTTCTCGTCCCACCGATGGCACCGATAGGCAAGCCACCACCGATCACTTTGCCATATGTGCATATATCAGCTTTGATTTTGAAGATTCCTTGAGCGCCTTTAGGATGCATTCTAAAGCCAGTGATGACTTCGTCAAAAATCAAAGCTGATCCAGACTTGGAAGTGATTTCTCGGACTTTTTTCAAAAACTCCACAGGTCTAAATTCAGGCCTTCTACTCTGTACTGGCTCTACCAAGACAGCGGCGATTTCACCTATTCTTTCCTGAATAATTCTTAAGCTTTCATCTGTCCCATAATCAAGCACTAACATATTCTGAACTGATTCTTCCATAATCCCACTTGCAGCAGGAAACACACTCTTGTTTTGTACTCCTCTTACAATAGCCTCATCAAAAATCCCATGGTATGATCCGTTAAAGGACACGATCAATCTTTTGTCGGTGACTGTTCTAGCAATTCTCATCGCCCCCATGACTGCCTCCGATCCTGTATTGCAAAGTGCCGCTCTGTCATGATCAGTCATTTCACAGATTAGTTTACAAATCTTTCCCGATAATGGATGCTGAGGACCAATTTCATAGCCATTTTCCAGTTGTTCTTTGAGTCGCTCATTGATGAAATCTGGCCTATGACCAAAAATAATCGATCCGAAGCCATTGAGAACATCTAAGTATTCATTGCCATCGATATCCCAAAGTTTGCTTCCTAAAGACTTGTTTACGACAGGAGAATAAATCATCTCTTTGAGGCTTGGCTTGAACCCCGACACGACTCTAGGGTCTGCCATATATGATCTATGCTCCTGAGTATAGGCTTTGGAAGATTTGGTGGCATTCATGTATCTTTTTGAATGATCCTCAATGAACTTTTTTTGGATGTCGTTCAATTCTACATCCTTCTTTTGGATTCTTGCAATAGCCCCAAAAGGCTTTTTGAGTTCAGTTTGCTCAGCCTCTGTAAGCTGAATTTTGGGATTATTCGAAAGAGCCACCGGCGGTGCTACCTCTTGAGTAGCCTGAGTGATGCCAGCGACAGGTGGAATAGTAGTGGCAATTGGAGTAGATTGCTGCTGAATTTGGCTCAATTGCCTAGAAAGTAACTCCATTTGCTGAGCAATCAGGTTGATCATCATGTTTTGACCAGAATGATCTACAGCAGCGGCTGGCAAATGCGAATTTGTCACTTGCGACTGAACTGAGGGTAAAGCAGCTTGGAAATAGGATGGCTGTGAACTTTCATTTTGTGAAGCTGGGATAATATACCTTGCCCTATCATTTTCGGAAATATTTTCCTTTACATAGGCTACAATCTTGCCCACATTTTGCAAATCCTCGTTGAGTTGCCTAAATGTCAACTGGATACCAAACTCATTTCTAAACTTTGCCCCCAGCTGTGTGAGGATCAATGAGTCCAAGCCCATTTCGGAAAAAGTAGTGTTTTCGTCAGGCATTTGGACTCCAGTAGCATTCAAGATTATTTCTTGGATTTTTTGTGAAAAAGTATCTTTAGATTCCATTGCAGTATTTGTATTTATTTTTTCGATATTAATATTTTGAAGTGATGTCTGTCCATGAGTCGGATTTCTTTCGTGATTTTTTTGATTGGGTTCAAGCCAAAATCTTTGCTTATCAAAAGCATATGTAGGAAAATCATAAAGCGGCTGAGGATTATTATAGAATTTACTAAAATCCACCTTTGCTCCAGCGCTCCAAATCTTGGCAACCGCAAGCAAAAATGTCTCGAACTCAGTCTGCACCTCATCAGTCTGCGAAACACTACTGACAATCAAAGGCTTGCTGTTCAAATTATGCTGTCTCACAAGCGAACTTAGGACATTTCCGGGGCCTACCTCCAGAAAATTGAAAGCGCCAGTTTCCTCTATCGATAAAATAGCATCCGAAAACAATACTGGACTAAGAATCTGGTTTGCCCAATATTTTGGATTGACTGCCTCTTCATCCTTGAGTAAAGCGCCCGTGGCTGTAGATACGATTGGCAATCTCGGTCTATTGAGGGTGATTTTCTCAAATTCCTTTTCAAACAAATCCACTGCTGGAGCCATCATATGAGAATGAAAGGCATGGCTTGTCTGCAACATCCTTGACTGAACACCCTCTAGCTGTAGCTTCAAGGCAAACTCCTTGATACGCTCTGGCTCTCCAGCTACTACACATGCCCCTGGGGTATTGATGGCCGCGAGGGAAACTCCAATAGGCAAACTTCCGATAAGCGTATCAGGCTTAGCTCTGACAGCAAGCATGGCACCTACTGGAAGCTCACTCATAAGTTGTCCTCGTCGGCAAACTAACCCAATAGCGTCTTCCAGAGTCATTACATCTGCAAAAACAGCTGCATTAAACTCTCCTATGCTATGTCCACACAAAACCAAAGGAGCGACTCCCAACTCAATCCATAACTTACCCAATGCATATTCAGTGATAAAAATAGCTGGCTGAGTAAATTTGGTATTTCTTAAAAGGCTATTTGCTTCGGGGCTATTGTTATCCGGAAAAATCACCTTACCAAAATCCATCCCCATGATAGGATTGATAATCTTGATGCAGTCATCAATTGCATTCTTGTAAGTCTCAAAACTATCATACAAAGACCTTCCCATATTTAGGTATTGGGCGCCTTGACCAGTAAATATAAAAGCAAAGTCTTTGACTGAAGTAGTATTTTGGCTTTCCAAGCCAAAAGTGACTATTTTCTGCAACTTCTCTTTAAGATCTATTTTATCTTTCACAATCAGAAAAGCCTTTTTGGAATAAGAATGGCGGGATAGCTGCAAAGTGGCAGCGATATCTTTTAGTAAAACATCAGGATTGTCCGACAGAAAAGCCAATATTTTACCTGCAAAAAGCTTTAGAGATCTCTCTGACTTGGCTGACCAATTGATCAAGTAATGATCATAGTCCTTTTCCGATTTGGCCAGAAGCATAACAGAGTCTGGTTCGCCGAGAATCACATGCACATTTGTTCCGCCAACACCAAAAGAACTAACTCCACCAAACAACTTTTTGTCCTCAGGGAAGCTTCTCAATTGTTCATTGATAAAAAAAGGAGATTCAGCAATATCAATATTAGGATTGAGCCTTTGGAATCCATGTACTGGAGCCATTTGTTTGTTTTGAATGGACAAAACAGCTTTAATAAATCCTGAAACACCCGAAGCAGCATTCAGGTGGCCCATATTGCTTTTGATACTTCCAATGGCACAGTAACCTTTTTGTTCTACATTTCCAAAAGCTAACTTGAGCCCTTCGATCTCAATGGGATCACCAAGAGGAGTGCCTGTGCCATGAGCTTCTATAAAAGAGATCTGGTCTGCACTGATTCCTGCATCTTGGATAGCCGTGCGGATAGCAATAGCCTGACCTTCTACGCTTGGAGCACTAAAGCTACCCTTATTTCCACCGTCATTGTTGACACCAACTCCCTTTATGATAGCGAGGATATTATCTCCATCCCTCTTAGCAGCATCGATCTCCTTTAATAAGACCACGCCAGCACCGTCACTGAATACAGTACCTTTTGCATCAGCATCAAAGGATTTGCAATGACCATCCTTGCTATAGGCAGCACCTTCTTCATACAGATGACCACTAATCATAGGACTTTTGACGCTTGCACCTCCAGCTATTGCCATTTCACAATTTCCCAGACGTATGCTTTCTACAGCTTGTACAATTGCCAAAAGGGATGTAGAACAAGCTGAATAGACACTGACAGCGGGACCTGTCAAATTAAGGTGATAGGACGTACGTGAAGCTATGAAGTCCTTCTCATTGAGTGCACTTACTTGGAAGTCACCCAAATCTTTGATCTTTTCTGGATGCGTAAGCAGATTGTTTGTGAAATAAGTATTTGAACTTATCCCCGCAAAAACACCTATGTGCAATGCCTTGCTGTCAATTCTATATCCAGAACTTTCGAGGAGTTCATATGCAACTTCCAAAAACACGCGCTGCTGTGGATCCATCATCTCTGCCAGGTTTTTATTTAACCCAAAAAATGAAGCATCAAACATATCCAAACCTTCAACAACACCTCTAGCTCTTACATAAAATGGATTGTTCAGAAGGGATCGATCGATGGAATTATCCATATCCGCTTCATCAAAAACCCTTATTGTTTCTTTGTTTGACTTAAGTATATCCCATAGTTCTTTGGTATCATTTGCACCAGGGAATCTCCCCACCACACCAATGACAGCGACATCTTTTGTCGGAGCGTTATTATTCTTGGGACTTTTATCTGTTTGTTTTAGAGGCTGTTCCGAGCCATCAAAACATACATTCACAACAAAATCCTGCACGGTAGGATGCTGATACAATTTGATGATAGGTACGTGTACCTGTATCTTTTCTCCTAATAGTGTGATCAACTTCTGTGCTTTGAGCGAATTCCCTCCAAATTCGAAGAAATTGTCAGTCATTCCGATAATGTCATATTGGAGGACAGTTGCAAAAATCCTACAAACATCTCTTTCAAAATCATTATTAGGATTCACAAATTCCAGAGGAACCTCCATTCTAATCTGCTGGGGTTTGGGCAGGGATTTTTTGTCGATCTTTCCGGAAGCGGTTTTGTTGAAAACATCCATTTCCACGATAAAATCAGGGATCATATAATCCGGCAGACTATTTTTCAGGAAAGCTTTCAAAGATCCTATATTGTCGGGATTTTTCTGATGGAATTGTACATACCCAACGATCATTTTTTGTCCAGACGCATCGAAGTCCAATTTCACTACAGCCTGATCCACGAGATGATTCATATTGATATTCAGTTCAACTTCACCAAGCTCTACCCTGTTGCCCCTAATCTTTACCTGATCATCCACTCTACCTTTGAAATGGAATGAACCTTTAGAATCAAAAGAAACGACATCACCTGTCTTATAGGCAATATCAAAATCCGGATCAATGGTTGATAGGTTGATGAATCTCTCAGCAGTCAAAGCCTCTCTATTGATATACCCTTTGGCCAGGCAGTTACCCATGATGTACAATTCGCCAAATTCACCTTCCTTACATTTATTATAGTTTTCGTCCAAAACATATAGCCTACAATCAGCGATAGCAGAACCGATATTTGGGATCTCTTCCCATTTTTCAGGATCTTTATCTAGAACATGCTCTGTCACCAAGACACTCGCTTCGGTGGGACCATACATGTTTTTCAACCTTGCATTTGGAAGTTTTTGAAAGCATTTTTTTATGTTTGGAGTGATTTTGAGTAACTCACCACCTGTAGCTATTTCTTTCAATGAAGCTGGGTACAGACCTGATTTTACCACCTCGTTGGCAAAGTACTGCAGGGAGACATAAGGAAGAAAAATTCGACTGATGCTATATTTGCAGATATAATCCAATAAAAACCTAGGATCCAATCTATTGATTTCATCAATGAGATGGATAGTGCGACCAGAGGACAAAGCAACAAATATTTCCAAAATAGACGCATCAAATCCAAGGTATCCAAATTGTAAAATATGTTCGTCACTCAAGTCACCAATCTTCTCAAGCTGATACGAGATCAACTCACTGATTCCCTGATGGCTGATTTCTACACCTTTAGGTTCACCAGTGGATCCAGAAGTAAATAAGATTACTGCCAAATCAGTGTCAAGATTAGAAATCGCAATTTGGGTTTTTCCCCTTTCGGTCAAGGAAATATTGGACAAGCCAAATCTTGCCATGCCATCAAACTCCGATTGTGGCGAAATGCAAGATTTGACATCAGCAATAGCTATCATCGAAGAAGTCCTCTCTAAGGGAGAATCTAAGTCTAAAGGCAAATAAGCTTTACCAGCTTTGAGAATGGCAAGCATGCCAGTAATAGTATGAATATTTTTGGAGGTACTGATTCCAATAATCTTTTCATTGGCATGATTTGAGAGGATATAATTCCTTAACAAATCCGATTCTTCATTCAATTTGCTATAGGTGATTTTTTCACCATTATAGACCACAGCTATACTCTCAGGACTAAGAGTAGCCATCTTTTCAAAAAAAGAATGAATTTTGCTTTTCAAACACACCATACTGCATTTAATTTAAAAATACCCAAACCTAAAACTTCAATCAAAGTTAGGTTATTTTATTTAAGATACAAATTTATGTATTTAAAATTCTTTTTTTATGAGTTAAAATATTGACTCTAAGATGTAGTTAGCAATAAAAATTAAACTTATTAAAGCATGAAAATTACTTGAATTAATTTGAGAACTCGAAACGATATCAGGCAGTGTAGCAATACTGCAAAAGTAGACAGTCAAAACTGAATACTCGGACTGTATCTATGTGAAAAATCAACACGTATTTTAATTATAGGAATTGGAGTAATTAGGAAAATGCAAAAGGCAATTTACTTTTTTGGCTACCTGCTACTTTCTAAATAATGGTGTAAAGAAACCATCTGTATGCTGATCTTCATCTCGTGAAAAACTAAATACGGATATACGGAACTTTGCCACTAACTAAAAAAAGCCTGATTTAGCATAGATCCGATATTAATTGATATTAGATACTCATAGATATTGAACATAAGCATGCAATCAACCTTGGAATTAAAGCTACTGGTAAAGAAGCGTATAATCATAAAACTAAATTCTGGAATAAAGAAATTCCTTTATTGGAGAGACTTTACAAGACTCTAAACAAGGAAGAAGGAAGTCAAATAAAATTATTATTTAAAATAAAACCAATATTGTTTGAAATACATTTTTTTATATGTTAAGTTTATTTTTAATTATTTAAAAGCTAAGGGTAATGGGTAAAACACAAATTAAAATCATCATATATATCCTTATATTAGGTTATATTTCATTTTCTTGCAGTAAAGAAGATGGTGAGAATATCAATCCAAACATTCAACAGACAGAATGGGCACAGTCCAGCAGTGTCTTTGATGGAATAATAAACGGAGCGATGATCGATGGCAAGCTTATTCTGATGGGCTACAATTCAATATACAATGATGTACAGTTAAACGTCGAAAATAATCCATTCATATTTGAGAAATTTATATCAAGACCTGGCTGGTACAAACTTCCGATATCTTCCAAAATTTTGGCAAGTAGAACGGAAACAGACATCTACATTGCACCGCTGTCCAACTTACAGGAGTCTAGTTTTGTAAAAATTGATCCCAGATCTTATGATGCTTCTTTTACGGGTTTTGAGGATATTCCAAGGTGGCAAAGTGAAGCATTGGGCATATCAGGCAGTGGAGCTGTACTGGTCCCTTACAGAACCTCCCAAGAAGGCATTGCAGAAAACAACCCAAGTTTCTTCCTTATCCAGACAAGTCTCAATGGGCAAGAGCTTACAGTAATAAATATAGTGTCAATCAAGCCACAAGTCATTGACTATTATGATCAGATTTACCAGATAGTGTCATTTGAGGATTATTTCATCATAAATATAGCGGGGGAAGTACTCCAAATCAGTGATCAAGGCGAAACTACCAGAATTGGATCTTACAACTCTTATAAAACTGTAATCCTGAAAGATGAAATGTATTCTTTTGGCACCCACAATACCAATCAAGAGATCACCTTATACAAATCCAACAAAAATGGCACTCAAAGACAAATAGCAAATAAATTCCCGATTGATCCAGTTTTTGCCAATTTGCAGCTAACTACAATAAATGATCAGATAATCGGATTCAACAATGATAAAATCTATTTGGTAAACGTAGGTACAAATCGGCTAAGCCTCACTGAACTCAACAACTCAAAGCTCGAAGGTGGATTCATATCTTCAATTAATCAAGTAAATAGTGAAACGGTATTGGTCACGACAACTTGCAATGCAGTTTGTGGATCTTTTACCAAAAGGATATCAAACTTCTTTGAAGAAAAGAAAAATTAGGTCAATAGACCATTTGAAGCAGCCAGCTGGAGTGTAACTAAGTCTGGATAGAAAACATACACACCTGCCTTAATGCGAAACCTTGTTAGAGGTTCCATATAGGCAACAAGAACTATCCAACACTTCACACTCCAGCTAGGTTGAAACAATGAATATCAAGAGGTGTACCCTCTGTTTTTAATTATTTTTTTGCTTGAATTTAGCTTCCACAGTTGACAATTTTCCATGTGATTTCATATAAAAATCCATCTTCTGGTATCATTGCTGATTATCAACACCTATTTTATCTCACCAATATCATATGGCTAGTTTCAAAGGATAAATATTGAATACAGTACAAAAAACGCAATGCTATTCATCGATTCTATAATATCTAAGGTATTTGGAAAAACCGGTATACTATCATAAATCAAGAATATCAGAAATGTTGCATGCTGGCTAAGAAGGGGTTTTTTGTGTTGCAAATTCTCGTCACAGGACAACAGCCAACAGAACCTCAAATCGTCCATCAAACATTCTATTGCTTGGCTACGTGCAAAAAAGGGGATACATACATTATAGATTAAAAAAGACGGAAAAGAAAAAAGACCACCCGAAACAGATGGTCCTTTAATAAATCTACAGGTTAGGGTATCTTAAAATAACCTCTTTTGCAATTAAACAATTCTCTTGTTTCTCCTGACTTCGACAGTCGTCAGTCCCATTTAATCGTAAGGTTCTGACGGGTAATGTTTTATAGTTTTTTGATTTTGAATTTGGGTGTCCCAGAGGTAATTTTGATTACTTTTAAGCATGTTTGTCCG
>NZ_JAKZGS010000028.1 GCF_022549695.1 Belliella calami | reverse complement strand
TATAATCGACAAAACAAAACGTCCACAACTTCAAATCCAAACGTCCTTTGAAATTTATCACATAAAAATAATTTAAAGGTGATTTAAAACAGCATTAAACTGCCATTTGGGTTACTCAAATCATAATTCGCTGTAAGTACCTCTATTTTCTTCTTACCCGGCTTTCCTGTGCCATTTGCCACGCTGACTGATTGTTCTATGTTCTTTGTGTACCAATTATTTTCTTTAGCGTATTTCTTAAGTATTTCGCTGGGATATGATGACATAAGGAATTTACCCTCAATTGAACTTAAAAGCTTTAGAAGCGCTTCAAAATCATCCTGAGAGTATCCATCATAATGCCCACAATCACTGTTGAAGTATGGAGGATCGCAATAAAAGAAAGCGTCTTTGTAGTCCCTATTTGTTATCACCCTCAACGCATCAGTACACTCAATTTGAACGTTCTGAATTCTGATCGAATAATCAATAGTGAAGCTATCACGCTTACCAGCAATCTTTTTTGACGTAGTCCCTTTGGTTCGGTCATAACCCCAAGTTCCATCAAGCATACTGCTAAAGCTCTGTGCAGCCAATACCCATACAGCCCATGCCCTTTGTATTCTAGTGAACATGTGGGGATTGTTATAGATCACAGTAGCATCATTGTGTAGCGATCTGCTATGGAGACTTATCCGGATCATCTTTTCAAGATCAACAAACTCATTTTGTACTATTTCATAAAAATTGATAAGCTCCCGATTGTAGTCGTTAATCACCTCGCACTTACTTGGCTTCTTAGCCCAAAAAACCGCACCACCTCCAACAAATGGCTCTACGTATGTTTGGTGAGATGGAAATAATGGAAGTATTGTTGTAATTAAGTTCTGTTTGCCTCCATAGTAGCTAGTAGGCGTTTTTAATTCTATCATTTTGTTCTAAATTTGAGTTCCCGTAATAACAATAGCATGCTTGCGCTGACAAGACCTTACCCTCGGTCGTGTGCGTAAGCATGCTATTTCTATGTTATTGCGGGAACTCTAACAAGAAGGCCGGGGGTTCTTTTTTTATCTCCAACCGTTGTACAGCCAATGCGTACCATCCCATCTTAATCTTGCAGTGTCGCCTCTACTTGGAGGGGATATTGTGTTTTGTGCACCACCATCATCTATTATAGTTCGTCCATTTCCATTGATTATTACAGCCGCTTGAAGGTTTCTTCTAATTTCAATAATACGCCCTACTTTTGGACTTGGTGGAAGAAAAACAGTTATGTTACTATTGTTATAGCAACTTATAAATGTATTTTCTTCACTTATAGTATAATTAGATTGAATCTGAACTGTATCAGTGTGAATAGATTGTGCTAACAAAGAGTTAAACCAGCCTCCAAAACTGATTTGACCATTTTGAGGAGTAGCGTCATAACCTACAACCCCTGCTCTAAATTTAAACAAAGAGAAAAACTTCTCTTTTAAAACCCCAACAACGCTTCCTAGTGCGTGATTTGAAGGCATTACATTAGAGGTCATTGAGGAGCCTTCTCCCAAAACACCATTTTGAGTAACTAACTGGATTGTATTAGAAACTTGATCTTCTATCTTAAGACCTGCCTTAGGGGCAGAAACTACGCCTTGATCAACAGCAGTATCTAATGTCACTGCAAGATTGCCATCACTGTCATAGAACTTCAAATTATGAAGCGGTAATGGAGGATCAGCCCCATTATCTGCTAATATTTCAATTCTCTTACCATTCTCTCCTGTCCTTAAACTATTAACTCGTAGATTCTGTATAATACCATCTTCAGCAAACACGGCATTGGCAATCACAGCGCCTCTTATAGTTAATTTACCCTCGTTTGTGACGTTCCAATCAATGCCTTGGTCTTCATTGCCTAGGTTAAAACTTCCGTTGCTTAGGTCAAAGAAATTGAGCTCATCCAAGCTCTTAATCCTTCCTGTAGTGATCGTGTCACCAACTATATAGGTCAAACCTTTTGTAAACATAAAGTATCTCCTATCATTTTCTACAGGATATAGTATTCCCGCCCAAAAGTGATACCATCCCGGCTCTTGTTCTGCGGTGATAGGTTCTGTGCTGATTTTCCAAGCGCCTTGCAGCGCATTCTTATTACATCTTAAGTACACATAATAAGACTGAGCCGATACAAGGGCATTATCGATCAACTGATCAATTTCCCAAATGTAACCAAGCTCTTCAATCTCTATCTCAAAGTGAACCAACTGACCTGCGCTAAGTCTAATACTATTCGGATTACCTTCATAATTTGGCTCTATTTCCACGCCGATCAATCCAAAATTCTGGCTATTAGCTCCTACAGCGAGCTGCAAAGTCTCAATGCTACCTGGTCTGATATTGGTCATGTCAAAATACCCATCGGGATCAAAAACAAGCCCTTGGAGCTGCCTAACTCTTCTTAAAGCATCTCTATAATTTTCAGCTCTAGTGCGATCTATAGTAATTATTTCTCCTTTGACATTACTATTGTCTTTAAGTAATCTCTCACCAATTGTGTAAGGCACTTTATCTGTTATTTCAGCACTTATTTTACTTGGGTTGACAAGCGGATAACTAATAGAATAAATTCTAATCATCTCATCAAGACCTAAAGATTGATCTACAATTCTCACACGTTGCCCTGTGTCTAGCTCAACACCATTAACCCTTATAAATTTTTCGTCAATATCAAGTGTATAAGTCACTGTTGGACTTTTCTTTTTATCAAGATAATCCTGAGCAGCTGAAAGCAAGGCGGCCTCAGCATCATCGATGTAAGTCTGCGGCATCTTGATATCCACAAAGGTGTATGTATCTCCGATCTCAGGCTTATTCAGATCATTGGGCAAGACATAATCATTAGCCTCTAGTAAATCATTAAAAATTACCTCTTTCGTGGCGTTATTAAAAGACCTAACTTCAAATGTATAACCGCTCAAAGCTCCTGATTTGAATACAACTTTGGGCGTAACACCTTCAAGTAGAAAGTCATTGACGTTAAAATCTATGGAGGTGTCAATAAAGCGGTTGTTCCCCGAACTGGAGACAACTGATCCTGTACGCTGTGGGAAAATATCATCAAAAGTTACCGTTCCCTCTTTGATACCATAAAGCTCTACATTAGCCTCAATGTACTTGTTTCCGAGCACATCAAAAACAAGCCTCCTTGCTCCATTTCTGTAGTCAAAAGAAAGATTCTTTTCACCGCCAAATGCGTAAAGCCTGGTCACAACTCCTCCGTTCTCAATGTCAGAGCTTCTGACAAGTGAATATAAGCCCTTACCACGGCCATACTCAAAAGAATAAAGCGTATCAAATCCTACCTCAGGACTAACAATTATCTCACGGCCTACAAGCCTAAATTCAAGCTCAAACTCCTCACATATCCTAGTTAAAGCCTGACGACAGCTTTCTGAATTAAAAGTTATAAATTTTGGCTGAAATGGAATTAGATTATTATAATCTAAAGTCCAGTCAGAGTCAATTGAATTTATGTTTTCAATTAGCAATAGCAAGTATTCCTCAGGCGTGCCAAAATATGTAAATTCAGCAGAACCTTCATCCATAAAGATTTTATTGAATAACCTATAAAGCTCCGACTCAAATACAGCAGTGTAGATGTAGGTGAAATTGTTTTTCTTCTCGACACCAGCAGGATTATTGAGATAGTACTTTTCTTGACCTACTAAAATATAATCACCAAGAGAAATGTTAATAGGCTCTCTACTTATCCATGTTGCATTGACTTCATTATCGCCCATTATTTGTTTGGTGAGTATCGTTTTATCATCGATACTCACCTCATAAATCTCCAAACCGTCTCTTAGGATTTTCATTTTTTACTTTTTTTCTTGTTTTTTCTCTCCGCTTGTATCTTCCGATAAAGGCTTAATATTCTGTCCCAAATGATCGAAAATACTATTGATATGGTTTGAAAGTTGAATAGCTGATCCTACTGTTTGAGCTGGTATTGGTATAGAGCCAATCAAATATTCTAGTTTTTGGATAGCTTCCTCTTCAAGGACAATTGTTCTGTTTTGTTGCATGATTTCTGATTATTATAAGTTGATATATTTGGTTAAGACAACCCTGATTGTAGTAGAGACACTTGCTCCAATTCTTCTGATTTTTAATTGTTTTGATTGACCATCCCACAACAGTGTTAAATTTGCACCGCTTCCTGGGGCAAAAACACTAAGATTCCCATTTTCAATACTAAGCGAACAATCTGACACTCTCATGTTTACTGAAAGAGATGTATTAGTTTTCATAGCGTCTACTCTTGCAATAAAATTCTCATTGCTCGAAATGGTTTTGACAACATAGTCCGTATCGATTAAAGGAACTGCAACATCGATGATCTCTTGTGTCAAACCAGTACTTGAAGGATCAGAAACTTTTCTAGCTGTTACTGGACTACCGTTGCTTGTTATATACATTTCCACAGAACTTGATCCAACTGGGACGATATAGACTGCGTTCGGCAATAAACTCCCTGCTGCTGGCAAAGCTGATACTTTTCTAACTTTATATTCTAGTGCCATATTCTACCACTCTACTACGTCCCATACCATGATTTCTTCTCTTACTTGAGCCGCGGTTCTCCTTCTAAATGAATTAGAAGAAAGGGTAACATAATCTCCTTGTCCATTAGGTGCATTGTAATTTAGATCACCACCATTTCCTTGCAGAGTCAAAGCACCTTCACTCGTTTCAATAGTCTGCGCTCCGTTGGATTGGAGGATGCCAGATGATAGGATTGACCATCTTAATAAAAAAGATCCTCCTCCTGACCTATTTGAAAATCCAATTGCAGACGATCCGTTTGCACCGTCTGCAAGGCATGTTATTCTTATGTTATTTCCAACTGCTCCAAACGTAGAAGAGCCTTCCAGTTCAATAAAGGGCTGACGAAGTACCCCATTAGAATAATTTGATAAAATTAAAAGAGGATTTGCTGTTTGATTACCAATTATAGCTAATCTTTTTTCAGAATTGAACCAAACCAACCCACTATCCCCCCCTTGCGTACCTGCACCTGTCCAGAATGCTACTTGACCTGATGTACCTATCCCCGTAACTGGATTACTCAATATTGCCTGATATCTAGCATCCAATGCAGTATTATTTCTAACCTGACCACCTGCCGTACCGATTATAGCATATCCAGCATCTACGTGATTCCCCCATCCAAATGCAGTCTGTCCATTCACAATCCTGCTATCATTCCCTTGCGCTACAGTATTTGCTGCTGTGCCGAAATTTCTATTAAACCCAGTGTTCTTCGTAAATGCAGGTTCTCTAGTTGCTATTCGAGAAGCAAGAACAGCGCTTGTTATCCATGCGAAATTATCTGAGCCTGTAACTGCTTCAGCAAGGGTTGCTATCCGTCCAACACCATTGGTAGTTGTTGTTGCATTTCCACTTAACCCTCGAACAACATACCAATTCGCTCCGACCTGTGCTTGTGTGCCTCCTGAATTGTTTTGAAGGGCAATGATTTTATCACCTTCTCTAACGTCCAAACCACTCGCACCGCCTACTTTTCCTGCTACAGTAATATAATAGCTATCTCCTGCTTGTGCAGCTGGATAGTTAGGATTAGCAGAAGCATTTAAAGGCATCGGTACTTTAATTCCCGAAGCAACGGCTGAGCTGAGGTTATTGATTTGCCCTTGTGCTTTTTCAAAAGCTTGCAAAATATTATCAGCTGCCGCAATGGCCGCATTTGCCCCGACGCTGAATCCTGTCAAGGGAGTATTTCTTACCTCAGATTCATCTTGGATACCAACCTTAAAACCTGTCCCCGAAGTGTCAGAAATGTACAGCTTGACCCTATCATCAGAAACTCCTTTTTTGAAATTCAAACTGTTGGGTATAAAAGCCCCCGGAACTTCTAAATATTTTCTAAATCCTAATTTCATATAAATTTTATTTATCAGTTACCATTCTATCAAGTCCCAAGACGCCGCCTGATTAATCGCTACTACCAAATTTTCCTTTCCCGCCGTCACTAAATCCTCTCGTAGTCCCGTGATATCCTTTACTTCTTGCCTGCTGAACACGTCTATGTTATCCCTCGCCTGTACTTTTTCAGGTTCGGACTTGTTGTCTTCTGTATAATTAACACTGTCGTTTATCTGTGATTTTGTCACATATTCGTCATCTTCCTGAGCCTCTTGACCCTTTACAGGAGCTGTGAATTCATAAGCAATTACTTCCTGTACTGAATTCTCATCCTCTTCATCTATTTCACTTAAAATAGCTTTGAGTTTCCCTGTCTTAGCAAGACCTGATTGTACATGAGGTAAATGATTAGGCTCTACTTCAGAAAGTATATTTGAGGCATTATTCCAATTTGAAAGATCACCAACGCTTATGTTTTTGACATGAACAGGGACAGTAGGATCAGTCTCCTGAAATTCTTCAATAAAATCAGGTGTCCAAGGCTTCCATGAACCGCCTTCTCTTCTTAGAATCTGTCCATCTGTCGCAGTGTCAGCATTAGTATCGACATTGCTATGACTTCCTAATGTGTGTGCTGTTGGTGTGAATGCATTTGGCTTACCGCTTACCTGAGCCCAAGTAGGCACCCAGTCAACTGGTCGATATTGTCCAGCATGATTACCCCATCCGTGGGCTTGATCCCAGTTAGCTATTTGATTCTGAAGTATAGCTTTTACCCACGCTGGGACAGTTGGATCAGACTCAGTGAAGCTCGTCAAATAATCAGCAGTAAAGGGAGCCCAAGCTCCTGCCATCCTTCTTAGAATCTGTCCATCTGTCGCTGTGTCGGCATTAGAAGCAACATTGCTATGACTTCCCAATGTGTGTGCTGTTGGCGGGAATAGATTTGGTTTGTTTTGAATATCTGACCAGTCAGGATTTGAGCTTTCTAATAGATCAAGAATTGCCTGAATTCGAAATGCAGCATTAATATTTCCTTGAGCATCATATCCAAATACCTTATCTCCAACTTTAGGAGATTCCTTTACCGGGAATAAATCATCAAATTTAACTATACCGAAACCGCTCATATTTTTACAATTATTTTTTGCCCGACTGTAGTTGTTACATATCTATTTAAAGTATCTCCCAACAGGAGATAATTTTCATCTTCAGCAGCTTCCTCAGCTTCTGTAAGGTTTATTTCGATTGTGGCTGTTACAGTTGAATCAATATTTATTTCACTTACTTTAAAACCATTTTTACAAAAAACAAGTCTTATCATATCTTCTGGAAGATATAAAATCCTTGTTCCTACTTGAGAGAATAATGCGTTTAGACCTTTAATTACATTAACTAATCGACTATAATCATTTGATTGAATAACCCCTTTAAGAATATACTCCCTCGAATTGTGCTTTGTAATTTGATAAGATTCTTTTTCGTATGAATAAGCTTGTTGTTGTTTCGGTTTTGGTCTATTATATAGCCCTGATATTGCTTCAGTATATATTCCAAGACGCCTGAAATCAGTAAGGAAAAAACCTAAATTATTAAAATTAAAACCATCAATTCCTTGAATGTTATTTATATCTCCATTAATCGGTAAGTCGCCATTAAGATCACAAACTGGCTCTCTGAATGGAATTATTCCTGAACACCAACCATTTCCCAAAACATTAATTTTTATTTCATCTCTAACATAGACGTTCCAAGAGCCAAAATCACAAGTAAATGCTTTGAGTTGATTAATTTCATCTATCATCTTATATAAGTTGAGCAACTTATAATTAGCCTCTGATTGAGTTGCAGCATTCAACAAAAAGTGAAAATCAATATCCCTTCCTCCAAATTGAATTTCTCCTGTTGAAACATAAGGCTCAATACCATTTCTATCTTCCCACAATTGTTCTGTTTTGTTAATTCTTTTTGGGAAATCAAGATGCCCGGATATAGCAATGTTAGACAATGAACTTTGACCAGGAATGATCCCAAATGTTGAAAGGCTAATATTATTATAGTAGTAGTGCATATTAATCATCTAAACCTAAACCTCTTGAACCTTTTTTACTAGTTGTATTTTTGACTATCATTTTAAGCTCTACTACAGCATCATCAAGTCGCTCAACTGTGTCTGCTGTGTTCTTCTCTATTGCTGCATGATGTTGCAGTGATCTAACTACAGCTTCATAATGATGCTTATGAAGCATCAATTTTTGTTCATTGATTGCAAAATTTCTTTTTTCAAGATCATAGGACGCTCTTTTCAAGCCAGTAAGCTCCGAACCAGTTTCCTCAGTCATCCTACTAATCGCCCCTTGCAATCCTTTTTCCTGTGATCCACTTGGCTGGAAAATATCAAACCCAGCTTTCTTAGCCTGATCCATTGCCGCCTGCATTGCATCATTGAAGTCACCACTTAGCCCTGAAGCTGTATTGAAAAACCGTTCAAAATCATCTATCCAATTGCCATCACCTCCCACGTCCATACTTGCTGCCATATCAGCTTCCAGTTTGTCAAATGCGCCTGAAAATATCCTATTGAATATCAATTGTCCAATGATGTTTTCCAGTACTTTTTCAACTGTCTCACCCATTTTGACGGCTGCATCTTCTCCATCCCTGAATGCACTTACCAATGCGTTTCGCATATCTGAACCAAGAGATCCTGCCAGCTCACTGATTACCTCGGCTATTTGAGCTCTTGCTGCTTCCAAGGCATCGTCCCAGTCAAGAATATTTTGTAATATTTCTTTTGTGGCATCATCAACCAAATTGTTTTGAATAAGCGAATCGGCTAAAGCTCTGTTTAATTTTATAATTCCTTCCTCAGAATCATCTATAAGCTCGGGATATTCATCAAGGATAGGGAGAAACTTATCTACTTTTTTCTTACCAGCAAATAGACCTGTAATACCTCCAACTATTCCTCCGACAACTGCCCCGACAACATTTCCTATGACAGGTACCACACTTCCTATTGTCGCTCCAATCGCAGCTCCACTGGCAGCTCCCTGTCCAACACTTCCCCAGTCTATTGCATTGCGTTGGCCGCTTTTGGCCATGCCCTTGCTCAGCTCTTCAAGTGCTTTTTGATATTCGGCATTTGCATCAGTGACAGCGCTTAATCCATCTTTAATCCTTCCTTCAAAGTCCTTTAAAAAGACACTTTCACCCAATATTGATTGGAGTCTTATTTGCTCATTTAGAGATAGGTTATATTGGTTTTGAAAGCCTATTACTGATCTATAATATGCTTCTTCAGCTTCTTTCCTTCGCTGAGCCGCACCAGCAAGCATGTCAACCATTCTGACCACTCCATTAATCCCAGCTGCAATTACATCCGAGCTTGATGCATCTTTATCGAAAGCTGTCAACAAATCACCAACACCTCCTGCCAAGCCTGAAAATAAACCTCCCAAATTTGCTAAACCCCGACTTCCTGCCGTTTCTCCAAGTTTCTGCAATGATTGGCCGAGCTGTCCAATTGCCGTCGATATCTTGAAAATGTCGTCTAGGCTGACCTTATTGATTTCCCTTTCAAAATCCCTTATGACCTTTTTGATTTGCTCCCGAAGCTCATCGCTCATATCCTCAGATGCGAGCAAGTCTTTAGCCCTTTCCACTAGTTTGCGAGCTGATGAAAGGGTCATGTCTTCTATGCCTTTCTGTAACTCCTGATAGGATTGTAGCTTTTTGACATTTGCATCATCAAGTTCATCGAGTTCTTTTTGATGATTTTGCCTTGCTATTTCAGCTGCTTCAATTTCTCCAGCTTCCAAAAGCTTATTTTTAAGCTCATTGTATTCAGATATTAGTCTTAACCTTTCATTGTTGTAGGTCTGTAATTCTGCCAATTGCTCTTCAAATCGCTTTCTTTCTTCTCTTTTAGCCTCATTGCCTTCCTCATCAAGTAACTTGCTGATATCCCTTTGCTCACCTGTTGACCTGCCTTCTAAGATCGCTGCAAATGCATCCTGGTTTTCGACTGTTTTAGCCCTTAGAAATGAAAGGTAATTGTCATATTCTCCAAGCTGTTCGCTGTATTGCTGCTTTGCGGCTTCTAATCCAAATTGCTTTTTGTAAGTCTCGAAATCCTCAAAAACCTTTTTCATTTCGGCAATCTCAGTCCTCAACCGCTCAAGTGGTGAACTTGCGCCTGATGCCTGTATGATCTCCTGTCTTACGAGTACATTTTGCCTACCAGCATCTGTACTTGTCGGATCAATTCCAGACTGTGCCTTTTTCAAGTATTCCAAATAAGTTGATGATTCCTTAATCAGGTTTGAGAATTGCTGATCAGCTGCCTCTTTGCCTATTAGCTCTATTGCTGCATAGTAATCATCATAGGCTTTTCGCTTTTCGTCCAGCCTTTCTTTAAGCTTCTCCAGCTCGGTTTTTTTAGACTCCTTTTCCCTTTCCTTTATTGATTGGATTTCTAGGGCTGCTATCTTTTTTTGCAGCTGAATCTGTGCGCTTTCATTCTGAGCCAGTCCAGTGCTGTCATTGATATCCAGCTTTTCACGTGCCTCTACAAGTCCCTGTAACTCCTCCTTAAGCGTCTTAAGGGTTGTGATTGCCTCTACTGTCTCTTCATTGGATTTTGCTTCCTCCTCATTAATCAATCCCAACTGAGCCAAATAGGCTTTCTTAGCATCTGCCAAACCATCAGTTGCAGTCTTTTCACGATTGAGAGCGGCTGCATAAGATTGTGTGTCCTTTAATAAGTCCTGATAGTTGAAAGTTGAAATACTGGATCCACTTCCCAGCACTGAAAATTCAAGACCAAAATCCCTTAATATCTTATCAAATTTGCTTTGAACGTTTGCAAGCGGGACGTTTGCGCCTTGGGACAATTCATCTAGCGCCTTTTCAAACTCAGCGGACAACTGACCGCCCACGGTGCTACTAAGCTTAGCATCCTTGATGACGTCTTGGATAGCCTTACCGAAATTCTCGGAATATTTTGCAGATCCTTCACGCAATTGCGTAAGGTCGCTTTCTTGGGTTCGCAGAAAAATACTTTCAGCTATTGCTGAATTGACTGATTTCTGTGCCTTTTCAATTTCTTCAAGGTTAGAAACTTCAGTTAGTTGCTGTGGAAGATACTTCTTGTAGGTTTCATTAACCTTTTTGATCATTTCGGCACGTTCATCCGTGCCCTCTGATGTTGCCTTTAGCGCTTTAAAAAGTTGATTGGAAGCATTGACTTCTTCTTTGATGCTCTTTTTGAATTCATCAGATAGCTTGATTGATCGATCTTTGTTTTTGTTGAAGATCACCAATGCACTGATCAAAGCTGCCAAAGCAGTTGCGGCAGCTACGTAAGGATTAGCCAGCATCGTAGCATTTAGCATTGCTTGCGCCCTGGTTGCCAATACCGTCCATTTTTGTTGCAGAATTTGCATTGCTGTCAAACCCTGTCCGCTGAGCATCATGGCATTTTGTGCAGCTGAAGTAAGCATGACCGCAGCTCTGTAACTTCCGTATGTAACAATCAAAGCTTTTATAATGTCTATTACAGTTTGATAGTTGTCTACAAGAACAATTAAGCCACTTATGCTATCAGTAATGATACCTTGATTTCCTTGTCCAATTTCATTATACATTCTATCAAATGCATCCCCCAAGTTTGATATCTTACCAGGAATAGAACTTGACAAATTATCCATTAAGTTAAAAAATTGACCACCTTCATTTGTAAGATTCTCTATGACTTGCTGTACTTCAGGGAATCCAACTTTACCAGCACTTACAAGTGTTCTAACTTCATTTTCGGCAACACCCATGATCTTAGCTAGTTCGCCAATGATTGGGATTCCTCTACCAGTATATTGATTCAAGTCTTCAGCAAACAATCTGCCTTCAACTCTAGTCTTGCCATAAAGCTGGGTAAGTTCATTGAATGGAATATCTAGACCAGAGGCGACATCACCCAATCTCCTGAGTACTTCTGTGATATCCTCTGAGGCAAATTGATATGCAAGTAAGCTTTTTGAGCCTTGTGCAAGTTCTTTAAGTGAAAAAGGGGTGCGAGCTGCAAGGTCTACTACCTGAGCTAGTAACTTATCCGCTTGATCTTTATTACCTAAAATAGTTTGTAGGCCTATTTCAAGCTGCTGAAATTCACCTCTAACTCTTGTAACTTCTGAAACAAAGCCTTTTACGGCTTGAATTGAAAAGTAGCCCGCAATTGCAGCTCCAAGTTTCTTGTATACTTGTTCTGCCTTCTCTGCCTCCTCGCTGGCAGTACGGGTGATTCCCTTGATATCATCACGGACACGATTAGATGACCGAGTGAAATCAGGGTTATTGATTAAAAATTCTACGTTTACCGGGCCGAGGTTTTCCATTGGTTGAATTTTGACCGCCCTTCAGCGGGATTTCCTTGCTTTACTTTGTCAGTCTCTTCACTTTCTGTTCCTGGGGCATCTGACATTCCCCATAGTACCACATTCCAAGGCACGCCCCACAGGACATATTGCCAACTCCATCCAGTTTCCGCACATACATGATAGAATATACCGGCAGGGCTATGGAGGCCTTTGGCCTTTAACTCCCTTTCTTTTTTGCCTTTTGCCCCTGATTGCTTGGAGCTGTGATCAGCATCGCCCGTAGCAATCTGGTAGTATGCATAAAATCCGATGTGCCATTGTACACCAAGATGAACTCGAGCAATGCGAAGATTTCACGCCAATGCATATTCCATAGCAGGTACCTGCCTAAGAGTCCTGAAAACAGTCTGATCTTCCATTTACTGTTAAGCGCAGCAATGGCAATCGCTTTCGTCATTTCTTTGCCATGCTTTGCCATCAGCTCCAGTGCCGCTTCGGTCTCCACTTCCTTCAATTGCTCTTCTTTGATTCCTGTTTTGAGGTAGCAAGCAGATGATTCTAAGAGTGTCCCGGCATAGAGCTTCTTGATGGATATACTTACCGTTTTCTTTCCAAACAGCCTCAAAAAGAAAGGGGCTCTGACCTTCGCCCTGACGCCCCTTTCTAAAATGTTGTAAGCTGCATTGAGCTCAGTTTGATGATTCATTACGGCTCAGGATCAGGCTCAGGGTCTGACCATGTGAAGTCAGGAACTTCATCAAGACCCGAATCCAATACCACACCGCTCACATCCAAGAGGTTGATGTTTGCCTCGGTGATCTCAAAGTTTGGCCTTACATAGTGCGAGAATGCAGGTACCTCAATGACAGAATCATCCTCTACAGTGATTCGTAAAGCTTTAAGCTTTTCACCTCTATTTTTAGGAGCATTCCATTTTTTCACACCATCTACAGTAGTCACAGTACCACCCAATGCAGCCGCTAAGCTGTCAGCATCGGTATCCATCAACTGGAAGCTGATTTCAATTGATGCTGGGGTTACACGTCTTACACGTGGATTGATTTTGCCTTGCTGGAAATGCTCTGTTACCGCTGGCTCAGGTTCTGTCATCGTGAAGGTGTCACGATATACAGGCATTTCAAAGTATGCCGAAGTCGCCCCAGTCTCAGGGTCAAAAACTCCAAGTTCAATTCTTTTTGCGCCGTATCTTACTTTTCCCATGATTACTCAGGTTTTTGGTTTTCAGTGTCTTTTTGATCATCTGATCCCTTTTCAGAATCTGAATCCTTATCCGCTTTTTCGGCAGCTTCCTTTGCAGCTTTTTCAAGCTCTTCTACAGCAGCCTTTAGCTTGTCTGTACCGATGTTGTGCGCTGGCTTCTTGCCTTCCAGTTCTGTGAATTTCTCAATCAAAGTTTTACGCTCCTCGTCTTCAGCAGCCTTTCCGATTTGATCGTTTAGTCCCTTTTCCCCTTTTGCGCCGCTTGCCTGAAATTCATTGCCTGCACTTGTTTCTTGAACTACCTTTTCATCGTACACCGTAGTGTCAAGTTCAAAATTTCCCGAAACAACCATCTGCCTTGTGATCTTAGTGACCTCCTTGGCTTTGAGTGTTTTGGCATGGTTCTTTGCATCACTTTCTAAGCTGAATGCTTGACCGTCACTTGTGAAGTGAAATTCTTTTGCTTTGGGATAAGACCTAAAAATTAGTCTTACCTTCGTTTCAAGTTCTTTAGATATTTTACCCATTTTAATGGTGTTTTATTGACGATTAGACCCGAAGCGACAAACATGACGATGACTACTACCGGGTACAGCCACAAAGGCAGCCGCTTTTTTACTTCTTTTTCTCGAACCGTTGAGCTGCTTGATTGCTCCTTGATAGATGATATTTGCCCAATGGTATCACTGTATGACAACTTTGATCGTGCAACTGGTTTTGCAATTGCTTTGTAACCGATTCCCTGGTCACTGATCGTCAGCTCCAAGCTGATCCCTTGACTTTCCCCGGTGATCACTGTAGGCTTTGTGATATCGATAGGAAAGGGGACTCTACCTTTTAGCGTATCTCCAAACTCTTCTATTTCCAAGTTTCTTGAAAATTGTGAATAAAGTTCATCCATTCGCTCAGCCTCAGTACTGGTCTGATCAGAAGAAAACTTCTTGACAGACCTACACGAGACCAGGAGGAGAATCCCCACCATCACCGCCCCGGTTGTCTTTAATTTCATAATATGCCTTTTCTTTGATTTGCTACACTTCCCTGAATCCAAGCGTACTCAGGGATGGCATCGAATGATGGACATTCTTTGATACGCTCCCATGGCTCTATGATTCCGTTTAAGTTCTTATCTGGACTTGCATCCCGATGTCCAAGTATCTTGATGTGATCTACTGGCTGATGTAATTTGAGCTCTTCATATATCTGAAAGATCGCATCCAGTATTCCTGCCTTTTGTTCCTCTGTCCTGGTATCTTCAGCTATCTTGAAATTGTCCTTTCTGACACCACCTCTGTATCCTATGTGAATTCCTTTGGTATTGAACCCTAGTACGCCATTGACTATCTGTGAAATTGGATAGAGCCAAGTGATTGTACCATCGTAATCGACCCAAGCGTGATATCCTCCGATCTTCCAGCCTGCACCTCCTTGGCTCTTTGGTCTGTGCCAAAATGCCTGTACTGCCTTGATATTAGCATGCCCGGCACTGCAATGAATAAATATGAAATCAATCCATCTCATTTGAAGAAACCGTTTACTTTGTCTGACAGCTTGTTGATCCAATGCGCTTTTGGCTTGCCTGATATCACACTGATGTTTTCCGCTATGCTGACGATGTTTTCGTGTACTATCTGTATGACAAGAAATATCTGCATCCAGCTGAATATTTCAGAAGCCACAGGCTTGTCAAGCATCGCATAGCTGAAGGACATTAAGTGTGTGACGGCAATGATGACCAGGTAATAGAAAACCTTGAAAGAAAACCTACTCAACTTCATGCTTTCAAATTGCTCTCCCCTGATCTTGCTTGCCCTGATTCCACTTCTAAGTTCGACCATAAACATGATCAACAGCACCCCAAAAGACCAAGCATCCAAGCCGAATACCCTTGAAACTAAAGCCGTCAAACCGCTTAGCGTGACTGTTGGGATAGTTAACTGGTACTTGAAGCTGGGGGCTAAACTCTCCCCCAGCTGTGTCCAATTTTCATAACCAAATGATTTCAATATTTTCATGAAGCTCCAACGCATCGATTATCCCGGATCAACTACCTCAGCAGATGCAATTGCACCGATGTACTTCGCACGCTTAGGCACTGCAATGAAGTAGTGACGGTAATTCAGAAGATTAGTCTGAGTTCTTGTGTCGCTTGTAGAAGGCTCAAAATATTGCCTAGTCATACCAGTCTTTTTACCCACAATACTTTCATGGAAAGCTACAGAAGCTCTGTAATCACCAGCAACTGGCAATGACCCGAATGCTTTTTTGTTCGTACCAGTGAAATGTGGGTTTGCCACATATTGATACAAACTAAACCCTGCAATCATTGGAGCTGGCATACCTGTACGATAATTTACCAATTGGTCACCAAAGCGCTTTCTATCTAAAAGTGCATCATTCCAGTGATCAGTTGAAAGAACCAATCTTCTACCTTCCATTGGAACTTCAAGCGCATCAAACTTGTCTTTCATCGCTACGATATCATCGTATGTGAATATTTTTCTACCAAACTCAAGACCTCCGTGAACAGGACCACTTGTCAATACAACAGGTGTATTTGCAGTATTTGAATTTGGAGCAAGTGCATGGATAGCCTTAATATACTTTCTAGACAAGATTGACTCTTGGTGATTTCTTGTCGCCTCATTCACTTTATCATAGGATGCTCCAATAGTTTGGTCATCGCTGATGCTTGTAGCCAATGTTTGAAACTTATCAAGATTGATAATGATTTCATCATCATCATACTCTTGAACAGCAATCGGGTAGGTTGTGTTGTTGATCAACACATCTACCTCAAATTCACTCAATGGAATATGGATAGTGTTTTTCTCGGATTTGCTACCTCCATTGATAACTTGTACATCTCCCGGAATTTCAGGAATACCATCGAGCCATGGAGCTCTATCGGTAGCCTTAAAATTCCTTTCAACGACCGAGAGCCAAAACTCTGGAAAATTTGCTGGCATAATTTTTTTATTTAATTGTTGTTTAAAGCTTGATTAATTCTCCGGGGCATGGAGCTTTTCAGCTTACTTGAACAGCGCTGCGTAACCTTCTGGATTATCAGCCTTAAAAGCCAACTGCTTGGAAAGTGGAAGGGCTTGGAATTCATCCATGTTCTTTGGATCATCTGCATTTCCACCCGCTGGGCTTCCTGTTACTGTTGCTGCCAAACCTTTTTTACCCGGCATGTTCTCCAAGATGGATTTTGCAAGGTCTAAATCGTTCACCGCAAGGGTTACAAACTGCTCTCTTTTGTCAGCAGTAAGCTTTCCAGCCAATACAGCTGCATCTACCAAGTTTTCGGCTGTCTTTTTCACAGCACTGAGCTGCGCATCCTTCATTGTCTGAATCGTTGTCTTGGCTGTTGCCAAATCATCTTTTGCGGTCTGTAGATCAGTACCAAGCTTACCTATCACTGAGTTGATCTCGGAAGGATCGTCCTGCTTTGTTAGCCCAGCCATCAATAGTACAGTCAGAGCCGCACCACTCAATGTGAATTTTTCCATGTTATTTGATTTAGAATTAGTGTCAATTGTTGGTTTTTCTACCATCACGGCATTGAGGCAAAGTCTGATTTCATCATCTTTCATCAGCTTGTTTGGAGCGGCATAAAGTCGGACGGCATTCTTGTTTCCTGGTATAGTCACAAAACTGGATTCATACAGCTCACAGGATACCAAGTCAAACATGTCATCTATGTTTTTTTCCAAATTCTCTTTAAGGAAAAGGAATCCCATAGACACGGCTTTGACAAATCCACGCTCTACTTTACCAGCTATCTTTTTAGCCTCTTCATCCTCCATGTCAAACTCAGGGTCTGCAAGTAATAGACTGCCCTCAATTCTGATATTAGTCCAGCGACCAATGACGGCCATCAAATCCCAATCTCTATGCATCGCTAGCATGACCGGGTTCTTGTTGAAGCGATCCAAGTCTATCCCTGAATTCTTCACCCGGAAGCCGTAGACGTTTGCTTGTGTTTCATCATTTAGGATATATGATTGTTTTGCCATTGATCGCTGTTCTAATTGTTTGCCCTTGTGGATTCAAAGATTCGCTTTGTTTTTTGGGCTATGAAATAGTTGTGCAATGCTTGCGCTGTTATTTTAGTTACGCCCTTTTTTAGCCCACTTTTGACACATAATCAAGGATATATGGCAGTTAAGAAGGACAAAATCAGACAGCAGGCAATGGATCACTTCATCGAGAATATGGAGTGCACAAAGAAGGAAGTAGCGGAACTTTTTGGAATCACTGAAAAGACTGTAGGCAACTGGTCAACAGCGGACGACTGGGAGGGAAAGCGACTTGACTATCATTCCAGCCCTGTCAAGATCAAACAGTTCCTTCAAAAAGAATTGCTAAGCGTAGTCCAAGGGAATAAAGCAACCCTACCAGCTGATGGCATATCTAAGCTTATGTCCGCTCTTGACCGCTGCGACAAAAAAGCTGATCCTATTGTAGTGCATCGGATTTTGAAGGACTTGGACAATTTCATTTCTGAGGAAGACCCGGAGTTTGCAATGAAATGCATTCATTTTCACAAGCAGTTTCTTATTCATCGCATTAATCTAGAAAGCTGATGAGTATCGAAAACAGAAAGTTTCTAAAGTTACTCGCTGACTATGACAAGCATTGCGCTCGAATATCCAAAGCTACATCTATCGATATTCATGAACTGCCTGAGGCTAAAGCCAAAAGGGTAAGAAGATTGGAAAAGGATTATGTGGCATGGTTTGAATTCTATTTTCCAAACTTTGCAAAAAAGAAGTCAGCTTGGTTTCATCGTAAGCTTGCTGAAATCATAATCAAAAACAAAAGCCTTCGACTGCTTGCAGAAATGTATCGTGGAGCTGGAAAGTCAGTCCATATAGATATGGGTATCCCTTTGTTTTTGTATTTGGTACTTGGTGAAATACAGTTTATGCTTTTGTTAGGTCAGACAGAAGATAAAGCCAATAAGCTACTAGGGGGAATACAATCTCAGCTAACTCACAATAATAGATTGAAAAATGATTACGGTGAGAAAATGCAACATGGAGACTGGAGCTCAGGAGATTTTTTGACCACTGATGGAGTAAGGTTTATGGCTCTTGGGTTTGGTCAAGACCCTAGAGGATCAAGACAAGATGCAGACCGTCCCGATTACATAGTTGTCGATGATGTAGATAGTAAAAAGCACGTCAACAACGACCGCCTAATGCGTGAGGCTTTGGACTTCCTTACTGAAGATGTTTGGGGATGCTTTGACTCGGACATGGACTCTACCAATCGATTTATTTACGCAAACAATAACTTCCATAGAAATTCAATTACCAACAGATTAAGACTGTATTTCTTGGAACAGTTGAAAAAGCAGGAAATGTCTGGCAGGAAGTCTAAGACACATTTTGAAGTCTTTAGGGTTTGCGCTGTCAAAAACCTCACAGACTTTGAACCTGAATGGCCTGAACGTGGAGATGCAGAATTTTGGAGGGATAAGTACGACAACATGCCTTACCGCTCCTTTATGCGTGAGTACATGCACGTCCACATCGAGGAGGGCAAGGTATTCAAATCCAAGGATATGATATTCAAGTCGCCTCACTGGCTGCGTGAATATGATTCATTGTGCTTTTATGGTGATTTGTCTTACAAAGCAAATGGTGACTTTAAAGCCATGGTCTTGGTGGGCAAAAAAGGACGTGAGTTTCATATCCTCCTTTGCTATCTCAGACAAAAGAGCCGTGCAGATGTCGCCCGATGGCTCTATGACACCTACGAGCAGTTTGGCTTAGGCAATCACAATATACGATACCTAATTGAAGGCCTATTCGCAATGGATGAATTTACAAATGATTTCATGCTAGAAGGTGACCAAAGGGGATATCACATTCCCGTGCGACCTGATAAGAAAGCCAAGACAGATAAGTTTGATAGAATTGAATCACTGCTTGGTTTCTTCGAAGCACACATGGTATTCTTCAATGAAGACTATCAGACAGTGGATCAGCTAGAATTGATCAATCAGTTCCTGGCATTTGAAAAAGGAAGTCAAGCGCATGACGATGGCCCTGATGCCTGCCACGGTGCATTTTCATACGTGAACCGCCGTACGGCAAAGCAAGAAACTACCCATGTCCACGGTGAAAGGGTTGATAATCACTATTAAATAAACCAGACCTGCCATGTTTTTAAAACATGGCAGGTCTTAACGCTAAACCCTTGGTCTGTGTCCTAACAGCCCAACCAAACAAATCAATTATGCCATTCATTACAAAACAAGATCTCGAAACGCACATTTGGCCTGAGGGCATGGCAGTCATCAGCCGTGACGATGATGACAAGATCAATGAAGCGATCCAGTCCGCAATGATGGAAGCAAGTCAGTACTTAACTCGGTACAATACCGAAACGATATTTTCCAGTGTAGGCACTGACAAGCTCAAATATGCAAACCTGATCACCTACATCAAGGACATTGCAAAATGGCACTTCATCAATGTGGTCAATGTGCAGGTTGATCTTGAGCTTGCAGAAAGCCGATATGATAGGGCTATCAAAGCCTTGATCCATATCAGCAAAAATGTAATGAATGGCTGGCCACTATTCGAAGAGGATTTTGATCGTCCGTTTTTGGCTGGATCAAATAGGAAGTTTAACCATGATGGATTTTAATGATGGACAATAAAGAAACGAATGCCAAGGTAGGCAAAAGGTACCTTCCATGGCAACCCAAATCAATCAGCCGAGTAAGGCAAGACATCAAGTCTTGGAACATGGCCTTGAACATGTTCAACCTTGAACTTGATCCAGTCACTTGGAGACTGCAATTGCTCTATCGTGAGATTCGATTGGATGCCTTGGCAAGCTCCCAGTTGAGCAATAGGCAAAACCAAGTGTTTTCATCTGATTTCGAATTGATCAAGCCAAACGGTGATGTAGATGAAGAGCAAACAAAAGCGCTAAAAAGCCATCCACTTTACAGATTCTTTACTCAGGTAGTCCAAGATTCCGAGTGGGATGGTTATAGCCTAGTGGAGCTATCAAAAAAAGCTTCAGGGGAATTGGTTGGGGAATTGATTCCAAGGTATAATGTAGTGCCTCAAACTGGCAAATTCTATCCTGACTATACCGACTTAAGCAAGTTCACCAAATATCGTGAAATGCCTGAATTTGGAACTTGGATTTTGGAATTCAATAGCAGACATGAAGGCTTGCTAAACAAGATTGTAGCACCAGTGCTGCTTTCAAGATTTGCAGAAAGCTGCTGGTCTGAGCTGTGTGAGATTTACGGCATACCTCCAAGAGTGATGAAGACCGACACGCAAAATGCAACAGCACTTAAGAGAGCTGAAAAAATGATGCGGGACATGGGATCAGCTTCCTGGTTTATCATTGACGAAACGGAGGAGTTTGAATTTGCCAAAGGAGTGAGTACAAATGGTGATGTGTATAAGAACCTGATTTCTCACCTGAGGGACAAAATTTGTCTATTGATCTCTGGGGGACTAATTGGTCAGGATACTGACAACGGCAGCCGCTCAAAGGATCAGGTCAGCTTTGAGATGCTTTGGCTATTGGTGCAGTCTGATATGGCAAGACTGGAGGAGGCTTGGAATAATACGATCATCCCGGCACTTGTCAAGCATGGTGTATTGAAAGGTGATTTGAGATTTAAGTTTAGCGAGTCTGAAGATACAGCTGAACTTTGGAAATTTGTACAGGGATTATTGCCTCACTATAACATTGACCCGGAATGGATCAAAGAGAAATTTGGCATTGAAATCACTGGTGAGCGGCAAAGGCAAAGCTTTGAAGAAACTTTGTCACTGGCATTGAGCCAAAGAGGGGAAAGCGGTTTTTTTCCCCAAGCCCTCCCGAAGGATTTCGGGAGGGCAGACTGTGGATGTCTCCACACATCAAAACTAAGCCTCCCAAAAGACGCTCCTAAAACTGATTCCCTAATAGATCAGGTAGCTGAATCAAAAGGCAATTTAAAGTTTAGTGCTGACACCTTTGAAGCTACTGCCAATACTTTGATCAAAGGATTCAACAAGGGACTGGATGGATCAAAGATCAAGCTATCGAGGTCAATACCTGACAGGTTTTCAAAACCTTCCACGTCTAAAACACTTGCCATCGATATCAAATACGGCATCGACAGCCCGCATCTATTGACTTCATTTGAGTTGAATATGTTTAGGTTTTCGGCAGGCAAAACGCTTGCTGAAGTTCAGGCCTTGAATCAGGTTTTCAGGGATGCACCAAATTTTGACATATTCAAAACCAACGCAAAGCAAATTGGTGATGTTTGGAATGATCAATGGCTCAAAACCGAATATGACACTGCCATACTTGTAGGGGAAAGCTCAAGCAATTATTACAGCTTGATGGAGGATATTGAAGTATTCCCATATTGGAGATATGTCACTATTGGTGATGGTGCGGTAAGGCCTGAGCATGCAGAATTGGACGGTTTGATTCTTCCTGCAAATGATCCTCTTTGGCAAAGGATATACCCGCCAAATGGTTGGAATTGTAGATGCTATGTGGTAGCGATGACAAGAGACGAAATACAGGGTGTTGACTTTGCAGCACAGCGACAAAGGGTTAATCAATACTTTGGATCAGATACTTTTGATAAAGCGGCTCAGCAAGGTTTTGGGGTCAATAGGGCGTTGACTGGTGAAGTATTCACAGCCAATCAACAGTATATCACAGGCAAGAACCTTACAGCTACCAATAAGCAACTCAACAACCTTGATGCTTCTGATTACAAAATGAAGCCTTATGATCAAGCCAAAACCATTGCCAAATCAAATAAGCCTGTTTATGAAGGTACAGCGCAGGAATACTTTGATAAGCTTGACACGCTAAACGGCAAACAAACAGTCTACGACTATAATAAGAGGGCTCTAAATGTTGACCCAGTAAACTTCCAAAAGCACACCACTGGGAGCAAAGAAAGCCGTGTAAAGCTAATTAGTGCGATGGAAGAAACTTTAGCAAAGCCTGATGAACTGTGGTTACATGGCAAAAGAAACACTTCGAAGCTGGATGACTTGGTTTACCTGAAGTATTACCAGGACAAAACAATGGTAGTGGTAGGCCGTCAAAGTGCAAACAATATCATAGAACTGATGACTTGGTTTGAATTGACTGAAAAGACCAAGGTGATAGAAAGCTATAGGCGTGGGATATCCCTCAAAAAATAACCCCGATCCTACGAAAGATCGGGGTTAGGGTTAGCCAGTGACAACACTGCTTATGCAACTGTACAGTCCCCATCTCCCAAAGGTGCTGGCCGTACATCACTGCTGTCAATAGCCTCAATACAAATATACGGAATATTATGGCAAAAGATGCAAATGCACAATTAGATAAGTTCTTTAGGGAGCATAACAAATTCTTTGATAACAAAGCACCTGCTATCATTTCCAAAACTGCTGTAGAGTACTACAAAGATTCATTTCGTAGAAAAGGATTTGATGGAAATCAATGGGCTCCATATTCAAAAAGATATAAGCCCAAAGGCGGCTCACTGATGGTCAAAAGCAGTAAGTTGGTCAACAGTATAAGGGAGGCCGAAAGAACCCCTAACAAGGTTGTAATTAGCGCTGGTAACTCAAAAGTTCCTTATGCACGCATCCACAACGAAGGCGGTGAAATTCGCAAGGCCGCAAGGTCAGAGACCTTCATCAGAAACCGCCACACCAAAGGCAAGAAAGCCAAAGCATTCGGAGGCATGGGACTATACAAAAAAGGTACTACGGCAGGAAAGGGACTTACATTCAAAGCGCATGTAATCCAAATGCCAAAACGCCAGTATATGGGTGCAGCCATTCAACTGAACCAAAATATCATTGCCCGGATAAAAGCAGCTTACAAATTCAAATAGTGAGACCTGACAGGTTTTAAAAACCTGTCAGGTCTAAAAATAAATGTAATTATGGATATAGACGGAATTTATTTAAAAGTATGCGACTTGATCGCTGAGGTACCTGAGGTCAAATGGATCGATATGGATTTTGGTCAGCTGGATGATTTCAATACCCGTCCGATGGTTGCATTCCCTTGCGCCTTGATAGGTATTGACATCATAAACGCAATCGAACTGGGACAGAAGAAACAAAAATGCCAAGTCCTGGTCAATGTAAAGCTGGCATTTGACTATAAGGGTGAGTCGGCTCACTTAGCTCCAGAGAATGTGAAAGATAGATCACTGGCATACTATGCAGTTGTGAAAAATGTATATAAAAAGCTTCAAGGGCAAAGGGTAGGCACTACACCACTCAAGCGCCAAAGGCAAATAGAAACTGCAAGACCTGACAGAATTAAGATTTGCGAGCTTCCTTTTAGCACTGAATTTTTGGATGTGTCAGCAGCTGAATAGGGATATCATCAAAAAAGCCGATATTTTGAGTTATCGGCTTTTTTTATGATAAAAAATTATTCTTTGTGACTAGATACTGCATCAGTTAAACCTTGAATCGCATCGATTAAAGTACTTCCAAAACCATTTTCTTTCATCCCCATTTGTATGGCTATTGATTCAATGGCATTTGGCTGACTACTCCCTAGTAAATAGGTTTCTGCATAAAGCTCCTGTTTATGTATTTCACAAGCAATCTGAAGAGATTCAAAATCTGTTAGATCAGGATATTTTTCTTGTACTGATTCCTGAATACTGAAAATTTCTTTAGAATAATTTGGCATATCATTTTAGTTAAAGTGAATAATATGATGATCCAAAATTGATCCAATATAAAATTACGGTCAATTTGTCAATTGCTATAATTAAAAAACCTCCTGAAAAACAATTTTCAGGAGGCACAAATTATCTATACAATTTACTTTTACGATTTATCTAATATCTCTAATTCAATCAAGAACCCTTATCCGTAAATCCACCATCAAACTTTTCTCCTTGAATACGATCAAGAATGATCTGAATTTCATGAAATTGATCTTCATCAATTACTAAAGCCAAGTCCTTGACTTGTTTGATTGCTTCTGTAGTTCCAAACTTGAAACCTGAATCTTGAATATTGTTTGTTGTTGTTGCTCCAGCTCCGAGCTTTAGGCTTAAATCTTTTAACGCCTCTTCTGAGATTAAGTAATATTTCATTGTATATAAAATTTTTTTGAAAGAATGAAAGACCAAAAAAATATCCAAAATGATATTATTGCCAAATTGTCTTAAAACAATACTAATTGATTTGTATTAATATCCTCTGTATTTCTATTGATTCTCATGTTCTTGATGTTCATCCACTGCCTGTAACTGATAAAAATATTGAACTTTGGAAAAACTGATCGGACTATTCTAGTATCGGGAATATCCTCCTCCTTAACCTTGAAATAAATTTCACGGATATGCTGAGCTTTTTTGATATAATTGTCACGAACATAGGGCATAAAACAAAAATACCCTGACAGGCTGTCAGGGCAAAGAAAGTTTTAAACTAGTTAGTGAATGTATAATTTTCAATAAATGTTAAATGGAGTATATGGATGAATGTCAATATTGAAATTCAGTTCACCTTTACCTTTATGTGTCTGTAGGTTGATTGCTGTAGTCCTGGTTATCTCAAGCTTTGAATCAAGCATATCCAATACCACCGTATGCGTAGCAATATCCAAGTTGGTGAAATTGACGACACCTGAGGAAAGATAAGCTACACTGGAGTATTCCAGCTCCTGACCTCCATCATTTCGCATTTTGCCATTTCCTCTGTATGTGTATCCGTGTATTGAACCTCCAAGGTTCGTAAACAAATATACTGGGATCGGGTCGGCTACTGGGTGGTTGTCATTGCCTTCGAACTTATACTTTACATTTACTTTCAATTCACCTCTTGGCTCTGTGTCTTCAGTGCTGCAAGCGAGTAAGGTGATCATCACCAACAAAATCAAACTTAGCTTTTTCATGTTTAAATAGTTTAGTTTACAATTATACATAATTATTTCCAATCTAATATCCTTCCAGTACCGTCTTTGATGACTTTTAGACCAAGGCTTTTCAGGTGACGATAGTAGTCACTGATCTGATCAGTCTTGAGCTTTCGAAAGTATTCTGCATCCCACTGATCAGGATGCTTTGGCTTACCTCCCTGAATGATATCAGCCCTTAGCTCGTTATAGTACTTGACTAGGTTACTGATACTGTACTTTCCTTTCCATAGGAAGTTTTCAGACCTAAAGTAGTGACCCAGTAAGTTTTCATCCACTTGGATGGTCTTGATCTTGCCTGAGTCGCTTGCACTGACTTTATACTTGATTCCTACATGCTTTTCGTAGATTCGGCAGAATAAGGCTATCTTTTCATTTGTAGCTGCTGTTCTCTCGATGGTGAGTCCTAGTTCCTCGTAAGCCTTAAGACCCTCTTCATTGATCGGTAGGCGGCTTAGGAAGTAAGAAAATTGCGCTACAGTTAAATCCTCTTTAAAGTTTATTTCAAAAGCTTTTAAACGGTCATTTTCAAATGATATCAGGAAATGTCCGTTCATTCTGCTGGATGTGAGTTTATAGGTTGTTTTCATCTGTTCAAGTCCTTTAAATAGCTCTTATATACCTTTTCTTCAAATATTGACAGGAGTACATTGAGTTCCTGTTCCGAGTGCTGCATGAGGGGCTTTTTGAATTTTTGAGCCAGCGCCCAATTGTCGAGCCGTGCCATGATCAGGGTAATTCCCTTGTCTTGAATCGGTCTATTTGTACTCATGTGCCAATTCATCTGCCTTGCGATGCTGATCATCTTTTTGCGCTGTCGGTCTCCTGGTTTTGGTTGCCAGTGCTGAGCTTTATGAATCGGTGTTAGCCATAAAATCAGTACCGACCATTCGGCATCTGTAAGCTCTTTTGCGCTATCTGTGCGACCTTTTGAAACCTCCAACACACATTCTTCCTTTGTCAATCCTTGAAGCTTCAAAAGGCTGTATAACTGCCTGTAGTTTCTAGTCATGATCTTTAAGTTCTTCGATTCTTTCAATCTTATATTTGAGTTGCCTTAAATTCCCGATCTTGTTAACAAAATGCGGGCGATCACCTTCCAATAAACCTGATTCACTATCTGTGATCACCACGCATCCAATCCATACCGATCCTTGAAAAGGCTCACAGCCTACTACTTCATCCAATCTATCAAGATCCCAAGAAAGAAAGTCCTGTCCTTGATCCTCAAAATGTATTCTTCTTACTGCTTTCATAGTTTTAAATCTGTCCAGTGGTAAATAATCATATCTTCAGCTTCATGGTATTTTATACCTAATCTATTTGGCTTAACATTTTCCAGCCAATAATCAGAGAAGTCTTTTAGATCAGTAAAGCCATCCATTTTGCTGAATTCTTGCATTTCGTAATTTTTCAACATCCTACCATCTACTATTATATCAACCCATCCATTTCCTTCCTCGTCAATTGAAAAGTATAGGTCAACTAATTGTATTGATACTAACTTATGTTTATCGGTTATCTTATTACAGTCTTTAGTTCTTAGGCCTGTGTACATGTATAGCGTTTCGCCAATTTTTGGCTCTAGCTTTCTTTGATTTCGGATAGTAAAAACTTTACTTCCCTGTAAAATCGGTTTTGCAAAACTTTTCTTAAATCCTAGTAGCATAGTCTTTTTTTTAAAACAAACTGAATTGTGTACCTTTTTTAACCCCTAAAATTTCAATCTTATCATTACAGTATATTGACCTGATTTCACCATCAATTAAATTGTATGCGTTGAGATAGCAGGGGTCACCGTTTGACCTGCTTTTATCAAGATCCTTGCAAGTGATGTGATAGTGATCAGGTGACCAGTCCTGCATTCCTGTATTTGTCAATCCCAATTGATCTGACAATCTACCGCAGTTGCAAGGCTCACTAACTTCATTAATCAAGTAAGGCCGTGAACCATAACTTGTCTTTATTATTGTTCCCTTTACAAGTAAGTTTCTTAATGAATCTTGCATCTTATGTCTTATGTCTAAAGTCTATTTTCAGGCTCTACCCAATCCATTCCAAGAAGATCAAACAAGTCTTTTTCCTCTCTCACTGGGACAGGATTTCCACGGTCATTGTAGAGCATTCCATTTTCGGATTTGTAGCCTTTGATGCTCCAAGTCGTAGCAAGCGCCTTGTGGCTGTATTCAGCTGATCCAGTTCGGATGGCTAGAATCAGTCCCCAGTTCTCCGGATTAGCAAAGAATATATCTACTTTGATGATCTCGTTTCCATAAGTACCGTAAATGCGCTGTGTGTACTTACATGGTAGGTCTCCTTTTACCTTTGGCCATTGCTCTATGACCTCAGCTATACCGGAGCGGAACAGCCCTACATTGTAGGGCTTTGGAATGCAAACTATTTCTACATCTTTGATGTCTTCAGGCTTCTTTCTCCTGATGCTTCCAGCTATCTCTATGCGCTCACAGTGTGGGGCTAGATCGGACTTTATCTTTTCTGCTATTTCAAGGGCAAACTCGTAAATCATAGCACGTGTGTTTGTAGGTAAACATAATTGATACAAGCGATCTGATAAAGACAGTCGTATTTTGGTTCATGCTTGTATGCTGGAGGCGGAACTTTGTTTTTTACTATTTCTTCCCATCCATGAAGCTCAGTACGCACACACCTTTCGTTGTAATATTCCCAAGGTTTCGGTATACCAAAACCTCTCATACTGTATATATTTGATAGTATTGAAGCATCAAAAGATGGTCCTTTTGACCATACTTTTACATCTTTAACACAGTGCTCATTTATGAAATTTTTTAAGCCATAAAAAACAGTCTCAAGTTTTTCAGGCCACTCCATTAATGACTTTAATATTTCTTGATCTTGATGCAACCACCAGATTAAAGTTTCAGCTTCAATTTTTCTGCCCCAGTTCAATGAATCTGCCAAATCAATGTTTTTTGAGAATACTGGATTGTTTCCAGCGTCTACACCTTTTTCAAACGGTATAGCTGCAATACTTAAAACAACAGCCTCAGCACCTTTTCCAAAGGTCTCTAAATCGATCATTAGGTTATTGTATTTCATTTTGTTTCGGCATTAAGTAGGTTTGGAATGATGCTGTCTAAGTTGTTTTTGAAATACTTTTTTTCTAAGTCATCAAACAGGGGTTTTCGATCTGGATATATTGTGTTAAGCATTTTGATTTTATCAATACTTGGATTTTTTACCACATAGTCAATGACTTCTGTTTGTGCCATACTCTTACCGATCATGTGTCCAAATACCCAGCCTACTACGAGGCTGGATATAGTGGATAATATTGCGATGATGCAGATTGCTTGTATCATGATTAATCTTCTTTATCTATTGGACACACATTTGTTTCTCCAGTAACCCAAAGGATGGCATCCTTTACGCCTTGTTCGTAAGACATCCCTGGACTGTCTGTCTTGCCCGAATTTTCCATGTCAGCACAGTGATTCAAGACATCGTCTATATGCTCTTGTGGTATCATAATTCTAGGCATCTTGATCCTCCTTTCCTTCTTGATCACATTTAGCTTCACCTAATGGTGCATTATCAGGAATGAATTCCTCCTCTTCATTTTCATGTGGAAAAACCTCAAGGATTAAAGATTCCTTGATCTCAGGTACTCTAAAGGTCACTAGCATATTGCTTAAGCTTTCATTGATCCTGTCGTATGCTTCCTTGACATCGTGAGCCGTTACCAACATGATCTGTGTGATCTTCTTTTCTTTGCCGCTGTCACCGTCCACTACAAAGTATGTGACTTTACATTCATGCCAGATGTCGATATCTTCATATTCAAATACATCTACTATATTGCTCTTTGCAGCTGTAGTTACTTGAAAGTCTCCCCTGATCACAGAGCCAAGCAACTCGTACATTTTTGCTTCAGCTTCAGTAAATGAAACCGCATCTACCAAGTACTTTTCACTTACATTTTTAAGCAAGCCTTGTTCATTTTCTTTTGCGTACTTTACAGTACATTTGAACCATATTCTCATACCGATGCGAAGTTTAAGTTTACATTTTCATACTGTCCATTTTGCTCGTTTCGGATAAAGAAACGGATGTACTGTGTGGTGTCTACCTCAGTGTAAGAAGCCTTGAAAAGCTCTATAGCTTTTTTCCAAGAAGGGTTGTCAAATTCATTTTCCATCTTAAATAGACGGCCTACCAAACCAATATCAAACTTGTCGTTTTTCTTTTCGCTCAATCCCTTGATGTACTTGTAAGAAGCCATATTCTGCTTTTTCATGAAGGACTCCAAGAATTCATTTAGATGCTCAGCGGCTATTTCTGCACGCTCGTCAAACTCTTTGTTTACATGGTTTGAAAATTCCACTTTGAATTGACCATCGTCACTTTTCAAGTGAAAATTCCCTTTGTTGTTAGAAGCGACTTCCCCCATTTGCTTCATCAACTCATAGTGTTCTTTCAGCTGATCATATCCTTGCTTCTTGAATTCCACTAGAATTTCCTGAATTCCCTGGGCTTTGTGTAGTAGTTCCCTTACCAGTTGATTCTTCTTAAGCTGGTATTCCTTTTCCTTTTTGGCTTTTTCCTGTCTAGCCTTCTTTTGTCTCTCTTGAAGCAATGCGCTCAATTCTTCCTCTGTGAGTTCGGAGACCTGTTTGTTTAAGATTTCTTTTTGCATTTTGATTTGTATTTAGATTCGAGTTCGATGATTTTCTTACCGTTTTTGCGGATCAAGTCCGCATCATTGGTATTGTCTATTTCATCATATAGACTTTGTATTTCATTCTTGATTTCCTCCGGGGTTTGTTTTGGCATGATGTATAGGTTTTAGTTGTTGAATGATGTCTATGATGGTCATGTATGCATGCGCATGGCTATTTTCAAAGTGTTCGCTAAAATGATAGTGCCACACCAGGAAGGCATACTGTTGCTTTTCATCCATGCCTATATTGGCTTTACCTGTTTTGATCCTTTTCCTCAGCTTTTCATTGATATCATCTATGTGCATTGATATCAGCTTAAGCATTACATTATTGGCATCAGCTGCAAGGAATTCAGTAAATAGTCCGTGTAGGCTTTTGATTTGGCTTTGTGTTAGATTGATCTGCATGACTGGTTGAATCCTTTGTGTGATTACTTCATAATCGTTTTTGACCAATTGGTCATTTTCTTCCAAGAAATTGATATCTGATATCCATCTTTTGATTACTTCGGGAGACCTTGCGGTTAGCTTCACAGCATCATCCTTTTGGTTTCGGAGGATGTAGGCTATCATTTTCCTCGGGTAGCTCAATCGGTGCTTTCTGCACTTGCTTTGGAGCTCGGTCGGAGTGACCTTGAAGTAGTCCCCGATTGCATCCAGTAGTAATTGGGTATCGATCATAGTATTTTGAGGATGTTGTTGTACTTGATCATGAATTGATCCTCTTCAAGCAATCTTTCATGATCATGTATGAAGAGGTATTCACTTAGATTATAGCTATGGTCAGCATTGTCAGGAGCGAATGAAAGGAATTCGTATTTGTCCCTGTTTGCCCATTCGTTATTCCAAAAACCACGGAATACAGGACTATAAAGAATCTGTTCTCTGATCTTTGGCCAGTCAGTAGAAAGGGCTTCTACGAAGGCGCAGTATTGCTTGAATTGGTATCTACAATATTGCTCTGGAGTCCATCCCAAGATGTTGCAGACTTGTGACATATCAGACCTTTGTTCTGTCCTGATTTTGCCGATGTGTGTATTGGGGCTGATGGTTTTCATTATTCTGTTCCGTGATATAGTTTTGCTCCTTTTTCGTATATGGTGTAGGTACCTCCGTTTTGACCTATGTATCTCCCTTTGCTAAAAGCCTTGTATCCTTCGACCCATATTTTAAGACTGGCGTGATACATTGTACTGACCGCTGGCCGTCCCATTGGCTTCTTGCCATCTGCTTGGCTTATGACTACTATCAATTTGTCAGGATGCTTTTCAAGAAAGCCGACCCATTCCCAAAATGACATCCTAGCGTATTGAAAGGAATCAATGAAGACTATTTCGGGGCTTTTTCGCTTAGATAGCCTTATATCTAGTTGCTCCATCGATTCGTTGACTATAAGCAGTTTTCTATTCAATACTGACATTCCTTCTCTCAATAGTGCTTTGTGTATGGTATGCCCAGCACCTTCCTCCAGTGAGTTCATCAGCATCCTTTTGCCAAGCCTTGCGAATTCTTTCATCATCTGTAGTAGAAATGAGGTTTTGCCATTTCCCGAATTTCCCCAGACGAACCATAGTCCACGACCTTCGGGCTGATCAAATGCATCGTACCAATCACCTTTAAAGTCCAGTAATTCATACTTCTTGTTGAGAATATCATTGACTGTGAGGGCTCGTTTTAATCGATCTCCTGACATACTTAGGCATTGTTCAAAATCAACAATGTTTCAGCACGTCTAAGCCCTCCGATGTCTCCACTTGCATCAGTAGCAAGGCATTTATTTACAAGCGTAGGAAGCTTTGATTTATCGCTTATATTGACCGCCAATACATCGGATATCATTTTCTTGTAGAATGCCAATCTTTGCTGTCTGTCGGTTGGAATGATCTTCATGTACTTGTCACTGTATCGGCTTAGTAGTTCTCTGTAGCCTACCTTTTTGGCAGCAATCCCACGCTCCATTTTTGCTTTAAGGCCATCAGCTCCCATGAGGTACCAGCCACATACTGCCTCGGTAGCATTCCAAAACTCCTTTAATTCCAAGAAGGCTGTGTATTCCAAGTCTCCAGCTTCGTCAATGATGACTACAGGATTTTCAAGCATTCTGAGGTAGTATTTGATATTTGCTTTGATATCGGCTATCCTGCCCAAATGATCTACACCTACAGCCTTCGCAAACGCCCTTATAAAGAGGCTTTTGGTTTTGCACTGTGAGCCATCCACGTAGAAGCAGTTATTCATAGTCTTGGCTAAGTACTTCCCTGTGTAGGTTTTTCCGATCGCACAATCATCTACCAAAACAATCCCTTTGCTGTTGTTTTGGCAGAATTCCACATCAGACTTGATTGCTTCAAATACCTCTGTTTTTGCCATGTTCCATTTTCTTTCGTTAAGGCTTACATTTAGCTCACGTCCTAGGTTAAGCCACTGTGCATCCTTTAGAAGCCCTTCGGTTTCTCCATTCTTAAGCCTTGACCATACTGATGAATTCATTGACCATTGCTTTGCAAATGCTGAGTCTGATCCTCCGTATCGAGTCCTGATGTCTTTTAGTTCAGTGATTACCTTCGTTTTAAAATCTGTAGTGATATTCATAGTATTGTCGTTTTAAAATCTGTCTGCTGTACTTGTGCTGTATTTCTTTGTGTATTGCTGATCGTTGATGACTTCCTCTGATTCGAGTACCTCAGGTTCTCTTTTGGATTCAGTGTATTTTGCAAGTCCCGGCATCACAAATGCTTTTTTGGTTTGCTTTGGCTTTTCGATCAATGTCACTGATTCGATTTGATGGGCATTTCTTCTAATGTATCCCTGCACTGTGGCAGCGTATGCGCTCATGATCTCCCTGTTTTGCTCTTCATCCACTTTTCCTTTTCTTTCAAGTGTCGATCTGTTGTATCCAAGGTCTCCAAGCAGTTCGCATATTTGATTTCCTTCAAGATCATAGACCAGGGATTTAAGCACATTGCCCTCATGATCATCTAGCCATTTTACTATCAAATCTTTGCCCTCAATCCTCTTTAGGATGTTGATCAGCTTTGCACCGAGTGCCACTTCACCGTCATAGCCGACTACCCTATGTTTGCCCTGTAGGATGATCCTACCGAGGTTCATTGATGACTTTGTTTCGTACCCGATATGTGGTAGGATACCAGCCCAATTTGTTTCCGTGAGTTCAGGGTGTTGCTTTTCCATGAATACCTCCCATCTAGTCATTCCGGGGTTTAGATTTTGATCTGAATGCAGGGTATTGTTCCAGTTCTCAATTGCACGTAGGGCATTTTGTACTATTTGATCTTTCGGAAGGATAGGAAGCTTTCCAGCTCCTTTCTGGTTGCTTTCAGATATTGCGAATGGTCTAGCTATCCATCCATCTTCCTCCTTTTCGAAACCATACCTTAATTGTCTGTAGTATGCTTCAATTCGCTTTCCCCTTGCGTTATTTGCTTCGATTCTCACCTGCTGGAACATTGCCCCATTGGCCAAAAGATTGTCTTTATAGCTTGAGTTAAGTGACATCTCACATTCTAGCTCGTAAGGAAGCTTTAGACCCCAAGCCATGTAATTCCTTACTATCTGCCTGTAGAACTCTTCAATGATACCCTCCTTAGTGTCTCCCCAAACCCAGCAGGTGAAGGCTTCAGAACCCAAGTCAATCGCATTGTAGAACCACATCCTTTTGCCCGGAGCGTATTCAAATGGTGGTTGCCTATCATCAATAGATATCATTGATCCAGCGAATTCAGGCTGCTTCAATCTGTGCCATGGGTCAAAGGCTGCTTTGAACTTTTGATTGTCTCCACTTCTAAGTGAGAAACTTACAGCCCTTTGCGCCCATGCTGCTTGGTAGCTGTAGACAGAACTTTCTGAAGCTGGTCTATACTCAGGATTGTTTGGATTGAATAGCTCACCAGTTTGGTTGTTGATGATATCCAAATCACCTTTTAAAAATGCCTCATACCTAAGTGCTACCTCGATGTAGGTAGGCTTTCTATTTCTTTGACCTGCAAAAATTGCCTGCCAAAGTTCGATCATGACAGGAGTGACTACTTGAGCATTGTTGTTATTATTGCGCTTGTCGACAAACTCCTCATACTTGAACTTCAAAAAATTATCATGTCTCATTCTGAGCCTTTTTACAGACCCCGGCAAAGTATGCTGTCCGTGTCCCAATGCTTTCAATCGGTCATTGAAAGCTACTGTGTCATTTGCTAATGTATCCCATATCCCTCGGATCGAGCCCCCACGGCTTTTGCGCTGTGCCAGTCTATCAGACTTCAATCTGATGATGGACTCCATTACTGAAGCATTCAAAGTGTATTTCTTTTTTTGCTCGGGGGTTAGGTACTCATCATTGTCAAATTGGAAGTTGTCATAATAGGCTTTAGCCTCAGGGCTAATTTGAAAGTGTTTTTCAAGTGGGTTATAATCTACACTTGGATCGCCAAACTTAGACTTGCACATTTCTTTCCACTCATGCGGCATCGCTTCCCAAGAAACCAAAGCTTCATTACCTGGTCCTTTTCCTGATTTCAGTCTAAAGCCGGGTACTCTACAGCTCCTTTGCTTATAAGCATCATAAGAAGTAAGTTCAAGGCTATTCGGATGCTTTTTGTCAGCATCACTAATTAGGTAGCTAATCCTTACACCGATTTGGCTTTGATACATGTCGTAGGCTATTGCTCGCATAGTCTTATGATTAATTGTTATTGCTTAATTCTTTTTTGAGTTTAGGGACAATGTTATTTCCCTTGTAATGACCATTTATAGTTCTACTCAATATGAATCTGCTGACTCCTATTTTTTCGGCAATAGCCTTTACCGTCATTCCAGACTTAAATACTTCCACAGCTAGGTAAGTATTCTCAGGATAAGGGACTGGTTTCTTATTTTTTGCCATTTTTGTTTACATTTGTTAGTACCAACACAAAGTATGTGATTTAAAATCACAAAGTCAAATAAAAATGTGAATTTTTTACACAATGGATAAACTAAGATTTAATATCAAGCATTTACGTGTTATAAATGGCTTAACACAGGAAAAAATGGGAAGCGTTCTAGGAGCTACTAGAGACAATATTGCTTCCTACGAGCGTGGGACAGAGCCTCCATTGTATATAGTTCACAAAATTGTGAATTATTTTCACATAGGCTTTTTAGATTTAGTAGAGAAAGATTTATCTCACTATCAAAATCACGAAATCAATACTTTTTTAACTGATGATTCTCATAGGTCTAAAAATGCTCCAGTAGATGATAATGTAGTAAATGAATCCCCTTATGAGCATCCATATCAAAAAATAACTAACCCTTCTAATGATATACTTAATTCATTGAAGGATACAATTGAAGCGCAAAAAATAACGATAGACACTCAGCAAGAAACTATATCATATATGAAACAGCTACTAGAAATAAAAAGCCCTACAGCCAAGAAAGGTATCCATGATCCTACTAGGACCATTTAGAGACAATTGAACCCTTCAATTAACCCGCACACACACACTTTAATAGATTAAATAGTTACAAAAAGCATATAAAACACTGATTTACAAAACTTTATCACTTTAATTTAATGTTTTAAATATGGTAATAAAGGGTGTTGAATAACTAAAAAATAATGGTTTTTTAGTGTATTTTTGAATATATAGGGGTTTTTAAAGCCGTTTTTTGTCCTAAAAATGTCACCCTATTTGTCACCCTATTAGTCACCCTAATCAATTTTTAATAGAAAATAAGCTCACACACATTTCCAAATTATTGCATCAATACAATGCTTTAAATAGGTTTTAAATCAGGATTAAAAACAAATAAAAAGCCTTGAAATAGCCATTTTAAGGGCTTTCCAAGGCTTGTAATGGTAAAGGAATCGGTATTTTCCCTTTATATTTGCTTAGTAATGGTATCGGAATGGTAAAGGATGGTAGTAAGGACGTTTTGATTTGTGAGCCGTTCCGTTTAAAAACGTTTAAAAATATCGCTTTAACGGCCGTAAAGCCGTTTTTCAATCAATTTTCCGTTTTGCCGTTTTGGTACTGTTTGTTTTGTGCCCTATA
>NZ_JAKZGS010000027.1 GCF_022549695.1 Belliella calami | reverse complement strand
AATGAAAGCAACTGCAAAATACGGATGGCATCTATCAAACCTGGTAGCATTTATCAGACTGAATATTTTCGTCAAAATTGAATTACAAAATTGGCTGGACAGACCGTTTGAAGATCATGACAAACCCCCAAAATATAACCCACAGGGGATTCTTTTTCCAGATTATAAATAAATCACTTCACAATTGCCTCTAACCTAATATTCTTAAAGAAGAAAAAATTATTTAGGACAGCATTGAGTTGAAGTTTAATATCTGTATTTAAAAAAAACACCAAATTCCCTGTTGATTTTTTTAACCCAATATTACAGGATTTGGAGAATCCTAGATTTTTTTCATTATGAAATACCTTGATGTCTGGGTAAGTATTTTTGAGAAACGGTACTGAGTCATCCCACGAACAATCATCGACAACAATGAGCTCATAGGTTTGTTTGCTATGAATCAGTGCTTTAATTGTAAAAGGAAGAAACCTTTCCAGAAGGTTTTTTCCATTGTAATTTGGGATGACCACTGAGAGTTGGTGGTTCATAACATTGGTTGGCTTAGTTCTAATAGTTGGGACGATAAAAGCAATAACAATGCTACAAGTCGGAAAAAATATTAATATTATTGTAATTAATATATTGATAGATAGGTGTTTATATGTATGTTTTTCTTCATTTATATATTTAAGCTGTTATTTGAGTTTTTAATTAAAAGAAATTGGTTGGATGAAACTGATGATAGAAAGGATCAAAAGAATGTTGAAAAAATTGGAGCCAATCAAAAAGCCTATGGCTATATCACTGTTTTTTTTGAAGGCTTCTAGCAAAGAGGTCACCAGTTCTGAAAGTGAGGTTTCAGCGGTAATGATAGTCAATCCGATAATCTTTTCGCTGACTCCTTTTCAAATTCTAAATTTAATTTGTTTTCTGCCTATTAGAATTATTTGGTGTTAATGTCAAAATACATATAATCAGTGATTTATGATTTAGTATAGTAGCGAATTAGACAATATTTAATTTTCTTTATACAATAATTAACAAAGTTGTTTTCAATTCTTGCGTTATTTGAGGACAATGAACATTAAACCCATAATCTCTTTCTTATTTTATATCCTTTTTGTGCAATTCACCCACGCACAGGATGAAAGCTTTATTATCAATAGTTTAACGATCGAAAATGGATTGTCAAACAACCATGTGACTTCTGTATTGGAAGATTCGAAAGGATTTATTTGGATAGCCACCTACGATGGACTGAATAAATGGAACGGATATAGCTTTGAAACTTTTAAAAAAGAAAGTAATAATCCAAACTCCCTTTCAGGCAATTTCCTTTTAAATCTCGCAGAGGATAAAAATGGCAATATATGGATAGGAACGAACAATGCTGGTTTGGTAAGGTATAATGTTTCTGATGAGAAATTTTACAGATATTTTACCGATCCTTCAGATGAAAGTTCAATCCCGGGAAATATAATCAGAAGTATCAAAATAGATAACAACGATAATGTTTGGGTAGGTACAAATTATGGATTGGCAAAATTCCAACCTCAAAGTGATGATTTCAAGCGGTATCAATTCCCAACAGGAATGGCTTCGGAATTGATTTTGGATACAAGGAGAATTATTCAATCAGGGAAAGATGAAATCATTGTCCAAAATAGCTTAGGACTATTTACAATTAATATTCAAAATGATTTAATTCAGAAATTCAATCTTGTAATTGAAGGGTTTGACGGGATTTCCTTCAAAAATAATGAACCATTTTTCTTTGATAGTTTCAGTAATTTTTGGATAGGAAGCAGTATAGGTTTAATCAAAAAGGATTCCTTAGGCAAAATTGAAGTGTTCAGAAATTCACTCAATGAACCAAAAGGGATTAGCAGTGTAAATGTTTCATACATTTATGAGGATAGCAAACGTAACTTATGGGTTGGAACAAGCAATAAGGGTGTCAACCTTTTTGATCGTATAAATAATAGTTTTAGTGTTTTTCAAGAGAAAACCATCGAATCCAACAGTATCAGCAATAATATTATTACACATATTGTTGAAGACTCCCAAGCTAATTTATGGGTATCAACCCAAGAAGGTGGCTTAAATGTTTTAAATAAAAACTCTAGCCCTTTTTCATTTTTTTCCCATAATCATTTGGACAAAAACACTTTAAGCAGCAATAAAGTAGGTTCTATTTTTCAAGATGAGTCGGGGGAAATTTGGATTGGGACAAAAGACGGAGGGTTGAACCAATTCAATAAATCAACAGGTGAGTTCAAAAGGAATTTCATCAAAACACCATTCGTTTCTTCCAGCATTTTGGGGCTGGAAAGTGCAGATAAAAACAGTCTTTTTGCCACTGGTTGGGACTTGGGTCTGTTCAAATACAACATTAAAACAGGAGCGTCTACCAATTTAATGCAAAAGGCTAAGATATCAGGTAAATCCCTGTCTCCCAATATTAAAGGTATCACCAAAGACTCCAAAGGGAATGTGTGGCTAGCTTCGCATGAAAAGCGAGGTATAACTGTTTATGACTCTAATACGGGCATGTTTTACAACTCAGAAACCCCAGGCCCATTTGACCCTATTTTATTGGGGATTGAATACGCAGTTTCTTTTTTGGAGGATAGCAAGAAAAGGCTTTGGATCGTTTCATATGCAGGAATATATGTCTATGATTCGAAATTGCATGCGTTCAAAAATATTGAGGGAGACCTTTCTTCCTTGAGTTCCAATTATTGTTTTGACATCCTTGAAGATTCAAAGGGTAATATTTGGGTAGGAAGTTCTGCCGGGCTTGATCAAATAATCCAGGAAGGAAATAGTATGAAGTCAATAAGGTGGAATGATAAACTGGATTTACCCATAAACATAAAAAGTATCCTTGAAGATGATAATGGTTTGATATGGCTGAGTTCAAATCAAGGATTGACAAAATTTGACCCAGAAACACAGCAGATTAAACACTACAGAATCAATAAAGAAATCCCCAATCAAGAATTTTACGAGCGCTCTAGGATGAAATCTGTTTCTGGCGAACTTTATTTTGGGGGAATCAATGGATTTTTACATTTTCATCCCGATAGTTTATTTGACAATGATCCGGAACCAAGATTATATCTGGTGGATTTTCAACTTTTCAATAAGTCACAAAAAGTAAATCAAGAAAAGTCTCCATTGAAAAAGACGATTACAGAAACTGACTTTATCGAATTGAGTTATGATCAATCTGTCTTGACGTTTGAATTCGCGGGGCTAAATTTTAAACCATTTCAAAGGCTTGAATATGCCTACAAAATGGAAGGGTTTGATGATCAATGGTATTTTGTAGGAGAGAAGAGATTTGCAACCTACACAAATCTTCCTTCTGGAAAATATAATTTCCGTGTTCAGTTAGCGGAAGGGAACAAATTGCTTGAAGCAGAGACTTCTGTGAAGTTATTGATTCATCCTCCTTTTTGGAAAACTCCAATTGCTTATGCATTTTATCTTTTCCTTATAATTGCCATATTCTATTTCTTCAGAAAGAGTATTTTGTACAGGGAACAGCTAAGAAATGAGTTGAAATTGGAGAAAATCCAAATAAAAAATGTAACTGAAACAAATTTGATGAAATTGAGATTTTTCACAAATGTTTCGCATGAATTCAGGACTCCGCTGACATTGATCAAAGCACCAATCGAAAAATTACAATCCAATGGGGATTTGGGTGAAGAAGAAAAGAAATATCATTTTGATTTGATTCAAAGAAATGCAGAAAAGCTACTCAAACTGGTAGACCAATTGATGGATTACAGGAAAATGGAAGCTGGTAGTTTGGTGCTTGAGACTTCCCAAGGTGACATTGTAGAGTTTACCCATAAAGTATGGTCTATTTTTGAGGTTTTGGCGGCAAAGAGTAATATATCCTATACTTTTGACGCAAAAATCGAAAAACAAATTATGTGTTTCGATGCAGATAAACTTGATAAAATCATCAGCAATCTGCTGTCAAATGCTTTCAAAAACACTAGAGAAAATGGAAGCATAGCGCTAACTGTCGAAAAAATTGAAGAATTAGAAAATGAAGAGCCGTGCATTTTAATCTCAGTGAAAGATGATGGAGTAGGTATTCGCAAAAAAGATTTAAAAAGAATTTTCGAAAGATTTTACAGTGCACAGCGCAATGAAAACGATGTGACAAAAGGAACCGGGATCGGATTGGCGCTATCCCAAGAGTTGGCAGAATTACACCATGGCAATATATCTGTGATTTCAAAAAAAGGACAAGGAGCAATATTCTCTTTGACGCTTCCTGTAAAAAATCAAATGATGCCTATCATCGAAACTCCCAAACCGGAAGCTTCACTAGTTACAAAAAACAATACAATTGAAAGAACTATTGATTATAGCTTGATTGGAGAAAAGGAACCTTCATTGCCCCGAGTTTTGGTTTTGGAGGATGATGAAGAGTTGGCAACTTTTATATACAATGAACTTGCTGAAAAATTTGAGGTGATTTTGGCCAAAAATGGAGTCGAAGGACTGGAAAAAGCTGTCATGGACATTCCACAGATAATCATAAGTGATATTACTATGCCTGAGATGGATGGGTTGGAGTTTTGCAAAAAAATCAAAGCAGACGAACTCACCAGTCATATACCAGTGATTCTTTTGACTGCCAGATATTCCCAAGATGTACAGCTGGAAGGTTTGGAATCAGGTGCTGATGATTATATCGTAAAACCATTTAATGTAGAAGTACTAAAATTGAGAATCGCCAACCTACTATCCTCAAGAAAGGAATTAGCCAAAAAGTTTAGGGATAGCAGCAGTTTCATATTTGGTTCTGATAAAATCGAGGATAGTGATAGCAAACTGATTCACGCAATCATAAACATTGTACTTGAGAATATTGAAGAAGAGAAGATCAATGCTGATTTTATTGCTGAAAGGGTGAATATGAGTAGGTCTCTGGTATATCTAAAAATAGAGGCCCTCACAAGCCAATCTGTAAATGAATTTGTGAGAAATATCAGACTGAAAAAATCCATGCAACTATTAAAAGAAAGTTCCAAAAATATCACAGAAATAGCTTATGCCGTCGGTTTTAGTAGTCAGTCATATTTTTCAAGATCATTTGTAAAGCAATTTGGGGTTACACCAAAAGAGTTTCAGCAGAAAGGGAAAATCTAAAATATCAATATAAAATTCCCTTGGGTATGATTATTTCTGAAACAGCTTTTCTAATCCCAATTTCAATAATAGTTCATGGATTTTGAATCCTAATGAACAGCTTTTGTATGGCTTTGGTCTAGAATTGTGTTTCAGATCAAAACAAAATATATGAAAAGCCAAAAGCATAGCCATATTCTGATAATGATGATTTTTTTTATGTCATCAGGACATGTTTTTTCTCAAACAATCAGAAAACATCTCATCGGGAATAACCTATGTTTGCCGTTAAGGATGGATGGAAGTAGGATAGACGATCTTTGGACTGAAATAGGAAAACCTGGCTTTCAATTGATTAGAATTGGTGGAAATGGAGCTCAAAATCCGAAGCCATATACGAATGAAAGAATAGCTGATATGATTAGGCAAATCCGAAATCAGGGTGCTGATGAAATTGTTCAAGTGCCTTATTCCCATTCGGCAGATTAAGCTTTGGCTATGATCAAGTATTTAAATGAAGTATAACTACTCTCAAGCTGATGCTGAAAATTTTACTGGGCCATCTATTACTCAATTTTCCAATTTAACACAATAATGAATGAATTTTGAATAATAATGAATCATAATCCTTGCTTGTAATTATAAAATTGTACTCAGTAATAATTAACAATCAAAACCTAAAATCATGATTACAATTACAAAAATCACAAGGAAACTCAGATTAGCAATGATAGCTATTCTGGTTTTGGGATTGAACGGCTGTGTTGATGATGGAGACGAACTTGTCCTTTCCGAACCAGGAGAATTGGTAGCAAGCGCCAGTACAAACAGCATCATGGCGGGAGAGTCAATTACCTTTGTCGACCAATCAACAAAAGTGCATACCAGAAGATGGAATTTCCAAGGAGGCACACCCGCAGTGTCAGAGGACTCTGAAGTTCAGGTGCTATTTGAAAAAGGAGGCTCGTACGTCGCTACACTTGAAATCACCTACATTGATAATATTAGTGAAACACAGAGCTTTAATATTGAAGTTGAAGGCTTACCAGAGCCAGAGGTTCAGCGATTAGGTTTTTATACAGAAAATCAAAGTATTTCTGACTTAGTACCTGTGAATATTCAGAGAAACAATCAGTTTACAGTTACAGAGTTAGCGCAAAATGCATTTGAAGGAACGAAGGCAATGTCTTTTACAATTGACGGTTCCTCGGATTGGGCTATGGCATCAATTACCCCACAATCAGGAACAGTAGATATCAGTGAATATGCTGATGGTTTCTACAACCTAGCACTCAAATCCACCAGTAATGGAGTTATCTTGATCAGACTTCAAAGTGCAGGGCAAAATGCAATCCTGAAATTTACAGCTTCTGGTGAAGAGTATGGATTCAAGAGAGATGGAGATTGGCATAAGATTTCAATTCCATTGGCAGACTTCAAAGCTGTAAATAACAGTTTGAATCTTAGCGCAATAAATAATCTTTTGGTATTCAGAAGTGAGGGAGATGTAAGGTCAGCAAACAATTATGACTTTTTTCTCGATGACTTTTACGTGTCAAAATGAAGAATCAATAATTAGTTGAATATTGGATCTAACCCATATCCAATGTTCATTTCAATCAATAACCAAATAAATAACCAATCAAATGAATTCAAAATTACTCCTACTTATCTGTGGGTTTATGCTCTTGTTTCATCAAGGGTATGCCCAGCAGAGTACAATTACCGGAAAAGTAATAGATCCAGATGATGGATTAGGAATCCCTGGAGTTAATATACTTGTGGAAGGAACTACTATAGGTACGGTTACCGATGTAGATGGAAACTTCAACGTGAGGGCAAATACAAATGATGTGTTGGTGTTTTCATTCGTTGGATATACAACCCAAAAAATAGAAGTAGCTGGAAGATCGATCATCAACATAGAAATGCTTGCTGACCTACAATCGCTATCAGAAGTGATTGTAGTAGGTTACGGAACACAAAAACGCAGTGATATAACTGGGGCAGTAGCCTCATATAAAGCAGAACAGCTGGAAACGATGCCAACAGTTTCTTTGGGACAAGCACTGCAAGGTAGGGTAGCTGGACTTGCAGTAACAAACAACGGATCAGGTGTGGAAGGTGACAATGTCGGACTTCAGATTAGGGGAAGAAATTCACTCGCTGCCAGTAGTGAGCCTTTTATTATTTTGGATGGGATTCCTTATAATGGAAGATTGTCTGAAATCAACCCAATGGATATTGCGTCTTTGGAAGTGCTCAAAGATGCTTCATCAGCAGCTATTTATGGAGCAAGAGCAGCAAATGGCGTAATTCTGATTACCACAAAGAGAGGGACAATCGGGAAAGCAAAAATTTCCTATGATACTTATTTTGGAATAGATCAGATTTCAAATATCCCTGATTTGATGGATGGAAATTCATTTTACAACACCAAAGTGGACCGCTATGGGCTGGGATCTATTTCACAATCTGAGCAGATAGCTTTTGAAAATGGTGTTAATACAGATTGGTTGGAACTTGCTACTAGAATGGGAACTAGACAGCAACACAATCTTTCTCTGTCTGGAGGGACAGAAGATACAAAATACTTTATATCAGGAAATTATTTAGATGCCAAAGGTGTCGCAAAGAATGATGATTTGGTGCGGACCACTTTGAGACTGAATGTAGACACCAAAATCACTCCTTGGTTGACATTAGGCACAAGTAATCAACTCCTCAATACAGATAAAAGTGCCAATGCAGCAAATTTTGGGTCTGCATTCACGATGAATCCTTTGACCACCCCATTTCAGGAAGATGGGGAAACATTGACAATCTTCCCTTGGCCTGAAGATTCATTTTTTTCCAATCCTTTGGAACCTTTCAATGTCTTGAATGAAGATAAAACAAGAAGAATCATCACTCAAAATTACTTGCAGATCGACATTCCATTTGTTGAAGGTTTGAAATTTAGGGTAAATACGGGATATGATTATAGATATAGAGCAATCGACACTTATTCTGGAAGAAACACAAGGTCTGGACTTCAACAGGGAGGTGTAGCTACTACCAACAACTGGCAGGAAGAAGATTGGATTGTGGAAAATATTTTGACATATGACAAGACATTTGGAAAACACACAGTCGGTTTTACGGGACTTTACAGTGCTCAGGAAAGATGGAGTAAAAACCACAACTTGACAGCAAGTGGATTCCCAAGTGATATTATGACCAATTACCAAAACAACTTGGCTACTGTTTGGAATCCAAGCGATAGCTATACCCAGTGGAATTATCTTTCACAAATGGCTAGGGTAAACTATGGTTATGACAGTAAATATCTTTTGACTTTGACAGCAAGAAGAGATGGCTATTCAGGCTTTGGTGATGCCACCAAGTTTGGGATATTCCCATCGGTAGCGGTTGGTTGGAATTTGGATAGAGAGTCCTTTTTGGAAAACATACCCCAGATCACAGCAATGAAATTAAGGGCCTCTTATGGAGAGAATGGTAATCAGGCAATTGCCCCATATTCTACTTTGCCTGGACTGAGTGTCCAGAATTACTTAGATGACCTGAGAGGAACTGCTTTTGGTTTCTACCCATCAGGGATCGGTGATCCAAGTTTGGGTTGGGAAACGTCAAAATCCGCAAATTTCGGTGTAGACTTTGGATTGTTTGAAAACAGGATCCAAGGTTCTGTGGATTACTTTATGACTACTACTGTTGACCTACTGCTAAATCGAAATATTTCCCAAGTAAATGGCACAGGTGTAATTAGACAAAATATTGGGTCAACTCGAAATAGAGGATTAGATCTTCAGATATCCTCAATCAACATCGACAAAAGAGACTGGAAATGGACTACTGATTTGACTTTTTCATTCTTCAGAAATGAGATTGTAGATGTTGGCTTAAGGGATGAAAATGGAAACCCCGCAGATGATCTGGCCAATAGATGGTTTATCGGTGAGCCTTTGAATGTCAATTTCAGCTATTTGTTTGACGGGATTTGGCAGGTGGGTGACGACATCGTGAATTCTGCCCAACCTACAGCGAGACCTGGAGACATTCGTGTTCGGGATGTAAATGGTGACGGAACCATCAATGCAGATGATCGAACTTTCATTGGCAATGCCATTCCTGATTTTATTGCAGGTCTAAACAATACAGTTTCGTACAAGAATCTATCTCTACAATTTTTCATCAGTACTGTACAGGGTTTGACAAAGGGCAATGAGCTGATGAATCCATTCTTTGACGGAAGAGCCAGGACATTGAATAGAGATTGGTGGACAGCGGAGAGCCCTAACAATGTTTGGCCTGCCAACAGAGACGATTCAAATGCTTTTCAAGTCCAATATTTCGGAAGGTCAAACAATGCAAGTTTTGTGAGGCTGAATGATGTGACCTTGAGCTACAGGCTTAACGCACCAATGTTGTCAAAATGGAAATTGGGAAGGGCAGAAGTGTATATAAATGCAAAGAATCTGGTGACAATCACAGACTGGGAAGGCACAGATCCTGAATTGGGAAGCCAACGGTCAATTCCTTTTGTTAAATCATATATAGCAGGTTTTAGAGTACAGTTTTAATTGATTCAATATGAAAAAGATACTATATACAATCATAATACTGATCCTTGGAGCGAATTCAGGATGTGTAGAAGAAGATTTTTTGAAGGAAAACCCAAGAGATAACCTTTATGCTGACAATCTATTTGGAACTTTCCAAGGTTTTAGATTGGCGACAAATGCGCTTTTGGATTTTGTGAGAGACGAGAGGGAAGATAAGATCCAGTCTGCGGAACTTGGTTTTGTCTGGAAAATAGGTGTAGATAATGGCTGGGCAAACACAGAGCTTTCTTGGTCCCGTGGCTTGAATCAATACAACATTGAGTTGAACCCAGAAATGCAATTGATGAATGGAGATACATTTGGGAATCCAGGGATTTTCTTATTGATGTACAGGGCTATCAACTCAGCCAACATGATCATTGCAAGAGCCGAAAATCCTGATGTTGATTGGCAGGCTACATCTCCTGAAATGGAATTGGAAAACAAGCAACTCATTTTGGGTCATGCCCATCTTATCAGGGCTTGGGCTTACAGACATTTAGTTTATAGCTTCGGTGATGTTCCAATTACAACAGAGGAAATTAACGGGCTGAACTACAAAAATGATTGGGAAAGAAGGCCTGTCAGAGAAATCCAGGAATTGATCGTGTCCGATTTGCTTTTGGCTGAATCCTATCTGCCGGAAGTTTCAAATAGTGCGCTTGAGCTTTCTGGAGCAATCGCATCACATTATTTGGCAGAGATTTACCTATGGATGGATATGCCGGAGCAAGCAAGAGAAAAAGCCTCAAGGGTTGTGAATGGAGGCAATTTCGCTTTGACTACCCAGCGGTTTGGTGTTCGTGCAAATCAACCAGGAGTTCCATTTATGGATCAGTTTTATGATGGTAACATCACTAGGGCAGAGGGGAATAGAGAAGCACTTTGGATATTCCCGAATTCGGATGTTTTGGAGCTTCCTGGTGCAAGTTCCAATTCAATGAGAAGATCTTGGGTGATCAATTATAATGGATATGCACCTTATACACCAGAGAATGGAGGTCGAGGGATTGGGAGGTTGGCTATTTCGGCTTGGGCTTTTAGCATCTATGAGCCACAAGACCATAGGTTTAGTGAGTTTGCTGTTCGTAAATATTACATTGGCTTCAATGGTGATACGATAAGAACGCAGATGGATAATAGCCAAATGAATGTGAACAATGCCAGATGGGCCAGCACAAGAAAATGGGACTGGACGTATGATGATCCCAATCTTTGGAATGCAAATTTTGCCTTTGCTGACCAAGTTTATTTGAGAGTCGCAGAGACATATCTATTGTTGGCTGAGGCTGAAATGAAGTTGGGAAACAACGCTGAAGCTGCCGAATTGATCAATCAAATCAGAAGAAGATCCAACGCCTCGGAAATTTCTCCAGCACAAGTTAACATTGATTTTATCCTTGATGAAAGGTCTAGGGAATTGGTGACTGAAGAACATCGAAGACATACCATGGTTAGAACCGGAAAACTCCTAGAGAGAAATCGTGCTCTCAATAAGTTCGCCGCCAATATCCAAGACTTTCAAGTATTACTGCCAATTCCCCAAAGGGTGATTGATGCAAATACTGATAGAGTTATGCCTCAAAATCCAGGCTATTAATCAATAAGCACCCAGAAGTTAAGTTATTGATTTTTGGGTGTTTAGCGCAACTACCCAAAATGATTAAAAATAAGATAAAATGAAAAACAACATAATAAGAATATCGTTGGCATTGCTTCTTACTGCAGGAATGCTTGCATGCGCAGATTCAGATGGAGACCCAATTGTTGAAGAGCCCGAGGAGACAGCAGAGCCTTCATTGGACAATATTAGACTCAAAGCAAAATTTGGTATTGGTGCTGCTGTTACCAACTCAGAACTCAATGGGCAATATGCAAATACTTTGAGAACCCATTTTTCCCAAATCACCGGCGAATATGAAATGAAAATGGCTCATATATGGAAAGGTGAAAACAATTATGATTGGACGGCAGCTGATGGGATGGTGAATTTTGCCGCAACCAATAATATGGATGTACATGGACATACCTTGGTTTGGTATAATTCTTTTCCCAACTGGTTTAGAAATGCGAATTATGATTCGGCCACTTTTGAAACAAAAATCAAAACCTATATAGAGACGGTCGTAGGAAGATACAAAGGCAAGGTGATCAGCTGGGATGTAGCCAATGAAATTTTCAATGATGATGGCACATTGCGGAGAGATGGATGTCCTGTGTTTAGAACCTTCAATGATCCAATTGCTTTTTATGGGAGATGTTTTGAATATGCTCAAGCAGCGGATCCAGATGCAAAACTATTTTACAACGACTATAATGTAGTCTTGGCAGCAGGCAAGCGAGGAGCAATGCGGCAAATGGTCAATAGATTCAGGGCAGATGGCTATCCTATCGATGGATTGGGAGATCAGTTTCATTACATGGCCTCTACAAATAGAACCACCATTAGAAATGGACTGACTGATCTTGCAAGTACAGGATTGCAAATTCATATGTCAGAACTCGACATCAGAATCAATGTCAACAAGGATGACAATTTTGTATATCTACCTTCCGAGCAGGCAAAACATGCAGAAGCATACAAAGATTTCGTGACCTTTTTCGAAGCTATTCCTCAAAGCCAAAAATTCGCAATCACAACTTGGGGGGTGTCAGACAAAAGAACATGGCTGACTTCATGGTGGCACCCAAAGGAATACCCTTTGCTATTTGATGAGAATTTTCAAAAGAAAAAAACTTATGAAGGCTTTTTGGAAGGCTTACAATAGCAAACAACTCAAACCTGTTAAACTTATTTATAAACTTTCTCAGATATTAATTTACTGATGTCTGATTTTAATGGAATACAAATGATGCAATTAAAATATATATGCACTCTAATAATCTTTATCGGTGTCCAATCCATACTGTACGCACAAGACCCAAATGGCTTTTATGAAGTGAAAGCAAGAAAGAATGCAGAAGACCCCAACTGGGAAACATATCAGGCTAAAACAGTTGATATGATGACAGTGATGGAGGATAAAAGAAAATCACCTAAAGAGAGCAATTACGGGGGATGGAAAATAAATCAATCAAATGCAACTGGATTCTTCAGAACTGAGAAAATCAAGGATAGGTGGTGGATCATAGATCCTGATGGATATCCATTTATCCATAAAGGCGTGGCTGTAGTCCGTCCTGGGAAGTCGGAAAAACAACAGGTCTCCATGAATGAAAAATACGGAAATATACAAAATTGGGCAATCAAAGAAACAGAACTCCTGAAAGAAAATGGATTCAATGGTACTGGAGCTTGGTCTGATGTAGATAGATTGAGAGAAGTGGAAAACCCCTTGGTATATACTGTGATTGTGAACCCTATGGGCAGTTATAAATCAGAGCATATCAAAAGGTATGGTGGAGAATATTTGCAGACAGGTTGGCAAGGATTTAGGTTTGATTTGGCAATGGTTTTTGATCCGGAATTTGACGAGTATATTGAGAAAGCAATAGCGCCAATCCAAAAATATGCGAATGATAAACATCTGCTAGGATACTATACTGACAATGAACTGCCTTGGAAAAACGATGCATTAGACCGGCACCTGACATATCTGGCAAAAGATGAACCAGGTTATCTAGCTGCTAAAAAATGGTTAGATGAAAGAAAAGGTAAAGATTCAGATCTAGATGATGTCAATGATGACGATAGGTTGGCGTTTACGGCTTTTTATTTTGAAACATACATTTCTAAAGTGAGTGCAGCAATAAAAAAATATGATCCTAATCATATGTTTTTAGGATGTCGATTCAATCAAGAAAAAGAAGAATTGCAAAACCCTGCGATTTTTGAAGTGGCTGGAAAATATATAGATATACTTTCTGTCAACCACTATCGAAAGTGGGAGCCAGATTTGGAGATTTTGGCTAACTGGGAAAAATGGTCAGGTAAACCTTTTATCATAACAGAGTGGTATGTAAAAGGGGAAGATTCAGGTTTGCCAAATAGAACCGGGGCAGGCTGGAATGTTCCTACTCAAAAAGACAGGGGGATTTTTTACCATAATTTCGCAATGAAATTACTGGAAAGTAAAGTATGTGTTGGCTGGCATTGGTTTACATATCAAGATAATGATCCTCTTGACCTGACCACTGATTATTCAAACAGGGACTCCAACAAAGGCATCGTAGATAGCGAATTTAATGTTTATGAACCATTGATGGATTTGATGAAAGATTTCAATGAGAAGGTTTTCGATATTATATTGGTTTTTGACAAATAAAAATTTACGTGGAATTATGTGATGCTTTTAAAAATTTAAAATGAGATCACTTTATGTAATCTTCAACCATTGACCTTCAATACTTGCGGTTAGGTTTGATATAGCATTTATTGTGATGTAGTTTCAATGACAACAAATGGACTTTTGGCAAACTAAATGCAAAGGAAGATTATATGGAAATTGCTTCAGTTCGTATTCATAGAATAGTTGTAACCGCATTTCATGGAGAACCACCAACAAAAAACATGTAATCGATCATATAGACACCAACAAAAAGAATAAGAGAACTGAAAATAAAATATGGTAAGGGCTTTAGTAAAGTAGCATCTACCTTTGCAGGCAGTTTTATATCAAATATCCAATTTTTCAGATGGTGTCTGGAAAATTGAAATGGAGTTGTTTTGCTGAATGATTAACGTTATCAGACGATTTGGCGAGAAGTTTTTATGAACAGCAATCTATCAAAAAAAATTGGGGAGCAAGAGAAATGAAACGCCAAATATATTCAGCGTTGTTTCTACGATTAGCGTTAAGCAAAGATAAAAAAGGCGTATTAGCATTAGCAGAAAAAGGTCAGGAAATAGCAACTTCTAAAGACATCATAAAAGACCCTTACGTATTTGAGTTTCTTGAATTACCAATTTACAGTATTGTTAAAGAAAGAGCTTTGAAGAAGAAACTCATTGACGACCTGCAGCAATTCTTGTTGGAACTTGGTAAAGGTTTTTCTTTCGTCAAATAGCAGTTCAAAATCACATTAGATAACGAACATAATTTTATTGACCTTGTTTGTATCACCGAATACTCAAATGTTTTGTTCTTATCGACCTGAAAACTAGAAACTGAAACACCAAGACATCGGGCAAATGAACCTTTAACTAAACTACTTCAGAGAAGAAGAAAATATCGAAGGCGACAACGAACCTTTAGGAATTATCATCGCAGCAGACAAGCACGAAAATACCGTTAAATATGCAAAAGGTGGGCTAGCCACCAAGATTTTTGTTTCAAAATATCAGTTGTATTTACCCAGCCAAAAACATTTGGAAGAAAAAGTAAGGGAAATAATTGAGCGATAAAAAATGAGACCGTACAAACGAGGTAAAGGCGAATCCTATCCTTTCATCTCTTACGGCTTGTCCCGTCATACTAAGGGATCCGAAATGTACTATACTCCAGCTCATTGCGGAAGTTTATATTTTGTAGTCGGATAATAGTCAATCAAGTCAGATTAATTTGTATCCCAGCTGCAGGAGATAGAACAGACTTGGAAAGGAGAAAGTAACCTGTCTACGCCAATCAACTGCTTTGACCTTGTGTCCATTGAAGCTCTTGTATTTATTCATAACCCACCTGATCAACCATGACAAATTTAAAAATACCCATGTCGATAGCCTCGCTTCGTCCAACTATGTTGTAAACGCGATCTTGATATATCTATTTATTATCGTTGTTTTTTTGGGTAGATTGAATCTAAAATACCGTATGTTGTGCCACATTAGAAGAAACATAGAATTTAATGGGAATATTTACGACCAAAGAAAAATGGAAAAATTTTAGCGGAAACATTAACATTTTATCCGACTTAAAGAAATCTGATATTCCTAAAATCATAAAAGAAGATAATATTCATTCTCTTCAATTGTATCAATTTCAAAACCCAAAAAAACAAACTTGGGAAACACTCAATGAATTTTTCAAACAATACCCTCATATCAGACTTCGTGTCTTGTGGTTTGAACAACAAGATTTGTTATTTTTTAAGGAAATACCTAATGTCAGGAAATTCTCGATTGCATCATTTAATACAAAAGACTATTCAACACTTCTTTCTAACACTAAACTAACATATTTCGGGATTGAAGAAACAAAATCAACGGCAGTTGACCTTTCATTTATAAAAGAGTTTCAAAACTTAGAATCTTTGTACGTAGATGGAATGAAAAAAGGATTAGAAAATGTCAAACAATTAAAGAAGTTAAGAACTTTGACTTTTCGAGGCATAAAACTAGATAATCTTGACTTTTTGATGGAATTGAATAAACTCGAAGAACTCAATTTACTTTTGGGAAGCTATAAAAATCTTGACTCTATTTCTAATCTAAAGCAATTGAAATCCATAGAGTTTAGCCGTGTCAGACAAATTCCAAACTTTGATTTTTTGAATTCACTTGAAAGTCTTGAGAAAATTGAATTTGAAGGTATGTCAAAAATGGAAGTAATTCCAAATCTTTCAAATTTGAGAAAATTAAAAAGAGTTCATCTTCACAATAATTTGAGGCTTAAAGACATTAAATCTGTCGGACAAATTCCTAACTTAAAAGTCTTTCAATTATCGTTTGCTGAAAACTCAAATGCTTCGGAACGAAAAAATCTTATTGAGCAATCTGTAAAAATTTTGTTAACATCTGATACAATCGAATACTCAAATATTATGCATTGGACTGATGAAGAAACAACAAGGCAACTAAATGAAAAGGGAGTTAAAAAATGGAATTGGGATATTGAAATATAAGTGGCACAACATTTAGCCCACTATATAAAAGCCCATATACCTATCACTATCTGTAAGCTTAAATTGATGTACAAATCTATCAGTGCCACCGCAAGGAATCCTGGTGCTAGTGACTTTTGACTGACATATGGTTGGTTAAAGGTTTGCTAGGTGCGGTCGTAGGCTGCGATTGAAATTTCGATGATTGTCTTTTTAGGTTTTGGATGTTACCACCTATCATCTTTTTGCATTGAGCATAAGAACCATTTCCCATTATATGGGTAATCAGATTTCGAGATGTCTTGGATGCAACCAATGATTTCTTAGATCCTAGCTGCAGGTGATAGAACAGGCTTGGATAGGAAAAATTAACCTATCTACGCCAATCAACTGCTTTAACCATGCTTCCTTTGAATCGATTGAAATTGTTCAGACCCCACTTGACCAATCTAAGGTATCCATAATAATTAAAAAATAAATTCTCCCAAACTGTGATTTTTTCGGAACTTCTTACACTAATTGGTTGAAGTTTGATTTTCGATGGATAAAAAAAGCCGATTCATACAAGTAATAAAACAGAATGAAGGACTGATCTTTAAAGTTGCGATGCTTTATACCAACAGTCTTCATGATAGGGAAGACCTGTATCAGGAAATTGTCTTTCAGCTTTGGAAGTCCTTTGACTCTTTTGGTGAAAAGTCCAAGCTAAGCACGTGGATGTACCGGGTGGCTATGAACACTGCCATTTACAACTTGAAAAGTAGCAAGAGGCAAGTAAATACCATTCCCATAGATATGGAGACAGAACGTTTTGCCGAAGCAGTCGATAAGTCGGAAGAGGCAAGGATAAAACAACTATATGATAACATCCAAACGCTAAGCTTACTTGAAAGAGGTATCATCCTGCTCTATTTAGAAGGAAAAAGCCATCAAGAAATTGCAGAAATCATTGGCATTACTAGCAGTAACGTCGGTACAAAGATTTTGCGAATCAAAGAGAAACTGAAATCACGAATCATTAAAAAACAGTAATTATGGAACTTGAAGAAATGAAAAACACCTGGCAATCATTAAGCAAAAGAGTGGAAAAGCAGGAACTCCAGACCAATCAAATCCTGGAAAAACTGAAACAGGAAAAATATCATTCCAAACTCAACAAAATCGGTTATTCAGAATATGTGGGAACTATTGTCTGCTATATCGGAGCAGCTTATTTAACAATGAATTTTACAAAGGTAGACAGTCTGACAATGCAGATTTTCGCAATTATTGCTATTGTATTGCTTTTTGTTCTTCCTGTGATTTCACTGAAGTCTTTGCAAGCTGTCAGAAATGTCAACATCCCTTCCATGGCCTACATTGATGCAATTGAGGATTTTGCGCATAGAAAAATAAAGTTTCAAAGACTTAAGAAACTGAATGTTTCACTTGGCTTATTTCTGATGCTTGTGGCAGTACCAGTACTTTCGTCCATACAGGGAAAAGCAATTGCACAAGTACCCCACTTTTGGACATTGATTTTCCCTGTTTCCATAATTTTCTTTTTGGCATTCGCCATGTGGGTGTTAAAATCCTACAATAAAATACTGAAAGAAACGGAAAAAATCCTTTCTGACATCCACAGCTAAAACCCCAAACACTTTGGTATTTTCAAATCGGCTGAAACTATCAGTAAAGAATAGCTATACCCAAAAAACAACTGATAAAAAATATCACTAGGACAATCACTTGATTTCCGCAGTTTCGCTTTAGTGGACAGAAAGCTTATAAAGCATAAGTAAAGGAAGCCATTGAAATAGCTTCATCTGGTAAGGAACCCCCTATTGTAAAGAGGAAATTGACAGCAAGTAAATCTAAAAAGAACGAAATTGTTTTGTTGAAAGGATTAAATCACTTATTTCAGGAAAGCAAAACAGAACTCGTTTCTGAATATTCCCAAATTGAACAAACATTTGCCACTGAAGCTTTGGAGGTTATCAGCAATTGGATCTTAAAACAAACTAAAAGATTGTACCATGAAAATTGACTTGGAAGAAAAGTTTGCCAAAATACAACATCACTGGCATCCCTACATTGTGGGAGAGTTGAATGAGAACTTTGTTAAACTAGCCAAGTTAGAAGGAGACTTGGTTTGGCATAGCCATCAGGATGAAGACGAGATGTTTGTAGTGGTCAGCGGCACATTGATGATGGATTTTAGAGATGGAAAAACCATATCCACCAAGCCTGGAGAGGTTTTGATTGTACCAAAGGGCGTAGAACACAGGCCTTGGACTGCAAACGGCGAAGAAGTGAAAGTCATGTTGATAGAGCCTAAAACTACTAAACACACTGGAGACCTTAAAGTGCAGCAAACTGTAGAAAAGCTGGAGTGGATTTAAAATGCTTAAAACAAGCAGCTAATTATACAGCGTTTAAATGAAAAACCTAATACCAATCACTATCTGTAGTTCTTGATGGATTTAAAATTTATAAGGGATGCGAACGGATAAGGGGGAGTAGTAGCCGTGGGTACCGAAACTGGTTTACTGACGTCCACAGGTTGGAGTTTAAATTTAACAAGGTCTTTTTCCATAACCTGTACCGCACTATAGGAGTCTGCCTCTACACCCAATACAAATGAAGATTAAGAAACGAATTTTAAGTGCCCTTTTGTTATCACCCTTTTTGATTTTGGGCGTTACCGTTATCTTTTTATCCATTAGATATTCTCCCACCTATGTCTATCGATTAATCACAATGAATATAGCAGATGTCTATGACTATAAACATTTTGAAAATCACAAGATTCGGGGAGCAGAAAGTGCCAATAGATTTATTTCTCAACCCAAAGAGGAATATATTGAATCACTATTTGATGATTTGGTAACCAAAACGGGATTTAATGGCTTTGAAGAATGGGCTATTGAGTCTCAAACAACAGCGCTTATTGTTATTCAGAGAGATACTATGATTTATGAAAAATATTTCAATGGTTTTGGCAGAGATTCATACTTTCATTCCCAATCTATGGCGAAGTCATTTATTTCATTTTTAATTGGAGCGGCCATCGAAGATGATCTCATCAAAAGTGTAGATGACCCGATAACAAATTATATCCCTGAACTCTTGGAGCGAGATCCCCGCTTTCACAAAATATCTATTAAAAATTTACTTGAAATGCGTTCTGGGCTTAAATACAATACAGGCCTCATACCCTTCACCAATATACATGCTCCCTGGCATGATGAGGCAGTTGGTTACTACCATCCCAATGTCCGAAAACTACTGCTTGAGAAAGTGGAAATATCATCGGAACCCGGAAAAGATTTTCAATACTCAAATTACAATACAAGTTATTTGGGATTGATTATTGAAAGGGCTACCGATGTATCTGTTTCCAAATACCTTGAGCAAAAATTGTGGTCAAAAATAATGGAGTACGATGCGCTTTTCTCTGTCGATAGTGAAAAATCCAACTTTGAATATTATGCCAAGCCGTTTGATTGCCCGGGCGATTGATTATGCACGTTTTGGCCAGCTTATGCTTAAGGAAGGGAATTGGTACGGCGATCAAGTTATTTCAAAAGATTGGGTGCTTGAATCAACTCGGGAAAACAAATCAATCCCCAGAGACATCTACCCAAAATGGTTTGGTCGAAGTGATAAAAGAATATATTATAATTATCAATGGTGGGGCCATGTCAACAAGGACTCTACTTTCCATTTTTATGCAAATGGAAACCTTGGACAGAATATTTACATCATCCCCAATAAAGAGACTGTAATTGTTCACTGCGGCAATTCCCTAAAGTATTATAGTGGTGATTTTGATTTGTGGGATGTTGGGTTGCTATTGAATTAGGAATCAAAACAATGAATGGAAAATTAAATGCTAAAATAGACCTTTGACCATTTTTCCCAGATACTAGACTAATACAGAGAGAGTTGTTTATTTGATATTGCCAGAAGAGGAGAGTTATAGATTTCGGGAAGTTGACAGGCAAATGTCATCAGATCATTTTGAGTATGTAATGATTGGAAATTCAAAATAACTTACCAGTTTATGACCAAAATAGGGGAGGGGCATCCCCTTTCAATTCTTAAAATGGACAATTTGTCAAAATATACTCCACAGCCTTTTGGGCTTTTGAAGCTGCTTCCAGCAAGAGCCTTTTATCTGACCTTAGCCTGTCTAGCCACACTTTGATATAGGCAGCTGAATTCTCCAACAATTTCTTTTCCATGATTCCGGAATGATTGCATGGGTAACTTGCACCCATTTCCGCCGTTAATTCCTCCCTACTATATCCTTCTGATCCAAACTCGTTGTATTCAACAATCTCTTTTCTATTGAGCCTACCCTGATGTCCAGTCGCATGCGTCAATTCATGGAATAAAACTGAAAAATAATACTCCTGAGATTCAAACAGCCTTTTCTCAGGCATATTGATCAAATCCGAAACTGGCGAGTAATATGCTTCAGGAATCCCATGTACAATCCTTGGGGGGTTGACCATTTCCCTGATGATCTGCTCACACCTTTCAATCGGTTCAGTATTTTCCAGAACCACAGTTTCCGGAATCTCAAAATCAACCCCTTCAACATCTTCTATATTGAAAACAGTATAATACTTGAGAAACCACACTTTCCTGATTTTAGAAGGATGCATTTTTTTGGCTTCTTCATCCATAAGCTTCCTGCCACTCTTTTTGTCAAAGTAGCTGAACCCCCAATAACATACAGGGAGTCCCTTTGATCCTTTTCTTATCGAACCGCCCAAACTTTGAGTCTGCTTAAAAGTCATAAAATACGGTTGGCTAAATTGTACCGATAACAGGATCCACATATTGATTCCCCTATAACATTTCTTGGTCACATAGTTAGCAGGAATCTCACCTCCCTGCCAAACCTGTCTCCATGGGACAATCCCATTTTCAAGCTTTTCAATGATCAGATCGGTCACCATCTGATAAACATCCTTCCTTTGTTTTTTTGCAATAGTCTTCATGATTTCTTCTTTTAGTTTTAAGATTTAATTATGAAGCATCACCAGGATTCAGCGTCCACTGAATGCAAGAGGAAACGGAATATAAAGTAAGCGGAGCGTAACGGCTATATGCCGTAGTCTCTTGCCATGTGTGGGGGATGACATCCTAAATTGCTGAGGAATTGAATAGAAAATAAAACTGACAGCTTCAAGCAATCAACCGTTTCTGACAAATGGAAAAAACATCTTAAAACATTTACTTTTAACCGTTAAAAACAATGCTGTTTTCCACTTAAAATCCAAAGAATAAAAAGACTTTCGAGTTCCGAGTAAAAGACAAAACGGTGACTTCGGAACCAGTTTCAAGAGCGGAATGTCGTAGACAATCCTACATCTTGCTGACTGCAAAAATCAGCAGTCTGACGCCTTTGGGCTTCCGTTTTCACCATTTTCAAGATTGCTACTTTTAACGGTTAAAAGTTGGGGTTTTTCATTGAAATAATACGACTCTTGAAACGATTGGGTTATACGGGTGAAATGGGGAGTTTAAAAATGACTTTGCATTAAAAAAAGGCTTTTCTACAAGTATAATCACCCCTTAAATTTCCAAATCAGGAAGCCTCATTCCAGTTTGAATAAATTCGTCTGCTTGAATATGCTTCTTGAATTCATAGATCAGCCTCAATAAATACTTATCTTTCTGAATTCTTTCAAAAGGGAACAGATCCAAATTACCCTTAGTAATCTTATGGAGCTTCTTTTTTATCCTGATTTCTCTCTGCTATAGTTTCGCTAAAATTTCAAAAACAGCCATTGTTTATATTTGAATATTTAGACGCTCCTAATATTCTCAATTGCAAAACTTCATTTTGATTAATTTTTGTCAAAAACTTTAATCTGTAGATTAAAACAAATTATTATAAAATAGAAAGTAAAGCCACCTAAAGTGATCTCTAAATTAAAATACTAAACTTAAAGTTTTGTTATTGGTAAACATTTTATATTTTCATGAAATAAGTAAATAAAACTACTCTTAGATTTGCTTTAAAATTGATTAAATCACTATAAATAGCTTTCCAGAATTAAAAAACTGTTTAAAACGAAAATTTTTAATATGAATCGAACATCTTATCTCTTAGATCTAAAATCAAAATTTAATGCCAAGGATCCCAAGTTAAATTCTTTAGGATTATATGAATTAATTACGGGGAAATACCGAATTAAAAAAATTGTTATAAAAAATATTCAACATCCAGATTATAGTGAATACCCTTTAATTATTGAGGCTATTGCCAACTGGACTGAAGAGGTAAAACAAGAATTTTTGAGCGAATATGAAATCACTTTTGATTTAACTCTTTTATTGAAAAATTTAGAACGTGCTGGGGTCATACTTCAAGATAACGATACACAATTTGATATTGCAAAAAAACTAGCTCGGATATTTGAATTGCGCGATATGGAAATTTCTGAAATTACCTATGATGATATTTTTTGTGAATTTATCCTTAAAAAAAGAAGACCTGTTTTAATAAATAATTTAAAGAACGACATGGCTGTAGTATTGAACAAAAATCTACTTCCAAAAAATAGCGGAGGTCCCCAAGATGAAAATGAACCCAGAAATATTGTTTTTATCTTGAAAGGTACAGACCTTGATCAAATAAAGAGATTGTTTCCAGATCATGAAATTGTGGAAATAGATAGTTTGGATTTATCTAGTGCATTTCAAAATGAATGGATAGCTGAAAACTACTTTTTGACGCTACAAGGATTGAGAACGCGTTTAGGTTTGCAAACTGGAAATAATATTCCCATTCCAGGATATTATTACCTTCATACATTAAGATTAGATGCTGCTAGAAAACATGTAGACCCACCCCATGAGCCTCTACCTTATGACCTTCCATATCAATTTATAGGTATTGGGCACTGGCTTCCTTTGGATGCTGAGGTATTTGACTTTAAAAAGCATCACACTATAGAAGTAAGATTAAATCCATTATTTAACGTAAATGCTGAAATTAATGAATTAGACTCTAGTTTTCCTAGAGAGAGAAAATGGGAAGTTTTCTACAGTATTCTTTCTCAATGCTTCTTGAAAATTGAATCAGTAGATTTAGATTCGGTCTCGAACTCGTATAAAATAGCATGGGGAGCAATTCCATATGAAGATATAGTTACTTTGGAAACTGATGAATAATTTCCTTGATAGATAAAAAATAAAAATAAGTGCCCTTATCTTACCGTGTGCGTACTATCCAAGCTATTTTCCTTGTGAATCCCACCAAAAACAAGCAAATTGACAATGATAAAAAAATTGGATGAATTGGCGTAGATTTAATTACAATCCTGTCAAACACATTTAAATAATCTGAAAGCTTTTTTAATTACAGCTTTTTTTAAAATTAATACATGAAACAAGACCTTCAAAAAAACCTTTGGGCAACAGCAGATAAGCTTTTATTCCCAAAAGAAGAATTTAACCCAGAATTGAAATACCAGAAATAGAATGGCAATAAAGAAATCAGAATTATACAGTTCCCTTTGGGCAAGTTGTGACGAGTTAAGGGGCGGAATGGATGCCTCACAGTACAAAGATTACGTGCTTACCATGCTTTTTGTCAAGTATGTCAGCGATAAGTACGCTGGTGATGCTATGAGTTTGATCGAAATACCAAAGGGTGCTTCTTTTGAAGATATGGTTGCATTAAAAAATCAACCAGATATCGGAGACAGAATCAATAAAGAGATTTTACGGCCACTATTTGCAGCCAATGGACTGGAAGGTTCTATGGAATTGGTGGATTTCAATGATGATGATAAGTTGGGTAGTGGCAAAGAAAAGGTTGATACCTTATCCAAGCTCATAGCCATTTTTGAAAACCCAGGACTAAACTTCAAAAACAACCGCGCAGAAGATGATGATGTATTAGGTGATGCCTATGAATTTTTGATGCGTCACTTTGCTACGGAATCTGGAAAGAGTAAAGGACAGTTTTATACACCCGCTGAAGTCTCTAGAATTCTATCAAAGGTAATCAACGTAGAAAAAGCAACTAAACCTTCCTATACAGCATATGACCCTACCTGTGGTTCGGGTTCACTCTTATTAAAAGTAGCCGAGGAAGCACCTAATGGCCTGACCCTGTACGGGCAAGAAAAAGATATAGCTACCAAAGGCTTAGCCATTATGAACATGTGGCTTCATGGATATCCAGAAGCTGCAATAAGTGGTGGAAATACGATTGCATCCCCAAATTTCAAAGAAGTAGATGGCACTTTAAAACGCTTTGATTTTGTAGTGGCAAATCCTCCCTTCTCAGTCAAGAACTGGACGAGTGGTATCAATGCCATGGATGATGAATTCAACCGTTTTAGAGGCTATGGAATTCCTCCAGAGAAGAATGGAGACTATGCTTTCTTACTGCACATTATAGCCTCCTTAAAGAGTACAGGAAAAGGAGCTGTGATTCTTCCTCACGGTGTATTGTTCAGAGGAGGTGCTGAAGGAGAGATTCGTAAAAATATCCTTCAGCGTAAATGGATCAAAGGGATCATTGGCTTACCTGCCAACCTGTTTTATGGAACAGGTATTCCTGCTTGTATCATAGTCATTGATAAAGAAGATGTAGAAAGTCGTGGAGGTATTTTTATGATGGATGCCAGCAAAGGCTATATCAAGGATGGCAATAAAAACCGATTACGAGAGCAGGATATTCATAAGATTGTAGATGCCTTTACGCGTCAGTGGGAAATTGATAAATATTCTCGCATTGTACCCTACAGTGAAATCGAGAAGAACGAGTACAATCTCAATATTCCCCGATACATAGACACCCAAGAGGAAGAGGATGTCCAAGATTTAAATGCCCATCTAAATGGTGGAATACCACAGAAAGACATTGATGCCCTTCAAGAGTATTGGGAGGTGTATCCTAATTTGAGAAAGGAGTTATTTACGCCCTTACGTGAAGGATATTCCAAGCTGAACGTAGCCAAGTCAGCTATCAAAAGCACCATTTTTGATCACCCAGATTTCACCGCTTACAATGGGAAGTTAGACGCTATTTTTGAAGAGTATCGAGAGCATAATCACGCCAGACTAAATGCCATTGATCAAGACACCAAGCCCAAAGCATTTATAAAGATCATTGCTGAGGACTTGTTGGAACGCTATTCTAACCGTCCGCTGATAGTACGCTATGATGTCTATCAGCACCTCTTGGATTATTGGAATGAAACGATGAAGGATGATGTCTATCTCTTGGTGGAAGATGGCTGGGTAGCCAAGGTGAAGCGAATCATTGAGAAGAATAAAAAGTCTGGTAAAGAAACCGATAAAGGCTGGACTTGTGATTTAATTCCCAAGCAATTGGTGATCGATAAATATCTCGCCAAAGAGCAGCAGGAATTACAAGACTTGGAAGCAAAAATTGAAGGGATTCAAGCTGAAATCTCTGGACTTGAAGAAGAGCATGCAGGGGAAGAAGGGTTACTAAGTGAAGCATCCAATGATAAGGGAGGAATTACCAAAACTACCATTGCTGCCTTTATTAAAGAAAACAAGAGCAATCCCAATGAAATGGAAGCGGTAAAGCTAGCCAATACCATCATGGAGCTATTCACCAAAGAGGCTGACTTGAAGAAAGCATTCAAAACCAAAGAGGATAAATTGGATGAATTCACACTGGCTAAATACAAAGAACTCACCGAAGCAGAAGTAAGAACCTTAGTGGTGGATGATAAGTGGCTTGCTAGCTTACAAGCTGCCATACAAACTGAGATAGATGCTATTTCCCAGCGATTAACTGGTAGAATCAAAGAACTGGCAGAACGCTATGAAAACACTTTAGGCGAATTGGATAGCCAAACCAAAACACTGGAAGATAAAGTAAGTGCTCATCTTGAAAAAATGGGATTGGTATGGAATTAACGACGAAAAAAGGCTATAAACAAACAGAAGTGGGATTGATTCCTGAGGATTGGGATTTATTTCAGGTTATAGACTTGATTGATCTACTGACAGATTATGATGCTAATGGAAGTTTTGCTTCAGTAGCTGAAAATGTTAAAGTTTTTGACTACGAGAAATTTGCTTGGTACGTGAGGTCAACGGACTTAGAGAATAATTCTAAAATGTCTGAAGTCAGATACGTTGACGAAGTCTCGTATAAATTTCTTAAAAAAACAGCTTTGTATGGAGGTGAATTGCTATTTCTTAAAAGAGGCGACATTGGAAATGTCTATCGCTTCGAAATGAAAACAAAATATGCGACTGTCGCGCCTAATTTGTATCTATTAAAGCTAAATGAAAAATCCAATTCTAAATATCTCTATTATTTCTTTACTTCAAAATCAGGTCAGCTTCAATTAAAAAGGAAAAATGCGAGTTCAACTTTAGGGGCACTTTATAAAGATGATGTTAAATCAATTTATGTTCCTCTCCCCCCAACCCTCATCGAACAAAAAGCCATAGCCACGGCACTCAGTGATGTAGATGAACTCATTGGCAGTTTGGAGCAGCTTATCACCAAAAAGAAAGCCATCAAACAAGGAGCGATGCAGCAGTTACTCACACCACCACATAAAGGTGGAAAGAGATTGGATGGTTTTGAAGGGGTTTGGGTGGAAAAGAAATTGGGAGATGTTGTTGTCTACAAAAATGGAGCAGCTCACGAAAACTGCGTAGTTGCTGATGGTGATTACGTAATAGTTAATTCAAAATTTGTATCAACTGAAGGAAGGGTAGCTAAATACTCGAATCAAAATCTATGTCCAGTTAATAAAGATGAAATCTTGATGGTACTTAGTGATATTCCTAATGGAAAGGCAATTGCTAAATGCTACTATGTTGAAGAAGATGATAAGTACACCTTAAATCAGAGAATTTGTTCCTTCAAGACAGATAAAGTTGATTCAAAGTTTTTGTTCTTAATACTTAACAGAAATCCTTATTACCTTCAATTTGATGATGGAGTAAAACAAACGAATTTAAGAAATGAAGATGTCCTAAGTTGTCCATTGGATTTGCCCCCGTCTAAAGAAGAACAAAAAGCCATTGCTCAAATTCTTTCAGATATGGATGCAGAAATCACCCAATTAGAAAGTAAGAAAGAAAAATACCAATCCATCAAGCAGGGGATGATGCAGGAGTTGTTGACAGGTAAAACTAGACTGATATAGGTATGGCGTGTCATCATAAATTTAAAGAATATTTAACCCTTGATAAGCTGGATTTTGAGCCAAACACATTGATTGTTGGGACATTTAATCCTGATATTGAAGGAAATGCTGCTGAGTGGTTTTATGGAAGGGCTGAAAATAACTTTTGGGACGTTCTTCCCCGTTTGTACGGAGCAGAATCTATGCGTCATGCTAATCCAATTGAATGGAAGGCATTTTGCTCAAGCAATAAGATAGCTATAACAGATCTTATCCAGCGAATTGATGATGCTGATCTGAATAATAAAACCCATTTGGCAAAGCTAAAAACGTATTCAGATAAATCCATTGCTACAAGCTTTCAGGATCACTCCTATGTTGATTTAGTTAAATTGCTTAAAAACCGCCCTACAATCAAACACATATACCTTACAAGAGGTATTGGAGAAACCTTTTGGAGAAGAGCATGGAGACCAGTTCAAAATTATGCGCGGGAAAATAATCTTCTTGTGCAAAATCTAATTACACCATCAGGATATGCTTTTTACCAGCAAGGGAGATACAATAAATTGAACTCCATGAATCCGCTGAGTTTGGAGGATTTTATTTATAGGGATTGGAGAAGTAAATGGCATTTCTAAATATTGGCATGAGTAACACTAAGGAAAATATTATTGCGATAGGAGATTTACAGGGGGTCCATTTCCTAGTAGAAAAATACCAACGTGGCTATAAATGGGGACTTCAGCAAGTGTACGAATTACTCACAGACATATATGATTTTGAAAGAGGAGGAATTGAATCATTTTACTGTCTTCAACCAGTAGTTGTTAAGACAATTTCTGAGAACACCTTTGAATTAATTGATGGCCAACAAAGGCTCACAACAATATTCCTTATCCTAAGATGCCTAAACGAGGATATATATACTTTATCCTATAAGACGCGAGATAGTAGTGAAGTTTTCTTGAAAGATATAACTAATCTTGATTTGGTTATCGATCTTGATTTAGAAGAAGATATCAATAAGATTATTACTCCAAAACTTCAAAACTCTTGGATATCCTTTACTAAAAAAGTGTCTGAAGAGATTGACAATGTGGATAATTTTCATTTTTACTGTGCTTATCAATTTATCAAAAACTGGTTGAATACTATTGTTGACAAAAATCAATATTTCAAAAAAAATCTCTTAGAATTCACAAAGGTCATTTGGTACGAACAGACTAATAATTATACTGCTGAGAATGTATTTATTAAATTTAATCAAGGTAAGATTGAATTAGCTCAAGCTGAGCTAATCAAAGCACTTTTTGTTCTACAATTCAATACGGAAAAAAACATAGAACTCAGAAGTTTTAAATTGAACCAATTTGCCGAGGAATGGAATTTCATCGAAAATCAGCTTCAAGATGATTCTTTCTGGTTTTTTGTCAGCAATGACGTTTCTGATGATAAAAAATCTAATAGAATCGATCTTTTATTTGACTTGATCACAGAGAAGCCAATCACTTCGAATGATAAACTTTTCAGTTACCACCACTATCTTAAGAAATATACTGAATACAAAAAAAACAAGATTCAAAAACAACTTAATTGGCCAAAGGTAAACGAATTATTTAATCAGATCTTTGAGTGGTATCACGATAGGCAATTTTATCATCTTATCGGATTTATCATTTATGAAGAAATCAAATCAATTTCTGAAATTCATTCACTTTATCACAAGGTCGAAAGTAAACATAAATTTCAAGAACAATTAAAAATTGTCATTCGTGATTATTTATCCGCTGGTAAGTCAAGAAAAAAGTTTGATTCAGACGCCCTTACTTATGGAGAAAATAACCGAGAGATAGAGACCATTTTAGTCCTACACAATGTTATAAATTATCATTTTACTGATCATTATTACAGATTTCCATTCGATAGGTTGAAGCTAGAAAATGGATGGAGTTTAGAACATATTCATGCCCAAAACACAGATCGATTTGAAGGTCTGGAGGATATAAAGAAATGGATTGAGGATATTGAGAAGCTTGCCGAAAACTTCAAAGAAAATGATGAAATAAACCTAACGAGTTTAAACGAACTGTTAGAGAGAATTTGCGCAATAAGGCAAAAACTTGAGAATGAAAATGTCACTAAAGAAAATGGAGAGCTTAAAGGCTTGGTAAAGGAACTGGAAGAAAAGGTGACAAGCTTCTTTAACAAAGATAGCTTGAGTAATTTATGCCTATTAGACAGGAAGACAAATAGCAGTATAGGCAACAAATTCTTCAATGAAAAAAGAGAAGAAATACTTAATATTGATAAGATGTCACTTGAAGAATACAATAATAAGTACCGTAAGTCAGAGAAGATAAAACCTTTTATTCCGATAGCAACTAAGCATGTTTTTCTAAAGTACTTCACTGATGAAGGCAATGTACAAATGACATTTTGGGGAGTTCATGATCGTGAGGATTATCAAGATCATATCAAAACGGGAATTCAAAAATTTCTTAAAATAGAAAATTCACAATAATGAGTAATAAAATGACATTTTGGGAACTGATTGAGGGGAACAAGATTGAAGTTCCTGTAATCCAACGAGATTACGCTCAAGGTCGTGAAGAAGATAAAGTAAATACAATTCGAAAGGATTTTGTTACTGATATATTGAGAGTTCTTAATTCTGAGGAAAATGAATCGCTCCATCTTGGGTTTGTATATGGCAAAATAGAGGGTAAAGATAAATACATTGAACGTGAACGTAACAAGAGAGCGATTGAGAATATATTAAATGCTGTTGAAGGGTATGCTCAACAACTTGATCTTAAAATAAATACAGACATTTCCTCAATTGATAGTGAGAAAAATGATAGTCTTAATTTGCCCACATTCATTCCTTTGGATGGACAGCAGAGGCTTACTACACTTTATCTATTGCATTGGTATTTAGCAGTGTTTTCTGAAAATAATGAATTAAACAAGCATTTAATAACCTTATCGAATTTCTCCTATAAAACACGAAAGAGTTCTATGGAATTCTGCGATGCAATTTGCAAAGAAACAAATGTGTCGAGTATTATTGGCAAAAAAGGAGATCTATCGGAAGGCATACAGAACAAAAAATGGTTTCGAAAAATCTGGATTAAAGATTCCACAGTTAAAGGAATGTTAGTGATGCTCAGTGAAATTCATGAACAAAGCAAAGACAATCCTAATAAGTTGGATATGTTTAATCGATTATTGAATCAAAATGAGTCTATCATATCATTTGATTTCCTTGATTTAAATGAGCTCAATCAAACCGATGAGCTTTATGTTAAAATGAATGCTAGAGGAAAGCAACTCTCTGAATTCGAACATTTCAAGGCTTGGTTACAGAATCAGGTCTCAGTCTTAGGCATAAGCACTTTAATTTTAGATAAAGATTGGAAATTTAAACTTGATGGTATCTGGCTTGATTTATTTTGGAAAAACAAAGAATATGGAGTCTATCATATTGATGATGTGATCTACCACGCATTCAAGCAAATTTCTCTTTTTGAATTTATTTCAACTTCGGTTAATCCTGTCGATATAGAACTTACTAAGGTCATTAGAGAGAATTCATACCTATCTTTCTCTTATTTTGAGAAAAACAATTTTTTTAATAGCCTAACATTAAACTTTCTGTTTAGCTCCCTCAATGCCTTGAGCAATTCAGGGGAAATAAGCAAGTACGAATCTTGGCTTGAGGATATTGTTAACGATTCATTTTTCGGTTCAGAGGTTAGGTTAAGCACCTATTTTTTAAAAAATATCAAAACAATTGAAAGACCAGAATCCGTATTTTATTTTGCATTTCTATTGTTTTTAATTTCCTCCAAAAACAAAAATTCTAAAGAAAACTTCAAGGCATGGATGCGATTCTCCAGAAATATTATATTCAACACCTATATTCAAAATCCAGAAAACTTTATTGACGCTATAGTTTCTCTGAATAGTCTTAAACCTCAAATTGATTCAATAGAGTCGCACATTACTAGTCCTAACACTAAGATTTTGTTTTTTGGAGATGCTGTAAAACAAGAGGTGATTAAAGTAAATCTAAGAAATGACATTACTCAGGACTGGAAAGCAGCTATTGATCAAGCCGAAAACCACCTTTACTTCAAAGGCGATATTGGGTTTTTATTAGAGTTGTCTAAAAAAGAAAACATTTATGATTTGAATGACTTTAAATTTTATACAGAGATCGCATCATTGCTTTTTGTAGATAAAATAAGGAATCATAATGAAAAGATTCTACAAAGAGCACTACTTACTTGTGGCAACTACTTACCTAAGGTAGGTTCAAATAACTTATTTCCTTTGTCAAACCGAGAATCACTCAGAGCCCGAAGGGATAATTGGCAAAAAGTTTTCAATAATGCTGAGAATTTAAAAACCTTAAGAATTTTTTTAGATAAACTAAAAGGAAACCTTACAGATGTTGAGTCGCATCTTTCCAAAATGATTGAGGATTATCAGACAAAAGATTGGAAATGGTACTTTATTAAAAGTGCAGTTGCTATTCAATTTTGCAAACAAGGATTTATAAGATTTAATACAGAAAATAACATTATATTACTTAGAACATCTAGAATTTATGGGAGTCATGCTGAATTAAGGTCATATTTCAATTATTATTACCAGGGTCTAGATTCAATTAAAAACTTTTCGCCTTTTAAGAGCATGGAGTATTGGAAAAACCCTAAAGGACAATATACCTTTTCGTGCATAAGATTTAGTGGTTGGAATTCGAATAACCAATCTTACAATCTTGAGATAAACTATACAAAAGACGAATATTTCCTGATACAAATTGTCAACGAGGAGAAAATGGAAATAAATCAAAAGATAATTGGGATACTTCAAAAAGAGAATTGGCAAATCAGTGATGATATGAAAAAATGCTTCAAATTCTTCACAGAGGAATCTGAACTCAAGGGATTAATATCAAAAACCTTAGACTCATTATCTAAAATCTTATGAACTACATAGGTAAATCAGAACGAACAACTCAGGATCGAGTAATTGAGCTATTCCAAACCAAATTAGGCTATACCTATTTGGGTGACTGGGAAGATGAAGTTCGTACGCATCCTATTGAAGAAGATATTCTTAGATCCTACTTGTTGGAAAATGGCTATTCTACCATACAGGCTCAAAAGGCGATTGATAGGTTGGTAAAAGCTGCCACTAATCTTTCCAAAGGATTATATGAAGCCAATAAAGAGGTCTATCATTTACTTCGCTATGGTGTTACTGTAAGAGAGGAATTAGGACAGCCCAAAGAAACAGTGTGGTTGATAGACTGGAAAAATCCAGATAACAATCAGTTTGGAGTTGCTGAGGAAGTGACTGTTCTAGGGAAGTATAGCAAACGTCCTGATGTGGTTATTTATGTCAATGGTATTGCTCTTGGAGTACTTGAGTTAAAGAGAAGTAAAGTAGGGGTGGAGCAAGGGATTCGTCAGAATCTGGATAATCAAAAAGATGTATTTATCCCCAAGTTTTACACCACCATGCAGTTTTTACTGGCAGGAAATGACACTCAGGGAATGCGCTATGGTACTATTGAGACCCCAGAGAAATATTATTTAAGCTGGAAAGAAGAGTGTAACATTGAGTTTGATTATAACCTAGATAAGTACCTTTACCAACTCTGTGAAAAAAGCAGGTTTTTAGAGCTTATCCATGACTTCGTGGTCTTTGATAAGGGAGTTAAGAAGCTTTGCCGACCCAATCAGTATTTTGGTATTAAGGCAGGTCAGGTCAATATAAAAACTAAACAAGGTGGTATTTTTTGGCATACCCAAGGTTCTGGAAAGTCGTTAACCATGGTTTGGTTAGCCAAATGGATACGGGAGAATGTAAGAGATAGCAGAATCTTGATCATTACAGATCGGGAAGAACTAGATGATCAGATAGATAAGCTATTTACGGGGATTGATGAGAAAATTTACAGAACCAAAAGTGGTCGAGATTTAATCACTGTATTAAATCACAAGACAGAAATGCTGGTTTGTAGTCTTGTGCATAAGTTTGGTCGAAATGCTGAAGATGGGGACTTTGATTCATTCATTGAGGAGGTTAAAGCCAATCTAGGAACTGACTTTATCGCTAAGGGAGATGTTTATGTGTTCGTAGATGAATGTCATCGCACCCAATCAGGGAAATTGCATGATGCCATGAAAATGATCCTGCCAGAGGCATTATTTATTGGTTTTACCGGGACACCATTGCTTAAAAAAGACAAGCAAAAGTCTATTGAAATATTTGGCCCATACATCGGAACACCCTATAAGTTTGATGAAGCTGTTGCTGATGGAGTAGTGTTAGACTTGTTGTATGAAGCTAGAGATGTAGAGCAATTTGTCACTGACCAAAATAAGATTGACGAGTGGTTTGATGCTAAAACAGCAGGTCTTACAGATGTTGCTAAAGTAGAATTGAAGAAGCGCTGGGGCACGATGCAAAAGGTACTTGGTTCTAGGTCTAGATTGGATAAAATAGTATCTGATATCATTTTTGACTTTGAAACAAAGCCAAGGTTAAAAACTGGAGAAGGTAATGCGATGTTGGTTTCGAGTTCGGTGCATCAAGCGTGTAAATACTACGAGCTTTTTCAGAGTAACGATTTCAAGCATTGTGCCATAATCACTTCCTATGAGCCTCACCATGGAGATATCAAAGGGGAAGAAACAGGAGAAGGTTTAACAGATAAACTGATGAAGTATGAGGTGTACACCAAAATGCTAAATGGGAAATCTACGGAAGATTTTGAAGCTGAGGCTAAAGCTAAGTTTATCAATGAACCCAGTAAAATGAAGCTTTTAATCGTGGTGGATAAACTGCTTACAGGGTTTGATGCGCCATCAGCTACTTATCTATACATCGATAAGAGTATGCAAGACCACGGTCTATTTCAAGCCATTTGCCGTGTAAATCGAATTGATACAGAGAGCAAAGAATATGGCTATATCATTGACTATAAGGATTTGTTCTCAAGCTTGCAGAAATCCATTACTGATTATACTTCACAGGCATTTGACAACTATGATGAAGAAGATGTAAAAGGATTGTTAAAGGATCGGCATACAGAAAGCAAAGATCGCTTAGAGACAGCATTAGAAGCTTTGATTGCCATGTGTGAGCCAGTGCATCCTAAAGATGAACCAAGCTTTATCAAATATTTCTGTGGTAACACAGAAAATCCAAACGAAATAAAAGAGACAGAGGAAAAAAGAATTGGCTTATACAAGGCGGTAGTAAAGTTGATAAGAGCCTATGCTAACGTTGCTAATGAAATGCACAAACTTGGATATTCTGATGCTGAAGCAGCCGAAATAAAAGATCGGGTAAAATATTACTCAGACCTGAGAGAAACGATCAAACAAGCTAGTGGTGATTACCTAGATTTCAAACGATTTGAGCCTGGTATGAGGCAGTTAATGGATATGTATCTAGATGCAAATGCCAGCAAAAAGATTTCAGACTTTGAGAATAAATCACTGGTAGATTTAATTGTAAATCTGGGTGACGAGTTAAGAGATACCCCAGAGAATCAAAAGCAAAGCAGACAAACAGCCATAGCTGAGACCATAGAGAATAATGTAAGGAAAGTCATTAATGAGGAGTCTCAAACCAATCCAAAGTATTATGAAAAAATGTCTGCCCTGTTAAAAGAGCTTATCAATGAACGAAATCAAGCAGCAATAGCCTACCAAGAATACCTAGAGAAAATCAAGCAGCTAGCCAAAGATGTTACAAATCCTGCCGGAAATACTTCATATCCTACTGAAATAAACACGAAGTCAAAGCAAGCCTTATATGATAATTTGGAGAATGATATTTCGCTAGTAATGGAATTGGATGAAGCAATTCACTACAACAAATTAGACGGATGGCGTGACGGTGGAATCAAAGAGAAAAAATTGCGTATCGAGGTAAATAAGATCATTAATGACCCTGAGAAAACCATGGAATTAATGAATATAATCAAGGCACAGAGTGAGTATTAGTCCCGAAATAGTACAGATCGCCAACATTCAGATTGAAGTGGTAAGAAAGGATATCAAGAACATGCATTTGGCAGTATATCCACCACATGGTAGAGTACGCTTGGCAGTTCCTCAAAAGACGAACGAGGAAGTATTAAGGCTGTTTGCAATTAGTAAACTGGGTTGGATAAAAAAGAATGTTAAGAACTTTCAAGAGCAGGCAAGAGAAACAAAACGTGATTACGTATCTGGTGAAAGCCATTATTTTCAAGGCAGAAGATATATTCTGGAAGTGAAAGAACAGGAAGGATATAGCAAAATAGATTTGAAAGGTGCAAAAAGAATTGTGCTTCAGGTTCCAAAGAATGCTACTGTCGATGATAAAGCTAAAATCATCAAAGAGTGGTATCGGAAGCAATTGAAACTTCAAATTCCACCATTACTTGAAAAATGGGAAAAAGTGATTGGAGTTAAAGCAGACGATTGGGGAGTGAAGCAAATGAAAACAAAATGGGGTGCCTGTAATACAGATGCTAAAAGGATCTGGTTGAACTTAGAACTCGCCAAGAAGCCACTTATTTGTTTAGAGTACATACTTGTGCATGAATTAGTCCATCTCCATGAAAGAAGCCATAATGATAGATTTATTACTTTAATGAATAAATTTATGCCCAAGTGGAGGCTTCATAGAGATGAATTAAATAGTCTGCCGATTGTGCATAATGATTGGGGGTATTGAAATGATGGCACTTAAACAAGCCTAAAGGATGGTAAATGTGATGGACAAACAAATCAAGTTTTAGCCAGATATCTATCTTATCCCTTCTAAGGAATGTTAAGCACATTTACTTTTCTAACTTTATCCAATCGGAATCTTCTTCCTGCATCCCTCAGGTGGCAGAAGGCTACTAAATGGGATACAAAGATTGACTTCTCTAGGTCATCAGGGTCAGGGTATGAAAAATCTTCTATCTTCCATTTGGAAATTGTCCTGAAGCTTACTTCACCATGATAAGATTCGTATTGGATTTGTAAATAGGAATTTGAATTGTTTGTTTTCAAAAAGTCATTTAAATGAATCAATTCATTACTCTTATTGAAATCTGGCCAGCTCTCGGTGATTACTGGATCTACTACTTCAGATAAAAGATTTTCAGGATCTATTGGAGCAGAATACGAACTGTTTTTGATAAAATCATACCCTTTGAAATGATACCTTCCGTTGAGAATGAAAATAGATCTGACCTGAAACAAAATTGGGTTTTTATTTTCTTCAGTAATCAAGTAGGTTGATTTGTTTTCTACAGAATCCTTGATAAACTCAAGGATTGCCTTTTTATATGAAGGCACCCTTTGGACAAGGTTAATTGGAATAAATTTTTCAGAATATTTCTGAGCTTTTGGATTATACCATTTGCACTTCAGCTGAACTTTATCCACTTCTCGCAGAGATTTTCCCGTTTCTTCATGGTATTTGGGATCTTTGATTTCTGCTTTTTTGATCTGAATTACCTGCATGACAGGAGCCACAAAAGAGTTGATATTGGTTTCAGTAGAAGAAGAGAGTCCATTCTTGGTACTCCTGGCAGATTTTTTCTTACCTACCTCCAGACCAGCTGTTTTGAAGATTACATTGGAGTAAAGTAATTCTTCCTTATTGATCCCTTCATTTTTCTGAATCAATTTAAGCTGACTTTCCAAAAACCAGCTTTCCTCGAACTGTTGAGTATCATGATTATACCAATAGCATTTACAGCTTTTTGAACCTTTCTTGAAGATTTCAGAACCATCTTTTGTATCATAGCTCCCTTTTCTATGTAGAAGTATCTCTCCTATAACCATGAAAGGAGGTGTCAAATTAGATTCTCCAGCTATGATTGTTTCTGGATTATTCTCAAAATGGTAGGGGTGACTACTAAATGCTACAATATCACCAAGCTCAAAGTTTTCCATTATAAAAGTTGTTTGCTAAATGTCAGGACAATCTACAAAATAATGTTTACATTTGAACTAAGCCTCGTGGAGAAACATGCTCAAGCAATCGTCTGGCTTAAGACTATACGGTTTTATTAAACTGACTATTACAATGGTGTAATAGGTAAAGGATTACTCATGTAAAGGTTCCAAATCTCTGAAACTTTCTTTCTTACAATCCCATTGAGGACACTGTAGAAGAGGAGCTTCAAGATGGTTGGTTCGATGTATCGACCAATTATAGTGCCTATTACAAATAAGGCGAATACCAGGAGTAGGTTGATGAATAATACCTTCATTAGCTTGTTCTTAATTCGTTTAACATAATTGAAAATAAGCGTGACTCAAGAATTTGGGTGCCGGTCTGGCTTTTAAGGAAGTGTAAGATTGCTGTTAGATACGCCAAGTACTCCACGAGGTGTTTTTTTTTAATTTTATGGAAAAAAGAGAGAAGTGGTTTAGAAACAGGGGATACTTACATTTAAGCCCAAAATTGGATTTAGATTCATATAGTGATGCTGTTAAAAAAAAAGTCAGCGATCCTGATTATGTAAAAAGCCATTCGTTCTTCCCTTTGATACACTCTTTTCTTAAAGAAAGAAGATTTAAATTAAATCAAAAGACAGGCAAGAAATCACACATAGACCACAAAGGTAAAAGTACTGCTAAAATAAGACCCCTTCATTTTGCTTCACACTTGGACAGTATGATTTTTGGATACTATGCAGACCAACTTAAGGAATTATATGAAGAAGCTTTGCTAAAGTCTCCTAAAGTATCTGAATGCATTACAGCCTACAGACAAATTCCATTGGATTCAGAAAAAAATAAAAGTACAATTCATTTTGCAAAAGAAGCTTTTGACCACATCAAAAGTCAGGTAATTAAAGAAGATGAATGTGTTGTATTAAAATTTGATATCAAAAAATATTTTAGCTCTATTAATCATAAACTTTTGAAAGAGTCTTGGTGTGAACTTTTAGAAGTGTCAAAATTGCCAGAGGATCATTATAAGGTATTCAAAGCTTCCACTAAATTCTCCTATGTACTAAAAGATGAATTGAGAGAAAGATCAGCATTCAAAGGTCGGAAAGCTGGTTTTGACGAGAAAAAATTGTCCGAAAATAGGAAAAAAGGCATTGAGTCATTTTTTGAAAATGCTAAAGATTTTCGAGAAGTATAGGGCACAAAACAAACAGTACCAAAACGGCAAAACGGAAAATTGATTGAAAAACGGCTTTACGGCCGTTAAAGCGATATTTTTAAACGTTTTTAAACGGAACGGCTCACAAATCAAAACGTCCT
>NZ_JAKZGS010000026.1 GCF_022549695.1 Belliella calami | reverse complement strand
AGATCATGACAAACCCCCAAAATATAACCCACAGGGGATTCTTTTTCCAGATTATAAATAAATCACTTCACAATTGCCTCTAACCTAATATTCTTAAAGAAGAAAAAATTATTTAGGACAGCATTGATATCTGGTCGGCCAGTATTTGCATTCTTGTTGTTCAACTGCATTTCGGGTCATGCCATGCTTTTCCACAAAAGCTTACTGGCAAAGGCTATCCCCTTTCCAGCTGTTGGTTTTTACGACCAATGGCTTGCTTTGAATGCTGCTGCTATGGGTCAAATCGAAAATACCAAAGAAGTCTTGGTTAGGTATAGACAGCATGCCAACAATCAGACAGATTTGGAAGGCAAGAGAAGGCGGATTACAGGTTTCCAGCGGGCGAAAATGAGGATTTCAAGAGAAAACATTTGGCTAATTGCTTGCAAACCGATATTTCAAAATCAAAAAGCTGAGTGTTTTCCAAAAATAATCGACTTGGCAAACTCAAGGGAAAACAGCTATTTTTCTTTTGGTTTTGGTCTGGAGATATGGAGAAATAGAAACCTTTACCTATCAATAACAAGCAAAGGCTTTTTTTCGGATTTAGCTTTTGCTAGTAGGTACAGCTGGGGATTAAAACTAAAAAAATTATTTCATGTTTAGATAATTGAAAAATCAGGAAATCAGATCAGCAAGCTAAACGCTGCTGATCCTTAAATATATCTATACCCAAATCTTTACCAAATCCAGTCTTGAAAAGATATTTTTCTTTTTGGGATTGGAACTTTAGCAAAAAATTTTATTGAGCTATGAGCAATAACCAACCGCTTGTTTCTGTAATTATTCCTTGTTTCAACCATCAAAATTATATTGTTGAAACAGTAAATTCTGTCTTGGGTTCAATACATAAAAACCTCGAAATTATAATTGTCAATGATGGGTCTGAGGACAATTCATGGGACATTATCCAGTCACTTGAAAAAATGGATAAGCGCATCAAAGGGATAAACCAAAACAACCAAGGCCCTTCCAATGCAAGAAACAATGGGATTTCTAGTGCCAAAGGTGAAATCATTTTGCCACTCGATGGGGATGACTTAATTTCCGAAAACTATATATCCGAGGCGGTAGCTGTGCTTCAAGGCTCAAATGACGTCAAGCTTGTCTATTGCTTAGCAGAAAAATTCGGCATGAAGAGTGGTTTTTGGAAACTTAAGCCTTTTTCTCTCTCATCCCTAGCAAAAGATAACATGATCTTTATCAGTGCAATCTTTAGAAAAGAAGACTGGAAAGCTGTTGGAGGGTTTGATGCCAATATGAGCAAAGGTTGGGAAGACTGGGAATTCTGGATCTCACTTTTGAAAAATGGAGGTAACGTAGTCCAGCTGCCTTTCATAGGATTCTATTACAGAATATTAGCACAATCAAGAAGGAAATGTTTTAGAAAGAGTGACAAGTATTTAATGATAGATTACTTGAATTCAAAGCACTATGATTTCTTTAAAAAATACCATGGCGGACCCTTACACTACCAAAGGGGCTTGTCAAAACTTATCAATCGATGGGCAGGTATCTTTAAAATGAAACTTTCCTTTTTTTAATGTAGGCTTTGGTCAATGAATAATACATTTTCAAGTAGGTAAAATAATCATACTCCTTTAAGACAGTCATCTTCAATATTTTGACAGCAGTGCTTATTGGAAGTCTTGTACTGCAAAATTTTGCCAGAAACCTAAAGCTTCCTTTTTACAACATGACCAATTTGGCTCTAAGCATAATTTATTTCCTTTGAATTTTGTAGACCAATGCAATGTCATTTGGGAAGTCTGCTGGGGGCTCAATGCTTAGCATATTGTCACTAATTTTCCACTTTACTTTTTCGGAACTTCCCAAAAGTTCAACTTTTTTGATTTTTCCAAAACCAGAAGCACGAGATCCCAAGCTTTTGATTTGGACAGTTTCAGATGGAAGGCCTAAAATAGTAGCATAAAGTAGCTTTCCCTTTTGGTTGAATCTGATATCTTTCTCGGTAAACTTCATTTTACCTTCATTGAAACCTTGGGCATTGATGGGGTTTTTGATTTCGACAGATGGTCCTTCGCCGAATACTTCCCAAGGTCTGGTAGAGAAAATACTTTCTTTGTTGATTTCCATCCATTTGCCTATATTTTCTACGATTTGGATTTCCTTATCATCTATACTTCCATCTCCCTTGATCGGAACGTTCAACAAAAGGTTGCCATTTTTACTGACCACATCCACAAGCATATGAATGACATCGTTGGCAGACTTATATCTATCCTGATTGTAGACATCTTCACTATAATGCCAATTTCCAATACATGTACATGTTTGCCATGGTTTTTGTTGCAGTTCTGCAGGAGCACCTCTTTCCACATCCCAAACGAGTGCTTCCTTTTGGCTCTCAGAAAGAATCTTTCCAAATAATACTGCTTCCAGTTTCCCATCATTATTTGCCATATTGCTATTGTAAAAATGCGCGGCTATCTTCAGTCCTGCATCAGATATTGGGTAAAGTGGCAATCCGGTATCATCAAAATACAACAAATCGGGATTGAATTTATTGATCAGATCTATAGACCTGTTGTAAAAGTTTTCACTATACTCTACAGATGGCACTTCAGCACCATTTTCCCAATCCCACTGGGAATGGATTTTATTGATATCCTCACTTCCTTCACTCAGCTTATGATTTTGTGCATAGAGATTTTGGGGATCCAGTCCCTCCCACCATTTCCCTTTGCCATCTTCCTTTTTCAAGTTTCCATCATATGGCACACCTTTGAAAGGCCCATTTTCATCAGCTAACTGAGAGGATTCATACCATCTCCAAGCATGGGCTGAATGCACACTTAATCCCAAAGGAAGCTTATTTGCTTTAGCTGCATTAGCCCACTCCAAAATAATGTTTCGCTTAGGGCCTACACTTACTGAATTCCACTCATGATGTTCACTGTCCCACAAATCCAAATTGTCATGGTGGTTGGCCATAGCGAAAAAATACTGGGCACCAGCTTTTTTGTAGAGGGCCACCAACTTTTCAGGATCCCATCTTTCCGCTTTCCAGCTGCGGATTACTTCCATGAAACCAGCTTCTGAAGGGTGTCCATAGTTGTCAACATGCCAATTGTAAGTTTTACTTCCTTCATCATACATATTTCTAGCATACCAATCACCCTGCCCAGGTTGACATTGAGGCCCCCAATGTGCCCATATTCCAAATTTTGCATCTCGAAACCACTCTGGAGTATTGTATTGGCTGAGGGATTCCCAGTTTGGCTCAAACTTCCCTGTGTGTTGGGGTTCATTATTGGGTCCTATAGGTGATAAAAATTCTTCTTGACCAAAAGAATACATATTTAGGCATAAACTGAGCGACATGCCAAACAGAATCGATTTAGTGACAGTTTTCATTTATTTTGGTGTTTAGTTAATTTTCTTTAAGTATTTCTCCTTTTTTAGAAGCAATTGCGACAAGACAACCCCGCGATCGAAAGTCACATATCACTATTTGATTCATCATGTGAAGACAAATGAAAAATCCTATCCATTAGTACCCACTTTTGACCTTCTTTTGCCCAAGGAAGTCTCTTTTGATACTTGTCCATCAAAGTCTCCCATTCTTGAACTTTGGGGTTTGAAGCGTCCATTCTTGATTTTTGGTCAAAGCTAAAATCCTCACCTACTTCCATGACCATCAAGAGTCTATTTCCTGTCCTGTAAATCTCCATTCCGATTATTCCAGCATTAAATATGCTTTCTTTGATTTCCGGCCAGACGTTTTGATGCCATTTTTCATAGGATGCTATAGATTCCATTTGCTCTACAAGATCAAGAACCAAATAATATGTATTCATTCTATCAATTTTACCAAAGGTAATGTTAGCTTTTATTTATATTAAATTCCAGTCAAACGTTTGCCTAATAGTTGAAAGTCATCCCTTTTGGGAAAAATGCTTTAGCATCATATCAACCTGATTTTAAAGATGAAATAGAGAGGGTTTCATACCTTTGAAATATGCGTTTTGGATGAATTTCGGATGAAATGATATAGGCAAAGGTAAAAACACACCATCCACTATGGGAACAAATTGAATAGATGGGGTAATGTTTGTACCTTGAGACGTGAATAGATTATGAAAAAGAAAAAAGTAAGTATCACTGATTTGGCAAAAGAGCTCAATGTAACACCTTCAACGGTCTCTAGAGCTCTGAATGGATTGGGAAATATCAGCACGAAGCGTAAGGAGCAAATTGTCAATCTTGCACAAAAATATGGCTATAGACCAAACCACATTGCAAAAAGTATGGTATCAAATAAGACTTTCAACATTGGTCTTATTCTACCTGAGTTTACCCATAATTATTTCAACAATATTTTAGCAGGAATAGAAAGCATCACCTACCAAAAAGGCTATCAGCTCTTGATATGTACTTCGGATGCTCTGAAAGAGAAAGAAGAAAAATCATGTATGACACTTCTGGATGCAAGGGTAGATGGAATTTTGGCCGCAGCCGGAAATAGTTCGGACAATCTAGATCATTTTTCCAAAATCATAGATTATGGTACGCCATTGGTCTTACTAGACAGAATATGCGAAGACCTCAATACCTCTTACGTAATCACAAATGACTTTGATGGTGCCTTTGAAGCAGTTCAATACTTGATAGATAGCGGTTGTCACAACATAGTTCATATCAAAGGCCCTGATTACATCTCTACAAGCTTCAACAGATTTCTGGGGTATCAGCAAGCACTAAAAAAAAACAGCCTAAATTATCGAGAAGAATTGGTAATTGCCGGAGATAGTGAATTTTTTCTGGATGATGTAAATAATATTTTGAATACATTTCCAATAGATGGCTTTTTCGCTTTTAGCGATTACAATGCCTATGAAGTAGTGAAAGTTCTGAAACAAAGGGATTGCAAAATCCCAGAGGATATTTCTGTGATTGGATATGCAGATGAACCATTGGCTCAATATATCAGCCCGCAGCTATCCACAGTCAAACAGCCTGCCTACGAAATAGGAAAACGTGCAGCAGAAATTTTATTGAAAATCATTGAAGAAAATATTGAAGTGCCCATGACTGAGCAACTCAAAACTTCATTGGTACATCGAGAAACAACGAAAAATAAATTTATTTCAATCTAGAATTTGCAACCAGAGGCTTCGCCCATATTCCTATCGATAGAATAAAAGCAAGTGGCAAAACAAGCACAAGTAAACTATATCTCAGGCCAACTTGATCTGCTAACTGACCAATGATCAATGGAAATATTGCCCCTCCGATAATCCCACTACACAATATTCCTGCAAACGTACCATGGGCATATGAAAGGGAATTGAGCGCTAAAGAGATAATAACAGACCACATTACAGATAAAAAAAATCCTGTCATGGGAAATGCGTACAAGGCCATCTCTTGACTTCCGTTCAATGCAAGGACTAATGATACAATTGCCCCAATGCTAAAAACAACCAATACTAGTTTGCTATCCAAAACCTTTAACAGTAAGAGCCCAAGCAAACAACCTATGGTCAACAATCCCCAAAAATATGAAATCGTCAAGGCTCCAGTCGTGGCTGGATCCACATAATGATAGTCATAAAGGAATTTTGATAGCCAATTTGCAATACCTTGCTCACATCCCACGTAACAAAAAACGCCAAGAAAGTACAGCCAAACGATTTTTGTTTTGAGTAACTTTTTCAGGTTATAGCCCAACTGAATTTTTTCAGCTTCTTTTAGAGCAACTTTGGAGAACTTGAAAAAAGAAATTATGCATATCATTAAAATCGCAATGAAGGCAAAAACCCAATAAACCGAGATCCAAGTGAGCTCTTTTGGTACTATTGTATTCATCCATTCCAATTGTCCATTTCCTGAATCAGTATGGATATTTCTTACCAAATAACTATACAATTGTGGACTCAAGAAAGATGCCGCTCCAAAAGCAAATTGTCCCAAAACTGAATAAAAAGCAAAGTTTTCTTCTCCTCCTGTCGTCCTTAACAATGGATTAATCACTACTTGTAGCATAGCCATACCTATCCCAATGATAAACAGAGAAATCAATGCTGTGGTAAATGTTGTATTAATTGCAAAAATCAATGCACCAAAAGCAGCCAATCCAAATGATAAAACCAAGATATTCTTTTCCCTATATTTCTCCACCAACAACCCCGCGGGCAAAGACATAACCCCATAGGCTACAAAAAAAGAAAATGGAAGAAATCCTGCCAATCCCATGCTGAGCGAAAAACTATTAATAATGGCTGGGATTATTGGCCCCAAAATATTGGTAAGCAAGGATATAACAAAAAATATTAAGAAAATAAGGATAAGTATTAGACGATTCTTGTTCATTTTGAGCTTTACTTCTTTTTAAACATCGTTTTGGAAATATTCCCAAAACTGGATCATATTTATATTTTCGGGATTGACCGCTTGAACTGAACAGCTGTTTCGTCGATTTCATAATTATGCTTGTTCAACAATGAAATCATTTCAGCTCCTGCCAACATCACTGGACCATAACTATGAGCTGCATATAGATTGGTAGGTCGATGATAGTAGAACGCAGGATCGAATCCCATACCTGTACCTACACAGGTTCCTTCAACCTGCCCTCTTTCGTTGACCTTACTGGCCACCGCGTTCCAAGCCAAAAGTGTCAATGGAGCATAAACCCTATAGTCTAGCCACCCTTCATTGATCCCTTTTGCAAACCCATATGTGAAAATTGCCGTTGCAGAAGTTTCTAAATAAGAATCGCTACGATCCAACAGCTGATGCCAAAAACCAGTATTGGATTGAAAAGAAGACAAGCCAGCAGCATGTGCTTGATAGAGAGACAATACCTTTGTGTATTCTGGGTGATTTTTTGGCAAAACAGACAAGAGTTCAACCATCGCCATAAATGCCCATCCATTTGCCCTTGCCCAATGATAACTCGGAGCATTTCCAGAATTTTCTACCCATCCATGACGAAAAATCCCAGTTTGTGTATTAAACATTCTCTCCGAAAAATGCAAAACTTGCGAAACTGCATCGTCCATGTATTTGGTATCTCCTGATTGATCAGCATATAATGCCAAAGCTGGAACACTCATAAATAAATCATCCAACCAAAGTGTGTTTTTCAATGGTCTGTTTCTTGCAAAAGTACCATCATCCAACCGATACTCACGAGAATATATGTATGAAACAAAATTTTCAATAATTGGATCTAATTCAGATTGAAACCCTGATTTTTGGGCTTTAATCATCGCTGCACATAAAGCTCCTGCATCATCCAAAGCATGGGGACTAATCATCGATTTCAGAGGAAAATCAGCTTGGGGATCTTTCATGAAAACCCCTTTTGATTCAGGAAAAAGACCAGAAAGAAATCCCAACCTTTCGTATGTATAATCAGCAAATCGAACATCCCCAGTGGATTGTGTAGCAAGCATCATACCTGCATAAGTCACACCCCATTCGTAACTAGTGAGTCTAAAATCACCCTTTTCAAATCTCGTTTGGCCGTCAGCTAACTGAGATGGCTTGAGTGGTGATCCAGAAGCTTTATCCACCAATCTTGGCGGTGTTACTTCGTTGAGGTACTGATAGACTTTTTCCAACACACCTTCAATATCATTGATTTGAGTGAGCCCATAAGGAATTGGATAATCAGGCTGTAACAAATGCAATGGCGTATTGGAATCTGTAATTTTGTTTTGAGCAGTTACTTGAGAAAAACCCAAAAGGAGAAACAACGAAAAGAGCAAATACCTTGTAAGCATAATTTTTTAATTCAAAACTGTGATTTTCACTTCTGCACCTAAACCTTCAGCAATTGTTTTTAGATAATTTTTAAAATACAATTCATCTCTAAAATTTTCATCAGCAAGCTCCCACGCTGCTACAGCAAAGTATGACAATTGATGATCATTATTGATTATCATTCTAGCTAAGTAAGTATTTGAAAGAGATCCTTCAGTAGGCGCTTCGATATATCCCAAGTATTTGTCCTTAGGGACTATTAGGGCAAGACCCAAATACCATTCTTTTTCATAAGTCTGAAGGTCATGTGTGTACAATACTTGAAAATTACCAATTTCAAATGTTGCAAGAGGCTTGTCAGTTCTGGAGTTTACCAATCCTATCACCAATTCTTCATCACCTTTGATCCCAGTGACACGAACCTCATTTTGGTATCCATGGATTCCTGGCCAAATCGATGTATGTTCCTGAACTTGATAAGTTCGATCCAAGACTTCAGGTTTCCAATCATGATAATCAAATCGCATCAATCCTCGAATAAATCCATTGGAAAGAATGGTATAGTCTGTTTCCGAAACATTGTTTAATGAATCTTGCTCTGTAACCCCCAATCGAGCCAAGGTATCACCAACCTTCAAACCAAACCCTCCTATTCCTACAGAATTGCCAACTGACAAAATATCCCGACCCCAATCCTCCATCACATGATAATCGTCTTCAGTCACTCCCTCATCATTGATACCAACATTATCTGGAGACATGTATTTCACCTTTTTTCCAAATACATCTTTTGAATTCCTACCGTCCAAATAATGTCTAAATCCAACACAATCATTCTCCCAAGAAGGGCCATCCGTCTGATAAGGCTGATAACCCATCACTCCTGGAAGTTGGTGTGGATAAAATGTATGGCTAGTAGCAGGTTTAACGATGTCATTTTCTGAAGCACGTACACCGAACCTAATATTGACTCGTTTCTCAAAATCTATCTTTTTGTCTAAAAGCACCAAGCTACAGTTGATCAGCTCACCCGATTTTATGTTTGCAAGAAAAAACAACTCATCCCAAACACCATCACCGTTTTTATCATCAAATTGTACTGGTAATGTGTCATTTTGATCTGTAACGATTATAGGATAAAAATCCCCTTCGGTTATTTCAGAAAATTCACTTCGCTGCAATATCACAGCCTTATCAGAAAGATCTCTACTTCCCAAATTTTCAATCCGAAATTCAACACTCTTGAATTGACCTGGTGTTTGACAAGAGGCAAATCCAATGGTAAAAATTAAGGATGATATTACTAAGATTTTTGAAAGATTCATGGTTGGAAAATGTTTACTGGAGAGAAAGCGTATGTTTAAAAGGAGTAATTCCAGTAAGGTATACATGGTCCCCATCAGTCCTCAATGTTCCAAAGTGAACGGTGTACATTTCACCATCTAGCCGATAGATACTCTCATGCTTCTTGATTCCTGGCCCAAATGAAATTTCGTCATTACCAACTTTGTATTTTCCCACCCCATTTTCCAAAAACCTGTTCCCATTAGAATCTACAGGCTCTCCAACACCATCAAATTCTCCACCAGCTGCAAAACATAGTTCCACTGTCACAGGTACTCCTTCCAAGCCAGTGACTTCTATAGACAAATCAGCTTTCCCATCATTTTCTACAATTGTAATTTTACTTTCTAGGCTTTTTACATTGCTTACCGGTCGATCTGCAAAAGTCATTTTACTCCAGAATCTTCCATCCACACTAGGGCTCAGTTGATAATCACCAGCTTCATTTCGGAGGTTTTGAGGAAGTGGTTGGTAATATGGAGCTTGCAGTTTTTTGTATAAAATATACTTTCCATCTTTTACTTCCAGTCCTTCACTTCTAAAATGTCCCATGCTGAAAAAAGAAGAAGACATTCTGATATGTTTCAGTACAGCCGTCCCTTTCCTATAAGAAAAGAAATTGGGACTGATCGACCTTCCAGAAGCAATAATCAGAGGCCAATCAACCCCACCAAAAATCGTCATTGTGGTGTCATTCATCCTGATTCTAGCCAGACTGCTTGTTGGAAACACCTTCTTATATTCCTTAGGAAGTGGTGCTGAAAGTGGCATTTCGTTTTGGAGAATCTCATGTTCCATGAAATAGTATAACCCTCCACTTACTATCTTCTCTACAAAACCTTCAAATCCTTCTATTTCCCTAGCTATACCTGCAAACAATGAATTCTTATCTTTGATTGACAAGTATCGATAGTTTAAATATTGTGCTACGATATTATGTTGGGAATATTGATCTTGACGTCTAGAATCGAAGGTGACCAAATCACCATTTGGTTCCATATAATAGTAAGTCATTTCAAGATTTTTCCTTACCGGAACTAGAAGCTCTTCTTTATCCAAGAGCTTGGCCATGGTGATAAACGCTTCATTTTCCACGGCTGAATAATTCATACTCCGCTCAGGATAATGTCCATCTTCATCAATAAAGATCCCCTCTCCCAACCAGTCATTCACACGGTTCACATATCTTTGATCAGGATATACATGGTTGATCTTGGCTAAGGCTGCACTCAGAACCCATCGGTGGTTTGGCGTGTGGATCCCTCCTGTGACCAAAGCTTCTCCAGCACTGACGACAAATCTCTTGAGATCTGTTTTCACATTTTCCAAAGCAGGGTTTTTGTGATCAATCAAGATCTTGGCAGCAGCACAAAGCGGCTCCATTACAAAGGCTGTATCCGGTGGTGATTCAAGGTTGCCTGTATTCATGGTACCGTCAGAACGCTGTTGTGACAAGAGAAAAACCATAAGGCTTTCCATTCTTTGCAAGACCTTCTCACTATTGTGAAAAGTAGATTCCTGATGACAATAACTTGCCGAAAGCACCGCAAAATCATATCCTTGTTGTCGAATGTAAAATTTCGGATTACTGTTTTCAGGTAAGAGAAGCTTAATGACAAGTTCATCATTTGCTTTGATTAACCGCTTCAATATTTTGGAATCTTTGAAGCCGTTTTTTGATCCCACTGCCCATACATGCGCTGTGAACGGTATCATTGCGGTCATTAAGCCCAAACTAGCCGATTGTTTGATAAATGTTTTTCTCGAGATCTTTTTCATTTCTGATTAAATTTTATTGGATTACCCACTTCATTTCCAGCAAACTCAAGTACTAGTATAAATTTTGGCATTTGATCAATATCTACAAATATCTAATATCAACCATTATCAAAATAAATCCGGAAGTAGGAAAATATAATACTAATGGTATCATTCTGTATAAAACAAAATTTTATCTAACGATTGTGGTATCATATAGAACCTCACCTGAATGGGAAATAGCAAAAACCTGTATTTTTTGGGAAGTAACGGAAAAGACCAAGAAACCAAAAGCTTGTGCAGCAAATTTGGTAAATGGAAGCATCCCAACTTCTGTGGCTTCCGAAGCCGATCCAGATACAAAATGATGCATGCCACCTTCTGGCAACAAATGTTGCAAACTATGATCATGACCAGCTATGTAAGCATCTACTTTGTGGGATTCCAATATTCCTCTCAAACTACTCCTGATTGACCGTGTATCATAACCTTCCCTTCTTTTTTCACTACCAGTAAACATCGGGTGGTGTCCGACTACCAATTTCCAAGCTTTATCATCTCTTGATATTGTTTCTTTCAACCATCCTATCTGGGCAACCGTGTCTTGTGTCATGACATTTGGCCCATACTCCTTGTTGTTGTAAAACTCAGGAATCAGTGGATTGGTATCGATAAAGGTAATCTGGAGTAGTTCATCTTGACCTTTGAGTTTGAAATCTTTGGTATAATATCTACCCGGCATTACCCAACGCCTACTGATGTTGGTGTATTCTACTTGTGCATCTGGATTCCCCATATAATCATGGTTTCCCAAGATTCCATACCACTCTTTTTGATGTGCAAAATCCTTATAAATATCTTCAAAGGAATAATGCCAATGTGCATCATGAATACTCGCCACTCCTTTGGGATAAAAATTATCCCCTACACTGATAAAAAACTGGGCATGGATTTCCTTTGAGGTTTTTGCAAGTTGCTGTGCCACTTGTAGCTGATGATCATCTCCATACCTTCCCCAATCACCCAAGACGATAAAGTTGAGTGCATCTGGAGATAATTTGCTGCTTAGATTTTCATTTTGAGCCAATGATCCACTGACAAAACCCAAGGAGACAAAAAGAGTTATTAATTTGTATTTCAAATAGTTATATTTGATAATTCTAGCGAAACTTACTTTTTTTCTTTTGAAATGCATGCGTTGTTTAAATTAGATAAAATGGCTAGCCACTTTCTTGCATAAAGCCAAACAATAGATTATTAGATAAACGAATTCAAGTCCTGTTGACTACGTCACAGCGCAGAAGTATGGGCTGTTGTCTACGTCTCAGGCGTTCAAGCTGGTGACAAATGTCCGTAATAATCAAGACCACATGTAACCCGATGTGCCACATTTCGGATACTCAAATTAGATAAAGTGAATTTATCCCGCATTTAGATAAGATCCCAAACACAGAATAAATTCACATTTTTCCCAAACTCAAAACTCAAAACTTAAATTAATTGTATTGAGGGTTTTGTTCCAAGACACCACCAGTCACATCTATTTCGCTTTGAGGTATAGGCCTAAGAAGGTGAAATGGTCTGATGGCATTGTTCAGTGCTGCGTGGGGATTATGTGCAAGCACTCTTTCAATCAATCTGCCTGTTCTTTTGAGATCCATCCAGCGACTTACTTCCCCAGCAAGCTCTTTTGCACTTTCGTCCAAGATCAAATCAATTGTAACTTGAGCAGGGGTAATTGGCTGAATGAGCCCTGCTCGTAATCTAATTGCATTCAAGTGTTCTGCAGCTTTGGCAGCATTGTTTAGCTGTAAATATGCTTCAGCAGCCAAAAGTCTTGTTTCACCTGATCTCATGATTATAGCGTCTCTTTCACCGTCAGGATTGATTCCGGGATTGGTATAAGGTACACCTGGGTCATCAAATTTCTTGAACATAGGATACTGAACTTGTGTAAATCCATTTGGAATAAAATAGTTTGAAGGGTTCACAACCACATAAGGCTTGCTTTCGATCATACTAGCACTCCATGCAGATTTGGGGAAAAACACAGAAGTATCTCCTGATACGATACCCGCTGAAGCATTGCTTACCTCTGCCAATAACAACCTCCTAACGGTGGCTGCTTCTCTTTGGTCATTTTCCTGAAACAGGCTAAAGAAATATGGTGTCGGAGCTGGCCCAAGACCTCGATGGTACAAGGTAGATCTCGTTTGCCCCGGATACACATCATAGACAAATTTGAACAACAAATGTCTGCTGTTTCCCACGCCCCTTGAGACTGGATTGGAACCGTAAAGGATCGAAAACACAACCTCACTGTTTCTTTGATTTTCTTTTGAAACAAGCGTAGAATAGTTATTAACTAATGGATGGGCAGCAATTACCGTTTCAGCCAAAGATGCTGCTTGGGTGAAGTCTTCAGAAGAACCAAAATCCTTGTAGCCTCTTGTCAGCAAAACTTTGGAATAAAGGTGTCTTACCGCGTTTTTGGAAACCCTACCATATACAGTGGGAGTTTCAGGAGCGCCGTTCAAAGCATCTGTCAAATCTAAAACAATCTGATTGTAAACCTCTGCTTCTGTATTCCTGGTGAAATCTACAGTCGAAGTTCTCAATTCATTCAAGACCAAAGGTACTCCTCCAAAATGTTCTACCAAGTTAAAGTATGCATAAGCCCTAAAGAATTTTGCTTCCGCAAGTCCGATTTGCTTTGCAGCATCAGTTAGGCCCATAATCTCATTAGATCTATCGATTGCTGCATTGGAAGCGGCAATTACTCTATAATTGACAAACCACTGATTGGACACTGATCCATTGACCGGTCTTAGATTCACATAATCGTTTATTTCGTTTATCCCTGCGATGATATCGCCCCTAGTGAAAATATCCGTTCCCAAAAAATCCAGATCATATGAAGAAGTTACTGCCCGCATCCGGTTGTAAACCTCTGCTACCAATTGGTCAAAAAAAGCAGGGTTTGAACTTGCCACAATATCCGTTTCCCTAGACTTATTTTCTTCTTCAAGAAAATCACTACATCCTAGCACCGCAAAGGAAAGCAAAGCGATGCAAAGCAAATTGAAATTTTTATATATAGTTTTCATCTTTAATTCAATTAAAATTTGACATTAATTCCACCCATCAAGATTCTAGAAAGATTGGCAGATCCCCAGCTGTTTCTAGCAGCAGTTTCTGGATCCCAACCATCATATGAAGTGAATGTGAATGGATTTTGGGCAGTAAAATACACTCTTAGACTACTCACTTTCAAAGGGTCAATAATCGATTTTCCAAAATTATAGCCAAGTGTAATGTAACCAACTTTGACAAAAGACACATCTCTATAAACCAATGGTTCTGCAAATGGTCCATCATTGCTAGGCTGGTGCCATTCATTGGAGGGGTTGTCAGGAGTCCAATAGTTAGTTTTCAAGCTATTGAATCTGGCCAATACATTGTAATAACCCGAATGCGAAATATGGAAATAACTTGCTGATTTGGCCCCTTGTAGGGTATGGACAAAGAAAGTAAAGTCGAAATTCCTGTAGTTGAAAGTATTGGAGATTCCTCCTGTCCATTTTGGGAGATTATTTCCTATGACATCTCTATCATCTGCATCTATCACACCGTCATTATTGATGTCTTTTACTTTCACTTGACCAGGAAGCTGTCCAAAAGCTTGAGCTTGCTCCAACTCATCGAGTTGCCAAATCCCATCGAAAACCCAAGTATAGATAGACCCTATGGATTCCCCTACTCTGTGAATATAAGAACCTGCCTGTACACCAAACAAAATCTCGTCCGTTTGACCAGTGAGTTTGGTAATCCTATTTCTATTGCTGGCAAAGTTGAGTGAGGAACTCCATTTGAAATTTCCGTTATCAAAATTCACTGAGTTTAGAGTTAATTCTATACCTCTGTTAGTTGCATTACCAATATTTTCATAAACACCAGTGTAGCCAGTCAAAATTGGGGTAGGTCTGAAAAATATGATCCCCGTATTTTGTCTTTCATACAAATCCAAAGAACCATACAACCTATTTTTGAAAAACCCAAAATCAAGACCTAAGTTAAACTCTTTTGTCCTTTCCCAAGTCAAGTCTCTATTGATAAGACTGGTCATAAAAGCAGACTGAACAGGTTGGTCACCCAAATTGACGAAATTGGAATTGTTTACAAGTGATTGAGCTAATAAAGGACCCAGACCTCCACCAGAACCATTATTGCCTGTTTCACCATAACTAAGTCTCATCTTAAGATCTTCCACTAGTGACTGTCCTTTCATAAATGACTCATCAGAAATCCTCCAACCAATAGCCGCAGAAGGGAAAAATGCCCATTTATTGCCATCTGCAAGAATGGACGCACCATCATATCTCCCTGTCAATGTTAACAAGTATTTATCTTTCAAATTATAATTTACCCTGGCAGTGTAAGACTCAAGTGTTTGTTTCGACAATCCACTGGTGACATCACGAATATCTGGACCAGCTTGCATATTGTAGAATAAAAATTGATCTGTAGAATATCCTCTTCTTTGCATTCTGTAATTTTCGTATCTATCAGAAAACATGGAATAGACGAAGGTAGCATTGAACACATGATCCTTACCAAATTGAGTATTGTAATTGATGATATTATCCCATGTATATGAAATCCTATTTCCGTTAGTGACGTCAGCTCTTGTATTTTGGATGATGCCATTGGTAGATTTATTGAACCTACCCCTGTATTCTCCGAATCTCATAAATTCTATATTTGGAGAAAAATTTGAGGTAAATTTTAAGTTTTTTATTGGACTTACAGAAAGGGAAAGATTACTCAAATAATTGAGCGTCCTAGTCTCCATGGTCATTGACTCAGGTTCAAATAATGGATTCGTGATAAATGTTTCTCCTTCTATTGGGAAAAATTTAGGTTCGCCATTCTCTTCAAAAGGAGAGCCTGTTGGTCTTAATCTGTAAGCACTCCTTAAACCTTCTCTACTGCCTTCATTCCTAATTGCAAAAGAAGCATAATTACTAAATCCAAGGGATACATGCTTTGATAAATTCGTGTTGACATTAGCTCTTAGATTGAATCTTTCAAAATCTTCACCCGCGAAAGTACCTTGATCTTTGGTATATGCCATACCAAATCCATAGATGGAATTATCATTTCCTCCACTAAGATTTACTGTGTGATTTTGTTGCGCACCAGTGGTAGTCACTAAATCTAGCCAATTTGTAAATCTACCTGCTTCTATATTTGCAAGTTCATTTGGCCTCATAAAATCACTCAAGTCAACATCACTTACAGTAAAATCCCTGTTTCCTCCAGCCCACTGATTTCCTACAACAGCATCTTTAAAATATTGAACAAACTCCTCCCCCTGAAACATTTCTGGAACGTTGTATGCCTGTCTTACACCAATATAGTTATCATATTGTACAGTAAGTTTGCCTTTTGCTCCTTTTCTTGTTTCAATTATAACTACCCCATTACTCCCACGAGAGCCGTAAATAGCTGTAGCAGAAGCATCTTTGAGGACATCCATTCGTTCAATGTCTGATGGATTCAAGAAAGAAATGTCATTTACAAAAATCCCATCTACAATGAATAAGGGGTTTTGACCTGCACTAAATCCACCTTGATCTACTGTTTCGTTCGCATTGATCGTATTCGCTCCCCGAATCCTAACATTGAAACCTCCTCCTGGTTTATTATCAGCAGCTTGGATATTCACACCAGCAACTTGACCCTGCAAAGCTTGAAAAGCATTTACCTTGTTGGTTTCTTTGATATTGTCAGAGTTCATAGAACCTACAGCGCCTGTAAGGTCTCTCCTTTTACTTTCTCCATAGCCGATTACCACCACCTCATCAAGCTGGGAGACATCAGGCTCTATAGTCACCTCTATAAAACTTCTGTTGTTCAAAGCTACTTCTTGTGTTGTAAACCCTATAAAAGAGAATACCAAAGTAGCATTTGATGCATCTGCGACATTGATCGAGAAAGCCCCATCCATATCCGTAACAGCTCCATTGGATGTTCCTTTTACCATCACAGTCACTCCTGGAAAAGGCAGATTATCCTCACCGGATATTACCACACCTGTAACGGTAGAGCTCTGTGCATAAACAGACATTGCGCTAAGCAATAGAAAACTACAGATGAGATAAAGTAATGTGAGATTTGGAAATAGTCGAAATTTCATCTCGAAATTTGCTATCCGATTTAATTTGGTAAGGGTTTTTTTCATTTTGATTTGGTTTATTGTAATTGTCGATTCTTAGTTCAAATCATGAATCCAGAAAAACTAATTTTAAGTTTTAGAGTCGTTCACGAATTTTTTCTTTAGGGTTTAGGCAGTAATCTTCCATTGATTGATTTTTCTCTAAATCAACCGTATAGTTAGTTATAAATTATTTTGCTTAATTTTTCGGGAGACTAAACTATAATAATTAGGTTTTTGGGCTATTTTTTCATTTTACTTTGAGACTTAAAAGAGTAACTCTATCACAATCTAAATCTCAACCATTAAGACATCTATTTCTACCTTTCTCCTTTTATATATACCATCTATATTGGCTAATGCCTATGCTATATTAACAACAATTTTCATCTGTAACAAACCCGATTTATGCAAAGGTTTGCATGACACTTATTCCTAATATATTTACTTTCAAAAACAGCATTACTTGACAATAATTTGCTCAGAATATTCAGCACCTACTTTTTCTTCCGAAATTTCCCTAATTGTAATAGGCTTGTTTTTTATAACTGACTGCTGGGCAGCAAGTGCGATCAACATTGCTTTGAGCCCGTCAACACCTGAGATCGGAAATGGCTGATCATCCAATAGGGCATCGACAAATTTTTGCATTTCTACCTTGTAAGACATGGTATATCTTTCCATAAAGAAATTCAAAGGCAATGCTCCATGCGCTCCATTTTGATTGTAAAGAATATGTGTATCAGGTTTATTGTTATCGACTTTTGCCATTCCCTTAGACCCAAAAATCTCCAGCCTTTGATCGTACCCGTAGATAGCCTTGCGACTGTTGTCTATCACTGCCATCGTACCATCTTCATACTTCAATGTAATCACAGCTGTATCGACATCTCCAGCCAACACGACATCTTCCGAGACAAAAGCTCCTGCAACTGCAAATACCTCAACCACTTCTTTTCCCATGATAAATCTTGCCATATCAAAATCATGAATAGTCATGTCCAAAAACATTCCTCCAGAACTTTTTAAGTATTCTAAAGAAGGTGGCGCAGGATCTCTACTTGTAATCTTTAGCAGATGCACATCTCCAATTTCACCTGCCTGAACCAATGACCTTATTTTTTGGAAATTTGGATCAAATCTTCTATTAAAGCCCAACATAAGTTTCACTTCTGAATCTCTTACTTCCTGCAATGTTTCCAAAACCCTGGTGATAGACAAATCATGTGGTTTTTCACAAAACACATGCTTACCCGCTTTGGCACATAAAGAGATATAGTCAGCATGTGTATCCGTAGGAGAACAAATAATCACAGCTTCAATATCCTTGTGCTGAATTAATTCTTCAGAACTAATATTGGGAACACCTACATTTTTTGTAAAAAAAGGATCTGAGATTGCCAGCACTTCTACATGCTCGATTTGATTTTTGAGGTTATCGAAATGAATCTTTCCAATCCTTCCCATTCCGATCACTCCTACTTTTATATTTTTCATGACTTTTTTGACTTTAATGATTTATTGAGACTTAAATTTGGTTTGTGAAGACACTTACTTTGGTATTTGGTGTCACTAACATTGGTCTGAGGGGACACAACTTTGGTCTATGAGGACAGCACCTTGGTCTATAAGGACACAGACCAAGGGGGTTGTGTACTTTATAGACCTAGATTTTGGAGATATTTCCGATTGTGTTCCGCGCAAAGCAAAGGACTACCCATCCCAGGTAAGACATCTTGCTCCACTACAATCCAGCCTGCATATCCATTATTTTGAAGCATTTCTATGATAGTAGCAAAATCAACAGCACCTTCTCCCAACTTACAGAAAACCCCCTGCTTTACAGATTCAAAGTAATCCCACTGTTTTAAACTACTCTTCTCTCCAATTTTAGGATCATAATCTTTGAAATGCACATGCCATATCCTTTTGTAGTGGTTTTTGAGTACACGAACTGGATCTCCTCCTCCAAACATGCAATGTCCCATATCCAAACAAAGCCCCAACAAATCAGGATCGGTCATTTCCATCAACAAGTCTATCTCTTCTTCTGTCTCTACATAGCCTGCGCAGTGGTGATGGAAAACAGTCCTCAAACCATATTTTTCCTTCACTTCTTTTGCAATTCTATTCGCACCTTTGGCAAATACCGACCACTCTTCTGTGCTCAATCCCATCTCTTCTTCTATTCTACCTGCATTTTGAGTTCGACTTGGAATAGAGCCGTTTTCATCCGCCAAGACAATAAATGCATCTTCAAAACCTGCTTCTACCAATAGTTTTGCCACCTGTAATGCCTTTTCGACACCTCCCGAGTGCGCTTCTTCCTTGGCCAATGCTACTGGAACAAAAGCCCCTGGTATCCAAAATCCTTTTTCAGAAATGACTTTTTGGAGCTCCTGAGGGTCTGTAGGCATAAAACCCCAATCTCCTAGCTCAGTACCGACATATCCCGAAGTCTTCATTTCTGTCAAAACTTCTGCATATCCTTTGGATTGTCCTTCAAGGTCAAATTCCAAAGCTCCCCATGAACACGGGGCATTTGCTACTTTTATCATGTTATATAAATGTTTAGAATTTTCTAGTCCACTCACGAGGCCAACGTTCTATAACTACTTTTGTCTGAGTAAAAAACTCAATCCCATGTCTTCCCTGACCATGTAAATCCCCAAAAAAACTATCATTCCATCCACTAAAAGGGAATTGTGCCATTGGTGCAGCTACACCAATATTGATTCCTATATTGCCCGCATCTGCTTCATTCCTGAATTTCCTAGCACTCGCACCACTGCTTGTAAAGAGACATGCCATATTTCCATAATTGTTTGAATTGATAAAGGAAATAGCTTGTTCAATATTCTTCATCGACAATAGGCTCATCACAGGGCCAAAAATCTCGGTCTTCACCAACTCCCCTCCAAGAGGAAGACCTTCCAGAATAGTAGGGGCTATAAAGTTTCCTTTTTGATATCCTGAAACCTGATATCCCCGTCCATCTAAGAGTAAATTCGCCCCTTCTCCAATCCCTTGTTCTATCAACATTTCGACCCTTGATTTGCTTTGAGAAGAAATGACAGGTCCCATCTCTACTGCCTCATCCAAGCCAAAGCCAGTGACTTTTTTCTTGGCAGCTTCATAAAGGCTTTCCTTGATTTTTCCTTTGTCATCTCCGACAGTAATAATGTTTGATGCTGCAAGGCATCTTTGTCCAGCACATCCATATACACTATCGGCAATGATATTTGCTGTTACATCCAAGTCTGCATCAGGCATGATGACTACAGGATTTTTTGCTCCTCCCTGAGCTTGGACACGCTTACCATTGGCGGCTCCTTTGCTGTAAATGTATCTGGCTATATTCGTAGAACCGACAAAACTCACAGCCTTTACTTTGGGATGCTCCAACATCGCATCTACTGTCTCCTTGCCACCATGGACAAGGTTTACTAACCCGTCTGGAAGCCCGATATTATCCATCAATTCAAAAACCTTTATCATAGTCAAGGGAACCTTTTCGGAAGGCTTGAGAATAAAAGAATTGCCACAAGCAATTGCATAAGGCAAAAACCAAAAAGGAATCATGCCGGGGAAATTGAAAGGTGCGATACAAACGCAAACCCCCAAAGGCTGCCGAATCATAAATTCATCCACACCCCTAGCTATGTTTTCCGAAAACTCACTTTGAATCAAAGTTGGTGTAGCACATGCTGTCTCCACATTTTCTATAGCACGCTGCAATTCGGCCCTGGATTCAACAATCGTCTTACCACATTCCAAGGTTATGATTTTTGAAATTTCTTCTTGATTTTGCTCCAAAAGCGCCTTAAGCTTGTATAGTGGCTGAACCCGCTGCATGACAGGTACATTTCTCCATTCCAAATAAGCCTCATTGGCGTGTTTTACAGCTTCGTCCAAATCCTTTGCTGTACCTATTCCCAAAGGAACTTGCCCTAAGACTTCCTGAGTAGCGGGATTGACGACAGAAGAGGACTGATCGGCTGCACTCTCTACCCATCGGCCATTGATATAGTTTTTAAGTTTTTCCATTCTATTTTTTAAAATTTAAATTGAACCAAATATGATATAGACAGCAATGGTAATGATCACCAAAATGGAAGACACCAATCCTGCATATTTCCACCCTTGCATTTTGAAGTTTCCAAGAGGGTATTTTTTCACAATAATTTTTGGTGAAGGGATCAGGTAGGATATCACAAACATGATAGTACAATTGAGCAAAAACTCTATCCCCCACACATGCACAAAATGAATATCTGACTTCAAAACAAAAGTGACCATGATATAGAAAGCCAAACCAATGACTAAGGCAACTTTTGCAGCTAAAGCAGTCACTTTTTTGGTCAGAAAGCCCGCCAACATGATCGATGCAATCGGTATAAAGAAAATCCCATTGAGCTGTTGCAGTAACTGAAACAATCCTTCAGGGGCATTGGAAACCATCGGAGCTGCCACAATTGCTATGGCAGCGAGTACTGTGGCAGACACCTTCCCTGCCCTAACTAAGTTCTTATCTGAAACTTTTGGAAAAATAATCCTCTTGTATATATCTATGCTGAAAATGGTCGAAGCACTATTCAAAACACTATTGAAAGTGCTCAAAACAGCCCCCATCAAAACTGCTGCAAAGATTCCTGTAAAACCAACTGGAAGGACTTTCTTGACCAATGCAGGATAAACTAGATCTTGATTGTCCATCAAAGAATCGCCGAAATAATAAAACCCAATAACCCCTGGCAAAACGATAATGAATGGAACAAATAACTTCAGAGCTCCCGTTAGCAATAGTCCTTTTTGGGCTTCTTCTAAGCTTTTTGCACCCAAAGCACGCTGTAAAATCGTTTGATTCATACACCAGAAATAAATCTGATTGATGATCAAACCTGTGAATAATGTTTCAAAAGGCAATACAGAGTCAGAATCCCCAATTACGCTGAACTTTTCCGGTGAATGTTCAAAAACTTTTACAATACCATCTACAGGATTCCCTTCCCCGATAAAGACCAAGGCAATCAGGGGTATCAAAATCCCCCCTAGCAAAAGACCATAGCCGTTGATTGTATCTGAAACAGCAACTGCCTTGAGCCCCCCAAAAATTGCGTAGATAGACCCTAAAACACCTACAAACAAAACTGTGATCCAAATTCCTTCCTGATGACTCACTCCCAATAATTCTGAGATTTCGAAGAGACTTTCAAGGTTAATTGCCCCTGTATAAAGAACAATCGGCAATAATGTGACAGCAAATGAAACCAGAAGAAAAAATGCAACCAGAGACCTGGTGGAAGCATCAAATCGCTCTTCCAAATATTGGGGAATCGTGATAAGTCCCATCTTGAGATATTTCGGCACAAAATACAAGGCAGCCAAAATCAAAGCCAAAGCAGAAGTCACTTCCCAAGCAACGATGATAAAACCATTTTTATAAGAAGACCCATTCATCCCAACCAAATGTTCGGTGGAAATATTAGTCATGATCATAGATCCAGCTATGACTACTCCGGTAAGGCTTTTTCCACCTAGAAAATATCCTTCCTGTGTTGATAGATTTTCATTCCTGGTTTTGTACCAAGAATAAAAAGCCACAAAAAGGGTAAAGCCTACAAAACTGACGATGGTAAGTACCATTGGATGATTTTTTGGGTTAGTTTGTTAAGGGTATTTTGATCAGATCAATTAAAATATCTCTGCTTCTTTTGGTTTTCCTTCATTTTGCCAAAGGCAACTTTCACAGAATCTATTTCAGAAACTTCCGACACTGGCACTTCCCACCAGGCATGTCCGTATCCAGCAAGTTTTCTTTCGGGTTTGGTTTCTACATAGATCACAGTTGTCTTGCTATATTCTTTGGCTTGCTTCAAAGCGTCCTTGAGGCTATGAATGTTCTCAGCTTTAATTAATTCTGCTCCCAAGCTTCGGACATTTTCTGCCAAATCAACTGGCAAAAAGCCACCGTCAAGCTGTTCTGATTCAGGATTTCTATATTGATAGGAAGTGCCAAAACCTTCTGTTCCAAGTGATTTTGATAAGCCTCCAATACTTGCATAGCCATTGTTATTGATCAAAATAATCGTCAGCTTGTAGCCTTCCTGAATGGAAGTGACGATTTCTGTTCCCATCATCAAGTAGCTTCCGTCTCCTACCATCACATATATCTCCCGCTCTGGGCAAGCCATCTTTGCACCAAGACCTCCCGCTATTTCATAACCCATACAAGAAAAACCATATTCAAGGTGAAAACCTTTGGGATCACGCGTTCTCCAAAGCTTATGAAGATCGCCAGGTAAGCTTCCCGCAGCACATAGAACTACGTCTTTGGGATCAGAGAAATCATTTACTGCTCCTATGACTTCAGATTGATACATCAAACCCTCGGAATTTGGTAGATAAGCCTCGCTTACTTTTTCATCCCAACTAATATTGAATTCCTCAGCTTTGTTTCTATAAGAAATATCTGTTTCAAAGCTTTCCAAAAGCTTTGAAAGTGCTTCAAGAGTGGCTCGTGCATCCCCTGTCAGAGACAATGCACCATGCTTGAATGCATCAAAAGCAGCGATATTGATATTGATAAATTTGACTTCCTTGTTTTGGAAAGCTGTTTTGGAAGCTGTCGTAAAATCACTGTACCTAGTTCCTATACCAATGATCAAGTCAGCTTCTGTGCTATGTAAGTTGGCACCTTCAGTTCCCGTAGCACCTGTAGCCCCCAAATTCAAAGGATGATCAAAAGGTAAAGCACCTTTTCCAGCAAAAGTCTCCCCCACAGGTATTCCTGTTTGCTCAATGAAACTTTTTAATTCTTCTGTTGCCTCACTGTAGATTACTCCACCTCCCGCGATGATCATCGGTTTTTTGGAATTCCGGATCAGTTCAGCAGCACGCTTCAATAGCTCAAATTCAGGAACTGGCCTTGGGATATACCATATTTTTTCTTCAAAAAACGACTCTGGAAAATCAAAAGATTCTGCCTGAACATCTTGAGGAAGGCAGATCGTAACTGCACCTGTTTCATCCTGAGATGTAAGAACCCGCATTGCTGCTGGCAGAGAATTGATCAATTGTTCAGGCCTATTGATTCTATCCCAGTACTTTGAAATTGGTTTGAAGCAATCATTAACCGATATATCTTGTGTATAGGAAGCTTCCAACTGTTGCAAAACCGGATCGACTTTTCTTGTTGAAAATATATCCCCAGGTAATAGTAGCACAGGAATCCTATTGATGGTAGCTCCAGCAGCAGCGGTAAGCATATTTGTAGCACCTGGCCCAATGGAAGAAGTGCAAGCAAATGTTGAAAGTCTATTTTTCATTTTGGCAAAAGCAGCAGCAGTGTGTACCATTGCTTGTTCATTTCTGCTTTGGTAGTATTTGAAATCAGGCATTTGGTGCAAAGCCTGTCCAATTCCGCCAACATTTCCATGACCAAATATTCCAAAACAACCAGCGAAAAATGGTTGTACGACACCATCCCTTTCCACTTTTTGCATCGTAAGAAATCTGATCAAAGCTTGGGCTACCGTTAGTTTTATTGTGTTCATTGATATTTTCTTCAGTTGGTTAGATAGAGTTATTTTTCAAAAACCTCCATGGGACTTTATAAAGTCCATAGATTCATCCAAAGTGGGCATAAAGTTGGCACAACCTGATTGCAGCACTACTTGAGCTCCACTAGCATTTCCCATCCTACATGCTTTGTACAAAGACCATCCTTGCAAATAACCATAGATAAATCCTGAGGCAAAGGCATCCCCTGCTCCAAGGACATTAAGTGGCTCAACTGGGAATCCAGGAACTTCTATTATTTCACCTTTTGAAGTATATACCGTCACTCCCTGAGCACCTCTTTTGACCAAGAGGACTTCTACCCCTGTCTCTAATATGGATTTAATAGCTTGATTGACATCCCCGGTGATTTTTGGTGCGGAAATCTGTTGATGCTCGATCGTGATCTGGCTTTGGTCTTTGAGCATGGCAGCCAAAATCTCCTCTTCAGTTCCAATTGCAATTTTCACTTTTGGCAAAATTGCCCTGACATTGAGCCCAAATGCTCTCACATCATGCCATTGATCTGCCCTGAAGTCAATATCCAAAACCACAGGAACATTTTCAGAATAAGCCTTTTCTACAGAGAAAAAAACTGTTGACTTACTCGGTTCTTTACTCAAAGCGGTAGCTGAGATTTCCACCAATCTGTAGTCTTCAAAAGCTATTTGCAAAGCATGATCGATAGTGATTTGAATATCTGCACAATTATCTCTGTAGTAGACCAATGGAAACCTATCAGGTGGCTGAATCCCCAATACTACAGCACTGCTTCTGGCACCTGGAATCCTCGGTACGTGACTGGTGTCTATCTTTTCCTTTTCCAAAAAATTCAAAATAAAATCCCCTACCTTATCCTGCCCAACGCCAGTAAACAAAGAACAAGTCAACCCCAACCTGGAGCATCCAGTAGCAATATTCAAGGGTGAACCACCAACAAAAGCATCAAAGCCTTTGATATCTACAAAATCAGCCCCTACCTGTTGGCTGTAAAGGTCAATAGAAGAGCGACCGATTGTTAGTACATCTTTTTGCTTATCCATTTTTACCGTTCATTTCAGCAGTGACCATTGGGATTCTAGCATCCTTACCTTTCCATGAATCAAAGATCCAAGTATGGTCTCGATCTGGTGTATTGGCAAGCGACTGATCACTGCCTGTAAGGAAATTCAGATAATAAACATTGTAACCGTGTCCAGCTACAACCGGATGGTAACCTTTTGGGACCAACACAACGTCATTATTTTTAGCTACAGCGATCTCGTCCAAACTTCTATCTTGGGTATAAATCTGCTGAATTGCATAGCCTTGGGGCTTGTCAATCTTATAGAAATAAGTTTCTTCCAACCTTGCTTCCAACAAGTTCCCATCCTTATCAAGAATCCTTTCGTCGTGTTTGTGTGCTGGGAAAGAACTCCAATTCCCTGAAGGTGTATAAACTTCTACCGCTACTAGTCGATGACATGGCGCACCAGGCCCCAAAAGGTCATTGATCTGTCTGGTGGCATTATCGCCACCCCTGATTTCGATTTGAACCATTTCGGGGGTTTTGAAATAAGGTGAAAAATCCCTATCAGTCTCACACCATCCATAAGCAATATCAAGAAAATCAGAATCGGCTTTCAATTCGAAATGTGTGTTTCGAGGAAGATAAAGTGTATGGGCTATTCCAGAAAAAACATCTTTTCTACCGTTTTCCGTCTGCCATGAACCTTTGTCAGAATCTACACTGAAATCCCCTGAAAGTAGAACAATCGCGTATTCATTTTCCCCTGTAAAACCTTTCCAAACTTCAGCCTTTTTCATCAATCGGGCTTCAAAGTTCAAAAACTCCCAATTTCCATCCTCCTTGGCAATCTTTTGATAGATTCCTTGGGTCGCTATGGGTTTTGACAACAGTGGGTATTTCTCGTCTCTTTTCATTGGGTATATTGTTAATATTTCTGGATTTTCGGTTTCAATTGAAATTCTTTGCTTTTCCTGTGGAACCCAGCAGATCAAACTTCCTTAAAACCGACTCAATCAATTCATTTCTGTAAATTTTACCTGGAATAATGGGATCAAATAAATCAGGCTTTTGGTGGAAAAATTCCCTATGAACACCAGTCCAAAGTACCCTGAGGTCTGTAGCAATGTTCACTTTGCACACCCCAAGCCGGATTGCTTGTTTTATTTCTTCGTCAGAAACTCCCCTGCTTCCAGTTTTGATATTGCCACCGAATTTGTTGATCCTCTGTACTTCATTTTGATTGACAGATGAACCTCCATGCAGAACCAAAGGAAATCTTGGTAGTAGTGATTGTATTTTTTCTAAAATATCGAAGCGAATCCCTTGATTTCCTGAAAATTTATAAGCTCCGTGACTAGTACCTACTGCTATGGCCAAGCTGTCACATTTTGTCTTGGCCACAAAATCCAACACTTCTTCCGGCTTGGTATATTTGGCAAGAGAATCCTCTATCTCCATATCATCCTCTATCCCACTGAGCACACCCAACTCCGCTTCCACAGGAATACCCATTGCATGGGCTTTTGAAACCACTTCGGAAGTTCTTCTGACATTTATTGAAAAAATATCGTGGGAGGCATCGATCATAACGGAAGAATACTCCCCAGAATCAAGGGAAGCTTCAATGTGCGCTTCGTTTCCATGGTCTAAGTGTAGGGAATAAACTACTTTTGGAAACATCCCAGAGGCAATTGCTATCATAGAAAGGATCATTTCCGCACCAGCATATTCTCTAGCGACGGGAGTGGTCTGAATGATCACAGGAGATTCCGCTTTTTCAGCTGCTTCAAAAACCGCCAAAACCTGCTCCATCGTAAAAACATTGATGGCAGCCAAAGCATATTTGCCATAGCAATCGTTGAATAAATCTTGAGTAATGACTTTCATTATTTTGGGTGGAATTTGTGTTACAATACAACATGAAAATCCGCGAAAAAGAAAGGTTACAACCAAATAGTATCATGCAAAGGTTTGCATAAACAAAAGTTTATTTCCTATAAATTAAGTATTATATTATGAATATTGGAAAATTGGAAAGGAAGGTGATAGGTTCGCTATTGCAAGTGGAGTTTCTTGCAAAAAATTGAAAGTGGAGTTTCTTGCAAAAAATTGAAAGTGTTCCGTCCTGAAATTACTTGACACTTTTTCTTACAAATAGTAGAGTTCAACCCGCTTCGGGGTTGTTGCTCTTAATCATCCTCGTTATTCCCCGCATTTCATACGGGGTTATTGAAGGTTTAACCCCTTCGGGGTTGTGTTTTCTGGATCATCATTAATCCCCGGGTAGCGACCCTGGGCTATTTAAAGTTTAACCTCCCGTGCCGATAGTTATTGGCAGGGTATAGGCACTTCGTGGTTTTCATCTCGTATTACATCTTACTTGTCTCAAATCTCAGTTCTAGAACTTCACTTTTCTTATCAAATAATTTTCCTTGAAGACTCTCTGATTACCAATTCTGGTTTGAGGACTTCAAAGCGGTAGTTGGGATTCTCTTTTTCCATTTCAAGGTTGTCTAAAAGGATTTTTGCAGATAAAAGACCAAGATCGTAGATGGGTTGCCAAACCGATGTAAGTGATGGCTTGAAGTATGAGCTATAGGGTTCATCGTCGAATCCTACCAGAGAGATTTGATCAGGGATTTCGATTCCTCTTTCCCGAATCACCGACATTGCACCAATGGCAATGGCATCATTGTAACAAAAAACTGCATCTGGAATCTGCCGAAGATCCAAAAGTTTTTGCATGCAAGCAACACCACTTTCCGAGGAAGAATCATCTCCAATCACAATCAAGTCCTCTAAAATTGGAAAATTGTTATTTTGCAATGCATCCAAATATCCTTTTCTTCTATGTTGTGTGGTGGAAAGATTGGTAGAACCTGTAATATGAGCAATTCGCTGGCAACCTGTTTGAATAAGATATTCTACTGCTTGAAATGCACCTGAGTAATCATCTACAACCACTTTGTCAGCTTCAAGCCCTACACAATCCCTATCAAAAATTACTAATGGAAAACCTGAGTCTTTAATTTTTTCAAAATGGTCGTAATTCAACGTATTCGAAGATGGGGAAATCAAAAATCCATCTACCCTAACTAGGGCCATCGCTTCCATCAACCTGATTTCCTCTTCAAAAGATTCGTTGGACTGACTGATCATCAACTTGTAGCCACTACTTCCCACTTTATCTTGAATTCCATTGATGGCTGTCGAAAAATAGTAACTGGTAATTTCAGGAACAACAACCCCAAGAATCTTTGTCCTTTTATTCAGAAGACTCAGTGCTAGCTGATTTGGGCTGTAGTTCATTTTTTTTGCAAGCTCCAAAATCACTTTCTTTCTTTCTTCACTAATAAAAGGACTGTTGTTCAAGGCCCTTGATACAGTAGATGGAGAAACGTTCAATTCTCTTGCTAAGTCAGTGATTGTAACTTGATCTTTCTTCATTCCTTATAAAAAACTACACAGGATTAATTATCTACTTTCATGATTCCCCAAAGCTAGTTAGATATTTTTTATGTCAATAAAAATAAAAACCAAAAATGTTTGTAGAGGAATAAATGTTTGTAACCTTCCCATTTTTTGCAAATTAATTCATGAATTTATCTGATAAAAGCTTTCAATGGCATTATTGAATGCTTACTCAAACGAACTAAAGTGAGTTAAATTAAGCAGTGAAAAAATGAAGTTTTAAATTAGTTTTTGGAAATCAAGTCATTTTTGGAAGTTAAGTTTAGAATTAATACATGGATATACGGAAATCTGCCTCAAAATTAAAAAAAACTAAATTAGCTTAGATCTGATAATTATTGATTTTAGATACTCTTGGATATTGCATATAAGCAAGCAACCAAATATGAAATATTAGCTACTTACGTAGAAGCGTAAAATCATTAATTAATATTTGAGAATGGATGGTTCACGAAAATTGCAGCTGTGATTGGACTTTAGCTTTTCCATTTCAACTACGAAAAACAGCCATTCTTCCATCCCCTTTTCTACAAATAAAAAATACTTAGTGAGAAATTAGCATCCCGATACCACACTAATAACCATACTATAAGAAGAAACCTTAAAATCAATCTATCACAACTGAACAGAGAAATTCGAGAGTAGCTAAAATTTAAAAAAAACTGAGTAATCTAAGCTTTCTTAAAAGCAATTTTCAAATTTTGAATACCCTGTGACATTAGTCACCAATCAATTTATATTATTGGGATAATTTTGTCATCATGGTTCTAAGCCAATCCAAATACAACATTTATATAGTAGCTGTATTAACCATTCTGCTGGTAATACCCTGTTCTATTAAAAAGAACGTGAAAAGTATTTTCGTCGAAAAAAGCAGCCATTCTATTTCTCAAAATCCAAAAACAAGCTGTCAAAGCTTTTATCAACTTAATCCAACTTCAAAACAAAAGTCTGAAGAGAGTAAATCGATAACCAAATCAAGAAACTTTCTTACACTTTTTGATTCTTTCCCAATTGTACCTGGGGTATTTTCCAAATATTCCAAATTTAAATTTCTAGGATTTCATCAAAAAATCCCGCCATACTTACGTCACGGCCGATTTCTGATTTGATAAATACACGCTGTGTTTAAGTGTACTTTATCATTTCAAAAATCAAAAAATGAACAAAAACTATGTCGTGAGCGGTATTTCCGTTCTTGTTTTACGCATATGTCTGAGTGGCATATTCATTACCGCTGGCACTCACCATTTGGTATCGCCTGCAAATGTTGTCGAACGTATCCAATCAGCCCCATTTGGTGAGTTTGCCAGTTTATTTGGAAACAGCTATTTTCTTGCTCTTAGTTCAGGGTATGGATTGATACTAGGCGGATTAGGCTTATTGCTTGGAATATTCAATAGATGGTCGGCAACCCTATTATTTCTCATTCTGATCCCAATCACCATCACCATCCAAACCGGAAGTGGTATCGGGCATGGACCACTTTGGAAAAACATTGCTCTTTTTGGTGGTCTTCTATTTTTTATGATCAATAATCCAAAGGTTTACAGCGTGTATACCAAATAGGTTAAAATAACCTCTATTACCATATTCCTTGTTAAAAAATGAATCCAAATATCACATCTAATTACATGTGATTTAATTAAAACCAATATTTATATCTAAAAATATGAAACATTACATAAAAATAACATTGATTGTTTTTGCATTCACTTTGACTTTTAAGGTTCAGGCCCAAAATTCAGATTCATTACAAAAAAACGAACAGTCCATCAATAAGCGTGGCGACTATGCCATGATGGTAATGAAAGTTCAGCACCTCAAGGCAGCCATTCAGACAGCAAAAGAATTAAAAGAAAAAATTCCAAACATTGATTTTCAAATTGTGACTTGCGGTGAGTTGGTAAAGGATATAGCAAAGGACAAAATCCTGCAAAATTTTATTATACAGACTCAAAGTGATATGGGACTCAAAATTATTATTTGCCGATTATCAATCAAACAGTTGAATATCAATAAAAGTCAAATATCTCCTGAAATTCCACAAGTAGAAAATGGCTTGACATACATGTTCGGATTACAGGAACAGGGATATAACACAATCATACTTTAAGAAAACTATGGAAAATCTAATTATCGCAATAATTGCAATATTGTCAGCAACAATAAACACCAAAGAACATCAGTCTACTGATATTGAAATTATCACTGTATTGCAAACAGCGGATATTCATGCATACCTAAATCCTCACAGTGAACTTTATGTAGAAAATGACAGCATTATATTCAGAAATGCTGGTGGTTTGGCAACTATCAAAAGCATGGTTGATGAAATAAAGAAAGAAAACCCTATGGGAACTTTATTGATTGATGGCGGGGATTTTATCCAAGGTAGTGGAGCGAGTGTTCGTTCCAAAGGCAATATTTTCCCATCTATTGTCAAAGCTATGAATTATGATTTGCTTATACCTGGAAACTGGGAAGTAATCTATGGCAAAGAAGTGATGTTGAATATCATGAATAGTTACCAAACGCAAGTCATAGCTGCCAATATGTTTGATGAGCAAGATCAATCTACACTCTTTCCTCCCTATTGGGTCAAGACAATCAAGGGGGTAAGGATAGGATTCATCGCTTATAATGATCCCGAAATTCCAGAAAGACAAAACCCGGGGTATAGTAAGAGTATGAAGTTTACCCCAGTAGAGCAAAACCTCAAATCTTTGGTAACAAAAGTTAAAAACGAAGAAAAGGTCGACATCCTTTTCTTGGTCACCCATTTGGGAATATCGAAGCAACTTTTGCTGGCAGACAACCCTGCTGTGAAAGGTGTTGATTTTATTTTGGGAAATGATACACACGAACGTATCCGAAAACCAATTGAAGGGAAATATACCAAGGTAGTAGAACCTGGTGCATTTGGATCTTTTTTGGGAAAGCTTGATCTAGAAATTAAGGATAAAAAAATGATCGGATACAATTATGAATTATTGGATGTTTCACCTGAAAAATATCCTGAGGACACTTCACTTCAGGAGATTATAGACCATGAACTAGCACCCTATGAAGAAGAAATGCAAACTATCTTAGGATTTACTTCAAAACCTATCTACAGATATTTAGTAGTAGAAAACCCTATGGATAATTTTATAACTGATGCTCTACTTTGGAAAACGGGAGTAGATTTCGCAACATCAAATGGGTTTAGGTTTGGCGTACCTATAGTGCCTGATACCAGTGGAAAGGCAGCAATAACCAAAGGGGATTTGTGGCGGATGCTACCTGTTGATGAGCATATGAAAATCGGAAAAGTAACAGGTCATCAAGTGAAAGATTGGTTGGAAAATGAAATTAACAATGTCTTTGCGACAGATTATCAAGAAAGGTTCGGTGGTTGGTTGGTTCGGTTTTCAGGTTTGACGATGCAATTCGACAGTTCCAAAGAAAAAGGAAACCGAATAATGGCAATTACTATTCAGGGTGAACCGCTTGAATTAGACAAAGTCTATAAAATGGCTTCTTGTAATCGAACTGGGGAGCCAATATCTACCATGTGTAGGCTCAAAGATGCTACTGAGGTGAGCATCCAAGACTACAGCTTACATGATGCAGTTTCTGAGTACCTGAAAGAGAAAAAGATTGTGAACCCTACGTTGGATGGTCGTTCGGTTGCTGTTGACTTAGGTACCAATGCATTCTCTCAAATGGAGGAGGGTAATTACAAGTTTAGATAACAACATACATTTACTCAATCGTGATTTTGTCACACAATCATCTTAACAACAATGATCTGTGACTTAAATTACTTTTTGGTCGAAAAGTCAGACTTACTTTTGCATCATGACAAAAACACTTCCAGCCTATATACTATTATGAGCTTTGAAAAACTTATTCGAGTGAAAAATTTATTGTTTATGATTTTTATCGTCTTTGGCTCTTCAGTTTATGCACAACAAAAACATGTACACAAGGACAGCACCATCAGTTCAAGTAAGTCACTGGGGGACTGGTTAAGAGAGGGTGAAACTGAAATGCATATCAGATCATTTTATATGAATACCCAAAATCGAGGTCTACTTTTGGATTACTCGACTTTGGCTTTTGGTGGCGGTTTGGGTTACTCCTCCCCTTCTTACAAGGGATTTCATTTTGGTTTCAGTGGTTTTTTTGTTTTTCAATTACATGAACAAAATATCAGGATTCCCGACCCCAGCACAGGGAATGTCAACCGATATGAAATCCTGCTATATGACATGAACGATTTCGAAAATACCCGTGATTTAGACAGGTTGGAACATCTATACCTTTCTTATGAACACAAAGGTTTTGAATTGGTATTTGGCAGACAACGAATTAATTCCCCATTGCTCAATGAACAGGACAACCGAATGCGACCTAATACTTTCAGCGGGCTAACTTTTCAATTTGAAAGCAATGATTGGCAACTTTTTGCAGGGTTGTTGAGCCATGTTACGATGCGGGGAACAGTCGATTGGTATTCTATAGAAAACTCATTTGGTGTCTATCCTTTTGGAAGAAATCCACTGGGGGAACCCTTAGCGTACAAAGACAATATCGAAAGCAAAGGGATAGCAATGGCTGGGATCAAAAAAAACCACAATTTTGGAAGCTACCAACTCTGGAATTACTATTCAGAAAATGTGTTCAACACAGTTTTTAGCCAAAGTGATGTGAGCATAGTTTTCCCAGGTTTCAATTTGGATTTAGGAATTCAAGCATTCTATCAGACACCACTGAATCATGGTGGCAATGAAAACCCAGCAATGGCATATATGCTCAAAAAAGAAAACACATATGGTGTGGGAGGAAAAATTGGATTGCATCGTGGGAGCAGATCATTCAGTCTAAACTATTTGGGGATTTCTGATAGAGGCAGGTTCCTATTTCCACGGGAATGGGGGCGAGAAAGATTCTATGCCAGCTTACCTAGGGAAAGATTTGAAGGCAACGGTGGAGTAATGGCGCTTACAGCATGGTACAACTGGAAACCAGAAATAAGTTCTTGGAAGGGTTCCTTTGGAGCAAGTACAGTTTCAAATCCTGACATTTCAAATATTAATTTGAATAAATACGGGGTTCCCTCCTATTTTCACATAATGGGAGAATTGGCCCATAGTTTCAAAGATGATCTCGAAGGATTGGAACTAAGATTATTATTGGTAAATAAAATCGCAAAAAATCCAAATACTGTTCCTGATCAATTTAGAATCAATAGAGTTGATATGTGGAACATTAATTTGATAGTAGATTATAAGTTTTAATCTAAGCAGAAAAACTTTTGAATGAATGGTATTAATATGTTTTAAATTTTTTCCTGAAGGATTATTTTTATCTATAGAGAAGGACATATCCAAGCTAATGGATAGGGCATCAATTTGGTATCTGAGGAAGTAGAAAACTATCCAAAGACATTTATGGAACAGAATTGGCAGCCTTTTAGGATAAAACGTATCAATTCAAAATCGTAATGCAAGTTAGGCAATTTACCCAATCAAGCTTAGTCAGTAACTTCTACCGATAGTTTTTGTCCAAAAATAATTTTAGTTTCATTGACTTTAATGTAACCAATGTCACGGATTACGAATTTTGTATGTAGTAATTTTAAAATACTAATTTAAAACCAAAGAAGCTTATGTTTTTCGAACATGTATATGATAAAACCCTAGCACAAGCTAGTTATATAATTGGCTGTCAAAAGACGGGGGAATCCATTGTAATCGATCCAAAAAGGGATATTGACACTTACCTTGAAATAGCAAAACAAAACAACTTAAAAATCACGCACATAGCTGAAACACACATCCATGCTGATTTTCTCGCTGGAACAAGAGAATTGGCAGAGGTGACAGGAGCCAAAATGTTCCTTTCGGACGAAGGTGGTGAAGATTGGCAATATGAATTTGCGCACGAGGGAGTCAAAAATGGCGATACCATAAAGGTTGGCAATGTGACACTAAAAGTAATTCACACACCTGGACATACACCAGAAAGTATCAGTTTCCTTTTGACAGACCATCCTGCATCAGACAAACCTGTAATGCTATTTACAGGTGATTTTGTTTTCGTGGGAGATGTGGGAAGACCAGATCTTTTGGAAAAATCGGCAGGCAAAAAGGGATCGCAGCTACAAGGTGCAGAGGACATGTTTAAGTCACTGCCATTGTTTAGCAATCAGCCTGAATATGTACAGGTATGGCCTGGCCATGGAGCTGGTTCTGCTTGCGGAAAATCCTTGGGATCCGTACCAAATAGCACTGTAGGCTATGAATTGATAAGAAACTGGGCATTCCAATTTGGAGAAGATAAAGAGGCTTTTGTAAATACACTTCTCGATGGACAGCCAGAGGCTCCAAAGTATTTTTCGATGATGAAAAAGCTAAACAAAGTAGAAAGAAAACTGATCACTACTGTGCCACAGCATAAGTCCTTATCAACTGAAGCTATAAAATCAGCTTTGGAAAACAATTTACCAATCATAGATACAAGAAGTAGGGAAGAATTTGCAAAAGGGCACTTGCCAAACAGCATTCACATAGAAGGAAACAAATCTTTTCCAAACTGGGCAGGATGGCTCATTAGCTATGACACACCATTTATCTTAGTATCAGAGTCCGAAAAAATGGAGGATTTGACAAGAAAGCTCATGAGAATAGGCCTAGATGATGTAATTGGCTACATAGCTGATATTAATATAGCTCAAACCGAACTGGAAACTTCCGAAATAATTTCGAAAGAGGAATTCAAATCATACCTCAAGAAGGAAGATACACAGTTCTTTGACGTACGAAATGTGTCTGAATATAAAAATGGTCATATCAAAGGCGTAGAAAACTTATTCTTGGGAACGATTACAGACAATCTTGGACGAGTGGATAAGAATAAAAAAACAGTCATCCATTGTCAAAGTGGAGCCAGAGCATCAATAGCCGAGTCCGTGTTAGCTAAAAATGGCTTTAAAAATGTTTTGATATACGCAGGAGGATTTCAAGAATGGACAGGTGATAACGAACCCGTTGTGAAGTCTTAAAAAAAATCAAACCAAGGCACTAGTCAATCCACTTGCCTCTCACGACATGACTACGCAAGAATAGCAAAGGTGCAGTAAGGAAAAACATTTGGCTTTTGCTTGTTTCCCTAAAGTATTGTCTGAAAGTTTGATTTTAATTGAAAGGATAATAGCATGATTGATCCATATGTACATCCGCTTTCACACCAGTGCCATTTATAACAATGTTTGAAGTTCATTTCAATCAACTGGGGTCGCCTGTAGAAGATTGACGATTATTCGCATGCTAATACACGAAATATTTACCTTCTGAATTCATTGCGAAAAGTCATATTGATTAATCTCTGATTATCAAATAAGAACAAGAAGTAAGTCACTGATCCCTGGATGTTTAATCTAGGGATTTTTCAATTTACAAAGCGCACTTTTTTGCATCATCCTGAAATTTTATTGTGACTTTTATCACCCTATTTTCTTATATTTTTACATAAGTTGCCATTGACAATAAACCAAAACAAAATCATATGAGCAAGCATCAGAAAATTGTGATAATAGGTGGAGGTACAGCAGGAATAATGACTGCTGCCAGTTTATCAAAACAAAAGCTAAAGATAGATATCCTACTTATTGAGCCATCAGAAAACCACTACTATCAACCTGCTTGGACGCTGGTCGGAGCTGGAACTTATGATTTTGAAAAGACAGTAAGGCCTATGGAAAATGTGATTCCAGACGGTGTAAATTGGCTAAAAGATAGTGTGGTAGGGTTTGAACCCGAAAACAATTGTATTGTAACTAAATTCAGTGGCAAGGTAGACTATGACTTTCTAGTGGTGGCACCAGGCCTTGTATATGACTTTAGTCTAGTTCCTGGTCTTGGTGAAGCTATCGACAAAGGTGTGGTTTGCAGCAATTATACCGACCCGATTCATACTTGGAAAGTCATTCAGGAATTCAAAGGTGGAACTGCCTTGTTTACACAACCTACGACTCCAATAAAATGTGGGGGAGCTCCACAAAAAATCATGTACTTAGCTGAAAATCATTTTAGAAATAAAAGAATTTCTGATAAATCTAAAATTGTATTCGCTACACCTGGTGGGGTCATTTTTGGTGTCAAACCTATCGCAGAAACTTTAATGAAAGTGAATGAGAGGAAAGATATCAACCTAAGGTTTGGACATCAACTTGTAAAGATTGATGCAAAAAACCAAATCGCTTGGTATGCATTGGCTCCAAACATGACAGAGGTCAACCCTAAGGAGTTAGAGATTTCAACAAATGAAGGTCTTGTTGGAATACATTATGATATGTTACATACAGCTCCTCCTTCGGTTGCTCCAAAATTCATTCAAGATTCTCCTTTGGCAAATCAAGAAAAATGGTTGGATGTAAATCTACATACTTTACAACATACTAGGTATCAAAATATATTTGGGCTTGGTGATGCAGCGGGTATTCCAACGGCCAAGACTGGTGCTGCCATAAGAAAACAAGTACCTGTCGTAGTCAACAATATTTCCGAAATGATAACTTCCAATACGATAGGTGATAAAGTTTACAATGGTTATTCTTCTTGCCCTTTGGTGACGGATTACGGAAAAATGGTTTTGGCAGAATTTGATTACCAAAACAATTTCACACCAGATCCCAAACTAAAGCAAATGTTGATCTTTGATAGTTCAAAAGAACACTGGAGACTATGGATGCTCAAAAAATATGGACTTCCATATTTATATTGGAACAAAATGTTAAAAGGAATAGACGTATGATTCAATAGCTTTGGAATGCAAAAACCCCTTTAAAGTTAATAAGAGTTTACTAACATTAAAGGGGTTACACTTGATGCATTCCAATTCAAGTTGTTAAACCAGACAGGCCTAAATCTCAATGTGGAAGTTTCGTCCTCAAAAGCCCATATGTGAATGTCCCAAGTAGAGCACTGGCCAAAACTACAACTATGACAGCGTAGCCATTTCCTATTAATGTGTAAATAGGACCTGGGCAAGCACCTGCCATAGCCCATCCTAGACCGAATATAGTACCCCCAATAAGATAGCGTGGAATAGACATTTCTTTTGGCTGCAAAGCCAAATCTGATCCATCGACACTTTTTACATTGTATTTTTTGAACAGTGCAATAAGGACAACCCCCAATGCAACAGCCGAACCAATGATTCCATACATATGAAAGGAATCAAATTGAAACATTTCATAAATCCTAAACCATGAAATTGCCTGTGATTTGGTCATGACAATTCCAAAAAATGTACCTATAGCTAAATATGCAAAGTATTTCATGTATTTTGAGTTTTATAGTGTGAGAAGAGAAGGCAATATAAAATAGGTCATAATAAGTCCGCCAATAAAGAACCCAATGACCGCTATTAAGGATGGGAGCTGTAGATTGCTCAGTCCAGTGATAGCATGTCCAGATGTACAGCCACCGGCATATCTGGCTCCAAACCCAATCAAGAACCCTCCTATTACCATCATAACAAATCCACGGACAGTCACAAAACCTTCCCAACTAAATATTTCTTCTGGGAGAAAATTCTCTCCTGCATTCTGAATTCCAAGAGCTTGAAGCTTATCAACAGTATCTGGTGACAAAGCTATTGCCTCTGGTTGCTGCAATATGGTGGATGCTATCAAACCTCCTAAAATCGCCCCAATTACAAAAACAATGTTCCAAAGTTGATCTTTCCAATCAATTTTGAAGAATTCGCTTACTTTCCCAGCCCCTCCGATTGCACATGTTGTCCTTAGGGTATCTGAAACCCCAAAAGTTTTGCCTGCTAACAATAACAATCCCATCACTAATACTATTGCAGGTCCTGACACATACCAGGGCCAAGGTTGACTAATAAATTCAATCATACTTTTCTTTTTATAATTTATGTTAATTCAATTTTTTGTTTAAAATATAGGTGTATCCGCTTTCTTGCAAGTAGCCAATCAATAGAATGTTTGATGAACGATTTGAGGTTATGTTGACGGTTGACGAGAATCCGCAAGATATAAAGCCTCTTCTTACCCAACGTGCAAAATTGTGGATACTCATATCATAATAATTTACAACATTTATTTCCAAAGCAACTTTTGAAATCTTGGATAAGTAGCATTTATTCAAACTGATTTATTGCTATACTTGAATGAATTGAATACTTTAACCAATCTGTGGATAAATGCTTATTTGCCAGTTGATTCAGTTTATAAGCTAATTGATTGTTTGAAACCAATTTCTAACATTATTCTATATCATTCAATACCTGATTTATCACAAATGAAGGTTTTAGTATCATTTACGACAAAGTTACATGTACCTTCAATTCGTTGAGACATTAGTCTAACATCAAAAGAAAATTTCTGTTCCAAGGATATAAATAGCCATCACTAGGACAAACCAGCCAAAACCACTTTTGAGATATTTACCATCAATTTTGGTCGATATCCAACTGCCTATAAATATTCCAACCACAGAAAATGATCCGAAGGTCAATATAAATGTCCAATAAATTTCTTGTTGACTTACATCACCCAAAAAACCGATTAGTGACTTCACCGCAATTATCAACAGTGATGTACCTACAGCTAGCTTCATTGGAAGTCGGGCAAAAAGAACCAATGCAGGAATAATCAAAAAACCACCTCCAGCTCCCACTATACCTGTTATAGTTCCTACGAGAGCCCCTTCCAAGCCAATCATTGGATAATTGAATTGAACTTCCTTTGAACCTTCGCGGTGTTTTACCAATTTTTCTTTCCTATCCCTGATCATAGAATAAGAGGCCGCCAACATTATCAATGCAAAAAACACCATTATTCCTATGTCTTTTGTCATTTCAAACGAACCATAACTGAATAATATAGGAGGAATCGCTGGGATTAGAAACTGTCTGGTCAAATACACAGCTATAAAAGAGGGAACTGCAAAAACAGCTGCCGTTTTGTAATCCACCAATCCTCTTTTCATAAAGGAAACTGAACCTACAAGTGATGTCAACCCAACTACAAACAATGAGTACGCGGTAGCAAGTACTGGGCTAATTCCAAGTAAATATACCAAAACAGGTACTGTCAAAATAGACCCTCCACCACCTATCAATCCCAAGCTGATTCCAATAACCATAGCTCCGAAATACCCTACCAAACTAATAATATCCATATTGTTTTAAATATTTATACAAAAGTAGAGTTTGTATTTTGGCTATTAAGTGACCTTTATTACATTGAAAAAATTTAATTGGATAAAATTTTCAGCTATGTATGAAACATAAATTTTAAAATGATTATCCGCTTGTGTACAAGTACGTATATTAAAACACATAAATCATGCTGATAATCGTCAACATACAACAGTTTACGGTCAACTGCTGATGGATTTAAACTGAATACATTATTTTAAGTGGCTACTTGTATGTAGGCGGATATTCATAAATTTTAATCACAGAAGTACTTTGGTAAGTAGCTTAAGATTGCGCTTTATTTTTCAATTTTCCGATCATTATCTGCTTTCTTTTCTTGTTTTACTTTCCAGATTCTTTTTCTGAAGATTAAAAATGCTATGATAATAATGGCGGGTATTATCACAAAAATAACAATGTTACTTGTTTGCGAAAAGTCAATCGGCCCTCTTGGTTTGGGAATATTAGGTTGGTTTTGAGCGAAAGACAAAGCTGGCAAAAAAAAGAAAGCAAATATGAAAAATGAAACGGTCGCAAAATGTTTACTGAATTTGTTCATGATGATTTTTGATTAGTTTTAGGTGACTATTCTCTTTCTTGAACGTAGCAAACCACTAATGGTTAGATCAAAGAGTTGGAACGTATCCTAAGACAAAACAAAAAAGTGTGATACCTGCTACATCCGAAGCTTAAAAATTGCAGACAATTTGCTCTTCATCTTAAATCCTTTGGAACCCAAAATTGTATCGTAGAGACGTCATGACACAATAATTCTTATTTTATCATTTCAAAAATCTCATCTGCTATGATTTTTGCTCCTTTTGGAGCCCAGTGAGAATCGTCATAATAATATATGTCTCGTTCATCAGGTAATTTACTTGAAAAGACACCGTAGATATCAATATTTTTATAAAACTTTTCAGCATTCTGATAGGTAGAAAAAAATGTGGGTTCTTTATATTTCGATTTATCCTTTATATATGGATAGTATAAATCGTATTTATCTGGACTGATTAGTACAATTAATTCAATGTTTTTATTTGAAAGTAACTCACTGACCTTATTCAATACATTGACGCTATTTACTATCGATAAAGAATCGTTTTTTATCGCTAAATTTCGAAAGTCTCTCTTATAAAACAATAGATTGTTTGGACTATTTGAGAACAGACTTTGGGTAGTTGTTTTTACTTTATATGTATTGGATGTAATCGGTTTGTCCATAAATAAATACTGAAGGTAGTTTAAAGGCATTTTTATGGTAGCATCAGAAAAAAATTGCAGCGAATAGTATGAATCCTGTGCATTGACTTCATTATTGCTATTTACTGAAGAATCAGAATCTTCAGGAATATAAAAGTTGATATTCTCCAATTTTTCATTAAAATCAACATTTCTAGTTCTTTGATTAATTTCTCTTTCTATGGATTGAAGTACCACATATTTGGGTTTGACTACTTCAAAAAAATCAGAATTCATCATGGAAACCAATGTCTGTATGGGATTGCTACCTGAAATGTGCCTATCCACGTGCAGCACGGATACTCCTGCATTTCCTAGGAAATTTTTGTACCCTAAATTATCTTGCTCCGAAAAAGAATCACCTATGGTCATTACTTCAAACTCTCTATGAGCAAAAGGATTGGTTTCTGTAAGAAGGGAATACATTATTGGCATGTCATACCGATCTTTTATTGTACTCATCGGCAAAGGGTTTGAATAAAAATAAGCCATTCTTACCAAATCACCATCTACTCTACTTGGACCATTATGTAGTATTCGAATACCAAATAAAACCAAAAATGGAATTATGAAAAAGCTGGATTTTAAAATAAATTTTTTCATAAATTAAAATTGAAAGTAAATAAATTGCTGCTTATTTTGCCCATGCCAAAAGAGCATAATAATGATGAGTGCATACATTGCATATCTTATTGGACTCCTCCATTTCAACCCCAACTTTTCTATCGCAAACTGCTCCGATCGTCCTTTCCATTCAATTCCAAAAAACAAAAGTACAATCAGGAAAAACCTAAATGCAGGACCTATATCTCTAAAAGACGGAACTGTAAATAGGGATGGTGAAAAGATCTCAGAAATATACTGGATGGCATGATTGATATTTGCAGCTCTAAAAAAAATCCATGCAAATACCGTCAACCCAAAAGTTGTGATTATTTTGGTCAACTCCTTAAGGCTTGGCAAATATTTCCCTTGAGCTACGACATCCAAATTACTTCTATTTTTCTTGGCAAGTAATAGCGGTAAGAAGTAAACTGCATTCAGGGCTCCCCATACTACAAATGTCCAATTCGCTCCATGCCAAAAACCGCTTATGATAAAAATCGCAAAGGTATTTCTCACTTGCATCCACTTACTGCCACGGCTTCCTCCTAGCGGTATGTAAACATAATCCCTAAACCATGTCGATAAAGAAATATGCCATCTTCTCCAGAATTCTGCCATATCTCTTGAGAAATAAGGAAATGCAAAATTTTGTTTTAAGTCAAAACCAAATAATCTGGATGTGCCTATGGCGATATCAGAGTACCCTGAAAAATCTCCATAGATCTGAAAAGTGAAAAAGATAGCGCCAAAAACCAATGTACTCCCAGAATAATCCGATGAATTATTGAAAATCAAATCTGCAAATTCCGCACTGTTGTCTGCAATGACTATCTTCTTGAATAGCCCCCAAAGTATCTGACGCATTCCATCGACTGCCTTGGAGTACTCAAATTTGCGTTTTCTATAAAATTGAGGGAGAAGATTGGTAGCTCTTTCTATGGGTCCAGCCACGAGTTGGGGGAAAAAACTAACAAATGCCGAAAAAGCTATCAAGTCTTTTGTAGGTTCTAACTTTCTCTTATAAACATCTATCGTATAGCTCAATGTCTGGAAAGTATAAAAACTGATACCAACAGGAAGAATAATCTGCAATGAATTGGCCCGTATTTCTGTACCGAAAAACGAGAATGCAGTTATAAAATTTTCAAGAAAGAAATTGTGATACTTAAAAAACCCAAGAAACCCAAGATTAACCACAATGCTTGTCCAAAGCAAAATCTTCCGTTTTACTTTATTTTCTTCTTCACCGAGCCTGTATCCAATAGAATAATCTACAAATGTGCTGAAAAGTATCAATGATAGAAATCTCCAATCCCACCAACCATAAAAAAACAAACTAGCCGCTACAATTAGGCTATTCTGAAGTTTTAAATTTTTGTTTGCAACAAACCAGTATAATATGAAAACTATTGGAAGGAATATTGCAAAATCTATTGAATTAAAAAGCATCTATTAAAAATTAATAATATTTAGTAATCAAATTAATTGTTTCCATTAAATTGTAAAATAACCAAAACAAAATCTGGCTATTTATTAGATAGTTTGCAAGGTGATTTCTCATGTTTTTCACGAACATTTCCAAGCAATAATTATTTGATCGGAGGTGATTTGAGATGGCGTGAAGAATGATTGATACCTGAAGCTCTAACAGCAGGCAAATATCTAAAATCTTTTTGAATTTGGCATCTTTGCTTTTGGTTAAAATTGTACTTATGACTCCTCTCGTGTAATTCTAAAGACAAGGGTCACGAAATTATATAAACTTATCATTTGACAAACACAAGCTTTAGCACAGTCAGTAATCACATTTAATCGGCTACAAAATTTGATTCAGTTGCTGTCAACAGGCAATAGCCTCCACACTAATAAATATGAAAACTCACATTCTGGAGTAATTTTTTTGACAAAATTTGGCAATAATATTTTTTAGGTCTAATAATTGGATAGTTTAGTTTTTACAAAAAACCAACAAGACCATGAATAAGAAAACTTCAGATTCGGAATTAGAGCATTCTACAGATACTCAAACCACAGCCAACAGAGAATTTTCTATCTTTTCAAGGATCTTCCGCTTCATTATGAGACTTTACATCAAAATTTTAAAGTACACGATCCTAGCTTTTATAGAAATTTTCAAAGAAATATTGCGTATTCCATTCGGTAAAAAAACTAAGAAGTCAAAAAAAGTAAAGACTCCAAAATCTTAATCTGGAGTTGAAAGAAATTAGCATATACCTACTGATAATTTTGTAATACTAAACAAAACAAACTAAACACCTGTTTTTTTCTTAGAATTTAATCAAATTAATTATCATTCGAAGTAATCGAATTATTTCCCAACCTATAAAGTAAAGGAATTAAAATTGATGACATAATCAATTTCACCCTTTATACTTGTGGAATAAAATACCCGTTTCATGCAACAGTTTGAGTAAAATATACTCAATACAAAACATCAATGGTATATTATTGCTTTAATAATCACCATATAAGCACCTCTTTTTTGTCTGACCTTATGTTTTTCCTGAATAGTGGAATCACCGCCAAAAACTCATGGGTAGTGTTTGGCAAAAGGTAGGATTTGTTCATTGGCAAT
>NZ_JAKZGS010000025.1 GCF_022549695.1 Belliella calami | reverse complement strand
ACTTTAACTATCTGTAATATAGCTATTTATAATATAATAAACCAGCATGTAACAGAAAGAAAATCAAGGATTTTAACCATTCTTTTTCAAGTAATTTTAGCTTAAATACTTTTCGGAGTGGACTCAATCTTCCAATCTTTCAATCTTCTAATCTTTTTCTAGCAAAGCAAACTCCTTTGCAAAGTAACTCAAAATGACATTGGCTCCAGCACGCTTAATGCTAAGGAGAGATTCCAGCATGGCGCGTTCGCCGTCTAGCCAGCCCTTTTCTGCTGAAGCTTTGATCATGGCATATTCACCGCTCACATTATAAGCTGCTATTGGCAAATTGGAATTGTCTTTCAAAAGTCGAATTACATCCAAATAAGCCAAAGCAGGTTTTACCATTAGAAAATCTGCACCTTCTTCGGTATCTAAGTCAGCTTCTATCAAAGCTTCATAGTAATTGGCAGCATCCATCTGATAGGTTTTCTTGTCTCCAGATTTCGGTGCTGAATCCAATGCATCACGGAATGGTCCATAAAATGCAGACGCATATTTGGCCGTATATGACATGATGGAAACATCAGTGTAACCATTTTTATCCAAGACATTTCTGATGAAACCAACTCGCCCATCCATCATGTCTGAAGGGCCTAGAATATCTGCTCCAGCTTGGGCTTGAGCCAAAGACATTTTTCCCAAAATTTCCAAAGTTTCATCATTGAGGATTTTTCCATTTTCCACCAATCCATCATGGCCGTCAGAGCTATAAGGATCCATTGCAACATCCGTCATCACCACGATTTCCGGGAATGTGCTCTTGATTTTATGAATTGCTTTGAGGTAAAAAGTTTCTGAATTATGGCTTTCTGTGGCAAATCGGTCTTTTTTGCTCTCAGGATATGCAGGGAAAATATCAAATGCCATGATGCCAAGATTGACACATTCCTCGATTTCTTTCAGCATCAAATCCAAAGAATATCGATATATCCCCGGCATGGAGGCTACTTCAATCTTTTGGTTGATCCCATCGATCAAAAACATTGGGAAAATAAAGTCTTTGACAGAAAGTCTTGTTTCTTCCACCATATTTCTGATGGCTTGGGACTTCCTGTTTCTTCTTGGTCTTCTTTGCATATCAAGTGAATTTTGATGCAAAGTTAACATTATTCCGCAGAAGCATTCGCTTCCAAAAAGCTTTTGATTTTTTCGATATTCATTGGTGAAGCACCTATAAAAACGTCTGCAACTTCTCCATTTTTGTCAATCAATACGTGTAATGGAATCGCTCGTCCTTTGTATTCACTTTTATCCAAGGCTTTTAGTATCGTAGTCGCAGCTTTATTACCAAAACTCAACTCGTATTCAAATTGGAAGTTTTCCCTTTTTTTCAGGAAAGTTTCATATACATTTTCTGTCTCATCTGAAAAAGCGATAAATCTTACATTTTTGTCTTTATATTCAGTAGCGATTTCATTCATCTCTGGGATTTCTTTAATACAAGGGCCACACCAAGTCGCCCAAAGGTTAATAACAACTACTTCGCCCTGTGCCAATTCGGGGATTCCAGAACTTTTTCCCAAGGTTTTGTTAAATTCCTCTTTGAAGTTGGTGGATGCTTTTTCAGTATTGGAATAAAGAAAAATAAATAAGGATAATACAAAACCTGCAAGTGCTTTCATTTGAATATTTGTTTAGTTGTGACTAAATATATATTCTTTTGTGCAAAAATAAAAAAAGCTTAACGCTAATTATGTTTTGGGATGGGTTTGCCGCGAAGGTCGCAAAGTTCCTCAAAGGTTTTTTTAGATGAAGTATGGAGTGTTAAAACTTTGCATACCCTTGAGTTTCCTGCGGCAAGTTTTTTTTCTAGGATGGGTTTGCCGCGAAGGTCGCAAAGGTTCGCAAAGGTTTTTTTGGATGAAGTATGGAGTGTTAAATCTTTGCGTAACCTTGAGTTTCCTGCGGCAAGTGTTTTTTCTAGGATGGGTTTGCCGCGAAGGTCGCAAAGTTCCGCAAAGGTTTTTTTAGATGAAGTATGGAGTGTTAAAACTTTGCATACCCTTGAGTTTCCTGCGGTAAGTTTTTTTTCTAGGATGGGTTTGCCGCGAAGGTCGCAAAGTTCCGCAAAGGTTTTTTTGGATGAAGTATGGAGTGTTAAAACTTTGCGTAACCTTGTGTTCCCTGCGGCAAGTTTTTTTTCTAGGATGGGTTTGCCGCGAAGGTTACAAAGTTCCTCAAAGGTTTTTTTTAGATGAAGTATGGAGAGTTAAAACTTTGCGTAACCTTGTGTTCCCTGCGGCAAGTTTTTTTTTCTAGGATGGGTTTGCCGCGAAGGTCGCAAAGTTCCGCAAAGGTTTTTTTGGATGAAGTATGGAGTGTTAAAACTTTGCGTACCCTTGAGTTTCCTACGGTAAGTTTTTTTTCTAGGATGGGTTTGCCGCGAAGGTCGCAAAGTTCCTCAAAGGTTTTTTTTAGATGAAGTATGGAGTGTTAAAACTTTGCGTAACCTTGTGTTTCCTGAGTTAAGTGTTTTTTCTAGGATGGGTTTGCCGCGAAGGTCGCAAAGTTCCTCAAAGGTTTTTTTAGATGAAGTATGGAGTGTTAAAACTTTGCGTAACCTTGTGTTCCCTGCGGCAAGTGTTTTTTTCTAGGATGGGTTTGCCGCGAAGGTCGCAAAGTTCCTCAAAGGTTTTTTTAGATGAAGTATGGAGTGTTAAAACTTTGCATACCCTTGAGTTCCCTGCGGCAAGTTTTTTTTCTAGGATGGGTTTGCCGCGAAGGTCGCAAAGTTCCTCAAAGGTTTTTTTAAATGAAGTATGGAGTGTTAAAACTTTGCGTACCCTTGAGTTTCCTTCGGCAAGTTTTTTTTCTAGGATGGGTTTGCCGCGAAGGTCGCAAAGTTTCGCAAAGGTTTTTTTGGATGAAGTATGGAGTGTTAAAACTTTGCGTACCCTTGAGTTTCCTGCGGCAAGTTTTTTTTCTAGGATGGGTTTGCCGCGAAGGTCGCAAAGTTCCGCAAAGGTTTTTTTAGATGAAGTATGGAGTGTTAAAACTTTGCGTAACCTTGTGTTCCCTGCGGCAAGTTTTTTTTCTAGGATGGGTTTGCCGCGAAGGTCGCAAAGTTCCGCAAAGGTTTTTTTGGATGAAGTATGGAGTGTTGAAACTTTACGTAACCTTGTGTTCCCTGCGGTAAGTTTTTTTTCTAGGATGGGTTTGCCGCGAAGGTTGCAAAGTTCCTCAAAGGTTTTTTTTGGATGAAGACGGGAGAGTTAAAACTTTACGTAACCTTGAGTTTCCTGCGGCAAGTTTTTTTTCTAGGATGGGTTTGCCGCGAAGGTCGCAAAGTTCCGCAAAGGTTTTTTTTAGATGAAGTATGGAGAGTTAAAACTATGCGTACCCTTGAGTTTCCTGCGGTAAGTTTTTTTTCTAGGATGGGTTTGCCGCGAAGGTCGCAAAGTTCCTCAAAGATTTTTTTGGATGAAGACGGGAGTGTTAAAACTTTACGCAACCTTGTGTTCCCTGCGGTAAGTTTTTTTTCTAGGATGGGTTTGCCGCGAAGGTCGCAAAGTTCCTCAAAGGTTTTTTTGGATGAAGTATGGAGTGTTAAAACTTTACGTACCCTTGTGTTCCCTGCGGCAAGCCCAAATCTATTTAGAAATTGATTTGGGCTTGTAGTCTTAGCAATGAACCTTTTTGTCTGTTGTCGGGATTCAATGAATCTTCAAACGTCCTGTCTGATATCGTGTACATAGCCACAAGTTCGAAGTTTTTGTGTGGCTGCCATTCTACTCCGATTTCCAATTCTTTGACTCTGTGTTTGGTGGCATCAAGCTCGTGCTTTTTTCCTCCTTTATAGTAATGATATCTTGTAAATGGAATAAAAATATCTTTTCCTTTTTGAAGAAAATAGGACGCCAATACATATCCGCCTTCCAATGGTGCATCATTGACAGTGTTTGTTTCAGGATCATATTCTGGGCCTCTTCCCCAGTTGAATTCAGCCTGGATTCCAAAAGGTTGAGGATATAGGATGAAACTTGGGCCATACCTGTATTCCCTGAATTCCGTTTGATCGAAGTCAGTCAGTGGGTTTCTATTGATCACAAACTTTCCTGAATAGCCTTGAAAGGATGTTTCTATGATTTGTCCTGATGGCAATTCAAAAGGATAAGTCAATCTTGATACGACATGTAGCGAGTTGTTTTTGTCAGGTTGATTTGCAGTTTGACCATTGTATAGTCCCAAGCCAAACACTCCGTAATCTCCAGATCCTTTGAGTCCTGACGATACCAAATAGCTAAACCTTTTTCTGATTACTGAAGGCGCATAGTAAAACATTACCCCAATGTCACGTTCATTAGCAACTGCAGAATTGAGTCCATCATTTCGGTCAAGTGGAGTTCTGTTTTGACTGGATTGAAGGTTTTCAAAACCAAATGGAACTTTGCTTTGCCCAATTCTTAGTCTAAACTCCTGTTTTCTGTCAAGACCTAAATCAAAATAAGCATCCCTAATCTGGGCGAAATTGTTTCCACCCGAGGCAAAATCTGGTTGGATGTAGAAATAAATTCTTTCGTGAATTTGTCCATAAAAGACAAGTCTGATCCTACGGAAAAAGAAACCTCCATTATCTCCCCAAGATTTATCACACTGATCACAAGATAAGTCAGGATTGGTTTCTAATAAACGGTTGTACCGCAATTGGGCATAGCCTCGCAATTGAATAGACTCAAACCAGCTTTTTTTCAAAGTTTGTTGAACCTCCTCAGTTGCGGTTGAGTCTCTTGGAATGTCCCTTGCAAAAACATCCTTGGAGAAGACCATCAATCCTAAGATGATAGCCATAGCGATTTTGATTCGCATAACCAGAAATGGGTTTTAATAATAAGAAGTATTGTACAGCGTCACAAAGGTGGTGAGCCAATATTTCTTTATGATGATGGAGAAATTAATAATTTGTTATGTGAATTTCGGGTTGCATGTTATATAAGGAGTTTCTTTGGATACAAAAGCTTGAAAAACAATTAGAAATGCTTTCTTAGACCTCTTTTTAATTGTTACCAAAATGTTAAGGAAACTCAAATGTTAAATTAATGGCAAAAAATTGTTAAGTGAATAATGGTTTTAAGGGATCAGTTGATAGTTGTTTGTTTGCACATCAGATCAGGTAAATTCAGTTATGATAGCTTACTGGAAACTAAGTGAGACCCAAAAATTTTAAAAAGAAATTCTTCAAGGGTTCTAAACCCTTGAAGAATTAGTACTCAAAAATTGTAATCTAATGTATAAGCCCTTGGTCTTAGTTAAGAACTGCAGTTGTCTTAATCGTACGGATTGAAAGAACAAGCTACTTAACGCTTAACGTTGAAAATTCTGCCAAGGTGATTGTTTTTGGGAATCGCAGTTCAACTGACTCATATGTAAATCCTAAACTAACATAACACCAGAATATCAGAATAAATCTAAAACTGTATCTAGCTTTAGGTTCACATAATCGTTGATATATAAATCACATGGAGGCAGTTCATCTTTGGTATGTGAAGAGAGTACGCCGACTACCTTCATTCCAGCATTCAAAGCAGCTGTTACACCAGAGAAGGAATCTTCGAAGACGATGCAATTCTTGGGAGATACATTTAGGTTATCGGCAGATTTAAGATAAACTTCAGGATCAGGCTTATGTTTGCTGACATTTTCACTGGCCAAGACAGATTCCATTTTATTTAGAAGTGATAGTTTCTTGGCTATCAATTCTAAGTTTGCCAAAGGAGCGGAAGTAGCTACTCCAGTTGGGATGTTTTTTGCTTTGATGCTATCTAGGAATTCCAAGTATCCAGCTATTGGATCGATTTTCTCGGCATAAATTTCCCTAAACAGGCTCTCCTTTTCGTCTTCCAGCTGCAACAGTTCTTCACCTTCTATTTTTCTTCCAAAAAAATGGCTCATGATATATGAATTGCTTTTGCCATACATGTGCTCGGCAAATTCCTCTTCTGTAGGCTGCATATCTCTTTTGGCAAAAAATGATTTAAATGCCATAGAATGAAAAGGGTTGGTATGGCAGATCACTCCGTCCATATCGAAAATTATTGCTTTTTGCATGGGGTAGTAGGTTTGGTTTTAATTTGGTGCAAAGGTAAAGCTTACAACCGAAATGCCACAGGATGTTGAGGAAACAGTTTCATTTTAATTGTTTGCGTTTTTGAATTTTTCAGTTTTTGATCCTTCATTAGTACGCTTAACTAGAATTAACTTTAGATTAAACCATATAACAAGAATTGTGCTTATGTTAGCTGTAATTATACGCTATGAAAACAGTTGGCTTATTACTTACTCTTTTTTTGACATTCCAAGCAACTATTGGAGGAGAAGTCGATTATGTTTTAGTGCCCATAGACCACAACGATGCCAACGGTGTAAAAATCAAAGTAGACTTTGTATTTGAAGAAGGATTTGATCCTGATAAAGAGACTGTGGTGGTTTTGTCGGATGCTTTGGATGGGTGTTTTGCAAATTACTATCAGCAGCTCGACTTTTCGGATAAATTCAACATTGTATATTTTCTGGGGAGGTCGTATTCTGAAGAGATTAGTCGGCTTGTGAACTATACAGGGCAAGCGAACTGGTCCAATGCCTACAAGTGGTTAAATCTAGATCAGCAAGCCAAAGATTTAGAGTTGTTTAGAAATGGGGTTCTGGGAAGTGAAAAAATCCATCTTCTTGCATATGCCAGTGCTTCAGGTATAGCGCTTCATTACCTCAGTATTTTTCCGGATCAAGTAAGTAAAATGTTAGCTATCAATCCCCTTCTTTTTGATTTGCAGAAGAATATGAATTTCCGACCCTTTGAAATCACGAATGGTGAAGCTTCACAAGAATTCATAGATGAAAAATGGATAAAGTTTGCATGGTATATGGGGTTGGAAGAGTCTTTTTATGGAGGAAAGCGAAAAAAGAATGAACTTGTAGATAGAATTTACCAATTCAATTCCTGGGATTTCTTATTACCGGAGGTGAATGGAGAAAAATTTCAGCGCATAGCCGTAAAAGTCCGTCTTTTTGAGCATACTCGAAATTACCTCTATGAGCATGACGAATCCAAGACAATTCCGAGTGTAATCCAATGGATGAAGAATAACAGCATGGAAGTTTGGGATGCTTTTGATCGGCAGCCATTCAGGTTCGTGGGTATGCATTATGATTTGCTGACACAGTTTTCAGGAAAGATGATGATCGTCTGTTCCAGTCAAAATCTAATGATCAACCCAAAAACATTCGAAGGGTTGGCGGAATTCATCTCAAACCCAACCATGCTTTATATAAAAGATGCACATGCCTTGCAGAAGCTTTATTCACAACCTGAATGGCCTTTTGTTCTCCAAAGTTTTTTCGATAGCGATGTGAAAGGGCAAATCCAAGCCTTCAAAAACCTTCAAAATATAGGATTGATCCGTTAAGAAAAAAAGGAATGCTAAGGATTTAAATTCCATAAACATCCCTTTTCAAATTATCACTACGATATTTCGATCTTACTTCAACATCATATCTATTGTACATCTACTCTATTTCGATGAAGTCATATTTCATTTATCAAACTCCTTCACCACTTTTTCTATAATATCACAACATTCGTGAAGTTGCGCTTCTGTCATCACCAAAGGTGGTGCGAAGCGAATGATATTTCCATGGGTAGGCTTAGCCAAGAGCCCATTGTCTTTCAGTGCTACACACATATCCCAAGCAGTAGAACTGTCTTCGGAATCATTGACGACTACAGCATTTAGCAAACCTTTTCCTCTTACTAATTTCAAAATACCATATTTATCAACCAAAACCTGCATTCTCTCGCGGAAGATCTTTCCAAGTTTTCTGGCATTGACAGCAAGCTTTTCGTCTCTAACCACTTCCAATGCAGCGATTGCTACTTTTGCTCCAAGTGGATTTCCACCGAAAGTTGAGCCATGTTGCCCTGGCTTGATGACATTCATGATGTCATTATTTGCAAGTACTGCCGATACAGGGTAGAATCCACCTGATATAGCTTTGCCCAAGATCAACATGTCAGGTTGAGTATAACTAGACTGCTTTTCGCAATGTGCCTCACAGGTGCAGTTTCCACATACAGCTAGAAGGGAACCTGTCCGTGCGATACCAGTTTGGATTTCGTCAGCGATGAAAAGTACATTTTTCGACCTGCAAGCGTCGGATGCTTTTCTGATAAAATCTTCGGCAGGTGTATAAACCCCAGCTTCGCCTTGGATCGGTTCCACAAGAAATGCCACTACATTTTTGTCTTCCAATGCTTTTTCCAAAGCAGGAATATCATCGTATGGAATTTTCACGAAACCGGCCGTGTATGGCCCAAAATTCTTTCTTGCATTTTGATCATTTGAAAAAGAGATGATGGTAGTTGTTCGCCCATGAAAGTTATTTTCTGCAACGACGATCACCGCTTCATTTTCATCGACGCCTTTTTTCTCGTAACCCCATTTTCTGGCAATCTTCAATGCAGTCTCAACACCTTCAGCACCAGTATTCATTGGAAGAACCTTGTCAAACCCAAAGTATTCGGTTATGTATTTCTCAAAAGGGCCAAGTACATCATTAAAAAAAGCACGAGAAGTCAAGGTCAACGTGCCGGCCTGTTCGATCAATGCTTCTTTGATTCTCGGATGGCAGTGTCCTTGGTTTACGGCTGAATACGCAGATAGGAAATCGAAGTATTTCTTTCCCTCAACATCCCAAAGAAATACACCTTGACCTTTTGCCAATACAACAGGCAGTGGATGGTAATTATGAGCACCATATTTATCTTCCAGTTCGATTGCTTGTTTACTTGAGTTTATTGTTTCTATCATAAAATTTGTAATTTTACAGCTATAATTAATGCTGTGTGATTGCCTAAGCGTAATCTACAAATATAGTAAATGCGTCAGAGGATAAAGAATGAATTCAAAAAAGAAACGAGCAGAACCAATGAAGTTGATCCCTGGCGATTATTATTTGAATTCTAACGGAATGATGGTTTTTACAGCTCAATATCATCTAAGAAGAGGACACTGCTGTGGAAATGGCTGCAAACATTGCCCATATAAGGAAGAGGGAGGGAGATCTTAAAAAGCTATTTTAGCAGCTAAAGTTCTGTTTCTGTGGGGTTAGAATAGAAACGAGAGACAAGAAGCGAGAGGCGAGAAACAAAGAAGAAAGAAGCAAGAAATAAGTCGAGAGACAAGAATCAAGAACAAAGTCACCTCGATCCCGAAAGCATTCGGGAGAGAGGTCTCGTCCCGACTTTGAAACAGGAAAGTGAAAATTGAAGTTGGTGTGTGAAATTAGTACGAGATTTCTCCCCGTAATTCTACGGGGCAGGCTCCTCTAGTCGAAATGACTTGCCGCTAGAACGTGGACGTAATTATAAAAAAAGTGTCAAGTAATTTTATGAAGTGCCATGGGAAGAGCTTTATTTTGCTTCTACTCTTTATTACTAAATAGTATTATTTCATACTACTAGCATCCTAATCCCTTAGCAACCTAATCAACCAATAGTTTATTCCTTGCCAAGAATTATGCTTCTTGTGTCTTAAGTCTTGAATCTTTTGTCTTTTTCCCCTAATCATCCACATTTTTAAAACTTTACGGAATTATTTTGAATCTTGATTTTGGTAATTCAGCAAAAACTCCGATATTTGCAGACTCAATTATAAAAACGTCTTAAATATTACGATCATATATCATGGCAAAAGTTTGTGACATCACCGGTAAGAGGCCTCAAGTAGGTAACAATGTATCGCATGCGAACAACAAGACCAAGCGTAAATTCCTTCCAAACTTACATAAGAAATCTTTTTATGTGCCTGAAGAAGATGCTTGGATCACATTGAAAGTTTGTTCAAAGGCTTTGAGAACCATCAACAAGAATGGTATCAGTTCTGTTTTGAAAAAAGCTCAAAACGAAGGTTACATTATCATTAAATAATAAGATTTACTCTTTATAAAGAATCAGAGCGATGGCTAAGAAAGGTAACAGAGTACAAGTGATTATGGAATGTACAGAGCACAAAGCTTCTGGTGTTCCAGGTACTTCAAGATACATCACAACAAAAAACCGTAAGAATACTACTGAGAGATTGGAATTGAAAAAATTCAACCCTATCTTGAAAAAAGTGACGGTTCATAAAGAAATTAAATAATCAAGGACTGTTGTCAATAGACAATATATAAAACCTCAAAGAAATGGCTAAGAAAGTAGTAGCAACCCTAAAGAAAGAAGGTGGTGTAACTTACGCTAAAGTTATCAAGGCTGTTAAGTCTGAAAAAACTGGTGCTTACACCTTCAGAGAAGAGATGGTTCCAACCACTATGGTTCAGGAAACATTGAACAAATAATTATCATTTGCACTGGTTTGCAAATATAAAGTCCCTCGGAGTAAGACTCTAGAGGGACTTTTTTATTATATTCGGGCTCAAATTGTAAATACTATGGGAATTTTCGGATTCTTCTCCAAGGAGAAAAAAGAAAGTCTAGACCAAGGACTTCAGAAATCAAGTGAAAATATTTTTTCAAAACTGAGTAAGGCTGTAGTCGGCAAATCAAAAGTCGATGAGGAAATACTTGATGAATTGGAAGAGATTCTGATCACCTCTGATGTTGGGGTAGATACCACTATCAAGATTATCAGAAGGATTGAAGAACGCGTCTCAAAAGATAAATATGTAAATACTGCAGAGCTCGATGTGATTCTCAGAGAGGAAGTTGTAGGATTACTTGAAGAAAATCAAAGTGTAGATTTGGCCGATTTTGACCTTCCGGCGGACAAAAAACCTTATGTCATCATGGTCGTTGGGGTGAATGGTGTAGGAAAAACCACAACCATCGGTAAGCTGGCACATCAGTTCAAACTAGCCGGTAAATCAGTAGTGTTAGGCGCTGCGGATACTTTTAGGGCTGCTGCTGTGGACCAATTGATCCTTTGGGGCAAAAGAGTCGATGTTCCTGTAATTTCCCATGGAATGAATACTGACCCAGCATCTGTAGCCTTCGACACTGTCAAAAAAGCAGTTGAAATGAATGCGGACGTAGTAATCGTAGATACAGCAGGAAGACTCCATACCAAGGTGAATTTGATGAATGAATTGACTAAAATCAAAAGAGTCATGCAGAAATTTATTGAAGACGCACCGCATGAAATCCTTCTGGTTTTAGATGGTTCCACTGGTCAAAATGCTTTTATGCAAGCCAAAGAATTCACCAAAGCTACCGATATCAATGCACTTGCCATTACCAAATTGGATGGGACTGCCAAAGGTGGCGTAGTCATCGGTATTTCTGATCAATTCAAGATTCCAGTAAAATACATTGGAGTGGGTGAAAAGATGACTGACCTTCAAGTTTTCAACCGGAAGGAATTTGTGGACTCTTTATTTAAGAAGAAAAAATAAATTCTTTAGAATTTCGGACATGGAAGGACAGTATCTCTTCGTTTTGGTTTTCCTTGGTTTTGACTTGGGAAAACATAAGAAATGCTTACTTCATGTGCACCACCCGACTGAATCCCAAGGTTTGAAACCGTGTAATCGAAACTATATCCCATATTCAATCCAGATAGCAGGTTGACTCCCACCATCATGACAATGGCGTCTCGGTTACTTTGCTGCTCTACAGGTTTGTAAGGAAGACCTCGATACCATAGGCCAACTATAAGTGGCTCCATATACAAATATGCTCCAACATCCAATTGCTCAAATGGCCCTTGCCTTTTGTAATTGACTGTAGGTACAAAATATCGCTCCTTGAACATGTGTGTGAAATCATTTCTATATCCACCTGAACCCAAAGAGATTTTGTAACCAGAATGGATGGACAATTTCATAGGAAGAGCACTGCTCTGTCCATCATCTATAAATGATTGGTTAGGTTGATTGACGTGGTGCGTAGATGCTCCTAACCAAAATTTTTCGGTAAAAAACAATCCTCCAAACGATAACGAAAGTAAATTGACAGGCTCACCAAGACCTGGAATTTCGTCCCCAGGAAGTGTTGGGCCAAAAGGGTTTGTCGGATCTATTTGATTTGCAAACACTAGATTTTCAAAAAATCCTATATCTCTTCTAATATAGCTGGCTTGAAAACCAGGTCTAAAATATGCACCTTGACCAATCCTAAGCTCATAAGAATAAAGCGCTGAGATAGTAGTAGATCTCAACTCTGCGGCGCCTTCTACATCATTCATCACAAGGAAGCCTACGCCACTATTATAGTCATCCAGATAAGTATCTATGTATGCAGAAAATGTAGTGAATTGAGCATTCATTCCCGGCCATTGATTCCTATAATTGGCCCCAATCCGTGTAGCTTGTTCTGCACCAGTAAATGCAGGATTTAAATATAAGGGAGCAGCATAATATTGACTATATTGCGGATCTTGCGCCAATGCGGTTTCCGTAATAGAAATTAATATTATCGTAAAAAAAAGAAGGTGTAGATAAGACCTAATCAAGTTTTTGTTCGTTTATTTAAGATATTCAATGTAGTTGGTAAACGTTAATGACTTAGCGTTGTTTTACTGGCAGAATGTAAAATATGAAAAGCCCCTCTAAATCTATCAAGTTTATTTCAATTTTCGCACTTTTTTGTGTGTTGACTTTCATTTTAATTATAAATAAAAGTTTTTCCCAGGGGGTAAATAACAACGAGTGGATTTTTGGCTATTGTGGTGCAAGTGAGGAAAATAACTATATTTCATTTGGAAGGGGAGGGGAACCAGTTATTAGGTCGTTGCCAGGGACGATAGTTGTTGGAGAAAACAACAATGCTGTTGCAGTAGATCCGATTTCTGGAAATGTTATTTTTTATACCAATGGAGTCTTGATTTATAATAATGACAATCAACAGATGCAAGGTGCTGCTAATGGAGTCAACGGAAATATTGATGAAAGACAGCAAGTTGCAATCAGCCCCTTGAGTTACGAGCCTGACGGAGATAAATTGTTTTATTCTTTTTATGTTTCTCCAACTGGACAACTACAATATGCAGTAGTAGATATGAACGCAATGGGGGCCGCTACTGGAAATCAACCTCCTTTAGGGGCTGTTATTGAATTTAATCAAAATATCGGCCCAGCTACAGGTGCAATCGCTGTAGTAAAATCAGCCCAATCCCCATCTTATTTGATTAATTTTTCTGGTGGAAATTTAATTTCAAGAAGAATTGAAGATACGCAAGGTGATTTCACTCAAATAGATGATTTAAATATTCCTTTTACCCCCAAAGCCATCATCTTTAATGAAGCCACAGGTCAGCTGCTACTGATTCCCGAAAACCCAAATGAAGATCTGATTTTGATAGATTATGATACCGCTACGGGAAGTTTTGGCGCTATTACTGCGATTTCCCAATCAGGTGGAGATGATGTCGTTGAAGGAGCAGCATTCAGTCCTGATGGACAATACATTTATTTTTCTAGAGGTGATGAATTGCTGAGGGTTCCATCTTCAGACCTAGATGCCGAGCCTGAGTTGATACCTTTGGAAAATGATGTTTTTGCGCTTTATGATATTAAAGTAGGTCCTGATGGGAGACTTTACTATATCTATGAAGAAGTAGATGGGGGACCACAGTTTGTAGGAAGAGTGGATAATCCTGACGAGGAAGAAATTGAAGATCTAGAAATCAACGAAGATCCTTTTGGTGGAGTGGATTTCTGCGGAAGGGTGTTTCCGCAGTTTGCACCCAATGCAGATGTTGAAGCTGAAGTGGATTTTTCTTGGCAACCCGAAGAACCTTGTAGCAATAATCCTCTTCAATTGACAAGCTCAATAACTCCGGAGAACTATAGGCCAGTTAGTTTTGAATGGACTTTTGAACCAGCGTTAACTGATGAGGATGGCGAGCCATTGGAAATGGACTTTAATCAAGAGCATTTGTTGCTTCCTGAAGAGGCTACTTCTGGAGAAAGCGTAACAGCAACACTTACGGTTACTTTTGCTGATGGTACGACCAGGGATGTTACCAAAACGATTAATCTACTTGAGAATGACTTAGAGGCGAACTTCACTCCTCAAGACACCACACTTTGTGCACCTAGCTGTATTGATTTGATGCCACTTCTTGAGGCACAACAAGGAGGAGGGGATCAAGGAGGAGGACAAGGCTCTGGAGGGCCAGGTGGAGGTGGTGTAGGTGGTCCAGGCCAAGGAGGCGGAGGAAATTATGAATACTTCTGGTCTAACAAGCGTGATGAAGGATGGGGGCCAGAGGCACCAAATGAAGTGTGTGAGCCAGGGTTGTACTGGGCTTTGGTTAGAGAAGAAGGTTCTTCATGTTATGCTTATGCAAGCATAAGGATCCGAATGTGGGACTTAGATGACCAGAGCAATCAAGTATGGTATTTTGGAGATCAAGCAGGGATGGACTTCAATCCAGATCCAGATGATCCAGATGGGCCTTTGCCAAGAGCGGTTACACATCCAAATAATATTCCCGCAGGCACAACTACTATCTCTGATGAAACTGGTCAAGTTTTATTTTACACAGATGGATCTACAGTTTGGGATTTGAATGGAGATGTCATGGAAAATGGCGAAGATATCGGGGGGAGTAACCAAGCCTCGGAGGGAGTTTTGGCGGTTGCCATTCCTCAGGATGAGACAATCTTTTACTTATTTACTACATCTACAGCTGCTGACGGCAACAGTCAAGTGAAGTTTTCCCTAGTCGATATCAAGGCTGAAAATCCTACAGGTGTTGGGAATGTAGTGACCAGTGATAATTTCTTATTCAGTCCAGCTACACAACATTCAGCGGCCATCGCAGCAGGGGATACTACTTGGGTGCTTTTTCATGAATTGGGAAATAATACCTTTAGGGCGTATCCAGTAGGCTCTTTGGGGATTGGCCCACCTGTTTTTTCTTCTGTTGGTTCTAATCACGGATTTGACACTGGGGTAGGAAGCATGAAGTTTAGCCCTGATGGTACAAAAGTAGCTGTGACTATACAGGATGGGGCATGTAGCAGTGTAGAGATTTTTGATTTTGACCAAAGTACTGGAGCACTCACGGAATATGCTATCGTAGATTTGGATTGTAATGGAGATGATGTGTATGGGGTGGAGTTTTCCGATGAAGGAGACAGAATGTTTGTCACCTATACGGGTAATGGTGGGAAAGTAGAAGAGTTTATCATTCAAAGTCCGAGTTCACAAGATGAGGACGATGATTTGAGTTGTGGGGCGTGTTTCGAAACAGCTACAACAAGCGCCCAAAGAGCAGAGTGTATTTTAGATACAAGAAATGATCTTGGGATCAATGGCCCAATAGGAGCTATCCAAATGGGGCCAATGGGAGATATTTATGTAGCAAGACCTGGACAGAATTTCTTAGGTACGATTCAACCTGGAGGACTTTGTGAGCCTAGTACGGGTACAACCGAAGGGTTTCAGCTCCTGCCTGGCACATCTTCGAATTTAGGACTTCCATCATTTGTGCAGCAGTCTGGCAGTAGTATTCCCGAACCTGCCATCAGTGGCCCTGAGAGGTTGTGTATTGATCCAGAAAATGGAGCCGAAGGTTTGTTTGAAGGTGCAGGTGAACCAGATATTGATAGTTACTTCTGGACGATTGTGCATGAGGATGGCGAAGTGATTGAGTCTGAACTGGGTGGACCAGGGGAAGAGAATCAAACTTTGACTTATTTTTTCCAAAGAGAAGGTTTGCACACAGTGACTTTAAGGGTTGACAGGTGTGGCGATCCTGAATACTACAATGAAAACAATAGCATTGAGGTGCTAGTGGTAGCTCCTCCAGCGATTACCCTTGCAGATGATATTACGCTTTGTAGTGGTTCCCCGATTACATTGACTGCCATTGATGGATATGATCCTGCTGATGGGTTGTATGATTTCGAATGGAGAAATGCAGCTGGAATTCAGTTTGGGGATGAAAATTCCAATGAAATTACTGTAGAAGAGGAAAGTATTTATACCGTAACGGTCTCTTTCAGGGAAACTGGTGATGAAGAGTTTTTTGATGCATGTCCATCAACAAGGTCTGTTTTTGTAGGGCCAGCTTTTGAATTTGATTTGACTCAGACTGCAGAAGAAGTTTGTTATGATGAGACTTTGGTTGTTTTTGCTCCAGATACCCCTGTGTCGGGAGAATGGTTTTATCAACTTGACGGTTCTCCTGACAGGATTCCGTTTTCAGTAGGAGAAGCATTTGAACTTGAAATCACACCTGCTTTGAACTTGCCTAGTCCAGGTCTTTATCAGATTATTTTTGTAACAGAAGACCCAATCGTCCCTGGGTGTTTGGTTGAAAAAGTACTTCAGCTAGAAGTTTTTCCATTACCAAATTTTGAGATTAGAGATGAAACACCTGCTACGGATTGTGATTCGGATGACGGTATTTTTGAGATTGAAATACTGATTGATCTATCGGAATTGGAAATTATGGAAACGGGTGAGTTGTTTGCCAATGTTCCAGCTGGAGAAGTTTTTGAATTTGCTGATTTAGCACCAGGGAATTATACGATAAGAGCTCAGACTGCTTTTGGATGTGAATTTACACGCACTGCCACAATTTTAAATTTAGATCCACCAGCAGAACTTGTCGGTGTGAGCTTGGATAGCACAGATGAATCCTGTGGAATCAATGAAATTTTACCGGGTACTATCTCTATCGAACTCAGTGCACCACCTACGGGGACATATTCCTACACCATTACGCGCCAAGGAGATGGAGAAGAAATTACCGGGAACTTAGATGGGCAAGTTACGCTTATCCAGGATCTTAGATTTGGAGATTATGAAGTGCAAGTGGACGATGATGCGACAGGCTGTGCGATACCTGTAGGGGAAGTGACTATCGAAAGGAGATTCTTGGTTGATTTTTCAGTCCCTTCAAATGTGGTGGCATGTGAAAGCTTTGAGTTGGACATTTTGACTCAGCAAAATCTAGTTTTCACCATCACGGACCCTAATGGAAATCTAGTGATTCCAGATATAGATGGAATTTATTTGTTGATTGAATCTGGTGAGTATATCGTCTATGGGGAAGGGCAAGATCCTGATTTTTGTCCTAGAGAAAGAAGAATCAATTTGACGGTCAATGATGCAATTCAATTTGAGGTTTCTGATGTGCAGGTAGATTGCGTAGAGGGGATTTCTTATAATGCAATCTTGACAGGCACTGTCCCAGAAGATGTTTTCTTTTTCTGGAGAAATGATGCTGGTGAAGTCGTAGGCAGAAGCCAGACTTTCAGACCTAGAGAAGCAGGGGATTATACACTTGATGTACAGCCAAGAGTTGGTTCAAATTGTCCAACTCCTCCAATAGCATTTACTGCGGAAGAATTTGATGATGAATTGGATTTTGATTTGGTAGTTAATCCTTTTTGCGAAGAGAGCGAATTTACAATTATTACTTTGAGTGGAGATTTTGATGGATTTGGCATTGAATGGTTTGAAATAATAGGTGGGAATAGGGTTCCTGATCCAGATTTTGAAGATTCAAGTGTGTTCATTGCAGAAGAAGATGGTCTGTACGAGGTTGAGATAAGAAATGCTTTTGGGTGTGTAGTTGGAAGAGAACAGGTTTCTATAAGAAAGTCTGACTTGGTAGCGCCTGAATTACTTCCATCCTATTCAATTTGTGCTTCAGAGAATGTTTTGATTGAAATTGATCCAGGGCAATATGATAATTATGAATGGTACAAAGAAGGGGAGGAATTGCCAATATCAACAGAAGCAACATTTACCCCTACTGAAGCAGGTAACTATAGATTGTTGGTTTTTGATGATTTGGGTTGTGAGGAAGAGGTAGAATTTGAAGTAATTGAAGATTGTAATATTGCTGTAAGATTTCCAAATGCTATGAATCCAAGTAATCCTGAAAAACAATTTGTAGTATATACCAATGAGTTTATTGATGAATTGGCCGTGTTTATTTACAATCGTTGGGGGGAATTGATTTTCTATTGTGAAGAAAATAACTTGCCAAGTGATACAACTAATGGTTATTGTCCATGGGATGGTACTGTAAATGGAAAGATTGTACCCATTGGAACATATCCGGTGGTTGTGCAGTTTAGAAGTAACAATCAAAATATCACGAAAACACTGAGAGAAGCAATCTTGGTTATTGATTAGCTTAATTATATATGATTACATTAATTTCTCCTGCAAAAACATTAGACTTAACGAGTACGGATGTTGAAGTTTTTACAACCCCGGATTTTCAAAAAGAAACCTTTGAATTGGTATCTATCATGAAAAAGAAAAGTACTGACGAGATAAGAAAACTGATGGGGGTAAGCGAAAATATTGCATCTTTAAACGAAAAGAGATACAAAGAATTCAAAAAATCGTTTGACCCAGACAATGCAAAGCAGGCGCTGTTGGCATTCAAAGGGGATGTTTATACCAAAATCGATGTAGATAATTATTCAAAAGATGATTTTGAGTTTGCGCAAAATCACCTCAGGATTTTATCAGGGTTGTATGGCTTATTGAAACCGTTGGATCTGATTCAACCATATAGGTTGGAAATGGGAATCAAATTGGAGAATAAGAAGGGTAAAAACCTCTATGAATTTTGGAGTAATAGGATCGTAAAAGCTATCAATTCGGCCGCTTCAGGTGAGCCTATTGTCAATTTGGCTTCTCAGGAATACTTCAAGGCTGTAGCTCAAGATGAGTTGAAGTCCCAAGTTGTATCACCTGTTTTTCAGGAATACAAAAATGGCAAATATCAAATAGTCGGAATTTTTGCCAAGCAAGCCCGAGGGCTTATGACTGATTTTATCATCAAAAATAGAATCAATGACCCGGAGCAATTGAAGACATTCAGCGAAGCTGGTTACGAATTGCATGGAGATGGTTCAGAGTGGAGGTTTGTAAGGTGATTTTGAGCGCAGTGTGTGGAACAGTAAATAAGCGTCAGGAAACTCTAAGACGAGACATAGTTGATGCAGACCTGATTTATTATAGATTCGTACTTTATCTATGTTGTTGAATTTTCTATATGAATATCCGCTTTCACACCAGTACCCATATTTAATTAGGTACAAACTTTGAATTCAGCTGCTGTCGACTGTCATCCGTCGACAATTATCCGCTTGGTCCAATTGTTTTATTTACCTTCTGGTGTAATTGCGGATAATCATAATTTTCTATATTTGTTAAATATTTGCTTTTCATAAAATGAGAAAATACCTAAAATACACTAAGAATTTTTATTTTGTATTCACAACATTGTTTGTGTTATGGATGATTTTCATCGATTCAAATGATATTTTTTCGCAGTTTAAACTAAATTCCAAAGTGAAGGAATTGGAAAATCAAAAGGAATATCTTCTAGATAGAAAGGAAAAAATAAAGCAAGATAGGCAGGAATTGATGAGTAATAATGAACTTCTGGAGAAGTTTGCCCGTGAAAGGTACTTGATGAAAAAGAAAACAGAAGACCTCTATGTTATTATCCAAGACAAATAAAGATTTTAGTTTATTCTTAATTGCCGTATTTCTATTTTGTTTTAGTTTCGGTGCTCAAGCACAAAGGGAAATAGATCCGGAAAGTAAGCCACCATTAAGTGAAAGATTATATTTTGGAGGTAATCTTGCAATGCAATTTGGGACGATCACATTTGTCGATGTTTCACCTTTGGTGGGAGTGATGATAACCGACAAGTTTTCTGGAGGTCTTGGAGCCACCTATCAGTATTTTGATGATCGTAGATTTTTTGGAAATTCAACTGGAAATAGAAATCTATATGGTGGACGAACATTTTTGAGATACAATGTCTTCCCAAATATATTTGCTCATACAGAATATGAAATGTTGAATTTTGATTTGTTCAATAGAAATACAGCCGAATACAGAAGGGAGTGGGTTCCTTCATTTTTTGTTGGTGCAGGATATTTTACGCCTTTTGGCAATAGGGGAGGTGCTAACTTTACATTCTTATACAATCTTCTACATGATAATTTAAGGTCACCTTACAATGAACCTTATGTAATCCGTGTGGGTTTTGTATTTTGATTTGATATCACTCCGACCAGCATGAAAAAATTAATAGACAAAGTTTACAAATCACACCAAGATTGCCCTGAATGTCCTTCTCCAAAGTTAATACAGACCTTTTTTGAATCCTTATTAGGTTTGTTATTCCCAGAGCATGCATTGAATATAATCAAGGACAAAGCAGAAATTGAGCAGAGCTTTGGAGCTTTGAAAAAACAATTTTCTGAAATTTTGGTGAAAAATAAACATTTGCACCACGGGGATGGAGAATTATTGAGTGCAAAGTTTTTTGAAAATCTTTCTGAGGTATATGATTTGATTCATCAAGATGTTGATGCAATGTTTTCTGGTGATCCTGCATCCAAATCACGAGCTGAAATTTTAAGATGTTATCCAGGGTTTTATGCAATTGCTGCCTATAGAATTTCTCATGAGATGTATTTATTGGGTATCAAAATGATTCCAAGGATCATCACGGAGTTTGCGCATAGCAGGACAGGTATTGATATGCATCCTGGCGCAAGTATTGGGCATCATTTCTGTATTGATCATGGTACAGGTTTGGTTGTGGGAGAGACTACAGTGATTGGCAATTATGTCAAATTATATCAAGGTGTTACATTGGGAGCACTGAGTGTTCACAAGGAAGATGCAGATACCAAGCGTCACCCGACAATTGAGAACAATGTGGTTATTTATGCAGGAGCCACCATTTTAGGAGGTAACACTGTCATTGGAGAAAATTCCATTATCGGCGGAAATGTATGGCTGACCAAATCGGTTCCAGCAAATAGCAAGATATATTATCAAGCAAAAATGTACAATGCAGATAGTGAAGTGACAGACGTGTATGTTTTTAGAAATGACTCAGAATAGCTCAGATGAAATTATTTGAATTGATAGGAAATACGCCATTAGTAGAGCTAAACACTATTCCGACAAACCCAAAAGTCCAGATTTTTTGCAAATTGGAAGGACAAAACCCTGGAGGAAGTGTAAAAGACAGAGCTGCTTTCAATATGATCCAATCTGCTTTGGAAAGGGGAGATATCAAAAAGGGCGATCGATTGGTAGAGGCTACCAGCGGCAATACTGGAATAGCACTTGCCATGGTGGCAAATAGTCTGGGTGTCCAGATGACTTTAGTAATGCCAGATAATTCCACCAAAGAGCGTGTCCTGTCCATGGAAGCTTACGGAGCAAAAGTAATTCTCACACCAGCAGAGAAAACGATAGAATATTCAAGGCAATTGGCAGAGAAAATGGCAGACGAAGATGGTTATTTTATGCTGAACCAATTTGCCAACAAGGATAATTACCTTTCACATTACAAGAGCACGGGTCCAGAGATTTGGAATGACACGAAGGGTAAGATAACCCATTTTGTTTCTGCTATGGGAACTACAGGGACGATTATGGGAGTGTCCAAATACCTGAAAGAAAAAAATAATGCCATTCAGATCATAGGAACCCAGCCAACTTATGGCTCAAGTATTCCTGGGATCAGAAGGTGGTCTCCTGAATTTTTACCGAAAATCTTTGACCCAAAACGTGTGGATAGGATTATCGATGTGAGCGAAAAGGATGCGACAATTATGACAAGAAGAATGGCCAAGGAGGAAGGGATACTTGCTGGAATGAGTAGTGGAGGTGCATTGTGTGCTGCAATGAAATTAGCTTCTGAATTGAGTGAAGGTGTAATAGTTTGTATTACTTGTGACAGAGGTGATCGCTATCTAAGTTCAGATCTGTTTGGCTGATTGATTTAAGTTATCATGAATATCCGCTTTTACTCCAGTAGCCATTTGTAATATAATTTGAAGTTCATTTCAATCAGCTATAACTGGCTGGATGAATGTAGACTTTTGACGATTATGCGCATAATTTTTAGTGATATATTCACCTACAGGTGTCATTGTGGATAATTCTTTATATGTGTATCCGCTTTCTTGCACGTAGCCAAACAATAGATTGTTGGATGAACGATTTGTGGTTCTGTTGACTGTAAACTGTTGTCTGATGACGAGTATCCGCAACTTACAAAGCTACTTCTTACCCTACGTGCAGCATTGCGGATACTCATAATTCTTTAAGTTATTTCCTCGATCCTCCTGCATTCAATCAAAAAAAATCCAGATCATTCTTTCATTAAATTCCAAAAAAAATCCCAGAACAGCGACTGTTCTGGGATTGCTAGAAAACCTATTTGGTTTTATCTAATAAAATTGGTAACCAACTGAAGGTTCAATCTTTTGTCAACTTCTGTGTCTTCTTGCTGTAACCCTCTCAAAACAAGAGTGTAAACTCTGTTTTCTCTTAGCTCAACATTGTTTGCAGTAAGGATGGTCTCTCCTGAAGTTTTAGAGATTATACGGAAATTGTAAGATCCAGAATCCAAACTTTCAAAATCAGTATATGATTTGAAATCAATATCACCAATCAACGGTGCACCTGATTCAGTAACTTGGATATCTACTGTTCCAGCATCTGGTGAAAGATGCACAAATCTCATTTGAGCTTCTCCATTTACTGGTGTATCCCAGCTATCTGTTACGAAAATTGCATCCAAATCATCAACATTCCCTGCGATAAAGATGGAATACACTGAATCTTGTTCAACAGTGAATTTTTTCTCCAGCAAAGAAGTGACAGAATTGTAAGGGGAAAATTTAAAAGTTCTTTCACCTAAGTAGTACCTGTTGTAAGGTAAAGTTTCGCTATAGCGAAATGGGTTGTTTGTAACACGGTTGCTGTTTGCAAATACGTCCAAGCTAGGAGCATCTGGTGAACCATGGTAAATTGAAACAAATGCTGCAGGAGGAATGGGGGTTGAATCATTATCATTCAAACATGATGTAAGCCCTAAGCTAAGTGCAATCAGCACCATAAATCCAAAGGATTTTAATTTTTGAGAAATTTTAATCGGAGTAATCATAATAATTGGTTTAGAAATATCTTTTTTGTCATTTCTATCCCATGACGGACAAAGTTTCTGAAATGCTACAGACCTTTATAAAAATTTCTAAATATCGTTAGGCTCGGGATGTACCCATGGTTTTCTATAAGGTCGTCTTAATTTTGTATTTGCTTCTTTATCTAAAGGTATTGTCATTGATTCTGGATCATAGGAGAGTGGCCTCCCCAAATCCATAGATATATTTGCAAGAATGCAGCAAGCTGTTGAAATATGGCTATCCTTTACATTTGCTATTGGTTGAGATTTTAAGTCAATAGCTTTTACCAGATTCTCAAAATGCTTTCTTGTAGCAGGTACTGCATGTATTTCAATTCCATTTTCATTGACATCTTCAGGGTATTTTTCTTTTTCATAGACAGCATCCCAGTGGATTTTTTCTTCATCTTTTGCTGATGGAACAAAATCCGCTCTAAATGGACTTCCTGCCAAATAGCCTTTTTCTCCAAAAATCTTGAAAGCCCATGGATAATCTGGATCTTGAGGTGGTCCCCAAGTTCTGTGTTGCCAGACTATATTAATATCATCGTATTCAAATATTGCTGTTTGTGTATCAGCAATATTAGATTTTCCCTCGTTCTGAACGTAAATGCCTCCAGTAGCAGAAATTTTATTTGGCCAGCCCAATTCCAACATCCAGCGAACGCAATCTAGCATGTGTATGCACATATCGCCTGTGATTCCATTTCCATATTCCATAAATGTCCTCCACCACCTCTGATGGGGAAGTCCATCATAAGGCCTCATTGGAGCAGGACCAGTCCAAAGTTCATAGTCTAAATGGTCTGGGATTTCTTGTTCTGGAGGATTTCCATTTGCCCGCATGTGGTAGTATGAACAAATCTCTACATGTGCAATTTTTCCAAGCCTTCCTGAATCAATTACTTTTCTTTTTGCTTCAATCAAATGCGGAGTGCTTCTTCTTTGAAGCCCTACTTGGACGATTTTATCATATTTTTTTGCAGCGGCCACTACGGCTTCACCTTCGATGACATCTACAGAAATTGGTTTTTGCAAATAGACATGGGAGCCAGCCTTCATTGCGTCTATCGCTTGCAACGCATGCCAGTGGTCTGGAGTGCCGATGACAGTAATGTCGAGTTGATGGGATTTCAATAGTTCCCTATAATCTTTATAAAGCTTGGGTTCACTTGTTGGCAATCTGCTTTTCAAGATTGAATTTGCTTCCTCAAGATGCATGCTGTCTACATCACAGAGTGCTACCACATCTACATTCGCAATCTGAATCAATCTCCATAAGTCCATTTTACCATACCAACCGCAGCCTATCAGTGCAACTTTGAGTTTTTTCTTGTTTTGAATAGGCTGAAACGAAGCCAGTCCCAAACTTGAAAGTGCTAAAGCTGCTGCTGATTTTGTGATAAAAGATCTTCGTCCTTTTTGCAGATTGTCCATATATAAAGAAATTGAAGTGATTTGACTCACCAATATACAAAAGTTTTCAACCTATTCGGAAATGTGGCAACCCTGGGAAAAACCTTCACTGATCTGTGTGTTTGTTAATGGAGTTATTGGTTTATTGAGTGGAATAGTTGAATAATGGGCTTCCAAAAAGTGGTTGGTTGATACGAAAGTGATTAGGTAAACCACACACAAAATGTATTTATAAAATGTCAAAGTTCTAAAAGAAGTTGATGCTTTTTTTGATGTTTTTTTATTGTCTTCAGGTATTCAATTGTCCCGTCAGGTCAAAAGTGAATCATACATTTACTATTGCATTGGGTTGAAACCCAATGTTAGTGTCAGTTGCCTCCCGAAATTATCGGGACAGGCTTTTCAGTGCAAATTTTTAATTTAATTCTTTTTGTCATTAGGTCATGACCCGATACTTTTATCAAATGCCTCCCGTACCGATAACTATCAGCACGGGACAGGCTTTACAGGGAATATTCTCATTTCTCTGTTAGGACATACAAAGTCTCATATCTCATGTCTCTCTCCTCACAAATCCCTCAAAAACTTGATTCCCCAAGAGCCAAATTCCCCTAATCACTCAATAACTAAATTGACTAATTCTCTCAAAGCACAACGCCAAACTTCTCACCCAAAACTCTAAGATCATCTTCTACGGGTTTGATCAAAGGGATACCATTTTCCATTCTTTCTGCTTCCAATTCTCTTTCGGGATCTCCAGGGATAAGGACTTTTTCATGTCCTGGAATAGGTTCAGCAGACCTGAATCTTGAAATCCAATTATCCATATGGCTTTTGAATTCATCAGCTGGACGAAATGCATCTACACGCATAGCACCAAAGAAATGCCCCAGCCCTTCACCAACAGGATTAGGATCTGGCTCCAAAAAAGCTACAAATGGAGGCGCCCAAGGCCCATAATTTGCCCCTGACAAAACTGCAGAAAAAATATCTACTATCGAACCAAGGATATAACCCTTGTGTGAGCCATGTTCCCGATCACCTCCAAGCGGTAAAAGTGCACCACCTTTTTTTACACCATTAGCATCAGTTGTTGGAATACCTTCTGCATCTTGTACCCAGCCCAATGGAGCATCTAAGTTCTTGCGTTGAAGGATTTCAAGTTTTCCGTTTGCAGCTGTGGTAGTAGCCATGTCTCCTACGAAAGGAGGTTGGTTCTTTGCAGGAATTGCCACTGAAATTGGATTTGTTCCGAGCATTCTTTCTTTCGAAAATGTAGGACTCACCAAAGGGCTTGCATTGGTAAGTGAAATTCCAATCATATCATGCTCCAATGCCATCATAGCATGGTAACCAGCTATTCCGTAATGATTAGAGTTTTTAACAGAAACCCAACCTGTGCCTGCTTTTTTTGCTTTTTCTATTGCCACTTTCATGGCGAATGGAGCAACTACCAATCCAAGTCCACCATCACCATCAACTACAGCAGTACTGGGAGTTTCATAGCTGACATGTACATTGGGAGTGGGGTTTATCCGTCCTTTTTCCCAAAGCCTAACATACCCCGACAATCTCGCAACACCATGTGAATCAACTCCTCTCAAATCTGCCGAAAGTAATACCTTGGCAGCAAGTGAAGCGTCTTCTTCAGGACACCCGATGTTGAGAAGTATTTGTTTGGAAAAAGAAAAAAGGTCTTGATAAGTAAATTTATTCATATTAAACGCATAGTTTTTTTGGAGAGAAAGAAATTTGACGATAGTCAATAGACAAAGTAATCGGAATATCAAAAGGCTCAAATTTATAATATTATTGAGCTTCAGACATAGCACCTTACAATTGTTTTTTTAATTTAGCTGAGCACTTTCAAAGGAATTTTTTCCTATCAACTGAGAAATCACGCCTTCTTTGAGGGCAAAACTTGAACAAACGAGCTTTTCTACTGAAATGTGCTTTAAAATATAGGAGATCAAGCAGGATGCCACGACAATCATATCGACACGCATTGGGATCATCCCTGGTATTTTGAGACGTTCAGACTTGTTGAGATTCAACAATTGATCAGCAATAATCTCAAATCCAACACGAGGCAGAAGGAAGGATTGTTCTGTTTTACCTTTCTTTATTTGTTGTGAAGCATAATAAATATCACTTAATGTGTCAAAAGTCCCAGAAGCTCCGACCAATCCAGTTGGAGTGTAAGTTCTGATAGCATCAACAAGGTCTGTCAACTTCTCCTCTAAAAATAATGTTAAATTGGATACCTCCTCTGCTTGGATAGGGTCATGATAATGAAATAGATCCAACAATCTCTGCCCACCGATTTCAAAACTCTGTTTCCAAAGGGCTTCGTATTCATTACCGATTATGAACTCCACAGAACCTCCTCCTATATCCATCATCAGATGATTTTCTCTACTCAAAGATCCGCTAAACCGAATTCCTTCATAGATTAGTTGGGCTTCTTGCTGACCATCTATTACCTGTACCGCAATATTGAATTTCTCTTTTATTTCTTCTACAAATTGTTTCCCGTTTTCCGCATTTCTTACAGCACTTGTAGCAAAAGCAAAAACTTCAGTGATTCCTTCCCCATCAATTAGATTCCTGAAATGTAGCAATGTTTGGAGGGCCCTTTTTTTGGCGTCTTGAGTGATTGTATTATCGGAAATACCACCTTGTCCAATTTTTACAGCAATTTTTTCTTTATAAATCGTCGTAAAATCTCCTTCATACAAATTCACCAATAACAAATGAAATGTATTGGTGCCCATATCAATTATCGCTGCTTTTCTAGGTTTCATTATCGCCTAAATTAAAGTTCTGCGAATATAGAGGTTTTATTTAAAACTGGTGGTCTTCAATGATTTTTATAGAGATGAATTATCCAATTTCCACTAAAATTTAACAGCACCTTAACTTTGATTTTTTTGATCTAATTTCAGAATTGTTTTTCCACTAATACTCTGCTCCGTATATTTGAAACAACCAAATTAACATTAGACTGATATGGATAGCCAAACCAAAGGTGTTTATACCCTGCCTACGAATAAGGACAAAATAGATTTACTAAAGAAAATAAATGAAGAAGCCCTTTTGGGTGGAGGTGAGGCGAGAATCGCAGCACAGCACAAAAAAGGAAAGCTTACAGCAAGGGAACGAATTCACCTTCTGATGGACGAAGGGTCGTTTCAGGAAATAGATAAATTTGTCATGCATAGGGCAAAAGATTTTGGTTTGGACAAGGAGCATTATCTAGGGGATGGAGTTGTGACCGGATATGGAGAAATCAATGGAAGGCTAACTTATGTTTATTCTCAAGACTTTACGGTTTTTGGAGGGTCACTTTCGGAAACTCACGCAGAGAAAATCTGCAAAGTTATGGACATGGCCATGAAAAATGGTGCTCCAATAATAGGATTGAATGATTCTGGAGGTGCGAGGATTCAAGAAGGGGTGGTTTCACTTGGTGGCTATGCGGATATTTTCTACCGCAATACACTCGCTTCGGGTGTGGTGCCTCAGCTTTCTGCCATCATGGGGCCATCTGCTGGTGGAGCAGTCTATTCTCCGGCTATCACAGACTTTATTTTGATGGTAGAGAATACCTCGTATATGTTTGTGACAGGACCCAATGTGGTCAAAACAGTAACCCAAGAGACCGTCACAGCTGAGGAACTCGGAGGGGTGAGTACACATAGCTCCAAAAGTGGTGTTACCCATTTTTCTTGTGCAAACGAACTTGAATGTATCAATCACCTCAAACAACTCCTGAGCTATATTCCTCAAAACTGTGAAGATGAAGCTCCTGTCTATTCGTATGAACTGAAAGAGGATGAATCAAGGCCTGTTTTAAATGACATCATTCCTGACAATGTCAATCATCCTTATGACATCAGGGAGGTTGTTGATGGAATAGTGGATGAAAGCTCATTTTTGGAAGTTCATAAAAATTTCGCTGATAATATTGTAGTTGGATTTGCAAGGTTAGCTGGTAGAAGTATCGGAATAGTTGGTAATCAACCTCAGTCTATGGCAGGGGTTTTGGACAATGATGCCTCTGTCAAAGCCGCAAGATTTGTCAGGTTCTGCGATTCATTTAATGTTCCTTTATTGGTTTTGGTGGATGTGCCGGGATTTTTACCAGGTACAGATCAAGAGTGGAATGGAATTATCACCAATGGAGCGAAACTCCTATATGCATTCTCAGAAGCAACAGTCCCTAGAATTACGGTAATCACAAGAAAAGCCTATGGAGGAGCCTATGATGTGATGAACTCCAAACACATAGGGGCGGATTTGAATTTTGCATGGCCTACAGCGGAGATTGCTGTGATGGGTGCCAAAGGAGCCGCAGAGATTATTTTCAAAAGAGAAATTGCAGAAGCAGAAAATCCAGAAGAAAAGCTTCAGGAAAAAATAGACGACTACACAGCCAAATTCGCAAATCCATATAGAGCTGCCCATAGAGGTTTCATAGATGAAGTCATCATCCCTTCAGAAACCCGTGAGAAACTAATCCGAGGATTCAAAATGCTAGAAAATAAAGTCGACAAACTCCCAAGGAAAAAGCATGGGAATATCCCTTTATAGTCAACAGTCAACTGTCGGCAGACAACAGTTTCGGTGTCCGCTTCATGATATGGGTTGTAGTTGAAAATAATAGTTGTTTAAAATCATTGTATCATGGGGTTCAAGTTTGAGAAGTTGACAGTATGGCAAATAGCAATAGAGCTTTCCTATCAGGTGAGTTTGTTAGTAAATGATTTTCCAAATCATGAAAAGTTTATTTTGGCTTCCCAGCTTCAGAGAGCTGCTGATTCAGTTGCATTAAATATAGCAGAAGGATCAACAGGTCAAACAAATCTAGATTTTAAACGGTTTTTGAATTATAGTATTCGGTCTGCTTTAGAAGTTGTTTCTTGTTTGTATTTGGGAAGAAAAAGAAAAATAATTTCAGAGAGTAATTTTGAAAGTCTTTACAATCAATATGAAGAGTTGATTAAAAAAACACAAGCCTTGAGGAACTCATTAAAGTAAAATTCGATTATCCGCAATTATGCCAGTAGCTTAATATTTATTTGAATTTCTGCGGATAATCGTCGACAGACGACTGTCCGCAGTTTACTGTTCACCTAAATGAACTTTAATCCTTATTTTCTTTCTTTACGGGCAACAAAGCGGATAATCATAAAATAAAATTATTCGCAAGGCACAAATCCGTGATATTAAGAATTTAATTAAACGGATAATCTTTGATGAAATTTATTTATCCAAATGAGCAATTAAATAGAACAATTTAAATAGTGAATTGGTCTTCAGTTGACAGTCGACCGTTGACTGATGACATTTTAAAAATTAAAATTATGTCAAAATCAGAAAAATTTATATACAAATACCTCAATACTGCAAGTCCAACAGGTTTTGAAGCTTCAGGGCAGCAAGTATGGTTGGATTATATCAAGCCTTATGTAGATACTCACTTTACGGACAATTATGGAACGGCAGTAGGGGTTATCAACCCCGATGCTGAATTCAAAGTTGTGATTGAAGCTCATGCGGATGAGATCAGTTGGTTTGTCAATTACATTACTCCAGAAGGTTACATTTATGTTAGAAGGAATGGTGGTTCGGATCATATGATTGCACCATCTATGCGTGTCAATATCCATACAGATGAGAAAGTCATTCCTGGAGTTTTTGGTTGGCCTGCTATCCATGTGAGGAAGGATGGAAAAGATGATGCACCGACTTTGGACAATATCTTTATAGATGTAGGAGCTCGAACCAAAGAGGAAATCGAAAAAATGGGCGTTCATGTAGGTTGTGTGATTACATTTCAGGATGAACTTACTGAGTTGAATGACAAATTCTACAGTGGCAGGGCTTTGGACAATAGAGTAGGAGGCTTTATGATAGCAGAGGTTGCAAGATTGCTCCACGAATCCAAAACCAAATTACCTTTTGGATTGTATATCGTAAATGCAGTTCAAGAAGAAATAGGGCTGCGTGGTGCTGCTATGATAGCAGCTAGAATCAAGCCGCAAGTAGCAATCATCACTGACGTTTGCCATGACACAACGGCGCCAATGTACAACAAAATCACCTCAGGGGATTTGGTGGCTGGCAAAGGGCCAGTATTGGCATATGGAGCATCAGTGCACAAGAAATTGTTGGATTTGATCATTGATTCTGCTAGAAAAAGAGAGATCGGTTTCCAAAGAGCAGCAGCATCCCGAGCAACAGGCACTGATACGGATGCTTTCGCCTATTCCAATGAAGGAGTACCGTCGGCATTGATTTCTTTGCCATTGAAATACATGCATACCACCGTAGAGACCGCAAGCAAAGAAGATATCCAACAAGTCATTCAGCTGATCAAAGGATTCTTGGAAGATTTCGATCCAAAGTTTGACTTTAGATATGTGGTTTAGTGGATTAGATTATTGGTTAATTAGGATAAATAGTTAATTAAATGGGAAAGTAGTCAGACAAGTTCTTTTAGTAATATGTGTATCTGCTTGAATGCACGTAGCCAATCAATAGAATGTTTGATAAATGATTTGAGGTTCTGTTGGCAGTTGTCCGGTGACGAGAATCCGCAACACATAATGCCTCTTCTGAGCCAACGTACAACATTGCGGATACTCATATTTAGTAATTCAATCTTCCAATTTGACAACCCCAACCCCAAGGTCTGTGTCTTCACAGACCTTCTACCCTAAGTCTGCATAGAATGCTGATTTTGTCAAATGGCTTGTGGAGACACAAGCCATGTTTAATCTTAAAACCTTCCAACCTTGAGTCCACTCTTAAAAAGCCATTTTCATTAGAAAAAAGTGTCTTAGGATTAAAATTAGAGGGATAAAATTCTCATTTTACTACTTTTCGGAGTAGACTCAACCTTAAAACTTTCCAACCTTCCAACCTTATAACCTCCCAATCTTCTAATTTTGTAATCTTCTAATCCAATTAAAATGCCCATCTACACCGACCAACTAAAAAGAAAAGTAACTATCTCCGAAAATCCGAAGAGAATTATTTCATTGGTTCCTTCACAGACTGAGCTTTTGGTGGATCTTGGTTTAGGGGATAGGATAGTAGGGGTGACCAAGTTTTGTGTGCATCCTGAAGGCTTCAAAAAAGAAAAGCAAATCATTGGGGGAACAAAGAATTTTCATTTTGATAAAATAGATGAGCTGAAGCCAGACTTGATTATTGGCAACAAGGAGGAGAATTATCAAGAGGGAATAGTAATGTTGGCGGAAAAGTATCCTGTATGGATGAGTGATATCTTCGATCTAAGCGATGCAATGGAGATGATGCGTGGGATTGGGGAAATCACAGGAAGATCTGAAGCAGCACAGCAATTGGTTGATATGATTCAAAAGGATATGGATTATGTTCCCAAGAAAAAAGGGACAGCTATATACTTGATTTGGAAAGATCCAATCATGGTAGCAGGTAAGGATACTTTTATAGACGATATGCTTGATCGGGCAGGTTTTGAGAATTTGGTAAGGGAAAGTCGATATCCAGAGCTTTCGTTGAAAGGACTCACCGAAATGAACCCAGATTTTTTGCTTTTAAGTTCAGAACCTTACCCATTCAAGCAAAAACATCTGGATGAATTTTCGGCAATCCTGCCAGATTCTACCATCCAGTTGGTTGACGGAGAGATTTTTAGCTGGTATGGGAGTAGGTTGAAATATTTCAAAAATTATATATCTACAATATAATGTGACCTGATTATTGTTCTATCATTTCCAAAAGGTCTTTAGCAGTGGGTCTTTCGTTCGGTTTTTTGCTTAGACAGAGTTCTATGAAATGATTGTAAGGCTCCATGACCGAAACCAAAGGTGGACCAATGATGCTTTTGGATTTGATGTTCTCTTTGATTTTTGAAACAGGAATGTTTCTTCTGTCTCCAAAAGGGTATTTTTTTGTAAACAAAATATAAAGTAGTACTCCAAAAGACCAAATATCCATTTTGGAAGTGACCATTCCTGATTCATAGACTTCGGGAGCTATGATCTCTGGAGTATAAAATCCTCCTTCGATTTTTAAAAAGGTATTTTCTCTTTTTAGTGTCAGCAAGTCACCTAGTTTGAATGTGATTTTTTTACCAACCTTATGCATAAGGATATTGGAGAGCTTTAAGTCAGAGTGCACCAGTTTTTTGCTATGTAAGTAAGAGAGCCCTGTCAATGTATCCCAAATTAGGACATTGACCATTTCCAATGATACAGGATACTTGTCAATGAACTCATTTAGCGATGTAAGATTGCAGAAAGGAGTAATTGAAAAAGCTTCAGTTTCACTTGTGTCGAGTTGGAGTTTTTCTATGGAATTGATATTGGGGTGGTCTAAGTCTAAGATAATGTCAAGGATAGATTTCTCGATTGCTTTTAATTGATCTTCAGAAATCAATTTTTTGATATTTTTTTTCATTTTTTAATTGGTTTACTTGCTTTTTAAAATTGTTTTTTTTTTTTTTTTTGAAAAACAACTTTTAAATTATAAACATATGAAAAACTCAAAATTCAGATTTCCAAATGCAATCATGGCAGTAGCGGGAGCTACAGCGATGGTATTTTCGACGGGTTTCATTTCTTCAGAGCCAATAGAGGTTACAGAAGAGACTTTTGTGGAGTTGGAGCTTGAAGCCACTTCAGGTAATCAATACAGGGATATGGTGTGTGGAGAGTCTGGCGGTACTTGCATGCCAACCTATTGCTGTGTCACAGCACCGAGAATTGATTGATTTTATTGCCACGATGTTTTTATTTCATTAAATTGTTTTAAGTCATCGTGGCTATTTTTGTTTTTTGGTTAAAATTTTACAAACTGTTTTTATTTGTTTAGAATCTATGAAAAGAATTTTAGTTTTAATATGTTTTCTTTCTTTTGGTTGTGATGGAAAAGTAGATGGAGAAGGAATAAAAGTTTTTAAAGAAGTTCACCAATACATGTTGGATTTAGATAGATATACATCTCCTGTTGAAGAGTATATTCAATATGTTCCTAATTGGAAAGGAAAGCAAGTATTTGCAGTCCATGCTCGAAAAATGTTTGAAATTAAGTTTTATGATTTGGAATCTGGAGAGTTAATGGAAAGTTTGCTTTATTCCCCTGATGGCCCAAAAGCCTTTTCAAATATTTATGATTTTCATATTCATGATGAAGAAAATATTTTTCTCAATAGAAGGTATTATTATAAAACTCATTTGGTTAATCAGCACTTTGATTTGATCAAGACATTTGAATTTTTGGATCCAGGGACTAAAGTAGATCCTGTTTCAGGGATTCCTTTGTCTGGAGATACGTTTTTACCTATGTTTAATCACAATAAAATTCTAAAAAAGTTTCCAGAGAAACTTATTTTGAATACTTCTCCTGATATGAGTTCTTACTATCCAAAAAAGTTTTATACTGATTGTTTGCTAATTGAAGTAGATATAGAATCAGGTGAAGTTAATAGAGTGAAAGGTTACCCTGAAAAGATGCATGGAAAAGCATGGGGTGTTTTACTCTCCTATTTGTATTCTGATTATTCTGAAAGAAAAAAGCAGTACTTTCTAGGATATGCTGCTGATGAAGAATTGTATGTTGAAAATGATAAGTTTGAGAGAATAGCCTCCTTTTCAGCCAAACCAGAAAAGTTCAAGGAGATAAAGGCAATTCCTGTAAATGCTGTTTTCAATGATCCTGTGTATATGACACATTACAATGAGCAATTTGTTTTTGGATCTGTTTTGTACGATGAGCATCGGGATTTGATTTATAGAATAGCCTTAGAGCCGAATCCAAATTATGGAGATACCTATACAAAAGATCCATTGCATGAGCCAAGAAATATGATTGTTATGGCATTTGATAGCAACTATGAAAAAATAGCTGAAATGCGTTTGGAACAATCAGAAGATGGTGTTTATCTTGACAGATGTTTTGTCAACGAGAAGGGGTTGAACATCACCTATGTGGATTTGAATAATGAGGATAAGTTATACTTCAAGACTTTTTTGATAGTATGAGGAAATTTATTTTTTTTATTTGCCTGCTTTCTTTTGGCTGTGGTGGAAAAATAGGGAATGGTAACTCAAGGGTATTTAAAGAAATTCATGAATATGTCTTGAACTTGGAAAAATATACTTCTCCTGTTGAAGAGTATATACAATATGTTCCTAACTGGAATTTTGCTTTTTGATATTGAATTAAAATAAACTATCTTAATCGGTCAGAGGTTTTTCTTTCAACTTTTGAAAGCTTATTGAACATGAGATACTTTACTTATTTACTTATTCTCCTTTTGTTTGCTTGTGGAAAACCTGTTCAACAAATAGTGCAACAGATCCATGTCAATTCCTGGCTTCCACCTCTTGATAGAGGGGAGATTATTTTGGTCAATTTACCAGCAGGTTTTTCCCAAAAGGATTATAGGACATTTCTGGAAACCCTTCCTCAGGAATTGAAAAGCTATGGCTTTAGAGAGGTTTGGGATACTGATTATCACGAAATCGAATTGAAATCAGTAGGGATAAGAGATTTTACAACTGAAAGAAACAGAGAAAAGTTGTATGCAGAATTAGGGGTGCGGTATTTACTTGATTTGGAGATTGTTGAAAGGAAATATGCACGATTAAGTAAATTGGGAGCTACAATGCTGTACAATGAATCCAATCAAAACAGCTCTGTGGTAGGATCCTCATTATGGACTTACCCTGATTATTGGATCCAAACGAACTACAGGCTCTATGATTTGGCGGAAAAGGATGTGTTGATTGATCTAGATGTAAGGACTACTCATTTGGACAATAATACAGTTTACCCCAAATCAATTAAGAAAGATATTCAAACACTCTTCATGTATATTTATTCAGAAGGATTGTAAAGATTTGATGTGATCGAATTCGAACAGTATTCCGAAAAGAGATGTCCATATTCGATCAAAAATTAAAAAAGTAAGATTTGTTCGATTTAATTATTGGTAATGTTATCACTAGGCATTAACTTTCAAGTCCTTTTAAAACAGATTTTAGACTTATTAAAATTTATTCTTTCCGCTCAAACAATTTATCGAGTATGGTTATTGTATCTAAAACAATCACAAATTAATTATTAACTATATATTATATGAGAAAATCCGCTTTTTTATCACTTTTCGGTGTGTTCTTCGTGTTTTCGGTTTTTGGTCAAAACAAAATCGAATACAAGGAATTCACATTGGACAATGGGTTGCATGTAATCCTTCATCAGGATAATACAACACCAATTGTAGCTACATCAGTATTATATCATGTAGGTTCCAAAAATGAAAATCCAGAAAGAACTGGCTTTGCGCATTTCTTCGAGCATTTGATGTTTGAAGGTTCTGAAAACATCCCTAGAGGTAAGTTTTTTGAAATTGTAGAATCTGCTGGTGGAACATTGAATGCTGGCACAAGCCAAGATTATACTATTTATTACGAAATCCTTCCATCCAATCAACTAGAGCTCTCACTTTATCTCGAGTCTGAAAGAATGCTTCAAGCTAAAGTAGATCAAGTAGGTGTCGATACCCAAAGAGAGGTTATCAAGCAAGAGATGAAAGAGGTTATGGAAGAGAGGCCATATGGTTCTTTCCAAAAAGAAATTCCAGTTAGATTATATCCAAACCATCCGTACAAATCCCCAATCATTGGTTCTGCTGAACATTTGGAAGCGTCCAAACTGGAGGAATTCATGGAGTTTTATGCGACTTATTACAAGCCAAACAATGCCACACTTTCTATAGCTGGTGACATTGATTATGCAGAGACTGAGAGATTGGTAAGAGCATATTTCGAAGAAATCCCAAAAGGAACAATCGAACCTTACAGACCTAATATTGAGATTCAGAAGTTAAGCAACGAGATCGAAGATGTTGTGTATGACAACATTCAGTTGCCGGCGATTTTCCAAGGCTACCTAATGCCGAAAAAAGATCATCCTGATACGTATGCTTTGGACTTGCTTAGTACTTACTTGTTGTCAGGAAAGAGTTCTTTGATGTACAAAGAATTGGTAGACAAAAGCCAAAAAGCGATTCAAGCAGTTGCTTTTCCAAATGATCTAGAGGATGGAGGGATGTTCCTTGTACTTGCTATCGCAAATATGGGAGTAGATGTGGATGATTTGAATGTTGCTATCGACGAAGTGTTGGATCAAGTCAAAACCAACGGTATCGATAAAAACGACTTGCAAAAATTGATAAATATCAAAGAAAATCAAATTATCAATGGATTTGGTTCTGTTGCAAATATTTCACAATCATTAGCTCAAGGTCACGTGTTTTATGGCAATGCCGATTATGTCAATACCCAACTGGATTTATTCAGAAAAGTAACAGCGGAAGATGTCAAAAGAGTCGCTCAAAAGTATCTTGATAAAGACAGCCGAGTAGTGTTGAAATATCTTCCTAAACCAACAGATGCAACTGAATAAGTTCAAAACTTAATTGTGATAAACATGAAAAAATTATTTATATATTTTATTTTCTCCATTTTTTCTACTGTTGCAATAGCTCAGATAGATAGATCGAAACTTCCCGAACCAGGTCCGGCACCAGAAATTCGATTTGGAGACGCAGAATCATTTACTTTGAAAAATGGGCTTAAGGTTTTTGTTATTCAAAACAACAAACTTCCAAGAGTTACTTATTCATTGATCTTGGACAGAGATCCAATTCTTGAAGGTGATAAAGCCGGAATGCTGGGTTTTGTAGGTGAGATGATGACTGCAGGTACTAAAAATAGATCGAAAGATAAATTCAATGAAGAAATTGATTTTCTTGGAGCGAGAATTTCGGCTACATCTACTTCTTTGACAGCTTCGACCTTGACCAAGCATCAGGAGAAAGTTTTGGAATTGATGGCAGATGTGCTTTACAGCCCATTATTCCCTGAGGACGAGCTTTCAAAATTAAAAACTCAATCTAAATCAGGATTGGCTTTAGCTAAAAATGATCCTAGTTCTATCTCTAGTATTTTGTCAGGAAAATTGGTTTACGGATCTGATCATCCTTATGGTGAGACTGAGACAGAAACAACTATCGAAAACATTTCGGTAGAAGATATTAAAAGCTATTACAATACTTTCTTCAAACCAAATATTGCCTATTTGGCAATTGTGGGAGATGTCAGTTTATCAGAAGCTAAAAAAATGGTAGAGAAGCACTTCTCCGCATGGGAAAAAGCGGATGTACCATCTTTCAAATATACAACTCCTGAAGTTCCTTCTGAAAATGTAGTCGCTTTGGTAGATAGGTCAGCTTCTCAGCAATCTGTCATCAATATTACTTACCCCATACAAAACCATTTGCCAAGTGAAGATTTTTTGGCGAGTAGGGTTATAGGACAAGTACTTGGTGGTGGAGGTTCTGGAAGATTATTCATGAACCTTCGTGAAGACAAAGGTTTTACTTATGGATCTTATGCAGGAATTGGCTCGGATAGACTTGTTGCAAGCTTTTCTGCAGATGCGAGTGTAAGAGGGTCTGCTACTGATTCAGCGGTATATGAGATCATTTACGAAATCAGAAACATGAGAGATAATGGTATCACTCAAGCTGAATTGGATGCTGCAAAATCAAACATAAGTGGATCTTTTGGAAGGTCTTTAGAAAGTCCTAGTACAGTAGCCAATTTTGCAATCAATACGGAGCGTTATGGATTGCCAAAAGATTTTTATGCAACCTACCTACAGCGCTTGAATGCCCTTACGGTAGAGGATGTCAATGCTGCGGCCAAAAAATTCTTGCAGCCGGATAATATGTACATTACTGTAGTAGGAAATGGAGCACAAGTGAAGGAAGGCTTGATGGCATTTGGTGAAGTGAAAATGTTTACCAATATGGGAGAGCCAGAGCGCCTGGTAGCCATGGATGCGGATGTTACAGCAAGTGGTGTGATTGATAGTTACATTGAAGCTATTGGAGGAAATGAAAAGGTAAAATCAATTAAGACTTCGATCATTGAATCATCTGCGGAAGTTCAGGGGATGAAATTGGATTTTGATTATTACTATGATGAGCAAAAACAAGCATTTTCCAACAAAGTAAGTATGGGTGGCAATGTAATGTCAAATACACTTTTGAAAGATGGTAAAGGCATTGTTCAAGCGAATGGAGCTAATCAAGAGCTTACTGACGAGCAGTTCGAAGCAGCAAAGATGAATATGTTTATATTTCCAGAGCTGCATTTTGAATCTTTGGGTTATACTTTGGAAGTGGATGGAATCAAGGATGTAGAAGGAGAAAACGCCTACAAAGTTGTAGTCTCCAATCCTATGGGCTCTAAGACCATCAATTATTACAGCGTAGAGTCTGGCCTCAAAATCAAATCTGAAAGTGAAGAGACTGGAGAAGTGTTTTACACTGATTACAAATCTATAGACGGAGTGATGTATCCGATGAAAATGATCATCAAATCCCCTATGATTCCTTTCCCATTGGATGCGATTGTGAATGAAGTAGTTTTCAATACGACCATTGAGGAATCTGTATTCAATTAATATTATTTTGCTAGACTGGTTTCCAGTCTAGCTTTTTATATTCTATACAAAATTTAAACTTAAGATTTATGAAGATCACATCACTTTTAGTTCCTGTTTTGGCCTTTGGAATTTCCCAAAGTGCTGTTTCAAAATCAATTACTCTTACAAATTATCCGAGTACTGAGGTTTCGAGTCTGGAGAATGATCCGCAAACAGTCATTGCAAATTACATAAAGGCTGTAGGTGGGCAAGCAAACATCGATAAGATACGAAATGCGTATATGGAAGCTGAAGCAGATTTTCAGGGTACAAAAATCGAAATGTTGACAATCTCTGACGCAGAAAATAGCAGAATGAAGCAGCAGACTTCAGCTATGGGAAATGTTCAGCAAAAAACTGTTTTGGTAGATGGGAAATGTACCATGACTGTAATGGGGCAAGAACAGCCTGTTCCAGAAGAAATGATGGGAATGATTACACTTCAAACATTCATTTTTCCAGAAACAAAATATGAAGAACTAGGAGTGGAACTAGAGCTCAGAGGAACCGAGGAAATAAATGGTGAAGAAGCTCATGCAATAGTCTTAAATCTTCCAAACGGCATGAAGACAATGGAATACTTTAGTGTCAAATCAGGCTTGAAATTGAAAACAAGTTCTGATGTCGCTGAAGATATTACATATTCTGATTATCAAGATATCGAAGGGGTGCTGATTCCAAGAACTGTCACTATTCAAAGTCCAATGCTGCCATTCGCACTTGAAAGTAAATTCGTGACCATCGAATTCAATCGAGAATTGACCGACGAAGATTTCAAATAAAAATCAATATGATTTTCCGCAATGACGCCAATAAGTGAATATTTCACATATGTTTATGCGAAATAATTGATATTGCCTAAAGTCATCAATCTACAGCTGATAGAATTGTACTCCATACAATATTATAAATGGCTACAGGAAAGAAAGCGGATTATCATGAACAACATATAATAAAGAGGAGGTTTGCATAAATCTCCTCTTTTTTGTTTCACCGACCTTTCCCAACCCAAAATTCAGTCAGCTTATTGGTTTCTTTTATTTTTGAAATGAGTTTGGGATATACATTGAGTTTTTCGGGTTCAAGCTGTACATCAACTTTTCTTCCATATCTTTCTATTACTAAAAGAAGCCCTTTTTCTGGATTTTCAAGTGACATGGTCATGTCGCTCGTCCCGACCTGAAGTATCCTGTCTTCAAGCATTAGTTTCTGGTATGCATCACTTTTTGGATGAATTAGCTTTACTTTGCCTTCGACCATTTTTATCCCAAAATCATGGAGTAAAGGATCATTTTTATCAAAGGTCTCCGTTATTTCAACTCCAAATTCCAAAAAAAGTGCTTTGAGCAACGGGAGCAAATCTTCAGTGCCGAAAACAAACTGATTGAAGAAGTTTTTGAATTTTACTTCATTGTCAAGTTTGTTGCTGACCAGTCTTTCAAAATCTGCTAATTCATACCCAACCCCTCTTTTCCCAAACCCTAGCCACATTTCTCTCATAACATCAGACAAGGAAGAGTAATTTTTGATCAACATTAAATCCAAACAAAGTGAAATCAATGCCCCACGGTTATAAATACTCACTTTCTTGTCTGGAATTCCAATTTTGTATCCATCCAACCATAGATCCAGACTAGACGCTACAATACTCTGATTTTGCCAACCAAAACTGTTAAACTCTTTTTGAAGGAGTTTGTCGAGAATTTCAACACAATATTCCTCCAAGCTAAAGTAACCAGACTGCATCAAGACCAAGTCTCCCATATATGTAGTTACTCCTTCAAGCACAATGCCCGAATCCAGATAGACTTCTTTTGCCAAGTTATAAGGTGTTATGCCTTTTGGACGGATCCTACAAACATTCCAAAAGTGATACAATTCATGCGAGCTTACACCAATCAATTCTCTCATTTGACTTTCCTCTCCCAATGTCAATGCTGGTCCAAAAGTGATCACAGTTGAAAATTGATGCTCTACCCCATGATAATGCCAATAAGGTAAAAGTTGAAAAATGAAATGATAATCTTCAGCAGGGAAATCGCCAAATGCTTCTATTTGTATTTTTGTGAATGATTTGAACACGCTGATCAAGCGGTCCACATCAAAATGTTTTTCACCATTGAACCAAAGATGGAAAGTGGTACTTAGGGTTTTGTAAGAAAAATGTGTTAAATCTTTACTCCCTAAAAATGGACTGTCTATTAGATGTTGGTATGATTCTGCTTTCCATTTTTTTTCTGAATGAGAAAAAAGTGGCGTAGCAATCTTATAATCTTGCGGAACATCTATTTCCAAAAAGATCTCTTCTGACTCACGACCAGAAACTTCAAAAATAAAATTTGTAAAATTCAGGTATAACTGCCTATCGTCTGACCAACTCCCTCCTGCATCCATTTGAGACGCATGAAATTCATAATTAATCTCGTAAATGCCGTTTTCACTTGCCACAAACTGCCAAAGATCTTTCGTGATTTTAGAAAAATGAATTTTTTCTCCCTTAAGCACCACTTCAAAAGCACGGATTTTTTGAGAATAATTCGCCAACTCATAGCGACCGGGTCTCCAAGCGGCTAGTTGCAAATGGATATTTTCATTACTTTTGCACGGAATCTTTAAGGTGATTTGTATGAATTGGGAAGTTTTTGAATTTCGTGATATTGAATATTGCATGTATCTTTGTCAAAAGGATTTAAACAAAAGTAATCGACTGATTTGTAAATAAAAAAAACCTATCTATCTTTGCAGTCCTTTTTAGGGTGAAGCTTAGAAGGAAGTCATAGGAAAGCACAAAAAATATTAAATCATAGCGTCATGAAAAGAACATTTCAGCCTTCTCGTAGAAAAAGAAGAAATAAGCACGGTTTCAGAGAGAGAATGTCTACTGCAAACGGTAGAAGAGTAATCAGATCAAGAAGAGCAAAAGGTAGACACAAGCTTACCGTTTCTTCTGAAAAAACACTTAAGAAATAATTCTCAGCATTGATTTCGTATGTTGAGTACGTAAATAAAAATGCAATGAATTATACACTTTCTAAGAATGAACGATTACATTCTAAAAAGTCAATAAAGGAACTTTTTGATAAAGGTTCCTCTTTTTTTTTATACCCCTTCAAAGTCCTCTATTTCGAGAACCCTCAAAATCCAATTGAAACTAATCAGGTACTTTTTTCTGTTTCAAAAAGGAAAATCAAAAAAGCTGTTGACAGAAACCATGTCAAAAGAAGAATCAAAGAGGCCTACAGGCTTAATAAGCACCTTTTGACAGATAAAAATAAATGCAAAAAAAATATTGCCTTTATTTACGTTTCTTCTGACATTTCTACGTTCAAAAGCATTGAGCCTGTTATTCAAAAAATTCTTAAAAAGCTGGATCATTTTTCCAGTGAAAGCTAATCATTTATGATCAATAAATTCAAAAACAAAGTATTTCTTGGACTTGTCCTTACCATTTTGATGGGAGGTGCTCTTTTTTCATTCAATTTGAAAAATGACAAGTTATTTACCATAGCCAAAAACCTTGATATTTTTGCTTCATTAGTTAGAGAGTTGGACTCATATTATGTTGACGAAATTGATGCAGAAAATTTGGTGACAGTTGGTATCAATGCAATGCTTGAGGAGCTTGATCCTTATACTGAATATATACCTGAAGAGAACGCTGATGATTTCAGGTTATTGACCACTGGAGAATATGCTGGCGTTGGAGCTTTGATTGGAAATAGGACAGGGAAAAATATGGTTTTGATGCCATACAAAGGCTTCCCTGCACAAGAAGCAGGATTGAGGATTGGAGATGAATTTTTGAAAGTAGATACTGTAGATGTTCGTGAAAAAGAAACTGCTGACATTTCAGCTTTGCTAAAGGGGCCTGCTAACACTTCTATCAATGTTCAGGTCAAGAGGGGAGATGATACGATCTCTGTGGATTTGGTAAGAAAAAAGATTGTCATTAGCAATGTGCCGTACTACGGAAAAGTTGATGATAAGACAGGTTACATAAAGCTTACTGATTTTACTACCAATGCAGCATCTGATGTGAGAAAAGCTTTGGTAGATTTGAAATCACAAGGGATTTCCAGGCTTATTCTCGATGTAAGGGATAATCCAGGAGGGATTTTGAAAGAAGCTGTTGAAATAGTAAATCTTTTTATACCGAAAGGAAAAGAAGTCGTGAGTACTATTGGTAAGTTGGAAAGTGTGAATGTTGTATATAAAACTACAAAATCACCTCTAGACAAGGATATTCCATTAGTAGTATTGATAAATGAAAGGAGTGCTTCTGCATCTGAGATTGTAGCAGGTGCATTGCAAGATTATGACAGGGCAATTCTGATTGGTAAAAAAACCTTTGGTAAAGGTCTTGTTCAAACTTCCATTCCGCTTTCTTACAATTCACAAGTGAAAGTGACCACTGCAAAATACTACATTCCTAGCGGAAGATGCATCCAAGCAATAGATTATAGTAAAAAGGACGGGTCAGGTAAAGTTAGCTCAATTCCAGATTCATTGAGAAATGAATTTAAAACGAAAAATGGAAGGCTTGTGCTAGATGGGGCTGGGATCGAACCGGATGCAGAAACTGAATCCACTACTTACGCGCCAATTACATACAGTCTTGTCGCCAGAAATCATGTTTTCGATTTTGGGAATAAATTTTTCATAGAAAACAAGGAGATCCCGTCCCCAAGAGAGTTTGAAGTTTCAGACCAAATTTACGATGATTTTGTAGCATGGCTAGAAGGTAAGGAATATGATTACACTACTTATGTAGAGAAATCAATTGATGACTTGGAGAAGTATGCAGAGAAGGAAAAGTATTATGACGATATCAAAACGCAAATAGAAGTTTTGAAGAAAAAAGTCACACACAGCAAAGAGCAAGACCTGATCACTTTCAAGTCGGAAATTAAAGATGCTTTGTCAGATGAATTGATATCAAGGTATTATTATCAAGAAGGTGTGATAGAAGCTTCTTTGAAAGGTGATGTGGATATAGAAGAAGCTGTCAAGATTCTTTCTGAGCCTATCAAAATTTCAAATATCCTTTCAGCGTCAAGTAAGAAAAAGTAATTTATCATTTATGGCTTTGATTCTTTCTATAGAGACAGCAACACAGGTCTGTTCTGTATCAGTTCATAAAGATGGTTTGCTTTTAGGAGTGAATGAAGTTCATCTGAACAATGTACACTCGCAAAAGCTGATGGGAGTGATTTCTAACCTAATGAATCAGCTAGATTTAGTTAGCAAAGATTTAGATGCAGTAGCTGTCTCTTGTGGTCCTGGGTCTTATACAGGTTTGCGAATTGGAGTATCAATTGCGAAAGGTTTCTCTTTTGCAATTGATATCCCATTGATTGCTGTAGGTACATTGGAAGCATTGGCATTTCAGGCAATTCATTTATGTTTGAAAGACGATTATGTGATCCCGATGATTGATGCAAGAAGGATGGAAGTTTATGCAAGTGTATTGGATTTTGAAGGTAAGGTTGTCAAAGCTGCCGAGCCTGTAGTTTTGGAATCGAATCCTTTTGAAGAGTACCTAACCAAAGGGAATGTTTATTTTCTTGGTGATGGAATGGCGAAGTCCAAAGATATCCTAGATCATCCCAATTCACGATTTTTACCTTTCAGCATTTCAAGTAAAACAGTAGGGGAATTAGCATACAAAAAGTTTGTCGCTGGTGATTTTGAAGACTTGGCTTATTTTGAACCGAACTACTTAAAGGAGTTCAGAGTTTTACAGTCAAAGAAAAACCCGTTTTTGGTATGAGTGAGATAATCAACAGAGTGGCCAATAGTCCAATCATGACTATTGATTTAGAGACATACTATAGGACCGAAGAAAGAGTAATATTCGATCTTAAGGACTATTTGTTCCAAGGTCTGGTTTTGAAGGAAATGGACTTTAGACTTGCCTTGAAACAAATAAATTGGGAACAGTTCGAGGGTAAGGTGGTTTCGGTACAGTGTTCTGTAGATGCTATTGTTCCGGTATGGGCTTTTATTTTGGTAGGTACATACCTTTCAAAGATCAATGTTGACTATATTTTGGGTGATTTGGATGCATTAGAACAAAATCTTTTCGAGAAAGCACTGAGTGCAGTTGATCCCATGGTGTATAAAGATCGCCCAGTAGTGATTAAGGGATGTAGTAAATTCCCGATCCCATTATTTGCATATGGAAAAATTGTATCCATGATTCAGGGGCATGCTAAATCAATTATGTATGGTGAACCATGTAGTACCGTCCCGCTTTATAAGGCTCCCAAATAAATTATTTTGCTTGGACACAGTTGTTTACTAAATTTAATAGATTTTTTTAAGGATCTGATTTGGTAAATTTACAAAAGTGCTCTATGTTTGCATTCCCATTTGGGAGGAACACATCAAAAAGTTGATGATTCCAAGGTTGAAAAAAGAGCAAAAATCAAGGGTTTAAAAATATTTTAAAATATTTTGGTTTCAATTTTGGAACTTAAAAATATCTCCCGATATTTGCACTCGCTTTCAGGGAAAACGATCCTGAAACACATCTCTTTTAAGAGAATAAGTTCATTGAAGTATTGTAAGACGAAACGACAAAAAGTATATTTTATTATATACAAAAATTAGATTGGAATATAAATATCCGATGTGTCAGGAACAAAGGGATTTAAAGATCCCTAAAAAAAACTTTACAATGGAGAGTTTGATCCTGGCTCAGGATGAACGCTAGCGGCAGGCCTAATACATGCAAGTCGAACGGGATTCGAGACTTCGG
>NZ_JAKZGS010000024.1 GCF_022549695.1 Belliella calami | reverse complement strand
ATCTTTTTAATAATCTGAGAAAACAATGTAATATTACACATGAGAGGTCTTTGTTTTTGGTGCAAACCCAAAATACACATTTTGGGCAAAAATTCAGACCTCTCATATTTTATTTAGGACGCTATTGTGAAGTGACAATTAAAAGTTCCTATTCATTAGGTATCTATAAAGTTAGGGTTATTTTTAACCCAAGTGAAAAATCGATTGAATGGTGTCTCTATGAAGTGGGTTCAAGACAGTTTTATACCCCAAGGGAAGTAAAGATGTTCAGGATTGGCGATGATTGATGTATCAGATAATATTTGTTTCCAATACTGAAAAAGTAACCCTTCATGAAAGCGATTTTTATTTTAATCGTTTTGAACTGAAAGTAGTTCCGGTGGCACCTAGCACAGGTAGGATTAAAGTGAAAGCTAAGTATTATATCCAGAGGTGAAATAAAATAAAACAACAAACATCCCCCAAACAAACATCCCTGCTTGGGGGATTTCTTTTCTCAATAAATTCTCGTGGTTCACAGATTTCTGATTTGATGTGTGATCTATCAAATTACAGACATCAGGTCTATGTCCCTTTAAGGATTGTTCTCGTCTTTTTTACTACGAAGATATCAGGACTAACGCCCCTTTTTGTTAATGGGCAATTGGTTTTCTGGTTCATCTATCAAGTTACAAGAATCAGGGGCGTAGCCTATGTTTCTTCGTAGAGAAGTGCATATTCCAGCCGAATTTTAGAGGTGATAGCCCTGTGGTCTGGTTTTTTGATGTTTTGGATTTAAGAAGAATGGGATTCATTGTGAAAGAAAAAACCTCAGGGCTAGCACCCTATTGCGATGATTGACAATTGGTTGTCCTTCCTTTCGGGAATGTTAGAAATCATAAAAAATCATAATCCTATTTTGAAACTTTGGAATTAAATGTTATTATTAAGGATTGATTGTTTAAAATAAAATTTTTATCAAAAACTATTTACTTATGAAACTGAAATTTACCCCCCCCTATCCCATTTATCCATCTTCGGTGAGGTGAAGAGAAAAATTGGAGCTGTTTGCTTGACCGTTTCTATGATGATGTTGGTGTTTTCATGTATGGATCGGGAAGACGTCCTGCAGCTGGAACAAGACGCAGCCTCGGAAATCAAGGGTGTCAAGCAGTGGTTTGATATCAACAAAGTATCCCTCAATAAAGAAGGATCAGATGTTAGAGCAAGAGAAATGAGCAAGGAATTGATATTGCCGTTTTTCGAAAAGGAACCAGATTGGTCAAAGTTTAGTGAATATCATTTCCGAGATGGCCGGAAAGTATATGAAATACATCTCAAGAATTTGAGTGGGATCATGCCAAAGGGATTTTTTGAAGAATACGGCAATTCAGGCAGTGATTTGGTGGAAGAGAGTTTGCTGTTTGTGGAGCAGCCGGGTATGGAAGAAGGGTATTCGGTATTGGTGGCGAGGTACTTTAGCTATGGGGAGAAATCAAAAGGAATGACATATCACAGAATACCTTCGGGATGGTCAGGAAGAATAGATATGTTCAGTTATGACGAACGTCACTTGAGGAGTTTTGAGGTGGATGAAGGGAAGATAGTTTCACATATCACTTATCAGACAGAAGAAGAAAAGAAAAGAATAGGTAGAGAGAATGCTTTGGTAGTTTGTTCTGGCTATTGGGTTGATTTTCCATATTATGGTATTTCCGGAGGGGTTGGTTCTTCAGCTTCAGTTTATGTAACAGAGTGTACTGACGTGCCCACTGGGGGTGGAGGGAGCTTTGGTTATCCTTCAAATGAAGGAGGAGGAGGCAGTTCAGGTTTCGGTGACGGGTCTGGAAGTGGAAGTTCGACCTCAACCCCATGTAACAATACCAATAATTTTAGTGATCATTGTATTCCTGTTCCAGAGAGTTTAGAAGATTATATAGAGAGTATCTCAGATCCAGCAGAAAAAAGGGAAGCTCAATTGGATTATCTAAGGTCTCATGGGGGGAAAGACCTTGTTGAGATAATTGAGGGGTTAATGAATACATCAGGTCTTACAGTAGGGGACGTCATAGAGATCAATAAATTGGTCAATAAATTTTATCTTCAGCAGAAGGGACTTTTTATCATGGCAATCTTTAGCCCAGAGAATGTAGGGACAATACTTACCTTTGCCTTGGCAAATCCTAATTTGACTTCGACAGCAAGGAATAAGACATTTCAGTTATTTTCAAGACATGCTACTTATGGGAAAAATATTGTATACAAATCTCTAACGTCTAGTAATTTTAGGAATAATTTGATTCTAAAAACAGGGATGAACCCTTCTAATGCACAGGCACATCATGTGTTTCCACAAGCATCGGAATTCGCTAATTTTTTCACTTCTAAAGGAATTAATGTTCATAGCCCTGCTTATGGAGCTTGGTGGCCAACTGCTTCGCATCAAGCTAATGCATATGCATATAATCAAGCATGGAGGGTTTTTATAAATAGTAATCCAAATGCAACATCAGTCCAAATTCTTCAATTTGCAAGATCAATAATGGGTGAATATGGAATCGCAATTATGTTTTAATATCTTTGTCTTTAGATTGAAAGTAAATAAAAATGTGAATGAATAATAGTAATATATATACTTTAGGAACTAAGTTGCTGTCAAAAACATTTTCAGTTAACTCTATATGTTTAGGTTCTGGGGCAGATGAAAAAGGTAATAATGATGCAATGAATCTATTGGAAGGACATCTTGAAACATTTAACTTCCCAATTGCTTTTAAACATGTTTCTGGAAAAAACTACTGTGATCTAATGGGTTCAGGTTGGGGTATTTTATACTTGATTTCAGACAGAATGAAACATCTTTTGGAGAAGGAGAGACTTACTGGCTGGAAATGCTTCCCTATAGAAATAGTTGATAAAAATGGTAAGAAGATACAAGAAGTGTATCATGGTTTTTCCATTGTTGGAAGAAGTGGTTCAATAATCTATAAAAAGAGTGATGTTATAGAAAAGCAGTTAGTTCCTAATGGTCCTTTAAGTAAATATTATAAGGGAATACATCCAGAAATGGAAACTTGGGACGGAAGTGATTTTTTCCTTCCTAAAAACCATTGGGGAACTATGGTTACACAAAAAGCTAAAGATATTATGGTGAAAAATAAATTAACTAATATAATGTTGCAAAATCTCGCAGAAATAGAAGTTGGTGTAAATACTGTATTAGATTATTAAAACCAAGTCTAGTTCATAAATTGGATCAAAATTCTAGAATATAAAAAATCAATATGATTTGAATTGTTAGAAAAATAGAAATAAGAAACATCCCTCAAGCACAGATCTCTGCTTGAGGGATTTTCTTTTCACAACAACCCTTCCCCACTTTCAGATTCATCTGCTGCTTTGTGGAGGAAATCATGGAAGGGTTTCATTAGGTGAAAGGATTCTAAGGTTTTGGCTTTGAAGTCTCCTGAAAGAATGTCCTTGTCAGCCAATGGAGTGGAAACAATAAAGCTTTTGTATCTCAGCAAATCGATAAATGGATGCTCAGCATCGTAATCTCTTGGACTGGTTTTGAGCTGTTCGCCTTCGATACCTGAAAAATGATTCTTGAAAGTTTTTTCATTTAAGATATTCAACAATTCTTGTCCTGAGTAATCAATCTCCTGACGGATTTTTTTTAGTATGTCAGCTGATGGCATCCAAATTCCTCCAGCTATAAAACTTTCTCCAGGCTGGATATGCAAGTAATATCCGGGGCCATTGGATTTTTTTCCTCCTTTAGAAAAGTATGCTGCAAAATTGGTTTTGTATGGGGCTTTGTTGGCAGAAAAGCGAATGTCTCGGTTCTGTCTGAAAACACAATCTTTGGGTTTGAATGCAGCCAATGCTGGCTCCCAAGCTGTAACACCTTCTAGAAGTACTGCCACATCTCTCAGAAAAGCTTCTTTTATGTTGAGATATCGGTCACGGTTGGTATCCATCCATTCTTTGGAGTTGTTTGCAGATAAGTCTTTCAGAAAATCGAGGTATGGTGTAGGCATTTTTTTACTTTTGAAGGTTAGTTAAAAACTACGAATCTTTAAGATTGTTAACGTTAACAACGGATTAATCTCTTTTTATGATCTAAAACTCAGAAGCTGTATAAGAATTTTCCATTTTAGATAAATTTTTTTTTGGGACACAGACTAAGGGTAATGGTAAAATCTCTAAGATATCTAATTGTTTAAACAGTATTGTTCTGTGGGGACACAGAACAAGGTGGTCTAGTATCATCATTTGTATTATATAAAATCCACCAATCCTTCCAACTTCATCCCTCTACTTCCTTTGATCAAAATCAGATGGTCTTCTAATTTGGAATCCTGTAGCCAGTTTCTGAAGGAAAAAGGATCTGGAAAATACAGTGCTTTCATCGGAGCTTTGGCCAGTGCCGCTTGCGTATGCTTGCCGGCAAAGCAAATTTTATCAAAAGAATATTGGCTGACCAATTCACCTAATTTCTCGTGTTCGGCTTGGGTACTATCACCAAGTTCATACATGTCCCCCAAGATGATCATTTTGTGTTTTTTCCCAGTCATCTCGCCAAAAGTCTTGATCGCCACTTCCATACTGGATGGATTGGCGTTGTATGCATCTAAGATGATCAAGTTGCTTCGTTTTTCTACGAGTTGAGAACGCATATTGGAAGGCTTGTAATTGACGATAGCCTGAACTGCCTTTTCTATAGAAACACCGAAAAACTTCCCTAAAGTAATGGCGGTGGCAATATTCCCAAAGTTATATGCTCCTATCATGGAACTGAGATATGAATCTTCGCTTCCTTCTACTTTGAATCTTACAAAGGGATTGGCATCCACAAACTCAACTTCACAAAAATCTCCTTTGGATGGATATAGAATCGGTTTGTCGAATCTTTTGGCCATATTAGACAGAATTGGGTCTTGGGAATTAATAAAGACTGTTCCCTTATTTTCCCTAAGATGTTGGAAAAGCTCCGTTTTTGTTTTCAATACACCTTCCACGCCGCCCATTCCTTCCAAATGTGCTCTGCCAATATTGGTAATAAAACCATGCGTTGGCTCCGCAATATCACAAAGCTCTTTGATATCACCAGGTTTATTTGCACCCATTTCTACAATCGCAATCTCGGTATTTTTTTCTATTGCGAGCAAAGTCAATGGTACACCAATATGGTTGTTGAGGTTACCAATCGTAGCTGAGGTCTTAAATTTTTGCTTCAATACAGTATGAAGGAGCTCTTTGGAGGTTGTTTTTCCATTGCTTCCTGTCAGCCCAATAATGGGAATCTGCAACTGTCTTCTATGATGATTTGCCAATTTTTGAAGTGCGGACAGTACATCGTTTACCAAAAAGTACCTCTCGTGATTTTCAGGGATAATTTCTTTTTCATCCACAACAACCAATGCAGCTCCTATTTCGAGTGCTTGTGTAGCAAAAGAATTTGCATTGAAATTTGGGCCTTTGAGTGCAAAAAATATATTTCCTTGATCAATTTTTCTGGTGTCAGTACTGACTCCTGTGGACTGGAGAAAATGTTTGTAGAGAAGTTCGGTGTTCATTATTTATTTTTTACAATTAAAGTTTAAAATTAAGATATTCGAAACATCTTTATCAAAATTCTGTCGTTATTTATATCCATGATCAAGTATTATACTTTTTTTCTTCTCCTAATTTCAAGCTTAAGCTTCGCTCAGACGGCTTTTCGCTATGATCAAAACATTGCGGTAACGCAGAATGATGAGGATTTGAGTATTCCTTTTGCGGGAGGAATAAATGCTGCTCAGATTCAGACCATGGATGTAGATGGCGATGGCATAGAGGAATTGGTGATTTGGGATATTAACGCAAGGCAAACTTCAGTATTCAAAATTTCAGGAAATTCATATATATACCTTCCTGAGATGTCATATTTTTTTCCCTCGGATGTCAATGGCTTCTTGGTATTGGCAGATTATGATGGGGACGGGAAAAAGGATCTGTTTACAAGCAGTCCATTTGGGATTAGAGCTTATAGAAATGTAAGTCTAGCTGGTGCAGGTTTTCCCACTTGGGAACTGGCGCAAAATTTCCTTCGGCTAGACAATAACTCCAACTTGCAAGCCAACAACTTGGATATTCCATTGATCATGGATGTGGATGGTGATGGGGATTTGGATATCGCTACATTTAATTTTGCATCGGGAGATTTTTTGGAATTTTACAAGAATACTTCCGTGGAGCGCAAAGGCGTTCCTGATATTGATGGTTTTGCTTTCCCGGAGGCAAGATGGGGTGGTTTTGAGTTTTGTGATTGTGGGAGCTTTAGTTTTGGAGTGACTTGTGCGGGCTTTCCGATGGGAAGGGTTTTGGAAAATGAAAATAAAAACATCGAACATGCGGGAGGACATTCCATTCTTTATGCAGACTTTGATGGAGATGGCACTTTTGATCTCTTGATGGGACAGGATGAATGTGATGTTTTGTATTTTCTTCCCAATAAAGGAACCAATGCAGTTCCTGTTTTTGATGAATTTTCCAATACACTTCCAAGTGTTGGTGATTTACCTGAGTTTCCTATTTTTCATGCTTCACAGATTTTTCAAAATCAATTGATTATCAGTACCAATTCCTCTTCGATAGCTGGACCTTTCAAAGCTGATTATGGATTGAATATATTTTCAATTCCACTTTCTGGAGGATTGAAGGAGCCTTTTCTTCAAGACCAAATGCTCGATTTTGGAGAGAATTCCCGACCATTTTTCAAAGGGAACAAAAATAATGGATCTCTTATCGTCTCTTCAAATTCACTGATTGGTGGAAGGGTAGTGGGTCGGGCGATTTCGATAAATACCTCTCTGGATTCTTGGGAGATTCTTGATGATGATTATTTAAATTTATCGGAATTGGATCTGACGGACTTACAGTTTATAGAATATGTGAATACCCAAAACCAAACAATGCGATGGTTGGCCGGTACAGATACAGTCAATTTTTCACTTCAAAAAAAGCTTTTGTTTTCTCGTGATATTAATTTTCAAGATCTGGAGGAAATTTCAGTTCCAGGCATAACTCCTAGGCCTCTGGACCACTTTGAGTTTTTTACCTATCACAACCTAGATTATCTATTGATGTCCAGGCAGACAGGGGAATTGGTTTTGTTTAGTATAAGCAATTCAGGTTCTCCACAGCTAACTTTATTGGAGAGAGATTTCTTGGGTTTTGGAGACAGTCCTGCTGCTAGAAATCTTTCAGTTCATGTGATTCCAAATCAAACTCCAAGTTTATATGCAATAGATCAGCGAGGGTTGTTGTTTTTTGTTGAGGATTTTATGAATAGTGAAGAGAGGAAAAATGTTGGTGTACTGATAGAAGAAGAAAAGTTGGATACCAGACTTGGGAGAAACACGTGGTTAAGTCATGTTCCGGATCCTTTTTCGAGCCAATATGATTTGATTTTGGGAAATACAGCCGGTGGAATTCAATACTTAAAGGCTGCTGAAATAGAAGAGTTGCCTAGTGGGGATCGTTTTTTGGCGAACATATACCCTAATCCCACAACAGGGCCAATTAAGATTATTGCAAACCAAAATGTAGAAGCTAGATTAATCAATAGTTTGGGACAGATCTTGATGGATAACATCACCATTGAGGCAAACAGAGAAGTTGAACTGGAAGCAGGGATTTTAGCTCCAGGAGTTTATATTTTGAATTTCAGGTTGGAGAATGGGCAAAGCCTTAGTAGAAGAGTGATTATCAGACCTTGATCATGTTTTGCTGATGATTAACCGAAATAATTCCAGCAAGGTGGTTTAGATCAGTAATTGAAATCCTTATTGGATATCAATTTTGGTTCCACATGTGGAGGCATAGGTTTTAACATAGGAGATTAATTTGGTTTAAAGCAATTCCCCTGCAAGGATTCGGTTGCCTACCTGCATGAAAACGTATGTACATTCTATAAAGTAAACATATACGCTGTTTTACCATTGTGAAATAAAACAGGATGTTTTAATGCTTAGCACACTGCTGCATGTCAACAGTCCACAGTCATCCGACCACAGCAGCTTGAAATGAACTTCATACTATATTATTAATCGCTAGTATTAAGAAAGCGGATACATAATTAAACGAAGAATCAAAACCTGACATTAGACACTAATGTGTAAACCAAATTCAGGCAAGATCACACTGTTGACAGTTGACAGTCGCCTGTTGTCACTTTGATCTTGGCTGAATTTGGTTGCCATTGACAATTCAATAGCTCTCACTTTCATTTGGGAAATCTTTGGACTTGACATCTGTGATATAATCTTGAACAGCTTTTGTCATGATATTTTGAAGATCGGCATACTGTCTCAGGAACCTTGGTTTGAATTCTTGTGTGATACCGAGCATGTCATGAACGACCAATACCTGCCCATCTACATCTCCTCCAGCACCAATTCCAATTACAGGGATACTTACGGTTTCTGCGACTTTCTTTGCTAGTTTTGCTGGTATTTTTTCCAAAACCAAAGCAAAGCACCCAGTTTCTTCAAGTATTTTGGCATCTTCGAGAAGCTTATTGGCTTCTTCTTCTTCTTTTGCTCTGACAGTGTAAGTGCCAAATTTGTAAATGGATTGAGGTGTCAGACCCAAATGTCCCATCACTGGTACGCCTGCACTCAAAATCCTTGTGATTGACTCTTTGATCTCGGCACCACCTTCGACTTTCACTGCGTGTGCACCTGACTCTTTCATGATTCGGATTGCTGATCGAAGCGCTTCAGAGCTATTTCCTTGGTAAGAACCGAATGGGATATCTACCACTACAAATGCCCTTTTCACACCTCTTACTACAGAACTTGCATGGTAAATCATCTGATCCATCGTGATAGGCAAGGTGGTTTCATGACCTGCCATTACATTGGAAGCGGAATCTCCCACAAGGATAATGTCTATACCTGCACCATCCACAATGGCGGCCATTGAAAAGTCGTAAGCCGTGAGCATGGATATTTTCTCACCACGAGATTTCATTTCTTGTAAAATATGCGTGGTGATTCTTTTGATGTTGGATGATTGGTGTACGGACATAATGGGTTTAGTGTAAATGGACAGAATAGTCTTCAGAAGCCAAATTGACTGAAATGTGTTCGTTGAGGGTAGTAGATAATTCTAAGCCAGTATAATCTGGAGAAACTGGAAAGAGCTTATGGCTTCTGTTTACCAATACAGCAAGCTCCATTTTTTTGATAGGGATTTCCAAGAATGGCTTAAGTGCATAGGCAAGTGTTTTTCCTGTATTGAGCACATCATCGACTAGTATAAGGCATTTATTATCCAAATCAATGTTTTTTGATAAAGAAACATCCCCTTGTACGATGGTCTTTTTATCTACAACCACTTCTATAGAATCTACCGATATGGGAGAAATTTCTTTCAACTTACCAGCCAACAGATCAGCGAAGATTTTTCCCATGCCGGAAATACCTGCAAAAACCACCTCTTTTTCTGAAGCATTTCTTTCATAAATCTCGTAGGCCATCCGGGTTATTTTTTGCTGGATTTGACGATGATTTAATACCATTGATTTAGTGTTGCTCATTTGATTTGATTTTCTAAAGAGGAAAATTACGGCAAATGATTTTGGATTCAAATTTTTTTATGATCAGGACTGTCAATTATATCACATATTTTAGCGGTGATCATCTTCTTCGTTGAGGATATTGATGTAGCTGTCATAGCGATAAGGGTGGATGTGCCCTTCTTCCAACTTTTCCAAGACTACACAACCTGGCTCGTTGATATGCCTACAATTGTTGTATTTGCATTGGCCAAGATATTTTCTCATTTCCGGGAAATAATGCGACAGTTCATAATCGCTGACATCCAAAATACCGAATTCCTTGATTCCAGGAGTATCTATCAAATAGCCTCCGTCAATATCAAACATTTCTGCAAATGTAGTAGTGTGAACGCCTTTGGAGCTGAATTTTGATATTTCTTGTGTAAATTGATCAGCTTCAGGGATGATTTTATTCAGCAAAGTTGATTTCCCTACACCTGAATGTCCGGAAAGTAGCGTGGTTTTTCCTCGAAGCAATGGTAAAAATTGATCCTTAAGATCATACTCGCCCAAGGCAGAAATCTCCAGTACATCATACCCCAGGTATTCATAAATCTCATGGATGTCCTGAAGGTATTCCAAATCTTTGCCTTTATACTCCAAGTCCATTTTATTGACAATGATCGTAGCAGGAATTCGAAAACTTTCTGTACTCACCAAAAATCTGTCAATAAAACCAAGAGAGGTTCTAGGGTTTTTTAAAGTGACAATCAAAAAAGCCTGGTCAATATTCGAAGCGATTATGTGTGAAAAATGGCTTTTTCTTGTTGACTTTCTTATAATATAATTTTCTCTTGGGAGAATTTCATCGATTGTCCAAGTGGGTTGACCTTCTTCTTTGGCAACAGTAACATAATCTCCCACTGCTATTGGGTTGGTTAGCTTGAGGTTGTCCTGTTTGAACTTTCCCCTGAGACGAGATTTGACAAGTCCAGATTCGGTTTTTACCAGATACCAACTACCAGTGGATTTGATTACCCTACCTTGCATTGTTTGATTATTTAGATGCCATTACTTGATCGATGATTTTTTTGGAACTTCCTAGGTTTTCTTTGACCAACTTGTTAGCAGAATTGCAAGCTTGATTGTAAAGCTCTGGGTTTTCCAATTCTTTCATTATTATGAGAAGTTCTTCAATGTTTGATACTGAGCAACTGGCGCCATAGTCCATACTTATTTTAGCCTCGGGGAATTTTTTCGGTTTTCTAACTTTCCCAAATACCACAGGTATACCAAATGCCAAAGGTTCTAGAATGTTGTGCAGGCCTTTGCCAAATGCACCGCCTACATAAGCAATATAGGCAAATCGATACAAAGATGAAAGCATGCCGATATTGTCTATAAATAAGACGTCAGCTCCGAAGTTCTTCTCAATTTCCGAATGTTTTACTGTTTTTTTCTTTATCTTTTCAGCCCATCTGTCGACAATAACATCACTGATTTCATGCGGAGCAATTATGAATTTGTATCCATTTGATTCATTGATAAATGGGATTAGAATATTCATGTCTTCTTCCCATGCTGAACCGATCACGATCGTTTTGGAATCTCCAACAAATTGGTTGATTTCTGGAAAATCTCTGGGGGATTCACTGATTTTTGAAACTCTGTCAAATCTTGTATCTCCAGTAAGACTACAGTTTTTGACTCCTATTTGAAGTAGTAGATCAATACTTTTTTCATTTTGGGTAAAAATATGGGTGAAAGATTTTAAAACCCTTCTGAAAAATCCCCCAAATGGTTGGAAATAAACTTGATCCTCCCGCATGGATGCTGAGAATAGATACAATGGTACTTTTCTCTTTTTGGCTTCTAAAATGTAATTGGCCCACAAATCATATTTCACAAAAAATGCCATAGCTGGATTTAAAGTTTCTATGAATTTTTTAGCGTTTTTCCTCGTATCTATTGGTAAATAGACTATCAAATCTAAGTTGTTATTCAATTTCTTTTTGGCATTTTCATATCCGGAGGGACTAAAAAAACTGACTACAATAGAAATTTCCGGCATTTCTTTTTTGAGTTGACTTATTACAGGCTTTGCTTGTTCATACTCACCTAGGGAAGCGACATGAAACCATGCCACTTGCTTAGTATTATTGTTACTGAAATTTATAATCTCCTGAAACACATCTTTTCTCCCTTCTACAAAAAGCTTGATTTTGGGGTTGCTGTTTTTGAAGAGGTTTATGATTACTGAAAACAGCCTCATGGAAAAATTATAAATTAAATTCATTGTGCAAAAGTATGGTTTAGTTTTGGTTGTGAAGGCTTTTGTTTGATTTTCTCACATTTTCACCCAAATAAAATAAATTAATTTTAAAGAAAAAGCCTCAATCAATATTTGATTGAGGCTTTTTTCCAAATTTGTTTTAGAAAGATTAATTGTTCGTCAAATAAGCAGAAACACCTTCTTTTGTAGCTGTCATCGCTTCTTTTCCTTCTTCCCAGTTTGCCGGACATACTTCACCAAATTTCTCTACATGCTGAAGTGCATCTACCAATCTCAATGTTTCGTCAATGCTTCGACCCAAAGGAAGATCATTGATAGTTTCTTGTCTTACAATACCGTTTTTGTCAATCAAGAAAGTCCCTCTGTAAGCCACAGGAATTCCTTCGAAAGTCAATTCACCTTCTTCATTGTAATTCCACTCACCTGCCAATACGCCAAAGTTGTGCGCAATAGTTTTTGCAGTGTCAGCTACGATAGGGTAAGTTACTCCCATGATTCCGCCTTGCTCTTTTGGAGTGTTCAACCAAGCTAAATGAGACTCTTCGGTGTCTGTAGATGCTGCTACTACTGCAACTCCTCTTTTTTCGAATTCAGCTAATTTCTCTTGGAAAGCCAAAATCTCAGTTGGACATACAAAAGTGAAATCTTTTGGGTAAAAGAATAGAATAACTTCTTTGTTGCCAATGAATTGCTCCAAAGAGAATCCTTCAACTATCTCTTCACCGTTGATTACTGCTGGTGCATTAAAGATTGGTGCTTTTTTTCCTACTAATGACATATGATTATTGTTTTATTGTGATGCTATTTGATATTTGGGATTAACAATTTCAGGGGTTTCAATAATTTTCTCGAAGCTTTATACCTGAATTTGTTTATAAGAATCTATTTATTAGGTTATTTATAATGAACAACCAAAATTTTTTCCTTTTAGTTACACAAAAGTAATTATTATTGAAAATATTTCAAAATTGGCGCAAAATGATATTTGGATTATTTTGGGTAAATATAAATGTGGGAATAAAAATAGCCGTAAAAAGCTATTCGAATTCGTATTTGTTGGTTGGAAAATTTTCATGACCAAATAATATTTTTCGAAGGTTTTTTTTAAATGATTTTTTGTAGGTCTTAGGTTTGAATTCCTAGTCAAATTTTATTTATCTTGTATCTCTATTTTCGATTTCATGAAATGATTTAAGCACTCAATGGTTAAAGTTTTATTCGTTTGTTTAGGAAATATTTGTAGGTCACCCCTTGCCGAAGCAATTTTCAATCAAAAAGTTAAAGATAATGGTCTGTCTGAATTTTTCCACAGTGATAGTTGTGGGACATCAGATTACCATATTGGAGAATTGCCCGATGAGAGGACTCTTTTATGCGCCTCAAACAAAGGTGTGGCTATAAATCATAGAGGTAGGCAAATCAATAGAGTCGATATCAGAGAATTTGATTATCTGATTGCTATGGATAATTCAAATAAAATTAATATTGAAAGACTGATAGTTAGTCAGAATCTTAATCACAATCATATTTATTTGATCAGGGAGTTTCAACCAAATACTGATAAATTAGAAGTGCCAGATCCTTATTATGGGGGAATGGAAGGTTTTGAAAATGTCTATAATATCCTTGAAGATTCAATCAATCATTTTTTGGAGTTTCTAAAGGTGGAGCATAAAACCTATGTTTGACACTATACAACTGTATGGAAAAGAAAGGATATCTATAGTTTGTATCCACTTTTGATATATTTGTTACGTATTAGCAAAGGTAACCTTACAGGAATTCAAAGAGTGGTCGATAAGCTTTTAAATTGATGGCTTATACACCATTTGGAATGTGTTTCTTGTCATTTGTTCCAGCATGATTTCTTTTTCTTGAGTTATTTCCTTTATTAGAGTAGAGTTGTGGTTTTTGATTGTTAATAGATTTAGCTTTTCGTTGTATCTAATCGTAAAGTCTTCATCCAATTCACTGATTAACTTTTCCAATTTGAATTTTTGTTCATCAATCACAATCGAAATGCTTATGGCAGATGTTTGAAGAAGGTTAACTTTTAGTTTCAATTTTTCTAAAACACCGTAGATTTGTCGGACATGCGATTCATTGATAAAAGTGAAGTCATTGACTCTAAAGCTCACCAAAATTTGGTCTGTTTTTAAGACCAAACAAGGAGTCTGGTTACTTTTTGCAACATTATGAATGATAGTGCCACTTTCATTTGGGTTCAAAAATGATTTTACAAACAATGGTATGTTCGAATTAGCCAAAGGCTTTATAGTTTTAGGGTGAATTACCGAAGCTCCATAATAGGTTAATTCAGCAGCTTCTTTGTAATCAAGCTCGTCAAATTTGGTTGTATTGTCGAAGATTTTTGGATCGGCATTGAGTACGCCTTCCACATCTTTCCAGATGATCACTTCGCTTGCATTCATACATACGCCAAGGATCGAAGCTGTAAAATCAGATCCTTCTCTACCCAAAGTTGTTGTCTTCCCAATAGAATCCCTGCCGATGAAACCTTGTGTGATTACAGTCCCTTTTTTCAAAAGTTGGAGAAGGATTGCATCACAATTTTGCTTAGTTACATTCCAATTGATTTTTGCAAATCTATAATCGCTATCAGTGCTGATACAAGATCTTGCATCTATCCATTCGCAATTGATCCCACTATCAAGCAAAAAGGACTGAATGATTTTGGTGGAAATCAACTCTCCAAAACAGATTACTTGATCGTAAAATTCATCATATCTGTCGATATGTAAGTCCTCTTTCATCTTCTCTTTAAGCAAAGTGAATTGCGTGTCAAGCTCCAAAAAAACCGAGTGATGTAAAGGGAAAAGCTGTTGACATATTTCCAAATGAAAATTTTCAAAAATTGAAATATTCGAAGAATAGTCCTTTTTCTGAACTTTGAGGTTTATTATGGCTTCCAGAGAATTGGTGCTTTTTCCCATTGCAGAAACCACTATAATTGTAGGGTTTCGCAATCGATTGAATAAAATATTGAATAGGTTTTTGATAGATTTGGCATCTTTTACTGATGCACCACCAAATTTGAATACAATTACTTTTGACATCAGAATTTTAGTTGTAATTTGAAGTGTAAAACAATCTTAAATAGTACCTTTCAAAGATATGAAAATTAAACCCTATATACACAATGAGTCTTCTCTAGCTTATTCAGTTGGAGAGACATTAGACCGATTTATCAAAAAGAAGCAAGATGATTTTTCTTATGCTTCAGGCGAATTGTCTCAGCTATTGCGGGATATTGCTTTGGCGACAAAGATAGTAAATCGGGAAACCAATCGAGCAGGTCTTTCCAATATTGGAGGAGCTTTTGGACAAACGAATGTGCAAGGTGAAGAGCAACAAAAGCTTGATGTGATAGCCAATATCAGATTTACAAGAGCACTCACTAAAGGAGGTGAGGTGTGCGCCATTGTTTCTGAGGAAGATGATGAGGTTATTGACCTTCAAAATAGTTCTGGTAAATATGTTGTTGCGATTGATCCATTGGATGGCTCTTCCAATATCGATGTCAATATTTCCATTGGGACAATTTTTTCCATTTACAGAAGAGTAACTCCAATCGGCAGTCCTATTCAGCTGGAAGATATCATGCAGCCGGGGAACAAGCAAGTGGCAGCTGGATATGTGCTTTATGGTTCTTCTACCATGCTAGTTTATACTACAGGTTGTGGTGTAAATGGCTTTACTTACGAGCAGTCTCTTGGAGAGTTTTTCCTTTCTCATCCAGATTTGAAAGGACCTGAAAACGGGAAGGTTTACAGTGTCAATGAAGGTAGTTACCATCATTTCCGTCCCGGGCTGAAGAAATATATTGAGACTTGTAAAGATAGGGAATATAGTGCTAGATATATAGGGAGTTTGGTAGCTGATTTTCACAGAAACCTCCTCAAAGGAGGGATTTATATTTACCCTGAAACAGATAAAAATCCATCTGGAAAGCTAAGGTTATTATATGAAGCCAATGCACTGGCTTTTATTGCGGAACAAGCAGGTTCGTCTGCTACAGATGGGGAAAATAGGATTTTGGATATCCAACCTACATCACTTCACCAGCGAACTCCTTTGTATATTGGGTCAAAAGTAATGGTAGATGAAGCTATGAGCTTTTTGGCGAAAGAAAAGGCAACTGTAAAAATGTAACTGTACTAAGACTGTGAATATTTTCTCCTTATTTCAACTTTCTTTATCTGCCTATTGATGATTGCTTCCGCCAATTCTACAGCCATTTGCTCAGGATCTGATTCATTGAGTATGTATTTCAATTTGTTTTCGTCCAAATCTATTCGGTAGCAAATCTGCAACAATCTCTCAAATTCACGATTGAGCATATGTTGGATTATTGGTAGGAGCATAGCCAAAAGCTGCTCCTTAAGTTCGACTTGTCCATTGAGTTGGAGTTCAAAGTCCTTCTTGATTAGGTGAAAAGTGTCTTCAATAATTCCTTTTTCCATTTTTTGGGATTATTCGAAAGTAAAAGAAAAAAAACTCGCGGAAATTCAGCAAGCTGAAGCGAGTTTTTTTTTGTTTTTGAAGTGGAGCTAATCTAGTATCCAAAAGGGTGATTTCTCAATTTCATTTCTCAAATAAAATTTATTTGCCTTGAGGTAAATTATGCTTCGGAACAGGAAAGGAGAATTAATCCTCTTTTTCTTCGGAAGTTTCTTCAGAATCATCTTCATTATTCTCTTCTAGTACCTCAGGGGCATAATTTCTGATGATTTTATACCAGCTGATTAATTTTTTGATATCAGAAGGGTATACTTTATCTTCATCAAACTCAGGAAGTACATGCTTCAAAAAAGCCTTTAATTCATCAGCATCCGCTGTGCTATCCAATCCAAGATCTCCCTTGAATTCCGATTCAATTTTGATCAAGATCTCTTCAAGCGCAGTAGCACCCTCTTCTGTCATTGTATAAATTGATATTTCGCTCAAAACGGAAACTCTTTGATTGGCACCAACTACCAATTTCCCTTTCTTCTCATCCATAGATTCCAAAATCACACCACTACGAGTGGGCTTAAGGATCTTATAAAGGCCTGCTTTGCCAGATACTGTTGCTATTTCGTTAAATTTCATACGTGTTTAGTTGCTTTTCTATTGTCTTTACTCGTCCCGGAAATTGGGCTGGAATATCCTGCAAAATTTATTTCTCTACGTGATAAACCTTTCTCGAGGGCATTTCATGATCTCGTTTTCTAAATAAGGTTGCAAATATAGAACTTACCTTCAAAAGCCCAAGCTTAGTTTTCTTGGTTTTGAAATTCTTCTACTTGTTCTTCGATAAAATTCACCACTTCAATTTTCCCATCTCCTGATTCTGCAGATGTGATAAAGTATAAAGGTGCTTCTTCAAAAATTGCTTTTGAAGCTTTTAGGAATTTGGCAACAGTGGATTGGGTTTTTGGTCGGGATTGTTTATCAGCTTTTGTGAATAAAAGTACGATTGGGATATTGCTCTCACCACACCAAGTGATAAATTCTAGATCAATTTTTTGTGGTTCTAACCTACTGTCAATCAACACAAACAATGCAACAAGATTCTCTCTGTTTACCAGGTAATCTTTGATCATTCCCTCCCAGTCAGCTTTGAGACTTTTGCTCACTTTGGCGAAGCCATAACCAGGCAGATCGACCATGTACCATTTGTTGTCTACACCAAAATGGTTGATCAGCTGTGTTTTTCCTGGTCTTCCGGAGGTTTTTGCGAGGTTTTTATTGTTAGCAAGCATATTTATCAAGGAACTTTTCCCCACGTTAGATCTACCAATAAAAGCAAATTCAGCTTTGTCGGGAGCTGGACATTTATTGTAGTCTGTATTACTGATTAAAAAGGTAGCGTTCTTGATCATATCATCTGAATTTTGGACAAAGGTAATTCTTTCCTGATAATTTTCGGGTTTTGAGGATTGATACTTCCTGTTGACACTAATTATTATAACAAAATCCTAACAAGTTTATTGATTAATCTTCAACATTTTTCGAATGCTCAGGTTTACTTAGTAATATTGCATCACCAATAAGAGAAAGTACATGTCAGTAGTACCATACAAAGAGAAAGACTCAGGGAAAAAAGAGCAAGTAGCAGAGATGTTCAACAATATTAGCAAGAAATATGATTTTCTGAATCACTTGCTAAGCTTGGGAATCGATATTATTTGGCGTAAAAAAGCCATAAAAATGCTACAAGCAGATCAGCCTAAGTTGATTTTGGATATTGCTACGGGTACTGGTGATTTTGCTATTGAAGCTTTGGCGCTCAATCCTGATAAAGTGATTGGAGTGGATATTTCCGCTGGAATGCTTGAGGAAGGTAAAAAGAAAATGAAAAAGCGAAAGCTTGACCATATTATTGATATGCAGATGGGAGACTCTGAAAAGCTTCTCTTTGAGGATAATAAATTTGATGCAGTCATCGTTTCTTTTGGTGTCAGAAACTTTGAGAATCTTGAAAAAGGGTTGGCAGATATGTTCAGGGTATTGAAGCCTGGTGGAAAAACAGTCATTGTAGAGTTCTCCAAGCCCAAAAAATTCCCCATGAAACAAGGGTATAACTTTTATTTCAAGTACATTTTACCACAAATTGGCAAGCTTGTTTCAAAAGATAATGCTGCGTACACTTATCTTCCTGAATCCGTTCAAGCTTTTCCAGACGGTATGGATTTTCTTAAAGTATTGGAAAATGTTGGCTTTAAAAACACAAAATGCAGACCACTTACCTTCGGTATAAGTTCGATTTACATTGGAGAAAAATAATTCTCTCGGCTTTCATGCTATTTCTTTGCTCATTTTCTGTATTTGCTCAGGCAAGATTCAATGAAATTAGCAAAGCGGGTCAAGATGATAAATTACTCACCTATGGATTTTTTCTTGCTGGCCACAATAATTATTGGAGGCTAAAGTATACTGATGATTTCCTGAATAATAGAAGTACTTCAAATCTTCAGAGTATAGTTCCTGTTTATACGCAAGGTTTTTCTTTGGGTTTTTTGGCTAATCTGAGGCTGCACGATCAGCTAAGTTTGGTGTTTACACCCAAAGTCGGATTTTATGAATTTAGGGTAGATATCAATACTTTCAATACTGATTTGGATCCAAGTGAAGTTAATCAATCAAATTTTTACCTAACCGAAACAGTTGTCAATGAAGCAACAATGGTAGAGTTCCCGCTTTTTTTTAAATATAAAGCACAAAGATTTAATAACTCGAGGATGTTTTTTACAGCAGGAGGGTCAGCAATGTTTAGATCAAAGAATCAAGAAGAGGCGGATGTAGAAGAGATAGCGACACTTGGAAGGGATTTTACAATTGATTTGGGGGTTGGGTTTGATATGTACTTCAAATTTTTCAAATTTTCTCCAGAGGTAAGATTTTCCCATGGTCTAATGGATATGTACAAGGCTGAGACTACAAACCCCCAGTATGCCAGCAGTATTCAATCTTTGAGAAGAAAAAGTATCACGCTTTATTTGAATTTCCAGTAAAAAGTGTGAAATACGTTTTTTTAAAGATGCTTTAGTTTTTTTGTGGTATTGTTTTTTTAATATTATTGGTTTTATTTTAAGCGTATGCAAATCCTAATTCATATTTTTCTTGCAGTAATCTGGGTGATTGTCAGCACCTCAAAGTTAAAGATTCATCCTTTGATATCCTTAATAATTGCTTCGGTATGGGTAGGTCTAGGTTCAGGAATGGGATTTATTCAATCTTTGGATGAGTTTAGTAAGGGCTTCGGTAGTTTGATTGGCCAAGTTGGGTTGATTATAGTTTTGGGAAGTGTTTTTGGGGTATTACTTGAAAAAAGTTACGCTGCAGTTGCCATTGCACACTCTCTTTGGGTTCGTTTTGGAAAGAAATTCCCTTCTCTTAGCACTAGTTTCATGGGGGCGGTAGTTGGGGTTCCAGTATTTTGTGATTCAGGGTTTATTTTGTTGAATCCCATAGGCAAAAGTTTGGCAAAGACATCGGGATTTTCCCCACTTACGTTTAGCTTATCTTTGGCTGGAGGGCTTTATATGTCACATATTTTGATCCCCCCAACGCCAGGTCCTTTGGCTGTCTCCGGAATTTTCGGGATGGAGCAAAACCTTGGATTGGTACTTTTGATTGGTTTGGCAACAGCAATACCTGTCATTCTGGTCACTGCTTGGTGGGCCGGTAAATTCAAGAAAAAATTCCCGGAATCATATCAAGAGGATTTTGAGCCTCAAGAGCAAAATCTGAAAGTAAAAGTATCTGTTTTTTGGTCAGTTATGGTTATTGCTATTCCATTGATAATGATTACAATTGGGAACTTGACAGTTTTTTTTCCAAATGAATTAGTGAGATCTTTTTTTCTTATTTGTGGGAATCCATTAGTTGCTATTGGAGCAGGGCTTTTGGTTGGTTTTATGACATTAAAACAGCCTATTTCTGGATCCAGTTTGTTTTCAATTTCATTTACCGAAGGGATCAAAATTGCAGGGCCTATTTTGGTTTTGACAGGTGCAGGTGCCGGTTTTGGTGCGGTTTTGAAGCTATTGAATTTAGATCTGATTTTTCAAGAATTCAACTTCAATTCTGATTCAGGTGCTGTTTGGTTATTGGTTTGCTTTGGGCTGGCAGCATTTCTCAAAACAGCACAAGGATCTAGCACTTCTGCCATGATTATCGCAGCTTCTATCGCGTTGAGTGTTATCCCTTCAGGGATGTTGGAAAATCAAGTTTATACAGCTCTTTGTATTTCAGCAATAGGCGCTGGAGCGATGACAGTTTCGCACGCCAATGACAGTTATTTTTGGATTGTGAAAGAATTTACAGGTTTGACAGTCAAGGAAGCTTTACAAAGCTATACAATGCTTACAGCTTTGATGGGAGTTACTGCTTTATTGACTGTTCTGATTTTTTATTGGATATTGTAATTTGAATTTATTAGCACATTTAAATTTATTGAGAGCTATGAAGCTTTTAGTTTTAAATAATCTTTTGTTTTTTGCGATTATCGTGAAAATTTCTGCTTGTTCGGAATCGGGAATTACTCCGCCACCCTCGCCAAATGAAGACAGAAATCCCTATTCTTTGGGGAAAATGGCAGTATCATCAGTTCTGAAGCATTGGCAAATCCGTTTGATGAAAGACTTACTGTGAGAAAATCAAGTTTGATCAATCATCCATTATTGAAAAACACCATCACAGATCAGCATTTTTCCGAACGTAGCAGAGAAGGCAGGTTGGTGGCATTCATGGCTAGGCTTAAATCTCAAGTCGGAGAAAATCAAAGTGTAAGAGCAATTGCAGTAGATGAAAGGACGGCAGTTTTGATTGATAAAGATGGTGGGTTAACCATTGCTGGGGAGAATCAAGCTGTATTTTTGGAAGAAAATGATGCTTTACTTTCACCGGAAAGCATGTCGTCAGGGAATCCCCTCACTTGGGATTTGAATGGGGAAGCAGTAAGATTCTTTTCTGGGAGTTCTTCAGTGGATTTTTCGGGCAAATCTTTGACAGAGTGGAATTTTGGATGGTTGGGATTTTGGGCTGTTCAAGATGGAGAGTTTAAGGTGTATCTCAATTAAGATTCGGCATGATCCTTTTTCTCTTTGATGATTTCCAAGACATCTTCCTGCCGAATCCAGCCTCTGTTTAAAGCATCTTTGGCAGCAGAGATGGTGTCAGTAACCAACATCAACTCAACTCCCAATTCACGGATTTGGGTAGCTATCTGAGTGATCATATTTCTTTTGTTTTCAGCGACATCCCTGATGTAAATCACCTTTACCCTACCAGGGTGTTTTTTGATTACTTGGAGATAAATCTCTGCATCATGTTGTCCAGAATCTCCAATTAGGATAAATGGAATACCAGAAACCAACCTGAAAATCTTTTCTACCTGAGTGAGTTTGTGATCAAAATGACTTCCTGCTATAAACTGTTCACGAGATAGCCCAAGATCCCGAAGCATCAATGGACCCTTTGGAATCTGGTGGATATCCATAAGCTCCAAGAGAAAATCGTAAAGATTCCATGGACTACTCGAAACATAGAACATAGGGTTATTTTCCTTACCATCTGTACCTTTTTCCAGTGCTTGATAGAAAGCGGAAACTCCCTCAAATGGAATTCTCGAATGCGCATTGCCAAAGAATGTAGTCTTCAGCATTTCCCATACCCGTGTAGCACCAGTAGGGACGATGGTGTCATCTATATCTGAAATTACCCCATACTCAACCAACTTGGTAGGTACAAATACCCGAGCAGTGGCCTGAACTATTCCTTGGTTTGGAATTACTTCATCGAGCAATTCAAGTTTCACTTCTTGCCAAGAATTGTCAATTTTCGGAAATGAATGGTTTTTGATTTCAAATTCAAAATACCCTTCATCATCTGTGGTTGCTAGCCATTCTTGTCCATCGAGTGTTGCCTTTATAGTGACATTTGGAATTTCCCAAGTCATGAATCGCTTGTACATTTTACGAAAATTCCTGAATCGACTGTCTTCGAAAGCTGAAAAACCAATGCCGCGATCCCGCAAAACCCTGCCGACTAGAAAAACCTCTTTTTCATTGCCAAAACCTTTGTAAGGCAAGATCATAATGGATTTTACAAGGCCAAGTTTGATTCCAACTTTAAGTTTAAGTTTGGAAAAAGTGAGCTTGAAGGCATATAGTATTGGAAGAATTCGTTTTTTGATAAAGCTTTTGATTTAGAAGTTTGGCTAAAATTATAAAATAAAGGACATTTAATCTAATCTTAAGAATTTGAGGTTACTGGCTTTAGTGAAAACTAATTTTCGTACCTTTGCGGCATGGACGGCAGCACAAAACAAGACATCAGAAAATTGACACTTTCTCAATTAGAGGAGTTTTTTGTCAGCAAGGGGGATAAAAAGTTTCGTGCCAAGCAGGTTTATGAGTGGCTATGGCACAAATCCCTCAAGAATTTTGATGAAATGACTAACATTTCCAAGGAAACTAGGGAGATGTTGAAGGAGCATTTTGCGATCAACCATATTTTGGTGGATTTGATGCAGCATTCTTCTGATGGGACGATCAAAAATGCTGTGAAGCTTTACGATAATAAAATTGTGGAATCTGTCCTTATTCCTACCTCCAAAAGAATTACTGCTTGTGTTTCTTCTCAGGTGGGCTGCAGCTTGGATTGTAATTTTTGTGCAACAGCTAGGCTGAAAAGGATGCGGAATCTCAATCCAGACGAGATTTATGATCAAGTAGTGGCAATCAAAGATGAGGCTGAGGCTTATTTTGACCGACCACTTACCAATATCGTTTTTATGGGGATGGGAGAGCCATTGTTGAATTACAACAATGTGATAGAAGCAATAGATAAGATTACCTCGCCAGAAGGTCTTGGAATGGCACCACGAAGAATTACACTTTCTACTGTCGGCATTCCAAAAATGATCAAAAAAATGGCTGATGATGGGGTAAGATTCAACCTTGCCATATCTCTTCATTCAGCTATCAATGAGACAAGAAGTAGGTTGATGCCAATCAACAATGTAAATCCAATCGAAGATCTTGCTGATTCTTTGAAATATTGGTATGAAAAAACCAAACGAAAAGTTACCTATGAATATGTAATCTGGGAAGGGATCAATGATGATGAAAAGCATGCGAGAGCACTTGCGAAATTTTGTAAAATCATCCCGTCCAAAGTAAACATTATTCAGTATAATCCAATCGACGAGGGTGAATTTAGACAGGCTTCCAAAGAAGCTGTAGAAATGTATGTGAGAATATTGGAAAGCCAAGGTATCATTGCCAAAGTACGAAAGTCAAGAGGTCAAGATATAGATGCTGCTTGTGGTCAGCTGGCAAACAAAAATGAGGTTGGGGAATTGGAGGGGTGATTGTTGATGAAATATTCAAATTTTTTTAAAAATTATTTTTTGCTTTTGAACTAAACACTAAGTATTTTGCGTTTTCAAATTTAAAATAATTCTTGTTATGAAACGTCAAATTTTTAAACTTGGTTTTTTGACTCTTATTGCTGCGTTTAGTTTATCAATAGTTTCATTGAACCAAAAGGATAGTGTGAAAGATAGGGTTGTAACCTTTTTAAACACACTTCAAGAAGAGTTCCCGGTAGAAAAAGCATACTTGCATATTGATAAGTCTAGCTATACTTTGGGAGAGACAGTATGGTTCAGCGCTTATCTGACAGCTGGAAGTACCCAGGTTCCTAGTCCATTGAGTAAGGTTCTTTATGTTGACTTTTTTGGTCCTAATGGAAAAATGATTGAGCAAAGAAAGGTCAATATTGAGGATGGTTTTGGGAGTGGAGATTTTAAATTTCCTGATTTTGGTGAAGAAGGGATTTACTCAATCAAAGCCTATTCCGCCTGGATGAGTAATTTTGGGGATGAGTATTTTTTTCATCAAGAAATAGAAGTTTTTGACGGTGCCTCTAATTCTTTTTTTCCTAAAGTTGACTTTAAAATAGAGGGAGTAAAAGATGGTGTTGTTCAATACCATATTTTCTTGGAAGCATCAAATGGACAAGGCAAATTTCTTGGAGAAGAAAATATTGAAGCCAAAATCATTGCAGATAAAGAAGAATTAGACTTTCGAAACTTACAGTTAAATAGTAGAGGTGAAGTTTCCTTTAATGTTTCTATTCCATTAAAACCATTCAAATCACAAGTTTTGGAATTGACATTTTACGAAAATGAAGATTATTCAGTTAATAAAATTTTAAAAATACCCTATTCGTTCCTTTTAGCAGACATCCAGTTTATGCCTGAAGGAGGGTATTTGGTGAATGGTTTTAAAAGTAATATTGCTTTTAAGGGTGTATTTCCGGATGGTAGTCCAGTAGAGTTGAATGGAGAAGTTTTAGAGAGTGAAGAAAAAATAACTTTCACTACTTTATTCGGAGGCATGGGTAAATTTGAATTGACACCTGAACCAAGCAAAACATATAAAGTAAAAGTATATGACAAGACCGAAAGTGCTTTTCAAGAATTAGAGCTTCCTAAAGCTATTGAAGAGGGGTTGGTAGTACAAGTAATCAATAAACAAGAACTTAATTATGTGACAGTATTTGTTCAGGGAAATTATCAGGATGAAGATCTTGTATTGGTAAGTCAAACTCGTGGATTCATAAATTATATGATCAACGGAAAATTATTGAATGGGATTTGGGGGGTTAGAATTCCAAAAGAATATCTATTTAGTGGAATAAATCATGTCTCTATTCTAAATTCCGAGGGTTCCCCATTGCTAGAAAGGTTGTTCTTCTTTCATTCTCCAAAAAATGAACTGCCATTGATGGTTTCCAAGAAAGGAGAATTGAGGGAAAGATCAGAAATAGAGTTGGATATCATTTCAAGTTTAGGAGATAGTTCTAGCATGGGCAGATTTTCAATTAGTATTGTTGATGAAAAGCAGGAGGAGACAAATTCGGTTTTTAAAAAGACAATTTTGTCTGAATTATTATTAAACTCTGATTTAAAAGGGGACGTGTTTCAGCCCGGTTATTATTTTCAAGGCCAAGATGAACAAAGGCACGAAGCTTTGGATTTAGTCATGATGACCAACGGTTGGAGGAGATTTATTTGGGATGACATGGTCAAGGATAATTATCCTGAAATAAATCAGCTTATCGAAAGAGGTCTGAGTATCAATGGCACTATCTCAGACCTTGAAAAAAGAAAAAAGGGAGTTAGTGGAGGAAAAGTAAATGCATTGATAGGCCAAGGTGAAATGATTATGTCAGGAGAATATACTGAGAATGGTGAATTCTCATTTCTTGAACTTGATTTTATTGGAGAGAAAGAGGTAACGATTAGTGCCGAGGACAGTAAATTGAAAAACTATGTCGAAATACAGATAGAACCAGAAAAGAACTATCTGAATGAGGTTCATCCAAGATTCCCTACTAGCTTAAGGTTTCCTGAGGAATTGCTATCCAGTTTTCAAGAAAGAAACCTAATGAACAGAATGTTCGGTGATGAGCAGATTGTTGATTTAGAAGGTTTTGAAGTTAAAGCTCAGCATCTTGAAGCAGAAGAGGAAAAATCAAGAAAAACCTACGGAGAGGGGGATGTAATCATCAAGCCTGAAGATATTGGTGGTAGTGCGGCATTTTCAAATATTTTTGAAATGATTCAAGGAAGAGTAGCGGGTGTAAGAGTTTCCCCTTCTATGATGAACCCTTCTATCACTATAAGAGGTATAGGTTCAGTCACAGGTGGCACTCAGCCTTTGTATTTGTTAGATAATATGCCTGTTGATGCCAATACATTGTTGTCTATAAATCCTAGAGAGGTCTCGTCTATAGATATATTTAAGGATGCAGCAAGTTCAGCCATTTTTGGTTCCCAAGGTGCCAATGGAGTTATAGCTGTTTATACAAAAAGAGGTCCTCAAGGGTATATGAAAGAACCAGGTAATTTGGTAGTTAGGGTAGAGGGTTTTTCTGAAACCAAAGAATTCTATCACCCAAAATATGATGTGATTACGCCGGAAAATTCTATCCCAGACAAAAGATCAACCATTTATTGGAATCCAAATTTGACTATCGATAATTCAGGAAAGGCAAGTATAAAGTATTTCAACTCAGATATTGCTAAAAAGCATCTGGTAATCATAGAAGGGATTGATTCTAAAGGCCGTATTGGAAGGTATGAAGGAATATTAGAGTAATAAATTAAGGGTTTTTTTTGCATCCTCAATAAAGCCTGTTGATTTTCCAATTGGAAATTGCTTTATTGAGGATGTTAATTTTATTTTGATGAAAAAACTAATAATTATATTGTGCTTTTCTTTTTTTGCAGCAGGTCTTTTTGCTCAAGAACAAGGAGAGATCAGACTGATGGCTGGTGGAGATTACAGACTTACAATAAAAGAAGTTGGGACTTTTGTTGGTGCTGAATACTTCTTCGCTGATAAATTTTCATTGGCTCCGACTTTTACTGTTTGGTTTCCAGAAGTTGGTAATTCCTTTAATCTCAATGCAGATTTGCGATATTATTTGACTGAAGGTATTTCTCAAGTCTATCTTCTTGCTGGTTATAGTAATTATTGGATCAACTTACAACCAGGAAATCCAGGTGTAAATCAAACAAGGGCAGGGGCAAATTTTGGTGCGGGTGCATTTATTCGTGCCACCGAACAATTTGGGTTTATAACAGAGTTTAAAATGCAAAGCCAAAATTCACGATGGCCAGTGTTAAGAGTAGGAGCGGTTTTGAGATTGAATTAATACATTAAATTGTTAACCTCTGCTATTTTGATTTGCAAAAATTATCAAATCAAAATTGCAGAGGTTTTAAATTATTTTTTACTAAACTCAAAAAGCTTCCTCTTTTCTTCCTTGCTAAGTGCCTCGTATCCTTTTTCAGCAATTTTATCCAAAATTTCATCTATTTCCTCTTGAGTAGCATCGCCTTGTGTCGAGTATTTGGAAATAGAGGGTTTGGATTCATAGCGACTCTTGGTCTCTTCTTTTGGGCTATAAGATTTTTTTCGATAAGTAACTTTGATTTTTCTTTTTGATGAAAAAACCGATTTGAAAAACTCCCATATAGCTTGCAATGGTTTTCCCCAATCTGATCCATTTCTTAATTGGGTAATGTACACAAATCCCATCGCTGCTCCGCCTAAATGAGCAAGCTCACCTCCTGCATTACTTCCAGCAGAATTTGCAAAAGCAATAACTACATAAAAGATAGCAATATATTTTATTTTCACATCTCCTAGTAATAGTAGTCTGAACGTCGTGTTTGGTGAAAGGGTAGCCGCACCTACGACGATGGCATATACTCCAGCACTAGCCCCTAGCATCTTGGATGCTGAGACCACATCTGTAAACAAAGGAGAGATATTATACATCAATACATAAAATCCTGCTCCTGCCAATCCACCTAGTATGTAGAGACTGGCTAATTTTTTACTGCCCAGATACTCGTTTACTAGTAAGCCAAACCAATATAAAAAAAGCATATTGAAGACGATATGGAAAATACCTTCATGTAAAAACATGTAAGTGAAAATCGACCAAGGTTGTGTGATGAATACCACCAAATCTGCTGGCATCATCAAATGGCCCAAAAAAGTCTTGTACAATTCAGAAGCTCCCGAAAAACTTAAAACGATCCTCAATACCAAAATCCCAGCAAAAGCCAACAGGTTGATGGCAATAAGTTTGTAAAGACTATTATTGTTATGCTTGAATGCGTTCCTTAAATTATCCCAAAATCCTCCGTACATTGTCTTACTTTTTTAATAAAAATCTGTTCTGCTTTTCTTCCAGTAATATACTAAACCTGCCCCAATAATCAGGCCACCCAAATGTGCAAAATGCGCTACATTATCTGTAGGGTTATTGATGATCACATTGTATATAGTGTAAATACTATAAAAAAGGATCAAGTATTTGGCTTTTACCGGCATAGGAGGAAACAATAAAAGTAGCTCTGTGTTTGGGAAAAACATAGCAAATGCAATCAAAATCCCAAAAAGCGCCCCAGAAGCACCCACCATGGGTATGTTGATTTGAATATCACGAATACCCATGAAATTTTCTTTTGCTCTCTGAATCAGCTCTTTGTTTTCAGGATCTCTGCTGTATTCATCCACAAAATCAAAAACACCTGGCTTGAATAAGTGCCTGTTATCTTTCACAAAATTGCTGAATTTTTCAGGACTGGGATTGTCGTAAAAAGTAGCTATGGTATTGTCAAGTTGACTTATTCTAAATGCATTATACCCCGAATAGAGTAGTCCACTTCCTATCCCACAGACCATCCACAAAATCAGGATTTTTCTAGGTCCCAAGTATTGCTCAAGCAATGGGCCAAATACAAATAACCCAAACATGTTGCTGAATAAATGCCAACCATTCGCATGCATAAACATGTATGTCACAAACTGGGTCGGCATGAAGCGACTGCTTTGGATGAAATACAATGCAAATATAGAATCCAATTGAGGAATCAAATAGCTAGCAATTACAAACATAGCCACGTTAATCAACAATAAGGCTTTGACAACTGGTGTAAGGTTTCTAAACATAATCTATCGACTAAAAAAAGCGTGTATTTTATTTAAATCAAGTTTTACAAAGGTTTTGTTCCCACTTAGTCCATAATTTGGGTTTTGGCATGCAAATAACTGCCCAACTAGAGTTTCCATTTCAGTTGTGTCGAGCCTTGTTCCTTTTTTTGTGGCAGATTTTTTGGCTAACGAGCGAGCCAAATTCTCTCTATTGTCGATGGAAAGCTCGGATTTGAAATGTTTGAACTGCTCCAATAATCCTTCAAACAAAGCTTTTTCATTTGTTACCTGAATATCAGCCGGAACTCCCTGTATTAATACAGTTTCTTTACCAAACTCCACAACCACAAATCCCAAGCTGTTCAATTCGTCTTTTATATCCATTACCAACGCAAAGTCAGCTTGACTTAGTTGGATATGTTGCGGAAACAAACATTGTTGTGATAGGCCAGCTGTATTATTTAATTGCTTTAAATATCGTTCGTACAGAATCCTTTCATGTGTCGCCTGTTGGTCTAATATCAAAAGTCCAGAAGACATCTGGGCGATGATATAGCTAAGCTCTACTTGAAATGTAGCCCCGGTATTTTCCTGCTCGACTGGGAAAATCGAATCACTTTTTCCTGAATCGTTTGCTTTGGAAGAAAATGTAAGAAAATCTTTAGAGTCGTCCAAAACTGATTTTTGTTCAAAATCCTTTTGTATTACTTTTTCCCCTCCTTCAAAAAGCCTTTCCCAACCTGAAACGTCTTGTTTTTTAAAACTTGGTGTTTGAAAATTCCTATAACTATTTTCACTGCTTACTTTGTTAGGCTTGTAGGAGTTTTCTTGGGCAACTTCTGATTTTCTTGTCTCATCATTTCTCCAATTTTCTGTAAAATTGACATCCATGTTGAAATCCAAGGTTGGTACCACATTATGTGCTCCCAAAGCCTGTTTTACCGCGGAACGAATTACTGCATATACAGTTCTTTCATCATCGAATTTTATCTCGGTTTTTGTGGGATGGACATTGATATCGATGTGTGAAGGATCTATTTCTAAGAAAAGCACATAAAAGGGTTGCATTTCTGATGGCATTAATCCATCATAAGCATTTGCTACCGCATGGTGCAAATAATTACTTTTGATATATCTATTGTTGACAAAGAAGTATTGTTCTCCCCTTGTCTTTTTTGCATTTTCAGGTTTGCCAACATAGCCTTTCACATTGAGATGGGGCGTCTCTTCTTGGCAAGTGACAAGTTGACCTTGATAGTTTTTTCCAAAAACCCCTACAATTCTCTGACTCAATTTGCCAGGTGACAAATTGAATAGCTCCATGTCATTTTGCATAAAACTAAAACCAATCTCTGGGTAGGACAAGGCAACTCTTTGAAACTCTTCCACGAGGTGTTTCATCTCTACTGAATTGGATTTCAAAAAATTTCTTCTCGCAGGGACATTGAAGAAGAGGTTTTTTACTGCTATAGATGTGCCTTGAGGACAGGAGATTGGTTCTTGCTTTTTGAATTCAGAACCTTCGATCTGAATCAATGTGCCCAGTTCCTCGTCCTGTTGGCGGGTTTTCATTTCTACCTGTGCCACGGCTGCGATGGAAGCCATCGCCTCACCTCTAAACCCGAAAGTTCGGATTGCGAAAAGATCCTCAGAGCTTCGGATTTTTGAAGTTGCATGTCTCTCAAAACACATCCTTGCATCTGTGAGTGTCATCCCTTTTCCATTGTCGATAACTTGCATAAGCGCCTTACCGGCGTCTTTGACAACCACTTGAACTTGAGTTGCTCCTGCATCTACTGCATTTTCAAGCATTTCTTTCAAAGCTGAGGCAGGTCGCTGAACCACTTCCCCTGCAGCAATCTGATTGGCAATCGCGTCGGGAAGTAGCTGAATGATATCGTTCATTGTTTGATTTTTCCTTTCAATCTGAAATATGCCCACAGCAAAACAGACCCACCTCCTACATATATCAATATTTCGGTCATATCATCTCCCAAATAATAATACCCAAAGACAATACCAACCAACAAAACGAAAATAACTGTTCTTAAAAAACCTGCTGATTGAAGAGGTGAGCTTTTTCTTTTGCTGATTGGCCCACCTTGCGTGAATGCTCCCCTTAAATTTGATCCATAATCTTGCATAAATTCCTCAGACATTTCTCCATCAGATTTTATGGCTCCTTCTGCTTGAAGGTTTCTTTTGATTCTTTCTGTTCTTTGTTCGATTTCTTCTCGCACAGGATCATAATATCTAGGCTTTATTTCAAAGCCAACAGGCTTGGCAGTTCTAAAGATCGAAGGGAATTTCATATTTGATTAGATTCTTTTGTATTATTTCACGTTGTAACTAAACATACGGAATTTTATCAGTTTTGATATAAGGCCAGCATGAATTTAATGTATGTTTGCAGAATTGATTGTATATTCATACAAAGTTATTTTAATTATTAAGCAATAAAAATTTAACATCAGGATGAGGGTAAAAGTTTGGAGCGCACTTTTGGGAATTGCCATGATTTTTCAGGCGGATGGAGTTTCGGGTTGGGATTTTCCAAGCCTCTTTAGTAATGAAGAAGTAAATACTATAGATACGAAGCGGATAGGTAAAGATTCTGTAGCTACAATAAGAGAAAGAAAAGATCCTTTGAAGGCCAAAGATCATAGAAAGCAAATGGCATGGGTGGATTCAGTTTTCAACAGCCAATCTTTTGAGCAGAGGCTTGGGCAACTCTTTATGGTAGCTGCGTATTCCAACCGTGATGCCAAACATAGGGACGAAATAGCCAAACTTATAAAAGAACAAAATCTTGGAGGATTGATTTTCTTTCAGGGAGGGCCAGTGAGGCAAGCGAATCTCACAAATTATTACCAATCCATAGCTGATACGCCACTTTTCATTGCTATGGATGCTGAATGGGGGATCAATATGAGACTTGACTCTGTAATAACCTTCCCAAAAGCCATGACTCTTGGCGCATTGCCTGATGAGAAACTGATCTATGACATGGGAAAAGAAATTGCCCGTCAGTTCAAAGAATTGGGGATGCATATAAATTTTGCACCAGTCGTAGATGTGAATTCCAATCCTGATAATCCAGTGATCGGATATAGGGCATTTGGTGAAGAAAAGAAAATGGTAGCCAAAAAGTCTATGGCTTACATGAAAGGGCTTCAGGATTATGGTGTGTTAGCAAATGCCAAGCACTTCCCAGGTCATGGAGATACTGAATCAGACTCACATTATTCATTGCCTGTCATCAGGCATTCTGAAAATAGAATCAAAGACATAGACCTTTATCCTTATCGTGAGTTGATTGATGAAGATCTAATGAGTGTGATGGTAGCCCATTTGCATATCCCTAGTTTGGAAAGTGAGAAAAATAAAGCGACAACACTTTCGAAATATGTAGTGACAGATTTGCTGAAAAATCAAATGAACTTCAGTGGTTTGATATTCACAGATGCACTGAATATGAAAGGTGTCAGTAGCTATTATAAACCAGGAGAAGTAGATGTTTTGGCATTGTTGGCTGGTAACGATATTTTGCTTTACTCCCAAGATGTACCAAAGGCCAAAGAATTGATTATGCAAGCCATAGCCGATGGTAAAATTAGCAGAGAAGAGGTAGACGAGCGGGTAGTCAAAGTCTTGAAAGCGAAGTATTGGGCTGGGCTCAATAAGGTGAAAGAAATAGATACTAAAAATCTAATTAGCCGTCTGAATAAAGATGAAACTGAATTGCTTGTTGAAAACCTTTATGCTAATTCAATTACAGTTACGACCAATAAAAATGGGTTTTTGCCTTTGAGAAATTTGGATTTGTTGAATATTGCTTCTTTGACGATTGGTGGAGACGGGGTAGTATTTCAAGAAAAAATGGATAAATATGCCAAAGTTGACCATTTTACAATGGATAAAGGTGCCAACACAGTTGTGCTGTCTGATCTAAAATCCAAATTGAAGGATCACAACACTGTGATAGTGGGGTTGATGGGGATGACAAACAGTCCATCGAGAGGTTTTGGTGTAAATAGTTCTGACATCAATTTTATCAAAGAACTCAGCCAAGAAAAATCTGTGATAGTAGTCCTTTTTGGAAACGCATATGCATCCAAAAACCTTATTGGTCTTCCGCACAATATTTTGACATTCGAAAACAATGAATATACCCAAAAGTTGGTGCCAGAGGTGATTTTTGGTGGAAGGGCTGCCAGAGGAATGATGCCTGTGTCGGTTAGTGATCAAATTGCTTTAGGAAGTGGAGGATACCTTGAAGACTTGGGTAGACTTTCTTACAGTCGCCCCGAAAATCAAGGCATGAGCAGTGCTGTACTTTCTGACATAGATAAAATAATGGAAGCTGGCATCAGCAGAAGAGCGATGCCGGGAGGAGTTGTGTTAGTTGCGAAAAACGGGCAAGTAGTTTTTGAGAAGTCTTATGGACATTATGATTATAGTAAAACCAAACCTGTAAGTACTAACACAGTATATGACTTGGCATCGATCACCAAGGTTTTGGCAACAACCCAAGCAGTAATGTTTTTGGCAAGTAGAGATATCATTGACATGAATCAGCCAATTTCAACTTATTTGCCAGAGTTAAAAGGTACAAACAAAGCTGGTTTGATTTTGAAAGACATCATGGCCCATGAAGCTGGTCTTGTTGCTTTTATTCCATATTATGCTAAAACTGTGGCGTCAGGTGCTTGGAAAAGTGAATATTACCGAGATACCCAAAATCATGAGTTCAATGTACCTGTTTCTAACAGTATGTTTGGAAGAGAAAGTCTTAGAGATAGCATTTGGAACTGGACAGTCTCATCCGATTTGAGAAAACTTGAGCCTAACAGAAGAAAACATAGCTATGTGTATTCGGATCTGACCATGTATTTGATGCAAGCAGTAGTGGAAAGAGTGATGAATCAGCCAATGGATGAGTTTTTGGAGCAAAATTTTTATGCGCCATTGGGGATTAATACCCTGACATTTAATCCCACAAAAAAAATAGATATTAATTTGATAGCTCCAACTGAAGATGATATCGCTTTCCGAAAGAGAATTGTTCATGGATATGTCCATGATCCAGGTGCTGCCATGTATGGAGGAGTTGCGGGGCATGCGGGGCTTTTTGGCACTGCAAATGATTTGGCGATAATGATGCAGCTAATGCTAAATGGTGGGACTTATGGAGGAGTAAGTTTGTTGGATGAAAAAACAATCAAGGAATTTACCAAACGACAATCTACCCAGAGTAGGAGAGGTTGGGGGTGGGACAAGCCAGACCCAGAGAGAGGAAAAGGGGGAAGTGCTGGTGTCTTGGCTCCAAAATCGACTTTTGGACATACCGGTTTCACAGGTACTGCTGTATGGGCAGATCCGGAAAATGACCTGATCTATGTTTTTTTATCCAATAGGGTCAATCCAAGTGCAAATAATAATATATTACTTAAAGAAGGTATTAGGACTGATATTCATGATGTTATCTATAAGTCTATGAAAAAAGAGAATAATCTGTCGCTAAAAGGAGATGAATAAAATTTATGAAATTGAACAAACTTGGGCATAAGTCGTGTTATGATACTATTGATTTCCATTTTATAAAAATTTGATATGAAAATAGGCATTGTCTGTTATCCTACTTTTGGAGGAAGTGGGGTGGTCGCAACTGAACTTGGTAAGGCATTGGCTAGGGAAGGTCACCAAATACATTTTATCACTTACAGACAGCCTACGAGACTTGACTTTTTTAGTGCAAATCTCTTTTATCATGAAGTTGATATCAAAAGTTACCCATTATTTGAGCATGCTCCCTATGAATTGGCTTTGGCTAGTAAGATGGTGAATGTAGTGAAATATGAGCAACTGGATTTGCTACATGTTCATTATGCCATTCCGCATGCTTCTGCAGCATATATGGCTAAGCAAATATTGAAAGAAGAAGGAATCAATATTCCAGTTGTGACTACCCTACATGGTACAGATATTACCCTTGTTGGAAAGGATCCTAGTTACGAGCCAGTGGTTACTTTCAGTATCAATCAATCAGACGGTGTCACTGCGGTATCCGAAGATTTGAGGAAAGCAACATATGAATTGTTTGCTGTCAAAAGAGAGATCAAAGTAATCCCAAATTTCATCGATCTTGAAAGATTCAAAAAACAGAAAAAGGAACATTTTAAGTTGGCAATCTGTCCAAATGGCGAAAAACTCATTGTTCATACTTCTAATTTCAGAAAAGTAAAGAGAGTGGAGGATGTGATCCGGGTGTTCTATGAAGTCCGCAAAGTCATACCTGTAAAATTGTTACTGGTAGGAGATGGTCCTGAACGTGATAAAATGGAGAGATTGTGTCGTGAACTTGGTACTTGCGATGACGTTAGGTTCTTAGGGAAATTAGAGGCCGTTGAAGAAGTTTTATCAGTTGCAGATCTATTTATGATGCCATCTGAAAAGGAAAGCTTCGGCTTAGCAGCTTTAGAGGCAATGGCTTGTGAGGTCCCAATTCTTTCATCTGATGCGGGAGGAATACCTGAATTGAACATAGATGGAGAGACTGGTTTTGTATGTAAGATCGGAGATGTCACTACAATGACAGATCGAGCATTATATATTTTGAAGGACGAAAACCTACAGGGATTCAAAGACCGAGCCTTGAAAAGGGCAAAAGAGTTTGATGTGGTAAATATTCTCCCCATGTATGAGTCTTTTTATAACCAAACCATTGAAAAAGCTAAAGATTTGATAATAAAAATCTAAGCTAAATTTACCAACAATTTAGATTTTTATTCGTTTATTAAGCCATTAACCTTAAATTTACACCGTTATAATAAGGTTTGTGTAGCTTCATAAAAAACTTACCAAGACTTAAACAATAAGAAAATGAGTGCCACAATGAAAAAAATAGGTAGGCTTGATAGGCCTGATAATAATGGTTCTGCTCAGATGTTTAGCAATCCAGTATTAGAAAAAATATCGAGAACACACATAAGCATTCCTATAATTTTGTTTGTCGTGATCAGTGTTGTTTCTTTCTACTATGCTATGACTACTACCAATATTGGTTTGGTTGTAGGTTTGCCTGTTTTACTTGCAGGAATAATTGTATTTACTTTTGTGGAATATATGATGCATAAGCACTTCTTCCATATGGAGCCAGATACACCTGTAAAGGATAAATTGCAATATACAGTACATGGAGTTCATCATGATTATCCGAAAGACAAAGATAGATTAGCGATGCCTCCATTCGTGAGTGCTTTTTATGCACTTGTATTTTATGTAGTATTTTCATTTATAATGGGTAGCTATGCACTCTTTTTTTTACCTGGATTTCTTTTTGGTTATGCAGCTTACTTAGGAGTTCATTATATAGTTCATGCTTATCAGCCTCCAAAAAATTTCTTTAAAATCCTTTGGGTTAACCATGCCGTTCACCATTACAAAAATCCAGACGTGGCATTTGGAGTAAGTTCTCCACTGTGGGATTACATCTTGGGGACATTGCCCAAAAAAGATAAATAATCAAAAACCCTCCTAAAAGGAGGGTTTTTTTACTTTAAAAAATCACCAATGAAAATTTCAATTGTGGGCTTAGGATGGTTGGGCAGGCCCCTTGCAGATCGACTTAAAGCCAAAGGACTAAAGGTAAAAGGAACCACTACGACTATTCAGAAGTCAGAAATGCTGACTAATGAAGGTTATGATAATGTAGTCTTGAAATTCTCACCTTTTCCAGAAGGTGAGGGCTATCAGAGAATTTTTGATACTGATGTTTTGATTATCAATATTCCGCCAAGAACAAAAACAGCCCAGCCTACTTTTCACCCTGAGCAAATTAAGTTTCTGAAGGAGATGATTCTCCAACATAAAGTCCCAAAAGTAATCTATGTCTCTGCTACATCCGTGTATCCAGACGAAAATCAGACGGCAAAAGAATCAGACAATTTAACCAAAGAGAATACGGGGAATTTAGCACTTTTTAATGCAGAGAAACTTCTTTGGGCTGACAAGCAATATGACCTTTCCATAGTCCGGTTTGGAGGTTTATTGGGTGTGGATAGGATTCCCGGAAAATACTTTTCAGGAAAAGAAAATGTAGAAGGCACTTCTCCGGTCAATTATATTCATCGTGATGATGCTGTCAAGCTGATTTCTTGGATTATTGAAAAAGAATTATGGAATGATACTTACAATGGGGTGACTCCTTTACACCCTTCGAGGAAGGAAGTCTATGAAAAAAACGCATCCCAAATGGGTTTTGAACCACCTAAGTCTTACGATAGTTCTGGAGCAAAGCCGTGGAAAAAAATTTCTGGAGCTAAAATCTTGGAAACTGGATTTGAATTTGAAATCCCAGACCCATTAGAGTTTTGGTACGCATAAAAAAAAGCGCTATTCGAATACAAATAGCGCTTTTTATAGTTTTTACTTCAATTGATTAATCTTGCTGAGGTATGATTTTCACCATCAAGCCTGTAGCTTCTACTATAGCATAAAGATAGCCATCTGGACTTTGACATACTTGTCTTACTCTACCGATTCCATCCAATAGTTTCTCTTCTCCCACGTAGCTTGTACCTTCCATTTCAACTCTTGCTATATGCTGACCGGCAAGTGCTGCTACTAAAATGTTGCCTTTCCATGAAGGATACTTATCAGAAGTAATTAGGGTCATTCCACAAGTAGCGATAGAAGGATCCCAATAAGTCACAGGTTGTTGCATTCCTTCTTTTTCGGTGTTTTCTGTGATGGTCGAGCCATCATAATCGATCCCAAAAGTCACCTCTGGCCAGCCATAGTTCTTGCCTTTTTCAATGAGGTTCAACTCATCACCACCTTTAGGTCCATGCTCCACTGACCAAAGTCTGTTGTTTTCTTTGTCGAAAATTATTCCTTGAGGATTTCTGTTTCCATAAGTCCAAATAGAAGCCACTGCTCCTGGTGTATTTACAAATGGATTGTCCTCAGGAATTCTCCCATCATCGTGGATCCTGTGGATTTTTCCATGGGAATTGTCAAGCTCTTGTGCATTTTGCGGTCTGTTCCCTTTGTCGCCATTGGAATAGTAAAGGTAATTGTCATTATCAAAAACGATTCTCGTTCCGAAGTGTCTGCCACCTTTCCATTCTGGTAAATTGACTATCAATTCTTCCAAATCAACCAAAGCATTGCCATCAAGCTTTGCTCTAGAGATAGTCAATACTCCACCATCTCCCATGTCTTTTGCATAGGCAAGATAGATCCATCCATTACTTTCATAATCAGGATGAATGGCAATATCCAATAGGCCTGCTTGATTTACCTCGTGTACAGCTGGAACTCCAGTAAGTTTCTCTCCAGTATATTTATCATCTTTGAAGATCAAGATTTCTCCTTTTCTTTCTGTGACAAGCATTCTGCCATCTGGAAGCCAAGTCATACCCCAAGGATTTTCAAAGTCTGTATAAAGTGTGTCAAGAGTGAATGTCAATTTCTCAGATTGAATTGCATTTGGGTTTGATTCAGAGTTCTCGACATTTGCTGATGGTTCGGAGCAAGCGACCATTCCGGAGAATAATCCTGCACTCAGAATAATTGCTAAATTATTTTTCATTTTCAAGATATTTCAGTTGGTTTTAACACAAATCTAATCAATTTTCAGGTGAAATGTTTTTCAAATTGTACAAACGGTATTCCATTTTCAAGAACTTTTATAAGAATCTATGCTTATCTTGATTTTTTAAATGGATTTCAGTAAAAAATATATTCTATGAATAATCAAATATGGCTAATGACCTCAGCTTTTGATCAATTGAATTTGGATCATATTATCGAAAAAGCAAACGAAACTGGTGTGCAAGGTTTGGATGTTTGTGTTTTTCGGAAAGATGGTACCCGAGATGATTTTGTAGCTACCCATATGCATTATGAAGAATTCAACAGAGAAAATGCAAAAGTGATATTGGATAAATTTAATCATGCAAAGCTTAGGTTGTCTTTGGGAGCATTTGATAATTTGATAGGAGGAGATGAAGCAGAAAAGTTGAAAAACCAAAATCACCTTTTGAAATTAATCCGAATGGCATACTTGCTTGGAGGAGATGAAAATGATGTCAAAGTAGGGACTTTTGTGGGTTACAATCATGAAATTGGAATTTTGGAAAATGGTTTTGAAAGGAATCTAGAAGAATATCAAAGGATTTTCACTCCAATTATTAATTATGCAGAAAGCTTGGGAGTGACAATTCTATACGAAAACTGTCCAATGGAAGGTTGGCGGTCTTCTGGCTATTCTACGACTTTCAACAACCTTACTGGAGTATTGGCCGCCCGAAAAATCATGTATGAAATGATCCCGAGTAGAAACCATGGAGAAATCTACGACCCTTCCCATGATGTATGGCAAAATACAGATCCTGTTGAGGTTATAAAACATACAGATATGTCTCGTCTTCACAGAATCCATGTAAAGTCAACACGGAACAATCCAGATCCATATTGGGGAAATATGTATCCTATGCAGCGTGTCAAAGCAGAATGGGCACAGAAAGCTGGTGTCCCATACAGTACCAATGATTGGGACAGACATCATTACGAAGCCACACTCCCTGGGTTTGGGCTAGGTGATTCTATGGATTGGAGAGCATTTGTGAATATCTTGAATGAAAAAGGCTTTGAGGGGCCTTTTGAGATTGAAAATGAAGCAAAGCTTTCAAAGCAAACAGGAAGTTTGGCCGCTATAATGCAAGGTTGTAAAGCTGCTGTTCAGAATCTCGCTCCGCTCTTGTGGCCTTTGAATGAAAATGGATTTTGTTATTCAGAAGCTGAAATCAAACCTTTGAAGGATTTGGAAAGACAAGATGTTCCAGTGAAGACGATGCGAGATTTACATTGAGAAAGTTAAATGATCAAATAATTAGACTTTCTATTGAATGTAGAAAATATTGAGTTTAAGAAAGTGGGTGGGACAATATCTCAAGGCTTCAAACTGAAAATACACCTTCATCACATGATTCTGATCCTGTTCCAATTTTGGAATTTGAATTTGATGCCTACTGGAGTTTTCTGACCTTGAGGAATTATTGTTAAGTATGATTAGCTATAAAAATTAGAAAATGCTAATTAGATATAACAAAAACATACTTTAGAAATCGGTGGTTCTAACAAAGGGATAAAAAAGATTTCCAAAACCGATGAGTCGTTCGTCCTTAAAGACAACATTGAAATCGGTTTTGGAAATACTATACCGCTTTAGCTATTTGGGTTTTTATATTGATTAGTTGTTTTCTTTGACCTGCTTTTCCTGTAGTTCTTTCATTTTGACAGCGTATTCTTTTTGAATTTCTTTCATTTTTTGCTGATACTCATTCATCAACGGCTGTAGCTCCTTTTGAAACGATTTCATCTTTTCTTGGTATTCTTCCATCAATGGTCGGAGTTCTTTTTCATAGGCTTTCATTCTTTCCTGATATTCTTCCATCAATGGTTTATGTTCTTTTTGCCATTCAATCATCTTTTTTTGATACTCATCTATGATTGGCTTCATTTCCTCAGCTTTTAGCTTGTACAATTCTCCTTGAGCCCTTACGTTTGAAAAAAGAGAGTCGTTTTTAGCCTTCTCCATTAAATTTTTACTAGCCGCTGACATTGTTGCCATTTTATTTGTGATTATTGAAAGTTCCTTTATGGCAGTTTCCTTTTCTTCTTCAGTTTTTGCGTTTGTCAATTTCAAAATGGCTTTGTCGATGCTATTTGTATATTTCTCAGTTGTGTCACTTTGGGTTTGACTGAAGCTTATAGGATTACTATAAAAACCTACTGCAGGAGTGCTTTTGACTATTGTCGAATTATATTTTTTGATAGGTGTTGAATTTGTTTTCGTCAGTTCAAGGTTTTGGTATTCCAACTGATTTGGATCATAGCCAATTCTTATCTTTGACGAATTGAAATTTTGAACTTTAGTAGTATCAAAACTCACGTGTGGCATCGTCATCACATCTGAAAGTTTCAGAATAGGCATAACACTAAAGTCCATTCCTTCAAATTCCAAAGGGGTAATTTTTATGGTGTTTATGATTGCCTCTCTATTCGTGAGCTCTTTGTTTAGTGAGTTTGATAGGGTAACAGAATTGTGGGCTTGAAGATTTGACCAAATATGCATCGTGTCTCCCATGATTTTGAAATTATCAAATCCTGAAAAATATTTGATTTTCAGATCTTCTGACATTTCTTCAAACAAAAATGGTTTCCCGTCTTCCGAAAGAGTGATTTTCAGGTCAAAAGCTTTTAGGGTATCCACATTTTCTGTTTGACCTGAATGCGTTTTTGAAGAGAAATTCAAAGAATTGTCAGGAACATTATGTTGAGAGTTTAGATTTTGTTTTAATTCTTCTGAGACTTCAATTTCTAAGTTCTGTGCCGAATTTTTGTCTTGATCGAACGTCTTCCACAAATCCTCTCCTAAGTCTATTTCAGAGTGAATTTCTGTGAGCATGAGTTCTAAATCTTCATTTATGGATTTGTCTGCATGTGCTCCAAGGATCAAAGAGACGCTAAGTAAAAGAGATGTTAACATGGTTAAGCTCGTTAAAGTTGAAGTTTGTTTTTGGGACGGATGAAATCCCATGATTCTTTTTATTCTGTCCAAAGTAGGTGTTTTCGATTTTGCTGCTGCCATAGCAAGTTGTGGTTGCGTTAACTTGGCATATTGCACTACGAGGACAAGTGCTTCTGCCAAATCTCTGGCTTGCACACCGACGCTGATGGCTGCATCATCAGAAGCGTTTTCTCGCTCAGTCTTGATGATCGCATTGATATACCAAAAAACAGGATGGAAGAAAAATATCACTTCCATAGCTGATTGCAATAGATTGATCAGATAGTCGTGTCTTTTGATATGTGCCAATTCATGCGCAATGATGGCTTCCATTTGCATAGGGCTGAGTTGGAAAACCAATCCTGCTGGAATCAATATCACAGGCTTCAAAACGCCAAATGTCAAAGGTGTGTCTATATGATTGCTTTGGAAGATTTTTACTGAATGTTTAATTTTCAACTTCTTGGAAAATTCAGTCAAGGTAACTTGCCATCGTTCAGGCATTCCTTTTTTTGGTTTTTGACCCAAGTTTCTAAGCTCAGCCAAAGAGCCGGCAAACTTGATCATAAAAAGTATTGCTCCGATAAACCACAGGTTGACCAAGAAAGGAATTCTTTTTTCTATTTGGCTTGAGAGTATCTCAAAGTTTGACTTAGCTGTTTGCGGAATATTGCTATATGCTGTAGAAGGAAAAAATTTGTCATCATCCACAAAAACTGATTCATAGGCAATTGTTGATTCTTTTTCAGGCTCAAAGTAAAATAAAACCGTTCCGATGCTGCTCACAATCACTAGAAATAATACAAAAACGCTAGCGCTGTATTTGAATGCTGCCGATTTTTTATGCAAAAACTCCAGTGATAACCACAGGATTAGCCCCAGTCCAGCTATTTGCCAAAGTGAATGCACAAGCATCCAGCCTATAGCATAGAGATAATTTGCCGGTATGATTTCATTCATCCATTCCATTATTTTTCATTTTCTATTTGGTCCAAAAAAGCACGGATTTCATCTAACTCCTCTTTAGAGGTATTTCCTTGGCCTAATGCCTGCATGACAAGATTTTTAGCTGATCCTCCAAAAGCAGTCGCAACAAAGTTTTCAACCAGATTCTTCTGCGTTACTTTCTCCCCAATAGCTGCAAAATACACATGCGTTCGATTTTTCTCATCTCTATGCAGCAATCCTTTTACGTGCATGATTTGCATAGTCTTCAAAGTAGTGGTGTATCCAGTGTCTTTGATTTCGGCCAATTTTTCATGTACATCCCGAACTGTTACTTTTCCTTTTTGCCAAATGATTGACAAAATTTCCAATTCTGACTCTGTTGGTTTTGGTGTCATTTATTTTTTATCTACGATTTATTTCGTACAAATATATACGATGGGTCTCGTAATAAAAATTTTCACTACAAATTTTTTCGTAATAAATGTTAAATTGTTGATCAGTGCAGTATTAGATTTTCTTTGGAATGATTCAAAATGATTTTGGAACGATCATGGCTTCATATTAGTTGTATATACATTGAATTAGAAATTAAACCAACTGAAAGCATGAATAAGCAACCTCTTTTAGAAAAATTACAGATTAGAGATTTAGAATTACAAAATAGAGTCATCATGGCTCCTATGACAAGAAGCAGGGCAAATAATCCGGGAAATGTACCTTTTGATATTCATGTAGAATATTATAGACAGCGTGCATCTGCAGGTCTGATTATCACAGAAGGTGCTCAGATATCGACCAAGGCTGTGGGGTATATCAATACGCCAGGCATTTATACCAAAGAACAAGTTGTAGGATGGAAGAAAGTCACTCAAGGCGTCCATGAAGAAGGGGGGAAGATATTTATTCAGCTTTGGCACGTTGGTAGGATTTCACATCCCGATTTCCATAATGGCGAATTGCCACATGCGCCATCAGCAATCAATCCTAATGCAAAATCTTTTACTCCAAAAGGATTTAAAGACACTGTGACACCAAAAGAAATGTCTATCCCAGAGATTAAGCAAACTATTTTGGATTTTCAGAATGCAGCAAAAAATGCCGTGGAAGCAGGTTTTGATGGAATTGAAATTCACTCGTCAAATGGTTATCTACTACATCAGTTTTTCAGTAGGACTTCAAATGTCCGTACGGATGAATACGGAGGAAGTATAGAAAATAGGGCGAAAATTCTTTTTGAAATTATTGATGCGATCAAAGAAGTAATGCCTGAAGAAAAAATCGGTTTAAGGCTGAACCCTTCACTTCACGGAATATTTGGGATGACTTTAGATGAAGAGACAATTCCTACTTTTGATTACATTATTGAAAAATTGAATACTTATAATTTGGCTTATCTTCATCTTTCGGAGCCATTCAATGATGTGTCAGATGTTCCCCATGCTGTCACAGAGATTGCCCAAAGATATAGACCTATTTATAAAGGTGTCCTTATAATTAATGCGAATTTTGATCAAGAGAAAGGGAATCGTTACATTCTAGAGGGCTTAGCAGATGCTGTAGCATACGGCAAATTGTTTGTTTCCAATCCAGATTTAGCGGTTAGATTCGAAAAAGGTGCTGAACTAGCAGAATGGGATTCGGATACTTTCTACACACCTGGGGAAAAAGGATTTACAGACTATCCAAAAATTGGCAATTAAGCTTCGTGAAATTACATAAAAGGTCGAATTAATTCGGCCTTTTATGTTTTTTTTGCATTTATGTGTTTGATAACCTTTTCTTGGAATAATCATCCTGATTATAAGCTTATCCTTGTTGGAAATAGGGATGAGTTTTTTGAACGTCCTTCTGAGTCTTTGCATAAATGGCAAGAGGGGTTTTATGCAGGCAAAGATTTGCGAGCGGGCGGTACTTGGTTGGGGATGAATCCAAATGGTAGATTCGCTGCTTTGACTAATTACAGAGATTTGAAGAATCCCAAGGCAAACCCAAAGACTAGAGGTGATTTGGTCAAGAATTTTTTGGAAACAGATGTTGATCCTTATCAATATTTAAAAAACCTGGAGGAAGAAAAAGATCAATTTGAAGGGTTCAATCTTTTGGTTGGGGATGATAAAGGCCTTTTTTATTTATCAAATTATAAAGACGGAATAGAAGAATTGAACTCAGGACTTTATGGTTTGAGCAATGCACTTTTAGACACTCCTTGGACAAAAGTAAACGTGGCTAAGCAAAAGTTGCAGGAAAAGTTAGAAAGCGATCTGTTTGACAAATCGGTATTGATGCAAGCAGTACATTCAAAAAAAATGGATCCAGATGAATTGTTGCCTGATACAGGAGCAACGCTCTATCAGGAAAAACATCTCTCAGCACAATTTATACGGATAGATGACTATTATGGAACTGTAAATACCACTGTATTGCTTTGGAGACATACAGGGGAGGTTGAAATGTTGGAGCGGACTTTTGATCAATTGAATGATGCTGTAATTGATAATTTTGTAAAATTCAAAGTAAAGCCCTAGATAGAGAACAGATTTCTATAATTTCCTGTTAGTAGAAAGAATCAAAAAAAGGAAAATGGAATTTTTGGATGTTTTTGTAATAGGTGGAGGCCCTATAGGACTTGCCTGTGGTATAGAATGTGAAAAAGCTGGTCTATCTTATGTGATCGTAGAAAAAGGGGTTTTGACAAATTCTTTATACAATTACCCACTAAATATGACTTTTTTCTCGACTTCTGATAAATTGGAAATGGGTGGGATTCCATTTATGTCTGTATCACACAAACCAACCCGAACAGAAGCATTGGAGTATTATAGAAGAGTTGCTCAAACTTGGAAATTGAAAGTTCAGCTTTATGAGCAAGTAAAAACCCTTTCGAAAAATGATGGTTTTTTTGAAATCATCACTTCCAAAGCTACTTACCATACTAGAAACATTGTAATGGCAACAGGCTTTTATGATTTGCCAAACCTGATGAATGTGCCTGGCGAAGATTTGCCAAAAGTTTCCCATTATTACAAAGAACCTTGGCCATATATTGGTCAAAAATTGCTAGTAGTTGGAGGAGCTAACTCCGCAGTAGATGTAGCTTTGGAAACTTGGAGAAAAGGTGCAGAAGTGACAATGGTGCTCAAAAATGACGGAATTGATGAGAATGTGAAGTATTGGGTGAAGCCTGATATAGAAAATAGGATCAAGGAAGGTTCAATCAAAGCATTTCCAAATTCTATGGTCAAAGAAATCAGAGATAAATATGTGGTGGTCAAAACACCAAAAGGAGAAGTGACAGTAGAAAATGATTTTGTACTCGCAATGACTGGCTATGTTCCAAATTTTTCACTGCTGGATCAGCTTGGTGTAGAAATGAGCTTGGATGATAAAAGGCAACCTTGCTATGACCAAGCCAATCAAGAATCCAATGTGTCAGGGGTTTACTTGGCAGGGGTAGTCTGTGGAGGATTGAATACAAGGGAGTTTTTTATAGAAAATTCAATTGTTCATGCAGAAAATATCATCAGGCATATTTTGGAAAAAAATAAATGATGGAAAAAGAAAAAATGATTGTTGTTGTGGCGGTAACCCATACTAGAAGAAGTCCTAAAAACTGGAAAACAGGAGTTAAACAAAGTTTAATAGTCAGTTATTTTTAGAGTTACTTTTTCTTAGTACTTCCCAATTTATGGATTACATAAATAATAAGGCCGAATCCTGTCCAGATTAAAATGTCAATAATTTCTTCAGTTTGTGTACCTGAAAGTAGCCAAATAGTTGCCAAAATCCCCAAAATTGCGAAGTGATTTCCGTAAGGAATCTTGAAAAATGAATTAGTGTTAGGTTGGTTTTTTCTTAGTTTGATCAGTGATGCACAAACCAATCCATATAAAACTAGCCTAGAGATCACCGATATAGCCAAGGAGTTCATAAATCCCCAAAATATAGCCACAAAAGCTACAAGTGCAGAAAAGAAAAGTAGCGAAACATAAGGTGTGGCAAATTTTGGGTGGATTTTCCCGAAAATTTTCGGCAGTTGATCTTCTTCGCTCAAGGCAAAAGGGAGTCGTGAACCACTCAATATTTGGACGTTTAGCGTTCCCATGATGGAGACAACTGCTCCAACAGTGATGAACATACCGCCCGACCAGCCCATAAACCCTGTTGCAGCATCTGCAAGCGGTTTATCAGAACTGGCCAAATCTGGCAAAGTTCCTATTGAAACGATTTGGATCAAAACATAAAATCCTGCAATTATAGATGCAGCTGTAATGAGCCCGAAAGGTAAATTTTTTCTGGGGTTGACTATTTCACCACTATTTACCAATCCAGCTTCAAATCCTCCAAATGCAAATATCAAAAGCAGAGAAGCTGCTGAGAAATCCTGTAAGCTAGGCGCTGGGCCAGGTTTGAGGTTGGTGAAATCTATGAAAAACAAACCGACAATTATAAAAATTGCAAGTGGGAATAGTTTTGCGACTGTCAGTATATTGCTGACTTTTGCTGTGTTTTTGATTCCAATCCAATTGAAAAAAGTGATTATTCCTGTGATCATTAAGATTATACTTACCCTCACCTCAGGTCTATTGAAAATGTCTGAAAAAAAGGAAAGGTATAAAACCATCAGATTGATCAATGTGGCGTAGCTAAAAAGCCTTGTCAACATCAAAAGCCAACCAATCACAAATGCTGGAACTGGCCCAAATGCTTTGTGGACATAGAGGTAAGGTCCTCCAGTCTGCTCAAACCTTGAACTCACTTCTGCAAAAACCAATATCAACACCATCATGACAAAGGCACAAACCAAAAATGCAAGAATAGAGTAGACGCCTGATATTGCAAAAACTTTAGCTGGTAAAGCGAATATTCCAGCTCCGATGACAGAATTGATGATTAAGAATACGAGGTCCCATCTTTGGATTCCTCTCTTAAGCTTGTGTTGATTTTTCAATAATTCAGGTTAAGACCAAAATCTACTATGATTAATTTCAAGATGCAAACATTTTTATATTAACAGCTGTAAATGATTTTCTTAATTCTCCCATTGAGAAAACCGCTTTATTTTTTTTAAAATAAAAACCTTCGCGCATCCTAGCGTCCATTGCGGCAAATCTTTAAAATCCAAATTGGCCACAAAGTTCGCAAAGGCTCGCAAAGGATTTTTTTTGTTATGTTTCTCTGAGGATCAGACTACTTTCCTTGAAAGCTTTGTTTCTCCCCATTGCCAAAACCGCTTTATTTTTTTTAAAATAAAAACCTTCGCGCATCCTAGCGTCCATTTCGGCAAATCTTTAAAATTTAATTTGGCCACAAAGTTCGCAAAGGCTCGCAAAGGATTTTTTTTGTTATGTTTCTCTGAGGATCAGACTACTTTCCTTGAAAGCTTTGTTTCTCCCCATTGCCAAAACCGCTTTATTTTTTTTAAAATAAAAACCTTCGCGCATCCTAGCGTCCATT
>NZ_JAKZGS010000023.1 GCF_022549695.1 Belliella calami | reverse complement strand
ATTATGATTTGAGTAACCCAAATGGCAGTTTAATGCTGTTTTAAATCACCTTTAAATTATTTTTATGTGATAAATTTCAAAGGACGTTTGGATTTGAAGTTGTGGACGTTTTGTTTTGTCGATTATAGAAGCTGTCAAAGCTGGCGAAATAAAAATCTACTCAAACCCTTTTCGTTCAAAAGCAGATGGTCAATTAATGGGTATTCCTCAGGGACTTCCAATTTCCGCCGTTTTAGCAAACATGTATTTGCTAAAATTCGATTTAGAGGTGGTTAATGAAGTTGTAATTAAAAGGATTGGCTACTATAGAAGATACTCTGACGATATTTTGGTAGTTATAAAAAAAGAAGAAGAAATTTGGGCAAAAGATTTTATCACAAAACTAATACTTGAAAGAGAAGTAATTATTAGCGAAGAAAAGACTGAAATTTTTCATTTTAAAAAAATAGAAGAACCCACGGGTAAAACAAAAATCATAGGGTTCTTAAAAAAAGAAAATGCTTTTGAAACTAAGTATCCATTAAACTACTTAGGATTTGATTTTTATGGACACAAAACTCTTATAGCTTCTAAAAACCTATCAAAGTTTTATAGAAGGATGAAAACATCAATTAAAAAGAAAGTGAAAATTGCTGAAAAAAAAACTCAAACTGACGAACATGATCAAATTGTGAAAGCTGTTTTCAAACGTCAACTTTATCGCATCTTCACTAATCAAAATCTAAATTCCACAAGTCTCCCCAAAAAAAGGAAAAGGCTTGTAAAAAACATATATGGGTATTATAAATTCAAGACCGAAAATCACTTCCCACCTTTTAGAGGAAACTATTTAACGTATATCAAGAGGGCTTCAAATATCATGAATGAACCGGCAATTGAAAAACAGTTAAGAAATCATAAAAAGATTTTTAATAAATACTTGAAGAAGAGAGTTGAAAAACAAAAGATTCATTTTTAAGGGTTAGGGTTTTATTTTTACTTTCATTTTCACTTACAATTCATTAATAAACTCTTAAGTTCAGTTTCTTTAGAAAATGGGGGCAGGATCATCTGAAGTATAAAAAACATCAAAAATAATCCAAAAAAGAATGCCATAATCAATCTCTGATTTCTTCTTTTTCTCCTTTCCTTTTCTTCTTCAACTTTTTGATCCATCATGGTTATTTCACATTTAGTAAATTCAATGCATACCTCACAGATCTACCTGCCCCTGATTGGATCAGAAGTCCATTTTCGTGAAGATATTGCAGGTCTCTTGTTGCCGTGGCTTTGGAAACCTGAGTGATGGACATGTATTTTTTAGCACTCATTCCTCCTTGGAAACCTTCTGGCCCTGCTTCAAACATTCTTTCAATAACTTTGATATGTCTATCGTCCATGTAGTTTTTATATTTATCAAAGTACTTCACTTTCCCCAAAAGAAATTCTACCAAAGCTTTTGAATCTCGTTGAGCGGTGATGATTACTTTAATAAAATAGGCTATCCAATCGGTAATATCTAAGCCCCTTTGCGCATCTTTCAAAGCTTGGTAATACGCATTTTTATCCGCTTCAATGATTTTTGATATACTCATCAAGACGGGTTTTCCTAGAAATTGTGATAAGGCTTTTTCTGCAAGCGCTCTTCCGATTCTTCCATTACCATCTTCAAATGGGTGTATAGATTCAAAATAAAGATGCACGATAGCTGATTTCAACAATGCTGAGCCGATAGCATTGATTTGGGGAAAGTTTGTCTGATTGTACCAGTTAACCATCAACTCCATTTCTTTGGCCACCTTATCTGATGGCGGAGCCTCAAAATGCACTATTTCTCTTCCTATGGATCCAGAAACGACCTGCATTGGTTCCTTTCCTTCTCTCCAATTGCCTACAAGTAAATTCTTGGCAAGAGCAAAGAGTATTTTATGCCAATTTTTTAGCATCTCTGTGCTCAGAGGCTCTTGAAAACTAGTTCTTACCTCAACCATCAACTCAGCAATCCCAGCCGAATAGCGATTTTTTATTCTAGCAGGTGTTTTGTTTAGTCCAAGTTTATTCTTGATAGAAGACATGACATCCTCTCGGCTGTAAAACTCACCCTCAATGGCCGATGATTTTATAGCTTCAGAAACCATGATGTTGATGACCGTTTCTTCCTCCAAATCTGTAGAGAGTCCTTTTTCCATCCCGCTCAATTCAGCCCATTCCAAGGAGAACTCTAGAAATAAAGGCTGTAATATCTCCAAATCGTACTGGAAATTCGGCCAATTTTGATGCTGCCAGTTGTAAGTCATGAGCCAATTACTTTATCTAATCGGCTCAAATATAACAATATTTTGAGCCAATTAAAAGAATTAATCGGCTCAGCGTGGTTTTATTCCATATCGGAATATGGAATAATTGCTTCTCTATTTTCATGAAATGAAGCATAGATTTTATTTATACTTTCATTTGAATTCTATCTAATTTCTTTCTCAGCAATATACCCTGACTTTTCTTTCAATCGCTAATTTGCCTAAACCATTATGTCTATATTCATTTAGGGCGTCAATGCCTTGGTCAGAAAAGGATTAATGTAATAATTGGGTTTACTTACTTTTTTGATCAAGACGCCATCTTTGGATAGTTGATTGAGATATCCCGAAGCAGTGGGACGGCTGATGCGAAGGTTTTTCTGTAAGTGTTCTATTTTGGCGTAAGGCTATTGCAAAATGTGGTTGCGCGGATCCTTACCTAAAAAGTTTTTTGATTTTCTTTATCTTGTGAAACACTAATGTAAAGAAAATTGAAATTCTTTTACATTGTATTCGCTAAATATTAAGAATTTCTTGTTCTTTTTATTTTTGCTACCATTAATTGCCTGAACTAAATAATATTTTGAGATGATTAAATCTTTTAATCGGCTCATGGTGGTTTATTCCATATCGGAATATGGAATAATATTTTCATAGAATATTAAAATGAATGTTCACGCTAAATCTTAAAATAAAGAATTAAGAGCTTACCTAATCTTACCACCAACAATATTCCTCGCTTTTTTCCTAACAATCTCCTTTAACCTCTCTGGAGCATCAACTCTGACCTCGTCACCATGGGAAAGTATTTCAGCTATCAATTCATATTCGATTTTGACTCGGAGACGGATGGTTAGAATTTGGTCATCATCTACCAAAATCTCCTGACTTGCATGCAATGGAAGAGATTTGATATAGCGACCTTTGAATTCTGGGAATGTCAGAACTACTTCTTCAACAGGATTGTCAGTTTTATTGATAACGCCAAATAGATCGCGGAAATAGGCTTCAAAATCAATCTTCCGATTGACTTTAAACCTTTCTTTGGTTAAGCTTATCTCGTGAACCCTGTCTAGCGCAAATACTTTGAATTGATCATTTTCGTCGTAAGCCAGTAAGTACCAACGATGTTTGAACTCTTTCAGTGCTAGTGGTTTTAGGATTCTTTCTTCTGTTTCCCATTTCCAATATTTACCATAAGTTATTTGAATCTTTTTGCTGTGTTCTATGGCATTGATGATGGTAGAAAAGTACTCTGTCCCTTTAGCTACTTTCTGCTCCATAAAAACATAACTAGGCACTTTCCCTCTTTTTCCAAAGAGTTGAAGGGTATCAAAAACTTCTAAGAGCTGTATGTTTTGTTCGCTGCTTCCTTCGGTATCGATGGCATATTGGCTGGATTTGAAATCAAATTTGATGGAGATGCCAAAAAATTCATTGATCTCGGCCAAATCCCGGCTGAATGTACGCTTCGAAATGATCAGTTCCCTGTCAAGGTCTTCTTCTTTCCTTGCCAAGTGATTTTCTAGGATTTCCCAGTCAAAAGCCTTTCTTCTGGCTAATTTGATGATTTCAGCCTGTCTAATTAATGAATCTAACTTGCTCATGATCGAAAGATAAGCATAAGTATCACCAAAATATGTCAGTGTTATTTTTTTTATTAAGACATATTTTGTCTGAGGCTGTGTGTATCTTAGCCATATAGAAAAACTCAAAAATATGATAGATTTTATTGGTGACATACACGGACATGCAGACAAGCTCGAAGCTTTACTTTTAAAATTAGGCTATTCCAAAAGAAATGGAACCTATTCGCACCCTGAGAGAAAGGCTTTGTTTGTAGGTGATTATATAGATCGCGGACCTCAAATCAGAGAAACACTAGAAATCGTAAAGCGTATGGTAGATAGTGAAAATGCTATCGCTTTGATGGGAAACCATGAATACAATGCTATCTGTTTTAATCTTAAGGCAGCGGGTGGAGGGCATTTAAGAGAGCATTCTGCTAAAAACATCAATCAGCACCAAGCAACCTTAAGCCAATTCCAGAATAAACAGCACGAATATGAAATGTATTTGGAATGGTTTAAGACACTTCCCCTTTTTTACGAGACTGAAGAGTTCCGAGCAGTTCATGCTTGCTGGGATAAGACAAGCATTGAATACCTGAAAGAAAATTTGGTTGAAGGTAAGTTGACTGATGAGTTGATATATCAATCAGTCAAAAAAGGATCTCCACTCAATGAAGCTATTGAGCAAACTTTGAAAGGTAAGGAATTGAAATTACCAGATGGACTTTTTTTTACAGACAAGGACGGTGCAAGGAGAACTGAAATCAGAATAAAATGGTGGGAAGACCCTAATCAAATGACGTATAAAGAGATCAGTGTTGAGCCCATCAATAATTTACCTGATCGGCAGGTAGATGTCTCAGGAATAGGCTCAATAGATTATTACCCTGAAAGTGACAAAAAAGTGTTTTTTGGGCATTATTGGTTAAAAGGAGAACCATCTCTTTATAAAGACAATATTTGTTGCCTAGACTACAGTGTTGCTAAGGATGGGAAACTTGTAGCTTACAGAATGCATGATGAACTTCACTTACAAAGGGAAAATCTTCTTTATGTTTAATTTTCACAATCTTGAAAGCAGAATTTAACCAGAACTTAAGAATTTTGAACAATGAATAACCTTGATAAGAAAGATAAATACCTAGGCTGCATTTTGGGCGGAGCTATTGGAGATGCTTTGGGGGCTCCAATCGAATTTTTGAGTTATGAATTCATCATCAGCAAATACGGAGCTTCAGGTGTTCAATCTTATGTAGAGCATCCAAATGGCAAGGGTGAATTTACGGATGATACGCAGATGTTGCTTTTTACAGCTGAAGGATTATTGAGGGCTAAGCATAGGGCTGAGTTGAAAGGCATTGGGGGAGCACAAACCCAAATTACCTACCAATCTTATCTGAGGTGGCTGCATACACAAGGAGTAAATGTAATTGGCTCAGTCAAATCACATGGGTTTATGGAAGGTTGGCTAATCAAAAAGACTGAATTGTACAAAAGAAGAGACCCTGGAGGCACTTGCATTAATGCTCTGAAATCTGAAAAGATGGGTACGGTTTTAGCGCCAATCAATGATAGTAAAGGCTGTGGTACAGTGATGAGAGTAGCTCCTGTTGGTTTGATATTCAACCATAACCGAAAAATCGCATTTGAGGAAGGCGTGAAGATATCAGCCATAACACATGGTCACCCATCTGGATTTTTGAGTGGGGGATTATTGGCTTCTATAATCGCAGATCTGTCAATTGGTCTGGATTTGAAGACTTCAATTTCCAACGGACTTAGGATTTTGAAAAAATGGAAAAATCACGAGGAAGTTTATCAGAAGGTCAGCCAAGCTAGAGCTCTTCACAAGAAATATATAAACAAAGATATTAGCCAGGATGCCATAAAATTAATTGGCGAAGGTTGGGTAGCAGAAGAAGCATTAGCTATTTCCTTGCTATGTGCACTTCATTATTCGCATGATTTCAAAAAAGCAGTAACCACCTCCATCAATCACAATGGAGATTCTGATAGTACTGGCGCCATTACAGGGAACATCGTAGGCCTTATAGTTGGGCAGCATCTTATCCCAACCGAATGGAAAGAAAATCTGATGTTTAAAGAAATAGTAGAGGAAATAGGGAATGACTTAGCCATTGGTTCTAAAAGCACCTATTTTAATTATGATGAAGATTGGCATTTGAAATATCCTGGGTATTAAAAGAGTTTTAAATAAGACTATTCTAAGATCCTACTATATCTCTCCTCCAACAATTCCAAGTATGCTTCCTGCATCCCATCAGTAAGAAAAGAATTTCGGATCCATTGTATGCCTTTCTTTTTGAACTTTAAGAAACGCTTAAAAACCCCTTCAATCTGCTTATCTGTTAATCCAAGATTCTGGCCATAGGAGACAAAATCTGTCCTTTTGAGCCTGCTCTTTTTTCCGCCCATAGAAAGTGCCAGTTCTTCTTTGTCTTCAGGGTTGGCTATGGATACATTAAGCAAGTCATAAGCAGGTGCCAGCTTCCAGCCTGATGAAGCTTCGATCAAGGAAAAATTCTTTAAGTGCATGTCATTATTTCCTGTAAGAAATGAAAACACGGTGATTTCGAATAAAATCAATTTATCCAAGACGGTATTAGAAGCGAACGATCCGACAGCTTTCCCCACTTTCTCCATGGAGCTTTTGTATTTGTCAAAGGCTTCTGTGATCTGGAACATATCGATCATGTGAATCTTTTCCAAATTCTCTGTACGGTCTATTCGTTTGGTGATGTAGGAAAGCTCTCCGGATTGCAATTGGATCAAAGACGATGGAACTACAGGAATACCAAAATCTTCAGCCATTCGCATTGTTAGATGTTCATTGGCTGGCAATTCAGGAAATGCAACAGTAGGAGGTTTGAAGATGTAATTGCCTCCCAAAGCGCCTACAACAGTCAATCTTTGATCACTTTGTCCCTGTACTTCTTTGATTAACGACATAGATAACTTGGGTTGTACACCAGGAACTGAAATGGAACGGTCAATCACATCCTTGGCAAGTGTTGTCATATCATCAATGGAATAAGGTATAAGGGGTGATGTCTGCGTCCCGAAAAATTCATTAGCACACTTGGCATGAAAATCCTTTTCTTGTTCTTCCAAAGGTTTGTAACAGTAAAGACACTTATCCTTCATGATCATGGGTAATAGGTTTAACATGCACAGCTCCAATACAGTTTTGACAACAAGCCAACAACAATCCCATACGGTCATTAGGGTTTAGCTTCCAATTTTTTGAGGCGATGTCCAAAAGCCAGCCTTCAGGGATCAGTCCTTCAAAAAAAGGAAACAGCCTGTTACTCACATAAGGTTTGTCAATCACCGGCATGCTGAAGGTGATGTACTGATTGGGAAATGATTGAATATAATTCTCAGTATATTGAAAGGTGTATTCCCCATCATCCGTTTCGATAAGCATTCCCGCCAGAATATCTTTATAATAAATCTCCGCCTGTCGCATCATTAATAATTTTACTGTTTACCGGAGCCAGTTCATGTCCGAACATTTGGAGCACCAAATTTACTTTATCGAGATTCAGGTTGGTCTTACCCTGTTCTATCTTTCTGATTACAGTTAAGGCTACACCACAGCGATCTGCGAATTCCTCTTGGGTCATTCCTGTTTCTTTTCTTCGTTCCTTAACAAAGGCTGAAAGTCTTTTCATTATATGTATTTGAATATAATACAGTTCAAAGATATTGTTTTATATGTAAAAAAGTATAATTATGAAGAAAATATTTATTTTATATGTATTTAAATATAAAACAATTTAAAAGAAATATAGACGGCTTTATTAACATTTAACAGATAATCTATTCTACCAAATTACAAGTCCATATATTCATCCACATATTTTTTTCAAAAACCTAAAGACTAATTAAGTGTCTAAACTTCTCTTATACAACAAAATAAAAAATAATTTTCACAAAAAAATAATCACAGTTTGTGGCCAAAGGGTGAACATTTCCAGTCCATGCATACCAAATTACCCATGCATACCAAATTACCCATCCATCAAAGTCCCTACACATGACCAAGATATAACTGATCACCAAAGAAGATTTCGAAGAATTGAGATTACAACTCTTGGAAGATCTCCAAGAACTGCTCAAGCTCAAGCCCAAGGAAAAAGATCATAGGGATTGGGTAAAGAGTGATGAAGTGAGAAGGATCCTCAAAATTTCTCCTGGATCATTACAGAACCTAAGGATAAGAGGGCTTCTGAATCCCAAGAAAATTGGGGGTTCCTATTATTATCAGTCAAAAGAGATCGAGAACCTATTCAAATAATTGATTATGGCCAATGATAATCTCAAATCAACCCAAGACAAGATCTTGGGAATCTACAGCAAGCTTCAAAAGGATGAATCAATACAATTATCCCACATGGCAATCTGCATGGCCCTTATTGGAGAATTCCTAAAGAATCAGGGAAGGAGCCGTTTTCGGATCACCCGAAAAATGATCATGAAAAACTTACAGGTCAAATCTCTGAGTACTTACCACAGATGTATGAAAGATTTGGTGAGGAAAAACATCATCACCTACAGCCCTTCCTACCACCCAAAGCTAAGAAGTGTGGTTCATTTTGTTTGAAAATAGGGTAAGGATGTCAATGAAATTTCAAAAACACTCGAAAATTTCAAAGAGTACAGATCACATGGATAGTTTAAAATTTGATTAAAATAATTTTTTAAGTAATTAAATGTTTCAAAATTACCTAAAAAATTGGCTATTTCTAGTTCGTATAGTAGGTTTTGAATAATGAAAATAAGTGTTTAATAATCATTATTTTATAGGTTTGGTTCGAACGCCATCCTCTCTTTATGGTAATTTTTTAAATGTTATCTTCAAAATCTATCCTATCCAGAAAATTTAAAGACAATTTACATACGCTTAAATTCAATTGAATTTATAAGCGTATGCAATTGATCTGATTAATGAATTGAAACCACTTCTATTCTTCCAATAGATTTCTTAATTTTTGCATATCAGAACTGATTTTTGTGTCTAAAATCTTGGCATAATGCTGTGTCTGTTTAAGAGAGCTGTGCCCAAGCATTTTCGAAACGGTCTCCATAGGAACTCCATTTCCCAGTGTCACAGTCGTTGCGAAGGTATGTCTGGCGATATGGAAGGTCAATTCTTTTTCTATCCCACAGAGATCAGCAATCTCCTTTAGATCAGCATTCATTTTTTGGTTGCTTAATACAGGAAGTACACTTCCTTCAGAAGTACATTTCGGATGAACCTTATATTTACTGATGATATCTAGTGCAGTTGGTAACAATGGAAGTTTAACTGTTGAATCAGTTTTTTTTCTTTTTGTAACTATCCTCTTCTCCTTGTCAATACCAATTACAATTTGATTTCTCTTGAGGTTCTTTACATCAATATACGCCAAGCCTGTATAACAACTGAAAAGAAATATATCCCTAACCTGTGCAAGCCTTTCAATCCTAAAAACTTTCTCAGTAAGGTATTTCAATTCTTCTGATGAAAGATAGTCTCTTTCAATCTCTTTTTTAGTCATTTTAAATCCGATAAATGGATCCCGAGAAAGCCAACCTTTTTTGACACAAGTTAAGACGACCTTCTTGAAATTCGCAAGGTATTTTAAAGTAGTGTTATGTGAACACCCTCTGACAGTTTTCAACCAAAAAGAATAATCACTGATGAAGTCATAATCAAGCTTTTTAATTGGTATATCATCTTTTTTGTATTTCCACTGGATGAATGACCTTGTATGATCAAAGGATGTTTTATACCTTATAAAGGTACCTGGTGCAAAATCTTTCCCTACCAAAGCTTCTATCTGTATATTGTGTTCTGTAAAAACATCCATGATCATCCTGTTGTCAGGAGTATTTCCACGCAATATATTTTTTATGTTTTCAGCTGTAATTTCTTGTTCATTCTCCATCAGGTATTTTCTGGCTTGATGGACCTTCATCGTAAATGCCTCAAGGTAGGTATTTACCTGTTTAGACTTTTCGGATTTTCCAATTGCCCTATTTGCCAAAGAACTCCATTTGTCACACTATCGCATGAAAGTTTGGTCGAGATTTCTACACGCAAACAATCAACCGTTATTCTGGCATAAACATGCTTTTGATTTCCCTTTAAATTTCGGGCAGCTTTGAGATAAAAGAGAATACTGAATGTTTTTTCAATCATTTTTGCTCACTTTTTAGGTTTAAACTTAATAAAAAGTGAGTTCTTCGGCAAGAGATTCGATCATATAACATCCTGTAAAACAATATTTTACAAGCGCTCTGGTGAGTCATTTTCATCAATAAAAATGACTCACCGAATTACGCATTTTAAGATTGAAATATTTGCAATATTTGATAAAAAGAAGTCTTAAAACGCAAAAAACTCACATCTTTTGAATGTGAGTTTTTTGCTATTAAATCTGTAAAATATTGATTGAAAACCTTGTTTTCTGCCTATTTAAGCCGTTTTAAAGGTTTTTTTGGTGAGTCCTTACAAAAATCAAGACATTTAAATCATTGAATTTAAAAGGTTTAAACACCGTTTTGGTAGAGAGTGGGGGATTCGAACCCCCGGTACGGAATTACCCGTACGACAGTTTAGCAAACTGCTGGTTTAAGCCACTCACCCAACTCTCTATTTATCTTGTCCGTAGAATTGTTTATCCCGAAATTTCGCAGTGGTTTGAGCCACTCACTGATACGGTCTAAATATCTTCTTGAATACAGATAGAATATCCAGTGGATTGATTTTGGAAAATTTCTAATTCTACTTTTTAGAACTGTGAAACATCTAAATCGATGCAAATATAAAGGAATATTATTCAAATAAGCAAAATAGATTTCCCTTAAAACGTCCAAAATAATCAATATTTATTTGGGCTTGTTTTAATATGCTGTTTATCAATCAATAAATTTTTAAAATCACTCAAAAATTCTCTTTTTAAATTGAAACTTGAATAAGACTTATTGTTATCATTATTTTAACTTATAATTAATTTTAAAGTTATTAAGTCTAATAGTGTTTTTATTTACTATAAATTTTTACATTTGATATTCTTATAGTAACAAAAAATCATATTTCTTGGTTGAGGGGTAGAAAAATACCAACTACTGGGTATTTTTTGAGTATTTTAGATTTCTTAGATTTACAAAAAAGTTTAGGAACCACAATTTAGATGTCTTTTGTGAGTAGTTTGTTGAAAATAGGACTTCGAATGTGATTGTTACTTAAGATTATTATAATAGGACTCAAAAATAAAGCAACAATTTACAATTATGGTAATTACGTCTCTCCACGGTATTTTTACGATTGTGACAAGTGAAATGAATCAGGATCAATTGTTGGTTAAGGCTAGAAACAAGCAGGAATTGATGAGAATTTTTGATGAAAAAAGGATCGCGGAAAGCAATAATGACCAAAAAGAGTTTTCTGTTCAGATGTGTAAACAAGAATTTGCACATACTTTGATTATGCTGATCAAAGAAATTAACTACTCTGATTTTGAAAAGAATTTGTTGGAGATTGAAGGTTTTTCAAAAGAAGCATTTGTTTGAAAATCGAGTAAAAGTCACTTTAGTAAAAAGATCATGATTTCATTCATGGTCTTTTTTTGTTTTAAATCGTTAATTATTTCAGATATTCACGTCTCAATCAAAATTTCAAAATGGATTTCGTCGCCGATCTTTTAAAAATAGTTTTGCCTGCAGCATTGGTTATTTATGGAATGTACCTGACTGTGGTTTCTTTCTTAAATAAGGAAAGGGAAAAGTTGCTTATCAATCTCAAAACTCAAAATACGCAAACAATTTTGCCTATTCGGCTTCAGGCAGGTGAAAGGCTCTGTTTATTGTTGGAAAGGATCACCCCAAACAATCTTGTCAGGAGAATTAATCAGACAGAATATTCAGCAAGAGATCTACATACGCAATTGATTCGTGAGGTTCGAGAGGAATTCAACCATAACCTGTCCCAACAGGTTTATTTTTCTGATGAAACATGGGAGGCAGTAAAACGCGCCGTAGAAGGGGTAGTTACTGTTGTGAATTCTTCATTCCAAGACATGAATGAAGAGGCAAGAGGGATAGATTTAGCCAAAAGAATCTTCCAAAGATCATTGGATGAGAGAAATGATGGCATTCAAATTGCCCTTTCTCAAGTCAAATCCGAAATAAGAATTTACTTCTAAATCAAAAATATGGCTTCCTTTAAAGATAAATCGACAAGTTTTTACCAAAAAGCTAAAACGCTTTATATGGAAAAAGCCCAAATCATTGCTGGTGAAGAGAGCAAACTTAAAGATTTGCTTCAAAGGGCAACAACCAGAGTGAAGGACTTTTCAAACAATCCCAATGTGAAAGCTGCAATAGAACCAATAATGGTTTTCAAAAGGATGATTTATGCCCACAAAAATGGGACTCATAAATTGTCCACTAAAACCCTCGGATTGCTGGTCTTGGGACTTTTGTATTTTGTCATGCCAATTGATATTATTCCTGATTTTCTTCCTTTTATAGGTTTTGCAGATGATGTCTCTGTTGTGATTGCAATTTTTAACGTTTTGAAAAATGAAATTGAGGACTTTGAAGCTTGGGAAAAAACGCATCTCAAATAGCTTACGTGAATTTATTTATATGGATATACGGAACTTTGCCACTATCTAAAGAGAAGCTTGATTTAGCCTAGATCCGAATAAATTGATATTAGATACTCTTAGATATTGAACATAAAAAAGCAATCGACCATGGAATTATAGCTACTGGCAAAGAAGCGAATAATAGACAACTATGCCGCGGCACACAAGAGTACTCATTTATCCGACGTTAGGTGTTTGAAAGGAACTTCAAACAATGCTTGAAATGGCTACTGATGTATAAGCGGATACAAATTTTATTTAATTAAAGACAACAGAAAACAATGAAAAAAATAGCGATAATTTCAGGAACTTCGGGATTGATCGGAATGCAACTTTTGCACGAGTTGTTGAAAGGATCGACTTATGATACAGTCATTTCGGTTGGAAGAAGAACTTTGGCTTTGAAACACGAGAAATTGATTCAGTTAGAGGTGGATTTTAAAGGAATTATCAATTTGGATTGGGAAAGCAAATTGAGAGAGGCTGATTTGGGTGGCATAACTTTTCCCACTATTCAAAGTATAAAAGATAGAAAAGTAGATGTCCATGCTTATTGTGCTCTAGGGACAACGATCAAAGCGGCTGGGTCAAAAGAGAAATTTTACATGGTTGATCATGACTTTGTTTTCAATTTCGCAAAATGGGTTTTTGAGTTGGGAGCAAAGCGGTTTTTGTTTGTCAGTGCCATGTCTGCTGACCCGCAATCAAAAATATACTACAATAAAGTCAAAGGTGATATTGAGGAAGATCTAAAGATAATTCATTTTGATTATCTGGGGATTTTTCAGCCCTCTTTATTATTGGGCTCTCGTTCTGAATTCAGACTTGGTGAAGAAGTAGCAAAAATATTATCTAAACCCCTCTCTTGGATGAAGGTTTTGAACAAAATCAGACCTATTTATGATTATAAAGTAGCTAGAGCCATGATTTTTCATGCTAACGAACCAAAACAAATAAAGTTAGAAGTCATCCAATCAAAAGAAATGCAAAATTTTTAAAAGTCATGAAGGCAGTTTTACAGCGTGTTACAGAGTCCTCTGTAAAAGTTGAGGGGAAAATTTGCGGAGAAATAGGGAAGGGACTTCTTGTCCTAATAGGGGTAGAAGATGCAGACAAGCAAGAAGATATAGATTGGCTTTCGAAGAAAATTGTCAATTTGAGGATTTTTCCAGATTCTAATGAAGTGATGAACATGAGTGTTTTGGACATTGGAGGAGACATTCTTCTGATATCCCAGTTCACTTTGCATGCCAGTACCAAAAAAGGCAATCGACCTTCATACATCAAAGCATCAAAAGCGGAATTTGCTATTCCAATGTATGAGAAGTTCATACAAGCTTTGCAAATAGAATTGGGTAAGCCGATTCAGACAGGTGTTTTTGGGGCTGATATGAAAGTGTCACTGATCAATGACGGCCCTGTGACAATCACTATTGACAGCCAAAATAAAATATAACTAGAAAGCTTATGGATTCGAAATCAAAGCAAATCACAATAGAACAAGCCCAAAAGGATGTAGATCATTGGATAAAAACTGTGGGAGTCAGGTATTTTGGTGAATTGACGAATATGTCGATTCTGATGGAAGAAGTAGGAGAGCTTGCTAGAATCATGTCAAGAAAATATGGTGAGCAATCTTATAAAGAATCAGACAAAGGAGGGGATTTGGCTGATGAGATGGCAGATGTGCTTTGGGTTTTGATTTGCCTCGCCAATCAAACTGGAGTGAATCTTACAGAGGCGCTTGAGAAAAATTTTGAAAAGAAAAATATAAGAGACAAAGACAGACACCAAAACAATGAAAAATTGAAGTGAGCAATGTGATTACCCGCAATGAAAACTATGGGTGAATTTTCATATAAAATCCGGCGGATAATCGGCGAGAGTCGATAGTACTAGTTGTAATGAAAACATGATTTTTATGACTATCTGCTTTCTTGCATGTAGCCAATCAACAGATTGCTTGATGAACGAATTGAGGTTTTGTTTCCTGCTGATGAGTATCCACAACTTACAAAGCTACTTCCTATTCAACGTGCAATATTGTGGACACACCTATAATTTTAAACAGCTATTGGCGAAATAGCGTATTTCCATGACAAACAATTTCTAGATTTTGTAAGTTGGATTTTAGTGAAAAAAGAAAACTTGCCTTCTAAAATTTGTATCGTTTGTAATAGACCATTTTCTTGGAGAAAAAAGTGGGAAAAGAATTGGGATGAAGTGAGATATTGTTCTAAAAAATGTCAAGGAAATAAAAAGAAAGCTCCACAAAAATGACTCGAAATAGTTTGGATTTAAACTTGTTTTTATTGTTTGAACTCTAATCAATTTACTATTTCAATGAATTTTGTAATCATTTTTTAACTTGTGATATTAAATCTTAACTTTGCCACAGAAACAAATTTTTAATAATGAATCACCAGAATATTAAACCCAAAGTCAGCTGGGTTACAGTGCCCAAAAATTCAGATTTCACTATTTATAATCTTCCCTTTGGAATATTTGAAACCAAAAGAATTTCAGCAAGAGCAGGTATAGCAATAGGCGACAAAATCGTAGATCTTTCGGTACTTCACGATGAGGGTTTTTTCTCTGATATCACCCAATTGCCTAATGACATTTTCTTACGTGATGCACTCAATGATTTTATTTCCCTTGGAAAGCAAGTAACCAGAAAGGTGAGGGAGCGGGTTCAGGATCTTTTGGATGAAGAAAATGAAAATTTGAAAGAGCATCAATGTAGGGGCAAAGCAATGGTCAATCGCAAGGAAGCGATCATGCACCTTCCTGTAAAGATTGGCGATTATACGGATTTTTATAGCAGTATTGAGCATGCCACCAATGTGGGGACAATGTTTAGGGATCCGGAAAATGCACTTTTGCCAAATTGGAAACATTTGCCAGTGGGCTACCATGGAAGAGCATCGTCTATCGTTCCCTCCGGGATTCCAATCACAAGACCAAAAGGTCAATTTAAAGACGCAAATATGGAAGTTCCTGAATTTGGACCTACCAGAAGATTGGATTTTGAATTGGAACTCGCTTTCATTACAGGAAGACAAACCAAAATGGGTGAATCTGTAAAAACCGAAGATGCCGAAGAGTTTATTTTCGGATTTGTTTTGTTCAATGATTGGTCAGCTAGAGATATACAAGCTTGGGAATATGTTCCTTTAGGGCCATTTTTAGGGAAAAATTTCGCGTCCAGTATTTCTCCTTGGATAGTAACTTTGGAAGCTTTGGAGTATGTTAGAGTGACTGGTCCCAAGCAAGATCAGGAAGTACTTCCGTATTTGCAATGCGAAAAAGATCATGCTTTTGATATTACTTTAGAGGCGTTCATTCAGCCTGAAGGTAAAAATCTAAATAAAGTATGTAGCTCCAATTATAAATATATGTATTGGAACATTGCCCAGCAACTTGCACATCACACGGTCAATGGATGCAATATCAACGTAGGAGATATGTATGCTTCTGGTACTATTTCAGGGCCAACAGAGGATAGCTATGGTTCTATGTTGGAGCTGTCCTGGAAAGGAACCAAACCTGTTCAGTTGGAAGATGGTGAAGAACGGAAGTTTATCGAGGATGGTGACACTGTTGTCATGAGAGGGTACTGTGAAAAAGACGGAGTGAGAGTAGGTTTTGGTGAGGTGAGTGCCAAAGTACTACCTGCCAATTGATTTTGAAAATTTAAAGCTTACTTAAAAGAAATCGCCCCAAAAAGTAATCTTTTTGGGGCGCTTTTATTTAGTTTGCAATAGCAATTTTGACTTTGATTTTTTTCAATTTCTCTTGGTTGACTTTTTTGAGGACTTTCTCTGCCAATTCTCTTTTGACAGCTACATAAGCTGAGAAATCCAAAATGCTGATGACTCCAATGTCTTTACCATCAAGTCCACCTTTTTTGGTCAGAAGACCTACAATATCTCCTTTGCTTATTTTATCCTTTTTTCCGGCACTGATGTACAAACACTCAAAATCCGGGAGTTCTGGACTGACAAAATTTTGTGAAGGATATATTTCTTCTACTTCTTTGTCAATATACTCAGGAAGCATTTCGTCATTTGCCAAAATCAAATATCCTTGACCTTCTGCATGCATCCTTGCAGTTCGGCCATTTCTGTGGGTAAACGCTTCTACTTTTGGAGGCAACTGATAGTGTACCACATGCTTGATTTCTGGTATGTCGAGTCCTCTGGAAGCCAAATCTGTCGCGATCAGCAAGTTGTGTGCGCCAGATCTAAATTTAATAAGATTTTTTTCTCGGTCAATTTGCTCCATTCCTCCATGCAAAATTCCATGGGGGAAATCAAAATCTGTCAACAATGTGCTTATCCTATCTACAGCATCTCTGTGGTTACAAAAAACAATGCAAGCCTCATTGTTGAACTCTGCTACCAAGCGCATCAATGTTTCTGCTTTTTCAATGCTTGGCGTATTTACCAATTTTAGTTCTAGTTTCGATTCGTCTTCATCTTGTAAATAATTGACTGTCTCAGGGTCACTGAAAGGGATAAACTCAGGAAGTCTGTCCATTTTGGTAGCTGAAGTCAGAAAGTACTTAAGCGTACTAGCCATAGGCCTTAAGATATTTCTGATTTGATCATGAAAACCAAGTTGCAAGGATTTGTCAAACTCGTCCAAAATCACAACTTTTATGGCACTTGGGTCAAATGAATCCCTTTCAAAATGATCTTTCAGTCTGCCTGGAGTTCCTATCACTAAAGCAGGTCCTTCAGCAAGGCTATTTTGCTCTATTTTCATGGAATGACCACCATAGCAAGTGCTTACTTTGAAAGTAGTTTTCATACTTTTGAAAACTTGCTCAATTTGTATGGCCAATTCTCGAGAAGGTACGACAATCAGTGCCTGAACTGCCCTAAGATCTGATTGCAGAAATTCTAAAAGTGGAAATAGGTATGCCAAAGTCTTTCCGGATCCTGTAGGAGCCAGTAGCATAAGGTTGTCGTGGTGCTTTGCTCTCTCAATGAAATCCAACTGCATTTCATTGAGGGCATTTATCTGAAGGTGATTGAGTATTTCCTGGGTCGCTTCCGTGTGATTTGTCATACGGCAAAGATAAGCAATCCAGCTACATTATTTCTTGTATTTGATTTTTACATCTGCTACGCCAGCATCTATCAAATCTATTTGCTTTGCAGCTCTTTTTGAAAGGTCTATGATTCTTCCACTTACAAAAGGCCCCCTGTCATTGATCCTAACTGTAACTTTCTTTCCATTTGTTTGGTTGATGACTTTCACTTTTGTCCCAAAAGGCAGTGTTTTATGCGCTGCGGTCAATTTGTTTTTCCTATATTTCTCACCACTCGAAGTTGCTTTACCATGATACTTATCATTGTAATAGGATGCTTTTCCTAATTGAGTTGCCTTCTGGCTACAAGATGAAAATGTCAAGACTAATACAAAGCAACTGATCAAAAATCGACTCATGGTGTTTTTTATTTGTTTTTTTTAACCTTACAAGAACAATGCCGAGCAAAAAAAGAGGCTTCAATATGAGCCCCTTTTTTGTTTTTGATGAAACATCAGAAATGTATCAATTTAAATTTACTTTAAGTGAGCAGCTTTCCATAATCGATAAAGTAAATTCAGATTGATTATTCTTCAGTTGCGTCAAAAGTTAAAATATAGACGGTCGGATTGGAACCAGTCGTTTCTAAGCTTTCTCCTTCTACATCATTTGCAACATATTCAAAAGCTAGGCAATCAGTTCCGCTTACTTCAGTAACGATAAATTCGAAATCTATGCTATTATCATTGTCAAGAACCAACGTAAAATCCAAAACACCATCAAGACTTAGTTCAGAAATCTCAGCTGATTCAAAATAAATTGCATCATCCGCATCTTGCTTCACTTCAATGTCTGCAGATTCTACTTCATTCTCTTCGTTCAAATATGTGATCAACACATTCTCAGCGTCCCATACGCTTTCTTCTCCAAAAATATTGTTGCCTTCAGCATCAATTACCACTAATTTAAACGAAACAAGATTTTCATCTATACATGGGTTTTCATCATCACTACAGCTACTGAAACTCATTACGACAAATGCGGCGATTAATAATGTTGGTAGTTTTCTTAGTAAATTCTTCATAATCCTTTTAGTTTGGTTTGTATAATGTTTGTGGAACGCTCACGAAGTCAATACGACAGCATTCCTCAAAACGCTACAAAAAATGTTTAAAAAAAGTCAAAAAATGTTATAATACATTGAATAATAGTGTTTATAAAAAGCATATTTTAATGAAATAATGTGTTTTTAAATTTAAAAATATAATTTTTCATGTATTTTCGCTTCTTTACCCATGGTTTCGCAATTTTTCTTAATCAATGGGTTTTCCAAACTTTTCCAGGTTGGCTTTTGAGGTTTTGTAAAAATGTTGTTTTGCCTTTAAAATATTTAGATAAGCGACGGGAAAATTTCTGTAAACGTAAATTCGAAACCCCTTCAAATTCCATTGTCTCAACATCTTAATTGAAGAGTATCTTCAATCAAAAACACCTCTTTTTTGCAAATGACAATCATTCACAGGTTGTTATTAGGAACAATACACATAAAAAAAACAGAATAATTTCTTTTTCTTTCTAATCTCTTTCGATAAATTTTCAAATGATTTAATGCTTTGTTAATTTTTTTTATATTTAAGTTCTTGAATTTTAAAAATCATCTTTCCTACAGCGATTTCCCAAAACCTAAAAAATGAATAAACCATATTCAATTCTTTTTTCTGTTGCCATTTTGATATTGGCTTTTTCATTCAGAATGCAATCAGAAAAATTTGAACCTTATCAACAAAACATTCCCAATACTACAGTTTCATTTAGCATGACACCAATACCAGAGGGCAGCTACATGATGGGGAGTTCAAAAAGTGAAGAAGGACATGATGAAGATGAATCGCCAGTAAGGGAGGTGGAAATTGATGCGTTTTGGATGGGAACGCACGAGGTGACATGGGATATCTTTGAAATGTTTTTGGATAAAGATTATGAAAAAGCAATAAGTACCCAGCCATTGCCAAAAAATGTAGATGGTCTGAGCAGGCCAAGTACACCTTATTTGGATATGACATTCGGTATGGGCAAGGAGAACAAACCTGCTATAGGCATGACCCAGTATGGAGCAATTCAATTTTGTCATTGGTTATATAAGAAGACAGGGATATTTTACAGATTACCTACAGAAGCAGAGTGGGAGTATGCAGCAAGGGCTGGCACAAGTGACAGGTATTTTTTTGGAAATGATAGAGGACTATTGGATACATATGCTTGGTATGAAGATAATAGTGGTGGTACTACTCATGAAGTAGGAAAAAAGAATCCAAATCCATGGGGACTTTTTGATATCATTGGCAATGTAATGGAATGGACATATGACCAATATGAGCCTTACGAAATAGCTCAAGGAATTCTCAAAAATCCTGTCAAAAATCCCGAAAACCTATACCCAAGAGTACTCAGGGGTGGACATTATGAAAGTATTGAAGGTGAATTGAGAGTAGCTAAAAGATTCGTGTCAGACCCCATTTGGAAACAACTTGATCCTCAGATCCCAAAGAGTAAATGGTGGTTTCCCGAAGCACCATTTGTAGGTTTGAGGTTGGTGAGGCCATTGAAAACTCCTTCACAAGAAGAAATTGAACAATATTATAATACTCAACCCATATTAGATTACTAAAATAACCAAACCATGAACCAAAGAAGAAATTTTCTCAAAACATCTGCATTGCTGACAGGTGGTGCATTGATAAATCCTTATTCATTTGCTGGTGCATATGCCTCGGGAACAGATACCATCAAAATTGCCCTGATAGGATGCGGTGGAAGGGGAACAGGTGCTGTTTTCCAAGCTTTCGAAACAGGATATAACATCAAGCTTGTAGCCATGGCTGATGCATTCAGAGATAGATTGGATCAAAGTTTCAAGCCAATTTTGGATAAATTCGGAAAAGACAAAGTTGATGTTCCAGAAGATAGAAAGTTTGTAGGTTTTGATGCATACAAAAGCGCTATCAAAGAAGCAGATGTTGTAATTCTTGCTGCACCTCCAGGGTTTCGCCCTGACCACTTCGAAGAAGCTGTTAGCCAAAACAAACAGATTTTTATGGAAAAGCCTGTGGCAACTGACGCCGTGGGAATTAGAAAAGTGCTAAAAGCAGCAGAAGAAGCAAAAAGTAAAAAACTTAATGTTGTAGTAGGATTGCAGAGGAGGTATCAGGATAATTACATTCAAACAGTCAATAGAATCCATGATGGTTCTATAGGAGATATTGTTTCGGGACAAGTGTATTGGAATGACGGTGGAGTTTGGGTAAAACCCAGAGAGGAGGGACAAACCGAAATGGAGTACCAAATGAGAAACTGGTATTATTTCAATTGGCTCTGTGGTGACCATATTGTAGAACAACATGTCCATAACCTCGATGTTGTGAATTGGGTGAAAAGAGGATATCCGGTAAAAGCAGAGGGGACTGGAGGTCGAATGATCAGGACAGGAAAAGATCATGGGGAGATCTTTGATCATCATTCAGTGACTTATACCTATGAGGATGGTTCGGTTATTTTAGGGGAATGCAGACATTTTCCAGGTGCACACAACAGGGTCGATGAGTCTTTTCAAGGGACCAAAGGAAGAGCATACCTAAGTGCTGGGAATAAAGGATTGCTATGGGATGCAAATGGCAACCAAATATATGAGCACAATGGTAGAGGAAACAAAAATCCATACCAGAAAGAGCATGACGTACTTTTTGAGGCAATATTCAATGGCGAATTTAAATTCTCTGATGCAGAAAATGCAGCCAAAAGTACCATGACAGCCATCATGGGTCGATATGCTACTTATTCAGGTAAGACTGTTTTGTGGGAAGATGCCATCAATTCCGAAATAGATTTGAAACCTGAAAAATTAGCATGGGATGCTGATCCTAAAGTCCTTCCCAATTCAGATGGATTTTATCCTTTTGCTGTTCCTGGTAAAACCAAAGTAATTTAAGAAGGATGAAAAGGAGAAAATTTATTAGAAACGTTTCTTTGGGCTCAATTATAGGTGGATTGACAGGGTTTGACCTGATTGCTGGAGAAAGTTTTGTGAGAAAAGCAGATAGGTTTAATTTGGATTATGCACCGCATTTTGGGATGTTCCAAAATCATGCTGGAAAAGATCTCGTCTCTCAGCTTGATTTTATGGCAGATCAAGGTTTTCGATCTTTGGAAGATAATGGGATGTTGGGAAGGCCGGTAGAAGAACAAGAGAGAATAGCGAAAGCACTTGAGAGACTTCAGATGACCATGGGTGTATTTGTAGTAGATGGAGGTGATAATTGGAAGATTTCTCTGACTACTGGAAAAGAAGAATTTTTGGAAAACTTCATCAATACATGCAAAAAATCTGTAGAGGTTGCCAAACGTGTCAATGCAAAGTGGATGACTGTAGTCCCTGGTTTTTATGAAAGAAATTTGCCTTTGGGTATACAGACCGGAAATGTCATTGAAGCACTCAAAAGGGGAGCTGAAATTTTAGAACCCCATGGTTTGACTATGGTGCTTGAACCTTTGAGTGATACTCCAGAACTATTCCTAAGAAACTCTGATCAATCCTATGCAATTTGCAAAGCGGTAGGAAGCCCTGCATGCAAAATCCTCTATGATGCTTACCACATGCAGCGAAACGAAGGGAACTTAATACCAAATATGGAAAAATGCTGGGATGAAATTGCCTATATCCAAGTTGGCGATAATCCAGGAAGAAAAGAACCTGGAACTGGCGAAATCAATTATAAAAATGTTTTCAAATTTTTAGCGGAAAAAGGCTTTGAGGGAATAGTTGGGATGGAACATGGAAATGCTTCTTCTGGAATAGAAGGAGAAAAAGCACTGATCAAAGCTTATCGTGAAGTAGATCAATTTAAAATCTAATTAATATTTGAAATGAAGAAACAATTTAAATTTGTGATAGCAGGATGCCTTTCTATTTTTTTCAATATTGCTTTACTATATGGACAACAAGGTGAGTCCTTATCTGTAGTTCCTTATCCATTGAAAGTAAATATGGGTACAGGTAATGTGGAGATTGGAGATGGAGCTTTGGTTTTTGCTGAAAGTGCTGGACTAAGAAAATCAGCTTCACTCTTCAATGACTACCTAAAAAATAGATATCACGTAAACCTTGGCATTTCATCCCAAAATCAAACCAATACACTTATCTCAGTTTCCTACGATAAAAATCTTGATCCGGAAGCGTATCATTTGGTAGTAGATCAAAGCAAAATTGAGATAAAAGGAGGAGAAGCTGGTGTTTTTTATGCATTTCAGACTTTATTGCAATTAATCGAAGAAAGCGATGGTAAATTGACAGTTCCGGTTTTGGAAATTGACGATAAGCCTGAGTTTGGTTACAGGGGATTGATGATAGATGTAAGTAGGCATTTCAGGACGCTTGATGAAATGAAGCAGATTGTAGACTTGATGGCACATTTTAAGTTGAACAGACTTCATTGGCATTTGACGGATGATCAGGGATGGCGATTGGAGATCAAAAAGTATCCAAAGCTTACAGAGATAGCAGCATGGAGGGATGAGACTATTATTGGACAATACGGAGATTTCAAACCATTTATTTATGATGGGATCAAACATGGTGGCTACTATACGCAAGAGGAAGCTAGAGAATTGGTACAATATGCAGCCGATCGGAAAATAACAGTAATACCGGAAATTGAGCTGCCAGGCCATACATCCGCAGTATTGGCAGCATATCCCGAATTGGGAAGTTTTGAGGTGAAAGATGGTGGAGTTCAAAAAGGTACAATTGTAGCAAAAGATGAAAAGGGTAATTTATATAACAATGAAATTTATCCAAAAGTACCAGGCTATTGGGGTGTTCTTTACAATATTTATGGTCCAAAGGAATCTACATTCAGGTTTTTGGAAGATGTTTTGACAGAAGTGATGGATATCTTTCCAAGTGAATATATCCATATAGGAGGAGATGAAGTTCCGAAAGATCATTGGAAAACTTCCGCTATTGCCCAGGATTTCATCAAGAAAAACAAATTGAAAGATGAGCATGAGTTGCAAAGCTTCTTTATCAGGAGAATTGAGAAGTTTTTGAATAAGAATGGGAGAAACCTGATTGGCTGGGATGAGATTTTGGAAGGAGGGTTAGCGCCAAATGCTACGGTGATGAGTTGGAGGGGAGAAGCTGGAGGTATTGAAGCAGCCAAGATGAACCATGATGTGATCATGACTCCAAACAGTCACATGTACATTGATCACGGACAAGGTTCTCAGGCTGATGAGCCTTTATTTATTTGTTGTCTGTTGCCTTTGGAGAAGGTTTACAGTTATTATCCAAAACCTGAGTCACTGACTGAAGAGCAGCAAAAGCATATTTTGGGCGTACAGGCAAATATGTGGACAGAATATGTCCCTTCATTTGCAAAGATGCAGTATATGGTTTTTCCAAGGCTTTTGGCATTGTCTGAAGTAGCTTGGATGCCTAAGGAGAATAAAGACTATGATGCATTTTTTACCTCAAGGCTTCCAAAAAGACTAGCGGAACTTGAATATCAGGAAGTGAATTTTAGAATTCCAGAAGCAAAAATTGAAATTTCGGATGCTGACGGAAAGAAATTTATCAAAATGACACCAAGTGTAAAAGGAAGTCAAATCTACTATACTTATGATGGCCATCAGGCAGATAGGACTTCACAATTGTACAGGGGTGAATTTTTGATGCCGACCCCTGGAGATGGGCAGGGTCCTTTAAAACTAAAATATATTATTGTGACACCTTCCAATCGTGAAAGTGCAGTGTATTCTATAGAAGTAAAATAAACTACATTTTCCATTATTATTTAAGCCCTGATAAGCTACCGCTTGTCAGGGTTTTTTTGTTTTATTAAAAAAATAAAATGAAAATATTTTAATTTCGTTTCATATAATAATGAAAGTTTTTATATTTCGATAAATTCCGAAACTATCAAACAAAACTTAAGCTTTGCTGAATAAAAAAGGGTTTGTTTTTGAGTTTTTATGGCCGAATCAGTTTGTTTGGGCACAATTCTCAAAATTTGATAAAGGAAAATGCATTTGTTAGGGGAAAATTATAGCGGTTCCTTTAAAATTTAAGAATTAATAAGAAAATATATAACATAAAGATTCGAAAGAATAATGCTTTTACAACAGATTGATTGGATCATATTGATTGCCTTTTTTGCAGTTTCGCTTGTCATTGGCTTGTACACAGCAAAGAAAGCTTCCAAAAGTCAGGAGGAGTACTTCAATGCAGGAGGTACGATGTCCTGGTGGCTTTTGGGAATCTCTATGGTGGCCACCACTTTTTCTACAGACACCCCAAATTTGGTTACTGATATTGTCCGTAAAAATGGGATTTCTGGAAATTGGGTTTGGTGGAGTTTTTTGCTGACAGGCATGTTGACCGTATTTTTCTTCGCAAAACTTTGGAAAAGATCTGGGGTTTTGACCGATATTGAGTTTTATGAAATGCGCTACAGTGGGAAAATCGCTGCCTTTTTAAGAGGTTTCCGCGCTATATATCTAGGAGTTTTCTTCAATGTTGTGATCATCGCTTCAGTTTCTCTTGCTGCGATAAAGATTGGAGGGATATTATTGGGGATTAGTCCATTGCAAACGCTTTTGATTTCTGGTGTAGTAACAGTTATATATAGTTCATTAGGAGGTTTGAGGGGAGTGGTTTTGACAGATTTTATCCAATTTGGACTTTCTCTTGGGGGTGCTATTGCGGCAGCTTATATAGCAGTAACTCATCCTGCAGTGGGAGGAATGGAAAATCTATTGGCAAATCCTGAAGTGAGCAAAAGATTGAATATTCTGCCTGATTTCGGAAATATGGAATTGGCAGTTATGGTCTTTTTTATCCCTTTGTTTATTCAATGGTGGTCTGTATGGTATCCAGGAGCTGAGCCTGGTGGTGGTGGATATGTAGTACAAAGGATGCTTGCGGCAAAAAATGAAAAACATGCCTTTAGCTCAGTTTTGCTTTTCAACATAGTGCATTATGCAATCAGGCCTTGGCCATGGATCATTGTTGCATTATGCTCCATTATCGTATTTCCAAATTTATCAGACATCAGTGCAGCATTTCCGAATACTGCTTCTAATATTATCCAAGATGATATAGCCTATCCAGCGATGTTATCTTTCTTGCCTGTGGGACTGATGGGCTTGGTCGTTACCTCACTTGTGGCAGCGTATATGTCCACTTTGTCCACTCATTTAAATTGGGGAGCATCTTATGTTGTCAATGATTTCTACAAAAGATTCATCAACCCAAACAGTTCCCAAAAAACACTCGTGAATGTTGGAAGAATCGCTACTGTTTTGATTATGCTTTTGGGTGGATTGATTGCCCTACAACTGGAGAATGCACTGCAAAGCTTTAGTATTTTATTGCAAATCGGTGCTGGAACTGGTCTGTTATACATTTTGAGATGGTATTGGTGGAGAATCAATGCGGCAAGTGAATTGGCAGCTATGATCGTTTCATTCTTGGTGGCATTGTACTTTTCATTTGTCCACAAGCTTTACTTCAATCCTTTACCTACTCATATTGAATTAGTTATTGGTGTTGCTATTACCACTATTAGTTGGGTTTTAGTTACTTTCATTTCAAAGCCAACAGATCAAAAAGTATTGGTGAATTTTTTGACCATAACAAAAGTACCTGGTAGAGGCTGGGCGAAAGTTCGTGCTTTGGCCAAGACAGATTCAGGGATTGTAGTGGATGAGAATTTGTTTGGATTCCAAAAAGCTATTTTTTCTTTTGCCATAGGAGTTATCGCAATTTATGCCTTACTGATAGGGATTGGAAAAATTGTATTAGGAGAACCAAATCTAGGGTATGGGATGCTTTTAGGATCCATCCTCGCCTTTGCAGTTGTATATAAATTAATAGACAAAGAATAACCAAAAAACAATGATATCAACAACCTACTTAAACTTAGACCATCAAAAAGCCGAGAGAGTTGGTGCACATGAAACCGCAAGGGAAATTGCGCATCAGCCTCATCTTTGGTTAGATGTATTGAATTTGATTGACACAAACAAAAGTCAAATTTTAGCATTTTTAGACCCGATTTTTGAAATCCCCAACCTCCGAATCATTCTCACCGGTGCTGGTTCTTCGGCATTTATTGGCGAAGCAGCACAAGGTTTGGTTCAGAAGAATACAGGGAAAATCACTCAGGCTCTTGCTACTACAGACTTGGTAACGCATCCTGAATTGTTTTTCATGGATGATGTACCTACACTTTTGATTTCATTTGCGAGATCAGGCAACAGTCCCGAAAGTGTGGAAACGGTAAGACTTGCTGATTTACATGCAAGCAACCTATACCATTTTATCATCACTTGCAATGAAGAAGGTCAATTGGCTGAATATGCGAGGCAACACAAATCAAATACTCATTGTCTGCAATTGCCCAAAGAAGCTAATGACAAAAGCTTGGCTATGACTGGCAGTTTTACTTCAATGTTGCTTTCAGTTTTGCTGATTTCAGATTTGAAGGCAATGATTTCGAAGAAAGAAGAAGTCGCATCAGCCTCTAAGTATGCTGAATACATCTTGAATAATTATCCTCCCAAATTTCAAAAAATAGCTGATTTGGACTTTGAAAGAGTCATATTTTTGGGTTCAGGGCCATTATTGGGAATTGCCAGAGAATGTCATTTGAAACTTCAGGAGCTGACTGACGGTCAAGTAGTCTGTAAGCATGACTCATTTTTGGGTTTTAGACATGGGCCAAGAGCTGTATTGAATGAAAAGAGTTTAGTAGTATTCCTTTTTTCTCATGATGCACATGTATATCAGTATGAAAGAGATTTAGCCAAAAGCATTTCATCGGATTTGAGGGAGATTCCTTCCATTAGTTTTGGAATTCAAGAAAAGGATGATTTTGATTCCATTTTGAATGTTTCCAATAGCTCTTCAGATAATACTGTTGGGGATTTCAATGTGTTGGTAGCTACGCTAATTGGTCAGTTACTAGGATTTTACAAATCGTTGGCTTTAGGTCTTCATCCTGATAGTCCTTCTGTAAGTGGAGCTATTTCTAGGGTAGTTCAAGGAGTGAAAATTTATAACAAGCATTAAAATGATCTTAGCAGTCTGTCCAAACCCTTCCATAGATACTTTTGCTTATTTGCCTTCGATTAAATTGGGTTTAAGCAACAGGATTGAAAAAATAAAAGAATTTCCTGGAGGAAAAGGGATTCATGTCGCATTGGCACTCCAAGAGCTAGTTGCGGATGTGGAGTTGATGGGTATCTGGGCAGGAGCAACTGGGAGCTGGATAAAAAATTCTTGCACAAATCAGGGAGTGAAGTTATCAGGGATTGACATTCAGGGATCTAATAGAAAATGCTTCACATTTATCACAACAGAATCAGAATCAGATCATACTGAAATTCTAGAGCCTGGTCCACAATTGAATGAAATTGATTTCAAGGAGTTTTTGGAAAATTATAAAAACTCACTTCGAAAAGCCTCAATGGTTTGTATTTCAGGTTCCTGGCCAAGTGGGAGCCCTCGGGATGCTTGTCAGCAATTGGTAAAGTTGGCAAATCAAGGAAATGTAAAAGTCTTTCTGGATTGCACAGGGGAACAATTGGAAAATGCCTTGAAAGAGGATGTTTTTGGACTTCATTTAAATGAATCTGAATACTTGGAAACCTGTAAAGATTTTGGTGAGAATGCTTTTGAGAAAATTGAATGCTTGGCATTGACGAAAGGAAAAGAAGGTTTGGAGCTAAGGTTTAACAATCGTCAAATACATGCTAAGGTGATTTTGGATAAGGTGATTAGCACTGTTGGAAGTGGTGATTGTCTTACAGCAGGGATTTGCTTCGCTGTAAATAAAGGTATGCCTATCGAAGAGATTGCAAAATTCGGCGTGGCATGCGGAGCTGCCAACTGTCTTAGGGAAGATTTGGGTATGCTGTATAAAAATGATGTTGAAACGCTCTATGACAGAGTTGAAATAAAAAACTGAGAAATGGGAAACAAGAAAATTCTGGTTGTAGGGGAGTTGAATGTCGATCTGATATTGAATAATATAGAAGGCTTTCCAAAGATTGGAGATGAAATTATCGCCAATGATATGAATCTTACTCTGGGAAGTAGTTCTGCAATATTTGCTTCGAACATTTCGATTCTGGGTATTGATACCTCCTTTTGCGGAATGGTGGGCAGTGATTATTTTGGAGAATTTATTGAAAAGGTATTGGTAGATAGGGGAGTTGATTGTTCTTTTTTGAGAAAAGTAAAAAATAAACAATCAGGGGTTACCGTAGTGATGAATTATGATCAAGACAGGGCCAATGTCACGTTTTGTGGTGCTATGGAAAACCTTACCATAGAGGATGTGCCCTGGAGTGAGATAAAGCAATTTGACCACCTGCATTTTTCCAACCTTTTTCTTCAGAAAAACATCAAAAATGATATAGTCCAACTGTTCAAAAAAGCAAAAGATGCTGGACTGACAACATCCCTTGACCTTCAGACTGATCCCGAAGGAGCTTTTGATTTTGACTATGCCGCATGCTTGCCTTTTGTTGATATTTTCCTTCCAAACAAATCTGAGTTGCTTGGTATCACTAAAGTTGATTCTGTCGAAGAAGCTTTGGATAAAATAAGTCCATTTGCCAATCAAGTGGCTTTGAAAATGGGGGAAGAAGGCAGTATCCTAGTATCTAATGGAAAGCAAACTGTTCAACGAGGATATTCACATTCTTCCTTTGTAGATGCCATTGGTGCAGGAGACAGTTTCAATGCTGGTTTTATTTCAAAATTCCTCTTTGGAGATCCATTAATTGACTGCCTAAAATTCGGGAATCTGATTGGAGCGATCAATACTACAGCTGCAGGTGGTACAGGTGCATTTCAATCAAACTCCCAACTCACCAAAATAGCTAAAGAAATTTTCAATCAGGATATATAATTTATGAATCTTAAGAATAAATTAAAACTACTTACAGAAGAGAAAAGAGGACTTCTTGCCACCAATTTCTACAATCTGGAAACATTGCATGGTGTCCTTGGTGCTGCACAACAAACAGGAGATTCTATTATATTGCAATTGACGCAAAGTTCCATAGACTACATGGGTTTGAATACTGCTGTAGCTATGGGAAGGGAAGGGTTGAAGCAATTTGGTGTAGAAGGTTGGATCCACTTGGATCACGGAGGCTCTGTGGACTTAGCCCAAAGTTGTCTGGATGCTGGGTTTGATTCAGTAATGATTGACGGATCCGAGTTGCCATTTTCCGAAAATGTAAAGCTCACACAAGAGGTCGTGAAAAGAGCAAAATCCTATGGAGCTCATGTTGAGGCTGAGTTGGGATTTGTCGCAAAACTTGGACAATCACACGCACACAATGGTTTTACGCAGCCCCAAGAAGCGAAACAATTTGTCGAAGAAACAGGAGTGGATGCTTTGGCAATTTCTATTGGTACTGCCCATGGATTTTACAAAGAAGAACCAATGCTCCAAATAGATTTATTGAAATCAATAGTCGCAGAAGTGACTGAAGCTACATTTGTACTTCATGGTAGTTCTGGAGTACCAGAATCACAACTTCGCACAGCTATACAAAATGGAATCTGCAAAGTCAATTTGGCTACGGAGATCAAAAACATCTTTATGAAGACCCTTCAGGATATATTAACCCAAAACGAGGAAATAGATTTAAGAAAAGTATTTCCAAAAGCAACAAACGCAGTTACCGAATTGGTAAAAGGCAAATTGAACATTGTAAACAATAGATAAGATGAACTTGATTGATGCACACTGTCATTTGAATACCAACTCCGAAGCAAAGTTAGAAAAGGCCTTGGAGAAAGGAGCCGCATTTGTGTCCATCAATACTGATATTCCATTCTTTGAATCATTGGAAAAGCAGGAAGCTGTAGTCTTGGAACTAAAGCAAAAATATCCTAACCAAGTGAGGTACATAGGGTCTTTTGAATCAGCTGGCTTTGGTTCGGATCAATGGATCAACAAAGCGCTAAACCAAATCAAAAAAACAATTTCCAATGGTGCTACAGCCATCAAAATCTGGAAAAATTTTGGAATGGCTTTGCAAGAAAATGACGGAACCTATTTACTTGCAGATGATCAAAGGTTAGACCCGATTTATAAGTATTTGGCGGAACAAAAAGTCCCAATGATAGGCCATATCGGTGAACCCAAAAACTGCTGGCTGCCATTGGATCAGATGTCTGTTGATTCCGATAGGGAATACTTCACTCATCATCCAGAATACCACATGTATTTGAATCAAAAAGTCCCAAATCATGATGCACAAATAGCAGCAAGAGATAGGGTTTTGGCAAAGCATAAGGATTTGGTTTTTGTCGGGGCACATCTCGGAAGCATGGAATGGAATCTTGATGAAGTTGCCAAAAGGCTTGATTTGTATCCCAACTTCCATGTTGATCTGGCAGAAAGAATTTGCCATGTTCAGCTTCAAAGTATGGTTGACAGAGAAAAAGTAAGGGAGTTTTTCATCAAATACCAGGATAGGATTATCTATGGTTCGGATGTGATAGACGATGGTTCTTTGACCGAGGTTCAATGTGCTCAAAGGTTCGAATCATTGTGGGAATATCATCAGGAGTATTTCACTACGAACAACAAAATGACAGCACCAGAATTTAAGGGGGAATTTACTGGCTTGGAGCTTCCTGAGGAGGTAAACAGGAAGCTTTTTGTCGAGAATGCAAGGAAAATGTACAAATTTTAATTTAACCATATCAAAAATAACCATGAGCAATAATAGAAGAGACTTCCTCAAATTATCTGGATTGGCCGGATTGGGTTTGATCGGAACAGGTATGAGCAGCTTTAAGTCTGCCGAAGAAATGGAGAGACTTCCAGAAATGATCAAAAGGAAACGCATCCAACATTTCAACATGAGTGGATTTGCTGCTCCCAAATTGGACAAAGTGAGAGTTGGCTTCATAGGTCTTGGGATGCGAGGCCCAGGGGCTGTCAATAGGATGAGCAAAATAGAAGGAGTAGAGATCATTGCTATTTGTGACCTAGTACCTGAGAAAGTGGACAAAATTGCCAAGTCATTGGAAAACACTGCCCACAAACCTGAGAAATATTCAGGAAGTGCCTATGCATGGAAAAAGATGGTGGATCGTGATGATTTGGATTTGGTCTATATCGCCACTCCGTGGGATTGGCACACTCCGATGGCTGTCTATGCCATGGAGGCAGGAAAACATGCAGCTGTAGAAGTCCCTGCTGCCAAGACTTTAGAGGAATGTTGGCAACTCGTAGAGACTTCCGAAAAGACCCAGAAGCATTGCATGATGTTGGAAAATTGCTGCTATGATTTCTTTGAACTGATGACCTTGAATATGGCAAGAGATGGATTCTTTGGTGATATTCTCCATGCAGAAGGAGCATACATTCATGATCTATTGGACTTGAATTTTGCCAAAAATGCGTATGAAGATATGTGGAGATTGAAGGAAAATTATAGAGATGGAAACTTGTACGCAACCCATGGGCTAGGCCCGATTGCCCAACTTTTGGATATCAACAGAGGAGACCAAATGGATTACTTGACATCTTTGTCTTCGGCAGATTTCCACATGGCTGACAAAGCGAGAGAGTTGGCAGAGAAGGATAATTTCTATTCCTCATTTGTAGAAAAGAAATTTGGTGGAAACATCAACACTACTATTGTAAGGACCAAGCATGGCAAATCTATGATGATCCAACACGATGTGACTTCACCTAGGCCATATTCTAGACTTCATGCATTGAGTGGTACAAAGGCCTTTGCCCAGAAATATCCAATGCAGAAGATATCCAGTGGTCATGGGTGGATCAAAGACGATGAAATGAAAGTATTACAGGAAAAATACACTCCGGAGATTGTGAAGAAAGTAGGGGAGTTGGCCAAAAATATCGGAGGTCATGGAGGAATGGATTTCATGATGGAGTGGCGATTGGTCGATTGCCTAAGGAATGGACTTCCTTTGGATCAAGATGTCTATGATGCAGCATCATGGTCGGCCCTATCACCTTTGAGTGAGTGGTCTGTGGCCCATAGATCCAATTCTATCGATGTACCTGACTTCACCAGTGGTTCATGGAAAACCAATAAACCTTTGGATATCACGCTCAATGGTGGCGGTACCACAAAAGTAATAGTGTAAATATGATTTGTTAATAGGGTAAATTAGTTTAGTTGAAAAAAGGCACCGGGGTTTTCTTCGGTGTTTTTTTGTTGAATTTTACCTCTTTACCTCGGTCTGTGTCCTCACAGACCGAAATCCTAGTAGTTTATTTGAATGTTCTGTGAGTACACAGGACATGGGTGGTAGATGGAAAATTGCTATGTTTTTAGCTAGTTATAAGTACTGATTTTTTTGGAGCTATTTCCCGCTTTCCGTTACAATCTTTTTTGTTCGTTCCTCTCAAAAAAGGATTTCCACTGCAATCGGGGCTATGGGTTTAATGTGTAAAAAATAAATTCAAAAAAAGGGGTGGCAATTACTCGCCACCCCCTTTTTTATGAATTTAGTAAACCCCGATTTCGGCAAGAGCGCCAAATTGCTGTCCATCATGTGCATTCAGACCTTCAAATTTGAAGTATCTGAAAGTTGTCTTTTCATCGAGATTCTTCACTTGCTGGGACGCATCATTGAGCAATTGGCTATCAACCAATGTTGTCCAGTTTTCATTGTCTTGGCTTACATAGATCTTGAAATCTTTGATTTTCCTTGAGCCATTTCTCTGTGAGATCACAAATCCTTCAACTTCCTTATTTTCTGACATATCCACTGTAAAATGATGTGGATATGATGCAGCATCAGATGACCATCTGCTATGCCAATAAGTAGTCAGATCCCCGTCAATCACATCATTTGCCCTACCTGTATCTCCCTCACCTGATGTCTCTTCAGAACTGAAATCCACAATTGTCCAATTGGTTTTATCCGCTTCATCAATTTTTTCTGGTGCTATTACTTCTACCCCAAGTGTCTCCAAAAATTCAAAGTCAATTTGTGGAGTCTGATTGTTGGCAGATCTTGAGTGCATGCTGTTCAAGGTTATGTTTTGGTCAAAGAACCCACAGTTCTGAAGGAAGAATTTCCCCTCATCGGATCCGCCTGCATAATCCATCCTGAAACCAATAGTAGCAATGGCATCACCCGTAAACCTAGCTTCGGTCAACTCCGTCCATTCACCTTCTGTAGACCTAATCCATTGATTGTCATAGTGAACTTTTCTTCCAATATGGCCATAGTTTTGATTGAAATTCTCCAAAAACGAATGTGGTCTTTTATACCAGGTATCGGTTTTCGGTCTTTTGAAGCTTGCGATGATTTGCCATTCACCTACCTCTGGTGCATAGAAGTAACCTGTATAGATCGTATTTCCATTTCCATCAGGTTCCACAGAATTGATGAATTTATAAGTGTTGCCAGCTACCCAATTGAATCTCAAATAACTCTGACCTCCTGATCCTTCATTGCCAAACTCACCCGTGTAAACTTCTTCACCTTTTTTGAGAACAATTATTCTTTCATCCTCAGGGATATCATTTGGATTGTCTGTGACATATGGACTCCAAACAGAAAATAGAACCCTTCTTTCCGTTTCGGAATTTACCTGAATCCCAAAATATCCTTCACCAAATCCATTTGCCATGAAATATGAACCCAAAGGATCTTCACCTTCTGGAATTGTCATTTCATTGTAAAACCATTGGTAATCTTTGCCTTCAGGAACTTGATATCCCAAATGAACAGAAGGGCCACGTCTTCCCCAGTAAAAATTGTTGTCATCATTGTTTTTGACATATTCAGCATTGATATCACCTGAATGTTCTAAAATAATATCTCTGATTTTAGCGAAATTATCCCCGGTTTTGGAAACACCAGTCAATTCAATTTTTTCATATCCTTGCTTAAATTCAAAATCTCCAACTTTGATTTCTCCAGAGGTATTGTTTTCAATGGTTACCTCTTTTTCGGTCTCCCCAATTTTGACTTTGATGGTAGCTTGATCAGGTTGGTTTTCGATATTGAGAATCACACCGATAGATTGTGCACCGGTTGTTTTTACAAAAACATTGTAAACAGTATTGTTGTCAGTCCAGCTTGAAATCCCATTTTGGTTGATAGGTTCTGAAACTGAACCCGATACTTGATAAGTGTTACCTCCTAGAGGAATCGTGACTTCATTGTCATAATTATTATCCACAGGTACATTGTCTTCCGGATCTTTGCAAGAAGAAAAAGCAAGGAGAAGCATTAAGAATAATTGCATATTTTTTTGCATGATTATAAAATTAATATTGAGAAAATTATTTTATCACCTTGGTTGGTTTCCTTCATCCCCTTGGTCAGTGTCCTCACCGACCAATCAGCACCTTGGTCGGTGTCCTCACCGACCAATCCATCAAGGTTTCGATTGTTAAAATCGATTTTTTTTGGATATTTCCTCAAATTTTGATTTTTGGGTAAAAAAATGGTCTAGAGATTCAACTCTCTAGACCATTTTGATTTATGATGGATTTTGTGTCAATCCTTCATGTACAAGAAGTTGTGCTTCAGGAATAAATTCAATGATCGCATTGTCATTTGGCTGAATCATAGTTTTAGGATTGTTTCCTACCAAGTGAGTGCCAGGGTATCTTCTGTCCATGGTTTTTCCGTTTCTGAAAACATCCATTTTTCTATGCCCTTCCCATGCCAATTCCAACATTCTTTCTTCCATTACCACATCCATTACAGATTTGCCACCAAGGTTAGCCATGGTATAAAGTCCATTGGCTGGAATACCTGCTCTTGATCTGATTACATTTACCAATTCAAGTGCTTCCGCATTTTGACCCAATTTGGCCGCTGCTTCCGCTTTGTTCAGATACATCTCTGCTAGCCTTGATACTACTGGTGACCATAAGTGTGCTTGATCATCTTGGCCAGAGCATTTGGTGATAAAGTACTTAGGGAAATTGTTCCTAAGATCCAACTGCTTGTCTATGAGGATTCTTTTTCGACCTTCGTCAGTATCCATGTAATAGCTGATTCCACCTCTTTCATTTAGGGATGTTTCCACAGTTTTGGTAGTACCATTGTGAGTATATTCAAATCCATCGCCTACAGGAGTCAAAGGTGTCCATCCATAATTGAGATTATCCCTTACATAAAAGCCCCAAGTAATATCCTCATTCACCACAAATGGCAGGATGAAGTTGTTTCTCTGATCTTCAGGAAATTCCCTTACAAGCTCCAAATATGGTCTTGAAGCATACAATTCACCCCAGCCAGCTCCTTGAAGATTGGCATATAATGATCCGATTGTATACCAGCCATTTGACTCATAATCAACATCTCTCACAAACTTCACCGCAAAGATGGTTTCGGTGTTGCTTTCTGGTGAAAGTTTTGGGTAATCACCCAATGTCTGAGTAGGAACTAAAGAAAATCTACCTGAATTCAATACCAAATCAGCGTATTCAATAGCCTTTTGATTGTCCTCTTTATACAGATATAGTCTTGATAATAATGCCCAAGCTGCTTCTTTTGATGCAAAAACATTCGATTTGCTCTCAGTAAACAATGCAGCTGCTTTCAACAAATCGGCTTCTACCTGATCATAAACTTCACCCACAGAAGATCTCGTAGGGTGATTCAATGGTTCTGCATCAAGTTTTAGCGGAACACCTGGATTATTTACTCCTTGATTGTAAGGTCTTCCAAAGATGTTTACCATCGTAAAGTGCATCAGGGCTCTGATATAGTAGTTTTCAGCCAAGATTTGGTCGTTGCTTTCTGAACTTCCTTCTACCACATTTCCGATTACCTGATTCGCTGATACTGCAATTTGATACGAACTTCTCCAGAATCCAGCTGCTCTACTTCCATTCGGGATTCTTTGGTAATTATAAGTAAAAAACAAAGGATCTGAAGTAGTACCACTCAAAGCAACATTGTCTCCAGGGTATTCGAAAAGCCTGTGCCAATTTTCTGTCCAAGCTTTCATTCTGCTGTAAGTACCTAGGGTTACATTCATGGCACTCGTTTCTGATTGAGCAAGATCATCAGAAGTGATGGAATCATAAGGGGATTTGTCTATATCACAAGACGTTATAGCAAAGATTCCAAGGGAAATTATAAATATATAGCTTAATTTTTTCATGATTGTTTTTGATTTAGAAGTTCAAGTTCAAACCAACACTAACTCTTCTTGGAAGTGGATATTGAGACCCTGTGTCTCCATATATTGCAGCCTCAGGGTCAAGACCTGAGAAGTTTGTAAAAGTGAATAGGTTGTCACCGGAAACAAATACTTCCAAGCCTGTGAGTTTTAATTTCTCAACTACACTTACTGGAAGCCTGTACCCAGCAGTGATATTTCTAATCCTCAAGAAACTCACGTCTTCGATAAATCTTGAAGAAGGTCTATGTGCTTCATTGTTTCCACCAAAAATCGGCTGTGGGTGAGTAGCATTCGGATTTTCAGGAGACCATCTTGACCAGCCTGGTTGAAGCTGCATATAGTTGTAAGTAGGATAAGCTCCATCACTGTCAAAAGTCTCTCTTGCACTATGATACACCATAGCACCTTGGGTAAATGCCATATTTGCATTTAAGTAGAAGCCTCTGTAATCAAAAGATGAAGTCAAGCCACCAAAGAAGTTTGGAGTTGAGGTACCAACCTTTTGTAAGGTTGCGTTGTTGTAGTTTCCTACTTGGGTCACTTCTCCTGTAGTAGGATCTACTCTTTCCCAAAGTGGTGTACCATCTTCCGGATTTACTCCGACCCACTTTCTCATAAACCAAGTATCGATATCTTCTCCTACTTCAATGATTCTGTTACCTGATATTTGTCTTCTGTTTTCAAACAATTCGGTAATTTCATTTCTGTTCATACCAATATTGAAATCCAATCTCCAGTTGGCACCATTGCTCTTGATAATATCAGCTCCTAAGGTTAGTTCAAGACCTCTATTGATCACACTTCCGATATTGTCGAAGTAGCCATCAAAACCAGAGATATTTGGAAGTGGTACAAAGTGTAGTAAATCAGTGGTATTTTTGATGTAGTACTCAGCTGCGAAATCAATTCTATTGAATAAACCTAATTCGATACCAAAATTGGAAGCTGCAGTTTTTTCCCAAGTCAGGTTTGGGTTTCCAAGTGCGGAAGCTACAGCTGCAGGCATCCCATTGTATTGCGCATTAAGGGAAAAAAGCTCAAATTGTGGATACAAGCTGTCAGGTGTATTACCTACTTGTCCGTAAGCAACTTTAGCTCTCAGATAGTTGATAGAAGAAACATTGAAGAATGCTTCATTGTGAATATTCCATGCACCACTAAGAGAGAAGAAGTTACCATACTTATTGTTTGAACCAAATCTAGAAGCTCCATCACGTCTGAAGGATGCTTGGGCACTGTATCTGTTTTCGTAAGAATAATTAGCGTTCAAAAGGTAAGATTGGAATGCATAGTCGTTTTTGGTTCCGCCAATGGCTTGTGGTTCTGACGCATTGCTGATTACTTGTGCACCAGCTGCAATCCCTCTACCAGTTGCAGAAACATTGTTGAAGATATAGTCATTGAATTCATATCCAGCCAATACATTCACAAAATGCTTGTCAAAAGTTCTTGTATAAGAAAGCATCTGATTTGTAAATCGTGTGATCCTTTTGTTCATTCCAACAGACATTCTGCCATTGTCTGCCAAGCCTGAATTGGATCTTGGATCAGTATAGCCAAATGACTCTGAATTGAAGTAAGTAAGGTTGTTAGTAGAAATGAAAGATAGGTATTCATTGATATCATACTGGAAATCCAAATTGCTCAGGATATTGAAAGTAGCTGAATTTCCATAATTCCACTGTAAGTCATAGAGGTAGTTTCTGTTATCTCTTCCTCTCCAATTGGCACCTGGGGCAAGCGTATTGATTGGTGCACCGACTTCATTGAAAGGTTGATCCCAAGGAAGGTTTCTGTACATGTCGTAAATGCTGTGTCTGGCATTGTCATTTGTCGTATAAGTCGCTGCTAGTTTGGGTTTGAAAGTTAATTTTTCATTTACGTCATAATCATAATTTATCCTTGCAGAAAGTCTTTCGTAAGTATCACCTTTGACTGTCCCAGTTTCATTGAAGTAGTTGAAAGCAGTGAATAGTCTTGCTCTTTCTGTGGTACCGGAATATGAAAGGTTGTAATCCCTTACTTGACCAGTTTGGGTACCAATGTCTAGCCAATCGGTATTTCTTTCTCTCAAAGATTCATCATACCAGCCAGGAATTGCATTAGTATTAGGGAACTGATCCCAAAGATCAGCTAACTGGTTTGAATTCATTACTTGAAAGTCATTTCGATTGAAAATACTGACACCAGTTTTTACATTTAGGGAAATGCTGCTTGTGCCTGCTTTGGCGCCTTTTGTCGTCACTACAATTACCCCATTGGCACCTCTAGAACCATATAGCGCTGCAGCAGCGGCATCTTTCAATACAGAGATAGACTCTACATCATTTGGGTTCAATATAGGTGTATCATGCCAAATTACTCCATCCACAACCCAGATAGGTGTAGCAGAAGATCTGATAGAAGACCGGCCTCTTATCCTAATTGTGGGAGTTGCACCCGGAGCACCAGAGTTTGCTACCACATCTACACCGGCGACTTTACCTTGAAGCATGTTGCCAATGTTTGGAGATGTGATATCCGTAAGTTTTTCTCCACTCACAGTGGCAATTGAACCAGTCAGGTTTTCCCTTTTTTGAGTTCCATAACCTGTTACGATTACTTCCTGTAAATCTTTCGTATCCGAAGAAAGTGAAATGGTAAGGGAAGATTGTCCTGTATATCTCACCTCTTGAGTGCTATACCCAATAAATGAAAAAACCAAGGTGCTTCCACTTGCAGCTTCGATGTTGAATTTTCCATCAATATCGGTTACTGTTCCGATAGAACTGCCTTTTACCAATACATTTACACCTGGAAGGGATTCTGATGATTGGGCGTCCAATACTTGCCCTGTGACTTGCACAGACTGTGCTTTTGCTCCCCAATTAAATAGAAATAGCAAAAGAAGCATGATGCTAGATAAATTTTTCTTCATAATTAAATAAGGTTTTGATAAAATGAGTGGTCTTTCTCTTTTCGCTTGATTTATAAGGATATGGAAAGATTTTTCTAAATCTAAATAATGTTTTTAAAATTCAAAAATAAAATAGAAAGAAATTGAAAGGTTTTATGAAAAAAAATTAGAAAAGGAAATATTATATCGATAAATGCTTTGGTTTAGGAATTAATTATCTCCATCTTCTTTTTAATCAAAAAGAATTAGGTGACATCTTAAAAATATCATGATTTAATAATAATGTTTTGAAATTTTTAGGTTTAATATTTAACCCATTATTTAATATGAGTATCCGCAATGTTGCACGTTGGATCAAACGAGGTTTTATGTGTTTCGAATCCAACAATGTATTGTTTGGCTACGTGTAAGAAGGCGGATACATATATTATTTAACGATGCTTCAAGGGATTCAAATAGATAGCGTAGCAGAATTACTTATAGAAATAACAAACCAAAGTTCAAAAACTCAAAGTGTAAAGCTGGAAGAATCAACAAATAGAACCCGACGAAACATCATCGAAATCAAACCTCAGCAAACAAAAGTGATTTCGTTGGAGATTTCAAAAGTAAAAGGTTGGTATGATTTCAGGATTTCAGATTCAGAAAACAGGTTTGAATGGGCTTATGCAGGATGGGTGGACACCAAATCAACTTCTACCACAGATCCACTTTTGGGTGGGTTTTTAGGATGAAATCAATAAAAGCAATGACATTAATCGAATGAATTTAAGGTACAGTGTTTTCATTTTGGGTTTTTATTAGGAGTGGTGGATTGAATAAATGATAGGAGTATTGAAAGAAAAAAACCGGCTGGTTTCAGTCCCAACCGGCTTTCCAATTCAATAACCCAATAATCAAAATATGAGGTCGCAAACATTTTGCTTACAAAACAAACATAACGTAAATATTTTATTTTTAAAAACAATAAAATGAAAATTTTAATATAAATAAAAAACGCCATATGAAACTTTTTGTTATCACATATATTGAGTCTATAAAGTTTGGTTTCCGATCTTTTCAAAAAAGAATAATACTCAAAACCTTACGTATTTTTTCAATTTGAAAGAAAATTGTATATATTTCAAAATGCTTATACGATATTTTAGTTTTGAATATGGTAACTCGCAAAGTTTTTGGAGATATAAAAAAGTGAATATAAAATGAAAAAAACAGCCTTAAGACGCTCAAAAATACTAGATGCATTAGAAAGTCAAGGACAAGTGAATGTAAATGACTTGAGTAAAGAATTCAATGTCAGTGAAGTTACGATTAGAAATGATTTGGCTAATCTCGAAAGAAATAAACTCTTAGTGAGAGCCCATGGTGGCGCTTTCAAAACAAATTCATTGGCAATTCCTGTTACCGAAAAGAAAAAGATCAATCTAGATGCTAAAAAAGCGATCGGTAAAGCCGCTGCAAAAATGATCCAAGAGAATGATTCTATTATTTTGGATTCAGGAACGACCACATTTGAAATATCCAATAACCTTGGAAAATTCACCCGACTTTCTGTTATCAGCAATGCATTGGATATCATCAACAATTTGGCAAACTATGATAATCTAGAGGTTATGGTTCCTGGTGGATTTTTGAGGGAATTCTCCATGTCTTTGGTAGGGCCGATGGCTGAGAGAAATTTTAAGCAGCTTCATTGCAACAAATTGTTTTTAGGTGTAGATGGTTTCAAGTCTGATGTTGGTGTATATACTTTCCATATGGAAGAGGCTTATCTCAATCAACTGATGATAGATATTGCGGAAGAAGTTATTGTAGTTGCGGATTCGTCAAAGTTCAAGAAAATTGGCTTTGCTTTTATCGCTGGTTTCCAAAAAATCCATAAAGTCATTACGGACAAAGATATAGAACCAGAATTTGTCAAGATGTTGGAAAGAAATAATGTGGAAGTAATCATTGCCAATTGAGATAGAATTTGTTATCGCTCTCAAGGATGAGTCCGATTTGTGATCAAGGAATAAGAAAGAGGTATAACCATGTTTAAATACTAAATGTGCAGTTGTTTTGCGTAGTTTTTTCTTGATGAAATTTAGAATTTATTTATACTTTTAATTTTTCAAAAAATCTAAATTTTAAAAACTATGAGTTGGATTGCTTACATTATTTTTGGCTTGATAGCTGGTGTCATTGCCAAAATTCTTCATCCTGGTAAAGATCCAGGTGGATGGATTATCACAATATTACTCGGAATCTTAGGATCTGTAGTAGGTAGGTGGATAGCAGGTCTTGCTGGAATTGTAGTCAACGGAAGTTTTTGGAGTCCAATGAATTGGATTATTTCGATTGCAGGAGCTGTTCTTTTGCTATTTATTTATTCCAAGCTTAGCAAAAAGTAAAAACTTAGAAAAATTTATTTATTAAATTGGGGTGGCATTTATCTTTAAATAAATGTTGTCCCATTTTTTTTATCTCATCATTTCGTATCAGTCTTTATTGGCAAACTATTTTAGAATTCTCTTGGTTGTTATGCAGTATTGGAATAAGTAGATATAAACCAACTAAATGAAAATATGCAAGATTTAACCAACAAAACAGCATTGATTACAGGCGGCAGTAAAGGTATCGGATACGGTATCGCCGCAGCGCTAATGGCAAAAGGAATGCGTGTAGCGATCACAAGTAGATCTCAAGCAGCAGCAGACAAAGCTGTAGAAGAATTGAACAAATTGGGAAGAGGAGAAGCACTAGCTTTGGAAGCTGATGTTAGGAATTTCGATTCCCAACAGCAAGCTGTAGATAAAGTGATAGAAAAATGGGGACAGCTTGATTTGCTAGTGGCAAATGCAGGAATTGGTCACTTTGCTTCCATCGAAGATATTTCATTGGAACAATGGCAGGAAACTATTGATACGAACCTTACAGGTGTTTTTTACAGCATCAAAGCCGGTCTTGAAGGGTTAAAGAAATCCAAAGGTTATTTTATCTCAATTTCAAGTCTTGCAGGGACCAATTTCTTTGCTAATGGTTCGGCTTACAATGCAAGTAAATTTGGCGTGACAGGTTTTACTCAAGCTGCTATGCTGGATGTGAGAAAACATGGAATTAGAGTAACTACGATAATGCCAGGTTCTGTTGCTACTTACTTCAATGATCATCAGCCAAGTGAAAAAGATGCTTGGAAAATCCAAATTGAAGATTTAGGTCAAATGGTTGCAGACTTGATGGCAATGAACTCGAGAACACTTCCAAGTAAAATAGAAGTGAGACCTACCATGCCTCCAAGCGCTTCTTAAGTTTGCTAAAAATTCCTAATAGTTTCTATAGTAATATTGATTATTTGGGGATCTGGTCAACAGTTGAGTAGCTACCAAACTTAAATTAGGGGAGTTTCAACTGTTGACCATTAAAACAATATTGATTGTTGAGAGATCTAGCGCAATGATCCTGTGGTTTCTTTTTGATCCATATTGAACCTAAACAGCAGTTGATTCACAAATTTCAAATTTATTTTCACTTTGCCATCCTTTTTCTGATACATCCAAAGCCCTTTTTTCAAACCACAATTTTTCCCAAAAAAAAATCATTTGATTTCAAATCAACTCTATCTTCATTTACAAGAACATTTGTATAAGAATTCTTTACAAGATATTGAGTTCTATTCGAGACTTCATTCTTTTCAATATTGTACCTTCGGCCAATGGTAGCTTTTCTTAGAAAATTTATTCTTGAAATTATAAAAATGAAGTATCCTCCATTGCTTCTTCTGTCATCTTTTCAGCTATTTCTTTTCCCAAATACCTGTCAATCCAGTGGTGTCCCAAATAGAGTAGAGGAGTAAGCAGGATTGCCACGCTAAATTTGTAGATGTAATTGATGATTCCCACCGATACGATCTGTGCCCAGCTCCAATTTCCGAAAATGTAAAAAGCGATCCCTAATACTACAAAGGAATCGATGAACTGAGACACAAGTGTAGAGCCTGTAGCACGGAGCCAGATCATTTTCGGCCCGGTGATTTTTCTTAATTTTTGAAACACGAAAACGTCTATCAATTGTCCCAAAAGGAAAGCAACCAAAGAACCAAAGATGATTCCCAAGCCTTGTCTAAAGATGGTATTGAAAGCATAGTCTATATTGAAACTATTGCCTTCAGGATCTGAACTATTCACATCGAGCCAAAATGGTGCAGGATGAAGTTTGGTGACAATTGTAATGATAATAAAGATGTAGGCTATAAAAAAGGCTGTCAAAAAGCTGATTTTCCGAACTCCTTTTTTTCCAAAATATTCATTGATAATATCAGTAGTGATGAATACAACAGGCCATATTACTGCTCCAGCTGTAAGGTTAAAGTCCAAAACATAATCTCCAAAAAACGTCCATCCAACTGGTTCAAAGCCCAAGGTCATTTCACCAGAAAATATTTTGACACCAATGATTTCAGCCAAAATCGCATTGGTCAGGAAGATTCCAGACAGTATGATAAAGAGGTTTGTTTTTTTTGATTGAAAAGCTTTGTTGCTTTTTTTAATTTCCATATTGTTGCTAGTTATGGATAAATGCCTTAGTCAATTTGATAGGTAATACCTTCTTCGCTCAAAAAGGTATTCTGAAAGTTGGTTTTAGCTTGTAGCAATAAAGGCTCTAAATCTAGATACCTTGTGGAATAATGGCCTATCAGTAGTTTTTTGGCAGAGACTAATTGGGCGATTTTCCCAGCTTGTGAGGCCGTACTGTGGAAAGTTTCCATCGCACGGACTTCTTCTTCATCACCAAAAGTGGCCTCGTGGTAGATTGTACTTGTATTTTTGATATACCCTACCAAATCTACAGGATCGTAAATTGTGTCTGAACAAAAAGCATAAGAACGAAGCGGTTCAGGAGGAAGGGTATAATCCTTTACCAAATAAAGAAGGTCTCCATTTTTATCCAAAAAATCCTTACCACTCCTCAAGGTGTTGATCGCTTCAATACTGATTTTGTTCTCCAACAACATTTGCTTATTCATTCTTAACATACCTTGTTTTTCCTGAATGATAAAACCAGTACAAGGAATCCTATGTTTGAGCGGAAAAGAGAAAACTTTAAAGTTATTTTCTTCCAATATCAATTCCTTTTCATTTGGGTTGGTGGCAATGAATCTTAATGGAAAATTCAATCGTGTATTACTGTATTTGAAGTTGGTTGTAATAATCTCATCCAATCCAGCAGGTCCATAGATTGTAAGAAGTTTAGCTCTTTTGTGAAGGTGGTAGGTGGAAAGCAAACCCATCAGTCCATAATAATGGTCTCCATGAAGGTGGCTAATAAAAATGTAATCAATGCGACTGTATTTCGTTTTAAATTTGCGCAGCTGGATTTGGGTTCCTTCTCCACAATCCAAAAGGAGGGAGGAAGAACCTACATTGACCAACTGCGCAGTTTGATTTCGACCATGGGCCGGAATCGCAGAATTGGAACCTAAAATGGTAACTTCAAATTCCAAGATTAATTTTCTTCTTCTTCCTCTTCACTTTCTCCATTCTCAATCTCATGGATAAAAATGGCCTCTGCTGCTTCTTCCAATGTGTCTACGATATTGAAAACCTTATCGAGCATTGATATTTTGATCAGTTTTGTAACGTGATCTTGAAGTCCAGAAATCACAAAAATTCCACCATCACGGCTAAATTCCCTATTTCCTACAAGCAATGCACTCAATCCACTTGAATCAGCATACTTCACTTGGCTCATATCGATCACTAAGTTGTGGTAACCTTCTGCATGTACGGTCAAAAGCTCTGATTTCAACTTAGGAGAAAGTGCTGAATCCAATTTCTCCTCAAGAGGGGTAAACACTACGTATTGTTCTTTTTTATCTACTGAGTATTTCATTTTCGTATTTTAAATGATATTTTTTGTATGTGTTTTATATTAATTCAACCTTTTAATTCCTTCAAAACAGCCTTTTCAATTCTTTTTTCCAAATTTTCTGTATCTGCTTTGATGAATTTTTCTCCCGTTATTTTTTCAAAAAGCTCAATATATCTTTCAGAAATCTCTTCTACAAATGAAAAAGGCATTTCAGGGACATTCTGTCCATCTTTTCCTTGAAAACCATTGGAGATTAGCCATTGTCTAACAAATTCTTTGGAAAGTTGTTTTTGAGTATTGCCTTGTTTTTGATTTAGTTCATAGCCTTCAGCATAAAAATACCTTGATGAATCTGGGGTATGGATTTCGTCAATCAAATAGATTTCTCCTTCGTATTTTCCAAATTCATACTTTGTATCTACTAAGATCAAACCCATTTCTGCTGCGATCTGTGTTCCTCTTTCATAAAGAGCATGCGTATATTTTTCCAAGATATCGTAATCCTCTGCACTCACAATGCCCTTTTCCAGAATTGATTCTTTGGAAATATCTTCATCGTGTCCTTCATCTGCTTTGGTGGTCGGTGTGATGATTGGTTTTGGAAGCTTATCGTTTTCCTGCAATCCATCCGGCAATGCTACTCCACAAAGAAGTCTTTTTCCAGCAGCATATTCTCTGGCAGCATGGCCAGCAAGGTAGCCACGGATTACCATTTCTACTTTGAAAGGTTCACATTTTTTACCTACAGTCACATTCGGATCAGGAGTGGAAGTGACCCAGTTTGGAACAATATCAGCTGTTGCTTTGAGAAATTTTGCTGCGATCTGATTTAGAACCTGTCCTTTGTAAGGAATCGGCTTGGGTAATACGACATCAAATGCTGAAATACGATCTGTGGCGACCACTGCTATGGTTTCCTCAAACATATACACATCCCTAACTTTACCCTTGTAAAATCCCTTTTGTCCGGGAAATTGAAAATGGGTTTCTTTTATTGCACCATTCATGTTTTAATCTTTGAACAAAAATAGAAAAAGCATTTGTGATTGAAACCAGAAATGCTCGAATTATTGACATTTTCTTTTTATTTCGGCTCTCTAAGTCCAGTTGCTTTACCTTCGGTGAAAAATCTCTCCATGATGATTTCTCCATTTTCCGAATATACTTTTTGGACTCCATGGACTTTCCCTCTTTGGTAAGGGAGCTCTTCTTTCAATTGACCGGAAGGGAAATATACGTAGGTTATGCCATGCTGATTTCCAAATTCGAAATTCAATTCTTTTTGAACTTTGCCGTTTTCATGGTAAGCAATAATCTTTGTTATTTCATAGTACTTGTCATGAATCGTCTTTTCCTGAATTTGACCGCTTTCGTAATAACTCATAAATGTACCAATAGGTAATCCCCGCTTGTACTTTGTGATTTCTTGAGTTTTCCCATTGGGGAAAAAGCTCTTAAATTCACCATCGGGATCTCCATTTCTATATTTACCTTGTTTGGCAATTTGTCCATTTTCATGATATTCTTCAAAAGCACCATTTTGATAACCATTTTTGAAGTTTATTTTGGATCTCAGGCGACCGGATTCATAATAAGTGAGAACTTCTCCATTGATTTGTCCCTTTCTGTAATTTGATGTTTTTTGAATTTGACTATTTGGATGGTAACTTTCTTGAAGTCCTTCAAGAACCCCATTTTGATAGGATTTCTTCTCAATCAAAATTCCTTTATCATCGAAAATTTCAGTGATTCCATTAGGCGTATTGTTGGAAAATGTAGCTTTTCTATGAATTTCTCCATTTTCGTAAAATGTAATCAATTCCCCCTCGATTTGATTACTTTTGTAAGTAGCCACTTGGGATGGCTTTCCACTTTCAAAAAAGGATTTTGAAACACCCTCTTTTTTGTCATTGCTATAGGGAGTGATTCTCAATGTGTCATTCGTATCAGGAAAAAAATCAACAAAAACTCCTTCTCTATTTCCATTCACATAATTGCCTTTTACTGCGAGACTGCCACTTTCGTAGTAAAATAAATAAGAGCCATTTTTAACGCCATTTTGCTGCTCAATGATTTCCTTTACTGCTGGTTTTTGCTCATCATAGTATGTTTTAATCATTTGATTTTGACCAAATAATATACATGTATTTAAAGTTAAAAATAAGACAAAGAAGATAGTTTTTATTGTCATTTGTGGGCAAAGATTTGTATTGTACTTGGTAATATTAATGAAAAAAGACAAAGAATTCACTATTTGGAATCCTTTGTCTTTATGGGATAGAATCTATCTGAATTTACATTCCTAAAGATTGATATCTAAAGTTTTGATTATTTAAAGTTTCTCAATGACGATTGCAGAAGCACCACCACCACCATTACAAATTCCCGCTACTCCTATTTTGCCATTTTTCTGACCCAACACACTGGTCAAAGTAGCAATAATCCTCGCACCTGATGCTCCAAGTGGATGACCCAAAGACACTGCACCACCAAACACGTTGAGCTTGTCATTATCGAGGTTTAGTTGCTTTTGGTTTGCGATTGCCACAGCTGCAAAAGCTTCATTGATTTCATAAAAATCAACATCATTCTCAGTCAAGCCTGCATTTTTGATAGCTTTTGGAATAGCTAGGGCAGGAGCAGTCGTAAACCACATTGGGTCTTGTGCTGCATCTGCAAAACCACGGATTTTTGCAATAGGCGTCAGTCCAAGCTCTTGAACTTTCTCCTTGCTCATCAACACCAAAGCGGATGCTCCATCATTCATTGTAGAAGCATTTGCTGCAGTGACAGTTCCTTCTTTGTCAAAAACAGGTCTCAGTGAAGGTATTTTGTCAAACATGACATTTTTGAATTCTTCATCTTCGTCGATGACGATTTTCTCACCTTTTCTTCCTGTAATTTCTACAGGAACTAACTCGTCCTTGAAAGACCCATTTTTCCATGCTTCAGCGGATCTTGTGTAAGATTGGATAGCGTAATTGTCCTGATCTTCTCTAGAGATATTCAATTCCTTAGCTGTATTCTCAGCGCAATTTCCCATTGGGAATTTGTAGTAAACTTCAAACAAGCCATCCTTCACCAAACCATCTACGAATTCGGCATTTCCATACTTATAGCCAAATCTAGCTTTCGGAACATAAAAGGGCACATTTGACATGCTTTCCATTCCTCCAGCTATGACAACATCATTTTGACCAGTCATGATAGATTGAGCTGCAAACATCACCGCTTTCATTCCGGATGAGCAGACTTTATTTACAGTCGTGCAAGGTACATTATATCCAATGCCTGCACCTATGGCTGCTTGACGGGCTGGTGCCTGTCCTAAGTTGGCAGAGAGCACATTTCCCATGATCACTTCTTCTACCTCTTTTGGATCTAAGCCTGCTTTGCTCATTACACCTTTGATAGCGATGCTTCCTAGTTCAATGGCTGTCAGTCCTGCTAATTTACCTCCAAAACTCCCTAATGGTGTTCTTACTGCGGATACGATATATACTTCTTTCATTTGGGTTTATATTTTTAAGTTATAAAATTAAAAGATTGTAAAATTGAGTCCCCTCCTAAAACTATGTTTCAGGAGAAAGCTGACAATTTAATATTTAGGTAAATTTGAGTTATAGTCCTGATCTTTGTTTTTATTTCAAAGATTTTGGATTTAATCTTTGTTGTGGTGGT
>NZ_JAKZGS010000022.1:54723-55556 GCF_022549695.1 Belliella calami | reverse complement strand
ATTCTTCTCCCGCAGATACCACAGATTTCCGCAGAAAGTACAAAAACATAAAAAATCCAAAACACAACATAAAAATCTGCGAACATCAGCGTAATCAGCGGGCAATAATTCTTCTCCCGCAGATACCGCAGATTTACGCAGAAAGTACAAAAACTTGAAAAAATCCAAAACACAACATAAAAATCTGCGAACATCAGCGTAATCAGCGGGCAATAATTCTTCTCCCGCAGATACCACAGATTTACGCAGAAAGTACAAAAACATAAAAAATCCAAAACACAACATAAAAATCTGCGAACATCAGCGTAATCAGCGGGCCATAATTTTTCTCCCACAAATACCGCAGATTTACGCAGAAAGTACAAAAACATAAAAAATCCAAAACCCAACATAAAAATCTGCGAACATCAGCGTAATCAGCGGGACATAATTTTTCTCCCGCAGATACCACAGATTTACGCAGAAAGTACAAAAACATAAAAAATCCAAAACACAACATAAAAATCTGCGAACATCAGCGTAATCAGCGGGTAATAATTTTTCTCCCGCAGATACCACAGTTACGCAGAAAGTACAAAAACATAAAAAATCCAAAACACAACATAAAAATCTGCGAACATCAGCGTAATCAGCGGGCAATAATTTTTCTCCCGCAGATACCGCAGATTTACCCAGAAAGGACAAAAACTTAAAAAATCCAAAACCCAACATAAAAATCTGCGAACATCAGCGTAATCAGCGGGCAATAATTTTTCTCCCGCAGATACCGCAGATTTACCCAGAAAGGACAAAAACTTAAAAAATCCAAAACCCAACATAAAAATCTGCGAACA
>NZ_JAKZGS010000022.1:0-54624 GCF_022549695.1 Belliella calami | reverse complement strand
ATCAGCGTAATCAGCGGGCCATAATTTTTCTCCCACAAATACCGCAGATTTACGCAGAAAGGACAAAAACTTGAAGAAATCCAAAACACAACATAAAAATCTGCGATCATCAGCGTAATCAGCGGGCAATAATTCTTCTCCCGCAGATACCACAGATTTACGCAGAAAGGACAAAAACATAAAAAATCCAAAACACAACATAAAAATCTGCGATCATCAGCGTAATCAGCGGGCAATAATTCTTCTCCCGCAGATACCACAGATTTCCGCAGAAAGTACAAAAACATAAAAAATCCAAAACACAACATAAAAATCTGCGAACATCAGCGTAATCAGCGGGTAATTAAAGCCAAAAAATCCATTAACTTTGAAACTTGTAGAATGGAAAGAATAACGATGGATTACCTTAAAGGACTAAACCCCCCACAAAAAGAAGCTGTAGAACATACTGATGGGCCTGTGATGATCATCGCAGGTGCCGGATCGGGCAAAACAAGGGTGCTCACTTACCGGATCGCCCACTTGATCCATGCCAAAGGTGTTGACCCTTTCAACATTCTTTCATTGACCTTTACCAACAAGGCTGCAGCAGAAATGAAGGGTCGGATTGAAAGACTGATAGGTTTAGAAGCTCGAAATACCTGGATGGGAACTTTTCACTCTACTTTTGCCAAAATACTTCGTGTCGAAGCCGAAAAACTCGGCTACCCTTCCAATTTCACTATTTACGACTCCGATGATAGCAAATCTCTCATCCGTTCTATAGTAAGAGAAATGAAGCTTGATGATAAGGTTTACAAAGCAAACACTGTACTTTCTAGAATTTCAGGCGCCAAAAACAGGTTGATTTCATGGGAAACTTATCTCACTGATCCCTACATCAAGGCAGATGATGATGCAGCAATGAAACCAAAGATGGGGGAAATTTACAAAATCTACCAAAAACGACTTTTCAAATCCTCTGCAATGGATTTTGATGATTTGCTTTTCAACACAAACGTACTCTTCAGAGATCATCTTGATGTCTTGAACAAATATCAACAACGCTTCAAGTACGTGATGGTCGATGAGTTTCAAGATACCAACCTTTCTCAATATCTAATTACCAAAAAACTGGCTGCGGTTCACCAAAATATCTGTGTGGTTGGCGATGATGCACAAAGTATCTATGCTTTCCGTGGTGCGGATATCCAAAACATCTTAAATTTCGAAAAAGATTACCCTGACCTTTTTGTAGTCAAACTCGAACAAAACTATAGATCGACCAAAAACATCGTACAAGCAGCCAACAGCATCATTGCCAAAAACAAAGCTCAACTCAAAAAGAACGTTTGGACCCAAAATGATGAAGGAGACATGATCGAACTCATCAAGGCAAGTTCAGACAGTGAAGAAGGAAGAGTAGTTGCTACAACGATTTTTGAGGAGAAAAACAACAAGAAACTGGACAACAGTGATTTTGCCATCCTTTATCGAACCAATTCCCAGTCTAGGTCAATGGAAGAAGCTTTGAGAAAGATGAACATCACCTACAAGATTGTCGGTGGCTTGTCATTCTACCAAAGAAAAGAGATCAAAGATTTGATGGCTTACATGCGCTTTGTGGTCAATAGGGACGATGAAGAAGCTTTCAAAAGAATCATCAATTATCCAAAAAGGGGTATTGGTGATACCTCTGTAGAAAAAATGCTTGTCGCTGCTTATGAGCATGACATTCCCCTTTGGGAAGTAATGACAAATGCCAACAGTTTCTTGTCTGGAAGAGCTTCCAACGCTGTAGAAGATTTCACGACAATGATCAAAAGCTTTAGCATTGAAGTCGAACGGAAAGATGCATTTGAAGCAGCCTCATCTATCTCCAAACAGTCTGGACTGCTTAGAGATCTATATGAAGATAAGACTATTGAAGGTCTCAATCGGTATGAAAACGTCCAAGAATTGCTCAATGCGATCAAAGAATATGTGGACAATCCGGAAAATGAGGATAAATCTTTAGGGGCTTTTCTTCAGGAAATTGCTCTTTTAACTGACAACGATAGGGACAAGGACACCACAGATTGTGTTACATTAATGAGTATTCACGCTTCAAAAGGGCTAGAATTTAAGCAAGTATTTGTCGTAGGAATGGAAGAAGATCTTTTTCCTTCCCAGATGATGATGCAAAGCCGTGAGGATTTAGAGGAAGAAAGACGACTATTTTATGTAGCATCTACCAGAGCAATGGACAAGCTTTACCTTACGTATGCCTTGACAAGGTATCGCTATGGGAGGCTGTTGAACTGTGAGCCAAGTAGATTTCTTGAAGAAGTAGATCCTGCATGTATCCGCGTGAATAAGCGTATGACAGCTTCACCGGCAGGTGCATTGCGAAATGAAGGGAGTGAAGGCAGGAATGGATTCATTGGGATCAAGAAAAACCCATCCATGCGACCACAAACTACTGCTAAAGTTCATACACCAAGCCCAGACTTCAAACCCTCAAACACCAACAATCTTGGTGAAGGTATGAAAGTCGAGCATCCGAAATTCGGTTTTGGCAAGGTTTTGAAGATAGAGGTAGAAGGAATCAATAAAAAAGCAACGATAGAATTCGAGAATTTTGGAGAAAAGACTTTATTACTTAGCTTTGCAAAGCTTCGAATAATGGAATAACTCAGTGTATTCTCAATTATTATCATTTAATTGCAGATGATTCTTATAGATTTGAAAGACAGAGATTAAATCATCTAAACTTAATCGATGTAAATCATCTAAACACAAGTCCAATACAGCAAATAAAGTTGCTAGAAGCATTAAATAAGTCAGACCTGATATTGTGAGATTTTTTGTAACTTCATCACGATATTATGAATGGTGCTGGTCATGAATAATTTAGAAGAAAATAAACATACAGTCATTTTGAAAGAATACGGAAAAAATATCCAAAGGCTAGTCATGCATGTGACTGGTATTGAGGATCGTGAAAGGCGAACACAAAGTGCCTACACGCTTGTTGAAATCATCAAGCAACTGAACCCCAACCTCAAGCTGGAAAGTGACCAAAAACTTTGGGATGATTTGTATATCATGTCAGACTTCACCTTAGAAGTAGATGGTCCTTACCCAATGCCTGAGAAAGAATTGCTAGGTAAAAAACCACTTCCAATCGGTTATCCCGTTGATGAAGTGAAATTTAAGCACTACGGTAGAAACATTGAAAAGCTAATCGAAAAAGCTGTAGAAATAGAAGACGATGAAGAACAGGAAGCTGCCATCATTTACATTGGTCAGTTGATGAGAAGTTTTCATTCGACATGGAACAGAGACAACTTTGATGATCAAATCATTTTGGATGATATCAAAACACTCTCTAAAGGAAAGTTACACATAGACCTGGAAAAGGTGAAGGAAATGGGGCTTTTCGAAACCAATACAAGAAGGGACTTTAAGATTCCAATCGAAGCGGAAAATTCAGGAAGCAACCGCAGAAACTTCAGCGGAAACAATAGAAGAAGAAATAACAATAACGGCGGTCATTCCAAAAAACGTAGATAAATGTCTTCATTCAGAGTAAAAGGTGGATTAAAACTAAAAGGCGAAATCACACCTCAAGGAGCAAAAAACGAAGCGCTTCAAATTCTTTGCGCAGTTTTACTTTCTCCGGAAAAAATCACCATCAATAAAATACCCAACATCCGCGATGTAAACAAGCTAATAGAATTGCTTGGGGATATGGGTGTGAAAGTGGAAAAAATCGGTCCAGAATCTTACACTTTCCAAGCTGATCAGATTGACTTGAAATATTTGGATACAGAAGACTTTTTGAAAAAAGCTTCTTCGCTTAGAGGATCTGTGATGATTTTAGGGCCACTTTTGGCAAGATTTGGAACTGGCAAGCTTTCAAAACCAGGAGGAGATAAGATCGGAAGAAGAAGGATGGACACCCACTTTACGGGTTTTCAGAAACTTGGAGCAGAGTTCAGATATGACAATAAAAGGGAAATCTACCATATCGACGGCAAAAACCTCAAAGGGGCATACATGCTTCTCGACGAAGCTTCTGTAACAGGTACAGCAAATATCGTCATGGCAGCAGTTTTGGCGGAGGGAAAAACTACCATCTATAATGCTGCATGCGAACCGTACTTGCAACAGCTTTGTGAAATGCTCAATAGAATGGGAGCTAAGATTTCTGGAATTGGTTCTAACTTATTGAACATAGAAGGAGTGAAGTCACTCAAAGGAACGGAGCACACATTACTTCCAGATATGATTGAGATTGGATCATTTATCGGCCTTGCTGCTATGACCCAATCAGAAATCACCATCAAAGATGCCCAAATCCATAGATTGGGGATAATCCCAGATACATTCAGAAGGATGGGAATAAATTTGGAATTTCGAGGTGATGATATTCACATTCCTGCGCAAAAGCATTATGAAATCGACACATTTATAGATGGCTCCATCCTGACCGTCGCAGATGCTATTTGGCCTGGATTCACTCCTGACCTATTGAGCATCATTTTGGTAACTGCGACACAAGCTAAAGGAACCGTCTTGGTTCACCAAAAGATGTTTGAAAGCCGACTTTTCTTCGTAGATAAACTGATAGACATGGGAGCTCAAATCATACTTTGTGATCCACATAGAGCAACAGTAATTGGCCTTGACAGAAAATATGCATTGCGGGGTATTCGCATGACTTCTCCTGACATCAGAGCGGGTGTAGCATTGTTGATCGCTGCACTTTCTGCAGAAGGAACTTCTGTCATAGATAATATTGAGCAAATCGATCGTGGATACCAATATATAGATCAGCGATTGAATGCACTTGGAGCAGATATCGTAAGGATAGAATAAGCTCAAAAAGATATTATCTGACAGGATGATATAGCAAAATCACAATGACCATCAGCATTTATTTGCTGATGGTTCTTTTTTTAACTGTAGAATCGATTAAATTGTACTTTCAATCACTTATCTTCCTCATTATGAAACTGCAAACATTCTTGATTTCCGCTTTAATCTGTATAGCTATTCTCGCCTGCTCCACACAAAAAGAAGAACTTAGCACACCCCAAAAAGTGGCTAAAGCCTATGGATTTGAAAATTTCGAAAAAATCAATTCCATTGCATACACTTGGAATGTCCAAGCGGGAGATATAGTTCGAACAAGAGATTGGAAATGGAACATCCAAGAGCGTACTGTCTATTTTGCTGATGCTGACACAAGTTACACTTACAGTCTTGATCTTCCACATGAAAAATTGCCAAAAGCAGATGCAGGGTTTATCAATGACAAGTATTGGTTGATGTACCCATTCCAACTGATGTGGGACTCAGGATATACCTATGAAGAATCCAAAGATGTCCCTTCCCCTATTTCTGGAGAAGTAGGCACCAAACTTACCATTGTTTACAACAATGAAGATGGCTATACACCAGGAGATGCTTATGACCTTTATTTAGACGAAGCTTTTATGATCCGAGAATGGGTATTTAGAAAAGGAAATGGAACAGAAGGAAGGGCATTCACTTGGGAAACTGAGCAAACTTTTGAAGGTGTCACTTTCGCTACAGAGCATTACAATGATCAAGGAGTGAAATTCATTTGGTTCACAAATATTGAGGTCAAATAGATATGAAGAAGCTAATTATTGTCTTTTTACTTTTGATTTCTTTTCAGATTTCGGCCCAGCAGCTCAGTAAAGTAGAACAAAAACTTATTGAAGCCATTGAAAAAAATTATAGTGAAACAATCAAACTTTTAGAGGAAACAGTAAATATTAACTCTGGGACATTCAACCTCAAGGGAGTACGGGAAGTTGCCAAAGTCTATGAAAGGGAATTTGCTAAAATCGGTTTTCAAATAGAATGGATCACTTTGCCAGATTCACTTCAGAGAGCTGGACATTTTGTGGCTAGCAGAAAAGGAAACAAAGGCAAAAAACTCTTCTTTATTGGCCATTTGGACACTGTTTTTGAAAAGGACATGCCATTTTATCCCTTTTCCATCGTAGATGAAAAAACGGCTAAAGGACAGGGAGTAAATGATATGAAAGGTGGTAATGCGATGATTTTCGCAAGCTTGAAGGCATTGCATGACATGGGTTTATTGGAAGACCGAACCATTACGGTCTACTTCACAGGAGATGAGGAAAATTCTGGAAAACCAAGTTGGGTAAGCAGGTTGGATTTTGTAGAAAGAGCCAAGCAGCATGACATTGCATTGGGTTATGAAACTGCTCAAGGATTCAATATAGCTACAGTTGCCCGAAGAGGTGCTTCAGGCTGGACATTGAAGACTACTGGCAAACAAGTACATTCATCTGGAGTATTTGGAGGTAATGCTGGTTATGGAGCAATCTTTGAAGCCTCTAGAATCCTAAATGATTTCAGAGTACAGTTGGCAGATGAACAGTATTTGACATTCAACCCCGGACAAATCATTGGGGGCTCAGACGTGCTTTATGACCCAGTAAGCGGAAAAGGTGAAGCCCTAGGAAAAACCAACATTATATCAAGAGAAGCTTTTGTCACAGGAGATTTAAGATTTTTGGGTGAAGAACAGAAAGAAACTGCACGAGAAAAGATGAGACAAATTGTTTCTCAAAACTTGAATAGCACTACAGCTGAAATTGAATTTGAAGACGGAATTCCTTCAATGCCTCCCACAGAAGGAAACATGGCACTGGTCAACATTCTCAACAAAGTAAGTACTGAGATGGGATTTGGTGAAGTAAAAGCTGGAGATCCAGGCTCAAGAGGAGCAGGCGATATTTCTTATGTGGCTGATTATTTGGATTGCATTGATGGCATTGGAGCTTCTGGAAGTGGTGCTCACTCACCCGCCGAAACGATAAATTTGAAACAGTACCCCGACTTGATCAAAAGAAGTACTTTGTTTGTTTATCGATTACTACAAAAATAATATGTAAATCAAATTAATTCTTACATTCAATTTTGAATTAAAAAAACAAATGTGATAAATGTAAAATGATAAACGTTCAGAAAATACTTGACGATCTATATATAAAAGATAATTTCAAAGAACTTACAGAGCTAAATCCTATTCTTGGTAATGATATTTTTATAATTTCAGATTATATAGAAAATGGAAAAAGAAACAACTTTAGCGTATATTCATTTTTAGTAACAGATGATAATGAACTTTTATTACACTCAGAAAGATTGAATCAATTTCGGGAATTAAATAGAATTCCCGAGAATTCATTTTTTGATTTTAAGAAAGTCTTTCAGGACAAACAAAGAAAACGTCTTTTACCTGATTATTTAGAAATAATAGATCAAATGAAAGGGTATTTATTTACACTAGTTATTAACAAGGAAGTTGTCAATAATTTTTCTAAAGACACTTTAATAGAGCATTTTGAAGCAAAAGGCTTTGGAAAATGGAAACCACATATTTTGGCAGAAATGATTTTAACCTTTTCAGTTTATGCTTTCTTGGCTTCCAAGATAAAAAACACTAATATCTTATGGCTTTCTGATGAAGACTCTAGATTTGGAAACAATGAAAGTCAACAAAAAAACTCTATTAAATTTCTTGAACTATTTTTATTAAATCAAAAAATTCCAAAGCCAAAGCGAATATATTTGCAATGCGATTCAAAAGAAAAAAAATTTTATCAAGATAGAGACCTCAAATCAATAGTGGATTTGGCTACCGGCAGTATCAATGATTGTATTGACAATCCAGAAAAGGTCAGAGATATTTCATTGGATTATTATCGATGGTTCAATGGCAAACCAGTTAATTTAAATAGAAATACTTTTCAAATTTACCTTAAAGAAAATTCAATATCTGTCCAAAAAACAACGATGATAAAAGATACTTCAAATAATTTGAATAAATAAAAATTATTAGCTTAACTACCATTTTCAAAAAAAAAGATAATTGAAATATCTAAGATTTTGTGATTTTAAACTAATAGAAAAGTATAGTAACTAATAGGTATAAAAGTAAAAGTTATCTGTGTATAATAAATTTTACTGTTTTCTAGAATTTTTTTCAATTCACGAAAGTCAATCTTCCCTATGATTCAGTCATTTTAAGTTTTATTATCGAAGTTTTTGTATTTGCATGCTTAGGTTTTTAACGATTCATTTCAATTATTTTGAAGGTGTTTTTCTTAAATAAAACAGAGTAATTTTCTATTAAAAAATAATTCGTTTGAAAAAGAAATATTATTACTACATTTCACCAATATTCTAAAATCCAATAAATGAAAAAACTTCTAATTCTCTTGGCATTTGTGCCAATGGCTTCTTTTGGGCAATTCTCAAAAGGAACGAAATATGTTGGTGGAAATATGACTTATTTCTCAACAAAAACTAATTTTTCAGCTTCCAACAATCCTGCTAACACTCTCTTTTCCCTTAATGGGCAAACAGGCTTTTTTATAAATGAATCGTGGGCTGTAGGACCGGTTGTGAATTTTGTTTCATCCAATCGTCCAAACATTAATCCTGTTACAAATCTTTTTGAAGATTTGAAAGTTTCAGGTTTTGCAGGTGGCCTTTTTGCGAGAAAATTCTTTTCAATATCAGAAAAGTTCTTTTTCAGTTTAGAAGGAAAAGGTTTGGTTGGAACAATAAATAGAGACTTGAATTCATCGTTGTATGAAGAGAGCAGTACAAGAGTCTATCTTTCGCTACGCCCAGCATTTACATTTATGCCAAATCAAAAATGGGGGTTTGATGCCAGCATTGGTGAAGTTTTTTACCAATCTAATTGGAATACCGGCTACTTAGAAGAAAATAATTTCCAAATAAACTTAGGGCAAGTAAATCTCGGTGTGAATTATTTCTTTGGAAGAAAATAAGAAGCAAAAATTGTGAAGAAGTTGAAGAACTTAAATTATTGTTACTTTTTTAATAAGTGGCATATTTATAGATGATTTAATTTAAACACCTTTAACCATCCGACATCAAGCATATGAAAACAAGCATGACGAAGAACATCACACACTGGGATGATTATCAACCATGCGAGATTCCATAGCCTGTCCCGACCAATTGGGATGACCTCTGAAAAACAAATTATAAACACATGAAAAATGGCTCTCTCCTGATATTATTGTTAGCTACACTTTTCTCCTGTGGCCAAAGTAAAAAGTCAGTAACTGAATCAAATGAAGTCAAAATTGAAACCGGTTGCTATTACTACGAATCAAATGGTTCTGTAGCTGGATTCAAAATCAATCAAGTTGATGATACTGTTCAAGGAGAACTTGTTTATTCGATTTTAGAAAAAGACCAAAACTTTGGAACATTCGTAGGGAAAATTGAAGGTGACAAACTGATTGGGGATTATTCATTTACTTCTGAAGGTTTGGAAAGTAAAAGACAGGTTGCATTTCAGGTTACAGAAGGTAAAATTACTGAAGGTTTTGGGGAAATTATTGTTGATGAAAATGAAGTAAGGCTTAAAGACCTTTCCAAATTGAGTTTCACCAATGGTTTAACATTCGATTTGACGGACTGTGATGCTTTGGAGTCAGAATGTTTTTTTGAGAAAAATGCTATTAAGTCGCAATTGACAAACAATTGTATAAACCCTTCAGAACTTGAATTCGAGCTGAATCAAATAGAAGAAGGAGAAATCGACAATAGCGTGCAAGCTTATCTTCACTTTGATAATGGTGCTGAAAATGCAGAAATTTTTCTACCAAATTCCAAAACAGGAATTCTATTAAAAAAGACTGGAGAAGGTAACTGGAGTGATGGGGATTATTTGCTTTTTGCTTGGAAGGGCTTTGTTCTCCAAAAAGATGGAGAGAATATTTTTGTCGGGGGAAATTAAAAAACAATTCCCTCCGACAAAATATTTTTACCTCACAAATGATAAGGTGAGTAAAATCTCTATTTCATCATCTACGCCATCTTCTGTCAAATCCTCTTCAAAACTTTCAGAAAGAGAAATCGACAGCCTATTTCTACTCAACTCCAGGATCTGAAATACTACAACTTCATCTTCAGAGTTTAAAGAAAGTGTACTGTTGTTTGGACTAACCACATATGTCCCTGTCTCATCGATTCGGTCATTAACCCTGATTTCGTATGAACCATTTCCCGAAAAAATCAGCCTAGTACCTTCAAAATCACTAGCTTCAAAAAACTCACTTTTTAATGCTTCAGAAGCAACATTTGCTTGAGCTGCTGTCAGTCCATATTCCTGCATAAAGAACTCAATATCTGTCTTATTATTGATTCTGATATCAATATCAAATTCATCGTAATTCCAAGTCCCTTCAATACTAGCTATCTCAGGATCATCATCATTTCCACAGGAGGTAAAGAGGATCAGGTTAAAAATTACCAAGATTGCCAACGAGTACTTAAATAAACAGTCTTTCATATTTTGATTGGTTTTGTTTATGGATAAAATAAATTTAGTTAAAAATAAAACAATTCAACTGAGAACTATAATTTTTGGTGGCAGAATTTGTATCCAAGATATTAATGCTATTTAATAAAACAAAATACTATTGAAATTAGCTAAGCTGATTTTTCAATTTAATGTTTTTAGCCTAATAACATTTTTTATATTTGAGATTATGATAACTTCCTTCAATAAACCCTTCATTATTTCACTCTTACTTTTCGGTATGATAAGTTGTGATCAACCAAACCAACAAAAGGAACAGAAATTGCAAATGGAACAGAACCACAAAGTAGTAGTATATCAAGTTTTTACACGTCTTTTTGGAAACACAAATACCACCAACAAACCTTGGGGTACTCTTGAAGAAAACGGAATTGGCAAATTTTCTGATTTTTCAGATAACGCACTTCAGGAGATCAAAGGTTTAGGGGTAACACACATTTGGTACACCGGAATTCCGCATCATGCCGTAATTAGGGATTACACAGCATATGGAATATCCAATGATGACCCAGATGTAGTCAAAGGACGTGCAGGTTCGCCTTATGCAGTAAAGGATTATTATAACGTTAATCCCGATTTGGCAGATGACCCCTCCAAGAGAATGGAAGAGTTTGAAGCTTTGATCCAAAGAACACACCAAAATGACTTGAAAGTCATCATCGATATCGTACCCAATCATGTAGCGAGAAGATACGAGGGGAAAAACAACCCAGAAGGCATCAAGGATTTTGGAGCGGATGACGATACGAATGTCGAGTACAAAAGAGATAATAATTTTTACTACATCCCCGGCAAATCATTTGAAGTTCCGATTGCTCAGAATGAATATCGTCCTTTAGGAGGAGAGAAACATCCCCTTTCTGATGGAATATTTGAAGAAAATCCTGCTAAATGGACTGGGAATGGTTCTCGTGAGGCAAGACCTGATTTCAACGACTGGTACGAAACTGTCAAAATAAATTATGGTATCAAACCAGATGGAAGCAAAGATTTTGAAGAATTGCCACTTCATTTCAGAGAAGAGGACTACAAAGCCCATTTTGAGTTTTGGAAAAACAAAGAGGTGCCTGATTCTTGGAAGAAATTCAAAGACATTGCTTTATTTTGGACGAAAAAAGGTGTTGATGGATTTAGATTTGACATGGCGGAGATGGTACCAGTTGAATTCTGGAGTTATATGAATTCAGCCATCAAAATGGAAAGCCCTGATGCTTTCCTCCTTGCTGAGATCTACAATCCAAGAGAGTATAGAAACTATATTCAACTAGGGAAGATGGATTATCTCTACGACAAAGTAGAACTGTATGACACTTTGAAAAACATCATGCAAGGCAGAGGTTCCACAGACAACTTGATCCAAATTCAACAAGGACTTTCAGATATCAGCCAACACATGTTGCATTTCTTGGAGAACCATGACGAGCAAAGGATCGCCAGTCCTGAATTTGCTGGCAAAGCAGAAATCGCAAAGCCATCGGCAGTGCTTTCTGCTACAATAGATCAGGCTCCTATGATGATTTACTTTGGTCAGGAGGTTGGCGAACCTGGTGCTGAAAATGCTGGTTTTGGAAGTCCAAGTAGGACATCGATTTTCGATTATATTGGTGTTCCCCACCATCAGCGTTGGATGAATAATGGGGAATTTGATGGAGGGCAGCTTAGCGCTGCTGAAAAAAACCTGAGAGACTTCTACAAACGTTTGCTCAATTTCACAGTAAAAAGTCCTGCCTTGGCTGGAAACTATGCTGAGATCCATTCCTTCAACAGAGGAAATACAGAATGGTATAATGATAGGGTGTTTTCTTATGTAAGATGGTCACAGGATCAAAAGCTCATCATCATCACCAATTTTGACAAAAATGATTCATTTGGGTTTGATTTGCAATTACCTGCAAGTATGGTGACAGCTTGGGGAATGAAGGATGGGGAATATGAATTAGAAGAAAAGTTATATGGAAAAGTCAATGCTAAACTTTATGTTGATCAAGGTCAAGCAAGAGTCCGAGTAGATTTGGAGCCTTTGGAGAGTTGGATTTTGGAGGTTAGATAAGTTGAAAGGTGATTTAGTTATTGGTTAATTGAGTTGAGATTTAAAAGCCCTTTAAGGAGGGCTTTTTTCTATTTATTCTAAAAACATAAATGCGAATTATTTGGCTAAAGCCTAGATAAAATCATTGACCTAATTCCCTCCAGCTAAAGCAGGAGACAATTGAAGTGGAAGATTATCAATTGGGATGTAGCTTTAGCCCATCCTTAGAAAGGATCATAATTTGAGTTGGCTTTAGCCAAAATTTCCAATACCGAATTCTTTTAATACAGTTGGTGTGAATCAATTGCACTTTTAGAAATACAATTTTTATAATTTATTCGCATCTTCAAAGATACATATTTAAATATATTACGTATCTTTGAGGATACGATGGAAGAATTATTCAATAGATACAGAAACTTATTGCAGTCAGTAAAGACTGATTTTAAAAGAAGTCATTACGATAAAATCAATTGGAATGGCAGAGCAATCTGTATTTTGGGTGCTAGAGGTACAGGAAAATCTACATTAATGCTTCAGTACCTTAAAGAAAACTTGCCACTGGACAAATCCCTATATTTGAGTTTAGATGACCTCTATTTCAAACAAAATAGTTTGGTAGATTTGGCAGAAAGGTTTTATCAATTGGGAGGTAAAAATCTACTTTTGGATGAAGTACATAAATATGAAGATTGGCAAAGTGCTGTAAAAAACATCTATGATTTCTACCCTGATCTCAAGCTAATCATATCTGGATCCTCAATTTTGGCCTTACAAAAATCACAAGCGGATTTAAGTAGAAGACTTGTTTATTATGAATTACCTGAATTATCTTTTAGGGAATATTTGAGTCTCAAATTGAAGATTGAGTTGGAAAAATACGACCTCAATCAAATTATAAAAGATCACCAAAAATTAATCGATCCCATTCTTGCTTCAGTTCCAGATGTGATGCTACATTTTGAAAACTACAAAAAGATTGGATCATACCCTTTCTTTTTGGAGGATGAAAGAGACTATGTTTCAAAAATCAACCAACTCATCAATGTTATCATTGATTATGATCTACCGGAAGGCAAAGACATTTCGACAAGCACTCGAGCAAAATTGAAAAAACTTCTCTATCTAATTTCCACCTCCGTACCATTCAGTCCAAACATAACCAAGCTTGCTGAAAAAACAGACACAACAAGACCAAGACTACTCGAAATGCTCCACATGTTGGAAGTTTCTAAACTGATCAAAAGTTTGAGAAGTTCTTCTAAAGGGATAAGCATGATGAATAAACCAGACAAAATTTACCTATCAAATACCAACCTTATTTACGCTCTCGCTTTAGAAAATCAAAATTCCGGCAATATTAGACAGACATTTTTTTATAATCAACTAGAAAATAGTGGCTCCATACTCACTACAGCCAAGAATGGAGATTTTTTAGTTAATAATCAGTTTGAATTTGAAATAGGCGGGAAAAATAAAACTTTCGACCAAATAGCTAACATTCCAAATTCCTACATTGCGGCAGATGAAATGATCTATGGAATGGGAAACAAAATCCCTCTTTATCTTTTCGGTTTCCTATATTAAAAAAGCCCTAACTTCTCTGTCAGGGCTTTTTATTAAAACCATAATGCGGTTCAAAAATATCTACTAATATCAATTCTGCGAAAGCAAAATATCCATCAATATCCTTTAAACATAATTGTTCAACATCACTGGCATCACCAACATCAAGATGTCTTCATTTTCTGATTTATCAGAAGGAACGATCAAACCTGCTCTGTTTGGAGCTGAGAATTGAAGTGTAACTTGCTTAGAAGAAATGTTGTTGAGCATTTCTACCAAAAACTTCGCATTGAATCCAATCTCGATATCTTCACCATCGTGGTCGCAAGATAATCTTTCATTTGCTTCGTTAGAGAAGTCTAAATCTTCAGCAGAAATCTGCAATTCGCTTCCAGCCAATTTCAACCTTACCTGATGGGTAGTTTTGTTTGCATAGATAGCAATCCTTCTCAAAGAACTCAAGAACTCAATTCTATCGATAGTCATGTGGTTTGGATTATCCACAGGAATTACATTTTCATAATCAGGGAAGCGCTCATCAATCAATCTACAGATCATCTTGATACTACCAAAATTGAAATATGCATTGGAGCTGTTGAACTCTACAGTCACTGGGACATTTTCGGAAGGAAGTGTAGATTTCAATAGGTTAAGAGCCTTTCTTGGGATGATAATGCTTGCCGCATCTGGGGAAGCGATATCCACCCTTCTATATCTGATCAATCTGTGACCATCCGTAGCAACAAAAGTAGCATTGGTGCTGCTTAAGTTGATATAAACACCCGTCATAGCCGGTCTCAGTTCATCATTACTTGTTGCAAAAATAGTATTGCTGATAGCACTGCTTAGAACCTCAGTGGACATGTCTACAGTCGTAGCGTTGCTCACTGTTGCGATTTTCGGGAAATCAGTGGCGTTTTCACCTGCCAATTTATACCTACCATTATCAGAACTGATCTCAATACTGTAAGTATCATGGTCAATGCTAAAAGTAACAGGTTGCTCAGGTAAGTTCTTCAGCGTTTCAATCAAAATCTTCGCTGGCACAGCAATGTTCCCATCTTCTTTCGCCTCCACGTCAATTTCAGTCATCATGGAAGTTTGCAGATCAGAGGCAGTTACGGTCAATTTCCCTTCTTTGATTTCAAAAAGAAAATTCTCCAAAATAGGTACCACAGGATTGGTAGTCACTACCCCGTTGATCGCTGAAAGCTGCTTTAAAAGCGCAGAAGAAGAAACAATAAATTTCATATCGATTAGCTTATTTTATGTCGAAATATTATAACAGGGTAAATTTAGAAATAAAATCATAAACACAGCCAATGACTTGGATTTTCATTGAAAAAAAGTAGTGGAAAGGAGGAATTTAAAAGGATGAAGGAGGAAAAGCTTCTCGCGAAGATTTCAAAGGAGCAAAGGAAGGCAGAGGAATTTTAGGAGTGGTAAAAAATAGGCTACTAAAATGCGAAAGAAAACATCAGAACAATAAACCTGAAACTTAAAAGCTTTATTAGCTATAAGATTTTTGGTGTAAGGCTTATTAATTCCTAATTGAACAAACTACGAAGTAGTTAAACTTTTCAATAGCCATGGGTTTTAAACCCACGGAAAAAAAATTATCGACAATCCACAACCCCGAAAGGGGTTGAAATCCTTTAATTGAAAAAAGTATCAACTATTTTCAAGACGTGACACGAAGGAGAGATCAATACCTCTGAAACGGTTAAACTTTTTGTAAATGAGCGTTCGACCCTTTCAGGGTCGGAAGTTGGTGGGGTCTTTGTCATTGTTTTCCTTGGGTTTCACCCGAGGTTATTGAGAGGTTTGACCACTTCGTGGTCGGTGGATCGTATAAAAACCGATATATCTAACGACGGTGAAGCATTCTAACTTTTCAATAACTTGTCCGCCATGGTCGAGCCCTAGGTGAAACCTAGGGTATTGGATCAATTAGGATGGAAAAAGACAACCCCGAATGGGGTTGAATAGTAGGTACGAAAATTAAAACTTCAATTCCAAATTGAATCTATATTCCCCGAATTATATTTTATATTCCTCCAACTATAAATTCTACGAATCTACCATTCTCGCGCAATTTAAAATTTTTCAATATTTCAATTTTATAATCTGGCAATCAAAACAACCAATTCACCTTTTTCCCTTTGCACCTCTCCTACCTTTGCGAGAAAACATCCACAACAACGAAAGTAATCCCATCAAAACCACAGGCAAAACAACATTGATTACTTGCCATTTTACTTTTTCTTGGCTGACTTTTACTTTGTTTAGCGGTCTGATCTGGTATTGCTTGGTTCTGGTGGAAATGATACCATCTGGCTCGACGAGGTAAGCAATCATGTTTTGAAGCAACAAGCGATTGGCGTATTGTACATCTGAGAAAGGGTCGATACCCAAAGGCAAAGGTTCCCCACTGCGAGGATCTATTGAGCTCTCGAAAAGGCCGCCTGTTCCGGCAACTAAAACCCTTCCTTCTTTTCCTGATTCCAAAAAGCTTTCTTTCGAAACTCCATCAGGCAAAAATCTATTTTTGAATAAAGAAGTGAACTCTCCATCCAATAAGTAAAGTAAAGGCAAATTACTTAGCCCAAAAGACTCCAAATCTGGACCATTTTCCATATCCTGAAAAGCAATCCTTACAGGAGCTGAAAGTTTCTTCACAAAATCGGAACCAAAGATCAAAGGTGTTTTTCGAATACCATCAGCTTTGACAGTATCCAAGCTGGATGTAAACCTAAAAATAACCTGATCCAAACCTTTGGTCACAGGATGCTTAGCCATTCTTCCAGCTGAAATATAGAAAGGCCATGGCAAAGGAACCAACTGCTGCTGATCACCAAAATTTCCTGCCATCACAGGATGATATCCAAAATTCATATCTTGGACAAAATCCTTGTTTACCCTAATTCCATACCGAAAGAGCATCTGATCCAAGCCATTTTCGAATGGCATCGCAACTGTTCCTTCCCCACCAGCTTCATCCATTTCATAAGCCAATGCATTTGGCAAAACAATAAGATTCCCTCCTTTCATCAAGTATTGATCTACGAGATAAATCTCCCTTTCGTCATAGGCTTCTTTTGGTCCAGAAATAATCAAAACATCAAAAGGATCCAAATCTTCTACTTTCTGGGCTTGTTCTAGGGGAATTTTGAATACTTCAAAATCTTCAACCAAAGCCTCCACTATTCCAAACCCATCATCTCCTTCTAGCTCACCATTCCCCATTAGCATTCCAACTGCAAATTGTTGCTTGCTGACAAGTTTACGGATCGCATTGATCAACTCATATTCAAGGTTTTCGACAGAGTTATTCAAAATCTCATCAGGTGACATTCCTTTTTCACCTCTTAAGATCAAAGCTCCTGTTTCATACGCTGCATCTTTGACAAGCACTCCTGGGAAAATCATTTTTGTCTTTTGTCCCCCATCTTCTGTGACAAACAGATTGGTGGGTTGAATTCCATAATCCGTCAACCCTACAACAAAATCTTCTTGCGCTGCTGCTGGAAGTGTAAGGGGATCCAAATAGGAAAAACTTATCTTTTGTGAACTATAGGAATTGAATGTCCTGACCATTTGCTCTGCGGATCTTTGCAATCTTCGCATTCCTCCAGGCAGATTTCCAGAGAGTAAAATTTCTACTTCAAGAGGCTCTTCCAAATTCTCCAAAACCTCAATAGTTGCAGGATGTAGAGAATATCTTTTTTCTTCTGTCAAGTCAATTCTGAAATTAATCAGACGAAAAAGCACATTAATCACAACGATGATCAGGAGGATGACACCGAGTATTTTGAGGATTTGCTTGTTACTCTTATTTTTCATTTCCTTCTGATTAAAATAACAGTCAAACCCAACATCAAAATGATAATAGAGAGAAAATAAGCAACATTTTGCGCTTCGATCACTCCCCTACTCATACTTTCATAATGATAGCTCAAACTCAATTCTTCCAACAAAAGCGCAAATGAAGACATCACTTGCAGCTGCACCAAAGCTGTCAATCCGAAGTAAAGCAGGAAAATCATAAAAACTCCCCAAATAAATGCGATGATCTGATGGCTTGTCAATGCGCTGGCAAAAATCCCAATGGAAGCGAAGACCGCCCCAATCAGCAAAAGTCCAATCCAAGATCCAAAGAATCCAGCATGATCAATATTCCCCACAGGATCTCCAAGCTGCACGATACTGTAGTAATAGACCAAAGTGGGCAATACAGCAATAAAAACCAGCGTGAAAGCAGCTATAAATTTTGCTAGGATAATTGCCAAATCTCCAAGCGGAGACGTTCTCAAAATCTCCCAAGTCCCTGATTTTCTTTCTTCCGCAATCATTTTCATCGTGATCGCAGGAATCAGGAAAGTGAAAACATAAGGTGTATAGACAAATAGTGGCTCCAAATCCGCGAAACCATAAGCCAACACTGACGAGTCAGGAAAAACCCAGACCATCAAACCAATGGAAATCAAGAAAACAGCCAAAATCAGAAACCCAGATAGGTTTCCAAAAAATGCGTTGATTTCTTTCCAGTATAATGCGCGCATCAAATTATTTACTTTGGGTGATTTGTTGAAAAATAGATTCCAAATTCTTTTCCTTTTGCTGAATACTTATCAAATTCAACTCTTTTTCCTGTACGATTTGAAGCAAGGCTTTCCTCCCGACACTGCCATCTACAACGAGAACCGAAACGACAGATTGCCTGTCATCCAGAAATTCAACTTTCCCAATACCTTCAAACCAACCCAATTCTAAAGGCTCTTCTGTTTCTAAAGTAAGTGCTACTTTACCAGCTTCTGACTTCAGGTTGGATAAAAGGTCAGAAGCTACGATTTTTCCTTTGTTGATGATCACTACTTTCTCACAGATGGCTTCTACCTCCTGCATAATGTGAGTACTGAGTATCAAGGTTTTTTCCTTGCTGATTTTCTTGATCAATGCGCGAATTTCCACCAATTGATTGGGATCTAGTCCTGTGGTCGGTTCATCCAAGATGATCACTTCTGGATCATGTATCAGCGCTTTGGCTAAACCAACACGCTGTCTATATCCTTTAGAAAGTTGATGGATTTTCTTGTGTGCCTCTACTTCCAGGCCACAAAGCGGAATCAATTCGTCGATTCGCTTTTTTGCTTGCTGACCCTTTATTCCATACAGTCCAGCGATAAATCCCAAAAACTCTCGCACATACATCTCCAAATACAAAGGATTATGTTCAGGAAGATAGCCAATCAACTTGGAAACTGACTTGGGAGATTCTAAAACCGAAATACCATTGATCAGCACATCTCCTTCATCTGGGAGAAGAAAACCTGTGGCAATTTTCATGGTGGTGGATTTCCCGGCACCATTGGGCCCCAAAAAACCCAAAACCTGCCCTTTTTCAGCTTCAAAAGAAACTTGATCAAGGGCTTTTTGCTGTGCATAGATTTTGGTTAGATTCTGAACGAACAGGGACATAGTCGATTGATAAGAAAATTATCCGACGAAGTTACGCAGATGTAGGGAAGTAGCAAAAAAAATCTCTAGGGATGGTTAAATGAGAATTCTTACAGTGGTGGCGTTTCATTTTTCTTATGGTTTAAACGAAAAGACTGATTTACAATTTGGTTAAAAAATTTTAGTTTACAAAACCAATTTCACCAACCCCTGCAACTTCTCCCCTGCTGCTGTTGCTACTTCTACCACATCATCATGTGCAAAGAGCTTGTTGTCAGATGGATTACATTCGTTAGTGATGACGGAGATACCGAGAACTTTCATGCCAATTTGTTTGGCAGCAATGACTTCTGGCACAGTACTCATACCAATGGTAATGTAATATTGGATTTCTATTTAGTATTTTTATAAATTTTACTTTTTTTAGGTATAAGTTGATTTTTTTTATTTATCTAAATCCTCTTTTGTTTTTTGCTCGTATACACGTTGAATTTCTTTACGCAACTCCTCTTCTTTTGGTAAATAAAGTTGGTATTTACTTGCCATTATTGTCTTGTTATCCTTAGGTAGTGAAATTTTTACCACAGAATCATTTTTATCTGTACAAAGCAAAATGCCAATTGTAGGGTTTTCAAAATCTTGTTTTTCAAATTGATCGTAATAGTTTACGTACATTTGTAACTGACCTAAATCTTGATGTGTAAGTTTTCCAGTCTTTATTTCTATTAAAACAAAACTTTGAAGTAACCGATTATAAAATACTAGATCAATAAAAAAATCATCGTCATCGAGATGAATTCTTTTTTGACGTGCTATAAAAGAAAAACCATTTCCCAATTCTAATAAGAAGTCTTGCAAATTATCAATAATTGCCGTTTCTAAATCCTTTTCATAATAAGAGGCTTCTTTTTTCAAACCTAAAAATTCTAAAATCATAGGATCCTTTATGATTTCCAAAGGTTTGATTGGTGTCTTCTCTGAATTTGCAACTGCTATTAATTCATTAATGTTGTTGCTTTTGAGCAATCTCTCAAAAAGCAAGCTATTTATCTGCCTTTCTAGCTGCCTAGCACTCCAGTTATTTTTGGTAGCTTCAGCCAAATAAAACTCTCTTTTCTGTTCATTATCAATTTGAATTAAAAGGCGATACTGTGTCCAGTTCAATTGTGTACGCAGTGCGTTCACATTTGGAAATATTTTATAAAATTGAACACACCAATGCAATTGTCTTTTTGAAAAGCCACTCCCAAATTGTGGTTTTAATGTTTCAGCAATTGATTTAATTAAAAAAGTACCATACGCGGCTCTATCTTTTCCATTCTGTTCTTCTTCAAAAATCACCTGTCCAATTTGCCAATACATCAATACTCTCTCAAAATCTACAGAACGAATAGCACGCTCTTGAGCATTATTAATAATAGATTGGATTTGCGAAACAATGTTTTTGTCTAATTGCATAAGCTTCATTTTTCAGATTAAAAATTATAAAGAAAGTCAATTTTGACTAGGGCACACGCTCTCTACAAAGCTAAAATAACTAATTCTATATAAATTTTATTGTACTACTTCTTAGTTGAAAAATTGATTTTTATCTCCTTCTTCGATGAATAAAACCAATTTCACCAACCCCTGCAACTTCTCCCCTGCTGCTGTTGCTACTTCTACCACATCATCATGTGCAAAGAGCTTGTTGTCAGATGGATTACATTCGTTAGTGATAACTGAGACGCCGAGAACTTTCATCCCCATTTGATTTGCAGCGATCACTTCTGGAACTGTACTCATGCCGACTGCATCACCCCCCAAAGTTCTGTAATATCCGATTTCTGCTTTGGTTTCCAAGCTTGGGCCAGTCACTCCAGTGTATGTACCCTCACGCAAATTGATCTGTAAAGTTTTTGCTTTTTCCTTGGCTAAATTTCTCCATACGAAATCATAAGGCTCACTCATATCAGGAAACCTCACCCCAAAATCTATTGCATCTTTGCCTCTCAGTGAATTTGATGGAAACTTGTCGATATGATCTGTGATCAGCATCAGGTCACCTACTTTGAAATCAGGATTCAAGCCACCCGCAGCATTGGATACAACCAAGTTTTTTAATCCCAACAAACTCAAAACTCTCAAAGGAAATACTGTCTCACCCAATTCATATCCTTCATAGTAATGAAACCGCCCATTCATCACCCAGATCCATTTCTCACCAACCTTACCCAGCATCAACTCGCCTGAGTGACCAGAAACTGTAGAAACAGGGAAATATGGAATCTGACCATAAGGAATGGAAACAGCTTCTTCCAAAACCTCCACGAATCCCCCCAAACCCGATCCCAAAATCACTAAAGTATCTGCCACCTTTGAAATTTGAGATTGAATGTGTTTCGCTGCTGCTTTTGCTTTTTCTAGGTATTTCATATGGTTTCGAAAGTTTGAATTTGAAAAGTCTTAAGGTTGATGGATAGTTTACTTGATTTGAAAATTGAAAGATTATTGGATTAATAGGTTGGAAAGTTACAAGGTTTGTCATGCCCTGAAATTACTTGACTTTTTTATTATTGATTTCTCTATATTTCTTTTATTTGAAGAGGTTCAACCCACTTCGGGGTTGTTGTTTAATATATCATCATTACTCCCCGGGTTGCGACCCGGAGCTATTTAAAGTTCAACCACTCCGTGGTTTCTCACGTCTTTTCTTGTTTCTTGCTTCTTATATCTTGTGTCTCTTCAATCACTTCTCGCTTATTTCTCTCTTCTTGTCTCTTGCTTCTCATATCACCAATAACCTCAGCGTAACTCTGTATCACCTCATCCTCTGCGAGAAATCCTTCGCTTATCAAATTTCCCTCACCAGCTCTTTGATAATTAAAGACATCTTTGGTTCGGCAATAGCAGCAGCGGCAAGGACTTCGGTGATGCTTATCTTTTTCACATTTCCTGGGGAACACAAGTCTGTAATGGCTGAGATCGCAAATACTTTCATTTCCATCTGTCTTGCTACAATCACTTCTGGGATGGTACTCATTCCCACGGCATCTGCTCCGATAGTCCTAAGGTAAACGTACTCTGCTTTCGTTTCCAAGTTTGGCCCTTGTACTCCAACGTATACACCTTGATTTACTTCAACATCACTTTTTTCAGCTATATCAATTGCTTTCTCTATCAACTTTGGGCAGTAAGGCTCACTCATATCTGGGAATCTCACACCAAAGGTATCCAAGTTTTTTCCTCTTAGTGGATTCTCAGGAAAAAGGTCAATGTGGTCATTCAAGATCATCAAACCTCCTATCTTATAATCAGGATGTAACCCTCCAGCTGCATTTGATACAAATAAATTATTCACTCCTAAAGCTTTCAGGACTCTCACAGGAAAAGTCACTTCCTTCATGGAATAACCTTCATAATAATGGAATCTCCCTTGCATTGCGACAACAGTTTTGCCAGACAATTCTCCAATAATAAACTTACCGCTGTGGCTTTCTACTGTAGAAATAGGGAAAAATGGAATTTCCTTGTATGGAATCTCGTGGGTGATATCGATCTGTTTGATTAGCTGCCCCAGTCCAGTTCCCAAAATAATTCCAACATCAATTTTCTTTTTAAAAATATTACTGATATGATCTTTAGCACGTTTTATTTGCTCCAAATAATCAATTTCTGGTTCTTGCCTCATAATTTATAATTTTGGACTAAAATACGGAAATGATTTAAGTTTAGGATGATAATTCGATACTTTGGCAGGATAGAGACATGGAAAATTAATATTGAATCTGGCGAAACTAAATATCTACACAAATTGTAGTATCATCATAAAAAAAGGAAAACGACGAGATGATCAAAATTATAGTTGGGACGAATAGAAAAAATTCAATTTCAAAGAAGATAGCACTCATATATCAAAACGTACTTTTAGAACTTGGAGAACAAACAGAAGTTTTGGAATTGGAGCATTTACCGGTAGATTTTTCATTTTCGGCTTTGTATGAAAACAACGGAAAAAATGTGTTATACAATCAGTTTCACAGCAAAGTAATGGAAGGTGACAAGTTTGTATTTATAGTTCCGGAATACAATGGATCATTCCCGGGGGTTCTAAAATCATTCATTGATGGAATGACCTATCCCAATTCGTTTAGAAACAAAAAATGCGCAATGGTAGGAATTTCATCTGGAATAGGCGGAGGTGGCATCGCATTGAGCCACCTTACCGACATCTTCCATTACTTGGGTATGCATGTACTCGCCCTCAAGCTTAAGTATGCAAAGATCGAGGACAATATGTCAGATAACCTGCTCACCAACAGGCTGTACATGGAATTGCTTCAAACCCAGGCTGAAATGTTGATTAAGTTTTAAGACTTAATCAACATTGTCATGCAAAAACCTATTGTTTTTCAAGAATTCATTGTCATCAGTCAAATTGAACCTTGAAATGCTCCTTTCGGAACTGTGCTGCACATCATTTAATTTCACTTGCTTTCTTACAAATGCAGGGGTTTCCAATTTGTCTTTGAATTCCTCAGGATTCTGATTGTAACTCTTGATACTTTTCAGCTTTTCAAAACGCTCGTGCGCTCTTTGAATTGCTTTTTGCTTCAATTGCTCATAATAATCGTTTCCATAAGCATTCTCTTCAGCTGGAGATTTTTCTTCTACTGGTGCTTTGGCTGTAGGCTGCTCTTCTTCTTGTAAAGTATATACTTTCTTTTCTGAATCCGAATTGTTCGCTTTTACAAACTGAAATTCTCCTTCCTCCTCCTCTTCCTGTATTTCAACCTGCTTAGGAGCTTCTACCTTTTTGATTTCTTGAGCTTTTGATACTTCTGCTTTAGTTTTGCTCTCAGTGGCAGTTGGCACCAAAGGCTTATTGAAAGTAAAAGTAAAAGTCTGTCCTGATTCAGCTGGAGCATCTTCTTCTATTTTTGAAGTTTTTCCAGATTCTAAATGAATCAATTTTTTCACAGGCTGCTCAACTTCCTCAGTAACTTCAATAACCTTACTCTCAACTTGAGCTTGGTTATTGTTTCCACTTGGTGTAGCCAGAGCTGTCAACCTATCCATCTCAAAACCTGTAGCAATTACTGTAACCCTGATAGCTTTACCCAAATCAGTATCGATACCTTGTCCAAAAATAACTTCAGCTTCTTCACCAGCTCTTTCTTGGATATACTCAGTGATTTCACTCAATTCATCCATGGAAAGTTCTTCATCCTCACCAGACATGATTGACAACAAGATTTTCTGAGCACCTTTGATATCAACATTGTTCAACAACGGCGAAGCAATTGCTTTTTCGGCAGCTTTGATAGCTCTTCCTTCTCCTTCTTCGGTAGCAGAACCCATCACAGCAGCTCCAGCATCCTTCATTACTGTTTTCACATCTTCAAAATCCACGTTCACATCTTGGTGAACAGTGATGATCTCGGCGATTGATTTAGCAGCCGTCGAAAGAATGTTATCAGCTTTAGCAAATGCCGACCTAATAGCAAGATTGCCATAAATTTCCCTCAATTTATCATTAAGGATGACCAAGACTGTATCACAATTATCCCTCAGAGCTTCGATACCGGCTTGGGCTGAATTCATTTTTTTCTTTCCTTCGAAAATAAAAGGAGCTGTAACGATCCCAACAGTCAGGATATCCAAATCCTTGGCGATCTTGGCAATGACTGGTGCTGCACCTGTACCAGTACCACCACCCATACCAGCAGTGATAAACACCATTTTGGTATTGTCAGAGAGTAATTCCCTGATTTCTTCTTTGCTTTCTAAAGCTGCATTTCTACCCTTTTCAGGATTGGCACCTGCTCCAAGCCCTTCGGTCAAGTTGGCACCCAACTGAAGTCTCAAAGGCACAGGACTGCTTTTCAAAGCCTGAGCATCGGTATTGACTACCACAAACTCTACATCCTTGATACCTTGGTTATACATGTGGTTCACCGCATTAGAACCACCTCCTCCGACACCTATCACCTTGATGATAGATTTGTGATTTTTTGGAAGATCAAATTTGTAATCTTTCATGTTATCTGACATTTTAAAATTTATTTTGGTGAACTATTTTTTTCAATTACTTATATCTGTATTCGCTCCAGTACCCACATTTAAACAGATACCAATTTGAATTCAGCTACTTTCGACTGTCTACAGTCGATGATTATCCGCATGATCCAATTGTCTTATTTTCCTTATAGTCTCAATTCGGATAATGCTATTGTTTATTTTAATAGGTACTTAAAGAAGGGGGAAATGAAAAACAAGGTTTATCAACTCCCCTCAATTCGATAAGCCCTAGTAATTTCCTCCTTCGTCTCCCACATCTCCACCGATAATATCTTTGATTCGGCTTCCGATTCTGGTAAACAATTTGTCAGCGCTAAGTGGTATTCTTTCTTGAGGCTTCACTTTGAGTCCCTGCTTAATTTCTCCACCTGATTCTAGATTTCTTTCATTGTAAGAAGTCTCTCTATCATCTAGTGACTTGAACCCTGCAAGCACCAGACCAACAGTGGTCGCATACATAGGACTTTTTACCTCTTCGATTTTGCATTTGCCCAAATGTTCATTTGGATAACCTATTCTCGTATCGAGTCCAGTCATGTATTCAAAGAGTTGCGCGACTCCGTGAAGTTGAGCTCCACCACCTGTCAATACAATACCAGCAGCCAATTTTTTATAATGCCCACTAGCAACTAATTCATTTTGGACATATTCAATAATCTCTTCCATTCTTGCCTGAATGATCGCGGCTAGGTTTCTGATAGAAATCTCTTTCGGAGGTCTGTTTCTTAGACCTGGGATTGATACTATTTCATTTGGATTGGCTTCTTCGGCTATGGCTTTCCCAAATTTTGTCTTTAATAATTCCGCTTGGTGGTGCAACACCATACAACCTTCTTTAATATCAGTCGTGATGATATTCCCTCCCAAAGGAATGACCGCTGTATGACGGATAATGTTATCGTAGAAAATGGCAATATCTGTAGTTCCTCCTCCAATATCTACCAAACAAACACCTGCTTCTTTGTCAATATCCCCCAATACAGAAAGTGAACTTGCCAGTGGCTCCAATATCAAATCTTGCGAGATCAGATTGGCTCTTTTCACACATCTATTGATATTGTTGATAGCTGTGGTCTGTGCAGTGATGATATGGAAATCGGCTTCCAATCTAGAACCTGACATCCCTACCGGATCTTTGATGCCATCTTCATAATCGACAGTATAATCTTGCGGCATTACATGGATGATCGAATTGCCTGGAGGCACAACGATGTTTTCCATATCATTGGAAAGTCCACGAACATCTTCAATCGTAATTTCATCCTGATTTTGACGTCTTATTGTCACACCATGATGAACGGTACTTTTGATATGCTGACCTGCGATCCCCACGATCACCTCCCCAATATTCACATCAGCCATATCAGCAGCGTCTTGGACAGCTTTCTGTATTGCATTTACAGTCTTGTCGATATTGGTCACGATCCCTCTGATGACTCCATCAGAGACAGCTTTGCCCATCCCGAGCACTTCCAGTTTCCCAAATTCATTCTTACGCCCAATGATTGCGCAGATTTTGGTGGTTCCGATATCCAGTCCTACGATTAAGTTGTCATTTTCCATAGCCATTCAATTATTCACAAATAATTTGATCCTTATATTTTACATTCACTCTACTGTATGTATTCCATCCTTTTGCCGGAAGGATTTCATCATAGAAAAGTGAGATTTTTTTAAACTTTTCTTCAATATCCTTAGCGTCTCCAAACTCGATCACTTGTTTTCCAACTTGTTGATTGAGCTTGATATTACCTTTTCTATTTATTTCCAATCCCGTAATTTGGGCTTTCCAGAAATCATCTTTTTCAATGTATTTAATCAGATTCAACAAATCTGAATGCTCCTCGCTCAAATCTTCCAATTCCAGCAATCTCTCCGCATAAGCTCCCTCCAAAGTCAAAACCCGCGTCGTGTAATTCGGGGAGGTCGGTAGGATAATTCCTTCAGTAGAAATATATCCATCTGCTGCCATCGGCCTAACGATTCTTGCCATTGGTTTATATTGATCGATTTCTATCCAAACATTTCCTTTCAGATCTCCAAAAACCTCCGCATTCTTGACAAATGGATGGTCTTCAACTTTATTTTCAATCCTGCTGAAATTCAGTTCATCCATCAAAATCCCAGCATTCAGGATCGGAAACTCCGTTTTTAGCTTTTCCAATATTTCCTTTTCATCGACAAAATAAACATCAGCAATAGCATTAACTTTCACCTGAATATTTGTCATTGTCTTCTCAGAATTCTTCTTCTCAACGAACCCGATAAATACCACCAATACTATTAGAATGATGGTAAAGCTGATAGATTTTTTCATGTTAGACTTCATCTTGCATCCATTTAGCTAATGGCCCAACTAACCTATCAATATCACCTGCACCGATCGTCACAAGTACCTCAGGCTTGCTTACATTGAGATAAGTCAACAAGCTTTCCTTTGTTTGCAAGGATTTCATTCCAGACCTGATATTTGCCAAGAGCATTCCCGCAGTCACACCTTCTATCGGCTGCTCTCTCGCAGGATAGATATCCAACAAGACAACCTCATCGGCAAGCGACAAACTATCGGAAAAACCTTCCGCAAAATCCCTAGTCCTTGTAAAAAGATGTGGCTGAAATACAGCTGTCAATCTTTTTGTAGGATACATGGCTTTTACTGAATTCAAAAAAGCCCTGATCTCCTCAGGATGGTGCGCATAATCATCTATATAAACCCTATCTTCCTTTTGAACGTGGGTTTCAAATCTCCTTTTGACTCCTCTGAATGTCTTCAATCCTTCTCTAATAGCCTCTTTATCTATTCCAAGATCAAGTGCGATGGCTATTGCCGGAAGCACATTTTCTACATTGTGATATCCAGGCATTCTCAATTCCAAGTTTCTTATTTCCTCTGCTTCATTCACAAAATCAAAGCTGAAGTAACCTGGCAAAGCTTTTACATTTGAGGCATGAATTGCTCCTTTGTCGATTCCATATTTTGTCACAGATAGTGCTTTGTAATCTCCTTTGGCTAAGTTTTCAAAAGCCTTAGATTGGATATAAAGCTTTCCATTTGGAGCTATGAGATCAATGAAATCACTAAAACCTGCTTTCATTACCTGATCGTCACCATAGATATCTAAATGATCCGGGTCAACGCTTGTCAAAATAGCTACATTTGGATGCAAATGGAGAAACGAACGGTCAAACTCATCTGCTTCGACCACGACAGTTACGTCCTGCCCCGACTCATCATGGAGAATTAGATTACTTTGATAGTTTTGTGTAATCCCACCCAAAAATGCTGCAATATTTTTCCCACCATGCTTCAGCAAATGCGCAACCATGGAAGATGTTGTAGTTTTGCCATGAGTACCCGCCACAGCCACCGTCGGAAGATCTGCTGTGATCATCCCTAGCACTGCCGCTCTTTTTCTCAATTCAAACCCTTCATTGATGAAGAAATTCAATTGCTCAGAATCTTTTGGCATAGCAGGAGTCCATACGATCAATGTCTTTTCTTTGAAGTCCTTCACTTGTGAAGGGACATTTTCAATAGCATCTTCAAAAGAAATCTCCATGCCTTCCTCTTCCAACTTTTCGGTCAAAGGAGAAGGTGTCTTGTCATAGCCTGACACTCTGATCCCAAGATGGTTGAACCATCGAGCCAAAGCACTCATGCCGATACCACCGATACCTAGAAAATGGACGCTATGTAGATTTCTTACATTCATTTTATTATTCCTTCCAAAGCTTCAATGATTTCAATTGCTGCATTTGGCTTTGCCAGTTTTTTTATATTTGAAGCCAATTTCTCAGCTCTATTTTCATCATTCATCACTGAGTCTACAGTGGATTTCAACCTTCCGATAGCCTCTGAGTCTTTCAAAAGTATCGCAGCTTCTTGGCTGACATAGGCCATTGCATTTTTGGTCTGATGGTCTTCTGCCACATTTGGTGATGGGATAAATATCACCGGTTTTCCTACCAAGCTCAATTCCGAAACCGACAATGCACCAGCTCTCGAAACCACAATATCTGCAGCAGCATAAGCTAAATCCATCTCTCTGATAAATTCATTCACATGAATTTCATTGAGTCCAGATTCTTTAACTTTTGCATTCATTTCTTCGAAATAAAAGCGACCACTTTGCCACAAAACCTGATAACCTGACTCCTCTAAAGCTTTCATATCCTGCAAGACTGCAAGATTGATAGTTCTTGCCCCCAAGCTGCCGCCTAAAACCAAAAGCGTTTTTTTGTCCGCTTTTAACCCAAACCGTGCTTCTGCTGCTTTTCTTTTTCCACTCAACTCCATGATGTCTTTTCTCACTGGATTCCCCGTATAAGTCAATCTATCTTCCGAAAAAAAAGCACCCATATTTGGGTATGCAACACATATTTTTTGAGCCCTCTTTGAAAGCAGTTTATTAGTCAAGCCTGCATAAGAGTTTTGCTCCTGAATCAATGTTGGAATTCCTTTATTTTGCGCAGCATAAAGCAATGGCCCACTTGCATATCCACCCACTCCCACTACTGCGTTTGGTTTGAAATCTCTGATTAGACTTTTAGCTTTTTTTAAACTTGTCAACAGTTTGAATGGAAAGCTCAAATTTGAAAGTGTCAAACTCCTTTGCAAGCCAGCTACTTTGAGGCCTTCGATTTTGTAACCTGCTTCAGGGACTTTTTGCATTTCCATCTTACCTTCAGCTCCAACAAATAGAAATTCTGTGTCAGGATGTTTTTCCTTCCAAGCATTGGCAATCGCTATCGCAGGGTAAATATGCCCTCCGGTACCACCACCGCTGATCATGATTCTATATGTAGTTGACTTTTTGATATGCTGTCTTATTTATGCTGCCTGTAATGATTTTCTAGGAATATTTTTCCCTTCCGAAATAGGTTCTACAGAATCTTCATGATCTCCACGGCTAACGCTGAGGATAATACCCAAAGAAAATCCTGTGAAAATCAATGAAGTACCACCCATACTCAAAAGAGGAAGTGGCAAACCTGTAATTGGCCCAAGCCCAACCGCTACAGCCATATTGACCATCGCTTGAAGGACTAGAGCAAAACTCAAACCTGCAGAAAGCAATCCTCCAAAAGGTTTGGTCGAGGATGCTACTATTCGCATGCCTCGGTAGAGTAAAGCCAAATAGAGAAACAAAACTGTCGCCCCTCCTACAAGTCCATACTCTTCGATGATTATCGCAAAGATGAAATCAGAATAAGGGTGTGGAAGTGAATTTCTTTGTTCTGAATTCCCTGGTCCTTTTCCTGTAATTCCACCTGTGGAAATTGCTATATATGATTGCTCTGCCTGATAAGGAATTTCTTCTCCAGAAACGAAATTTTCTATTCTAGAAAAGAAAGTACCACCTCTCTGTCCCAACAAAAGGGATGTAGTCAATGCCAATCCTCCTATCAAAACCACCATGACTATAAATCTCATCGGAACCCTGCCTATAAACATGAGCAAAAGACATGTCATCAAAAGCAAGACAGCGGTGGACATATTTGCCATTCCAATCAAACCACATACAATCGCTATGGCTATCATGATTGGCAAGAATGTATTTTGAAAATCCCTTATATTCTGTTGTTTTCTTGCCAAAAGACTCGCAAGTGTAGCTATCAAAGCAAGTTTTGCAACATCTGAAGGCTGAAATGCCTGATCGATCAAAGGGATTGTCAACCATCTATTTGCCTCGTTGATATTGGATCCAAAGAAATAAGTGAATATCAACAAGGGAATAGAAGCAACCAATAACAATCGGCCTATCAACCCAAATGTCTTATAAGGAATTTTGTGGACTGCCCACATCACTGCAAAGCTGACTACAACCAAAAATCCATGCTTGATGATGTAGCTTTCAGTATCTCCTCCTCTATATTTATAAGCAAGCGAGCCTGTAGCAGAATATACTACCAGCATACTGATGATGGACAAAATGATCACGATCCCCCAAATGATTGGGTCGCCCTTCAAATTATCATCTACAAACTTTTTCGCTGCGTTCATCATAACACCCTTATTTTTTCAATGCTTTTACCGCAGATTTGAATTGATCTCCTCTGTCTTCATAATTTTTGAATAGGTCAAAACTTGCGCATGCTGGCGACAGCAATACCACATCTCCCCTTTCACCATATTCCAATCCCCAAGCCACAGCTTGAGCAATATCTTCTGTTTCTTTAATCCTTTGGACTTTGCCAGCAAAAGCCGACTTCAATTTTTCATTGTCCACACCAAGGCAAATCAGTACTTTAACCTGATCTTCTACAACTGGAAACAATAACGAATAATCATTTCCCTTATCAACTCCCCCTGCTATCCAAACCAAAGGCTCTTCAAAACTCTCCAGAGCGAAAGCTGTAGCATCTACATTGGTGCCTTTGCTGTCATTGATAAAAGTCACTCCTTTGATCACTTCCACCAGCTCCATTCTATGTGGTGCGTTTTGAAAGTCCTTAAGCGCGGACTTTATTTTTTTCTCACTTACACCCACTTCAAGTGCTGCCAAAGTCGCTGACATTACATTTTGCATATTATGCACTCCATTTAATGAAGTTTCACACGCAGCAATTTCCATCGATGTCCCACTTGAGTTGATGAAAATAATTTCTCCATCAAAATACCCTCCACTTTTCTGGCGTTTCGCAGTAGAAATAGTAGCTATTGTTGCTTTAATAGGATCCTTTACCAAGCCATTATGAATATTCAAATCATCTGCATGGTATATAGCCAATTGATCTGAGTCCATATTCCTGAACAAAGAAATCTTAGACGCGATATAATTCTCCAACTTATAATCATACCTGTCCAAATGGTCAGGTGTGATGTTTGTCAATACCGCAACAGCTGGCTTGAAATCCACAAATCCATCAATCTGAAAGCTGCTCACTTCAATTACCCACCAATCTTTATCTCCATTCACCAATTGTCCTGCCCAACTCTGGCCCACATTACCTGCAAGTCCTACATTGATCCCCGCACTTTTCAGCAAATGGTAAGTCAAAAGTGTAGTCGTTGTTTTCCCATTCGTTCCTGTGATTGCTATCACTTTCCCTTCAGAAAATCTAAAAGCAAACTCCAGTTCATCGATTACCGGGATTCCTTTTTCAGCCACCAATTTCATGATTGGAGCTTTTGGTGGAATACCTGGGCTTTTGATGATTTCGTCAGCACTCAGGATTTCTGATTCCGTATGCTTCCCCTCCTCAAAAGGAATTCCTGCATCAGTCAAAGCAGTTTTTCTGGCTGCACTTATTGCCGCCATATCAGATACCCATACGGCATAGCCCTTTTGCTTTGCGAGCAATGCTGCTCCCAAACCACTTTCTCCGGCTCCAAGTATGACTATCTTCTTCATTTTATCTCAATTTCAATGTTGCTAAAGTGATGATGGCAAGGAGGATTCCAAGAATCCAAAACCTTGTTACAATCTTCGCCTCATGAATATTTTTCTTTTGATAATGATGATGCAATGGAGACATCAAAAAGACTCTCCTTCCTTCACCATATTTCTTTTTGGTATATTTGAAATAGGACACCTGAATGATCACAGAAGCATTTTCGATCACGAAAATCCCGCAAAGAATAGGTATCAATAGTTCTTTTCTCAAAGTCAAAGACAAAACTGCAATAACCCCACCGAGCATCAGACTTCCTGTATCTCCCATAAATACTTGTGCCGGATAGGCATTGTACCATAAGAATCCCACACAAGCACCAACAAAAGCGGCACAGAAAATCACAAGCTCACCTGAATTTGGAATAAAGAATACATTCAGGTATTGGGAAAATATGGCGTTGCCGGAAATGTAGGCGAAAATCGCTATCGTCAAGCCGATAATAGCCGAGGTCCCCGCTGCTAGCCCATCAATACCATCAGTAATGTTTGCTCCATTGGAGACTGCAGTCACGATGAAGATCACGATAAGAATATAGAAAATCGGTGTAGCCGCTTCTCCAAGAAAACCAAATACCCTTTCATAATTCAACTCGTTGTCCTTCAAAAAAGGAATGGTTGTCTTCATGGTCTTCACATCTCTAAATGCAGGCGTTTCAACTACCCCTTCTTCTATCGAAACAGGATTGGTGAACTCTCGTACGACTACTCCTTCATGAAAGTAAAGCGTAGCTCCAACCACAATCCCGATTCCCACTTGACCAATTATCTTAAATCTACCCGCAAGACCGTCCTTATTTTTTCTAAAAACCTTGATATAGTCATCCAGAAACCCAATTCCACCCAACCATACTGTGGTTGCCAATAAAAGGATAATGTAAATGTTGTTGATATTCGCAAAAAGAAGGGTAGGAATAATAATTCCAGCCATGATCATCAAGCCCCCCATAGTTGGTGTACCTTTTTTCTCAGCTTGACCTTCGAGTCCCAAATCCCTTACAGCCTCACCTATCTGCTTATTCCTGATCCAACTGATGATATTCTGACCAAAAGTGATGGTGATAATCAAGGAAACAAGCGCTGCCATACCTGCTCTGAAAGAGATATAGCGGAACACTCCCGTCCCTGGGATATCCAATACTTGGTCGAAATATTCAAAAATCGGGTATAACATCTTTTACTTATTCAATAGGGTTATCAATTCCTTTACTATTTCACGATCATCAAAGGGGTATTTCACTCCTTTGATTTCTTGGTAAGTTTCGTGTCCTTTGCCTGCTATCAGGATAATATCACCTTTATTGGCCATGATACCGGCAGTTTTGATAGCCTCTCTTCTATCTTCGATAATCATGGTCTTTTTGAAATCTACAGGATTCACTCCTGCTTCCATTTCCCTTAAGATTGCCATCGGCTCTTCATTTCTCGGATTGTCAGAAGTCAAAATGACTTTGTCACTCAGTTGTGTCGCGATCTTTGCCATGATAGGGCGTTTGGTTTTATCCCTATTACCTCCACAACCCACAACAGTAATGACTTGCTCACCTCCAGACCTTACACCTTGAATCGTCTTCAGCACATTTTCCAAGGCATCAGGTGTATGGGCATAATCCACAATAGCTGTGATCCCCGCGATTGAAATTTTATCAAACCTTCCTTGTGCCCCCTGTACTTTGGATAGCTGGACCAAGACTTCATCCTCATCTTCTCCCAACAATACAGCTGTGGCCATCACACCAAGTATATTATAAGCATTGAATTCACCAATCATCCTGAACCAAACTTGCTTTCCGTTGATATCAAGCTCCAAACCTTCCAAAGCGTTGGTGAGGATTTTTGCTTTAAAATCAGCTGGATATTTCAATCCAAAAGATTGACGAGTAGCTTTGGTATTCTGAAGCATCACCATCCCTCTTTTGTCATCTGCATTGATCAATGCAAATGAATCTTTTGGCAATTCATCAAAAAGCTTTTTCTTGGCTTTGATATACTCATCAAATGTCCCATGATAATCTAAGTGATCATGAGAAATATTCGTGAAAATCGCACCTGTCAACCTTACTCCTGAAGTTCTTTCTTGGACTATTGCATGAGAACTTGCCTCCATAAAACAGTGAGTACATCCTGCATCCACCATCTTTCTTAGCAAAGCTTGGATACTTAATGCGTCCGGCGTAGTATGCGTAGCAGGAATAATTTCATCGTTAATCTTATTCTCTACTGTTGACAAAAGCCCGACTACATAGCCCATTTCTACAAAAAGCTGATAAAGCAATGTAGCAGTGGTAGTTTTGCCATTGGTTCCAGTGACTGCCACAATCTTCAATTTACTAGAAGGATTTTCATAGTAATTTGCAGCCATGATTCCCAAGGCACTTGCAGAATTAATCACCTGAACATAAGTAGTGTTAGCATCGACTTTTTCAGGCAATACTTCGCAGACAATGACGCTTGCACCTTTTTCCAAAGCTGTATCAATGAAATCATGTCCATCGACGATTGTACCCGATATGGCAACAAAGACACTGTCCTTTACTACTTTCCGGCTATCAAACACAATCTCACTGATCTCCTTATCCATATTCCCAATGGTGGAGTTCAATGAAACTTTGTACAGTATGTCTTTTAAAACCCTCATTTAACCTAATACTAATTTTATCACAGCATTTTGCTGAAGTGAGCTGCCCGGAGTGACAGATTGATTTTTTACTCTTCCTTTCCCTTCGTACACCACTCTAAGTCCTTTGTTTTCCAAAACATACAATGCATCTCTTAAAGACAATCCACTTACATCAGGTACGGTTGGAGCTTCTACTTTATTCGATTTCCACTGAATAGACTTGTTGCTGACGGTGGACTTCACCCAATTTTCACCACCTTCATTGTTATAGTGATTGGAGATACCAAACTTGTTGCAAAGCATCTGCAGCTCTTCGAATTTTCCAGCTTGTATAAATGGAAACTCATCGTTTTTAAAATCAGCAAACTGGAATTTAGGTTGATTTTTCACATTGATCTGCAAATCTTGGGCATAAATCTTATCTGCTATTTCTTTAAAAACAGGTGCAGATACATCACCACCATAAGCATTGAAGCCTTTTGGACTGTCAATAATCACAATTGCAGAATACTTAGGATTGTCTGCCGGGAAATATCCCGCAAATGATGTGTAATACCGTTGGGTATACCTTCCGTCTATTAATTTTTGAGCAGTCCCTGTTTTTCCTGCAATTTTATAGTCATTGTTGTGAATGTTCTTCGCTGTACCATTATCCACCACTCCTTGAAGCAAGCCCTGAAGCTGTTTGATGGTCTTTTCCGAAGCGATACTTTTTCTCACCACCTCAGTCTCGAAGTTCTTCTCAATTTGATTTCCCCTTGCAATTGCCTGGACAATCATTGGTTTGACCATTTTTCCACCATTCGCTATCGCATTGTAAAGCATCAATGTATGCATAGGCGTAAGCTTAGATTCATACCCAATGGACATCCAAGGAAGGGTAGTTCCGTACCAATATTTATCTCCCGGAGTTTTGAAATAAGGAGCGCCTTCACCTTTGAGCTGAAAACCGATGGGCTTATCCAAACCTGCTTTTTCTATATAGCTGACAAATTTCTTTGGTTGATGTCCAAAATTCTGTTCTACCAACTTTGAAATCGCCACATTGGATGATTTCTCAAAAGCTTCTCTTATAGAAATGACACCATAGCCACCATTCTTGGCATCGCGCATGATCCGGTCATAGAATCTGAAAGTACCATTTCCTGTATCTATCGCTTCATCAAGATTTATCTTCCCCTCTTCCAAAAGTGCCAACATAGACAAAAGCTTGAAAGTAGACCCTGGCTCTGTCAAACCTTGATCTCCAATAGCAAAATTGTAATTCTCTCCATACCCTCTTCCGCTACTGTTTTTCTGAAGATTTGAGATTGCTTTGATTTTGCCTGTGGCAACTTCCATCACTATCACCGAACCAAACTGAGCGTCCTTACTGATCAATTGTCTCAGCAAAGCAGATTCTGCTACATCTTGAATGTTTACATCCAAAGTGGTCCAAATATCAAAACCATCATCTGGCTTGATATCTTCAGCATCAAAAACCGGCTTCCAACTACCTCCAGCTATTCTTTGGAATAAGGCTTTTCCATTTTTCCCTTCCAAAAACTCATTGAAGCTGTATTCTATCCCAGCACCATATTTGTCTTCATTAATGTATCCTACAGTCCTATTTGCCAAATCATTGAATGGGCGGTATCTTTTCTCTACTTTTTCGAAAATAACCCCACCTCGGTTCCTTCCATTTCTGAAAATCGGCCATTTGCTCATAGCCTGCATATCTTGATAGCCAATCTGTTTTCTATTGAGAATCAAATATCTTTTCCCATTGGCCCTAGCATCCTTGATGGCTCTTTTGTAAGAATCAGAAGATCTGTCTTTGTAATATGATGAAAGCAAATATGACAACGAGTCTATCCCTTGAGAAAATACATCCTCTTTGGCTACAGCAGGATCCATTACAACTCTGTAAAATGGCAAGCTAGTGGATAGCAAGCTTCCATCTGTGGCATAGATATTTCCTCGTGTGGCACTTACTTGCCTAAATTGAAAGTTAAGACTCTCGGATTTTGCCTGCCATTTCTCACCCTCCACAAACTGCAAATGGGCGATCCTGTAAAAGATCAGCCCAGCAAATAAGAACACCAAAATAAAGGCTATTCTTACTCTCAGTACTATGGAACGTTTTATATTCACTTTTTATATTTTATCTTAATAGGTGGTTCGTCAATTTCATATATGCCCAATGGCTGTATTTTTTTTGCCACTTCGGATTGCTTGCTGCTTAGCATATATTCAGCTTCCAGAGTCGTCACATCTGCACGAAGATCTTCTACTTCCTGCTGCATCCTTTCGATCTTTCGGATCATATTGTCAGCGCGGTGATTACTCCAGATGTATATCATAGCCAAAAATGCGGCAAAGAAAAATGGAGGCCCAAACTTCACTGGAATACCATCCCCCAAAAATCCAGTCACGTTGAGCTTCTCTTCGATCAGAGTAAAAAGCGTTTTCTTTTTACCTCCCGGAGAAGCACTTTCCTTGATTTTCTTTTTGAAAGTATTCTGACCCATTTTTTATACTTTTTTTGCAATCCTTAGCTTGGCACTTCTAGACCTATTGTTCAATTCTAATTCTTCTGCTGAAGCAGTCACTGCCTTTCTGGTAACTGGTTCAAGAGGTCTTATTAAGTTGCCATAGAAATCCTTTTCTACCTCACCTTGAAATTTCCCTTTTGCGATGAAATTCTTCACCAATCTATCTTCCAATGAATGGTAACTCATCACAACCAACCTTCCTTCTGGCTTCAACACCTCTATGGTCTGAAGAAGCATTTCTTCCAAAGCCCCCAGCTCATCATTCACTTCAATTCGCAATGCCTGAAATACCTGTGCAAAATATTTGAATTCCCTGCCTCTTGGTGCAAACTTCTGAAGCAAAGCTTTGAAACCTTCTATGGTCACAAATGGCTCTGCCGCACGATGCGAGACGATCGCTTGAGCAAGTGTTTTTGCGTTTTTTATCTCTCCATAGATTCCGAAAATCTTATGAAGCTTTCCTTCCTCATAGGTATTAAGAACATCTTTGGCTGACATGCTCATGGAAGAACTCATCCTCATGTCCAAATCACCTTCAAACCTTGTGGAAAAACCTCTACTAGGCTCATCAATCTGATGCGAGGAAATCCCCAAATCAGCGATAATTCCATCTACTTGCGTCACTCCATAAAGACGGAGGTATTTTTTCAAGTCCCTAAAATTTGCCGACACAAAAGTGAAATTTCCACTTTCAGGAATATTGGCTTCTGCATCTGAATCCTGATCAAAGCCATACAAATGACCCTTATCTAATTTCTTCAAAATCTCCCGCGAATGTCCACCACCACCAAAAGTCAGATCTACATAGACCCCATTTGGATTGATAGCCAAGCCTTCAATACATTCATGAAGCATTACAGGAATATGGTAGATTTGATTTGTCATAATTCTCCTAAAGTTGAATCCAACAAAGCCGACAACTCTTTTGGATCCATTTCAATCTCATTTTTGAAAGTATTCGGATTCCAAAGCTCAATGAATTTACCTATGCCTTGTATATAGACTTCTGAGTCGATATTTGCATACTCTAAGAAGTTTTTTGGAATCAAAATCCTACCGGCACTATCCATTTCCAAAACGGCCAAGCTATTGAAAAACGCCCTTTTGATCTTTCTGTGAAGTTCATTTCTATCTGATAGCCCGTTGATTTGGTTATACAAACTTTTGAACTCCTGATCTGTATAAAGAGCAAGGCAACCCTCATCGCCAAAACGCAGATATAGCTCATTGCCATTGGAGCTCGGAATTGCCGCCTTCAGTTTGGCAGGCAATGCGAGTCGACCCTTGGCATCGATCTTACATACAAATTGACCATTGAACATCCCCATGAACTTATCTTGAGTTTACTTTAAATACAAAAGTAAGAAAAGCTTTTACACAATCCACCACTTCACCCCACTTTTCACCACTTTTTCTTAAAAGTATCTAAAAGTTTCTACTATCACAATGATTTTATAAAAAATGAATCTTTTTTTAATTGAGGATCAAGGATTTGAGTATCAGGAAGACTGGGGCAAAAACGCTTTAATTATGTAAAATATGAGGGTTTTATTTAAAATCTTTCAACCGAACATGTTTGGACGAGCAAATGTAGAAAATGAGAAAGGAAAAAAGTGGGAGAATTCCCCACTACCTTGAAAAATTTGAAAAAAAACACAAAACATTTCCCTATTAAATAGATAGACTTAATTCATTATTTAATCTATATTTGCAGCTTAAATACACATCTACCCATGAAAACAAGAGTTTTATTAGCTTCATTTTCCATTTTTTTATTAGCTGCCTGTAGTCAAAGTCAAAATTCAAAACATGAGCTTCAGGGAATGTGGCACGCCGAATTAGACATCAATCCCGACGTAATTCCCGTGGAATTGGAGCTTGAAAAAAGTGGGGAAAAGTGGGAGGCATATCTCATCAATGGAGAAGAAAAACTCAAACTTGATGAAGTTTTGGTCAAAAATGATTCGATTTTTATTCCAATGGGTATTTTCGATTCGGAAATAAAAGCATCAATAAAGAATGACAGCTTACTCCAAGGAGTATTTGTAAAAAACACCTCTTCTGATTATGGTATTCCTTTTGAAGCGAAAAAAGGAGCATTTGAAAGATTTGAAGTTACCGAAAAACCAAAGACTGACTTTTCGGGTAAATGGAAGACCATATTCCAAGATACAAATGGAAAGACCTATGAAGCTATCGGGGAATTTGTGCAGAATGGAATTCAGATCCGAGGGACTTTTTTGACAGCTCTGGGAGATTATAGATTTCTTGCAGGCAATGTCAGTGGAGAGACATTTTTTTTAAGTGCATTTGATGGAAGTCATGCGTTTTTTTTCACAGCAGATTTGTTGGAAGACGGCTCCATACAAGGAAGATTCAGAAGTGGGCCAAGATATCAAGAGACATTTATCGCCGTGAGAGATGAGGATTTTGAATTGCCAGACGCCTATGAACTCACCTATCTGAAAGATGGGTACGAGGAATTGGATTTTAGCTTTCCTGACACAGAAGGGAACATGGTCAGTATCAAGGATGACAAATTCAAAAACAAGGTTGTCCTTGTCCAGTTATTTGGCACTTGGTGCCCCAACTGCATGGATGAGACGAAGTTTCTTGCTCCATGGTATGAGAAGAACAAGGATCGAGGGATAGAAATCATAGGCTTGGCCTTTGAGAGCAAGCCTGATTTTGACTATGCAAGTCAGCGTGTGAAGAAGTCCGCTGAAAAGCTAGGAGCAGGATATACATTCCTGATCGCAGGCGTAAGCAACAAAGAGAAAGCTGCCGAAGCATTACCAGCCTTGAGTAGTGTTGTGGCTTTTCCCACTTTGATCTATATAGGCAAAAATGGCAAAGTACGCCACATCCACACCGGCTTCAACGGTCCTGGGACAGGCGGACTTTACGACAGATGGATTGAAGAGCATGAAGAATTGGTGAGTGGGCTTTTGAGGGAAGAGTGATAAAACACACAACAAACCATCTAGGTGTAGTTTGAAACTACACCTTAAATATTTTGACGGCAAGAGTATTACTATTTGAAAGTGGAATTACAAATTCAAGGGATATGAAAGTGTAGATGCAATCTACACTTAGGACATACCCTATTTTTTGAAACATCCTTAAAAAATATTACTAGCCGACTGGGTGTAGTTTGCAACTACACCTTAAATATTTTGACTGCGTGGGTTCTTTTATTTGAAAGTGGAATTGAAAATTCCAGGGATATGAAAGTGTAGATGCAATCTACACTTAGGGGCACACTCCTGATTTTTGAGAAATCCTTAAAAAAACTACTAACCGACTAGGTGTAGTTTGCAACTACACCTTAAATATCTTGAATGCGTAGGTTATTCTATTTGAAAGTGGATTTGCAAATTCCTTGGATATGAAAGTGTAGATGCAATCTATGCTTAGGGGGCACGGGGTTATTCAAAATCACCAATAATCTAAATCAATCAATCCCTTTAACCCAGAATAATCCCTTGCGCTGGAGTATAAATAATCCTCGGGGTATTCAACTATGGCTGCTCTAACAGGGTTTTCATGAATGTACTTCATTCTACTTTCTATCATGGCGACATTATACATTTCAACAGCATGGTTTTCGTGAGTCCAGAACTGAATATCATTATTCCTCTTATTAAACTTCCCGTGATATTCAAAAATCATTTGAAGCCACTCCTTTCTCCTTTCATCAGGGTTCTCTAAAATCATTTTTATCAATTTCTTACTTGTAAACTTTTTGAAATCCCTAACCCAATCTGACAACCTACCATCTTTTTGTTGAACCAACAAATGAATATGATTGCTCATAATTACATAACCAAATAGATACAATCCTTTTGATTTTCTACAATACGTTAAATTTTCTAAGATAAAATCCCTATACCTCTTTCTGGTAAATACATCAGCCCATCCGACAACTTGGAATGTCAAAAAATAAGGCATTTCCTGATCTCTAATTTGAAAAGCATCACCCATTATTAAATATAATTCTCTTGGATTGGATTTGCAAATTCCAGGGATATGAAAGTGTAGATACAATCTACACTTAGGGCACACTCCTGATTTTTGAGAAACACTTAAAAATCAACTACCTACCGACTAGGTGTAGTTTGCAACTACACCTTAAATATCTTGACTGCTTGGGTTCTTTTATTTGAAAGTGGATTTGCAAATTCCTTGGATATGAAAGTGTAGATGCAATCTACACTTAGGGCATACCCTATTTTTTGAAACATCCTTAAAAAATACTACTAGCCGACTAGGTGTAGTTTGAAACTACACCTTAAATATCTTGACTGCGTGGGTTCTTTTATTTGAAAGTGGATTTGCAAATTCCTTGGATATGAAAGTGTAGATGCAATCTACACTTAGGGCACACCTTGTTTTTTTGAGAAACACTTAAAAATCAACTACCTACCGACTAGGTGTAGTTTGAAACTACACCTTAAATATCTTGACTGCGTGGGTTCTTTTATTTGAAAGTGTAGATGCAATCTACACTTAGATGAGCATCTTTAAACTAAGACAAATAACCCCAAAAAATCATCAGTGCCCTAATTTCTCCCAAAACTTCCTCCTCTTGGTGTACTTTTTCTTTGGACAACTGCAATCTGCAATTGTGAATTTAGTGCCTTTTCTAGTTCCAGAACGTAAAGTTTTCATTACTGTACTAATATTATAATCATCTCCATCATCATTTATAAACCCTGAATCAGAACTTATAAAATCTACCCTGTAAACCACCTCTCCCGAGGAAGTCTCTATCAATTCATACTGTAATATCGATTTGTTTTCTGCAGGTTTGTTGGGAATAGGGTGTATTTCTCTTGGGAATGGGTATTTTGATTCATTAGGATCAATGGCATCATACATGAAGCCCTCTGATTCCCTTACATCTAAAACAGCAGGCTTGAGAATATACTTAATTCCCAACTTAAGAGCCAATTGTTCTCTGTCTTCCAGACTATCTATTCCTTTGATGTTATTATTGAAAAATTCATAATCTAGCTCATATCTATCATAGACATTGGTAAACCCCTCTTTTTGAAAGACCAACTTCATAATATCCCATATCTCATTATTCTGCATGACGGAAAGCATAGGGCTAGCCACATCATCGATGATAATACCATCCTCCTTGTCAAGGCAGACTTTGCAATATTGCCTAATACTCGTCTTTGTTGATTGACAGGAACTAAGGAAAATTATTGAAACAAATAAAATTTTTAAATATTTCTCCACTAAAGTTTTTTAAATTTAATTGATCTAATCAAGCGCATAATAATAAAACCTCCTCCATGTATCTTGATTTTCATCTTCCCAAGATTTCACACCTCCTACAATTAGCTTGTTGTTCATTGGGAAGAAACATCTGGCAATAGGCATTTTCAAGTATTCATAATCTTTCTTTTTAAGATCAAATTTGATTAAGGTCATTTCTCTGGAATAATTTTCCATTAAATCCGATAATGGAATATCTTTTTGTCTCATATTTTTGAGATGCGAGCAAAGTCGAAATAAATTCTGATTGTGATAAAATGTGTACATATATTCCTTTTCTGTAAGTAAATATTTCATTTCTTGATTTTTTGACGGAAGTGTATCAAGAACAATTTGCTCATTATTCAAACCCATAAAAATCAAATCTAATTCTTTGGTTTTAGAATTATAAATTCTAACACTATCAGAAAACCGAAAATCAATTACTATGTTAGAATCTCTCATTTTATTGATTTTAGCAGAAGCAAGGTTACTCCATAGAAACTTCCCTTCCATATATGGGGGGGGGTAGGCAATTGATTCTTCAAACTGTTTATTTCTAAGTGAATAATATTGAACTGGAATAACTTTCTTAAAAAAACTACAATCATCAAACCTTGTTTTGTTAACAGTGGGTAACATAACTCTGCTATCCTCAAGAACTATATCTGTAAAAACTCCTGCCCCATTAAAAACACTACCATCTACGGAATTATATGGATATTCACTTAGGATATCACCGCTAAAGTTGTATAAATAAAACTTATCTGATGCCATCGGGAAAATAAAAACCGAATCTCGATTCACAATGTTGACGTTAACCCCTGTTGATTTGAATCCATTTGGCCCCTCCCTATTGAACAATAAAGTCTCTTCATATTTACCTTTTTGAAAATCTAAAATATTGATCACTAAATCAAAATTCTTGCCAGCACTATATTCATATAGAAAAACATCTTCATTTTCATAAAAATAACCCCATTTGTTTAAATCATTGTAACTATCAGGGAGCTTCACATCCAAGCTATCTATTGGGGAGGTTTCTTGTCTTTGATGGTACTCAAGTTCATCGCTTGATTCACAAGAAAAAAGAACGAAAAATATGGCTACTGTAAAGTAGCCATACATCTTTAATTTAGTCATATTTAATAAATTTGATTATTAAAATGGATTAATCACACTGATTGCATTGATTACATCTATGACAATGGAAACATCAACTCGAGAAGATGATCCTGGAGTAGTACAATCATCACCTATAAATGTCCCACAATCTGTCCTTAAATAGTATTTTCCGTCCATTTTATCGAGAGACACATCACTTTTATAATCCCAGCCAGCATCTGCTTTTAGAGGCACTCCCATCATTATCATCAAAGATAGACCTGTAAACATTAAAGAAATTCTTTTTTTCATAACAATTTTTGTTTTGGTTAAAATAAGATTTTAATCACTTTAAAAATGCCTCCACTAATAAAGCTGTTTACAATAAAGAAGGAAACAAGCAAATTTTTAGTTTGAATTTTTTGCAAAAAAAATCAAGGCCATACGCATTAATAATCAAAACCTTATCTTCCTTATATTCAAAACCCAATTAAAGAAAGAATTTGCTTTGAGACCACTTTTCTTTGTCAAAATCACATGATTTAAATCGAAAAATTTCAAACTGCTTAGAAATAAATGCTATTTGACAGCTAATTCAAACGCATCAAGACAGGAATTCAAAGGATCACCTTTGGAATGAACACATTCACAAAACTCAAAGCCTTCTTTTTCATTTTCTGTGTTTTCAAATTGTCTTTTGCATTGCTCAATGGTATTTCTTGGTCTTATTTCAAAAACATTGATTGTAATGACAAAGACCAAAATTATAGCAAGTAGGACTCCACTAAAAAACTTTAAAGGAAACTTATTTTTATTGTGCTTTTTTGTCAAATCTAAAACAGTGGTCTTAGGTGGTAAGAACAAGTATTTCAATCGATCATAATTCCAACAAATCAAATACAGGTTTGCCAAAACCATCAAAGTTGAGGACATCAAAGACCCATCAAACCTAACAGCCCAAGATAGGATCCAAATGTTCACAATAATTGAAAAGTACAAAAGTGCTCCTATTAATACTGTCCGATGATACAAGATTAACAGGGCTGCCAACACTTGGGCAACTCCAATAAATGTATAGTAATAACCTGTGTGATGAAGTGCTTCCAAATATGACCCCATGGGATGTACATCAGATAGTCCACTCGCAAATCGTTCACCCATAATTTTTACCATCCCGGCAATAAAAAAACCTATCGCCAAAGAGACCCTGCAAAAAACATAAAAATATTTGTGCCATCTATTTTCCTTTACAGTCAGATGCACATGATCAATTTTAGTCCAAAACTCCATATATTTTGATCAGATCCTCTATTCCTAATCCCAATGCCCGGTAATTGCAAAAACCAGTACAGCACTCATCCACAGTAAAACGAAATATAATACTGTGCTAAAGATAACTGCAATCAACTTCTTGGCACCCACAGAAAACCACTGAAAACCCATTTGGTAGAAAAACACGCCCCCGAAAGCTCCTCCTGCCGGGATAATGGTGAGTGGAAACAGCATCCATGTTTCAAACACATCTTCTTTGGTAAGAATGATTAATACCAAAACTGCGAATGGCAAGAAAGCTCCTAATAGTGCTGCCAGTAGGAGGTTTTTGGGTTTTATCCCTTTAGATAATTGGTGATTTTCCATGATTTATTCAAAGCGCTTTGTTTTTCAAAGTAAATATTCAAATTTTTTTATTCTTTATTTTGGTTAATCAATTTTTCGATCAAAAAATGATATTTATTGAGATTATAAATTTTTGGAGTTCTAAACTTGAGTTTAATTATTCTCGTAAATTTGGATAAAAATTACAGAAAATTGTCAAAATTTTATACTTTAGGAATTAAATATATAACAATGACTAAAAGGTTTTCGATCTTTAAAATAATACTATTATTGATTTTTGGAATAATTTATTCAGACAGCTTTGCGACTCAAGAAAAAACTGACTGGGAAAAATTGAATTTAAATGGAAAAGTCAAAGCTATAAATGAAACCTCAACTGTCAAATATCCCAATGAAGAACCTAAAATTAGTACCTCAAAATATACTTTTAACATACAAGGAGGGCAGATGAGTTCTTGTTCTGATGGATACTCACATGAGAGCACTTATAATTCGGAAGGACAAATCAACGAGACTAAAGAGTATTTTCAAAATAGACTAGAAAAGAAAATCCTATATAGCTACTCCAGTGAGGGTAAAGAAATTGAAAAACGAACTTATAAAAATCATTCATTTGCTACCATGGAAGAATGGGAAGAACATGAAGCCAAAAAATCATATCTTCCTCATGAAGGACTATATCTTCAAAACAAACTTGAAATCCATGAAGATGGAAATCAAACAATAACCGTGTACAAACAAAATGGTGAAATTGATTATGTGCAGAGTGAGACTTACCTAGATTCAAAATTGGTTGAAGTCAAAGTGAAGTATCCTTTTTCAAACGCATTTGGTTATAAAAAAACATGGAAGCGTGACAAAAACAATAACCTTATCAAGTTTGAAAAATTCGTGGGCCCTGAAGAAAGATTGGAATTCATTTGGGAGTATGAATATGATGAAAAAAATAGTATAATTAAAGAGACACACTTGCGGTACATGCCCAAAAGCTCTTCTTCAATTAATGAAAATGGACACCTAAATGAACTAATTAACGGATATTATTTGGCAATAGACCAATCCTTTATAAACACTTTTGAATATGACGCAAACGGAAGTCTTACTTCCAAAAAAGGTGAAAAATATAACGGTGAGTTATTACAAGAAATAACATATGAACTCACTTATGACGCTAACCAAAATCTGACCCAAGAAAACGTACATGATTCTAAAAAACCAAGCACTTTCAACTCCATAGAATATGACAAAAATGGAAATGAAATATTCTATAAGTCAGTCAATTCCAATGGAGACTTGATCTCAAAAGTCACAAGGAAATTTGATAGAAATTCAAATATGACAGAACGTGTCGTTTATGAATCCGATGGAAGCCGTAGCATAGACGAATCTTATGTTTTTGACACCAATGGGAATGTAAAAGAACATATTTTAAAAAAACCTCAAGAAAAAACAATTGAAATAAAAAAATATGATTATGATGATGTTGGCAATTGGATTAAAAATGAACTTAAACTCATTTCTTCAGAAAATGACGAGATATTTCAACAAGTGATTAAAGAGCGTGATATAATATATTATGAGTGATTTTGAAAATCACAAAAGTATAGAACTCCAAATTTCTTGGATATGAAAGCGTAGACGCAATCTACGCTTAGGGCACACTCCTATTTTTTGAGAACCCCTATAAAACCAACTACTAACCGACTAGGTGTAGTTTGCAACTACACCTAAAAAATCTTGACTATGTGGGTAATTTAATTTCTAAGTGGAATTGCAAATTCTAGAGATATGAAAACGTAGATGCAATCTACGCTTAGACAACCCCAACTACATGATCTGAAAGAGTAAACTCAAGACATTCCCCTGTACAAATTCCTTGTTGCTAAATGTGTAGGTGAGTGGAATCAATTTGATGCTGAATTTTTCTGAATGGATATAAGTCAAGGAAGCACCAACCTCCAAACCCAATCTGTAAAAATTCACTGCTTGCGGAACCTGAGCCAAAACGCCTGCATCAGTTCCCGTAACCCAAACAAATGAAGGTCCTGCAAATGGGGTAAATCTAAATTTATTGAATGATAACAGGTCATAATTCAAATGCACCCCAGCAGAAACTGAAGTATAAAACTCAGAAAAATTTTCATTGTATTGCTTATCGGTCAGCCAACTCCCTTGCAATGTCGGAGTCAATGATAACCTGCTATCTTTCAAATATATCTGCCGCTGAACAATCGCCCCAATCCCTCTGTACTCTTCAAGTGAAGCTGAACTGAATTGACTGATCACTCCGCCCCCACCTAGATAAACCTGAGCTTTGGATTCTTTTGAAATAACTATAAACAGAATAAAAATCACTAATATCTTAATATACTTTTTCATATCTTATCAACTTAATTATATCCCTTAAAGATATCTTGATAGATCAACTAATAAAAATAATTTTAAATTAATTTTTAGTTAAATTTTAAATAGATTAGTTTTTAAAGAAATCAAACACTGCCCAATCTTTCCTTAGTTTTGGCTCTGAATCAGTAAAGAATTCCATTCTCATTGCCAATTTTTCTAGTCTGATCGTGTGCAATCCAGGCTGAAGGTCTCCAATGTTGACATATGATTCGTAAGCTTTTTGGTTAGATCCTGCTTTGACGACATTTTTCCAAACAAGTTCATTATAGACCGAATCGTCAATACTGATTCTATAAAGATCTGTTGGTACCGAAAGATTATGCCATGAAAGGGTATCTAAGGTCATTTTAAAATCCCCATTCAGTTCTTTCAGGTAATTCAAATCTTCCCCATAATAGGCAATATTCAATTTCAAGAAATCTCCTTCTATGGATTCAGAAGGAATCAAAATTCTTCCAAACCTTGAATCGGCATCCCTTTGATCCTCTACATACCAAGATTTATCGGGCCAGTCAACTTGTTCTTCGGTAAGAGAAACTTCATGAAAGAAAAGTGTAAAATCTCTGGTATCATGGATTATAAAAGGGATTGTAACAAGGAAAATAAGCAACTGAACAAAATTAAACCTTAGGTTACCCAAATTGCTCTGATATACAGCCCCAAGAGTACTAAAGAGATTTTTGGCCTTGACATTTTTTTTAAGCTTACTTATGACTAATCCATAAATTACAAAAAGTAAAATTGACACCATAAATAAGATATAAAACATGAAAAAACTTAGATCAAGGAGCTTATAAATTGTAATCAGAACACCCAAATACAACGTGATTGGTATAAAAATAAATGCTAAATAGGTAGGGATCCCAAAAAACAAACTGCAAATCCTTTCAAGCTTTAAAGTGTAATCCTTTAGATTTCCAAATTCAAAACCTTTGACATAAGAAGGCAGCCTTTCATTGATCACTCCTTCAGGAAATGCATAACTTACACCAAGCATTCCTGTCCAGACAAACCTAAGCGCCAGGTGAGTTATCAAAAATATCTTGAATACATTAAGTAAAAAAGAAGAATAAATCAACACTAAAAGTCCTCCGAGATAATTAACTCCCCAATCTTGAATTATCTTTGCAGCAAATTCATATAGACTTTTTGGGAAAACAAGGATAAAAGCCAAGGCAAAGCCAGAAATAATGACTTCTGGATTCCAGCTGTTTTTCTGCAACTTTCTAAACCAGCCCAACTCATCGGAATTCTCTTTCATAAAATCGGATTAAGGAAACAAAACTAAAATCGACATTTAAAACTAGCACCAAACTGGCTGTCAATTTAGAAATAAAATGAAATAATTGATATTGAAAGAAAGCTAAAAAAAACGAAATTACTTCTTTCTCTCAATAGTATATCTCACCAACCCTTCCAGTGAAGTCTTGTATTCAGAATCAGGAAATTCATTTAGTAATGCCAATGATTCTTCAAAATAAGTATTCATCACTTTATTGGCATAATCTAGCCCACCTGATTTCTTTACAAAGTCTATAACTTCATTGACTGCTTTTTTGTCTTCGTTTTTGTTGCGGATCAGGTAGATAATTTTTTTCTTATCCAGCCATGAAGCATTATTTAAGGCATAGATCAGAGGAAGTGTCATTTTCTTCTCCTTGATATCAATCCCCACAGGTTTGCCGATTTCGTCTTCACCATAATCAAAAAGGTCATCTTTGATCTGAAAGGCCATCCCCACTTTCTCTCCAAAATCACGCATTTTCTCCACAAATTCAGGATTTGCCCCTGAAGTAGCAGCGCCAACAGCACAGCAAGAAGCAATCAAACTAGCGGTTTTCTGTCTGATGATTTTGTAATAGACTTCTTCTGTAATATCAAGTTTTCTGGCTTTTGCGATTTGGAGCAATTCTCCCTCCGACATTTCCCTTACTGCATGTGATACTATCCGAAGCAATTCAAAATCTCCATTATCAACACTCAATAAAAGCCCTCGAGACAAGAGGTAATCTCCAACAAGTACAGCGATTTTATTTTTCCAAAGGGCATTGATCGAAAAAAATCCTCTACGATAATTCGCATCATCCACTACATCATCATGCACAAGCGTGGCTGTATGCAACAATTCAATCAAGGCTGCTCCACGATAAGACGCTTCTGTAATCTGTCCGCTTACTCCAGCAGTCAGAAATACAAACATAGGACGCATCTGCTTCCCTTTTCTTTTGACAATGTAACTGGTGATATGGTCGAGAAGTTTGACCTTACTTTTCATAAAGTCTCTAAACTTCTTCTCGAACTCCACCATTTCAGTGGCAATGGGCTGTTGTATTTGTTTGAGGTCAGGCTTCATAGCGCTTTGGTGCTGCAATAATACGACGGATTCCATGTTCGACAAAGCCGTTGGTTTAATAATTCCATAATGAAACTACTCAAAAGCAAAATCGTTTGGTAAAAACCGACTTACTTTGTCTAAATTGACAAATTGTCAAATCTTATTTTTGTTATCTTTGTTTTTAATCTAAAACCTGAAAGCCTTGACCGACGACTATATCAAACATAAATACGACCCCATTCTCCCTCAAAAGGATGAATGGCCTGTAGTCAAACTCAGCAAAAGCAGGAAAGAATTCGTGAAAAGTGTGGCTGAGGCCAGTAAGAAAAGAATTTTGGGACTTACCGGGGGAAATGTTGCCGTCCTCAAAGAAGAGTTGGAAACAACCTTGTACAGGGAAAAACTACGAATCAAGCAAAACCCTTGGGCTGTAGATCCTGATGATGATTATGAGTTCTGGAATAATGTCAAAGGTTCACTTTTGCAGCTTAGTGCCGATATTTCTACTCCTAAAATTGAGAAAAAAAAGAAGTATATCGCCATTTTGGACGAAATTACGATGCGTTATGCAGAAGAAATAGCAAGTAATTTCAAGCACACGCATTATAAGTTTACCCGAAGCATCATCACTTCAGGTTTTGCAAGGTTGCTGAATGCAGCGCGGGTAAAGGGTATCAAAAGGCTCTTTAGCAATCAATATTCACTTCAGGACAAAATCCAAACTATTGGTGAAACAGAGCAGCTTAGGGACTTGGCTTCCAAAGGCACGATTATTATGGTTCCAACACATTTCTCCAATCTTGACAGTATCTTGATAGGTTGGATCATTTCTGTTTTGGGACTTCCTCCATTTATATATGGTGCAGGGTTGAACCTTTTCAATATCGACATCTTTGCCTATTTCATGAATTCTCTTGGTGCTTATAAAGTTGATAGACGAAAAAAGAACCTTCCCTACCTAGAAACTTTGAAGACATATTCTTCAGAAGCAATACAGTTTGGCGTACATAGTCTTTTCTTTCCTGGAGGTACAAGATCCAGAAGTGGAAAAATAGAATCCAAACTCAAACTAGGACTTCTAAGTACAGCTATAGAAGCACAAAGAGCCAATTATCAGAAAGGAATCAATGATATCAGTGGAAAGGTATTTATCGTTCCTGTGACCATCAACTATCATTTCGTACTGGAAGCACCAAGTCTGATCAAAGAATACCTCAGCATAACTGGTCAAGAAAGATATTATGCCGAATCGGATGAGTTTTCCACTTCTTACAAAATTTCAAAATTCCTCTTCAAATTCTTCACAAAAGGATCTGATATTTCTGTATCAGTAGGAAAAGCAATGGATGTCTTGGGTCATTATGTTGATAAAGATGGAAATAGCATGGACAAGAATGGCAGGACCATCGAAACCCGAGATTATTTTATCAGCAATGGTGAGGTAAATCTAGATACACAGCGGGAGGAAGAGTACACCAACAGATTAGGAAATAGAATCGTAGAGGAATTTCACATCATCAATAGGGTGTTTAGCTCTCATTTGGTTGCTTTCACAGCCTTCCAGATGATCAAAAAGCAGAACAAAAAACTTGACCTTTTCAATTTATTGAGACTACCTGAAGAAGATATCGTTTTGGATTACGAAGAATTCAAACAGGAAGTGCAGCGTGTACTCGATCAGATATTTGAATTGAAAGCTAACAACAAAATCCATGTAGCTCCCCATTTGAGAAGAGGAATTGATGAAATTATAAGCCACGGCTTAGACAATGTAGGAATGTATCATGCAAAACGACCTTTGGTGAAAAACAGCGAAGGAAATATCATCACAGAAGACATGAGTCTTTTGTATTTTTACCATAACAGACTAGACGGATATGACCTTGAAAAACTCTTCTGAAGAAAAAACAGTAGGTGTCGTTGGTTTAGGTAGTTTCGGAACTGCGATAGCGAGAATGCTTGCAGAGAAAAACCCTGTAGTTGCTTATGCGAGAAGGGCCGATCTTGTGGATGAAATCAACCAAAACCATAGTATTGATGGGCAGCCTGTCAGTGAAAATATAATTGCCACCCAAGATCCAGAAATGCTTTGCAAATCATGTGAAATTCTATTCTTCATGGTTCCTTCTAGTGCATTTCAGGAGGTTGTTAGAGCTTTTTCTCCATATCTTTATCCTTACCATATCATCATCCATGGTACGAAGGGACTTTGCCTCAACCTGCCAAACGGGAAATCACTTTCAGATATGAAAGTGATCAGTCGTGAAAACATCTTGACTATGAGTGAAGTGATTTTGAAAGAGACAGTAGTGGTTAGGGTAGGTTGTCTTGCTGGTCCAAATTTGGCAAAGGAACTTTCGAAAGGCCAACCAGCAGCTACTGTGGTGGCTAGCAAATACAATGAAGTAATCCATCAAGGACAAAATCTACTCCGTTCGGATAAATTCCAGGTCTATGGAAACTCTGACATCATTGGGGTGGAGCTAAGTGGGGTTTTGAAAAACATCATTGCTATCGCTTCAGGTGCCTTAGCTGGTTTGGGTTTGGGTGAAAATGCCAAGGGTCTGTTGATCTCACGAGGAATGGTAGAATTGATCTATCTTGGCAACGCCTTGGGGGGAAGTTTAAAATCTTTTGTCGGATTGGCCGGAATCGGTGATCTTGTGACTACTTGCAATTCCACCTTGTCGCGAAACTACACAGTGGGCTATAGACTTGCCCAGGGTGAAAGCCTTGAAACAATCCAAAATACCATGTCTGAAGTTGCCGAAGGTATCAATACGGTCAGGTTGATGAAAACGTTTGTGGAAGGAACAGGAATGCGAGCCCCAATAACAGAGAATCTATACAAAGTATTGTTTGAAGATTTATTGATCGAAGATGCATTGCAGTATTTGATGAAGTATCCTTTTAGTGTAGACGTGGATTTTCTATAATTGATTTAAATAGTTTTAGCCGCAATGGACGCTAGGATGCGCGAAGGTTTTTATTTTAAAAAAAATAAAGCGGTTTTGGCAATGGGGAGAAACAAAGCTTTCAAGGAAAGCAATCAGCTCCTCAGAGAAACTTAACAAAAAAAATCCTTTGCGAGCCTTTGCGAACTTTGTGGCCAAATTAAATTTTAAAGCTTTGCCGAAATGGACGCTAGGATGCGCGAAGGTTTTTATTTTAAAAAAAGTAAAGCGGTTTTGGCAATGGGGAGAAACAAAGCTTTCAAGGAAAGCAATCAGCTCCTCAGAGAAACTTAACAAAAAAAATCCTTTGCGATCCTTTTCAAACTTTGTGGCCAAATTAAATTTTAAAGCTTTGCCGCAATGGACGCTAGGATGCGCGAAGGTTTTTATTTTAAAAAAAATAAAGCGGTTTTGGCAATGGGGAGAAACAAAGCTTTCAAGGAAAGCAATCAGCTCCTCAGAGAAACATAACAAAAAAATCCTTTGCGAGCCTTTGCGAACTTTGTGGCCAAATTAAATTTTAAAGATTTACCGCAATGGACGCTAGGATGCGCGAAGGTTTTTATTTTAAAAAAAAATAAAGCGGTTTTGGCAATGGGGAGAAACAAGGCTTTCAAGGAAAGTAGTCTGATCCTCAGAGAAACATAACAAAAAAAATCCTTTGCGAGCCTTTGCGAACTTTGTGGCCAAATTAAATTTTAAAGATTTGCCGCAATGGACGCAGGGGTACGCAAAGGTTTTTATCTTAAAAAAAAAAATATAGCGGTTTTGGCAATGGGGAGAAACAAGGCTTTCAAGGAAAGTAGTCTGATCCTCAGAGAAACATAACAAAAAAATCCTTTGCGAGCCTTTGCGAACTTTGTGGCCAAATTAAATTTTAAAGATTT
>NZ_JAKZGS010000021.1 GCF_022549695.1 Belliella calami | reverse complement strand
TAGCTCCGCATCAACAAGGATGTACATTAATTTTTCTGGATCTTTGTCATTTAATGTCAGTTTACCTCTTACCTTCACTCTCTTTGAGGTGTATTTTATGGGGTTTTTCAGCATCACTTCCATTACAGTCTCAGGCCCGCCTGATCCACAGAAAAAGCATTCGGCCAAAGGCAAAGAAGATAGAATGATATGCTCTGGCTTGAACATCCCCTCAAAAGGAATGATGTAACCGTCTGCTTCCACTACTTTTCCTTCTATACCTTTGATCTTGGAACTGAATACTGGGATGTACAATTCCCCGAAATCATCTTCTCCAATCTTATATGTCACTTCTGACAAATCTCTCCACACATTGGGTGAAGATTGTGCCCATGCAATGGAAGTGCTGAACACCAATGCCAATATTATAAATGTCTGTTTTAATTTCATTGTATCTCTAGTTGTTCTCTTTGGGTTGACAAATTTACACTATTTTGTTTAAGACTTTGTAAGCTGTTTGGCTATATCGGTCTGATAAGCTGTCCAAGCAGGAATCAATGAAGCAACAAAGCCTACTATCACTGCAAAAGCAATTATCCACAATTCTTCTTGCAAGAATACTGCCGCACTCAATCCACTGATGGCACCTTGTTCATTCTGCATTACGAGTACAGCCAAAAAGCCATGGCCAATCACAATTCCGAGGATAGCTCCCAACAATGTCAGGATCACTCCTTCCAAGACGATATGTACAAACAATTGAATACTTGAAGCTCCTAAAGTCCTCATCACTGCAAGGTCATATTTTCTTTCCTTCAGGGAATTGAACAAGGCTATAAATATACCCAAGCCAGCAATAATGATAATCGCTACTGCCAAACCTTGAATCAATTTGACACCAACTCCGAGAAGCTCAAATAATCTCGAAATCTCAAATGATGGAGAAGCTGCTTGAAGAGCACTTTTGCTGTTGATAAATCTTGGCAACTGGACAGCAGCGATAGGATTTCTATACTGCAAAAGCAAGGAAGTAACTTCTCTGTCTTCTTCTGTATCCGGAAAGCCGGAGATGCTTACATCTGCTTCAAACTTATCATGATCATGACCTTCGTCATGCGAATACCATACGGACTCTATACTTGTCAAAATCAACTTATCCAAAACATTGTCTTTTTGGGAAAGAATACCTGTGACAATATAAGGATGTTCATCATGCTCATGGCTACTACTTCCTATGCCATGGGAACCGACAAAAGAATCTCCAACCTTTAGATTCAATTTTTTAGCAACTTCGAAGCCTAAAGCAACTTCAAAAGGCTTCATCCATTCTTTTCCAGTATCAAAACCTGCATCGTAAAGCTGCAAATAATCATGATTGGTACCTACAATCCTGTATCCTTGATAATTGTCTCCCATTCCCAGCGGGATAATTTTCTTTACAAGCCTATTTTTTTCAAGCGCTTTTGCGTCTTTCATATCAATATTTCCTGTAGGATAATCAATATGATAAACACTTGAAAGAATCAATTGGAGCGGACTCCCTTTTGCACCCACTACCAAGTCTATGCCTTCTGCATCTTTTGTCATCTTATTCTCAAACTGATCTTGGATCAAAATCAGAACAGTAATAATAGATAATCCAAGCGCCAACAAAAGTATATTCAAACCCGTGTTCAAAGGCTTAGCGATCAAATATTTCCAACTTAATTTCAACATATTCATGATAGACCTCCCATGATTAAATGGTTCGAAATATGATCTTTCACGCGCTGATCATGTGTGACAATGATCAGAGCAGCATTGTGTTTTTTTGCTTGCTCTTGCAGAAGTCTGATGACAGCTTGAGCATTTTCGTCATCAAGGCTCGCTGTAGGCTCATCTGCCAATATCAATTTTGGATGATTGGCAAGTGCCCTTGCAATGGACACCCGCTGGGCTTCCCCTTCGCTCAATGTATTTACCTTGGCTTTTCTTTTGTCAAAGATCCCGAGCTCTTTGAGCAAATTCAGGTTTTGATCACCTTTTTCACCTACAAAGAAATTAGCCAATTTGAGGTTTTCTTCTACAGTCAATGGGGCTAGGATATGTGGTTTTTGAAAAACAATACCAATATTTTTCCCTCTAAATTTATCCAATTCAGCCCCCTTAAGAAGATTAAGCTTTGTATTATTTAGTAGAATTTCCCCTGACTGAGGCTTTAGAAGGCCCCCAAGAATATTTAGTATGGTGGTCTTTCCGCTCCCTGATTTGCCCAAGATCAAAAGTTCATCTCCAGCAGACATAGAAATGTCTGGAACTTGAAACTTTAAATCTGGATTGTATTGGAATTGAATGTTTTTTACTGATAACATAGTTATTTTTTTACTGGAATAGTGACTATAAACTTTGTCCCCTTTCCCGGGTTACTTTCAAATTTGATTTCTCCTTTTAACACATCGATACATTTTTTTACAATAGAAAGACCGAGTCCCGAGCCTTCAATTATCCCTACGTTTTTAGCTCTAAAGAACCTATCAAACAATTGATCTTGCTCTTTGTGAGGAATTCCGATCCCGTAATCTTTAATTTCAGATTTGAGCATATCATCCTCTTCCCATATAGAAAAGTCCACTTCTTGTCCGTCTTTTGAATACTTTACGGCATTTGAAAGCAAATTCTCAAAAATCTGATAAAGTAGCTCAACATCCGAAGTGATGGTTTTGGGAATTTTTCCAATTTTCAAGTTAATCTTTACATCATTTTCAGAACCTGCTTTTACTACATCCACCACTTCATTGATGAATGCCGCCATAAACATTTTCTTCGGGTTAAAATCAATCTTGTTGGCATCCGCCTTTCCGAAGAACAAGACTGAGGTGAGGAGGTTATTCAAACTTCTAACGGAATTTTCAATTTTTTGGGCATGTTTACCGATTTTTTGCTTGAAGGGATGTTCTTTTTCCGCATACAATTGAAGTAATTGGGCAGAACTCAATATTGAAGTCAATGGGGTTTTGAAACCATGAGATACGTTTAACACTATTCTTGATTTAAGCTCACCAATTTCCCGTTCTTTCTCCAAAGCTCTTGTGAGCTCTTTATTTGCTTCATGAAGATCAGCCGTTCTTTGCCTGACCTTCTCTTCTAATTCATTATTGAGTTTCTGAAGTTCTTTCTCTTTCCTGTCTTTGAAAATCGCCAATTCGATGACCATATTCAACTCTCGGATATTGAAAGGCTTGATGACATAAGCACTTGGGTTGGTCCCTACTACTTTGGTAAGTGTTTCGGAATCCGAACTTGCACTCAGATAGACTACAGGTATATCATACTTTTCATTGATAATCTCTGTAGTTTTGATTCCATCGAGCTCTCCTGACAGATTGATATCCATCATCACGATATCTGCTTGATGCTCAGCTAAAATCTCCAAAGCTTTTTCACCAGAGTCAGAAATACCAATGATTTCATGATTGTTTTTCTCAAGTGCCTTTTTTAGAAGAAGTGCAGACACATGATCGTCTTCAGTAATTAATATCCTTAATGGAAACATAAGTGGCTTTTAAATCTGGATGCAAATTACAAGATTAAATCGTTTACTAAAATCAAATTTTACCTAAAGGCAATTCGACCTTTACATAAGTCCCCTTCCCTTTTGTACTTTCTATATGTATCGTACCGTTGAGAATGTCTACGAGGTTTTTTGTGATTGTAAGCCCAAGTCCTGTTCCTTCATATTTACGGTCATACCCTCCACTTTCCTGCTCAAAGGGCCTAAAAAGTTTTTTCATAAAATCTTCTGTCATTCCAATTCCATTATCAAAAACCTCAAAAACAAGACTTTCATTGAATTTCCTGACTTTTATAGAAATCAGTCCTTCATCTGTATATTTGATTGCATTGCCCACCAAGTTATTGATGATCATCCCCAAATATCGCTGGTCTATAATACCCACAAATGACTTTGTTTCAAACTTTGTAGAAAGCAATAAACCTTTTTTGATTGCAAGTGTCTTTAGTGGCAATAGAACTTTTCCTACAAAGTCATTGACATTCGCTTCTTTGTAAATGACTTCAAACTTATTAGCCTCTATCTTTGCCATGTCCAAAATACTATTAATAGTACTTAGCAGCCTCTCACCAGATTCATAAATTATCTCTAGCTGTGAGACTAATTCTGGATCGCCACCCCACTTATCCATTATATTTTCGGTACTTCCCAGTATGCCGTTCAGTGGTGTGCGTACTTCATGGCTCATGTTGGATAAGATATTGGACTTTAGCTTATTTGCTTCTTCAGCTTTTACTTTTGCCTGTTCCAACCCTTTTTCGTAGTTCTTCTTGTCTGTTACATCTCTAAATACTGACAGCATTATTTGTCTTTCTTCAAATTCTGTATTCAGGCGCGTTATGTAAATTTCAACATACCTTGTCCCATTTTTCAATGGCATTTCCATCTCAAAAGTAACTCCTTGATCTTGATTTCGGTCCAAAAACTCAATTATACTATCTTTTTGATTTTTGTAATAATCAGGGTCAGTATAAATATCTTTGACATACATCTCACTTAATTCTTCCATAGAAAACCCAACTAATTTCGCAAAACTTGGATTTACTGTGATTATTTTCCCTCCTTCTACCGAAAGCAACAAACCATCCGCTGAACTGTTCCATACATTCCTAAATTGATTCTCACTTACTACAACTTGCTTGGTTTTTTCATCGATGGTTTGCTTTAGGATACTCTGCTTTCTCCATTGCGTCATAAAAGCATTCAACAAAAAACCTATACCAAAAAACAACAAGAGTAAAGAAATAACAAACCAAATCTGAAGGTAGATCGGCTTTTGGATGGTAAATGGTTCACTTGATATATATCCATCATCAAACACTCCCCTTAAACTTGCCTGCAACTTAAACTGGTAATCACCTGGTGGCAGATTATTGAATACAAGCGTATTAGATCGTGGATTTATTATTTCTTGCCAATTTGCATGGTATCCTTCCAACTTGTATCTAACTGTCAAATTGGAGTTTTGAAGAAAGCTGACCGCTCTATATTTGATTTCTATGGAATTGTTTTCATATTGGATCTTGTTGGAATCTGGAAATGGTTTTTCTTTGTTCAAGAGATTTATCCCCAATATCTCTGTAATTGGTTTGATCACCCTCCGATCCTCTTCATCTTCGTAATAAATCGAAAGACCGCGTTGGGTTCCAATGAATATCTCTCCTTTGTCACCATCTACCAAAGCCCCTCTGTTAATCTCTGATCCAGCCAAACCGCTTTTTTCATCATAATTCACAATATTGTCTTCGCTTACCACAAACACACCTTGGTCTGTCCCCGCCCAGATATTTTGGTTTTTGTCAATATGCAATGCATAGACAGGCCTCAAAATTGACTGTCCATTCAATTCGAAAAGTTTCATTTCCCCATCTTCATAAATTTTCAGTCCAGTCTCAGTACCAAGGTATATCTTATTGTCAATCTCTAAATAATCAAAGCCGATGACATTTAAAAAGTTTGCTGTCTCCATAAATGCTGCCTGGACAAAGGTGTTTCCGCCCTGCATAAATATCAACCTACCATCTTTAAGTTTCCCTATTTTTCTAAGGAAAATCTCATCTTGATTGAACCCATCCAAAATTGAGTCTGTGATGTCATTTGAAAAATGACCTGAGTTGCTATTGCTAATATGAGAAAGGTAAACTTTATCTCTGCTTACCACGACCAAACTATCCTCAATTATACTTACTGCGGTAACAAATTTACCCAAAGGACTTTCTTCATACTTGAGTGAATTTGTTTTTGGATCAAATCTACCAACCCCCGCAAGGTTCGATGAAAACCAGATTATTCCATTTTTATCTTGAGCAAAATTTGTTATCCTGTTTCTTGGCTGTTGTGCAAAACCTTCATTTTGAAGCAGTGTTTTTAATGACCCATTATCAAAAAGTTGTATCCCGCTATTAAAACCTATCAAATACTTGTTATCATCTAATTTTTTGATCGCTGTAACTTCATCGTCCAAAAGGATTTTGGAATCATAATTCAGGAACTTTAGTGAATTGATATTTACGAGACCTCTATGCGTACCAATCCAGACAATCCCCTCCCTATCGACAAGTGCAGAATAAATACTGATTGATTTTATTGCATCCGCTGCACTTATTTCCTGAATTTGCTTAGAAATAGGAGAATATTTATGCAATTGGGAATTGAAAAAGTAATAAACCTTCCCTTCTCTTATTTGTAAGGAACTATAATCAACAGCACTGAAAATATCATTCAAAAACCCTTTATGAATGATTTCATCGACTTGCATAAACTCAGAACCTGAAGCCAGAAAATCCTTCCCCAAGTAATAATAAGACCTACTTTCTTCACAATAAGCAATATTTGTTATTTTTGAAGGTAGTTCTATCCCTTTAGGTTTGACATCCACCAAATCACCATCTTCCAACAAGAAGGTAGACAAATCAAAATACAAATAGACTTTGCCTTTATCCTCATACACCGATCTGAGCCAACCTTCTTTGAAAAAATCAATTTCCAACCGATCCCAGTTTTGGGAATTGAAATCGGAGTAAAAAGCTTCTTTGGAAAAAATCAGGAATAATTTCTTGCCACTACCCTTTCCCACTACTGCAAATTCGATGTATGGAACTCCATCTTTATTCCTGATTTTTTCAGGCAAAAGCTGTTCGTGCCATTTATCTCCATCAAAGAAAAACGCTTTTGCTTCTTTAATTTGATTTGCTATCCAAATGTACCCATCATCATCCTTGAGCAGCTTTACCTTATTGGTAAGTTGATTGGAAATTCCCTCAGGAATAGGGTAAGTAGCGATCCCATCTGAATAAAACACGCCATCATTAGTATTGAACCACACCATTCCTTTGTCATCCTGAATAATCCCATGAACGTTATCAGTTGTCAATTCGACACCTTTGATCTGTCTATTGAACTGAAATGATTGTGAAATAACAACACCGTAGGTGATAAAGCAGATAATAAACAGGGTGATTTTTTTCATAATAGCCTTTAAGCACCCTCTAAATTATAAAAAGTTATGCAGAGTGTAAATTAAATGGATATTGTTTCCATTTTCTTTTTAAGTAAGGGCATATTCCTTTATTTTTGTGGCAAACTTTAAATATCGCAACATGAGTGTATTAGTCAATAAGAATTCAAAAGTGATTGTGCAGGGTTTTACAGGATCTGAAGGATCTTTCCATGCACAGCAAATGATAGAATACGGAACAAACGTAGTGGGAGGAGTGACGCCAGGTAAAGGTGGCTCTAAGCACTTGGAGAAGCCTGTGTTCAATTCAGTTGAAGAAGCAGTTACCAAGACTGGTGCAGACACTTCAATCATTTTCGTTCCACCGGCATTCGCCGCTGATGCGATCATGGAAGCTGCCGACGCTGGCATCAAAGTAATCATTGCTATCACAGAAGGTATTCCTGTGGCTGATATGATGAAAGCAAAACCATATATTAAAGAACGAGGAGCTACTTTGATCGGCCCTAACTGTCCAGGTGTAATCACTCCTGGAGAAGCCAAAGTAGGTATCATGCCTGGTTTTGTATTCAAAAAAGGTAGAATCGGAATTGTTTCCAAATCTGGAACTTTGACTTACGAGGCTGCGGATCAAGTGGCTAAAGCAGGTTTGGGTGTTTCTACTGCCATCGGCATTGGTGGTGATCCGATAATTGGAACATCTACAAAAGATGCTGTTCAACTATTAATGGAAGACCCTGAAACTGACGCCATCGTAATGATTGGCGAGATCGGAGGAAATTATGAAGCGGATGCTGCAAGATGGATCAGAGAAACAGGTAATAAAAAACCAGTGGTAGGGTTTATCGCTGGACAGACTGCCCCTCCAGGACGAAGAATGGGACATGCTGGTGCTATCGTAGGTGGAGCTGATGATACAGCAGAAGCCAAAATGAGAATCATGAGAGAAAACGGAATCCATGTAGCTGAATCTCCAGCGGAAATAGGAGCTGTAATGGCCAAAGCACTTGGTGTTGAAGCTTAAGCCACCCAAAAACATAAAAAAGCCGTTTTGAACTCTCAAAACGGCTTTTTTTTTTAAAATCTCGTTGTTATTCTTCGATCTTGTCCAATCCGTGCTCTTGCTCAAACTGGTTTCTTTTGATTTCAAATCGTTCCAATTCGGTGTTTACCAAATCTAAGGAGTCATTGTATCTACTAAAAAGATCTCCCATGTTTTTTTCCATTTCTGAAAAATTGAATTCCATCGCATCCATTTGAAGCTTAGAAGACTTCTCAATCATGGCTACCTGGCTATTTTTCAAATCTTCCAACATCCTCAACGCCCTGTCCATTTTTTCTAATTTCTCTCTGTTGTTCATATTGAATTTTTTTTTTAGTTATGTAATTTATTGCAAATTCCATTCCAAAAAAATATTTAAAACCCCATCCTCATGATTCAATGTGTATATCCGATTTTACACCAGTAGCCAATAATAATGTTGTTTTAAGTTCATTTCAATCAAGTATGGTCAGATGAGTGTAAGCTGTTGCCGATATATTCGCATAATTTTGAGTGATATACTTACCATTTGGTGTCACTACGGAAAATCATATAATTCAATATGTCTTTTTAAGAGCGAAAACATAAGATAAAATCCTCTTGTCTTAATTTTGATTTTTGATAGATTTGAAAAAGTAAATTACACTGATGAATTGTGACTTGGAAGAAAGTAAAACATGGATCACACTAGCAGTACATGCTCTTACCAACAAACCGAAAATCAAAAAAACAATTTTTCTTGTTCAATCTATTTGTACTTTATAATTCCTTAGAAAATTCCGGAATTATGATTCAAAAATGTTTTTGAAACAACCAATACACCATCCTATTGAATCCCCTACGAATATCGAAAAAAGAAGTACATTTTGATTCAATTCCTTACATTTGCATCTTCAAATTCGAATTTCATGATTTCAGTAGATAATATAGCGGTATTACATGGCGGATCGGCATTGTTTAGCGATGTTTCTTTCTCCATCAACGAGAATGACAAAATAGCCCTGATGGGTAAAAATGGAGCCGGAAAATCCACCATGCTCAAGATCATAGCTGGAGCGACCAAACCTACTAAAGGTGGCGTTTCTGCCCCAAAAGACGCAGTGATTGCCTACCTTCCCCAGCATTTACTCACCTCAGATGATTGCACTGTGATGGAAGAAACCTCCAAAGCTTTTGCCTCATACCTGGATATGAAAACAGAAATTGACAGACTGAACGAGGAACTCACCGTTAGGACTGATTACGATTCGGAAGAATATTACAAGATCATCGAACAAGTCTCTGAATTGAGTGAAAAGTTTTATGCTATAGAAGAAGTCAATTATGAAGCTGAAGTAGAGAAAGTACTCTTGGGATTAGGGTTTGAAAGGGCTGATTTCACAAGATCAACCAAGGAATTCTCTGGCGGATGGAGAATGAGAATTGAACTTGCTAAGATCCTTTTGCAGAAACCAGACTTGATACTTTTGGATGAACCTACCAACCATTTGGATATCGAGTCCATTCAGTGGCTAGAGGATTTTCTGACGGAAAAAGCAAAAGCAGTGGTGGTAATTTCTCACGATAGGGCTTTTGTGGATAATATCACCAATAGAACCATCGAAGTGACGATGGGAAGAATCTATGACTACAAAGCCAAGTATTCCCATTATTTGGAGTTGAGAAAAGAGCGAAGAGAGCAACAGCAGAAGCAATTCGACGAGCAGCAGAAATTTATTGCTGAGACAACTCAATTCATAGAAAGATTTAAGGGCACTTACTCCAAGACTTTGCAAGTACAGTCTCGAGTGAAGATGTTGGAGAAGTTGGATATCGTAGAAGTGGATGAAGTTGATTCTTCTGCTTTGAAATTGCGTTTCCCTCCATCCCCGAGGTCTGGAAAATACCCAGTCATCGTAGAAGAGCTCACAAAAACCTATGGCGATCATGTAGTCTTCAAAGATGCAAGTATGACCATCGAACAAGGCCAGAAAGTTTCTTTCGTAGGAAAAAATGGTGAAGGAAAATCAACCATGATCAAAGCCATCATGGGAGAAATAGACTTTGAAGGAAAATGTGAATTGGGACACAATGCCATGATCGGCTATTTTGCCCAAAACCAAGCTTCGCTATTGGATGAAAGCCTGACGATTTTCGATACGATCGACCAAATCGCTGTAGGAGAAATCAGGGGAAAAATAAAGGATCTCTTGGGAGCATTTATGTTCAAAGGCGATGATATCAACAAAAAGGTAAAAGTGCTTTCCGGAGGAGAAAAAACCAGATTGGCAATGATCAAACTTTTGCTGGAACCTGTCAATCTCTTGATTCTCGATGAACCTACCAATCATTTGGATATGAAAACCAAAGACATCATCAAGGATGCGCTAAAAGCTTTTGATGGAACTTTGATCGTTGTTTCCCACGATAGGGATTTCTTGGATGGGTTGGTGACCAAAGTTTTCGAATTTGGCAACAAGCGGGTCAAAGAACACTTCGAGGATATCAATGGATTCCTGAGAAACAAAAAGCTGGAAAATTTGAGAGAGGTGGAGAGGAAGTGAAATTGAAGTTAGTGTAGCGAAATAAAGTAGAAATATACTTCGTGAAATAAATGGAAATAAAAAGTCTTTAAAAACAGAAATCCCAAGCTTGATTAAGCTTGGGATTTCTGTTTTTGAACATCATACTTTCTTAATATTCCCCTTGCATCAAAATCAATAATAAAGCATTCTGAAGACCGAGATAGCCATCTTTGTTGAGGAACCACTCATCTAGACTGTGCCCGCCTCCGGCCTGCCCTCCTCTTCCGATTGTCACTGCTGGAATTCCTAATGAAAAGGCCACATTACTATTCGTAGAGCTAGAACTTAATCTTGACTGCTTTCCTGTAAGGTAATTCGCAACTGCCATCGATTGTTGGACCAAAGAGTGTTCTGATTCAAGCAGTCCACTAGGTCTATCTCCTACATTTTCTATATCTACTGTCAAAGAATCCCCACTGCGAATAATGCTGTTTTCCTTTTCTAAACCTTCTTCAATTGATTCCAGAAATAAATTCTTGATTCCTTGTAGTCTTTCTTGGCTTTCCGACCTCATATCGACGAGCATCCAAGATTCATAAGGAATAGAATTCACAGAAGTCCCTCCTCCTAGGACTGACACGCTATAAGTTGTTCTGATTCCTTCTTTGGTAAACAGATCGGCCTTCGGAACAAAACTAGAAATCGCATTGGCTAAGGCATTGTGAGGATTCCCTATTCCAAAAGCGCCATAGGAATGTCCTCCTGAACCTTTGAAAGTAACTCTGTACCTAAGAGAGCCGATTCCTCCATTGACGATACCATCTATCCCTCCTCCATCAATAGCGATAAAAGCATCAATTGTATGGCCTCCTTCTCTAAAAAGGTGTTTCATCCCTTTCAAATCTCCAAGCCCTTCTTCTCCAACGGAACCTACAAACCATAAGTCATGTATTGTCTTGATATTCTGATGTACAAGCGTCTTCATCAAGGCAATAGACATGGCCAAAGAACGGTTGGCATCAGCTATTCCAGGCGCATATAATGTATCACCTCTTTGCTTCACCGTTACATCAGTCTCCATTGGAAAAACAGTATCCAAATGCGCATCGATCACAATCGTTTTATCCGACTTCTTACCTTTTCTCAATGCGATGACATTGCCCACCTCATCGATCCAAACGGAATCAGCTCCAGCATTCCGAAGCATTTCTGCGAAAACGAGACCTTTTGCTGCTTCCTCAAAAGATGGTGCAGGAATCTCTGTCAAAGTGATCATATCAGCTATCGTTTGCTCATCAATCTCAAGGATGTAAGCAAAAGCATCCTGAACTTCTTTTTTCTTTGCTAGTTTTTCTACAGCTGTTTTGTAAGATGGTTTGATTTCCTGAGCAGAAACTTGGACAAAAAGAAACGATAGAGCGAGTGATAGTAAGCTTTTGAATATTTTCATAAAAGAAGAATTTATAACACCAAAAGTCACAATAAATCAAAAAGATAACAATACCGCTTGTAAACAATTTGAGTTAAACCTCTCGGCCCAATACAATTGGATCCTGCCTCAGCAAGTAGACCAAAGATTGATAGAGTCTTTGATTGTAGCTTTTGAGTTCGACTGACCTTTCGAAAAATACTTCCAAGGCAACTGCAAAAAACTCGTGTTGATTGTTTGCTGCAGAGGAGCGAAAAATAGTCTCTTCTCCATTTAGGATCTTCTCTATTTCCAGAGCTGCATTTTCAGCGTATCGTCCCCAAAGTGTTGGATTGAAGAAATTACTCTCACTGTTATAATGAATTTGATTTTCGAGCTTCATAGCGTGCGCGATTTCATGAATCCCTAGATTTATCCCATCCTGTAGATCAATGAATCCTTTTACAAAATTCTCCCAAGACAATACAATGATTCCTAACTTTGGATTGACTTCTCCTTGATGAAATTGTTTATTAATCGTTGAATAATAGGAATCAGGATAAATCAGTATTTTTTTGAAATGTTTTAAAGTTACTCCTGGAAATCCAAAAGTAACCATCACCGCTGTGGCTGAGATCAATAGTTCCATCTCTTGCGTAACCATTCTCAACTCTCCTCGTGGTAAAAAATTTTTCTCAGCTATAAACCACTCTACCTTTTCTATAAACTCTTGTTTATGGCCTGCATCCAAATTCGCATAGTAGGGAAAGAGATTTTTTAAGATGTTTTTATCTTGTTCAGATAATTTTTTCTTGGCTAATCGAACCTTAAGGTTTTTGTAAGAAGAATAAAAAACCTCACCAATACTGAAGAATAAATGCGTAAGTACAAACATTAAAAAGAGCTGTTAGGTGGATTAGTAATTTTTACTAAAATAGAAAAAGTAAACTGACTAAAAAAATTGTTATTTGATTTTAAACATTTGCTGTGTCTCCAAAAGCCATTTAAATTACACATCTTTTTATCGACAAAAGTGTTCTGTGAGGACACAGAACATGTTGTTAAAAAAAAGAGAATGGTCTGTGGGGACACTGACCATGGTATTGGAATCTAAACTTGCAAAACAAGTTATTTGTTATTTGTAGATCAATAATGAAAAAGCCCCCAAAATGATTTTAGGGGCTTTTTTACATTACATTTAATCTAAGTTAAGGGACTAATAACCATTTCCTTTTATACGATGGGTTAAATTTAAATAGCTGTTTTTCTCCATTTTGGCTCTTAATTTCCCATCAACATAAATCTCAGCAGTAATCAAAACTTTAGGATCATCACATCTAGCTACTATTTGTCCATAATAACCCTTTGTGACAAACTTTTTCTCCCAGTAATCTTTAACAGTCAAACTATAATCTGTCAGGGAAATAAGTGCCCCTTCTGTATTACTATAAACTCTGTATTCTAGCAATTGCTCTTTCTCATCAAGATCTTCCTCTATACATGAACCCATGATTAAGAAAATCAATAGCAATGATAAAACTTTTATACCTTTGAATCTCATAATGTAATTTTTAAATTTTGATAATTTAGAAGTATATAATAAAATTACCCTATTAATTATTTAGCTATTATCCCTAGATTTCCATGACCTGCTGTATACTTATGTACAATAACAGAATTGCTTAAAGCCAATACGTCATGGACGAGAGAATTGTAGAAATTAAAATCTAATTCTTTTCCATTTATGATTACTCAATTCGTGTTCTAACTGTTGAAAAACCATTTCCATCCATTTTCGATTTCAATTTGCCATTTATATAAATTTCACAAGTAATTAACACATTCTGATCATCACATCTGGCTTCAATTTGCGCCGTCCCTCCTATAATTCCAATACTTTGGTATTCCCAATAATCCTTTATTATTATCACTTTAGGCGATGAGAGTCTTATAGGGATATCTTTTTTGTTACTGTAAACCTTATACTCTACCTTGTAATTATCAGAATCTTCTGTACACGAACTAAAATTCACACAAAATATCAGTAAGATAATATTTATTATACTTATTGGCTTCATATTTATAATTGTTAAAACATAATACCTAAAATTTCTATACTCAAAGAGACAATCATAGCATCTCATCTATTTAATTATTTACCTTATACTCCTTATATTTAACATAAAGTGTTCTGCGAGGACACAGACCATGGTATTGGAATCTAAACTTGCAAAACAAGTTATTGGTTATTTGTAGATCAATAATGAAAAAGCCCCCAAAATGATTTTAGGGGCTTTTTTACATTACATTTAATCTAAGTTCTAGGGACTAATAACCATTTCCTTTTATACGATGGGTTAAATTTAAATAGCTGTTTTTCTCCATTTTGGCTCTTAATTTCCCATCAACATAAATCTCAGCAGTAATCAAAACTTTAGGATCATCACATCTAGCTACTATTTGTCCATAATAACCCTTTGTGACAAACTTTTTCTCCCAGTAATCTTTAACAGTCAAACTATAATCTGTCAGGGAAATAAGTGCCCCTTCTGTATTACTATAAACTCTGTATTCTAGCAATTGCTCTTTCTCATCAAGATCTTCCTCTATACATGAACTGAGAAACAAACCCACAATTAGGCCAAAGGTTAGACAAACCTTTAGTGATAGTAATCTTGCTTTCATAGCGAATAAATTGATAGGTAAAATAAATTGATAGGTAAAATAAAATTTTTGTCCTATTTCATATTGAAAAAGCAATTCTTTTATTTTTGAAGGTGCAAAGGTAGGGATTTAAAAAAATATATCACATATATATCTTGAAAAATATTCTATATTTATTTTAAAAAACTAATCTTCAATCACATAAAACACAAGCGCAAGTAATAAACCAAAATTTATAAAAAAGGCTGGTGGTAAATGCTTTTAAAGTAATAATAATAACAAAAGTGAACTTTGAGATATAGAACATAGGATGGATTATGTTCTGTATCTCACAGACCTCGGGAAAATGTGCTCTTTGAAGAAACAAACCTCGGGACAGTGTGTTCTGTGAAGACACAGAACACGGGTTGAAAAAAATATTATACAAATGGTCTGTGAGGACACAGACCATGAATTGGAGTGGGGGGAAAAGATGGTTTGTGAGGACACTGACAATGGATCGAATGATATGAAAAATATGGCCTGTGAGGACACAGACCATGGAAAGGGTGTAATATGGTCTGTGAGGACACAGGCCATGGAAAGGGTGTTGAAATGTGAGAATGGTCTGTGGGGACACGGACCATGGGACAAAAAAAACAGCCTGTGAATACACAGGCCGTAGATTAATTTTATTACAGTTGACTATTGATGGTCGACCGTTGACTATTTAGCGTAACTCACAGATCTCATTTCCCTGATTACGGTGATTTTGATCTGTCCTGGATACTGCATCTCTTTTTCGATTTTTTGGGAAATATCAAAAGACAATTGACTTGCCGTTTGGTCACTCACATTGTCAGCATCTACCAATACGCGTAATTCTCGACCTGCTTGCATCGCAAAGCATTTGTTTACTCCATCAAAGCTCAATGCCAAATCTTCAAGATCTTTCAATCTCTTGATATAGCTGTCCATGATTTCCCTTCTTGCACCTGGTCTAGAACCAGAAATCGCATCTGAAGCCTGTACGATCGGTGAAATCATAGACGTCATTTCGATTTCATCATGGTGAGCTCCGATAGCATTACATACTTCTGGATGCTCCTTGTATTTCTTCGCCAGCTCCATACCCAAGATCGCATGTGGAAGTTCTGCTTCTTCTGGGTAGACTTTTCCGATATCATGTAGCAAACCTGCTCTTTTCGCCATTTTTGCGTTCAAACCCATCTCTGCTGCCATGGTAGCACATAGCTTGGCTACTTCTTTTGAATGTTGAAGCAAATTCTGTCCGTAAGATGAACGGAATCTCATCCTCCCTACCATTCTGATCAACTCCGGATGAAGGCCATGAATCCCTAACTCAATACAAGTTCTTTCACCAATCTCTACAATCTCTTCTTCTATATTTTTCTCGGTCTTGGCGACTACTTCTTCAATTCTAGCAGGGTGGATTCTTCCATCCTGTACCAATCTGTGAAGCGAAAGTCTCGCTACTTCCCTTCTTACTGGATCAAATCCAGATATGATGATTGCTTCTGGTGTGTCATCTACTACAATCTCTACTCCTGTAGCTGCTTCAAGGGCACGGATATTTCTACCTTCCCTACCGATGATCTTACCTTTGATATCATCACTTTCGATATTGAATACCGACACGCAATTTTCGATTGCATGCTCAGTAGCCGTTCTTTGGATCGTATCCAATACTATCTTCTTGGCTTGCTTGGTTGCAGAAAGTTTTGCTTGGTCAAGGATATCCTTGATATGTGATGAAGCTTTGGTGTTGGCTTCGTCCTTGAGCATTTCTACAAGCTGCTCTCTTGCTTCTTCTTTGGTCAAGTTGGCTATTTTTTCCAAATCAGCGATTCGTTGGCTAGTCACTCGGTCTAGCTCATCTTTTTTCACCTGAACTGAATGCATTTGGGCATTTAGATTTTCCTTCTTGCTTTCGAGTTCAGCTTCTTTGCGCTTCACTTGTTCCAACTCTTTAGAAAGCACCTGCTCTTTTTGTTTGAGCTTGTTTTCATTGGTGATGATGATGGCTTTCTTCTTATTAGCCTCTTCTTCAAACTCAGATTTTAGCTTGAGGTATTTTTCTTTGGCTTCGAGAATTCTGTCTTTTTTCAAAGACTCAGCATTCATTTCCGCTTCACGCAGAATGATTTTGGCTTTCTCTTTTGCGTCCTCTTCTATTTTTTTGTTGTTGCCTTTCATAAAAAAGCCTACAACCAAGGCGCCAATCCCAAGTCCTACCAGACCTGCAATGATAATGTATATTGATTCTCCCATAGGTGTATTAATCTATAAATACCTTATAGGAAAGCAAAAAGTACGCGGAGTGAGTGATAAGCAATAATTACAGAAGATTAGTTAGATCTTTATTTATTTTGGTTAAAGTTTCTTTGATCAATTCACTGTCATCAGAATTGATCTTGTCCTGCTCCATGGATTCCACCATACAATCAAAGGCTACCATCGCCAATAGATCTTGTTTGTCATCCAATCCAAATTCTTCTCTATATCTTTTTATTTTATCATTAATCAATTTTCCTGCGTGTCTGATTTTCGCCTCATCCTCTACTTTTACTTTCATTGGATACTCTCGATCTCCAATTTTGATTTTCACAGAAAGTGTTTCCATATCATTCAGACAAATAGGCAATTATATTATCGATTTCCTTTATATAATTATTAATCCTTTCTCTCAACTCGGCAGACTCAATGTTCTCCACTGGTATGCTGTTTACAAGTTTAGTAATTTTAATTTGATTTTTAAAATCCTCCAACGCTGCATCTCTTTCTTTGAGGCTTGACCTCAAGAAATCGACCTCATGCTTTAGCATCAGATTTTGCTCTTCTACCTGCTCAAGTTTTTTTCCAACTTGAGAGGTGAGCTTTTCTAATAGTTGGAGTTCTTCGTGAATCATTTTTTATTTTCGGATAAATGCTCCGACTTCATTCTCAAAGCCTTGTATCAAACGGCTCATTGTTTTATCAATAATTTTATCTGTCAGTGTATTCTCTGTATCTTGAAGATAAAAGCTCAATGCATAAGCCTTTTTACTAGCATCAATTTTATCTCCTTGGTAAACGTCAAACACACCAATTTTTTGCAATAACTTCCCTCCAGCCTTTAATGCAACTTTTTTGATTTCATCAAATGTAATCTTTTTATCAATCACAAGCGACAAATCCCTTCGTACTTCTGGGAATTTTGATATTTCCCCATACTTTTTTAATCCTTTAGACTTTTTAGCCAATAAGTCCCAGTTTAGCTCAGCAAATAGGACTGATTGCTTTACTTCAGCAAGTCTGGTGATACTTCCATCAAGCAAGCCAACAGTACCCAACACTTTTGCCCCCAAATTTATTTGCAAAGCATAATCGAAAGGTGATTCATGAACAATCTCAACCGAAGTATTATCTATGTTCAGCTTTTCCAAAATCAACTCTACAACTGCATACAAATCTGGAAACTGAACTTCCTTCGATGGTTCAAGCCAGCTTTCTGCTGTCTTTTCCCCTGTCAAGAAAATCGAAAGTCTCTTTTCTTCACGGTAACTTTCCCCTTCTTTGAAATAAACTGATCCAAACTCAAATAACTTTAAGTCCTTTTGTCTTCTGTTGATATTGTGAGACAAAACTTCCAAGCCAGTGAAAAGAAGACTCTGCCTCATCACGCCCAAGTCCTCGCTCAGTTTATTCAGAATCACGACATTGTTTTCTGATTGAAGGTGAGCAGATTTCTCTACGTAAATTGGTTTTGTGAGGGAATTTGTAATGATCTCAAAGTATCCAAGACCAGAGAGAACTTCACTAAGTCTATACTGTAGCTTGTTCAAATCTTTGCTTGGATGCTCGGCAAGAAAATCTGCATTCAGATTCTCTGACAATGCGACATTCTCAAATCCATAAATCCTCAACACCTCTTCAATCACATCCGCTTCCCTAGTCACATCCACTCGATAAGGCTTCACTATTGCTGTAAATCCCTCTTCGCTTTCATTGACCACTTGGATATCCAAGCCATTCAAAATCGACTTCACGGTTTCTTTTGGGATATGCTTGCCAATCAGCCTATCAATGTGCTTGTAGAGAACAGCAATCTCAAAATCAGCTATTGGATTAGGATAGAAGTCAATAATATCAGAAGAAATTTCTCCTCCTGCCAATTCTTTGATCAAGAGTGCTGCCCTTTTGAGTGCATAGATAGGCATATTTGGATCTGTGCCCCTTTCAAACCTAAAAGAAGCATCAGTTTTCAAACCATGAAATTGGCTCCCTTTTCTAATAATATCAGGTGAGAAATAGGCGCTCTCCAGGAAAATTTTGGTGGTTTGATCTGACACGCCAGATCCTTTTCCTCCGAAGACACCTGCTATGCACAAACCTTTTTCAGCATCACAGATCATCAGCTCTTCTCCAGACAATTTTCTTTCTTTGTCATCCAAAGTCACAAAAGGAGTTCCTTTATCTAGCTTCTTTACATTGATCTTACCTCCGCAAATATAGTCTGCATCAAATGCATGAAGAGGCTGCCCTAGGTCGTGTAGGATAAAATTAGTGATATCTACAATGTTGTTGATCGGCTCCAAATCCAAAGCTTTCAAATAATTTTGCAACCAAGCGGGTGAAGGACCTACCTTCAAATTGGAAATAGTAAGTCCTGCATATCTTGGGCAATCATTCGAATTTTCTATAGAAACAGGGATAGTTAAGCTTGTATTATCTACTTTGAAATCTTCTACTGATGGCAAGCAAACTTCTCTATTCAATAATGCTTTGAGGTCTCTTGCTACACCTAAATGAGAGGCCGCATCAGCTCTATTGGGAGTCAACCCAATCTCCAAAACATCTCCTTTTTCTACTTTGAAATATTCAGAAGCTGAAGTTCCGTTTGGTAAATCCGTTTCTAAAACCATGATCCCAGCATGACTTTCGCCCAAACCGATCTCATCCTCAGCACAGATCATTCCTTGGGAAACTTCCCCTCTGATTTTTGCTTTTTTGATTTGAAAAGGTTCACCAGTGCCAGGGTAAAGCGTACATCCTTCTGTGGCTACAACTACTTTTTGTCCTGCAGCGACATTTGGCGCGCCACATACTATAGGAACTATTTCTGAGCCTATATCAACAGTCGTAATACTTAATTTATCTGCATTAGGATGCCTTTCACATGTCAACACTTCTCCAATGACCACACCTTCCAGACCTCCTTTGATAGATTCGAAAAGCTCAACACCTTCGACCTCCAAGCCTGATCCAGTCAATAAGGATGCAATCTCCTCCGAGGATTGGTCTAGTACAATAAAATCTTTTAATCTATTTATGGAAATTTTCATGAATTCACTGTTGTTTCAGAATAAGGCACAAATTTAAGAGAAATGGAATAGGCAAGAAGGTAAAAGAGGCTATTTTTTTATTTTTCTTAAGAAAAGTCAAAAATGCTCTGAAAAATCAATCTTTCTTTACAGAATAATCTTTTTCTCCTGCCTCAATAGCTATTTCCATCAAGTTCTCTTTCGGAGGAAGTGGGCACGCAAAATCAGGATTATAGGCACAGTAAGGATTATAAGCTAGATTAAAATCTATGGAAATACTGTTTTTGCCATCTTGACGTAAGTTAAGATATCTTCCTCCACCGTAGGTATCTACACTGCTAGTGGCATCAGCGAACGCCAAAAAGAAATTTCGCTTATCAACTTCTTTTAGTGACTGGAGAAGTAATAATTTTTGCGGTGATCCTTTTAGGTCAAACTCTAGGTAAGAGTGTTTTATATATTTTTCTACAGTACCATCGGTCATCGGCAATTCCATAACTTTGCGGTCCTCTACCGCAACCATCTTTGCTCGAACCTTGTAGGCAGGATCAATTTCATAAAAGCTCAAATTTCCCAACTCAGTTTTCTGTTCTTTACTTAGTGGGGAATCTTCATTGTATTTCAAAAACTTAAACTGTTTATCTCTTTCACTCTCCACCCTTTCTAAATAAGCTTCTGGATCATCCGAACTCGTCAAAGTGTATGCTACTGCTACCATGACAACTAACGCTACAATTGTCAATAAAATATTCTTAATACTCATGTTTTCAAATTATTCCTTCATCTGCGAAGCTAAAATAGCCACAATCTGCGAATATAACATGATCGATTACGGTTACATCAAGATTTTCTCCCGCTTTCACTAATTTTTCTGTCAATCTTTTGTCTTGCTCAGAAGGTTTGAGATTGCCAGAAGGATGATTATGCACCAAAATAATCGAATTGGCCATTACTTCCAATGCATATTTGAATATCACTTTTGGGTCAACAACAGTGGAATTGGATCCTCCACGACTAACAAGTTGTTTTTTGAGAAGGTTATTGTTTCGATCCAATAAAATAATGTAGAAAGACTCAACTGTCTCATCCATAAGATCCGGTTTCATCAAATCATAGGCATCAGCAGAGGAAGTGATTCGAAGTCGTTTTTGGGGATCTCTATTTTTTCTTCTTCTACCAAGCTCCAAAGCACTGACAATGGAAATTGCCTTTGCCTCTCCGATCCCTTTGAAGCGTTGCAAGTCTTTGACTGACATTTTTGCCAAGGCACTCAAGTCATAATTCACAGACGCCAAGATATATCTGGAAAGATCTACGGCACTTAAAGATTTGGTACCAGAACCTATCAAGATTGCTATCAGCTCGGCGTCTGACAAAGCTGACCTGCCTTTTAAAAGCAATTTTTCACGTGGTCTATCCTCCTCTGCCAATGCAGAGATCTTGATTGATTGGTAATCTTCCATAAAAGTAAAAATTTTAAAAATCGATAACTTGTAATAAATAAAATCTGACAGTTCGAGATTCATCCAAAGGTGATAGAAAAGATTTTGGTTGCTTACAAGAAATTTTTAGTCAAAAAGCAAAAAATCTCAACTTCCTACTGGAAGGAAAAGGATTTAGTCAGGAATAAAAATAGCATTTTAAATGAAACAAAAAAAGCCTTAATCTTTCGATTAAGGCTTTGATATATTTTTTCAGCTTATTCTTAAGCTAAAGAATTGACTAATCTAGTCAATTTTGATTTTTTGTTCGAAGCGTTGTTCTTATGAATGATATTTTTCTTAGCCAATTTATCAATCATAGATGTAACTTTCTTCAAAAGCTCCTGAGCTTCTACTTTATCAGTAGTCAATTTCAATCTTTTGATAAAAGTCCTTGTTGTCTTGGCCTGATATCTGTTTCTCAAACGTTTGGCTTCGTTTGCACGAATTCTTTTAATTGCCGATTTGTGATTTGCCATATCTTAGTTTACTTAATTTCTTTAACAATCCCCTTAGTCCTAAACGGAGTGCAAAGTTAATGGATTAATTTTTAAACGCAAAAGGATTTCTTCACTAAACCTAGTAAAGTTGAGAAATCAGGTGAATTTTATTTCTAATACCGCCTTAGAGCTACAAATGTAGCATTAATTTTTGTTATCTGAATTCTGAATTTTTTATTATTTTTGAATATGCGCAAATTTTTAGCTTTCATCTTTATACTTTTCTTCTTGAGCACTGACATCATTGCCTGGGGATTTTTTGCCCACAAGCGTATCAATAGGCTCGCTGTCTTTTCGTTGCCTCCAGAAATGGTTGGCTTCTTCAAATCAAACATTCAATTCATCACTGAAAATGCTGTAAATCCTGACAGAAGACGCTATGCAGTCAAAGGTGAAGCAGAGAAGCATTTCTTGGATGCAGACGTTTATGGAGACAGTGCTGTTTACACTTTGCCAAGATACTGGAATCAAGCCGTAGAGAAATTTGGAGAAGAGGAATTGCGAAAACATGGAATCGGACCATGGAACGCTTACAATACCAAAAACCAATTGACGGAAGCTTTCAAAAGAAAAGATCAAAAAGCAATCCTCAGACTCGCAGCTGATTTGGGCCATTACATTGGTGACATCAATGTCCCATTGCATACTACGAGGAATTACAATGGGCAACTAACAAATCAATATGGAATTCATGGTTTTTGGGAAAGTAGGGTACCTGAGTTGCTTTCTGATGACTTTGATTTTTTTGTTGGACAAGCTGAATACATTCCCAATACGCAACTTGAAGCTTGGGATGCAATTATTGGAGCACATTTAGCCTTGGATTCTGTTTTGAATTTTGAAAAAATCCTGACACAAAGATTTCCGGAGGACAAAAAATACAGTTTCGAAGAAAGAGGCGGTATCAACACCAAAGTGTATTCCAAGGAATTCACAAAAGCATACAACGACATGCTTTCTGGTCAAGTAGAAAGACAGATGAAGAAATCAATAAAGATGATCGCTGACTTCTGGTATAGTGCATGGATTGACGCTGGACAGCCTGACCTAAACGCACTTCTTAAAAATCCTGTAGAGGATTTGGAGGAAAAATTCGCTCCTCCTTCCTCAACAATCGAAGTAAGAGAGCATGAAGGTATTTCATATAATGAATCTCCAGAAGATCTTCGGAAATCATTTTACCGTGCGATGTGGAGAACGGGGAATTAGGGAAAAACAGAAAATAAAAGGATGAAAGCATGGTATTGATCACATCCTTAACATCCAATTGTTTAATCTACTCTCCAATAAAATATACCATGGGACTTTAAACGAAAAACAATTTATCCCTTCATTTTTTCAGGTGCTTGTCTAGTATCAAAAAAATCTGTTATGTACACTTTTTCAGACTCAATACGGTAAATTATTTTGAAATTCCCCTCCACTAATCTTCTATGTCCTTTTCCCAAATGTTCCAAATATTCTTCAAACTGGCCTTTTTCCGGATTATCAATCAAACTATCAGCCTTATCTAACAACTCCACCCCTATTTCTTGAGCTTTTCCCAACGGAATCTTTTGGGATTTCATCAAAAACTGAATGATTTCTTTTAAACTTTGAAAAGACTGTTCAGTATAAATAATTTTCATATACCTAAGCTGTTCTCAAGCTTTTTCTCTAATTCTTCCCTTGTATAAATCTCACCTTCTCTAATATTTTTTTCAGCATTTAATGCTCTTGAAGTTAACTTTTCTTTCAGAATAGGTTCTAAACTTGACTTGGTCAACAAATTTTTTATTAGCTCTAAAACATGATGGTCATTTTCTTTCTCGATCAGAGATCTTATTTCTTCTTTTATATTTATTGCTCCCATAACAGTTTAAAGTTAATGATTTTTCGTTAAAGCATCCATTTTCAGGCTCAATGACATCATTATTTTTCCAACTTTTAAGACCCCAAATAAGACTTTATAGCCTCACCTAATTTATTGAATGTGTCTCTAAAAGCATCTTCGTTCTCTTCAAGCAAAGTCACTCTAAACCCTCTCAAATCCGAACAAAATGAACTGATCGGCACAACACAAATCCCCGTTGATGCTAAAAGAAAATAGACAAATCGCTTATCCAAAGGCATATTTTCTTCCCCAAGCCATGTTTCCAATAAGGTTTTTATTTCTGTGTTTTCCACCTCCAGCTTTTGCGAAGCATTCAAATAGCTTTCATCAAATACGATCGTATTGTAGAATGCACCTTTGGTCGGGTTGAACTTGATTCCGTCGATTCCAGAGAGAATTTCCTCCATAATCTGACTTCTCTTGCCTATCTTCAAATTAGCTTCATGCCTATAGCTTTTGTATTCAGGATGACTCATTATTTTAGGAATGGACAATTGAGGTAGAATCGTAGAGCACACCTCTATCATCTTCGCATTCTCCAAAGTCAGTACAAACTTACTGAACTCCTTTGAAGCGTCACGATTATAAAACTCCATCCAACCACATCGAGATCCCGGCCACGGGAATTCCTTGGAAATCCCTTTTAAGGAAATGGCAGGCAAATCCCCAATCACTTCCGAAAGCGCTACAGCATTGACTCCATTATAAGTGATATTTTGGTAGATTTCATCTGCAATCAGCAACAACTTGAATTCCCTTGCGATCTTCACAAATCCCTCCAGAACCTCTTTTGGATAAACCATGCCTGTGGGGTTATCCGGATTGATAATCAAGATGCCGACGATAGTTGGGTTGTACTTTACTTTATTGTAAAGATCATCCATATCAGGCAACCATTGGTTATCTGGATCAAGCTTGTAGGTAATCGGAGCTGTATTTGCATGTGCTGCTTCCGCAGAGCTATGTGTACTATAAGCAGGTGATGGGCCAATTATCCTTGCTGTAGGAATCAAAAATTGATACAACTTGGCAATAGCATCCCCCAAACCATTGAAAAACAGGATATCATCAGCCGAAATCTGACTCCCTCCTTTCTCATTGTTCAAATCTGCCAAGTATTTTCGCGTTTCCAGTACTCCCTTGGAATCAGCATAGCCATAAGATCTATCTTGACTAACCAAATCAGAGACAATCTCCTTCATCCAAGCTGGGACAATGTTGTTTTTTTGGATTGGATCACCGATATTTTCCCATGTAATAGTCTGACCAAGCGACTCTATTAGTCTGGCTTTTTTGACAATCCCCCTGATTTCATAATTCAACTCTTCGGCTCCAGGCCTAAGCAACAAAGTTCTCATAATACTGGTTTTTGAAAATCGACAGCAAAGAAACAAAAATATGCTCTAAGACTAATTGATATTTCAAAAAAGATGGAGGAGACTAGTCAAAAAAAAGAAAATAGATAATGGTTTAAATTGTAAAACACAATTAGATAATATGAGTATCCGCAATGTTGCACCTTGGTTAAAAAGTAACTTTGTAAGTTGCGGATACTCGTCGGCAGACAACAGTTTACTGTCAACAGAACCACAAATCGTTCATCCGCCATCCTATTGTTTGGCTACGTGCAGGAAAGCGGATACACATATAAGATAATTCGAATATCAGCAAATGACAATTGACCGCTTAAAAATTGGCTATAGAAAACCTTTATTTTGTATATTTACGTAATTAATTGGCAAATCTACAAACGCTTTTCATTACAAATTCAATATGATAAACTTACAGTACATTTCTGATAGCAATGGGAAAACAACAGGAGTTTTTATCCCTATTGATGAGTGGATAGACCTGAAAAAAAAATACCAAGGAATTGATCAGGAAGAAACAGAAGTCCCACAATGGCAAAAGGAAATTGTGACACAACGTCTTGAAGCTTTTCGTAGCAACCCAAGCTCCGCTTTGGATTTTGAAGATGCCATTGATGATATCGAAAAAGAACTTTAGTGTATAAAGCTACCATCCTACCACTTGCTAAAAAAGATATCCAAGAAGCGGCTCTTTGGTACAATAGTCGAAGCAATGGACTTGGGAAAAGGTTTACAGATGAAGTTAGAGAAAAAGTAAAGTTAATCAAGAAAAATCCTTATGCTACAAACGTTCGTTACCACAAAGTAAGAACAGCGGTTTTAAACTTTTTCCCTTTTATCATTCATTATTCTATCGATGAAGCGAACAAAAATATTGTTATTTCTGCGGTTTTTCACACTAGTCGTAATCCGGAATTATGGAAAAACAGATAGAAACACCATTCTTAAGTTTGTTTTTTATATTTTAAAAAATCCCCATCCCAAAAGAACTCAAATTTAAAAATGCCTGTTGTTTTTTTATGCCCAAAATATCCTCTCTGAAAGAGTTTTGATTTTTCAGATTCAGCAAAGGATAAACAATGAAGAAAAGAGAACATTTTGTAATTATATTGATTTTGGGGGCTTTGAGTACCATCAGCCCATTTTCAATAGACATGTACTTGCCAGGATTCCCTGCAATGGCCAAAGACCTTGGTGTAAGTATTTCGAAGATCCAACTTTCCCTTACAAGTTACTTGGTGGGTATTGCCGTTGGACAGTTGTTTTACGGACCCTTATTGGATAAGTATGGAAGAAAAAAACCATTGGTTCTGGGAATGCTGATCTATATCATCGCATCTATTCTTTGTGCATATGCAGCTTCTGTAGAAAACCTGATTTTCATGAGATTTCTCCAAGCGATCGGGGGATGTGTGGGCATGGTAGCTGCACAAGCACTGGTAAGGGATATTTTCCCAATCAACAAGACTGCTCAGGTATTGGCATTACTTACCTTAGTGATCGCTGTATCGCCAATGATAGCACCTACTGTTGGTGGATATATGACTGCTCATTTTCATTGGCATTCTGTATTCTTGGTGTTGGCAGCAATCACAGCTATCATCTTACTAGCGGCAGTTTTTTACCTGCCCGAAGGTGCCGCTCCAGAGAAAAATCTATCCCTAAACCCGGTAAAGGTTTTTGTCAATTATAAATCTGTGCTAAAACAAAGGCAATTTCTCACCTATATGCTTGCAGGAGGAATTGCTGGTGCTGCACCTTTTGCATATATCGCTGGATCTGCGAATGTTTTCATGAACATTTATCAAGTTTCCGAACAAGAGTACGGTTTGATTTTTGGATTTCTGGCATTTGCGATGATTGGCTCAACACAGCTGAATCATTATTTATTGAAAAAATTCTCAAGTAGAGAGGTTATCCAATTCTCATTGATTTACCAGACGATAACTGGCGCATTCCTAATCCTCGGTCTCTGGCTTAACATATTCAATGTACAAGGTTTGGTCATCACAATGTTTGTATTTCTCACAGCACATGGTCTCAACCAGCCTAATGCAGCAGCGCTATCACTAGCACCATTTGCTAAAAGTGCAGGAAGCGCTTCTGCTCTCTTAGGAAGCATGAGGATGGCAATGGGCGGGATTGTCTCTGCCACAGTCAGCTTCATTCACAATGGCACTGCAATGCCAATGGTCATCATGATGGCACTTTGTGCATTGGGGGGATTGATCATCATTTTTCTTGACAAAAAAATACCGAATAAAAAACAATCGGAACCTTACGATAACAAGGAAATGGCTATGTCGGTATAATTAAGATTGTAATAAATCAAAAACAATGTAACATTCATTAAGAGACGGAGAAATTGTACATTCCCTCAAATATCAGAATGAAAAAAACCACCAAAACAGAATCAGATCTTATTTGGTGGTTTTTGCTTTTTCTATCAAATATCTTTACCTCAAAGGCTTATACTTAATCCTTTTAGGAGTCAGATCGCCAAGACGTTTTTTCTTATTCTCTTCATAATCTGAGAAGTTGCCTTCAAACCAATACACCTGAGAATCTCCCTCAAACGCCAATATATGCGTACAAATCCTATCCAAGAACCATCTATCGTGGGAAATGATCACTGCACAACCTCCAAAATTCTCCAATGCTTCTTCTAAAGCTCTCAGCGTATTTACATCCAAATCATTGGTAGGCTCATCGAGTAAAAGTAAGTTACCACCCTCTTTCAAAGTCATCGCCAGATGCACTCGGTTTCTTTCCCCTCCAGAGAGCACACCAACTTTTTTCTCCTGATCAGAACCTGTGAAATTGAATTTCCCTACGTAAGCACGGGAATTCATCTCTTTGTTGCCTAGCTTCATGATTTCATTTCCACCAGAAATAGATTCATAGACAGACTTATTTGGATCCAAACTATCATGCTCTTGATCTACATAAGCGAGCTTCACTGTATCCCCCACTTCGAAATTCCCCGCATCAGCTTTTTCTCTTCCAGTGATAAGTTTGAACAAAGTAGATTTACCAGCACCATTTGGCCCGATGATCCCTACAATTCCACCTTGGGGTAAATTGAATGACAAATCTTCAAAAAGCAATTTGTCTCCAAATGCTTTTGACACGCTATTCACTTCAATGACTTTTGCTCCCAATCTTGGCCCAGGCGGAATATAAAGCTCCAACTTGGCTTCTCTTTCCTTGCCTTCTTCACTTACCAATTTATCATAAGCACTCAATCTCGCTTTCCCTTTAGCTTGACGTGCTTTCGGGGTCATTCGTATCCATTCCAACTCTCTTTCAAGAGTTTTCTGTCTTTTGGATTCGGTTTTCTCTTCTTGCTTCAATCTGTTTTGCTTTTGGTCAAGCCAAGAAGAATAGTTCCCTTTCCAAGGAATCCCCTCTCCCCTATCCAGTTCCAAGATCCATCCTGCTACATTGTCAAGGAAATATCTATCATGGGTTACTGCGATTACAGTTCCTTTGTATTGCTTCAAATGCTGCTCAAGCCAAAGAACAGACTCCGCATCAAGGTGGTTGGTAGGTTCATCAAGCAAAAGCACATCCGGCTCTTGGAGCAAAAGTCTACAAAGTGCCACCCTTCTTTTTTCCCCACCAGATAAATTCCCCACTATCGCATCACTTGGAGGCAGCCTCAAGGCATCCATAGCTTTTTCCAACATCGTCTCCAACTCCCAAGCATTGGCAGCGTCAAGCTTTTGCTGCACATCTCCTTGCTTTTCGATCAGCTTATCCATAGCATCAGGATCCTCCATCAGGGCCGGATCCATAAATTGCTCATTGATTGCCTCAAATTCCTTCAGTAAACCGACTGTATCAGAAACAGCTTCTTCTACAATATCCTTTACAGTTTTGGCTGGATCAAGCTGTGGCTCTTGCTCCAACATTCCTACAGAGTAGCCTGGCGACCAAACTACTTCACCCAAAAACTCCTTGTCGATTCCAGCAATAATCTTCAAAAGTGAACTTTTCCCTGATCCATTGAGACCCAAAACGCCAATTTTTGCCCCGTAAAAAAATGACAAATAGATATCTTTCAGAACTTTTTTCTGTGGAGGATAAACTTTCGACACCCCCGCCATTGAAAATATGATCTTTTCTCCGCTCATTGGTTTGTTTTTTTATTAATATAAATTAACTGAAAGACAAAGATGCAAAAAAAGGGCTTTCTTAGGATAAATGCGATTGAATTAATTAATTTGCAGAAAGTAACCAAAACCAATACAACCTATTAAATCAAAATGGAGCATCCATACGGATACATTAAGGACAATAAGGTATTTCTAAAGGGATTTCTGAACCAACCCGATCGCATTATCGGTGAAGTAAAAGAAGACGAGGCGTCAACCCTTAAGTACTTTGAAGATCGATTTGCTACTGTCAAAGAGAAAGTAGAGAATCTTAAAAAAGACATTGAAGAGAATCAAAACAAAGGTTCTTTCCTCATGAAGCTTATTCATTTGAGGGATTCCCTTATGCAATTTGATGCATTGGGAGATTTTGTACCATTGATAGAAGATCTCAATAAACTGGAAATTTATCTTGAAGAAATCATCAAGATAAACCGAGAACGAAATCTTGAAATCAAAAGAGGACTGATCTTGGAAGCTGAAGCAATAAAAGAAAGCACGGACTGGAAAGAAACAACGGAGGAATTGAAAAACATCAAACTTCGATGGATCAAGACAGGTCCCGTGGAAAAAGAGTTTGAAGATGAAATCGAAATTTCTTTCAATTCTGCTATTGACACATTCTTTGAAAACAGGAAGGATTTTTTTGAAAGTCTTGCATTGCAAGCTGAAGAAAATATAAAAATCTATCAATCACTCGTAATTCAAGCGCAAGAAGCATACAATAATCCAGACGCCAAAAAAGCCTTTGAGATTAGCAAAAGAATCCAGAAAGAATGGAAAGCTTCAGGGAAAGTGCCTGCAGAAAAAAGACAGCCACTTTGGGACGAGTTTTCGAAGCTAAACAACAGGATTTTCAGCCGCTTCAAAAGGGAAATGCAATCTGGCCCAAGATTAAACCCAAGGGAGATTTTGGCAAAAATGGAAGCATTGGCCGATGATATGAAACGATTAGCCCATCAAGAGACATCCCCTATGACAGTCTCTCAGGGGAGAAAGCTTCAAAACGAATGGAAACCACTTAGTCAGACTAGACCAAGGGATGCTAATTTGATCTCAAGAAACTTTATTTTTTACTCAGAAATCGTATTTGAAAAGTCATTTCTCAACAGGTTGGCACTTTCAAAACATTCAGATTTTAGAGACAAGCCAGAAGCAGAACAGACCAAGATCAAAATCGCAATTATCAGAGACTTGATCAGCAGGGATGAAAGCGAGTTGAAAACCGTAAAAGAGAATTCCGCTAACTTCAAAAGCTCAGAACCTGATTTTGAAATAATGCTTAGAAGAAAAATCAGTGCATTCCGAAGAAAAATCGATGTGAAAAATTTCATATTAAAGGAACTTTCAAACAAATAATGAGTTTAAGATTGATAATTTAAAACAATTTCTATTTTTGCACTCCGTTAAGGCGGTAAACATTAAAACATTGACACTATGTACTGGACATTAGAACTTGCATCATATCTAGAAGATGCCCCTTGGCCTGCAACCAAAGACGAATTGATTGACTATGCAATCAGATCAGGGGCTCCTCTAGAAGTTGTAGAAAATCTACAAGAATTAGAAGATGACGGTGAGCCTTACGAGAATATCGAAGAGATTTGGCCGGATTATCCTACTAAAGATGATTTCTTCTTCAACGAGGACGAATATTAGATAAAGAGCCTTAGTGGCTCTTTATCTTTTTCTTCACACTCCCAACACAGATTTGAGCTTGGGATATCCTGATTTGCTGATTGGAATTGTAGCACCAGACTTTAATTTCAATATATAGCTGTCTTTTTCGTAAGTTTCGATCTTGGTGATTTCTGTGATTTTCACAATGTAAGACCTATGTACTCTTACAAACATTTTTGTATCCAAAACATTCTCAAAAAACTTCATAGTTTTGTTTTTCAAAAACTTACCTTCCATCGTGTAGATATTTACATAATCGTCATTTGCTTCTAAGAATTGGATCTCTGAGAATGGAATTATCTTAATATCATGTTTATCCTTCAAGACAATCCGTTCAGATGGCCCATTGAGTTCCAATTTCGAAATATTTTGATCAAATTCCACAATTTGTCTTTCACCGTTTTTGAGGAATTTTTCCATTGCCTTTTCAAATCTACTTTGCGAAAAAGGTTTTAGCAGATAATCAATTGCATGTGTATCGAATGCTTTCATTGCATATTCATCATATGCCGTAGTAAAGATTACAGCAGGTGGATTCTCCAATAGTTCCAGCATTTCAAATCCAGTTATTTTAGGCATTTGCACATCTAGAAAAATCAAGTCTGGTTCATATTCCTTGATAGCCTTCAAACCTGCAAAACCATCATGACAAACAGCCAAAATATGAACTTGATCAAATACAGCTAAATACTCGATGACTATTTCAGTTGCCAATGGTTCGTCATCAATGATAATAACTTTGATCATAATTTTGTGGGATTTTTAATTCTACTTTAAATTCTTCTTTGTGACTTTGGGTTTTGAATAAGTCATTTCTTCCAAACAAAAGAAATAACCTCCTCCTGATAGCCTGCTGACCAAAACTTTCTCCAGAAGCCTGACCTGCCATAGAGTCAAATGGATTCGAAATACTTATAAATAGATACTCATCTTGGCATTCAAAACGCACTTTGATCAGCACATCACCCAAGACTCCATAAAGTCCATGCTTCACCGCATTTTCCATAAGGGGTTGCACGAGGAGTTGAGGCAATCGAAGTGATTTACATTCCTCAGCTATCTGATATTCGACCTCCAATCTATGACCAAACCTCACTTTTTCAATACCAATAAATAGCTGTAGATATTCAATTTCTTCAAGAACGGAAATCCATTTTTGATTTTCCTTTCTGATAGTTTTCCTAAGAAACTCCGAAAGTTGCAAGACCATTTCCCGTGCTTCATCTGGCTTTCTTTTGACAAGGGAACTGATGGAGTTTAGGCTATTGAACAAAAAATGGGGCTGAAGCTGCTGTCTCAATTGAAACAATTCTGCCTCCTTCACCAATCTATCAATCTGCTCTGCCCTTTCCCTTATTTTGAGTTGAGTTTCCAGTTTTGAATGAAAAAGCAACAACAAAGCATACCCCAAAACCATCAAGAAGATCACAAACAAGCGAACAAATTGAATCTCTTTTACAAATTCCAGATATGATTGTTGATGTAAGAAAATTAGCTCAATTGAATATTTCCCTAAATAAAAAATCATGATCGAGACAACCAATGGGAATGACAAAAAGATCAAGAACTGCCTATCCTGTGGTGTATAGTATCGAAATATATTTTCCAAGAAAAAATAAGCCAAAATCAAAAGAAACGTATGCAATGCGACATCCAAAGCAGCAGTTCCCAAACCAGGTCCAAAAGTATGAACAAGATAAGCCACTCCCATTACCCAAGTTAAGATAATAAGAATGGCCTTTAGCCAGTTGGCTTTGTTGAATTTTAAAATTGCGCTAATCACCTTTACAATTTGGATCAGAAAGATTTAATCTCCAAACCTCCCAAGATGACGGAGCCATATATTTTTAAAATTTTCTTGGGATCCGGTGTTACTTGTGGATAAAGTCTTTTATCTTCCACTCCTGCCAACACATTGGACACATTCACTTGCACATTCCAGTGAGGAGGTACTATCAATTTCACACCTCCCATGGCAACCTCGATATTGAGCATTGCCGGCTCTATCATGTCAGCTTGGGATAGGTCTATTTCAGCTCCTCCGAGTATTGCTGATATTTTGCCACCTCTGAAATTTTTCGACAAAATCCTTTTTTGGTCTCCAGAAAGAAATGCTTGTGAAGTAATTACTTCTGGCTGATCAAAAGTGCTTTCCGAATAGCTTTTCGTAGAATCAGAACTCTCTTCTCCTACCACTTCTGCATCCTCAGCCTTGTAGCCAAAAGGAGGCGTTTGAAATGCTTGATTGAAGTTTGGAGACTTGATGCTTTTTTGATTGAGAATAAAATACAGTCCTACAGCAATCAACCCACCTGCCAAGAAATACCCTTCAAATCCATTAGGAAGATCTACATGCTTCTTCAACATAAAAAATGACCCGAACAGCAAGAAGAAGAATCCTGCACCACTTTTGAACTGCTGATTGATCAAGAGAACCAAACCAACTGCAATGAATACCATCGGCCAGCTGAAAATCCAAACTGGAAGAAAAATACCGATTTTTTTCAATAAAATTATCGAACCTACTACGATTAATATAATTCCTAGGGTGTAGTTATTACTTTGATTGGTGAACTTTTGATTTGCCATGATTTCTATATGTTTGATTATTAACAATACCCAAATCTCACTCAAATCATAAAATTATCTAATCATAAATAGGTCAATCAAAGCAAATATTCGGTAAACGATAGGATCTTGTCGGTGAAAAAAGAAATGCTTGAAAGATGATGTGAAAAAACAAGAATCGGAAATACTTTATTGGTTGAAAAGGTGGTTGAGCGTTTAGTACGAAGATGGGAAATCTAAAAAATTTAGATTTCCCATCAAGAATTTACAAACTCTTTAATCAAGCTGGTAGGCTTTAAGTAGTATTGATATTCTATTGCGACACTCAAAAAAACTTTAAAATATCTGAACCTCCTATTTGTATTACCTAATTCGGTCAACTGACCTTACGAGCATTTCATCTTTTCTGATAAATCTATTGGAAAGCAAATTCATGATCATTCCTCCAAAAATCGCCCAGAAACCCAACACAAAAGCGCCATTGGCCTCCGGTCTGAAATCTGCATTTGCTTGATGGCTAGTCCATATTATCAATGCCAGGGTAACGACCATTACCAAGGAATTGATCATGTTCAAAAACATCTGTCTAGTCCTGTTTTTGTATTGGCTAAGGCTGAAAAGAGCTAGACCAGCAGCAATGATTGCCAGTATTCCGATAAAAAATTTCCCTTCTGATTCAATTACTTGTTGGGTTTGGATGTCGATTTTCTCCAGGTTCCAAGCAGTAAGGGTGAGCATCATCGTTTGATCAGGATTGACTTGTTGCCAAATAGGGAAAAGGACTACCAAGATCATGGCTACAGCTACTAGGAATAGAAATACGGTTTGGATTCTTTGTATCATTTTTTATATAAATTTTCACAAAGATAAAGATGTAATTTAATGAATCGCAAGGATTAGTTATTTTGGTGTTTAATTTTGAATGGGTTTAGTATCTTTGCGGGCGTGACTATAAATGCGAAAAGATACTTTATTGAGATAGCCTATAAAGGCACAAATTACCACGGATGGCAGTTTCAGAATAATGCAGTTTCTGTTCAAGAGACAATTGACAAAGCAATTTCGATTTTGCTAAGAACTCCTATCACGATTGTGGGGTCAGGTAGAACAGACACAGGTGTTCATGCTTCCCAACAGTTTGCTCATTTTGATTTTGAAGGTGATTTGGATGAATTTGATTTTCTCAAGAAAATAAACTCGCTACTTCCACGTGATATAGCTATATTTTCATTGAGAAATGTAACACCAGAAGCACATAGCAGATTTGATGCCCAATGGAGAAGTTATGTATATAAAATCACACAACGAAAAACTCCATTTGAAGATGAGTTGTCTTGGCATTACTTTAGGCCTTTAGATTTCAAAAAAATGAACGAAGCAGCTGCAATGTTGGTACCCCATCAGGATTTTGAGTGTTTCAGTAAAGTAAAGACAGATGTGAGTCACTTTGGCTGTAAAATAAAAGAAGCCTTTTGGGAACAAAATGATCAGGAATTGTTATTTCATATAACTGCCAACAGGTTTTTGAGGGGAATGGTGAGGGCAATTGTTGGGACATTGACTGATGTAGGAGAGAATAAGCTTTCAAAAGTAGATTTTCAGAACATTTTAAATAGTAAAGACAGAAACCAAGCGGGCTCTTCTGCCCCGGCAAAAGGCTTGTATTTATGCAAGGTGACTTATCCTGAGCGTATTTTCATTTAAATAATTTCAACTTGAGTTTAGAACAGGAAAATGTAAAAAGTGGTGAAATCCTCGACACCAAAGTCTTGAAGAAGCTCTATGAGTTTATTCAACCTTATCGGGGCAAGTTTTATTTTTTGATTTTTTTGACTTTAGCTTTAGCAGTGTTAGCGCCAACTAGACCATACTTTATACAGATCGCAATAGATGATTATGTCGCCCTGGGTGACAAAGGAGGCTTGGTTCAGATCATATATCTCTTGGTTGGGTTGATGGTCCTTCAAGCGTTTGTACAATTTGTGCATACATATATTTCTGGATGGATAGGCCAGGTGATCATTCGGGACATTAGAATCAAGCTTTACCGACATTTGTTAAAAATGAGGCTTAAGTTTTTTGACAATACGCCGATAGGAAGGTTAGTTACAAGGAATGTTTCCGATATCGAGACTTTGGCGGATGTATTTAGTGAAGGATTGGCTGCTATTGTAGGCGATTTACTTCAGTTGGTGACAATTTTGGGTGTGATGTTTTACATTGACTGGAAGTTGACACTGGTCAGTTTATGTACTTTGCCATTCTTGATTATTTCAACTTATGTTTTCAAAGAAAAAATCAAAGTAGCCTTCAATGATGTCAGGAATGCTGTCTCAAACCTCAATTCATTTCTACAGGAGCATATCACAGGGATGAACATCGTGCAGATTTTCAACAGGGAAAAAAGAGAATACGATAAATTCAAGGCAATCAATAAAGATCATAAAAAAGCACATGTAAGATCTGTATTATATTATTCAATCTATTTTCCTGTGGCAGAAATTATTCAAGCCTTTGGAATAGGTCTGGTAGTATGGTATGGAGCTACTGGGGTTTTTGATCTGGATATTCAAGTAGGTGTTTTGATTTCATTTATCATGTATCTTCAGTTGTTTTTCAGGCCTATCAGGATGATTGCAGATAGATTTAATACCCTTCAGATGGGTGTAGTAAGTTCGTCTAGAATTTTCAAGTTATTGGACAGTGATGAAAATATTGCAAATGAAGGATCTTTCAAACCAGAGAAAATAAAAGGAATAATTAAGCTTAAGGATGTTTGGTTTGCATACAATGATGAAGAATATGTATTGAAAAATATCAACTTTGAAGTAAAACATGGAGAAACAGTTGCCTTGGTCGGTGCTACTGGCGCTGGAAAATCTTCCATTATTAATCTGATCAGTAGATTTTACGAAATCAACAAAGGCTCAATCCAAATTGACGGGACAGATATCAAAGAATTTGAAATTGGTACTTTGAGAAAGCATATAGGTGTGGTATTGCAAGATGTGTTTTTGTTTTCAGATACGATTTATTACAATATCACTTTGGGCAACCCGGATATCAGTAGGGAAGAAGTCATGCATGCAGCGAAGCTTGTAGGTGCGAAAAAATTCATCGAAAGACTTCCAGGTGGTTTGGATTATAATGTAATGGAAAGAGGAGCTACTTTGTCTGTAGGACAAAGACAGCTAATCTCATTTGTCCGAGCAATGGTCTATAATCCAGAGATCATTATCTTGGATGAAGCCACCTCTTCAGTGGATACAGAAACGGAATTGTTGATTCAAAAAGCAATAGATAAGATGATGACTGGAAGGACATCTATCGTCATAGCACACAGGCTATCAACTATTCAGAGAGCAGATAAAATCATCGTTTTGCACCAAGGTGAAATCAAAGAAGTGGGAACTCATGAATCTTTACTCGAACAGGAAGGGTATTATGCTAATTTGCACAAAATGCAGATGAAGTCCTTGGCGATTTAAAAGGGATTGAAAGATTCAAAAATTGAAAAATTGGCTTACGCAGGAGGGGCTTTTGATTACTGTGCCTTAGCGATGGATTGTAAATGTACTTGGTACAATTTTAAAAATCAAAGTCGAAAGCAACAGCATATTGCTTGTTTCCGTTAGAAGTTCAATTACTAAACCAAATAAATATAAAAACGTGAAAAAGTTACTGATTTTAGCCATGTTGATGGTGCCTTTTTTTGTGAATGCGCAGGAAGATGGAGTTGGGTTGAGGCTTGGAGAACCATTGTCAATTACTTTCAAGAAATTTATCGATGATAATATTGCATTCGAGGCCATGTTTGGTCGAGCTGGAGTAAATAGCAATCAATATTATCAAAGAGCATTCGATAGAAATAGACCTAGTTCAAATGCGTTTTACGCTGGGCACAGTACAGGGGCATCTTATTCCTTTAATGTAAGAGGAGCTTATCATGAGGATATCACAGATGATTTAAATATTGATGTTGGGTATTTTTTGGCATATGCAGGTGCAGGTGTACAATTGAGATCCACAAGGGTTGATTATTCTTATACGGATGGTGCTGGATCTGTTTTATTGAGAGACAGTAGAAGAAATGTCGACTTTGGTCCCGAGATATTTGGTGGAGGGGAATACTATTTTGACGATTTACCTATTAGTGTGTTTGCAGAAGTTGGGTTGTTTGTTGAATTGCTCGACAGATTTGGACATTTAAAACTGCAAGGTGCCATAGGGATAAGGTATTTGTTCTAAGATGAAAAAGTGGATAATTGGAGTTGTTATTTTACTTCTTGTTTCGGCTGGATTTCTTTTGTTTAGTCATTTGGGTGGCTTTAATGAAGTAGAAATGGAATTGATTCATCCTTTGGATTTGGAGATTCATGGAGTATATTATAGAGGAACTCCTCAAGATGAACAGCTTAGCCAAGCATTTGAAAAAGTCAGTAGGGTTGCCAAAGCATCAGGCATTCCACTTTATACTATTTATTACATTGAACCGGCAGGGAAGTTAGATACAATGGAAGTTTTTGTTGGTGTAGAAAGTGAAGCTGTCTATCCAGAGTTTGAGTCTAGGAAGTTTGAGGCAAATGGGGCCGTTTTGGCAAAAATTTCAGGTCACAGGTTTGTGATGCCTGGGCCTAATAAAGTGAAAAAAAAGATTGTTGATTTTGCGAAGCAATCGGGGAAAAATTCACCTACAGTCTTTATTGATAAGATCATTTCTTCTGATGAAGTGCAAGTGATTGCTGTCATTGAGGATTGAGTTTGCGATACTAAAAAAAATGGTACAATTTTAGTGTATTGGCAGAATAAGCTGGAAATGGAACAACCAAATCCAATATGAATACGTCTTTGAATTAATATTTACTAAAAATCATAACTATATGAAGAATCTGATTAAAGGAGTTTTGATGATGGGCTTGTTTGCCTTTTTTGCATGTGAAGGACCTCCAGGTCCTCCAGGTTTTGATGGACGAGATGGGTTAGATGGAATAAATATTGTTGGTGAAGTGTTGGAGATTGGTGGTGTGGATTTTACTTCAGCTAATAATTTTTCATCTGATTTTTATACGATAAATCCGCCAATAGAGACAGGTGATAAAATCTTGGTATTCTTGCTTTGGGCTGAGATAGATGGCGAAGATTTGTGGAGAGCACTACCGCAAACGAATTACGAATTTTCTGAAGGAATTTTTACTTACAATTATGAGTTTACTCGATCATTGGTAAGGTTTTTTGTTGATGGTACGTTTAATCTAGGTTTACTTACCAATGAATTCACAAGAAATCAAGTCTTTAGAGTAGTTATTTTTCCAGCTGATTTGGTGTCTGAAAATGCTAGGGTAGATTTGACAAATTATGATGCTGTTATGGAGTTGATGGGTAAAACAGAAACTGATGTTGTAAAACTCAATCAAAGAGATTAGGTTTTAAAATTAGGATTGTTGAAGAAACAATAATTAATTGATTAATAACAGTCTTAAATAAAATTACTAGAATTAGGGTCTATTTCAAAAAAGGAGAAGCTAGCTTCTCCTTTTTTGTTCACTGATTAAATTTTATGCTATTTAAAAATTATGCGCTTCTTTGATAGCTATGAAGTTATCAAACCATATCCATATACGTTTAGAATCAATTGATGTACTGATAGCTAATCGACTTATAACTTTTAACGCTTACCCGCATAATAAATAAGAAAATCCATATACAAGTGTCGTCTCTGAAAATCATATTTCTTAGAGTCCATTTTGAATTTATCCTCGTATATCACGAAATAAAACTTCCTACTCTTATCTTTGCATCATGCAATTGAAAAACGACTTACTAATAAGAGCCGCAAAAGGCGAAACTGTAGAAAGAACTCCCGTGTGGCTAATGAGACAAGCGGGTAGAATTCTTCCTGAATATAGAGCTGTCAGAAATAGTGTCAGCGGATTTATTGAGTTAGCGCAAACTCCTGAGCTGGCTGCAGAAGTTACGATTCAGCCTGTTGATCTTCTTGGCGTGGATGCGGCAATTATTTTTTCAGACATTTTGGTAATTCCTGAAGCAATGGGTTTGCCTTATGAGATGGTAGAAAAAAGGGGGCCTTGGTTTCCAAATGTAGTTAGTTCCGCAGCAGATTTGTTAAAACTAAGGATTGCAGATGGGGTTGATGATTTGAGCTATGTCATTGAAGCTATCAAGATTACCAAGAAAGCATTGAATGGAAGAGTTCCATTGATAGGCTTTGCAGGTGCTCCATGGACAATATTCGCATACATGATCGAAGGTTCAGGAAGTAAGACTTTTTCAAAAGCAAGGGCTATGCTTTATACCGAGCCTGAATTATCCCATCAATTGCTTCAAATGATCACAGACAGTACGATCAATTACCTCAAAGCCCAAATTGCTGCTGGTGTCAATCTGATTCAGTTGTTTGATAGCTGGGCAGGTATCCTACCTCCTAATCATTATGACGAGTTTTCGCTGAAATATATTTCACAGATTTGCGATGCAATAGATGAAGTTCCAAAGACGGTCTTCGCCAAAGGAGCATTCTTTGCCAGAGAGCAGATGGGGAAATTGAACTGTGAGACCATTGGATTGGATTGGAATATGGGGATTGCAGAATCAAGAAGGATGATAGGAGAGCATAAAACACTGCAAGGAAATCTTGATCCAGCAGCATTGTATGGTACTCCAAAGGAAGTCGAAGCAGCCACGATCTTGATGCTAGATCAGTTCAAAGATAGCAGACACATTGCCAATTTGGGGCACGGCGTGTATCCTGATATCAATCCCGAAATGGTAAAAGTCTTTATCGAGACAGTAAAAAACTATAACAATTAAGGCATTGGTTATATTAGAAGAGCGAAAAGTTGAAGTGTGAAAAAAGGCACAATCATCGAGATTCAAATAACCAGTTATCTACAAATTTGTCCTGAAATTTTTGTTCCCATAATCCAGAGGGAACTCACCTTACTATAGGGTTATATCCTATAGTAAGGTGAAAATAGAAGCATTTTTTTTTTGAATTAACAGTCTGATAATTCAGGTAGGGAATTAATAACTATTGGAAATAAAGTAAAACAGCGGAAAGGTTTCGTGTAATCTAGCTACTCAATAATGCAATGATCCAATAGTCAAGATAGTAAGTCTAAGGATTTTTTAATTTTTTTCAAACGTATGAAATATTGTGTTTTTTAGGTATTTAGATCTTACTGATTGGAAATATCAACTTTATATAGGATTCAAATAATACAAATCACAAAAATGTTATTTCATATTTTATTATGAACTAGTTTTTATATTTCATATTGGTGTTAAAATATTTTATAAACTAATAGATACTTATATAAGATGAGGTACATATTTTCGATTTCGATTTTGTTTATGCTTAGTTTTGGTGCGGAGGCGCAAGAGGAAAGAAAAAAAGAACTAATCTATAGAGTTGGAGCAGGGCCTAGGATTGAAGGGATTGCTGGTTTGTGGACGATAAACTTGATGAATGAATTGAGTTATTATGCCACACCTAGGTTTTCAATCCATCTTTTACTTTTATGGCATCAGTTGAAGATTTTGACCTAAGTGGAAAATGATTTCAATTCAGTTGATTATGTCGGAAATCATCGTTTTGTTTTCAACACTAAAGGGAACTCGTACCGGTTGATTGCCATAATTCCATTCAATGCCAAAAAGGTTTACATTCGATTCATAGGCACCCATGCTGATTATGATAAAATACAGGATATCCAAAATATTTGAGATATGATTAAGTCTGAAAAAGAGTATAATGCTATTATAGTAAGGATTGAAGAATTGCTTTCTAATCCTGATAATATAGAAAACACAGATTCCAAAAATTATATAGAATTGAACTTACTCTCTGATATGGTGGCTGAAGATGAAGAGAAGTACATTCCTATACAGACACCTACATTATCAGAGGCAATTAGACTTCGCATGCAGGAACGGGGATTAACCCAAAAATCCCTGTCAGAATATCTTGGTGTAAGCACCTCTAGAATCAGTGAGTATTTGAATGGGAAAAGTGAGCCTACACTTAAAATCGCCAGAGAAATCAGCAGAAAATTCGATATCGAAGCTTCTGTTGTATTGGGAGTATAAGTTTTTTAGTTTCACGCAGAGACTTTAAGCAAAGTTTGTGAGATTCATTTTTAATGTAAAATTTTGATCACTTTGAATACCAAGCGAGGAAATGGTATAATGAAAAAAAGCCGACTCCTCTCGAAGTCAGCTTTTTTAGTATTTCTAAATTTTAAATCTAAGATCTTAAATCTAAAATATCATTTACCCAATAGACACTCTCTTGAATGCCGCTACCGTCATTCCTTTGCTTACACTATCAAGGTACTGAGAGATAGTTTGGCTGCTGTCTTTCACAAACTGCTGGCTCAACAAAGTATTTTCTTTGTAGAACTTGTTCAATTTACCCAAAGCGATTTTCTCAAGCATTTCTTCAGGCTTACCTTCTTGTCTTGCTTGGTCTTTACCTACTTCGATTTCTCTTTCTACTGTAGTAGAATCTACGCCGTCTTTGTCAACAGCCACTGGATTCATCGCTGCGATTTGCATTGCTACGTCTTTTCCTGCTTCCTCTACATCTGCACCGCTAGTATTGGTCAAAGCAACCAATACACCCAATTTACCATTGGAGTGGATGTAAGGAACTACAGCTTCACCAGTAACGATTTCATAATGAGAAATTTCGATTTTCTCACCAATTTTACCAGTCATCTCGATGATTTTTTCAGCAGTAGTGATGCTTTCGTATGGCAATGCCAAGATTTGATCTACTGAAGTTGCGTTGTTTTTGGTAGCAAGGTCAAGAAGCGTGTTTGCAAAAGCAGAAAACTCTTCATTCTTAGCTACGAAATCAGTTTCACAAGTCAATGAAAGTAAAGTTCCGGTAGTTCCATCAGCACTTACGTGTGTTACGATAGTACCTTCTTTAGTTTCTCTATCAGCTCTGGAAGCAGATACTTTTTGACCTTTTTTTCTAAGGATATCAATTGCTTTTTCAAAATCTCCTTCAGCTTCGGTAAGGGCTTTCTTACAGTCCATCATACCAGCTCCGGTCATTTGTCTCAATTTATTTACTTCTTGTGCAGTAATAGCCATTTTTTAGTCAATTTATTAGATTAAACTTTATTCTATTTCAGGAAAACAAGAATGGTTTTGACACTTTGGTCAGAAACCTTCGAGGTTTTATGTGAGTTTGTTTTTTGCCAAATTTATTGGAGGTAAAAACCTCAAAGGTTAGGCAAAAACAAAAAATTGAACATAGGGGTAAACCTGATGTTCAATTTTTTAAGTTATATTTCAAAGTAGTGGATTACTCTTTAGTCTCAGCGTCCACAGCTTTTTTTGCTTCCTCCTCTTCAGTGAGTTTAGCATCTTCCTTATCTTTCTTTCTTTCAGAAAGTCCTTCTTCGATAGCTGCGCCAAACGCTTTTACGAGCAAAGAGATTGATTTGAATGCATCATCATTGGATGGGATAGGGAAATCTACCTCGTTCGGGTTAGAGTTCGTATCTACCAATGCGAAAACAGGGATACCAAGCTTCTGTGCTTCGGCTATAGCGATGTGCTCTCTTTTGATGTCCACAATAAACAAAGCTGCAGGAAGTCTAGTAAGGTCAGCGATACCGCCTAATACACTTTCCAACTTTTCTCTTTGTCTTGTGATCATCAGACGTTCTTTCTTCGCCAGATTCTTGTAAGCTTCTTCTTTCATCAACTTGTCGATGGAAGACATCTTCTTCAAAGATTTTCTGATTGTCGCGAAGTTAGTCAACATACCACCTAACCATCTTTCGGTTACGTAAGGCATGTTTAGTCTTCTAGCCTCATCAGCTACTAAGTCTTTCGCTTGCTTTTTGGTAGCTACGAACATGACTTTTTTGCCTGAGCGTACGATCTGCTTGATTGCGTTGGATGCTTCGTCTAGGCAAACAAGCGTTTTGTTAAGGTCGATGATATGGATTCCGTTCTTCTCCATGAAGATATACGGAGCCATTCTCGGATCCCACTTTCTAGTTAAGTGTCCAAAATGAACACCAGCATCCAGTAAGTCTTTATATTCTATTTGTGCCATTAATAAATAATATAGTTTCGATATAAAATGTAAAGAATCTTCCGATTAACGTTTCGAGAACTGGAATTTTCTTCTTGCTTTTCTACGTCCCGGCTTCTTACGTTCAACCATTCTGGAATCACGTGTCAAGAAACCTTCTTTTTTCAATGCGCCTCTGTGCTCTTCATTGATTTCGCATAATGCTCTGGCGATAGCCATTCTTGCTGCTTCTGCTTGACCTTTGATTCCACCACCGTCAACATTGATTTTGATGTCGTAAGTGCTATCTTCCCCTACTAAGGCAAGAGGCTGCTTCACTACGATCTGATGCAAATCAAATGGAAAGTAAGTTTCGATCGTTCTGTTGTTTACAGAGATCTCGCCTTTTCCTGGTTTCATGTAGATTCTAGCAACAGATGTCTTTCTTCTACCGATTGTGTTGATAATTTCCATAGACTGCTTTGATTAGAATTTGTGTTCTTTTGGTTGTTGTGCAGCATGAGGATGTTCTGGTCCTTCATACACGAATAAGTTTCTGTACAACTGTCTTCCAAGTCTGTTTTTAGGAAGCATACCTCTTACTGCTTTCTCTACCAAGATTGGTGCAGACTTCTGCATCAACAACTTTGGCGTAGAGATACGCTGACCTCCAGGGTATCCAGTGTGACGAACATATACTTTATCGTTCCACTTTTTACCAGTTAACCTAACCTTGTCTGCGTTGATGACAATTACGTTGTCTCCGCAATCTACGTGAGGGGTATAAGAAGGCTTATGCTTACCTCTCAAGATTTTCGCTACCTCACTTGCGAATCTACCTAATACTGCAGCCTGGGCATCCACTACGATCCAGTTCTTTTCTACAGTTGCGGCATTCGCTGATATGGTTTTATAGCTTAATGTATCCACTGTGTAAATGTTTAATTATTAGCTTGTTAAATATATTTCACCCTCAAAAAGGGACACAAAGATAGAAGTAATTTCTTTTTAATGCAAAAGAAAAAACATTATTACCCACATTTTCATGGCTTTACCCCTATTTTGTCAAAAGTCTATTGCCTTTTTCCAAAACATTGGCGTCAGCTTGCGATATCCAACTTCATCAATTCGCCTTACCTGTTTTTCTCCAATTGCTTGACAAGCACTTCAAAATCTTTAGGATAAGGAGCTACTACTTCAATGCTTTCACCTTTTACTCCAATGAAATTCAAAGCATAAGCATGAAGTGAAACCCGCTGCATGATGGGCAGTTCTTCTGTGTTTTTTTTGAGGTTGAATCGTCTTTTTAGTTCAGAAAGGTAAAGTGGCTTTCCTCCGTAAGTTTCATCTCCGCAGATTGGAGACTTCAAATAAGCCAAGTGAACCCTGATTTGATGAAGTCTTCCTGTGACCGGCCTGCATTCTATTAACGAATGCTTGTAATAGGTCTTTGCGGTGTTGACATAAGTTTGAGCCGGCTTACCTTCTTTGCTGACTTTGGCGATTCCTTTATTATTGGCGAGTAGATTCTTATCCACCAATACGTCTTTGTATTCGTGGATCCCTTCTACTACTGCATGGTAGATTTTATCTACTTTTCTGTCTTCAAACTGGATGGCGATATTTCGGTAGGCTGCAGGATGCTTGGCGATAGCTAAACAACCCGAAGTCTCCTTGTCCAGACGATGACACACCTGGGCATCAGGGGTGTATCCTTTGGCCAAGTCCAGAATGTTCTGGGCCTCATGTCGGTCATCCAATGTCGATAAATATGGAAGCTTATTGATCACGAGGTAATCCTCATTTTCGAACAGAATAAGATCTTTAAAATCAATTTTCTTCATGCAGCTTCTTTTCCCAATAAGGGCGCAAAAGTATGGAAATAAATCAAGTAGAGGAAATTTTTATAGAAGAATATTTTGGAGGAGCTTAAAAAAACTCCGTAGGAGTGACCGACATTTTGACCATGGGTTTAAACCCATGGTAAAAGATGGTAGCTGATGAGTTGAGTGCCGTAGGTACGACCGATCTTATAGATTTATCGACTATCGTCCATCCCTACGGGACTTTTATGGTAGATTGTTGTTTTTTTCTGTAGGCTAAAGCCTACGGTTAATATCTCGTCCGTGCCGATGGCACTTTAGGTTTTGGTGAACTTATTCTATCTGGACTAGAAGCTATAATGCAAAAGATTAAGTCTATTCATCAAGGAGTAAAACTCCGTAGGAGTGACCGATATCCTAACCATGGGTTTCAACCCATGGTAGAAGATGACAGCGCAGGTGTTGAGTGCTGTAGGCACGACCGATATCTATTTTAGCTAGAAACTCACAAACCACCCTTTTATGATTTTAAAGGGTTTGTTGATTTTGAATGGATAACATTTCCTCTTTTGTTTTACCTTTGAGATTAGAATATTACAAAAATGAATAAGCATTCAATCAATAAAACACTTCGCACTGTCAATGTCATGCGCTATGTCATGCCTCTTCGAGAAGGTGGTTCATTGCCTGCTTTGGCGGATGCAGATGATGGGTTTAGTTATGTCTTAAAGTTCAAAGGTGCTGGACAACGAGAAAAAGCGCTGATTGCAGAACTACTGGGAGGTGAAATTGCCAGACTCCTTGGTCTTAAAGTTCCTGAATTGGTGTTTGCTAACTTGGATGAAGCATTTGGCAGATCGGAAGGTGATGAAGAAATCCAAGATTTGCTTAAGGGAAGTCAGGGCTTGAATCTAGCGTTGCATTTTTTATCCAAAGCTTTGACTTTTGACCCGGGAGCAACACAAGTAGATCCTCTTTTGGCATCTAAGATTGTTTGGTTGGATGCTTATATTACAAATGTGGATCGTACCTTCAGAAATACAAATATGCTAATTTGGAACAGAGAACTGTGGTTGATTGATCATGGAGCTTCTTTTTTGTTCCATCATTCTTGGGACAACTGGCAAAAACATGCAGAAAGCCCATTTTCTTCTATCAAAACACATGTTTTGTTGCCGCAAGCGAAAATGCTACGCGAAGTGGATACTGACTTTAAAAAAATACTGACACGAGAATCCATTAGGACTATTGTAGATTTAATACCTGCTGAATGGATATTGGCTTCTAGGGATGTAGAAGATGCTGAGGATGGAAAAGCTATTTATGAACAGTTTTTGTTAAGGCGATTGGAGTTTTCTGGGACATTTATAAAGGAAGCAGAAGATGCAAGGTAAATACTTATATGAATATGCCGTCCTTAGAATTGTACCAAGGGTAGAACGGGAGGAATTTATCAATGTGGGAGTATTGGTATCCTGCAAAAAGGAAGGGTTTTTGAAAGCTAAGATTTCTATGGATGTCAACAAAGTGAAAGCACTAGACCCTGATGCTGATATAGCACTTTTTGACAAATATTTAGAGTCATTGAATCAAATCTGTATTGGGAATGATAATGGAAGTCCAATTGCTTTGCAAGACGCCACTTCTAGATTTAGATGGCTTACTGCCAACAGAAGTTCTATGATCCAGACTTCCCAACCACATGGAGGTTTCTCCGAAGATTTGGAGGCGACTTTGGAAGAATTGTTCTGTTTGTTTGTATCATAATTGACTTTCTTCTTGAGGAAATCCCATTAAATAAGGCACAGAGTTTTAAAAAAAGAATTTATTCTTCTTCTTTTTTCTTCTCTTTTTCTGCTGGCAATGAAAAACTAAAAATAGACCCTTTGCCTACAGTACTGCTCACAGAGATCTTACTTTTATGAGCTTCAAGTATGTGTTTGACGATTGCCAGTCCTAGTCCGGTCCCGCCTTTTTCCCGTGACCTGCTTTTTTCTACCCTGTAGAATCTTTCAAAAATCCGCTTCAAGTCTTCTGGCGGAATTCCTTTGCCATTGTCTTTGACTTCTACTACCTGTTGGTTTTTATTAGAAGTTAGTCTGACTTCTACCTCTCCACCATCGTGGTTGTACTTGATAGCATTGGATATAAGATTTTGACTAACACGGAATATTTTATCTCTATCGGCAGTAGTAAAAAATGTTTTATCCTTGTCATAGTAGAACCTGATCAATACATCTCTCTTTTCTGCTTTTTGTTCTAATTCGTCGATCACCTCTAGCAATACGTCTTTCAGATCAAACTTTTCAAAATGGAATTTGATGACGCCACTTTCCATTTGATTGAGCGTGAGAAGGTCTTGGACAAGCTTGTCTAGGGAATTCAGACTTTTTGCTGCTCTTTTGAGAAATTTGTAGCGAACCTCTTCATCATCCACTGCCCCATCAAGTAATGTATGCACAAACCCTTGCGCCGCAAAAATCGGGGTTTTCAACTCATGCGAAATATCTGCAATAAATTCCCTTCTGAATTCTGCATTTTTTTGCAAGGTTTCTATTTCCTTGTTTTTGGCAAGTGCATAAGAATTGATCGTTTTGTTGATTTTTCGCAATGGTGAGATGGATGTTTTATGTGATTTTTCAGAGATATTTAGAACGTCCTTTTTTTGGATTTTCTCAAGCATCGCATAGATGTTACTGATTTCCTTGAAAATCAGAAATTCCAAAGTCACATTCATCAAAATATAAGAGACTGAAAATGAAATACCACCTGCCACCAACAAGAGGGTAGGTGTCGCATCATCCATCAAAAATAAAAAAGCCACAGTCAAGGCCGAAATGGCAATAGCCAAAATTATTGAAATCCCCCTTGATGTGGTAAACATGCGATAATTTTAATTCAGTTCGAATTTATACCCTACTCCTTTTACAGTAGTGATGTAATCGTCACCGATTTTTTCCCTTACTTTTCTGATATGCACATCCACTGTCCTCGCAAGAACAAAGACATCCACTCCCCAGATATTTTGTAAGAGCTCGTCTCTACTAAATACCATATTAGGGTTTTTCGCTAGGAAATACAATAATTCAAACTCTTTTTTGGGAAGAATAATCGTTTTTCCGCTTTTATCAATAGTATAACTTGTTCTGTCTATTGTAAGATCCTTTATTTTTATTTGCGTAAGCTCTTGTTCTTTTTTGGATTCTCTTCTGAATAGGGCTGCAATCCTACTCATCAAAGCTCTTGGCTTGATAGGTTTGGTGATATAATCATCGGCACCTACATCAAAAGCTGCGACTTCAGAATATTCTTCAGACCTTGCAGTCAAAAAAATGATAAAAGTGTTTTTCAATTCTGGAATTTCCCTGATCTGCCGACATGTCTCTACTCCATCTTGGTGAGGCATCATGATGTCGAGTAGAATAACATCCGGCTGGAATTTGGCTGCTATTTTGACACCTTTCACCCCGTCTTCGGCTGTAGCCACTTCATAGCCTTCTTTTTGGAGATTGTAAGAAAGGATTTCAATGATGTCTGGCTCGTCATCTACTACTAGAACTCGTACTTTCTGTTTTTCACTCATGGGTAACAGCAGGTTTATTAATCTATTTTCGATACGAATTTATAAAAAGACATAAGATAAATTCGCTTTTTATATTTCAGTCAACCAAAAAACAACACAAAGTTTTTTTTAACCTCTTGTTTGTTAAGTTTACGTTAACATAAGATAAATTAATTATTACGTAATCCCTCTGCTTTTACTATGTCCATATTGAGTGCTCCGACCATCAGTTTAGCTTTGATTTTGACTGGTATTTTGTTCTGATCGTCAGATACCCATACTGTAACAGGACGTTTACCCCTAAAAAGTTTATTTGAAGGCATTATTGGTGTGAGTTTGAAGGTTTCGTGTTCTCCAACTTCAGTTGAAATCTTTTCTTTTCCTTCGTATATTAATTTTAGGTTATATATTTCTTTATCAAAGAATCCTGAGATCGAAATCACATCTCCCTTTTTGTATTTTTTCAAATCCATAGTCCTCAATAGATAAAACCCACTGACTATATCTTGTACATTGCTGGGAATGTTATAGTCTTTGGTATTTACAATTTTATCATCTTCTCTATCATATAGATGAACTAAGGCTTTCCCTTTTTTATGATCAAAAGTCACACGTTCATTCTTTCTATAATTTCCTTCTTCTATAAATCGGTATGATTGAAGAGGGATGATCTTGGCGGTATCCAAATAACTGCCCCAAGTGTCATTGACCTTGAAAAGTTTGAACAAACCCAAGGTACTTCCTGTTACATCAATCTTGTAAACAGGCCTTTCATTGATCTTGGTGATATAGGGGTTGATTTTCATCTTCGCTTCAGCTGCATCAAAAAAACCATAGGTAACCTTAAACGTTAGCTCTTCACCGCCTTTGAAAGCACTGTTCTTCTGTTGCGCATATCCAGTATGGATAGAAGCAAAGCAAAAAATTGCGACAATTACTGACTTTAGTAGCTGATTTTTCATTAACTTATGGTTTCGGAACACATCTTTTCAAATCTTATTCCAATATTTACGGAATGAATAAAATAAGTAGATCTTAGACACATTGGTTTCATACGAATACAACGTTGTAGTGTTTAGATATTTGATTCTCCAAGTATCAATCATTAATTTCACAAAATCAAATTAGGAAATAGTTAATATAAAAATATGAGCGCAAATACAGAAAAACTCAAAGCCCTTCAACTGACCATTGACAAGTTGGAAAAGACCTACGGTAAAGGTACCGTCATGAAACTTAGTGATAATAAGGTGCAGGATATTCCTGCAATCTCCACTGGTTCATTAGGTCTTGACATGGCATTGGGAATAGGTGGAATACCAAGAGGTAGAGTCACAGAGATATATGGACCAGAATCTTCGGGTAAGACGACTTTGACGATGCACTGCATTGCGGAAGCACAAAAAGCTGGTGGTTTGGCTGCTTTTATTGATGCTGAGCATGCTTTTGACAAAGCTTATGCAGAAAAATTGGGTATTGACACCGAAAATTTACTAATCTCCCAGCCTGATAATGGCGAGCAGGCACTAGAAATAGCTGAGCATTTGATCCGATCAGGGGCGATAGATATCATTGTGATTGACTCAGTAGCAGCTTTGGTTCCAAAGGGGGAGCTTGAAGGCGATATGGGTGATAGTAAAATGGGGCTTCAAGCAAGATTGATGTCTCAGGCACTTAGAAAACTTACAGGAGCGATCAATAAGACTGGTTGTGCTTGCGTATTTATCAATCAGCTAAGAGATAAGATAGGAGTGATGTTTGGTAGCCCAGAGACTACTACAGGTGGAAATGCGTTGAAGTTTTATGCGTCTGTGCGATTGGATATCAGAAGAATTGGTCAGATCAAGGAAAGTGCAGACAATATCCTTGGAAACAGGACCAAGGTAAAGGTTGTCAAAAATAAAGTGGCGCCACCTTTCAAAGTAGTGGAATTCGATATCATGTATGGTCAAGGGATTTCCAAAGTCGGAGAAATCATCGATTTGGGAGTGGAATTCGAAATTATCAAAAAGGCAGGATCTTGGTTCTCTTATGATGGCAACAAACTCGGTCAAGGAAGAGATTCGGTAAAATCATTGCTTTTGGACAATCCTGAACTGATGGAAGAGCTTGAGAAAAAGATCAAAGACAAAGCAGGCCTCAATGGCGAAGCTTTGAAAATCGAAGTAACTGAAGAATAGCATCGAGGAAATTCAGGATGCGATAGAAACAAAAAAACCCGAAGGAAGTCAATTGACTTCCTTCGGGTTTTTTATTGATTTAAATAAATTTCGATTATGTAGATCTAATGGCTTCCACTGGATCAAGTCTAGCAGCTAGAACTGCAGGAACAATCCCTGAAACAATCCCTATCAAGGAAGATACACCGAGACCGAGAATGATATTTTTAAATGAGAGTGTCAAGACCAGAGACCCGAGTGGGATAAACGTGATTAGATAAACTAAAATAATACCCGTCACTCCCCCAATCAAACTCAAAAACATAGCTTCGAAAAGGAATTGGTATAGAATGAAATAATTTTTTGCACCAAGGGATTTTTGGATACCGATGATGTTGGTCCTTTCTTTGACAGAAACAAACATGATATTTGCGATTCCAAATCCACCAACTAGAATCGAAAAACCTCCTATAACCCAACCTGCACCACTAATAACATCAAATATAGATCCGATGGTATTCATGATAAATTCAGATTTATTAAGTGAAAAGTTGTCTTCTTGGGTGGGCTTCAATCCTCTTCTGGCTCTCAAAAGACCCGTAACTTCATTTTCAAGCGCAATCAAACCAGTATCATCATCTTTACCTTTCATGGCGATACTTGGCCCCATGCCATACCTTCCGACATTATATATTTTGGAAAAAGCTCCATATGGGATCATACATGCTTCATCCTTGGATGGGATGTCAAACAACCCTTCACCTTCTTCTTCAAAAATACCGATTACAAAGAATTTTTGACCTCGAATCTTCATTTCTTTACCTACTGGTTCTTGATTAGGAAAAAGTGTATTCGCTATTTTCGCACCGATAATTGCCACGTTTCTAGCACCTGTAATTTCCAATTCTGTAAAAAATCTACCCGAACCAAGAGGTACATCATATACATCTTTATATGTTGAAACTACACCTTTTAAATTTGTCCCACTAAAACTATTGCTCCCGAACTGAACAGTTGTATTTGCATCAGCGAAAATTGTAGTAGCGTCAGCATTTCTCAAATTGTCTCTTAGGAAAGTATATTCAATGAAGGAATTGTTCGGTCTTCTGAAGTATTTCCACCAGGGATAATCCTCGCCACCACCAGAAAAACTGAATTTATCAATTGACATCACATTGTTTCCCAAGAAGCTTAGGCTTGACTTGATGTTTTTTTCCAAAGAGTCTACCAAAGTGAAAACAGCTATGATGGAAAAAATCCCCACCGTTACTCCAAGAAGGGACAAAATGGTACGAGTGAGATTTGATCGAAGAGCCTGGGAAGCGAATCTCAAGCTCTCCCAAATAAGTTTGATTACTTTCACTGTTTTTTCTTGCAGGTTAAAACTATTTGACAATATAGGTAGATTTCGTGATTTTTCTTATTATCTTTGCACTTTTTACAAAGTATCGTAAAATTAACCTAAAGCATACTACATTCATTCCATATGAAGTTATCCGATTTTAAATTTGAAGTTCCAAAAAAGCTCATTTCCTTATATCCAGCCGATAATAGAGACGAATCTCGTCTGATGGTTGTCCACAGAAAAACAGGTGAAATAGAACACAGACTGTTCAAAGACATCACTGAGTATTTTGGCGAAGGAGATGTATTTGTGATGAATAATACGAAAGTATTTCCCGCAAGACTGTACGGAAATAAAGAAAAAACAGGAGCTAAAATTGAAGTTTTCCTTCTCAGGGAATTGAACCAAGAATTGCGTCTTTGGGATGTACTGGTAGATCCGGCAAGAAAAATTCGTGTAGGGAATAAGCTTTATTTTGGAGATAGCGATTTGGTAGCCGAAGTGATCGATAATACTACTTCTAGAGGTAGGACCATCAGATTCCTTTTTGATGGAACAGACGAAGAATTCTATAAGACTATAGATACTTTGGGTGAAACTCCGATTTTGAAAGAGTTTATTGATAGAAAAGTAGAGCCGGAAGATAGAGAAAGATATCAGACGATATTTGCCGAGCATGTAGGCGCTGTAGCTGCTCCGACCGCAGGTTTGCATTTCACTCCTCATTTGTTGAGAAGATTGGAGCTTAAGGGCGTTGAAGTATCTCCGATTACGCTACACGTAGGTCTTGGGACATTCCGTCAAGTGGATGTCGAAGATTTGACCAAACATAAAATGGATTCCGAGAATTATGACATTCCTCAGAAAACAGTTGATCTGGTAAATGATTCATTGGATAATAAAAGAAAGGTAGTAGCTGTTGGAACGACCACCTTGAAGACTATTGAGTCATCAGTGACTGCTAACAACAGACTGAAAGTAAGCAGTGGATGGACTGATAAGTTCATCATTCCTCCCTATGATTTCAAGATAGCCAATGCTTTGATTACAAATTTCCATTTACCGGAATCTACATTGTTAATGACTGCTTCGGCATTTGGAGGATATGATTTGATCATGAAGGCTTACAAAGAAGCCATAAAAGAAAAATATCGCTTCTTCTCTTATGGAGATGCAATGTTAATCTTATAATAACAGAAAGGCTCCTTGTGAGCCTTTTTTTATTTTTATTTATTCCCCACCTTTGGGCATTCGTAATTTATGTCTAAGAAATCAACCAATGAAAAAGTTTGCCATCATTGTAGCTGGAGGTAGTGGAACAAGAATGGGAGCACCCATGCCCAAACAATATTTAGAGATTGGTGGAAAGCCGATATTGATGCATACATTAGAGCGGTTCTTTTTAGCTGATCCGGACTCAGAGTTGATTCTAGTTATTCCGAAAAATGATTTTTTGCTTTGGGAACAACTTTGCCAAAGACATGATTTTCAGATTGACCATAGGCTTGTAGGAGGAGGAAACAGTAGATTTCAGTCCGTTAAAAATGGTTTGGGTTCAATCAAGGAAGAAGATGGGCTAGTCGCAATTCATGATGGCGTCAGGCCTTTTGTCGAGGTGGATGTGATTCTCAATAGCTATGAAGAAGCTGCAAGAAGAGGAAGTGCTGTAGCCGTTGTAGCTTTGAAAGATTCAATCAGGAAATTAACTGACGATGGCAAATCTGTCTATCAGGAAAGGCAATATTTCAGATTGGTACAAACCCCTCAGACTTTTCAACTGAAAAAAATCATGAAAGCATTTGATGTCTCAGAACTTCATACTTTTACTGATGATGCGACTGTCTATGAGCATCAAGGTTGGCAGGTGACTTTGATTGCAGGGAATCTTGAAAACATCAAAATCACCACTCCCGAGGATATGAGGTATGCTGAGTATTTGCTGAACAAGTAATTTGAGAGATTTATGATCACATTATTTCCTTTTTGGTAAAAAGTATCACTTTACGGGATTAGTTAAAAATTTTATCTATTTATTCACCTGTAATCTTGATCAACTAGTCAAATGCCATCAAATAAGAATTCGAAACAAACTCTTCAGGACATGACACTTTTCTCTCGTTCCATATTTGCTTCGCCTTACTCTTTTGTGTTATATCACACGCCTCATGTCTTGTTTCGTCCCGAAAATACTTGACACTTTTTTTATTGATTTCTCTTTATTTCCGCTAGCCATTCAATTGCCTCCTGATAAGGATGCGGAACAGGCTTTTCAGGTCAAACATATAATTGAATTCTTTTTAGATATCGGGTCATGACCCGATGCTTGCATCATAAGCCCTTTCAAGGCATGTCTCGGTTCTTGCCTCTCGTTTCACCCTCTTGTTCAAATCTTGTGTCTTCTTCTCCCCTCTCACTTCTTGAATCTTTATTGTCCCCTGCTACATTTTCTTTATCTTTATTTTTAATTGACAGTTACAGATCATCCACAATTCCTTTTTATGAAATTTGAAACAATCGCAATCCACGCAGGGACTAAAATCACAGACACACACAGACCTGCTGTGCAACCAATCACACTAGCTACTACATTTGAGCATCATGAAGATTCTGTAATCTATTCAAGAGCATCCAACCCAAACAGGAATGCGCTTGAAAACGTGTTGGCAAAATTGGAACACGGAGAAGTAGCTGCTGCATTCTCATCAGGAAATGCAGCGGGAATGTCTGTTTTTCAAGCATTGGCACCTGGTTCTCACATAGTTGCTCCTGACGACATGTATCATGGTTTGAGACAACAATTACTTGGGATCTTCGGAGGGATATTGAAGGTGGATTTTGTTGACATGACTAATCCTGAGAATGTAAAAAATGCAATCCAAGAGAAAACGAAACTTGTCTGGATAGAAACGCCCTCTAACCCACTCTTAAAAATCTCGGATATCAAATCTATTTGCAAAATAGCCAAGGCAAAAAACATCACAGTTGTTTGTGACAACACATTTGCAACCCCTGCTTTTCAAAACCCAATTTTACTGGGAGCGGACATCGTCATGCACAGCACTACAAAGTACCTTGGAGGTCACAGTGATATCATGGGTGGAGCACTAATTGGAAAAACACAAAATGAATTTTGGGATAAAATCAGGAATGTTCAGATTTCAGGTGGTGCTATCCCCTCCCCTTTTGACTGCTATATGCTAACAAGAAGTATCAAAACACTTCCTTACAGAATGAAAGGACACGCAGAACATGCAGGGATTATTGCCAGTTATCTTCAAAACCATCCTAGTATCGAAAAAGTATATTACCCTGGATTGAAAGGACATGAAGGGCATGATATTGCAGCAAACCAAATGTCTGGATTTGGAGGGATGCTATCATTTTTGGTGAAGGGTGGAGCACAGAAAGCAGATGAGGTAATTTCAAAACTTCGCTATTTCACCAATGCTACAAGCCTGGGAGGAGTAGAAAGTCTGATCGAAAGAAGAGCTGCATCAGAAGGCCCAGATACTAAAACTCCCCAAAACCTTATTCGTGTTTCCGTTGGACTAGAGCATTTGGATGACTTGTTGGATGATCTGAACCAAGCATTGTAAATACAAAAAGGCTGTCTTGAAAGTATAATCGACAAAACAAAACGTCCACAACTTCAAATCCAAACGTCCTTTGAAATTTATCACATAAAAATAATTTAAAGGTGATTTAAAACAGCATTAAACTGCCATTTGGGTTACTCAAATCATAAT
>NZ_JAKZGS010000020.1 GCF_022549695.1 Belliella calami | reverse complement strand
CTTCGTCTCTGTCGTTTTGTCTTACAGTACTTCAATGAACTTATACACCGACTTTCCGGTGTCTTGAAAACCTCTCTGGCCTTATCCCCAAAACCCTCTTACGAGTTGGGTTTGCAAAGGTAGGAATAGAATTTAATTTTGCAAAATTTATTTTTGATAAAATTAAATTTATTTTTTTTACCTCTAATTGAACAAAATTAAAATTTTATTCTGTTTTTCAACTGCTATTTCCCTCGTTTGGGAGTGCAAAGGTGAACTTCTTTTTTTAAACCTGCAAGCTTTAAAAACAATATTTGTTTAAATTATTTTTAACTCTTGAATTTCAGGCAGATAAATTTTCGAAGCTTCTAAACCTAATTGGAAATTGATTTTTCCTATTATTATATACTTTGAAAACAATGCTATTTCAAATATTCAACTTCCAACCTTTCATTGGAAACCAATTAAAATTTAGAACTACTTTTTGCTAAACTTAGATGAAAAGCAGTGAGGTGCTTTATTTTGGTATAACTCAAAATAATCACATTCTAAAGAAGAAGAGCGGTGTAACCATCACTCTCAACTTAAAACTCCTATTCTTGTAAAGGGATTGTTGTTGACCTCGTCAGGATTCAAATACCGATACTCGGTACAGGCTCTGCAACCTCCTGAGCTATGTTTGTTTTGTAGATAAACAAAATCCTATTCTTGTAAAGGGATTGTTGTGACCTCGTCAGGATTCAAATACCGATACTCGGTACAGGCTCTGCAACCTCCTGAGCTATGTTTGTTTTGTAGATAAACAAAATCCTATTCTTGTAAAGGGATTGTTGTGACCTCGTCAGGATTCAAACCTGAAACCTCCTGAGCCGTAATCAGGTGCTCTATTCAGTTGAGCTACGAGGCCATAATTGGGATTGCAAATGTAGATATGATTTTTATATTTACAAAGTAGCTTACAAAGGTTTTTTAAATTATATTGAAGATAGCCAAATCACCAATTAAGAATAATTAAGATAAAAAGGGCTATAAATCGCTGATGTTTTTATAATTTAGCCGCTCAAATTAAATACAACAACATCTTTCATGAAAAGACTTATTCTAATATTAATAGGAGGATTAATTACATTAAGTGTATCAGCCCAAGAACGTACCAAAACTCCCATAGGAGGAAGACCAGATGTAAAAGGTGATCTTTTTTTAGATTTTGGTTTCAATACACTTAATAATAAGCCCGATGAATTAAAAACTCGGTTTTTCCCCTCAAGGACTTTTAATATATATTATCAATATCCTATCAACCTATTCGGTGAAGGCTCTGGGTTTACATTTAACCCAGGAATTGGGATAGGCACAGACAAAATGGCTTTTACAGAGGACCAAACATTGTTTAATAATCCTGCTTTAGGCCCTGAATCTAGTCAACTCTTAGAAATTAGAGATGTATATGGAGACGACATTATTGTAAATACCAACAATGTTTCTGTCAACTACTTTGATATACCTTTGGAATTTAGATATCATTTCAATAGAAGCAATTATCAGAGAAGTATGAAAATTGCTTTTGGTGGTAAAGTTGGATTCTTGATGAATTCCCATACTAAAATTGCATATGAAGATGAAAATGGTTTGGAAAGAAAGATAAAAGACAGACAAAATTATGGGATAACTCCTATTCGCTATGGACTGACTGCTAGATTAGGTTTTTCTGGTTTCAATGCATGGGGCTATTATGGTCTCAACCAAGTTTTCCAAAAGGATAAAGGCCCATTCTCAACACAAGCCAATCAAATCAATTTTGGCATTTCTGTAGCTCTTTTCTAGTATCAAAAATTATATTCATTTCGAAAAGAAGCTTCTCTCAACATTTAAAGAAGATAGATTTGACGGTGACGAAAAAATCTTGATTTTTAAAAACCAAAGCTATAAGCATAAAAAAAACCGACTTGTGTCGGTTTTTTTTATGCTTATAGCCAAACGATATAAAACGATCCGAAGCATATCCCAAACCCTAACAACAGTCCACCAAGAACTTGTAAGGGAGTATGGGCATTGAGGTAAAGCCTAGCTGTAGCGATGATGCCAGCCAGTATGATAACGGACAGCACCACATTCAAAAGGTTATATCCCTGCACCATGATCCCAAAAGCCAAGACAATTCCTAACAAACCACCTACTCCAATCATGTGGGCACTGATTTTCCAAAAGTAGCTGATACTAGTAAGTAAAATCAGGCAAATTGATATGACAAACAAAGTAAAAATCAATTTGTAATCCAGCCAATCTTTTTGATAGAAAAAATAAGCAGTCACTAAATAAAGTAAAGTAATGACAGAAAACGGGAATACCCTATCCCGATGATTCTCCATTTTCAAGGAAGGGATCACTTTGGTAAAGCGCATCACCAAGATGATCCCCAATGGAATAAGCAATGTGTTTGCAAATACCACAAACAAAACCAACATTTTATTGACTCCTCCTACAGCTATTTCGGATTGGGGAAGTCCAAAAAGCAGAAACACAAATATCAAGGTGGGCATTACCAAAGGTTGAAAAACCACCGAGATCGATTCACATATTTTTTTATACACCTATAATTCTTTTCTTAGTCTTGCCACTGGGATCTGAAGTTGTTCTCTGTACTTAGCTACCGTTCTTCTAGCTATATTGTAACCTTTATCATTCAACAATTTCACAAGCTTATCGTCGGACAAAGGTTTTCTTTTGTTTTCTCCATCTACCAGAGTCTGTAACACACTTTTGACTTCTTTGTTACTTACATCTTCACCAGAATCTGTAGCGATTCCCTCAGAGAAGAAATACTTCAGTGGATAAATTCCAAACTCAGTCTGAATAGCCTTACTGTTGGCTACTCTAGATACAGTGGAGATATCCATTTCTATCCTATCGGCAATATCTTTTAAGATCATCGGTCTCAGTTTGGTTTCGTCGCCTTCATAGAAGAATTCTTCCTGATAATCAAGTATAGATTGCATCGTTTTTAACAGCGTGTGCTGCCTTTGTCTAATTGCATCAATAAACCACTTTGCTGCATCCAACTTCTGTTTTACGAAAGTTACAGTCTCTTTTAATTTTTTGTCTTTTTTGTCACTTTTATCATAAGCATCAAACATCTCTGAATAAGACCTACTTACTCGAAGCTCTGGAGCATTTCTAGAATTAAGGGAAATTTCAAACTTGCCATTCACATGGGAAAGAATGAAGTCAGGGATTATATATTGAGTCTTTACCATCCCGTCTGATATCCCTCCCGGTTTTGGATTCAGCCTTGTGATTATTTGTACAGCTTCTTTCAGATCTTCATCTTCGATATTGAGTCTTTTCTGGATTTTAGTGTAATGTTTTTTTGTGAATTCATCAAAACAATCGTTGATAATCCTAATTGCATTCTGAACATTTGGATCGTCAGGATGCTCTTTTCGCTCAAGTTGAATCAAAAGACATTCCTGCAAATTTCTTGCAGCAATTCCAGCTGGGTCAAAATTCTGTATTTTTCTAAGGATTTCTTCTACCTCATCAATATCTGACTCTATATTTTGGCTAAATGCTAAATCATTAATTATCGCTTCTAAATCTCTTCTGATATATCCATCACTTTCTATGCTTCCAATTAATTGTTTCCCAATCAGCTTTTGGGTATCATCAAGTTTCAAATAACCTAACTGTGACAACAACTGCTCATGCAGGGAGATACCACCAGACAAAGGGATTTCTCGATCGTCATCATCGGGGGAATAGTTCCCATCACCTTGCATTTTGTATCCACCGTAATCCTCATTGAGATAGTCATCTATATTGACATCCCCTTCTCTTGAACCAAGATCCTCATCAAAGTTTTCGGGAAACTCTTCCTCTGGGTTTTTTTCTTCTTCATCCCGCCCTTCTTCTAATGCGGGGTTAATCTCCAGTTCCTCCTCTACCCTAGCCTCCAACTCTGCAGTCGGCACCTGAAGCAACTTGATAAACTGTATCTGCTGTGGAGACAACTTTTGTGAAAGAACCTGGCTTAAATTAAGTTTTTGCATATAGAATAATGATGAATTTTTGTAAAAGCTTTTTGGCTCTGATATTATTTGGTTTCCAAATTTAGGAAATTAGATCAAATTTTTGATAAAAAGCTTATTATATCGTTTTTTTGCATTCTTCTTGTCAACTCCCAAAAATTGGGAATAATGCAAGAATCGGATTAAACCACACGTAGTCATGGCGTTCAACAAAAGAATTAAAATCAAATCACTGCTGGAAAGCGATTTTGTGGGTCAGGAAGTGACTCTAATGGGATGGGTAAGAACCAAGAGAAGCAACAAAAATGTTTCTTTTGTCGCTTTGAATGACGGATCTACCATCAATAATTACCAAGTAGTGGCTGATCCGAATATTATTGAGGAAGAAATCTTAAAAAGAATCACTACTGGTGCTTGTATCAAAATCACTGGACAGATAGTCGATTCTCAAGGTGCTGGTCAAAACTCAGAGATCGCAGCTTCGAAAATAGAAATATTGGGTGATGCTGATCCAGAAAAGTATCCTTTGCAACCAAAAAAGCACTCGTTAGAATTCCTAAGGGAAATCGCCCATCTAAGAATGCGTACGAATACCTTTGGGGCTGTATTTAGAGTAAGACATGCCTTGGCTTTTGCTGTTCACAAATATTTCAATGACAAAGGCTTCTTCTACATCCATACACCGATTATCACGGCTTCAGATGCAGAAGGTGCTGGAGAGACGTTTAAGGTAACTACTTTGGATATCAAAAATCCACCTTTGACAGAAGAAGGAAAAATCGATTACAAAGAAGATTTCTTTGAAAGAGAAACAAACCTTACTGTATCGGGACAATTGGAAGGTGAGTTGGCTGCGATGGCCCTAGCTGAGATCTACACTTTTGGACCAACTTTCCGAGCAGAAAACTCCAATACTACGAGGCATTTAGCAGAATTTTGGATGATTGAGCCAGAAATGGCTTTTTATGACGCTGAAGATAATCAGGATTTGGCTGAAGACTTTCTTCAATCAGTCATTGGATATGCATTGGAGCATTGCAAAGATGATCTTGCTTTTCTTGACAAAAGAGCTGCTGAAGAAGAACAAAGTAAAAAAGCTGATCAAAGAAGTGAGTTGGGATTGTTAGAGAGATTACAGTTTGTGACAGATAATAAATTCGAAAGAATCACTTACACAGAAGCTGTAGAAATCCTCAGAAACTCGACACCAAACAAAAAGAAAAAATTCCAATATTTGATAAAAGATTGGGGAGTAGATCTTCAGTCTGAACACGAAAGGTATTTGGTGGAAAAGCATTTCAAAAAACCGGTAATACTTACAGACTATCCAAAAGAAATAAAGTCCTTCTATATGAGGCTCAATGAAGATGGAAAAACTGTAGCAGCGATGGACATCCTTTTCCCTGGAATAGGTGAGATCGTAGGAGGATCACAGCGAGAAGAGAGATTGGAAAACCTTACTGCAAGAATGGAAGAAATGAATATCCCTCAAGAAGAAATGTGGTGGTATCTAGACACAAGAAGATTCGGTGCTACACCACATGCTGGATTCGGGTTGGGTTTTGAAAGACTTGTGCAATTTGTAACTGGTATGGGAAATATCAGAGATGTGATTGCCTTCCCAAGAACACCTGGTAATGCAGAGTTTTAAAAAGTAAAAACATTTCAGTTTTCTTTAATTGGAAATGGCATGAAAAAAGAAAAAAATCGGTTGACTTTCAGACGTCAACCGATTTTTTTTTTTTTTAAATTTAATAATTGCATTCAATCATTTTTCAAATAGATAAACACCCCAGGAATACTAAACATCCACAACTTTTATCCTTCTAATCAAAGGAATACAAAGCAAGCTAAACACAATTGCTATATACCCTACTACATTAAAGTTGATCAATTCTCCGTTTGCTGTTTCTGCCAAAATCAATCCTGCAACAAAAGAAGCCATACCTGCTGCAATTTGCTGAACTGCAGAATTGAAACTAAGGAAGCTACCTCTATTTTCCGGTAAAGCAGTGCCTGTGATCAATGCTGATGCAGGTACCATCCTACCGTTAGATGTCACAAAAAACATAGTTGAAATCAATAAGACATAAGGGATTGGTGTAGCTCCCAAATGAGTAATGACAGCTATAGGAATCACATTTAATGTCATGAATATGGTGAAAATCTTGACCTTTCCATACTTATCTGTCAACTTACCTACCCAAGGTGATGTAAAGATCGTAAATGCACCCCCTGCCATGTAGATATAAGTGAGCTCCATATCGGTGAAGCCTACGTTTGCTACCATATAAGGACTCAGAAAAGGTATGATCATAAATTGCCCTAGCATCATCATGATGGTCAATGAAATGGCTCGCATTTGGTTTCCATTACTTGTTACTCTTCTGATTACTTGTATTGGGGTAGGTTTATTACTTTTTGTCACAATGTGATCTGTCAGTGACGGTATAAATTTATAAATCATCCAAAAAATCCCTCCTGATAAAACAGCTAAGAATATAAATGGTGCATGCCAATTAGAAATACTGGCAATGAACAAACCAAAAGGAACTCCAAAAACAGAAGCTACCGAAAAAGCCGCCATCACCAAGCCCATAGCCCTCCCCCTCCTGCTGTCAGGTATGACATCTCCGATAATTGATAATATCAAAGCAGAGGTCAACCCTCCAAATAATCCTGAAATTATTCTTGCTGTCAATAAAACGATATAGTTTGGAGATAATGCACAGGCAATAGTTCCCAAAAAGAAACCTAAAAAAACCCACATCATGATCGTTCTTCTATCATATTTATCCAGTACGAAAGCTCCCAAAAAACTACTCGCGCCAGCTGCAAAAGTATAGGAAGAGACCAATAGCCCAAATTCTCTTGGTGAGATTTCAAAAATCCTCATCAATTGGGGACCAAGTGGCATCAAAATCATGAAATCCACAATATGTGTAAAATTGATCGCAGCTAGCGTCCAAAGTAAAAGTTTTTCCTTATTCATTCCTGTAAGATATTTAAGTCAAACCCTCTTGGTTAGAAATAAGTTCTTTGAATGTCTTGGAAAAACCTAAAGGCGCTAGACAATAAAGTGATAAAAAAAGAAGGATACAGAAAAGAAACATTTATTCAATTCCCAATTCGATGAATGTATTAGGGATCTTTTCGATTATATCAGATGCTATCATCCCCCTTCTTTTGCTTTGAGAGGCCAACTCTCCTGCCAAACCATGATGAAAAACACCACATATAGCCGCGTTTTCAGGAGAATAACCTTGACCCAGAAACGAAGTAATCATACCAGTCAGCACATCCCCCGAACCGGCAGTTGCCATATATTGGTTGCCTGTGGAGTTAAACAGCTTTCTGCCATCTGGCAATGCTATCAAAGTATGCGCTCCTTTCAATATCACAACAACATTATATTCTATTGCAAAAGAAGTGGCTTTTTCTATTCTTTCTGCGTGATTTGAAACTTTACCAACCAACCTTTCAAACTCCTTGAGATGGGGTGTAAGTATGGAGTTCTTAGGTACTTTTTTTAACAAAAAAGGATTAGCTGCCAACAGATTTATAGCATCGGCATCAATAACCATTGGTTTATTGAAACGAACCATGATTGAAAGGAAATAATCTGGGTCAATAGCTGTCCCCCAACCTGGCCCTATCCCTATGGCATCCATATTACCTAGATCTGTGTTTGACTTGACTTGAAAAAGCATGATTTCATTGTAAGGGATTTGGACACTGGAATTCTCCTCAAACTCTGGAGCACATGAAACCAAACCCGAACCACTTCTGAGTGCTGCATATGAGGATAGAAACAAGGCTCCAATCTTACCAGGAGCTCCTCCTATAAAAAGAACTCTACCAAAATCACCCTTGTGGCTAAATCTGTGAAAATATCTATGCCTGCTAAAAATATCCTCCTTTCGGATATAGAAAGTATTGCTACTGAACTTTTGCAGAAATTGATCCTCAATTCCAATATCAACAACATGAAGTTTTCCTGTGAACTGAATATGCTCGGGAAACAATAAGCTAAGTTTAGGAAATTGAAATGTAACTGTATGTTCCGCATGAAATACTTGTCCGGTCGTAACTGAATCAGATGGCAAACCTGATGGTAAGTCAATCGCAATACGAGTAGCAATAGCATTATTCAATTCGCCTATCAAATCACTAATAGCCCCTTCTAAAACTCTGCTTAGACCAACTCCAAATATAGCGTCGATTACAATGCTCCCATGATCAATTTGCCTATTCCAGTTTTCGAAATTAGTTGCAATAAAATTCTTTGGCAGCTTTTTAAAATTTGCTTGAAAATCCTTAGAACATCCTTTTCCATTCATCAGGTATAAAACATTAATTGGATAACCCATTTTACTTAACAATCTAGCGATAGCAAGACCGTCTCCACCGTTATTCCCAGGACCACAAAATATATAGATCTTAATAGTTCTATCTTTGAAAATACCATAAAACCATTCTACGAATGCAGAAGCGGCTTCCTCCATTAGGTCTATTGACAGAATACCTTTGGACAAGATGAATTCTTGATCGAGCTCTTTAATACTTTCACCGTTGATTATTGGCAGCATGTCATACATTGACTGGTTTTTCAAAATCACTTTTGGGTATTTTTAATAAAAATAGGAAACCTAACCCAACAAAGAAAAACAACCCCAATGCTAAGGAGCTATTTCTCATATTTCCTGTAAGTTGCTCGATAAACCCATACGAGAATGTCCCAAATACGATTGCTATTTTCTCTGTCACATCAAAAAAACTAAAGTAAGAAGCATGATCTGTTGTTTCTTTAGGAATCAATTTGGAATAAGTAGATCTTGAAAGAGACTGAATCCCTCCCATTACCATTCCTACTACAAATGCTAAAGCGAAGAATTGATATTCTGTATTGACGAAGTAAGCGCCAATACAAATAAATACCCAGATAAAAACCATAATTACAAGAGAACGCTTGTTGCCGTAGATTTTAGAAATATAGGCAAATAAATAACTGCCCCCTATAGCTACAATTTGAATGATAAGAATTGTAATTATCAACTTATCACCAGGCAACCCCAATTCTTTATCCCCAAAAGTTGCAGCCAAATACATGACTGTTTGAACTCCCATACTGTAAAAGAGAAAGGCAGTAAGAAATCTTGTCATTACTTTGGAAGATTTCACTTTGAGATAAACTTCACTTATTTCTTTATACCCTCTTAGGAGCAATTCTTTATCAACTTGCTTCTTATAGGGATTATTCGGCAAATGCTTGAAGGTGATTTGCGAAAAACCAGCCCACCATACACCTGTAATCAAAAAAGACCATCTTGCAGCTTGCCCGCCATCAGAAAGACCAAATAGTTCAGGAACTTCAATCATCACTAAATTCAAGATTAATAAAATAACACTTCCTATATAGCCTAAGGAGAAACCTTTTGCACTTAAAAAATCAAATTCATCCTCAGTGGCTATCTCAGGCAAAAAAGCATTATAAAACACAATACTACCTGCATATCCTATACTTGCCATCATGGCACAGATGATCCCATATTCCAAATTATCTCCATCAAAAAAGAACAAGCCAACACAAGAAATAGAACCAAGATAAGCAAAGAACTTCATGAAAAAGAGCTTTTTTCCCCCTGAGTCAGCAATACCAGAGAGAAGCGGCGAAATCAAGGCAATTACTAAATAAGAAAATGAAATAGAATATGAATAAAGAACAGTATTGACAATCTCAAATCCAAAAAAGTCAACCAAATCTCCCCTGTCTTCAGATTTGGTAACACTATTGAAATATACCGGAAAAATGGTAGATGTGATGACCAAACTGTAGACTGAATTGGCCCAGTCATACATCGCCCAAGCAGATTGAATTTTCTTTTTACTCATAAGTAAAGCTTAAATTTTATCAAAGCTATTAGAATATCTTGATTGAATTTAAAAATTTTTGATTTTTCAACAGCCAACTAACAACAGAAAACTAAACCACTTTTGTTAGAGAGACTTCTTATGGCTCGTGGCAAAGTATAGGGGTGTTTTTTAATAAATCAACTCTAAAATGGAAAAAGCCACTCCTTTCAGAGTGGCTTAATTTAAAATGTTCGAAAACAGGGAGTAAATTAATCCAATTTACCTACTGATGCATAAAGTACCCTTCTTGCATCGACCTCTCTTAATTCAAATTGAATATCAGAGATAGGTCCCATTTTCACTTCTCTGTCAGCTTTCAAAGAGATTGTTAACATCTCTCTTTCAGATTCTGATCTTTTATCTTTTTCTTGGTTTACCCAAAGAGCAATATCAGAAGTATTGATCAAAGCATCATTTGCTTGAATTCTTGGCTCAACACCATACATTGCTGTATTTTTAGGTTTACCAACATACAAATAAGATATCAGTGTCTTTTTTTCCAACTTTTGAAGCTGTGTAGCTTCAGGGATTTTTTGATCCACCAACATCGTATTTTCCCTCAAAACTGTAGTAGTCATGAAGAAAAACAAAAGCATGAAGATAATGTCAGGTAGAGCAGAAGTTGGAATATTCACTTCCACTTTAGTCTTTTTCTTAAATTTTGACATATTAATTACCTCCTGTTTTATCTGGTTCTGCAATTGAGATTGCCATTGGCAAATCTGCTTTACCTCTATCAATCAACTCTTTCTCTGCGGCGTTTTTACCTGATAGTGCTCTGTATTGCTCTGCAGTAATACCAACCCTCTCTGCATAAATCTCGAAATATGCTTTTTTCACTTGATCCAAAACCTGAAGGTAAACATCATAAGATGTACCACGGTTAGTCTTGATAGAAACTACCGCTCCACCAGTAAGTGGATGATCAGAGGATTTAGGATCTCTATTAGCTTGAGATTTCAGCGATTCAGGAAGACTGTTATACAGTGCTATTGCATCTGCATTTGGATCACCAAAGTTCAATATAAAGGCTTTGACGTCATCTGATAAGCTTTCAGTATTGTCTAAATACTCACCTTCCACCAACAATTGGTCATTTGCATTGACCAAGATGTTGAAAATATTTCTCTCGTTAAGAGGTATTTCCGGTGGTGGCACATTCGGGTCTTGCTTTGGAGGCAAGATATTGAGAATACCTTTATCCGAAGCAATAGTAGTAGTTACAAGCCAGAAGATTAAGAGCAAGAAGGCTATATCAGCCATCGACCCTGCATTTACCTCCTGCGCCATTCTGCCTCTTTTGCTAGCCATTACCTGATTGCTTTATTAAGTTCAGTGAATACAATACCTAGCAGTGCTAAAATTGCCAAGACGTAAGTTGTCACTAGCATTCCCCCAACGAATTTTGCTAATGTAGGAGTCATATAAAATGGGTCACCTAAATACTTTGGGGCTACTTCACTGTCAGAAGTACTAAATGCTATTAGGAAAATCACACCTAATGCAACTACACCAGCTGCAGTTTTTGCAAGACTTTTTGGATTATCGAGGGATTTGATCAATGGCATTAGGACAGCCACAATCACACCAACGATAATCAATAAGTAAGATACGTATAAGAAAATATCTATAGAATCCATATTGAATTATTGCTAAAGTTATAAATAATTAATAGTTGAAACTATAATCAACCAGTAATTACTTAGTCAATTTATGCTTCACTAGGATATCTACCAATGTGATAGAAGCATCCTCCATGTCGTTTACCAAAGAATCGATCTTTGCAACACAGTAGTTATAGAACAATTGAAGGATAATCGCAACGATCAAACCAGCAACTGTAGTCAAGAGCGCCACTTTGATACCACCTGCTACCAATGAAGGAGAAATATCACCTGCTGCTTGGATAGCATCGAATGCCTCAATCATACCGATTACAGTACCCATGAAACCAAGCATTGGAGCTAGAGAGATGAAAAGCGAGATCCAAACTAGACCTTTTTCCAATCTACCCATTTCTACGGAACCATAAGCGATGATTGATTTCTCAACCATTTCGATACCTTCTGAGTATCTCATCAATCCTTGTGTAAAGATAGAGGCTACTGGACCTTTGGTGCTCTTAGTTACATCTTTTGCAGCTTCGATTCCACCTTGTTCCAAAGCTTCCTCAACTTTCGCAAGTAACTTCTTAGTGTTTGTTGTCGAAAGGTTCAATGTTACGATTCTTTCCAAAGAAACTGCAAGACCTAAGATCAAACAAATAAGTACTGGAGACATAAAAGTAGTACCACCTTCAATGAATTTATCCTTGATTACTTGGTGGAAACTTTTGTCTTCTTCGATGATTTCATCATCAACAATCGCAGGAGCAGTATCTGCTTCAACTGCTTCAACAATTTCTGTTGTGTCATTTTCTGCAGAATCTTGATCTGCGTCTTGAGCTTTCGAGATAACCGGAGATAAAAGGATTCCGGATAGCATGAATAAAGCGATTAACTTTTTCATAATGTAGATTTTAATAGACTTTAAATAAAGGTTAAACGGTTTCTAAATTAATATTGAATTTTAAAGTTATCATTTTTTCAATTCAAATTGCAAAGGATTGCTTCATATTTTTTTGAGAAAATAATATCAGTAGGCATTTTCAGAATCGTTTTGCAAGCTAAAATATCCAATATGAAGTAATTAGGGAATTTATGTAAATGGGTTAAAACTAAATTAAATGGGAAATTATTGGTATTGATGTTATGATCTATACTTATAACTAGTACTCAAGCATACTCATTATATATACGTCAAATGTTTTACAATAACTTTTTTGCCCTTGATTTAATTTTTCTAGACTCCTAATTTTTCAAATATTCTTCGAGTATTCAGTTTATTTCAAATGTAAGTTTGAACAAAACGAATAACTAAAGTTATAAAAATAAAATTTTATTTTATCATCTTTGCTGATTTTTTTTCTACAACTCCAAAATTCCAAGCGCATATTTAAACATTACTTCTTGAAAATATAGGGTATATTTCGCTTGGGCAAAATCCGATTGAGCAGTCACCAGCTGTTGATTGGCTTGAGCCAAATCCACAAAATTACTTATTCCAAGCCTAAATCTTTCCGAAATTGCTGTTTGGGCTTCCTCTGCTGCATTCAATTGGACTTGAGTTGACTCTTGTCGTTGAATCGCTGCTTTGTAATTTTCATACGCCAACTTGACTTCTTGTGAAATTCTTCTCTCCAACGCCACCTTATCTAGTTGCTGATTGTGGAATTCCATTCTAGACCTAGCTACCATCGCTCTATTTGTGAAATTGTTGAAAACAGGAATCGTGAGGCTCAATCCAAAAGACCTTTGTGGAAATATGGTAAAGAACTGATTGCTAAATGTCCTAGGATCCAAAGTAGTATAGAAAGTATTGTAATTGAAAAAGGCGTCGAGCCTCGGAAGGTAACTCGCTTTGGCAGCTGCCAACATATTTCTATTTGCCAACTCCAGTGATTTTATTTGCCTGAAGTCATTCCTTTGATCTACTGCTAATGTTCTTAACTCGTCCAAAGGGTTTTTCAACAATGCGCTTTCCTGCAATTCTAGCTCTATAGGTTCCACTTTTGGGATTGTGTTATTAGGAAGCTGTAGCGTTTCTGCCAATTCCCACAAATCAGTCTCCCACTTTATCTTTGCTTCCAAAGCTACTGTCTCCAACCTTGCTACTTCGGATTTCTGGTTGTAAAAATCCGCCAATGTCCTCAAACCAACTTCCACATAACCTTCTATCTGCTCCAATTGCTTTGTTTGGTTTGCCAAGTTTTCATTAGCAATTTTATACAATTGTTCATCAAGCAAAACTTGAAGATATTGTCCTCCTATAATAAATATCAGATCTTGCTTTGCATGGGCTATACCAAACTCTCCAGCTTTTTCAAAATTCTTTGCACCTTTGGTAGTATTGACTCTTTGGAAACTGTTGAACACAGTCATGTTTGAATTTACCCTTCCTGAGATGATGTCATTGACTTCATTGGTCACGATCAATTCTCCCTCAGCTTGCTGAAACTGTTGACCAATCTGTCTGTACGTATCATTCGATAGATTCAAGTTTGGTAAGTGACTCAGCTGTGCGTTTAACCGCTCCATGCGAAGGACGTCTTGTTGGTTTTGAAGTTTTTTGAATTCGAGATTTTGCTGAATCCCAAACGCAACAGCTTCTTCAAAAGTGACTGGAATTGTATCCTGAGCTTGTACCACCTGCTGGCAAAAAACTGCCATCAGTAAAATTGTCACGTGCTTTCTCATTTTATAACTGAATATTTTGAAATATTTTCCCATCCGACATTTCTATCAATCGATTGCCGTAGTTTGCATTTTCCCTGGCGTGTGTAGCTTGGATAATGGTAGTTCCTGATTCATTTAATTCCTTAAACACTTCCATTATTTCTTTAGCTTGGACAGAATGGAGATTTCCAGTTGGCTCATCGGCAAGCAAGATTCTTGGCCTGCCTGCTATTGCCCTAGCAATTCCCACCAACTGCTGCTGACCTCCTGAAAGTTGTTCAGGAAAAAGGTCTTTTTTGGCTACCATGTTGAACCTATCCAAAAGCTCGGCGATGATGCTTTTTCGTTCCGATGAATTTGTATTTCTATATAGCAATGGCGTTTCGATGTTTTCATAAACAGTGAGCTCATCTATCAAGTGATATGCTTGAAAAATATATCCAAATTCAGATTTGTGAAGTTTTGATCTATTTTTCTCTTTCATATCATGGACAGCTTTTTCTTCAAAGAAGTATTCTCCTTCATAATCCTGATCCAGAAGCCCTATTATATTGAGCAATGTTGACTTTCCTACTCCCGATGGCCCCATCAGTGTGATAAAATCCCCTTCATGGATTTCCATATCTACTCCTTTGAGTATAAAACTTCTTTGGTACTTAGAAGAAATGCTTTTTTCTATGTTTTTCAGTGTAATCATTCTTATTTTCTTTATTAAATCAAACTAGTGGGCTATTCACTTTTCAGAACTTTGGCGGGATTAGACTGGGCTACACCTAATGAGTGAAAGCCAACCACCAACAATGCCATAATCATGACACCAAGGCCTACAACTGCAAAGAGAAAGTATGGCATCGATATTCTGTAGGCATAATCTTCAAGCCAAAGTTTACTAATGTAATATGCTGGATATATGGCCAAGACAAAAGAAATCGAAACTAGCCAAACGTATTGCCTTGAAATCAATCCGACGATTTGTAAAACACCTGCACCAAGAACTTTTCTTATGTTCATTTCTTTTGTCCTCTGTGCAATGGTAAATGATGAAAGTCCAAAAAGCCCCAAAATTGATATTAAAATGGCAATGGCTGCAGCAAAAAATAAGACGCCGTTGATTTTTCGGTCATTCTCGTAAAAAGACTCCACAACTTCATCCAGGAAACTGAAATTTGCTGTCTCAAATGGATAAGTTTCGGCATATATATCCTCCAATCTTTGCTTCATGTAAGCCAAATTTTGACCATTTGAGACTTTCGCAGTCAGCATATGAAAGTAATCAGGTCTATAAATCAATACTATAGGCATGATTTCTTCTTTGAGACTCCTTGCGTTGAAATTGTCCACTACACCTACAATCGTCCTGAGTTCATTTCCCAAACGTAGTGTAGAACCTATCATATCCTCCACTTCCGAGAAACCAAGGGTTTTGACAAAATTCAGATTGACAACAATTTCATCTTCTTGATTATTGGTGTTTCTTCCCGCCAACAATGAAATCTGATGCGTGCCAACGAAAGCGGAGTCAACATTCATCACATGCACATTCAGAGCGTTTTCTATTGTATCCTTCAAATAAAAGGCGTCTGAAGTCCAAATACTATTGGAAGTCACCAAAACGCCGCTCATGCTGACTCCCTTCACGAAACTCTCTTGTCTTATTCTATCTGATAATTGCTCACGGACAACCCTATCTCCCATAAATGGCAAATCTGTAAATAAGACCGCATTTTTTTCAAATCCTAATGGCGTACTGCTGATGTATTTGAGTTGTGTCGATATAACGGCTACCATAATTATAAATGCTATCGAAACCGCAAACTGAAAGATTGTGAGGTTTTTTCTTAGAAATACACCTATAGAAAATCCATTGACATAGTTAACCTCTCCTTTTAGCGCCCTTTGTGGGTGGTAACTTGATTGTATCAAAGCTGGATAAATACCAGACAAAATTGTCAATAGGAGTGCTATTGAAAAAATGAACACACAATTTTTCACTTCCAAAATGCTAAAAGTAAATTCGGACAGAAAGTAGTCTTTAAAAAAATGATGTATTTGATCTGCTATCAATAATGAAAAAAGAGATGCAACAAAGACGATCAAAAACGTTTCACTTAGAAATTGTAACATCAATTGAGCTCTATCACTACCCAGGGATTTCCTTATCCCAACTTCTTTGGCCCTACTGATGGCGTGAGCTGTTTCCAAATTGATAAAATTCAAACAGGCCAAGGCCAGAATGATCAATCCTACAAATGTCAATCCCCGAAGTAGCGGTTTGGATATGGTGCTGTCATCATAGTTTTCGCTAAAATGCATCTCGGCAATTGGTTCTCCTATGAAAGTAGTGTTGTTACCTTCTTCCCCAAGGTATTTTTTTGAGATTCCCAAAAGAGCTTCATCCAATTCATTTTTAAGGACGCCTTCATTTACTTTGACAAAGAGCTGACTGGAGCTATTTAGATTATTCCAACTATGGAGCCCATACCAATCTTCAGACTCCATTTTTTGGATTGTTTTGAAAGAAATGAAATCTGTGAAAATGAAGTCTGAGTTTTCTTTAAAGTCAGCCACTACACCACGGATTTGTGCATATATGGAATCAGAGTCTACCCAAAGAACTTCCTTTCCAATCACATCACCAGCAGACAATCCAGGGAAATAATGCAGTAAGCTAGACTCAGAAATTACTGCAACATTCGGCTCTGAAAGTGCTGATGTAGGGTTTCCTGCAAGCCATTTTCTTGGGAAAATTTCAAAAAAACCGTCATCAGCAAAGGCAACTCCTCTCTTTCTTCCGATGACTTTATTTTGTTCTGGTATCGAAACCATCGTTTCGTAAAGATGGTATAGCCTCGCTTTTGATTCAATCAATGAAAGCTCCTCGTCAAGCACCTCTCCCAAGGGGCCGTTGGTACCTGATGACTGAAAGAATTCTCCTGGCTGCCACTCAGAGTAGGTGTTTAACCTATAGATTCTGTCTTCGTCTGGATGAAATCTATCAAAGCTATATGCAGATAAAAGCTGATTGAAAATCAAAAGGCAAATAGCGATGCCCAATGATAAGCCAAAGACATGGACAAATGTACGCAACTTGTTCCTTTTGATATTTCTGAACGCAATCAGTAGATAATTGTATAGCATATTATTCAGATTTTAAGGAAACGGAAGGATTGGCCCAAGCGGCCTGAATGGACTTATAACCAACTGTAAGGAATGCTATCCCCGCTACGAGTAAGAGAGAAAAAAGATAAAACTGCCACGAAAGTTGAATTTTAGAAGCATAGTCTTCCAGCCATTTTTCCATAAGGTATCCTGCGAGCGGAGCTGCCAAGGCAAATGCTATCAGCAGCAAAACCACATACTCTTTGGAAAACATTGTCAAGACTTGGGCTGAACTCGCACCAAGGACTTTTCGAACCCCAATCTCTTTGGTTTTCATGGCTGCCATATAAGATACCAGTCCATACAATCCTATACATCCTACAACCACAGCAATACATGAAAATATAATGAAGAGTGTGCTCATCCTTTGTTCAGACTCATAGAAATTTGCAATTTTTTCATCCAAAAAACTATACTCGAATGGGTATTCCGGATAAAGGTTGACAAAGATTTCTCCTGCTTTTTCCATTACCAAATTGGCATTCGCTTCACTAACTTTGACACCCACCGTCCTGAAATGATGGTGGTTTTGGAAAATAAATGTCGGTTCTATCTCAGACTTGAGCGATTGGGAATAGAAATCCTTAACAACACCAGCTACTGGAGCTTCAATCCCTCCAATATTGACATAGACTCCTAGCAGGTCTTCTGGATTCTCAAATCCTGCCTTCTTTGCAAAAGATTCTGTAGCAAGATACCGGGTGATTGTATCTTCTTTGATAAGGTTTTCTCCATAAAGCAATTCTAGCCCGTAAGTATCGAGGTAATATTCATCAGCAGGTTTGATATGGACTGTATATTCTTCATTACTTTCCACCATAATTGCATTGGTAGAAGAACTGGATCCGGAGGCTGGCTCAGTAAATGAAACTGAAACCATATCCACATTGGGAAGATTTCGCAATCTTTCTGCTAACCTTCGAGATTTATCCAAATCGCGCTCGGGTAATGTGAATGTTGCTACCGCATCCTTTTGGAAACCAATATCTGCAGAACGTAAGTGATTCATCTGCATTACCAATACCAATGTGCCAATAATAAAAAACTGGGTTATCATAAACTGGAAAACCACTAATCCTTTTCTCAACACATAAGTTTTTGATTGCTTGGATTGATTTTGTTCCCTAATCGCTCCTATCGGATTCAGTTTACTGATAATCAATGATGGATAGGCACCAGATATCAAGCTGATGATCAACCAAATTGAAAAAACAGTCAAAAGACCTATAGGAGAAAAGATAATAGAAAAATCTGCTTCCGTGCCAAGAAAATCATTCATATATGGCATTGCCAAGCTGCTGATGACAAAGGCTATGAAAACGGCAAAAAGACAAATAATACCCGTTTCGCTCAAAAACTGTCCTGCAATATTACTTCTATTTCCACCAAAAACTTTGCGGAGTCCGACTTCTTTGGATCGTTTGCCAGATAATGCTGTACTGAGATTTATAAAATTGATACTTGCTGTGAGCAAAAGAAAAATAGCCACACCTATCATGATTTTATTGGTATGGGAAGAGACCTGATAGCGAAAATTACTATATCTTTCATCAAAATGGATCTCAGTCAGAGGTTGCAAAAGATGCGTGCGATTCTCTCTATTATTATCCCCCAAATATTTTTCGACAAATGCAGCTAAACCTGAGTTGATCGATTCTTTCACACGATCTTCTTTGATTACCAAATAAAACTGATCATCGCTATGAATGCTATTCCAACCTCCCGACTCCCGACTTTTCTTTAGGTTTTCATAAGAAAGAAAAACCTCGAAGGGAAAATCGGTATTTTTAGGAAAATCTTCCATCACAGCTGTGACAGCATACAAATCTCCTTTTTGAAACTGGAAAGTTTTGCCAATGACGTCAGTGCTTCCAAAAAGTTTTTCCGCATACTTCTTTGAAATCACTGCCTGATTTGGTTTTTCAAGAATATTCACAGACTGTCCACCTTCAACTTCCCTATCAAAAACTTCAAAAAAAGCATCTGTAGTATAAGCGAGCCCAGATTCCATAAAGTACTTTGCCTGACCTGCTTCTTGTACTGTAATCAAGCCATTGTGACCACCCGAAATAAGTACAGAAGATTCTATGCCTGAAAAATCATTTTGAAATGCTTCTGGCAAAACAGCTGGAACTCCTGGTGTGTGGTACTCTCTTGAACCTTCGAAGGTATTCGTAACTAGTCTATATATATTGTCAGCATTCTTATGATACTTATCAAAACTATTGATATGCCAAACCAAGGCAAAAACCAACATACAAGAACTGATTCCAAGACTCAATCCGAAAATATTGATAGAAGCATAGAGTTTCCTTTTGGTTAGATTCCTCCATGCGATTATTATATTATTGTAAATCATGATGTATAAATAAAGGTTTGAGCATACAATTTAAATTCCTTTTGACAGTATTGGTTTTTCAATACCAATGCCAAAGAAAACCTCCTCAAAACAGCCAAAACAAAGGATTTGAATATCTTTTAGGATTTGAATGCGAACATCTTTGTCCGTGTGCGGGCGAAAACAGAAACCAAAGGAAATGGGAGGTTTAGAATTGAAATAACTTGACACTTTATCTATTGATTGAAGAAGTTCAACCCCTTCGGGGTTGATGACCCAACCCATCCTCTTTATTCCCCGCATTTCATACGGGGCTATTGAAGGTTTAACCCCATTCGGGGTTGATTTCATCTTTGCTTTTTCCTAATTCTTCCTTCTTATTTCCTCCTTCCCCATTACTCGCTCTTCAAGCTTCTTACTGGGTTGATCTGTGCTGCTTTCAATGCCTGGAGGCTCACTGTCAGGAATGCTATAACTAATATACCGACAGCTGCCAAAGGAATAAACCACCATTCAAAGTCAACTCGATATGCATATGCCTCCAACCAATCTTGCATCAACCAATATGCTATGCCCGAACCAAACAAAATCGAAATGGAAACTATCATGATAAATTCCCTATTGATAACATTCAAAATGGATAAGGTTGAAGCTCCGAGAACCTTTCTAATACCAATTTCTTTGGTCTTTTGCTCTGCTACGTGAGCCGATAGGCCAAATAGACCCAGACATGAAATCAATATGGTCAGAATACTGAAATACTTTGCTAGCTCTTTTGTCCTCAAATCCTCTTGGTACATTTGGGAATAATTCTCATCCATAAAACTGAACTGGAAGGGGAAATCAGGCTCAAAACTCTCAGAAAGATACTTGATTTCTGAAATTACCGATTTGACATCATCACTTGCTATTTTGAAATAGGCAATAAAACTATTATCTGGATCCAAACGAAGGATTACGGGTTCCATCCCCAAGTGCAGACTTTGAAAGTGAAAATCCTCCACTACACCCAAAATCTGAACATCTGTCCCCCACTTAATACTTACAGGATCTGGATCATCTTGAGCAATCATTTCATAAGCGCGTCTATTAAGAATCACCTTATTGATCGAATCAGAAACCCTATCAGGAGAAAAGTCTTCGCCTTTTATCATTTTCATCCCCATGGCTTCAACAAAACCATAATCAATACTCATTATCTCAAAAAGCGCACTGAAATCCGGATCCTTTCCCTCCCATGATATACCACCTGTGTTTGAGTTTCGACCCATTAAGGAATGGTTTGACCTGGTGACTGCCAATACTCCCGGAATCTCTTCAACTTGTCTTTTATAAACCTCAAAGTTCTCATACATGCTTCCTTCCAAAAAAACACTGACCAACTGATCCTTTTCATAGCCCAAGTTCTTGTTCATAGCAAAATTGATTTGCTTGTAAACCACTATCGTGGCAATGATCAACATGGTAGCGAGTATAAATTGAAACAATACCAGTCCTTTCCTCGCAATTACTACACCTTTTCCAGATTTGGTGAAATTTCTAAAAACCATAACAACTTTGGTCGCAGATAGGTAAAAAGCTGGATAACTCCCCGCTACCAAACCTGTAAACAACAAAATCATGATAAATTGCACCCATGAAACCCAATCACCATAAGGAACACTTAGCGTTTTCCCAGTAAGGTTATTGAATATAGGCAGGCTCAATTCTACAAAAATAAGGGAGACAAAACCTGCAATAAAGGTAACCAACATGGACTCCGTCAAAAACTGAAGCACCAACTCATTTTTTTCGGCTCCGACTACTTTTCTTACCCCAACTTCTTTTGCCCTTTTTTGTGATTTGGCTGTAGAAAGATTCATGAAATTGATACAGGCTATCAATAATACAAACAAGCCGATCAAAGCAAACAACTTTACATATTCAATCCTGCCTCCCTGCTGTATTCCATCTTTGAACTTCCCATGTAGGTATAGGTCTCTTTGGGGATAGGCAAACAGCTTTATGTTGCTTCCCTCATTTTTCTTGACGATGAGGTCTTCTATGCTTGCTGAAAAAGCTTCCCAATCTACATTTTTGTTTAACCGAACTATTGTACTAGGACCATTATTACCCCAATGGCTAAGCCATTCATTATATGGCTTATCCAACATGACCTGAAAAGGAATGATAAACTCAAATGAAGCACTACTTTCATAGGATTTTATGTCTATCACTGCTACAACAATGTATGAAGATTCTTCGCCTGTTTCTTTGATCACAAGGGACTCGCCTACCACATTTACCTGACCAAAAAGTTTGATAGCCGATTCCTTTGTCAGGACTATATGGTTTTTTTCAGTCATTGCCTTGTCTCTATCCCCATGTAAAAATTCATATTGCATGATGTGGAGATAATCTGGTTCTGCATAAAAACCATTAAGATTGAAACGGTTTTCATTAGCTATAAATAGCAAGTCTTCATTCCAAGAATAACAAGCTGCACGCTCAACTTCCGGAAATTCTGCTTTCAATGCAGGAGCCAAAATACCTGGAGTGGAACTTGTCGTAAAAAATTCCGAGCCATATCGCTGATGCTCCATGATCCTATAAACCTGATCAATTTCAGGGAAAGAGGCATTCATATTCAATTCACTCTTCACCCATAGCGAAATGGTGATCGTAGCCCAAAGCCCAAGAGCAAGTCCAAACAAATTGATAAAAAAAGTCAATTTGTGTTTGGTAAGGCCACGAAGTGCAATTTTTAGATAGTTGCTATACATACTGTTATTATTGAAATTCTTTTTCTTTTTCTGAATTCACTTTATACTATTTTCTAGATTTCGCTTGAATGTTGAATAGGCTCAATTGTATCCTGCTTGTCTTATCCCCTAATCAGTCTTCAGTGTCTTTGCTGGATTTAAGCGGAATACTTTTACTGTCCGATAAACTATGGTCATAAGGGCGATGACAGCTACCAAGAAAATAGACAAAACATAGATAAAAAAGGAGACATTAGTCTTGTAAGCAAATCCTTCCAACCACATACTTGAAAACCATAGCCCAAAGCCAACGGACATAACCGCAGATACAGCTAAGAGGACAAAGAAATCTGAAGAGAGTACTTTCAACACATCTAGAGAATCTGCCCCCAATACTTTTCTGACACTAATTTCCTTAGTTCTTTTCATGGCTACGTAGGAAACCAATCCAAACAACCCCATACATGCAATGAAAATCGCTATGCCTGAAAAAAGCTGAAAAATACGAGATATATTTTGTTCACTTTGGTACAACTTGCCATATTCATCATCCAAAAACCGATAATTAAATGGTCTGTCTGGGTAAGTCCCCTTCCAAACTTTTTCCATTTTAGCCAGGCTTTCTTTCGGATCTCCGGCAGGAAGTTTGGCAAGAATCCAATTGGCCTCAGAAGGCTCGATAAATATGGCTAATGGTCCCACATGATGGTGTAGTGAATTAAAGTAGAAATTCTGCACCACACCTTTCACATTTGATATTGTACCGTTGTAGTTCACTTTTCGACCTATGCTTTCTTCTATTGTCCAACCTAGTTCTTTGATAGCAGCCTCATTGAAAATCACATTCATCTCGTCCTCACTTTCACTTGCCATACTCAGATGGATATCTTGATCTGAAAAATCGGTTCCTGCAAGCAGGTTTAGATTCAAAGTCTTCAGGATGTCATGATCTGCGGCAAAGCCTGTGATCATAAAATCCTTGTCATTGTCTCCACCTGGAGAAACAGAATATCCTGCTTGAATAAAGATAGGAAGGGAATTACTCAAGCTGATAGATGGAACAGATCCCGTTCTTTCCATTTCACTTTTGAGAGCTGGGATTTGATTTCTCATATTGTAATGAAAATTTAAAGCGATTACTTGTTCCCTGTCATACCCCAAGTTTACAGTCTGCATATAATCCAACTGATTCTTGACAATAAAAGTAGCCAACAAGAGACTTATGGATACAAAAAACTGGAATACGACTAGGCTTCTTCTAAGCCAAGCACCTCCAATAGCACCACTTATTTTTTTTCCCAAAGCCTGAAGAGGTTCCATTCCTGATAGAATCAATGCTGGATAAAAACCAGAAAACAGCCCTATCAACATCATTAACCCCAAAAGCATTAGAAACCCCAAAGGACTAAAAAGTAGATCAATTTGAATGGGTATACCAGAAAAATCTTCCAAATTCCCTTTCAAAATATATAGAATTACAAGACTGAAAACTAAGCCCACAAATGATAAAATCATGGATTCAGAAAGAAATTGTCCAAACAGCTGTGGCCTGTCAGCACCCAACACTTTTCTAAGTCCTACCTCTTTATTTCTTTCGGTGGCTTCAGCCGTGGCTAAATTAACATAATTGATAATCCCTATCAAGATCAGCAGGAAGCCAACTGTCCCAAATATGTATAAGTTTTTGATATCTATAGCCGGCTTGATGTGTTTCAGCTGACTGAATCCCAAGTGGATGGAAGTCAAGGGCTGAAAAATGACACTTACCTCAAACCCATAAGTTCTCATTTCTTCTCCAAAATACTTTTCCACCATCTGATCCAACTTCCCCGCAAATACCTTTTGGTCTGTTTCAGGTTTTAGTTTGGCATAAGAATAATAATTGGCGGGACTCCATTGTGGGTCTTTCCCATGTCTTGTGGTGATAAATGAAGCCAAAAAATCAAAATCAATATGACTATTGCTAGGGAAATTTTCCACAATTCCTGTAACCTGAAAATCTTTCCCATCTATTTTGATAATCTCTCCCACAGCCTCAAAAGGTTTTTGGAAATACCTTTGCGCCGTAGATTCTGTCAATACGATCTGATTTGGTTCAGACAATAATTTACCATCTGCTCCTGCTAAAAGTTTCAAATCAAATATTTCAAAGAAATTTTCATCTACATAAGCAAATTTATTTTCCTCCTGATTGCCCTCACCTGAGTCTACCAATACAGAGGCAAAAATACTGTAATCCATTATCAAGGTACCCACCTCTACCTCCTCCATTTCCTCCATCAATGTAGGGACAAGGGCCGAAGGGGTCATACTTGTAACCTGTTCTTCTCCAGCCATGGAAAATCGCTGTGAAAATCTGATCACCCGGTCAGCATCTCCATACATCCTATCGTAAGTGGCTTCATGATAAATAAAAAGTGCTATGGCCAGAAAACTAACTATGGCCACAGTAAGACCTAAAACATTGATTCCAGTATAAAGCCTCCGCTTTTTCAAGTTCCTAAAGGAGACGATAAAGTAGTTTTTCCACATGGCAAATTGATTTTTTAATTATGATGAAGAATGAAATGTAGTTGATTCTAAGTAGGTCTCCTTTTCCTTGAAATTACCAGTAATTGGCTAGCCACTTACTTGTAGTTCTTTTAAACCTCCGAGGTTTTTGTAAACCTCAAAGGTTGTCCTAAACCTATATATGAAACTGTTCTCTGATATTTTCCGTCACTACTTTTCCATCAAATAAATTGATGATTCTGTGTGCATAATTGGCGTCATGGGGGGAGTGGGTTACCATCACGATCGTAGTGCCTTCATTATTGAGTTCTTCCAAAAGCCGCATTACTTCTTCACCATTGGCAGAATCAAGATTTCCTGTTGGTTCATCTGCCAGTATCACTTCCGGTTTTGCAACAATTGCCCTTGCGATAGCTACACGCTGCTGCTGACCTCCTGACAATTGCTGTGGAAAATGATCCTTACGATGCATGATATTCATTCTTGTGAGCACTTCTTCTACCTTTTTCTTTCTTTCATCAGAAGGGATTTTCAAGTACAAAAGTGGAAGTTCGACGTTTTCATAGCAGGTCAATTCATCGATAAGGTTGAAGCTTTGGAATACAAAGCCGATATTTCCTTTTCGCAATTGAGACCTTTTTCTTTCTGAAAACCCAGCGACTTCTTTTTCCAAAAAATAATACTCACCGCTATCGGGATTGTCAAGCAGCCCAATGATATTCAACAAGGTGGATTTACCACAGCCCGACGGCCCCATGATTGCTACAAATTCACCCTTTTTTATTTTGATATTGATGTCTTCCAAAGCTGTGGTTTCCACTTCTTCGGTAGCGTAAAGTTTCTTTAGGTTGTTGGTTTTGATGATGTCTTCCATGTGTCTGTATAATTAGATTTTAGATTTCGTTGATGTTATATCTTGGATTTATAGATTGATTTAATCTGATTTTTTTTCTTTCAAGTTGTAGCGTACTGAATTTACTTGACACTTTTTTTGATATTTCTTTATTCTCTTCAGCTATTCAATTGCCCCGTCAGGGCAAAAGTGAATCAGACATTTACCATTGCATTGGGTTTCAACCCAATGTTAGTGTCAGTTGCACTTTCAGTGCAAATTTTTAATTTAATTCTTTTTGTCATTAGGTCATTACCCGATACTTTTATCAAATGCCTCCCGTACCGATAACTATCGGCACGGGACAGGCTTTAAAGGGCATATTCTCATTTTTTTATCACTGTCGTCTCACATCTTGTGTCTCAAATCTCATATCTTATTTCTCATGTCTCATCCGCAGCGGCGGACAAGTCTTCTTACACCTCAGTTCTTACTTCAAATTCAAAACTTCATTGTTCCCAAAGTTTTCATACCCACTGATGATGACTTTGTCACCAGCATTCAGACCTTCTATGACCTCATAATACTCAGGGTTTTTTCTACCCAGTCTGATGTTTCGTTTTTCAGCTTTCCCACTTAGTTGATCGACTACAAATACCCAATTCCCTCCTGTATCCTTATAGAAACTGCCTGTTGGTAGAAGCACCGCATCTTCGCTTTCTCCCAATTCCAACCTAATCCTAACTGTCTGCCCACGACGAATGCCTGTTGGTACTTGATCCGAAAAGATCATATCAACTTCAAATCTTCCGGCTGTCACTGTTGGATAAACTTTGGAAATCTCAACTGTGTAAGGGCTATTTGCCAAATTAAAGGTCCCTTTCAAGCCAGTAAAAATCCTTGATAAGTAAAGTTCATCGATTTGAACCCTTACTTTGAACTTGTCCATGATATCAATCTGTCCAAATCGCTGACCCGGATTGATCGCCTGCCCAATTTCTATCTGTTCGGTCGAAAGTTGACCAGCAATAGGGGCTCTTACAGCGAGATTGTCCAAAATATGGCCTACACCAAAGAGAGATTGGTTCATGCGTGATTCGGAATCTTGAAGTTGCCTTTTTTGGCTTACCCTAGAAATGGAATCATTGCGATACGCTTCATATGTCAATTTCCTTCTTTTTACATTGTATTCATATTGCTCACGAACCTCTTCAAACTCCCGATCAGAAACCAATTTCTTTTCATGCAATTCTTTGAATCTTTGGTATTGAGGCTTGAGCAAGCTGATTTGATAATCAATTTCCGCCAATTGGCCTTGTTGACTAAGATCATTTTGATCTAGCTGAAGTCTAACTTGGCGGAGGTTGTTGATCTGAAAGTACAAACCAGATTCCCTTTCCATTACTTCAAGTTGAAGTTTTGAATTGGAAAGTAAAAGTATCGTATCTCCTACATCTACTATCGCTCCTGATTCTTTGATGATCTGTTGGATATTTCCTCCTTCCAATGCATCGAGAAAGAAAACTTCCCCAGGCTCAATTGATCCACTTACAGGAATATAGTCAGTAAACTCGCCAGTTTTGACCGTGGCTATAGTAATCCTTTCCATGTTTACATTCATTGTGGATCTATTGTCCGCCAAGACAAGTTGATACAATATAAAACCTCCTATCACCAATCCTCCCAATAAGGAAATGATCAATTTTGGAGTCCAAGTTTTTTTCTCAATTTTTCTGTCCATTTCAGAATATTTCAATTTCTATGTGCCAACCACTTTTCCAATAACATGCCACTAAAAAACCCTGCTGTGAGCTTCATTTTGGACATTCATCATATTTCCATTTGGTGAAATACGAACAATTTCGTCCGTCAGCGAACAAAATCATTGTAGTTTAACAAATCAGAATTTGTAATTTAGTTTAATTGAAAAATTTAAAAAATAGGTTTATCCATTGATAGCGCTAGATTTTGGAATATTATTTACAGATTTATGAAATCGGTATAAGTTTTGGCTTATTGCTTTGCAAAATTTGAGTAACCTCAAATATGCATTTGGAAAAATGAAAGGCTTTATTTGAAATTCTACAGTATAAAAAACCATGAAAGAACAAAAATCCGGGAAAATCCTCATCATTGATGATAATGAAGATCTTTTGAAAGCTGCAAAGATCTATCTCAAAAGGCATTTTGGCCAAGTGGATGTTGAGACAAACCCTGGACTGATTCCAATCTTGATGGTAAACGAACAATATGACATCATCATGCTGGACATGAATTTCACCAAGGATGTGAGCAGTGGACAGGAAGGATTTTATTGGCTTGATAGGATTTTGGAAATTGATTCTTCTGCTGTAGTGGTATTGATCACGGCCTATGGGGATATCAATACTGCTGTCAAGGCGATCAAAGAAGGAGCTACGGATTTTGTCCTGAAACCTTGGGAGAATGAAAAACTTCTGGGGACGCTGAATTCAGCGCTCAAACTCCGAGAATCAAAGCTGGAAGTCACTCAATTAAAATCCCAGCAACAGCAACTTTTGCAAGACATTGACAGCAAGTTCAAAGACATCATTGGGCAGAGTGCGAGCATGATCAAGGTTTTTGAAACGATAGAGAGAGTTGCCAAAACCGATGCGAATGTATTGATCCTAGGAGAAAATGGCACTGGAAAAGAATTGATCTCAAGAGCAATCCACAGAAACTCCAAAAGACACAGGGCTCCATTTGTAGGCGTAGATTTAGGTGCGATAACCACAACTTTGTTTGAAAGTGAGCTTTTTGGTCACAAAAAAGGAGCATTTACAGATGCCAAAGATGATAGAACTGGCAGATTTGAGCAGGCAAATTCAGGCACTTTATTTTTGGATGAAATAGGAAATCTCCCGTTGGCATTACAATCAAAGTTACTTGCTGCTTTGCAGAACAGAGAAATCACTAGAGTTGGAGCTAATAAACCTGTATCAGTTGACATCAGGCTGATATCAGCTACCAATATGCCAATCCATCAGATGATCCATGAGAATTCATTTCGCCAAGATCTACTCTATCGAATAAATACCATAGAAATCACACTCCCACCATTGCGTGAAAGGTTGGAAGACATTCCCATCTTGGCAAATCATTTTATAGAAACCTACTCCAAAAAATATCAAAAAGACATTCGAAAATTAGGTGATGGCCTTATCAAAAGGATGCAAAAATATCATTGGCCTGGCAATATCCGTGAGCTGCAGCATAGCATAGAGCGGGCAGTTATCATGACTTCCCATAGCATTTTGCAACAAGAGGATCTCTTTGTACACAAGCAACTTTCTCCAGAGAAACAAGAAGATCTTGTCTCTTTGGAGCATTTGAATATAGAAGATGTAGAAAAAATATTGATTCGAAAAGCATTGCAAAAGCATAACGGGCATATCACAAGGGCTGCTGAGGAACTTGGGCTTACTAGGTCATCATTGTATAGAAGACTAGAAAGGTATGGGCTTTAAATCTTTCAATATAGGCATCATCCTAAGAGTTACCTTGATCATCATCGTAGCCCTCATTGGCAATTGGATTTACCTGAAATATGACTCCTTGGTTCATGGACTGTTCTTCTTGCTTTTAGTAACTATCCTGACTTGGAATCTTATCAGTTATTGCAATAAAACCAATCGAAAAATAAGCCGGTTCTTGGAATCTATTCGGTACTCAGACTTTTCCTCCACCTTCACAAAAGATGATTCTCTGGGAAAATCTTTTAGAGAGCTGAACCTTTCATTCAATGAAGTTATCTCTGCATTCAAAAAAACTCGGGCAGAAAAAGAAGAGCAAATGCTTTTTCTCCGAATCATGATTCAGCAGATAAATACAGGAATCATTTCTTTTGATACAAATGGGAAAATCGGAATCATCAATGGCGCTGCCAAACAGCTCCTTCAGATCCCACAGTTTAAGGATATCAATGATTTGGGGAAATTATCCAATGACCTCTTGCAGGTTATCAAAAAACTAAACCCAGGTGATACTTTTTCCTTCAAGGTCAATACAGACCTCCACTTGAATTTCCAATCGACCGTATTTATAGTAGATGGGGAAAAATGGACCCTGATCTCTTTCCAAAATATCAACACAGAATTGCAAAAAAAGGAATTGGAAGCCTGGCAAAACCTCACCTCTGTATTGAGACATGAAATCATGAACTCCATCACACCTATAGCAAGCTTGGCGAGTTCGTTAGGCACTATACTACGTGAGGACTCGATGCCTATGGCTGATGAACAATTTGCAATCAACTACGAAAGTTTTACCGATCTAAAAGAAGGCTTACATACAATTTCAAATCGTAGCAAAGGACTTGTTGATTTTGTCAATGCTTACAGGGATTTCACAAATATCCCTCCTCCAGATTTAAAAGTAGTGTCAGTAAAAACACTTTTCGAAAACATCAGAATCCTTTTCAAAGAGGAATTTACTCAAGAGAACCTTTACATCCAATACAAGGTAAGTCCTGAAGAATTGGAAATCTTGGCTGACCAAGATCTAATCCAAATGATATTGATCAACCTTATCAAAAATGCACGAGAAGCTATGTCGGAATCCAACGAAAAGGAAATACACCTGAAAGCTGGTTTGGACAGCAACTATAGAACTTACATTCAAGTTACTGATTTTGGAGAGGGCATAGTCCCAGAGGCATTGAGCAGGATATTTGTCCCATTCTACACTACCAAAAAAACAGGATCTGGAATAGGGCTGGCAATTTCAAGACAGATCATGAACCTCCACAAAGGAAGTCTGGAAGTCTCTTCAAAAGTAGGAGAGAAAACAACATTTACTTTACTTTTCAGCTAAGTAAGCACCTTCACAAAAAGCCAAACTATTTCAAATTGTGTCAAATTTTCATTGGATAAACAGTAAATTTAAAGAATTTTTTATCACCATATTTTTTATTCACAACTATAATTCATTATTGAAAATTAAAGTTATTTTTGAAGTTGTTTTACAACAAATCATGATTATTAGCTATAACTCTAGAAAGTGAATTTTCACAAAAAATCATGCGGGGAATCGTTGACTTTCATATGCAAATACTGACTGCCGACGGGGAAGCCCTTGATTTCTATCCCAAACTAGGTTTTGAAAGAGGATGAAAGACAGAGCCAATGTGGATTTATTACGGAACCGAGCATTGATTTTATTGACAGAAACCATGAGAAAAATATTACTCTTTATATTCTTACTCTTTTATTTTCCTGGATACGCACAAAAAATCAACGTAGGTATTCGAACAGGAGTTAGCTTTAGCAATTTCCATGATCATTATTCCCCAGGCATAAAACAAACCCCCATAATTGAAATGAATCAGTCCCCACCCGATTCACCTGGACAAGGAGGGACATCATCTTTTAGACATTATTATGAAACCGATTTAGTCAAAGATCTAAGGCTCGGATTGTTTTCCTATCTTTTTTTGGAATATGAAATCACCCAAAGGCTTTCGGCGGAAATTGGATTTGGCTATACTCAACGAGGGATTGATATAGAATATGGCTTTACTGCTTCTGATGTAGATTCAGATAACAATACTGTGAATTTATCTTACACCTTCAATCGAGAGCTTCGATTGGATTATATTTCGATACCGCTTACCCTGCAATACAAACTAGACAATAGGGATCGCTTCTATCTCATTGGAGGCGTATACACTTCCATGGCCGTTGATCTTTTTATCAAAGAATCAATGGTAACCATCGACAGGCAATTCTTCGATCCTTCCGGTAATAATATAAGGATTCAGAGAAGTTGGCACAGAATGTCTATTTCACATATCAACAAATTTGACGGAGGATTTATTGCAGGCTTTGGAATGAACCTTCCTATCTCCCAAAAGTTGAGCGTAGGTTTCGATATCAGAACAGCAATTGGAGCCATGAATGTCCCAAGGAAATATGAAGAGCACGGATTCCAAAGTTTCAGTGAGTCTGCAAAAAACATTGGATTAGAAACAGGATTGAGAATACGATATAACATTTACGATGGTTTCCGAAATGGATCAGCCCATTGCCCTTATTGGTGATTTTAGTTTTTGCTGAAATTCCTTAAACAAAGGTATAACTGGGTATTTTTTTCCCGCCACAACAGTTTTAGGCTCTCCTCTGATAGCATATTTATAAATATTGTACGAATTAATTTCAGTTTATAAACAATTCTCTAAATAATATTACAAAAACTTGTTATTGGACGCATTTTTGTGGCTTTATCTGTAAATGAAATTTTTATTTAACTAAACAGATATAATTATGGCACAGTGTTTTGCATTAATGGGATGGAGTTTACCGGTAATAGAAAGTATGCAAAAGCTCAACAAACCTTATGTTGTCGTTTCTTTTCCAGATTTTGAAGGATATGCCAAAGAGCATGATATCCCTTTTGTAAGCTATCAATTTGACGAATGGAGTGACACATCAAATTCTCTTGATTTATATGAAAAATTAAAACCTTTCAATGCCGATGTGGCAGTTCCTCTTTTTGAAGAAACAGTGGAATGGGCTGGAGCGCTCAATTCCATTTATAGAGGTGATCCTCGTGTCCTAAATCGAGCATTTTTATTCCGAAATAAGGCAATGATGAAAAGAAAAGCCTTGATAGGTGGATTGCGCGTTGGTCTATTCGAAGAGGTTTATAATAAGGAAGGCGTCAAAAATTTTATGAAAAGATTGAACCAAGCAAACCTTCAAATAGATGGAGAGCAAGATAGTTGGGTTCATATCAAACCTTTTGCCTCGGCAGGAACTGTGGGGCACAGGCTCTTGAGATCAATGCAAGATATTGAAGACAAATGTCAAGAAAGTGATTTCCCGTGTTTGGCAGAAAGTCATTTACCTGGTACAGAGTTTTCGTGTGAGGCATTTATCCATGGTGGAAAAATCCGATTCCTCAATATTACAGAATATGTCAAACTGGGTTATTCTAACTTCATTCCAGAAGGACATCACTTGCATTCCAAACGTGATAAAATCATGAAAGAAATGCAAAAATTGGTTGATCTCTTTGGAATAGAATATGGAATGATTCACCCAGAGTGGTTCCTGACTGAAAACGATGAATTGAGCTTCGGAGAAGTCGCTTGCAGAATCCCAGGCGGTCATATATTGGAGTTGTGTGGAAAAGCTTACGATTTCGATGCTTTAGGAGCTTTTGTTCTCTGCCACGATCCAAATTTATCAGAAGAAGAATTGAAAGAAATCCTTCCTCCTTTGGATGCAAGACCGAATCAATTTTACGGAAATGTGATGATCTATCCTCACAAAAACGTGATCAATAAGCTTGAGATTCCTGAGGAACTGAAAGAAGAATCATACTTCCTAGACCACAACCTAATCCCTCCTTACACCAACCAAAAGATCAATAGCCGAGAAGGTTTTGGGAATCATTTTGGCACGGTAAATTTCAAGGGTGAAGATCCAGACAGAATGACAGAACTTCTCCTACATTATGAAAATGTCGATTTTTATCATTAATTAAAATGATTTGATCAAACCAAAAGTACAACCTCCCATTTTGGAAAGGTTGTACTTTTACATTTTACCAGTACAAAAAAACGAAAAACACACATTAAATAATTCAGCTTTTTTATGCATAATCAAGTGCTTACAGACAACACATATCAGAAATTCGAAGAACTTTTCCAGGAGTTCAGTCAGGCGACAGCACTTACCAGACCTGAAAAAGCCCAAAAATTAATGGGGCAGATTGATTTGCAAATTGACAGTTCAGAAGGACTCGATTTTATATTCCAAAACATTGGAGGCTTATCTGAAGCAGGTATTTTTGATGGCTCACCATGGGCTGATCCTTCCAAACTAGTAGCTAGCTTAGTAAATGGAACGCTTAAAAGTTCGCACCCAAATTCGACCATAGAGATCTTAAGTGAATTACGTCTATTGGCAATTGCCAATGGAAAAATGAAAATAAAAGGATTCAGTGCCAAAGATGCCGAAAACTTCATTCAAGAGGTGATTGTAGCAAATTTAGAATTTGTCTTCAATGAACCCCTAGAAGAAACTCGGTTGGTAATGAGTGAACATGAATTGAAGAAAGTCCACACACTTTTCAAATTCATTTCCAAAGAAACCAAGCTTGATAATGTCAAAGAAAAACTCGTCGAGGAGCTGAGTTTGATATGCGAACAAAGGCCAGTAGTAACAGAAAAACAGCGAAAAATCATCGCTTTGGTGAAAGAGAAAATCGAATTAGACCCGACAATTGATCTGGATTCAAAGCTTTTGAAGTTCCAAAGGTGTATTTATAGACCAACCGTCAAAACGATAGACAAGAATTTCAAAGAATATAAGACTTCGCTTAAGGATTTTTCCAAAGAGCAATTGGAAGCTGAGTCTATTGAGATGAGTAAATCGATGTTGAGTTTTGGTTTGGTAAGCCAATACCATCCAGTGTTAGTGAAATTTCTTATTGAAAAAGGGCACAAAGATTTGATTCCAGACTGTTTGGGGCTTAGTGAAGCTGGCACGGCTAGGTGGAAAGAATACGAGGAGTTCATTTCCAAATTGATTCTAAAAACTATCCATCCGTACAATGCACAGTGTATTTATGGACTTGCCAAAATGCTAGAATCCGGAATTTTCTCAAGAGAAGCTGTTCGATCTGGATTGGCAAACATGCTTACTATCAACATCCATCCTGAAGTAGAGGAAAGGATATTGAAATCGACCAAAACACCGCATGAAAAGATCAGTGCTTTGCAATATTTGATGGGGGCATTGTTTCGTGTTTTGGGTCAACCACTCGGGGTAGGTCAAGGCAACAATCCAACCTGCCAAAGCGCACGTGGGATCAGCATGTGGAGCCAGCATGCTCCCGCCAAACTGATCAACATGGTACAGACAGCAGCAACATATAATGACCTCACATTTAGATTTGAGGCACAGGAAATCAAAGCCTCAGCAGTAGGAATGGGCTTAGTACAAAACCTTGATCACAACCTAGATGCAGTATCAGTGACTTTGGTTCCGATGCTGGACAAAATCTACAATGAAATGATGCTAAGAGCATCAGGTAGAGCAGAGGACCCTCACAAATGGGTCAATCCTGCCCTTTATGGGCAATGGATCCAGATCGGTTTTGCATCGGCTTATGATTATTTGTACAATGCCATCGTAGATTTTGATGGGTTCATCAGGGTATTTTACGCCATGTGCCACCCCAAATACAATGGTGGACACAGGTTGATTTATCCCAATCCAGTGGGGATTTTCATAACAAGCTCAAAGGGCGACATGTTGGGATTTCATGCTATCTCGTTGCTTCGGGTGGACAAGGATCCAAAGGGTGTATATAGAGCTTACTTCCTCAATCCCAACAATGAAGGAAGGCAAGACTGGGGGCAAAACGTCAAACCATCTGTCTATGGAAATGGTGAGATCTATGGCGAATCATCTTTGCCGCTGAATGAATTTGCAGCTCGAATTTATGCCTTTCATTACAACAACTTGGAGGCAATAGACAAAATGGAGAACGTCCCGGATGAAGAAATCCAGAATATTAGAAAATTGGCTGAGGAGAGTTGGGGACGTTCATATACTTGGTTAGAAACAAAAAAATCATGGTAAGACATTCTTCTAGGATTGAACTAAAACAATCTGCATACAAAAACAACATTAACTTTATCAGAAAAAAAATAGGTGAAAATGTAATCGTATCATCAGTAGTCAAAGCAAATGCTTATGGTCATGGCATCAGGACTTTTGTACCAATGGCAGAAAAATGTGGGATAGATCATTTTTCTGTCGCTTCAAGCTTTGAGGCAGAAGAAGTCTTAAGTGTCTGTTCGCCAAAAAGCCGGATAATGATCATGGGCATTATTTACGAAGAAGATATTCCTTGGGCAATAGAACATAACATTGAGTTTTTTGTCTATAACTACGAACGTCTACCTCAGGCTCTCGAAGCCGCAAAAAAAACTGGAAAAAGAGCAAAGGTTCATATCGAAGTAGAAACAGGGGCAAATAGAACAGGCTTGCCTCAGAAGGATTTCATCAAAGTGCTTAATTTTCTCAAGAAAAACACTGAGCATATTACCTTTGAAGGACTTTGCACACATTTCGGTGGGGCGGAATCCATTTCAAATCAATTTAAAATTGATATGCAACTCAAGCGCTACAAGGCGTTCCTGAAGCAATGTCGCGAAAAGAAGGTAGAACCAAACATCAGGCATATTGCCTGCTCTGCAGCAGCTTTGGCTATGAAAGACACCGTGTATGACATGGTTCGGATCGGTGTTGCGCAATATGGATTTTGGCCTAGTCCCGATATCTATTATGCACATTTGCATGAAACCAACAAAAAGGCAGATGCTTCACTTAAACGAATCTTCTCTTGGAAAACGGACATTATGGATATCAGGGATGTGGAACAGGGCGAGTTTATTGGTTATGGAACATCATTTCAAGCAACGCACAAAATGACCATTGCAGTCATGCCTTTAGGCTATTCAAATGGCTATCCTAGAGCATTGTCTAATCGAGGCCAAGTATTGATTCATGGAAAAAAGGCACCGATCGTTGGATTGATCAATATGAATTTGTTTATGGTTGACATCACACACATCAAGGAAGCCAAACTTGGTGATGAGGTGGTACTCATAGGAAGGCAAAATAATAATGTAATCAATGTATCAAGCTTCACCAATAGCACTCAGCTCCTGAACAATGAAATGCTGAGCAGACTACCAGCGGCTATACCAAGGACGGTGGTAAAATGATGATAAGGAAAAGTAAAGTTTTGAAGAACTTTTTGAAAAGAATGGTTCTATTAGTGACTTGATCATGCGTCAATAATATTTTCATAGAAAAACTTAAGCATTATTTCAATAACATTTCACCATTGTCGGAGCAGACTTGGACTGATATTTTGCCACTTTTTGAAAAATAACAAACAAAATAAAACCAAAAAGCCCTAACCTTTTCATTCCTTAAATAGAAATGAAACAAGGTAGGGCTTTTAAAATATTGGGGATTCAAACTAACTCTTCTTAAATCGGTATTTCAATTTACAATCTATTCCCACTCTATCGTTGCAGGTGGCTTAGATGAGATATCGTAAACTACTCTATTCACCCCTTTGACTCTATTGATGATTTCATTGGACATTTTTCCCAAGAATTCATAAGGCAAATGAATCCAATCTGCAGTCATACCATCTACTGAACCTACGGCTCTAAGCGCTACCACTTTTTCATAGGTTCTTTCATCTCCCATTACTCCGACAGATTGGATTGGTAGAAGGATTGCTCCTGCTTGCCATACCTGATCGTAGAGTCCATGGTCTTTGAGGCCTTGGATGAATATATAATCCACTTCTTGTAGTGTCTTTACTTTTTCGGCTGTAATATCTCCCAAAATCCTGATCGCAAGTCCTGGCCCAGGGAAAGGATGCCTACCTACGATCGTTTCTGGAATTTCCAAAGCTCTCCCCACTTCTCTCACTTCATCTTTGAAAAGTGTATTCAATGGCTCCACTACAGATAATTTCATGAAATCAGGAAGTCCACCCACGTTGTGGTGAGACTTGATGGTCGCGGAAGGACCTTTGACAGAAATGGATTCAATCACATCAGGGTAAATTGTCCCTTGACCAAGCCATTTCACTCCGTCAATCTTGTTTGCCTCAAGATCGAATACTTCGATAAAAGCATTCCCTATTGCTTTTCTCTTTGCCTCAGGGTCAGATATCAATGATAGAGCTTCATAAAAACGCTGCTTTGCGTCAACACCTATTACGTTTAGCCCCATGTCTTTGTAAGAATGAAGCACTTCTTCGAATTCATTTTTTCTCAAAAGTCCATTATCAACAAATACACAGTAAAGGTTGGCACCAATAGCCCTATGGATCAAAGTAGCTGCTACAGAAGAATCTACCCCTCCTGAAAGCCCCATGACTACCTTATCATCTCCTAACTTATTTCTAAGCTCTTCTACAGTCGCATCGATAAATACATCTGATGTCCAATCTTGGGAACATCCACAAATCTGAACCACAAAATTTCTAAGGAGATTTTTTCCTTCTGATGAATGGGTCACTTCCGGATGGAACTGAATCCCGTAAGTCTCTTCATTTTGGATCTTGAATGCTGCAACTCTTACTGAAGAGGTACTTGCTATCACATCAAAACCTTCTGGCAATTCCTTGATCGTATCACCATGAGACATCCATACGGTAGATCCATGACTCATTTCTTTGAGCAAATCATAATGGGTATCCAAATGACTCAAATTTGCACGTCCATATTCTCTAATCTCAGAGGGAAGTACTTCGCCGCCATACTTGTGAGCGAGAAGTTGTGAACCATAGCAAACCCCCAAAAGTGGAAGCTTACCTCTTAGGCTATCCAAGTCAAGGTCTGGGGAGCCTTCGTCTCTAACTGAGCAAGGGCTTCCAGACAAAATAACACCTTTGATGTCACTTGTTATTTCTGGAATCTTGTTGTAAGGGTGAATTTCACAATATACATTGAGTTCTCTAACTCTTCGGGCGATGAGCTGTGTGTACTGAGAACCAAAATCTAGGATCAAAATCTGTTCTGCCATGCGCAAAGGTAATCAGCACCTGACAATTGATGAAATTAAACGCGAAAATTTTCGGAAGAATATTTGGCTTTGTATTTCGACTACCTAAAACCACAACTGGAAAAATTGACTAAAAAGACCCAACACTATAATTAATCTTCACTAGCGTCCAACCTATCTCCTTCAAATAATGTCTCAAGTTCTACTGAATGAATCCTAAGCTCTTCTTGCAAATATTTTCCAAAAACAGCTGTACTCCCGTGAGTTAAATAAACTTTCTCTGCTTCTGTAGCTTGAATGGCAGTAATCAACCCTTCCCAATCAGCATGATCCGACAATACAAACCCTGCGTCTGCCGCACTTCTTCTTCTTGCCCCACGAATATTCATCCACCCCGAACAAATTCCTGTTCGGTAAGGTGAGAACTTTTTCATCCATGGTGTACCCATCGCAGAAGGAGGTGCAATAATCAAAGAACCTTTAAACCTATTTTTGGGAGTATCTTGAGTGACTTTTTCGATATCTACTACTTTGACTCCATTGGCAATCAATGCTTGATTAGTATTCCATACAGCTCCATGTGCAAAAACTTCACCTATAGACAGGTCAAGATTATTGATTATTCGTTGCGCTTTTCCAAGTGAATAGGCAAACAAAACAGTATTTCGGCCCTGATCAGCATTTGATTTCCACCAAGTATTTATTTTTTGAAAAATAAGGTCTTGTGACTCCCATTTATATATCGGCAAGCCAAAAGTGCATTCTGACACAAATTCATGGCATTTCACAGGTTCAAAAGCAGCAGACAATCCATCGTCCTCCACTTTGTAATCTCCACTTACTACGACTATTTTTCCTTTGTAAGCCAATTTTATCTGGGATGAACCTGGAATATGACCGGCAGGATGCAGTGAAATATCCACACCATTGATCGAAATAGGATCATTGTATCCAACTGTATGAATGTTAATATCTTGACCTAACCTTAGCTTCATCACTTCTTCGGAGTGGTGGTGCGCAAGGTAATGCTTCATCCCCCATCGCGAATGATCGGCATGTGCATGTGTAATTACCGCCTTGTCAACAGGCTTCCAAGGATCAATAAAAATATCAGCTTGAGGACAATAAAGTCCAGAGGGAGTCAATTCCAATAAAGACATACGGTTTTAACTTCAAAAATCAATCAAAACCTCCAAATCCTTCCCGGGCTTTGGATAGCTCAATTTAGCCAATCTCTTTCCAACATAATATTCATCCAACCCAGAGACAGTAACTGTTCCCAATTTCTCCAAATCCAAAGACCCATCGGTTCTAAGTCCTTCGGTTTCCACATGAACTTCCTCAATAGATGCTATGACTAGCACAGTTCCATTTACCTGTAAGGTTTGCGTCTCCACCAACTTACAAGCCAACTGAACTGGACTGTCCTCCACAAAAGGTGCAAAAAAATCATTCTTATAAGCTTCTTTTAATCCTGTCGCTACAAACTCCGATTCCTTATAGCTCGCTGCTGTCTGATGAGCTTGTTGGTAAAAAGATTCATGTACATGATTGAGCGTGAAAAATTGAGTTTCGATAATATTCTCAAGCGTATGCCTTTCTACTGTATGTGGGCGAAATAAAACCCCAACCAAAGGAGGACTCGCTCCGATATGGAAAACTTGGGAAAATGGAGAAAGGTTGGTAATCCCTGCTGTATTTTTTGTACCTATTAGATTTAAACTTTTGTAACCTGACAAAGAATTTACAAAATCTCTTCTAAAGGCACTCTCGGAATTAAGTAACTCCTCTTTGGTAAAATGTTTCATCATTCGGCAATCGCTTCTTCTATTGAATTGCAATACTTTATATCCAATTTTTCAATAACATTATTTGGATTATTTTTTAGGATTTGCTCTTTGGCGATCATCACCATTTTTTCAAACCATTTCTCTGGCGGCAATATTTTCCTGTGTTGATTAACTCCAAATTCAAGCATTTCATTTTTCCAATGTAAAAAATACCATTCCATACTTGGCTGGTGAAAAGCCCTCAAAGATCTCTTATCGAAAATAAATTTCTCGTATCCACCTTGTTTGATAATTTCAGATATTTTCAAGAAAATATTTTTGAAATTATCTATGGGAACGTAGTCTGAAAGTAGTTGACATACAACAACTTTTTTTTCGCGGCTTGCGAAAACTTTGGCATCTCTTTCTTCAAAATCCAAGTCAAAATTACTAAGTTCTGTGATATTGATAGTAGCGTTCATTTTATTAAAGGTTAATTTGGTGGGTTAGTGAAATGACCTTTTTTTCAATGTCGGTGCATTCGTCACCTCTACTTTGAAGGTATCTAAGTTTTCTTCCAAACGTATAGCATATTCCAAAGTTGTCTTCATCAGCTCTTGTTGTGCGGAGATTTGTTCCTTCAACCTCTCCAATTCAACATTCATTTCAGACAACTTATGCTCATATTCCTTCTGAAGCCTTTCCTTCTCGAGTCTGGCCTTTTTCAATTCTTCCTTGAAAATCAAAAATGATTCCGGTGGAGTCTTCATAATCGTTGTACTTATTACTCTGGGAACATACCCTACTTTACTACTTTATCTTTGTATGTTTTGTTTAAAAAAAAACAAATTTATATACCTTTCACAGAAGAAATCCCTCCATCCAAGTGTAAAATCTGACCCGTCATCCAAGATGCATCTTCCGAAAGCAAATATAGTGTAGCTGAAGCAATATCACTAGGCTGACCATATCTGCCTAGTGGATGTCTTTTCTTTGAGGCTTCTTTTTTGTCATCATTTCCCAAAAGTTGTTTTGCCAAAGGGGTGTCTGTCAGAGATGGAGCCACAGCATTTACCCTGATCCTATTTGGAGCCCATTCTGCTGCCAAGGACTTGATCAACCCCTCTACAGCACCTTTAGCACTTGCAATAGACGCATGAAATCCCAATCCTATACCTACGGCAACTGTGCTGTAAAGAACTACAGATGCTGAATCTGATTTCTTCAACCCTTTCAAACAAGATTGAAGAACTTTGACTGCACCAAGTACATTGATTTCATAATCATTTCTAAAATCCTCCAAAGAAAATCTGTGAAAGGGCTTCAAATTGATAGACCCAGGACAATATACCAATCCATCAATTACATCTGGAAGTCCTAAAATATCTGTAAATTCTTTGGTGACATCAAGTTCATTTTCCCCTTCTGCACTTCGAGAATAGCTAAAAACATTTGCCCCGATTTTCTCTAGTTTTTCTACTAAGCTTTTCCCTATTCCTGAATTGCCTCCGATGACTACAATATTCTTGTTTTCCATAATTTGTTGTTTTATAATTAAGCAATTATGGTAAAAAATGTTTAAAATTTTAGATTATAAAAAAAAGCCAAAAATTTTCGTTTTGGCTTTTTTTCGCTGGTTTAGTTTGTACTATTTTATAAAGAAATGTATTTCATAAATTCATTTCTTGAACTTTCTTCTTTTTCGAATTTTCCACTGTAGAATGAAGTCACAGTTGAACTATTTACATCCTTTATTCCTCTTGAAGATACACACATGTGGTGAGCATCTATTACTACAGCAACATCATCGGTTCCCAGTATCTCTTTCAATTCATTTCCGATTTGCATCGTAAGTCTTTCTTGAACTTGGGGTCTTTTGGCGAAATATTGTACAATCCTATTGATCTTGGATAAGCCTATCACTGTCCCATTTGATATGTAAGCGACATGAGCTTTCCCATATATTGGAACAAAATGATGCTCACAGTTCGAAAAGAATGTAATATCCTTTTCAACAAGCATTTCATTGTACTTATATTTATTCTCAAAAAGCTTCGCTTCTGGTTTATTTTTGGGATCAAGACCACTGAATATCTCCTGAATGTACATTTTGGCTACTCTACGGGGAGTACCTTTTAAGCTGTCATCAGTAAGATCTAAACCTAGCACATGCATGATCTCCCTGAAGTGCTTTTCGATGAGCTCAATTTTCAGCTCATCATCCATTTCAAATGCATCTTCTCTCAGTGGCGTGTCAAATGAAGTCCCTACATGTTCATCTCCAATTTCGTCAATATCCCGACTGATATTAATTCCCATCGTATTCAACAAAGTTTCTTTCTGTTTCATATAGTCGAATAATTAATTCGTGTTTTTTATCAATTTTAGTTCTTAGAATATTCCAAATAACCACAGCAATGTTTTCCGCAGTTGGGTTAAGGTTTTGAAATTCATCTGTATCTAAATTTAAATTTTTATGATCAAATTTATTTAAAACGTGCTCCTTGATAAGGTCAGATAGTATTTTCATATCATAAACATAACCCGTCTCTGGATCTACAGGACCAAACAACTTTACAATCAATTCATAATTATGCCCATGATAGTTTATATTATTACACTTGCCAAAAATTTCTTGATTTTTCTCTTCGGACCAATTCGAATTGTGCAATCTGTGCGCACAATTGAAGTGCTCTTTTCTATATACTGCTATTTTCATTACGTTATAAACCTGCTGATTTGATTTTTTGTTTAATTAAAACAATTATTCTTTAAACAAAAATACTAATACTCTGAATTCCAGATAAATAATTATGCATATCCGCATTCACACTTGTATCCACATTTAATCAGGTTCACCACTTGAATTCGTCATGCTGTCGACAGTCTTCTGATATTTCCTGATTAGCATATGCATTGATGTGTTGTGCCATTGCTGATAATCACTTAGACAATTATCCTTTTCAAATCAAAGCTTTTTTGTTTTTATTAAATTTTTCGTAAATATCCTTCTCAACATTTATCAAGTCGAAAACAGTTCCATTGATACTAATTCGATGATTGAAATGTTTGATTTGCCATCTTGCTTGTACTGCACGCCCTCTATCAAGCTAAAGTCTCTAAAGGAAAGAGAATTTCATTATTCCACAATTCTCAGAAATCGATTTCTGTTAGTGTTTATCAAGCTTTGCAATTCGATATATTCTAATAGAAAAAAGCTTGATTAGGTTTTTCTAACCTGAGATAGCGCTTTTAGGATCTCTGAGTCTCTGTCATAAATATCCCTTCTATAATATTCCTGCCCTTTGGAATCAGCCCAATAAGTCAAGTAAAAAATTACAACGGGAATTTTCCTATCTAATGTGACAACTCGTTCCTTCTTTTGTTTCATTGCCTCATCGATCTTTGCTTCGGTCCATTGAGAATCAAAAGACAAGAGTAGCTTTGCCAATTCGGCAGGGTTCTGAATCCTGATGCACCCATGACTCAAAGCTCTGTCTTCCCTTGAAAACAAACTGCGGCTAGGAGTGTCATGGATATAAACACTGTATTGGTTAGGAAACATGAATTTTACAAGACCCAAAGAATTTTGCGCTCCTGGTTCTTGTCTAATCATGTAAGGGAATTTCCTTGGATTGGTTTTTTGCCAATCTATAGTTCCTGGATCTATCAAAACCCCTGAGTTGTTTATTACAACCATGTTTTTACTGGCCAGGTAATTGGGATTTTTCTTGATAGCAGGGATAATTTCATTTCTCGTAATAGAATTTGGAACCGTCCAAGTGGGACTGAATACGAGATAGGACATCTCTGCATCAAACTGCGGAGTAGCATGATAGCTTTTGCCCACTATCACTTTTGAACTGAGCAAAGTGTCTCTTTTGGAAATAAAGTCCAGTTGAAAATTAGCTGTATTCACCAAAATAAGCTCCTGCTCCTTAATATCTGCCGAAAGCCATCTCAATCTTTCCATGTTCACTTTTGCAGTGGCTATCAAATCGCTGGGGCTTTGGTTTAATGCATAAACAGTCCCTTGTCCAATGACTCCATCTGTTTCCAAACCATGCCTTGCTTGCAACTTTTTGATCCCCAACTCCATGATACTATCGTAGGTTTTGTCATCTTTGACAAAATCTTTACTTATAAATTCCCAAAACATCAACCTAGACCTAATTTCATTTATCTGATTATCAGAATCTCCAACCTTGATTGATTTATCAATTTTAAGCTTTTTCCAGCTCCCGATGTATTTCGAATTATATCTCTTTTCGTGACCATACATATATCTAAGTCCATCCCTCATCCTTTTGTAAATAGTAAATGTGGGATAAAGTTCTTCAAAGCTTTTCCTGATACTTCCTTTGGCTAAAGCCGTCACCAATCTCTCTCCAGCTTGAAGCTCAGTAGCTGAGCGCTGTATGTTCCAAACCGATTTTAGATTAGCGGGATTAACTTTACCAAGGTATAAATGTGAAGAAATAATCAAATATGCATCACTCAACAAAACATCAAGTGCGGCAAAATCATTAGGTAAAAATACACCTTTTGACTTTCTAGAATTTTCATATCTCCCAAAAAGCTCATTGATAGCCGACAAGTGATAATCGGCAGGATTGAGTCCATCAAATTGGATTTGCTGTATTTCGTAGCGCATTTCATAGGCTATTTCAGGCAAAACTTTCCCATCTGACCATGCCGGCTCAAAAACCCTATCACTGTAAAAACTTTTGATCGTCACAGCGCTGAACAATTCCTGCCCTATCACCTTTTGATCCGAATCAGGACTGTCTTTTTCAATAAGGCTTCTGATCAAGTTAGAAATTTCTCCCTGATTATTCTGTGCAGTAAGATTGCCATATTGAAATCCAAGAAGGATTATGAATAGAAATTTAAGTAGCGTTTTCTTCATAGTAACAAAATCCAAAATAAAAAGGGACTTACCTAAATTGGAGTCCCTTTTGCATTAAATACGCATCTATTTCACTGAGAAGTCTTGGTATTTTCTTCCTAGCTCCCATGATTCTTTCAACATCCCTAAGAATGATTCCATTTTATCCAATGGTATCAAATTAGGACCATCACTCAACGCTTTTGAGGGGTCAGGGTGCGTTTCTATAAAGAAACCATCAACACCAGTGGCTGCTGCTGCCCTTGCCAAAAAAGGCGCAAATTCTCTTTGGCCACCACTTGTACCTCCTTGTCCCCCTGGCTGCTGAACACTATGTGTAATATCAAAAACAACAGGTGCAAATTGCCGCATAATCGGGAGTCCTCTCATATCCACCACCAAATTATGATAACCTAATGAAAATCCTCTTTCAGTCAGACAAACATTATCATTTCCTGTTGATCTCACTTTGGTCACTGCATATTGCATATCTTCTGGAGCCATAAACTGCCCCCTTTTGATTTTTACTGCTTTTCCTGTTTTTCCTGCAGCTAAAAGCAAATCTGTTTGTCGGCAAAGAAATGCAGGTATTTGAAGTACGTCGACTACTGTCGCCACTTCTGCCGCTTGGTAACTTTCATGAATGTCTGTCACCAATGGGACATTCAACTGCTTCCCAACCCTCTGCAATACTTCAAGAGACTGATCCATTCCGATACTTCTGAACGAACCCGAAGATGTCCTGTTTGCTTTATCAAAAGATGCTTTGAAAACATACGAAAACCCAAATTTCTCAGCGAGCTCTTTTACTGTAGATCCTATTTCTATACAAATATCAAAACTTTCTACAGCACATGGTCCTGCAAAAAGGACTGGTTTGTTTTCTCCTAAAATCACATTGTCTGTGATTTTCATTGGTTGTGTAAATCTATTCATTACTTTGGTTGGCTAATTTTTCAATTATTTCTTCAAATATCCCTTTGGATATCAATACAATATCCCCTACTTCCCTAAACACACCTTTTCCTCCATCCAAAGATGATACTAAGTGAACTTTGTTTTTGATATACGGAAGTGCATCTGCTGGACAAACAGATAGTCCAACCTGAGTAAGAATTGGTAAGTCTATCAAATCATCACCTATGTATGCGACACTTGAAAGATCAATTTCCAAAGTCTCCAAAACTTCTTTAAGTTTCCTTCCTTTGTCCTTGATTCCATGGTAGTGAAAATCAAAATTCAACTCCTCACAACGGTCTTCCACAACTTTTGACCTCCTACCTGTAATGGCTCCAACCAGAATTCCGTTTTTTCTGAGATGACTAACGATCAAACCATCCTTGACATTAAATTTCTTTGACTCAAGACGGTTGTCATCATAGATGATTCCCCCATCTGTAAGCACCCCATCGACATCAGTGATTATAAGCCGGATTTCTTTGGCTTTCATTTTGATTTCCTCGGTCAATCCCGAGAGGTAATTTTGCATAGTTTATTTCTTTTTCTTCCAATGGATGGAATATAAATCCAACCTCCTCTGATCTAGATTTCTTACACTGCCAGCTTTCCTTTGTTTTGTAAGCAGATCTAAATCTACATCTGCTACAATGGTTGTCTCTGCATTTTCCGAAGCCTGTGCTACCGTGGCATCATGTGGAAAGGAAAAATCGGAAGGTGAATAAATCGCTGCTTGGGAATATTGAATATCCATGTTTTCTACCCTTGGCAAATTACCAACAGAACCAGTGATGGCAACATAGCACTCATTCTCCACTGCTCTCGCCTTGGCACATGTGTTTACTCTCAAGAATGCATTTTTGGTATCAGTCCAATAAGGTACGAATAAAATATCCATCTCTTGCTCTGCCAATATTCTACCCAACTCAGGGAATTCTACATCATAACAGATCAAAATTCCTATTTTCCCAGCATCAGTATCAAACACTTTTATACCATTCCCTCCTTGCAAACCCCAATAAGATTGCTCATCTGGTGTAATATGAAGCTTGTATTGCTTATCTACTGTCCCGTCTCTTCTACATAGGTAGCTCACGTTCCTAAGCTTCTTGCCATCATATTCAGGCATACTACCTGCGATGATATTTACATTGTAAGACAATGCCAAATCTCGCATTCTGGTGACAATCTCATCTGTATAGTCAGCCAAGTTTCTAATCGCTTCGGAGGCATCCATATCGTTGAATTCTGCCAACAATGGCGCATTAAAAAACTCTGGAAGCAAGCAAAAATCTGATTTGTAACCAGATACTGTGTCTACAAAAAACTCAACTTGTTGCATCAAATCATCAACATCATTGAATCGACGCATTTTCCACTGTACCAAGCCTAGCCTTACAATCGATTTTTTGTTACCAATAAGCTTTTCATCTTTTTCGTAATAGATATTGATCCATTCCAATAAAGTAGCATAAGCTCTCGAATCTGTATCTTCGGGAAGGTATTTTGTAATCACTTTTCTAACGTGAAATTCATTGGCAAGCTGAAATGACAATACTGGATCAAAAATCTCCTTACTTTTCACCAAGTCTATGTATTTCCTTGGAGTCATTTGATCATAATATTTCGAATAACCAGGGATTCTGCCCCCTGCTATAATCGATCTAAGGTTTAGGTTCTCACACAATTCTTTCCTTGCATCATACAACCTACGACCAAGACGCATTCCTCTGTATTCCTTATCAACAAATACGTCAGTTCCATACAATGTATCACCATCCGAATCATGTGTATCAAACTTCCCAAAACCAGTGATTTGGTCATAAGTGTGGTTATCTCCAAACTTTGCATAGTCCACTATTAGACTCAAAGCAGCAGCCACAACTTTACCATTGTCTTCAATGCAAATTTGACCCTCTGGAAAGACTTTTAATTGATTTTTCAACTCTTGGCGAGTCCATGCCCCACCTGGTTCTTTATATATACTGACCATAATTTCTCTAATATCATCATAGTCAGAAAGTTTAATATTCCTTAATTTTAAGCGGTGTTCTAATTCTTCTTTTTGCTTAGTCATGTTACAAAATTAATCAATTTTCAATCAAATATTCTAAATTATCATTCAAATCAAAGCTGTACAAAAGTTTCTTCTGAATTTACAACAATCTCTTTGCCAAATTGAATATGTAAAATAAACATTCTAAATTTAGCAGGGTTATCATTTTCTAAATATTTTTATCCAATGGAAGAAAAAATAAACAATTTCAAAAACAACACTGTTTCAGATTTTTTTGAGTTTATGAATGAAGTACTAACATTCAAACTGTTTTCCATAGGTTCATCAAGCCTTACAGTTGGACTACTCATCTCTTTAGTTTTTTCAATAGTGCTCTTGCTGTTCATTTCTGAAATTATCAGACGTTTTCTGATCAAAAATGTATTGGTAAAATATAAAATTGAATCAGGCACTAGACAGTCTGTAGCTACAATCGTCAAGTATCTGATTATCATCGCAGGTCTTTTTTCCATACTTCAGACTAGCGGTATAGATCTGAGCGCGTTTGGAATCCTAGCTGGTGCCTTAGGTGTAGGTATTGGTTTTGGTTTACAAAACATTACAAACAACTTCATAAGTGGTTTGATCATTTTATTTGAGCAACCAATAAAAGTTGGAGACCGGATTGAAGTCGGGGATATCGCAGGAGATGTGATTGTTATCTCTGCCCGATCAACTACAATTGTTACTAATGACAATATATCAGTCATCATTCCGAACAGCCAGTTTATAGATAGTCAGGTGATAAACTGGTCACATAATGATAGGAATATCAGGTTTAACTTTCCTGTTGGAGTTTCATACAAAGAAAATCCCCAAAAGATCAAAGAAATACTAATCAAAGTAGCAAAAGATAATATAGGTGTTTTGAAAAGTCCAGAACCCGATGTACTTTTTGATGAATTTGGAGACAATAGCCTAAACTTTACTTTGAGGGTTTGGTCATCTGATTATATCAACAAACCGAAAGTATTGAAAAGTCAGCTTTATTTCGAAATTTTCAAAAAATTCAGTGAAGAGGGTATAGAAATACCTTTCCCTCAAAGAGATATTCATATAATCTCTGGAGGAGAAAAATTGATAAATTAAACTTTATCACTTTCTTTACAGATAATTTGCATCACCCAAACAAAGATTTCACTGACAATGCAATGTCTGCTTAAGCAAATATCGATTTTTGCTATACTTTATATCTTCTCTTGCAATGCTTTCTCACAAGGTTTGTACAGATACCGCTTTGAAGAGCCATGGTCTATATCTGCGTCAATAGGCCCTACCCAGTATTTCGGTGAACTGTATTCTCTTTGGAGATATTATGAAGGAATACAACCTGATTGGAATGCCAATATTGCCCTAAGAAGAACCATGGGGACAAGAACAAGACTTCGAGCTGACTTTTCCTATTATCAAATCTCAGGACAAGATCCTCCTGCTGACCCTAGATCTAATAGATCCGCAAGAAATCTCCATTTCAGGGCACGAAATTTAGAAGCTTCATTGATCGGTGAATACCATTGGAAACCAGTAAAATTATATAATATCACCCGAAATTTCTTCAATCTCTATGCATTTGCCGGAGTTGGTGTATCTACCAATGATCCGAAGGCTCAACTTGGAACCGCTTGGATTGATTTAAGGCCTTTACAGCTCGAAAACAATCCTTACAACAAATATATTATGGTTTTCCCAACTGGCATTGGGGCAAAATATAAGTTGAATGTTTACACTGATCTTACCTTCGAACTCAACTACAGATGGACTTTGAGCGATTACTTGGATGACATAAGTGCTTACAACGTAAGTGAGTTCTATCAAGACTTGATTGCTGATTACGGCACTTTTGGAGACGGTCCAAACCCAAACAGGTTGAAGCTAGCAATACGTAACCCGAACTTTTTGGATGACAATGGCGAACCTGACGTACAGAAAATTTTGAACAATGGAGGAAGAATCAGGCGTGGATCTGGCTTAGAGGAGCGATTTGATGGCTATTTGAGTTTGAATTTGGGAATAGAAATATACCTGTCTCCAGATCTTTGGGATAATTTCATCTTTAGAAATAGAATCAACGAGAAGAGATTTAGGTTTTGGTAACCTTTGTCTAATCAATAAAATACTCGACGAAGTATTGGTATTACTACCGGCATTTACCACATATTTTTCTATTTTTGCAAGCAATTCATTATTTAAGTAAAGCATTCTTTCAAAATGGCTGATTATAATCCGCAGGTAATAGAAAAAAAATGGCAGGCTTACTGGGAACAAAACCAGATCTTCAATGCCAAAGTTGACAAAAGCAAACCTAAGTTTTACTCCTTGGACATGTTTCCGTATCCATCCGGTGCAGGACTTCATGTAGGACATCCACTAGGATATATTGCTTCTGACATCATCACGCGTTACAAAAGACTTCAGGGATTCAATGTCCTTCACCCAATGGGTTATGATTCATTTGGGCTTCCTGCTGAGCAATATGCCATCCAAACTGGCCAACATCCAGCAATTACCACTGAGGAAAATATCAAAAGATATACAGAACAGCTTAAGAATATTGGCTTTGCTTTCGACTGGGAAAAAGAAGTAAGAACATCTGATCCTACATACTATCGCTGGACACAGTGGATATTCATGCAGCTATTCAATAGCTACTATGACAAGTCTGAAGACAAAGCCAAGAGGATAGACAACTTGATCGAGCACTTTGAGAAATCAGGAAATACTGGGATCAATGCAGTCTGTGATGAAGATACACCAGAGTTTACTTCTGAGGATTGGGAGAATTTTTCTCCAAAACAAAAACAAGAAATCCTCTTAAAATATAGATTGACATTTTTAGCTGAAACAACCGTAAACTGGTGCGCAGCATTAGGAACAGTACTTTCCAATGACGAAGTAAAAGACGGTTTTTCGGAAAGAGGTGGCCATCCTGTAGAAAGAAAAAAAATGATACAGTGGTCGATGAGGATCACGGCTTATGCAGACAGATTCCTTAAAGGTTTGGACACTGTAGAGTGGACAGAACCAATCAAAGAGATGCAGCGGAATTGGATCGGGAAATCCAAGGGTGCCGAAATGGTTTTTGAAGTGAAAGGTCATGATAAGCAAATCAAGGTTTTCACAACTCGAATCGACACGATTTATGGAGTCACCTATTTGGCTTTGGCACCTGAACATGATTTTGTACAAGACTTAATCACAGAAGACCAAAGAAAATCTGCAGAAGCTTATGTGGAAGTAGCCAGAAACCGTTCGGAAAGAGATAGAATGACAGATGTCAAAACTATTTCAGGAGCATTCACAGGTTCCTACGCCATCAATCCTTTCAATGGAGAAGAAATCCAAATTTGGATTGCTGACTATGTTTTGGCAGGATATGGAACAGGTGCAGTGATGGCTGTACCGGCACATGATGAGAGGGATTTTAATTTCGCGAAACATTTTGGCTTGGAAATCAGACAGGTGATAGAAGGAAATATGGAAGAAGGTTCTTTCCCAGGAAAGGGCGGTATCATCATGAATTCAGATTTCCTTTCAGGCTTGGAAATGCAGGCTGCGATGGATAAAGCAATTGAATTTGTGGAAGCTAGAAAAATAGGGAAAGGAAAAATCCAGTTTAGGATGCGAGATGCGATTTTCACCAGACAACGCTATTGGGGAGAGCCGCTTCCAGTATATTTCAAAGATAGTCTTCCATATTTGATTGAGGAAAAAGACTTGCCATTGGTTTTGCCTGAGGTTGACAAATATTTACCTACAGAAGACGGAGAGCCACCTTTGGCAAGGGCAAAAGATTGGAACTACAAGACATCTGAAGGAGAGTTTCCTTTGGAAAGAAGCACAATGCCAGGATGGGCTGGCTCTAGCTGGTACTTCCTACGCTATATGGATCCCAAAAATGAAGATAAATTTGTAGATCAAGAAATCGCCAAATATTGGGGTGCAGTCGATCTTTACATAGGTGGTGCTGAACATGCTACTGGGCACCTTTTGTACTCTAGATTTTGGACAAAATTCTTGTTTGACCTTGGTGTAATTGACATTGAAGAACCATTCCAAAAAATGATCAACCAAGGAATGATTCAAGGTAGATCCAATTTTGTGTATAGAGTAAAGGGTACGAATAAATTTGTCAGCTTAGGCTTGAAAGACCAATATGAAACTTCTGCAATGCATGTAGATGTAAACATAGTCCACAATGATCAATTGAACTTGGACAAATTCAAATCTTGGAGGCCTGATTTGGTAGATGCTGAATTCATACTTGAAGATGGCAAATACCACTGTGGTTCTGAAGTGGAAAAAATGTCTAAATCTAAATACAATGTTGTCAATCCAGATGACATCATAGAAAGATATGGTGCTGATACATTGAGATTGTACGAAATGTTCTTGGGACCATTAGAGCAATTTAAGCCTTGGAATACGAATGGAATCGATGGTGTTTCGAAATTTTTGAAGAAACTTTGGAAACTGTATCATAACAATGCCGGTGAAGTATCAGTATCCAATGATGCTCCAAGCAAGGAGGAATTGAAAACACTTCACAAAACAATCAAAAAAACAGAAGAAGATCTAGAGAATTATTCTTTCAACACTTCAGTGGCTTCATTCATGATTTGTGTCAATGAATTGACAGCAATGAAATGCAACAAAAGAGCAGTTTTAGAACCACTTGCTGTGTTGGTATCTCCTTACGCCCCGCATATTGCCGAGGAACTATGGGCTTTGTTAGGAAATATGGACTCTATCATCAAAGCTAGTTTCCCAGAATTCAAAGAAGAATATTTAGTGGAAAACAGCCATGAGTATCCAGTTTCCATCAATGGAAAAATGAGGACCAAACTTTCTCTTTCATTGAGTTTGACAAAGGAGGAAATAGAAAAAGCAGCTTTGGAGGACGAAACAGTTCAGAAATGGCTAGAAGGGAATGCTCCGAAAAAGATGATCGTAGTACCAGGGAAGATTGTGAATATCGTAATCTAAAAATTTCAAGAAAAAAAGGTTGGATCTATTTCAAAAGGTATCCAACCTTTTTTTTAGTTCTAGGTTAAAATTGATTTTTTAACCCTGAAAATATTCTTATGAATTTGCTTAAACATCATCTAATGTCTTAACTAGTTTTCTAGGGTCTTGTCTGTTATCCCAAAAAGAGGTTATTAAAATATCTTTTTCTCTTACTTGATAAAAAACACTAAAATTTCCGAATGTCGATACACGAGTATCCTTAAAATCTGACACTTTATAAATTAATGGATTATCTGCAATCTGTTTTGTTAATCCGGAAACCAATTTTACTAGTTTTTTTGAATAGGTGTTAGATTTGTTTCTTTTTACCCAATATTCTAAAACTCCCACAAACTGGATATCTGCAGTTTTTGTCCAAACTACATTTCGTTTAGCCATTCCAAATTTCTTTTATCCATTAATTCTTGAGAAATTAATTTACCATTTTGTATATCCTGTTCACTCATTTCCAAAATTTCTTTCTGCTCTTTTGTTAATTCAACTATATCTGATTGAGATGAACTTGAAGCAATAAGTTTATCCAATGCTTCTAAAAATTCCCTATTATTAATTGACAATATTTTATCAATCAAACCACTCCTTATTTTTTCTAATGAGGTCATTTTTCTTTAATTTTAGATTTAAATATCGGTAAATCCAGCCATTTTCCCTAATCTCCCTCAACGAAAATATTTTGAACAAGATTTTCTTCTCATTCGCTGCACTTCTAGCTTCCGGGGTATTTACTTACTCTTATATTAGAGAGTGGATCGGTATAAAATTCTTGGGAGAAAAAATCAATCTACAAACCGGAAATCCAGAGGCTCCTTATTTCCATGCATCGGAAAATTTATACCTTACAAATACACTTATTTTTGGGTTACTGTTTTTGACAATTTTCATATTGGCTGTTTACGCTTCTTGGAAGAAGAAAGAAGGCTTGGTTTTTTTATCTTTTGTACTAAGCATGTTATGTATCTTCCTCACCATGGTCAATGGGGCAATCAAATAAGGAAATGAAATGATTCTCAGGGCATTTATGAAAATAAATGTAACTTTGCATTCTGAAAAAATCATTATGGAATCGAGCATGACTCTAGCAAAACTTAGAAATATTTTATGAGTATATGCAATGTTGCACGTATGGTAAAAAGTAGCTTTGTAAGTTGTGGATACTCGTCATCAGACAACTGTTCACAGTCAGCAGAACCAAATTGTTCATCCAACAATCTATTGCTTGGCTTCGTGCAAGAAAGCGGATACACATAAAATATTTATCACATTGCGAGATTCCATCGCTTGTCCCGACCATTCGGGATGACCATAGAAAAACAATTATAAACACATGAAAATCACAAACAACTCAGTAGTAGGGCTTACCTATGAACTCAAAGTAAGCAAGGACGAGGAAGAAGTAGAATCAGCACCATTCAGTGTAGAAGTAAGAGATGGCGAAGACCCTTTCTTTTTCTTGTTCGGCAACAGCGGATTACCCGAGAAATTTGAAGAATTACTTGCTGGAAAAGCAAAAGGTGATAGCTTTAATTTTATCATCACAGCTGAAGATGCATATGGTCAAGCGGATGAAGAAATGATCATGGCGCTCCCAAAAGACCAATTCAACTCACAAAACGGTTTTGAGCCAAACATGTTGGAAGAAGGGAATTTTCTTCCGCTTATAGATGAAAATGGCTTCCCTATGCAAGCAAAAGTAATCAAAGATCTTGGAGAAGAAATTCTGTTGGATTTCAACCATCCTTTAGTTGGATTTGACTTACATTTTGACGGTGAGGTGTTTGAAGTAAGAGAGGCTACTGAAAAAGAACTGGAACATGGTCATGTTCATGGCGAACACGGACACGAGCATTAAGAATATATGAGTATCCGCAATGTTGCACGTAGGGTAAGAAGTCGATTTGTAAGTTGCGGATACTCGTCATCAAACAACAGTTCACAGTCAACAAATCGTTCATCCAATATCCTATTGCTTGGCTACGTGCAAGAAAGAGGATACACAAATAAAAATAAAGCCTCTGAAAAAAGATTTCAGAGGCTTTATTTTTTAAAATGAAATTTCCTTTTTTTCATCCCATCGTAAGCAAACTTTTTCTCCAAGCTCAAACATTCTTTTTTTGTCTTCAACGAGCCATTCAGCTCCATTTTCCAATCGTACATTTAGCTGATTGTAATGAACTAGATACTGTTTCTCTAGCACCTTTCCAGCTAGTCCTACACTTTTGAATAGCTGAATATCCGATGGTCTGATGTAAGTCCTTGGCTTTTCACTGACGATGTTCAAATGACTGAAAAGCTTGGCTGCATAGAGATTTTTTGGCTTTTCAAAAATAGACTCGGGCGAACCTTTTTGTAGTAACTTCCCCTTGTGCATCAGCACCAAAGAATCTGTCATTTGCAAAGCATCATCCAAATCGTGCGTTACAAAAATAACTGTTACCTCTAACTGTTTGAAAATTGTCTTTAACTCAACAATCAACTCCCTTCTTTGGATCGTATCCAAGCTGGAAAATGGCTCATCAAGCAAGATTACTTGTGGTTCCAAACTCAAAGCTCTTCCTATAGCTACCTTTTGTTGCTGACCTCCCGAAAGTTGCCGAGGGAGTTTTGTACTAAATGCATCTAAACCCAACAACTTCAAAAGCTCATCGATCCTTTTCTTTTTATATGCCTTGTCATATTGAATCAAAGGCCGTCCAATATTTTCTTCTACGGTAGAATTAGGATACAAATGATATTCCTGAAACACCAATTGGATTTCGTCATAGCCAGGTACTAATTTTTCTTTGGGTGTCAGAATTTTTTCTTCTCCCAAAAACACCTCACCTGAATTCTTACTTTCCAGTCCTGCGATAATCCTTAAAAGTGTACTTTTCCCCGAACCACTTTCTCCTATCAGTGAAATGATCTGACCTTTCGGTATTTCCAGAGAAAAATCAACGATCGCTGGCTTGTCATTTTGATAAGTTTTTTGGATTGATTCGATTTTTAGGTAACTCATCCTTCTTGAATATTTTCTTTTACTTTCTTCGATAAGCTATCAAAAACCAAATCATACGAATGATCTACTAGCTCCAAAATAAATTTATCAGACAATCCCGAATTGAAAATCACTGAATTCCAATGCTTTTTATTCATATGATATCCTGGCACAATTGAGTCATATTTTTCACGTAGTTCTACAGCGTACTCAGGCTCACATTTTAAGTTTACACTTTCAAAAAGTTCTATATCAATGATCGCAAAAATCTTCCCTCCTACTTTAAAACATAGCGTATTGGCGTCGAAAGGTGTATCTTCCGAAGCCCCAAGTTTCGAAAGACAATATTCTCTGAAGAAAGTGATATTCATTTTTCTATATTCTTTTTGCTAAGTTAAGCAATCAGAATAATCTCCTTGCAATCCAAATGATAATGAAAGCCAAAAACATCAAAATCGATATCTTGTTTATGCCATGCATCATTTTCATATTTAGATTGCTCTTCTTATTTGGATCAGGCTTTTGAAACACCCTTACAAAATAATTTCCCAACTCACCTAATTGAAAGAATTCTTTTAATCTGCTATTTGCCATATTTTTTTTATTTGGAGGACAAAGTGGTCACATCGATTTGAAAATCAATTTACACTTCTGGTTCTATCCACATTCCATCTTTTCTGATTATTTCAATCAGTTCATCTACTGCTTTCTCCGAAGGAACAGAACGTTTCACAACTTCCTTTCCCTTATAAAGGGTAATTTTCCCTTTACCTGACCCGACATATCCAAAGTCCGCATCAGCCATCTCTCCAGGTCCATTGACTATACAACCCATGATGCCGATTTTTACACCTTTGAGATGATCTGTTCTTTTGCGGATCATCGCTGTAGTTTCCTGTAGATCAAATAAAGTCCTGCCACATGAAGGGCAAGAAATATATTCTGTCTTGGACATCCGCGTTCTCGCAGCTTGTAAAACACCGAAGCTGATTGAATTATGTAACTTGATCTGATCCAGAATAGTTTCTCTTTTCAAGTCATTATAATTGGAAGCATCGATCATCACGCCTTCTCCAAGACCATCTATCAATAAACCTCCAACATCAGTTGCTGCATATAGCATAATCTGATCTTGACTTTTTTCTTTATAGATAACTTTTGGTACAATTGGAACCTGAATGTTATTTTCCAAGAAAACAACAAAGGCTCTTCTCAAGGCTGCATAATTGTGGGTATTTTCACTAGAAAGAATGACTACTACGTCTTTTCTACCCTCCAATACTTTCACAGCATCTTCTACTTCCAAATCTGAAATCATCAGGAAATTCAATCCAAAATGAAAGTTTTTTGAGGCCTTAAATTCATCCAAAGTAAATGCAGGAAACTTATTCTCTTTGTCTTCAGACTTTTCCCAAATTGAAAAATATTGAATTTCCTTCATGCCATTTGGAAGCATAAATGGAATAGGGTTAGATCCAGAAAAAACATAATCTGCACCTTGATCATTCATTTTCCACTTGTCTAATTCTGGTAAGTAGAAATGACCGACCTGCTTCATTTCCTTCGGCTGTATAGCTTCGATCGATGAAATATCTGTGATCACCCGGGGAACATTTCCTCCTCCGAAATTGAAAACTTCAATCGTCTCTCTCTTATTGTACTCAAATGGAGAAATAGGAAAATGTTTGATCTCTGGAATGTTAGCATGACCTGCCCTATTGAGATATCTATCAACCAAAGCTTGGGCTACTGGCGCCTCAAACTCTGGATCTTCAGTCAATGAAACCCTAACAGTATCTCCCAATCCATCTTCCAACAAAGTACCAATTCCAACAGCAGACTTAATCCTTCCATCTTCACCATCACCAGCTTCAGTCACACCAAGATGCAATGGGTATGGCTTGAAACCGCCTTCTTCAAGCTTTTGTACGAGCAATCTGTATGCTTGTACCATCACTTGGGTGTTGGAGGATTTCATAGAAATCACTATATCATGATATCCTTCATCCTCGCAAATCCTCAAAAATTCCAAGGCAGACTCAACCATTCCTAATGGGGTGTCACCGTATCGACTCATAATTCTGTCAGAGAGAGAACCATGATTGGTACCGATTCTCATTGCAGTACCGTGCTGTTTGCAGATTTTCACCAAAGGCAAAAATCGCTCTTTGATCCGATCCAATTCCTCTTGATAGCTTTCGTCAGTATATTCAATTACCTCAAATTTCTTTTTATCGGCGTAATTCCCTGGATTGATTCTAACTTTTTCTACAATAGTTGCCGCAATTTCTGCTGCATTAGGCGTAAAATGTATATCTGCTACCAAAGGTGTATTGTATCCCCTTTTCCTTAATTCATCTTTAATCAGCTGAAGGTTTTCAGCCTCTTTCATGCTTGGAGCTGTAATTCTAATCAGCTGGCAGCCACTCTCTATCATTCTGATGCATTGCTCGACTGAGCCCATGGTATCCATCGTATCTACAGTGGTCATAGACTGCACCACAATTGGATTGTCACCACCAATGGTTACATCCCCTACTTTGACTGGAATCGTCTTTCTCCTAGAGTAGTCAGTAAGGCTATTACAATATTTAATCTTTTCCAATAGTGCTTTGGTTTCCATAAATTTTACAAATCTCCTAATTGTGGCCTAATTACTATTTCTTCAACAACTGAGTTTGGGGAAAGATTGTATGCTCCCCATATTGATTCTGCAACGTCTTCTGATTTCATAAATCTTTCTTCGGGAATTTCCACGCCCGCCCAACTTGCCGTGAATGTGGCTCCAGGTAAAACAGAAGTCACTTTGATATTGAAATCTTTCAATTCTTGCCTTAGGCATTTTGTAAATCCTAGCATCGCCCACTTTGAAATCGCATAGCTACCGCCATTAGAATACGCTGTAAGGCCCGCTATAGATCCTATTGAGAAAATATGACCTGACTGTTTCTCAATAAACTCAGGCGTAAATGCTCTTGTCAAATAGTAAGCGGAATACAAATTAGTCTGAATCATCAGCTCCAAATTACCATCCGGCTCTGTATGAATCGCTCCAGGCAAAAAAACACCAGTATTGTTGATCAAAACATCTGGACAGCCAATATTTTCTTTTACTTTCTCTGAAAAACTCATTACTTCTTCCTTTTTAGAAAGATCTGCCTTCATCGTAAAAATAGATTGGCTTGGGAACTTACGCTGAAAATCAGCCTTCAATTCCACCAAATCACTTTCATTCCTCGAACAAGTGGATACTGAAAAACCTTCTAAGCCAAACTTTTCGATTATTGCTCGACCGATTCCTTTTGTCCCACCAGTGACTAAAATATGTTTTGACATTTAATTCGTGTTTTAATAGTTAGTATGACAACTATCTAATGGGAACAAAGTTACATTATTTTAAAAACTTTACGAACTTAATGTTTTTTTACTCGGTCAATTTTCATTTTTGTAGTAAATTTATTCTTATGGAGATTCAAACCACAGACAGATTAGAGCTTGCTGCACATTTTGTCAATAGTACAAACAGCCCTATATTTTTAACAGGAAAAGCAGGCACGGGTAAAACGACATTTTTGAGAAATCTTGCTGAAATCACGCACAAGACCTATGTGATTCTTGCCCCTACTGGGATTGCTGCTTTGCATGCCAAAGGAGTAACCATTCATTCGCAATTTCTATTACCTTTTGGATCATTTTTACCAACAAGGGAACCTGAAGGCAATTTCACGAATAGTGGGAATTATTATACTCAGTACAGCCTTGGAAGGAGGCATACTTTGAATAGTGCAAGAAAAAAAGTCCTTAAATCGGTAGAACTTTTAATCATTGATGAGGTCAGTATGCTTCGAGCTGATGTATTGGACGCTATTGATTATCGAATGAAAAGTGTCAAAAGAAATTTTGACGAACCATTTGGTGGTGTTCAAGTGCTGATGATAGGGGACTTATTCCAACTTCCTCCAATTGTCAAAGATGACGAATGGCAGGTTTTGGGGAAATTTTATAAAAGTATGCATTTTTTTGAAGCCAAAGCGCTTCAAAGTTCAGGCTTGGTCTATATCGAACTTAATAAGATATTTAGACAAAAAGATGACCAATTCATTCAAATTTTGAATCACCTTCGAGAAAACAAAACTACTCAAGAAGACATTTCTTTTCTAAATAGATTTTTCAAAACTGAAGAGGAAATAAAGAACCTGAAAGATAACATCATCATTACCACGCACAACTATAAAGCTGAAGCTCACAATCAAAAGGAATTAGGTTTACTAAAAGGTAAATCACATTTTTTCGAAGCAGAAGTAAAAAACGAGTTTCCAGAAAGCATCTACCCAATCCCCAAAAAACTTGAATTGAAAGAGGGTGCACAAGTGATGTTTATTAAAAATGATAGCAGTGGGTTCTCAGATTTTTTTAACGGGAAAATGGCGGTTGTCAAGAACATCGTTGATGATGAAATCAAAGTGATGATGACTGATACTAAATTAGAGTACATACTCAAAAAAGAGACATGGGAAAACAAAAGATATGGTATCAAGGAAGAAACAAAAGAGCTGCAGGAAGAGGTCATTGGAACCTTTGAGCAATATCCAATAAAACTAGCATGGGCAGTAACTGTCCATAAAAGCCAAGGGCTTACTTTCGATAAAGCGATAATCGATATCGGTCAAGCTTTTGCGCCAGGACAGGTTTATGTTGCATTGAGTAGGCTTAGGGGTTTGGAAGGATTGACTTTGAGAACAAGGATCCAATCGAACATAATCAGTTCAGACCATCAAGCAATTGTATTTACCAAACAAACAAGTACCAGTCAGCAGCCTTTGGAAATCCTTATTAAGGATCATCAATATCTATATATTCAAAAGTTACTTGTAAATACTTTCGATTTCTCTCCAATCATAGAAAATATGGAGGCGTTTTCGAAAGAGAGCGACAGTACAATGGAGTTTGAAGACCCTGAAATGCGTGCAGCCATTTCGAAAATATACGATTCTATTCTTGTAGAAGGTGAAAACACTTATAAATTCCAAAGACAATTAATCTATTTATTACAGCAAAAGGAGGAAAACCATTTATTGGAAAGGTTAGAAAAAGGTAGTGAATACTATTTCAGATTATTAAAAGATGTTTTGAAACAATTAATGTATCATGCTGCAGAAGTTGAAAGATACTCCAAAACAAAAACTTATCTAGATGGAATATCAGAGATAGAGATAATACTTTTAAAAAAATTAAGTGAGTTACAAAAGATCACATTTTTAGTCCCTGCGATATTAAACGGAGAAGAAATAGGGAAAATGTCTGATGTTACAAAAAATTTGGTTCACCTAAGAATTGGTCTAGCGCAAGAAGCTAAACAAGCTGCTAAAGACAACCCAAAATTCGGGACAAGTAAAACCGGTAAGAAAAAGAAGAGAAACGAAGGTCCAAATATGAAACTGGAAAAAGGTGAAACATTTGAGATTACTTACACCCTAAGTCTTGAAGGAAAAAGTGTAGAAGAGATTGCTGCTTATAGAGGACTTGCAGAATCAACGATCAAAGGACATCTAACAAAAGGTATCATGGCAGGAAAAGTAGATATATTCAATCATCTTTCTGAAGAACTTGTGAAGGAAATATCTGTTTTACTTGAATTAGAGGATGGAGAACTTGGAGTAATAAGAGAAAAAAATCCTGGAAAATACGATTTTGGTACATTAAGAATGGTCGCTGCCCATTTGGCCAGATATTGACTTTAACCTTCGAGGTTTTAGAAGAGTGGTTCTCTCCTTATAATATAACATCATTACAAAAAACAAAAAACCTTCGAGGTTTGAAAAAAACCTCAAAGGTTAGGACAGGAAACCTTTGAGGTTTCAAAAAACCTCGAAGATTTTAGAACAGTGGTTCTCTCCTTATAATATAACATCATTACAAAAAACAAAAAACCTTCGAGGTTTGAAAAAAACCTCAAAGGTTAGGACAGCAAACCTTTGAGGTTTCAAAAAACCTCGAAGGTTTTAGAACAGTGGTTCTCTCCTTATAATATAACATCATTACAAAAAACAAAAAACCTTCGAGGTTTGAAAAAAACCTCAAAGGTTAGGACAGCAAACCTTTGAGGTTTCAAAAAACCTCGAAGGTTTTATTAGAATAGAGCTTGCCTTGATATCTTAGCGTCATTATAAAAAACAGAAACCTTCGAGGTTTGAAAAAAACCTCAAAGGTTGGGGACAAGAAACCTTTGAGGTTTCAAAAACCTCGAAGGTTTTCCCCGATGTCTTTCCGCTAAACTTTTAAGTCTAAACATCCTTCATCACTACGGTCAATTCAAAAAAGCAATCCCATCACATAACTTTCCAACAATAAATAACCTTATGCGCTCCTGCAGCTCTGCGTGAGCCATCTGCTCTACAGAAAATCTTTGCCCCTCTGCATTCTTGTCTGGATGATTCTCTCTGGGGTGTAAACGCAAAAAAGCCAGTCTCGAATGCTATCGTGACTGGCTTTGAATAATGTGGCGGCGACCTACTCTCCCGTGCGCCGCGGCGTACCAGTACCATCGGCGCTGCAGGGCTTATCCGCCACGGCGGATCGGGATGGGAAGAGGTGGGTTGTTATGGGTGGGACAATGCCCCCAAACGCAAAAAAGCCAGTCTCGAATGCTATCGTGACTGGCTTTGAATAATGTGGCGGCGACCTACTCTCCCGGGTGTAACCCCAGTACCATCGGCGCTGCAGGGCTTAACTTCTCTGTTCGGGATGGGAAGAGGTGGGACCCCTGCGCTAGGCCGCCTAAATCTTTGGACTTTCTGATATAGCATATTCGACTCTCGTCCAATATCTAACATATTCCGTCCTATGTCTTAAATTCACAACAAGTTTACAGAAAATTGAATGGGTAGACCTTACGGTAAGTTTTCGGGCAATTAGTACAGCTCAGCTATGCCATCTCTGGCTTTACACCTGCTGCCTATCAACGTCATCGTCTCTGACGGCCCTGTTTGGAAG
>NZ_JAKZGS010000001.1:263814-581926 GCF_022549695.1 Belliella calami | reverse complement strand
AGCCCTGCAGCGCCGATGGTACTGGTACGCCGCGGCGCACGGGAGAGTAGGTCGCCGCCACATTATTCAAAGCCAGTCACGATAGCATTCGAGACTGGCTTTTTTGCGTTTACACCCCAGAGAGAATTATCCAGACAAGAATGCAGAATTGCAAAGATTTTCTGTAGAGCAGATGGCTCACGCAGAGACGCAGGAGCGCATAAGGGTTTTTATTGTTGGAAAGTTATGTGATGGGATTGATTTTTTGAATTGACCGGAGTGATGAAGGATGTTTAGACTTAAAAGTTTAGCGGAAAGACTTGGAAGAAAACCTTCGAGGTTTTTGAAACCTCAAAGGTTTACTGTCCCCAACCTTTGAGGTTTTTTTCAAACCTCGAAGGTTTTTGTTTTTTATAATAACCCTAAGATATCAAGGCAATCTCTGTTCTGAAACCTTCGAGGTTTTTTGAAACCTCAAAGGTTTCTTGTCCCCAACCTTTGAGGTTTTTTTCAAACCTCTAAGGTTTTTTGTTTTTTGTAATGATGTTATATTATAAGGAGAGAACCACTGTTCTAAAACCTTCGAGGTTTTTTGAAACCTCAAAGGTTTGCTGTCCTAACCTTTGAGGTTTTTTTCAAACCTCTAAGGTTTTTTGTTTTTTGTAATGATGTTATATTATAAGGAGAGAACTACTGTTCTAAAACCTTCGAGGTTTTTGAAACCTCAAAGGTTTACTGTCCCCAACCTTTGAGGTTTTTTGAAACCTCAAAGGTTTCCTGTTCTAATATTCAAGGTCTTTTGAAACCTCACATTCAGTTAAATGAAAGTTCAATTAGTACTGGGAAGTGGTCAGATGGATATTTTTTTCCATAATTATCTGTCAAAATACCATATCGATTAACAGTGATTCCCTCATTTATAAAAATGTGGTCAATGATGTTTTCTGGTGTTTTATTCCAGTTGTAGCCATTGAACGTGCCTAAATCTCCGTAGTGTGGTGTTTGGCTTTCATTTCTGGAATCTTTAAATCCTTTATTTACGATTACTTTGTATGCGTTGTTTTCCTTGTCAACATTGAAGTCCCCCATGAATATTACGGGTAAATTTTCATTGTTGATTTCTTTTATTTTGGACATTACCAATTTACTGCTTTCTTCTCTTGCCTGCTTACCTACATGGTCGTAATGAATATTGAACACATAAAATTTTTGGCCTCCTTGATCTTCAAATTTGGCATAAGTACATACTCGGTTCAAAGCAGCATCCCACCCTTTGGATGGAACATCTGGGCTTGTGGAGAGCCAAAAAGTTTTATTTTCCAAAAGGTTGAATTTTGTAGGGTTATAGAATATTGCCGAAAATTCTCCTTTTTGTCCACCCTCTTCTCTACTGGTTCCTACATATGGGAAATTTAAAGATTTGCTGATGTCTTCTAATTGGTTTTTTAGACCTTCTTGAGTTCCAATAATGTCCATTTGATGGAACTTTATCAAATTGAATAGATGTTCTGAACGGTCCTTCCAAAGGTTCTCCAAATCATTTTTATCGTCAAATTTTATATTGTAAGTCGCAAAATTATAATTTTGGGACATTGTCAAATTGATATTGATCAATAAAAGTGTCAGAATCAGTGAGAATTTAATTTTCATTTGTGGGTAGCGTTTTATTTTTGTTAATTTTAAAATTAGGAATAAAAATGTGCTTTTTCTTTAATTTTTCCAATTGAATAACAATTTGATAAAATTAGGCTTGTAGAATTAATAAATTAAATCCAAAAATAATGACAATTGATCCTAATTCTGTAAATGCTTCGGAATTTCAAGCGTATTTGCAAAGTGCCATTGCTCCAAGGCCGATTGCGTTTGCCAGTACAGTTGATAAAGATGGGAAAGTAAACTTGAGTCCTTTTAGTTACTTCAATGTTTTCAGTTCCAATCCGCCTATTTTGGTGTTTTCACCCTCTCGAAGAGTTCGAGATAATACTACCAAGCACACATTGGAGAATATTCATGATGTGAAAGAGGTAGTGATAAATATAATCGATTTCTCAATGGTAGAGCAAATGTCATTGGCAAGTACGGAATATGACAAAGGAGTTAATGAGTTTGTTAAGTCTGGTCTAACAGAGGCAAAATCTGTGAAGATAAGTCCTCCGAGGGTGAAAGAAGCACCAGTATCTTTTGAATGTACTGTAAAAGAAGTAATCTCTTTGGGCGACCAAGGTGGTGCTGGGAATTTGATTATTTGTGAGGTTGTCTTGGCTCATATTGATGATGCGATACTTGATTCAAAAGGTCTCATTGATCCTTTTAAATTCGAAGCTGTAGCAAGGATGGGAGGAAATTGGTACTGTAGAGTGACAAAAGGATCATTATTTGAAATACCTAAACCTCTCAGAAATAAAGGTATTGGAGTAGATCAGCTTCCTGATATAGTAAAGAATAGCCTAGTTCTAACTGGAAATAATTTAGGCAGACTTGGGAATATAGAAAAGCTTCCATCTGATGAAGAAGTTTGGGAATATGGAAATAGACCTGAAATAGAAGAAATAAAAATAAGATTTCAAAATGACCAAGAGAGTTTGTTGTTCAATCTTCATACCCATGCCAAGTCATTATTGGATTCTGGCAACGTTGAAGATGCTTGGAAAGTCTTGTTACAATAGTACTGATTATTTTAAGAAATAAAAAAAGGAGCCGAAGCTCCTTTTTTTATTCAACTATAATATCATAGGGCATTCTAAGCATAAGACCTTCGTATTTTTTTATTCTTTCGATTTCGGAATATACGGGGTAAAAACTTCCCAACTTATAGTGCATGTAGCGTGTTTGTACATCGTTAGTGAGGTCGGCCATGAGCCTTTCGAAAAATGATTTTTCTTGTGGTAAATATACTATTCTATAATCATCTTCCACGCCTACTTTTTTTGCTGCAATTTCAATTGCATCTTCCAGATTTCCCAAAACATCCACAAGCCCATTTTCCTTAGCCTGAATTCCAGACCAAACTCTTCCTGATGCGACATTCAATACCTCTTCTTTGCTCATATTTCTGCCTTCAGATACTCTTGAGATAAATGTATCATATCCTTCTTCAACATTGCTTTGGTAGATTGACTTTTCTAGATCTGATAGTTTTCTGGAAAAACTTAAAAAATCAGAAAATTCTCCCGTTTTTACTACGTCTGTTGTTAAGCCCAATTTGTTTTTCATAAAACCTTCTGCATTGAACCAAAGACCAAAAATCCCAATTGAACCCGTGATCGTATTTGGTTGTGCAACAATAGTGTCAGCTGGAGCTGAAATGTAATATCCTCCTGATGCTGCGTACTCTCCCATAGAAGCGATTACTGGCTTTACTTTTTTGGCTTCTGACAAAGCTCTCCACATTACTTCCGAAGCCAAGGCTGAACCACCAGGTGAATTTACTCTTACTACTATGGCTTTTACATTTTCATCCTTTTTGGCTTTGTTCACCTCTTTTACAAAAGATTCAGAAGCAATTACTCCTTCGCCTGTTCCACTCACTATATCACCTTGAGCGATGATTACTGCGATTTTATTTTTGGAAAGTGTATTCTTACTTTTTGCAGACTTATTGATGGTAGTGATATTTATGGAATTTATATCGTCATCTTCTTCGATACCCAGCTTTTCCCGTAATAGTTCTTTTACTTGATCTTCGTACCAAAGTCCATCAACCATTTTCAATTCAAGCGCATCTGCATTCTTACGAACAAGCATTTGACTGTTTATTTCTTGAACTCTTTCATAGGGTAAACCTCTGCTTTCTGATATTTTTGTAATAGCAAAGTCATTGAGATCATTTAAAAATACACTAGTTTGAAGCCTATTTTCATCACTCATTTTATCAAGTAGAAATGGCTCTACAGCACTTTTGAATTCTCCAACTCTAAAAATCACTGGCTCTACCTCCAATTTCTCAAATAAACCTTTGAAGAAAACGATTTCAGAAGAAAATCCGTTAAATTCCATTCCTCCCAGAGGGTTGAGGTATATTTCATCTGCTGCTGAACTTAAGAAATAGCCACTTTCTGAATAGATTTCACTGTAGGAGACAATGAATTTACCGGATTCTTTGAATGTGATCAATTCTTCCCTTAGCTCTTGAAGCATCGCCTGACCTGCGAAGACCATTCCTGCTTTTAGGTAAATACCTTTTACATTTTCATTTTCTGCAGCTGTTTTGATAGCCTTCTTAAGATTTAGCAAGCCTACGTTTGAAACAGCACTGAAACCTGGTATAGAGGATATGTTAAAATCGTCATCGCTAGTTCTTTCTACAATATTTCTTCCATCCAAATTCAGGACAAGAACAGTATTTTCTTTGATTTTCACTTCACTATCTGACGATGAAGCAATAGCTATAATTCCCGCCAAAATGAAGAAACTCAAGACTGAAAATACCAAAAGCCCAACGATTACAGCTAATACGTTTCCTAGAAATTTCATATTTATTTTTATTTAAGCTCCTAAAATACCGCTTTTTTCTTTATTGTTGAATCTTCAACCGAATAAATGAAAAATGAAGGAAGTTATTTTGATTATTGGGGGTAATGTAGGGGATAGGATTGCATTACTTTCTGAAGCAAAATCGAAGCTGATGCTTAAAATCGGTCAGTTAAAAGATAAATCTGCAGTTTATGAAACTCAGGCTTGGGGAGGTAAATCAAAAGGAGATTATTTGAATCAAATATTGATATTTGAAACTGATTTTGATGCAGAGTATATTTTGGATATAGCTTTAAAGGTAGAAAAAGAGTTGGGTAGGGAAAGGGATGTCAAATGGGGAAATAGAACCATGGATATTGATATTCTCTATTTTGGGAACGAAATAATTAACAAACATAACCTGATTGTACCTCACCCTTACATTGCTGAGAGGCGTTTTGTGTTGGTTCCTTTAGATGAAATTTTGCCTAATTTCATTCATCCCGTATTTAACCTTACAAACAAGCAGCTTTTGGATAGGTGTACTGATTTTTGTAAAGTCTCTAAGGTGGAATAAAAAAAGCCCATTTAAGGGCTTTTGTCAAATGCTAGACACATCTGCTTCTCGATGGATTTTCTTTACTAAGCCTTGAAGGACTTTTCCAGGCCCACATTCTATGAAAGAAGTTGCACCATCTTCCACCATTTGTTGGACAGATTGGGTCCATTTTACCGGTGCAGTCAATTGTGCAATTAAGTTGTTTTTGATTTCTGATACATCAGAAATACCAGTTGTGCTTACGTTTTGATAAACTGGGCAAGAAGGATTGTTGAAAACAGTATTTTCTATCGCAGCCTGGAGTTTTTCCCTCGCTGGCTCCATCAATGGTGAATGAAAAGCTCCCCCAACAGGAAGCGGCAAGGCTCTTTTGGCTCCGGCTTCTTTCATTTTTTCACAAGCTATTTCTATTCCTTTGTTTGAACCAGAAATAACCAACTGGCCTGGACAATTATAATTGGCAGCAACTACTATTTCTCCTTGGATTTCTTTACAAATCTCCTCCACAACATTATCATCTAAACCCAAAATGGCTGCCATGCCTGATGGATTGATTTCGCAGGCTTCTTGCATTGCCAATGCTCTTTGGTATACGAGTTTCAAACCATCCTCGAATGCTAAAGTTCCATTAGCCACCAATGCTGAAAATTCACCCAGAGAATGGCCAGCAACCATGTCTGGATTGAAATCTCCTGAAGTTTTTGCTAAGACAACAGAATGAAGGAAAATCGCAGGTTGGGTTACTTTTGTTTGCTTCAATTCTTCATCACTGCCTTCAAACATAATATCGGTAATTCTGAAGCCTAATACTTCATTTGCTTTTTCAAAAAGCTCTTTTGCTAAGTCATTATTCTCGTATAGATCTTTCCCCATTCCTGAAAATTGAGCCCCTTGGCCTGGGAAAATATATGCTTTTTTCATTATTTTGTTATTTTTTAAGTTCGTGGTTATACTCCAAGGTCATAAATTTCGGTAATCTCATTCAAAATATGGTCAATATCTAATTTTAAATCGATCAATCTCCCTTTAGATACATCAAAAACCCATCCATGAACTTTCATCCCTCTTTTGCGAACTGCCTTTTGAACAACTGCTGTTTTTAAAAGATTTACACATTGTTCTTGGACATTCAATTCAACTAGTCTGTTATACCTATTCGATTCATCTTCAATGGCATTCAATTCAACTCGATGGATCCTGTAGACATCTCTAATGTTTCTTAACCAAGGGTTTAAAATTCCCAAATCAGCAGCATTCATTGCAGCCTTAACCCCACCGCATTCATAATGCCCACAAATAACAATGTGATCTACTTTTAGATTTTCGACAGCATAATTAAGAACTGACATCACATTGAGATCGATGCTGATCACCATATTTGCAATGTTTCTGTGTACAAATACTTCACCTGGCTGAACTCCCATCAAGTCTTCTGCAGTAACTCTACTGTCAGAGCAGCCTACATACAAAATATCTGGGTTTTGGCCTTTTGCTAATTCTTTAAAATAATTAGGGTCTTTTTCAAGCTTACTCTCAATCCACTTTTCGTTATTTGCAAATACTTTTGAAATATCCATTTTTAAATTGGTTTATCGTTCTATGTTAAATTTTATAGAAATTTTGCTTTTTCTTCTTCAGTAGGTAGTCTGCATGTTTCTTTTTTGCCAAACCATTTGTACCTATTTTTTCCAATCCAATCATAAATAGAATCCCTCCATGAAGTAGGTAAAATGATTCCTGCATAAAATAATTTCCAAAATCCACCTAATTTTTTGGCAATCTTGAGGGCAGCAGTGCTTTTGTAATAAATACTTTCTCCTTCAATTAGTACCAAAGAATCTAAATAATCTTTATTTACCTTGTAATCGACAAGGATGTTTTTTACAGCATTGTCTTGAAGTGCACCAACTTTAAAGTTGTCATTTTTGTCATTTCTAATTATAAAGTCAACTGCATTGTTACAAAGATTACAAACTCCATCAAATAGGACAATACTATATTTGTCTTGAATTCTCATCTAATAATTTGGATTGTTCCTTTTAATTTTTGCTCTTGGAGAGCTGGGTCAAAAGCATCAAACCTTACTACTGCACTGTAGAAATATGTACCTGCCGGTAGCTCTTTTCCATTTTTATCTTTTCCATCCCATCTAATATAGATGTCAGATTCGTTTGCAGTAAAGCTATTGTAACTAAATACTTCAGCTCCCCATCGATTTACAATGAATATTTCTACACCTTCAACAAACCTTGGACATTTTGGGAATGGATTGTCAAAAGCCATAAAAGTCTCATTTACCCCATCTCCATTTGGAGTAAATGCGTTTGGTAATTCGTAGTAAGGACAATTATCCACACATACAATATTGCTAGGATCACTTTCATTGCCTGACCGATCCACAGCTGTGATATAGTAACAACCCTTGTAGTCAGGAAGATCAGTGATTATTCCTGTAGTGTTCAAAGCAGAGTAAGTTTCGATCAATGTGAACGTTCCCTCTTCTCCTTCAGGACTGAAGTATAGCCTATAGCTACTTAATTCATTATCACAATCTCCTGAAAAATCAGGTTCCCAACTTAAGTCATGCTCAAATAGGCTAGTTCCACAAGGTTTGTCTTCCAGGTAAGTTGAGCATTCAGGTCCTTCAAATGTCAATACTGGAGGACAAGGTAAACTGTTGTCATCAGGTCGTGCGCAAGTGATTTGACTTTTGTTTTCTAAAGGATAAGTCAAGATGTCGACATTATATGAACCCTTTGTAATCACGTAATAACAATATTCTATCTCTTTCTGGAGAGTTACTCCATTGTGGCTACCGTCATCAAAATAGGTGAATTCATTTGAAGTAACATCCACTTCTGCAATCAACGTGAAATTTTCTGCGTCTTCTGCAGCAGCGTCAGTTCTGTTTCTATAAACTTCGTGCCTAAATTCGCCTACAGCATTATTCCAAGGAACATTAAATGTCCAGTTTAATTCAATTGCTTCATTGATGATCACAGGGTCTAATCTAACAGAAGAAGCGATACTTGAGCTATCAATGGTTGTATTTCCTTCCTTGAGGATTACTTTATAGTTGTAAACAAGATTTTCAGTATTTAATCCTGAGTCAGTAAACACAGTATCTGAGGTTGTTGAAATTGATGTGCGATTTTGATTTCCTGTAAATCCTTCTGATCGGATGAGTTCATAGGTAAATGGTCCCGGGAACTGTTCTGAATCAATGTCATAGGGAGGAGTCCATTTGATAAAAATCTCACCGTTTTCATCGTCAGTTTCCTCTACACTTACATTTGTGATCAGCGGCACGTCAACATCAATTGTCACGCAAATCTCATCGGATACAATGCTTTCTCCCAATCTTGGAGATGGAAATGCAGCCACTAATCTGTAACAATAAGTGTTTCCTGGAGACAGACCTTCCTCTTGATTGTTGTCTAAGAAATTAAAAGTTGACATATCTGTCGTTCCAATCAATTCAAATCCTGCACGAATGCCAGTTTCACAAGAATCAGGCTCGTATGGGTCGCTGTTCAATCTTCTCCATATTTGCATCGTCTCTGCTGAATTTCCACAAGAATATGGGTCCCAACTTAATTGTACAGATCTGCCTGGGAGCTGTTCGATTTCATCGATTACAGGAGGAGGTGCGATGACTTTAATATTCCAAGTTTTTATATCTACCAAGGCAGGCCCCGAGCTTGGTTGGTCAGTAATTCTAACTCTTACTTGGTAAGGGTTTTCCTGAACATGGTTACATACAGTCTGCCAATTGAAATTGACAATGCCAGGGCTTGGTTGAAATACAGATTCTGGGTTATAAGTAGCAGGAGATGTTAAAATCTCAAAAGGACCACCAAAAATTTCAATTTTAATTGGATCACCATCAGGGTCACTACCTTGGATGATTTCTTCAATATTTGTTCCTGCTATTACACATAGGTCTTCTGGGAGGATTAATTCAGGACGTTGGTTGTTTGTGTTTTCGATAATGATCTGCATATCCCTGATAACATACCCAATAAGCCTAAACTGTCCGTCTATTTTTCTATACTCTTCAATCTTAAATGCAACATTGAATTGTCCTGCCAATCCAGGAGCATCCCATACCAAGTCTCCTGTGATGGCATCAAGTGTCAAAAACGCCGGAGTGCCACCGTCTTCCCTGTTGAAACTGAATTCGCTACTTCCTGGGCTTCTATAATTATTTACCCTTCTCTGGAAATCTTGGTTTGGAATATCCATAATGTAAGCCAAACTGTCCCCATCTGGATCATAAGCACCTGGATTATGAATGTATCTAATATTCACACCTCCATTATCAACAGGCGGGATAGTTAAAACAGGCGAGTTGTTAACGCCCAAAAAAGGGTCAATTCTAATCATGGTTTCCACATAAAAAGGTGTCTCCACAGAATTATCCATATTCAATGTGTTGTCATTTCTGTTGAATTCCTTGAAGCGAATCGTATATTGACCTGGCCCTTGATAAGTATGTGTTACTACAAAAGTGTTTTTTTCAATCTGGTTTCCCAAAGGCTCAACCAAAACAATATCACTTTCAGTATTGAGAGAGACTTCTCTGCCATCACCAAAATTTATTGTCCCTGGTCCGAAAATCACATTTGATCTTGTATCAGTATAGCCTACAACTGTTATTCTGTAGGTAAGCGTTTGGGTGGAAACTCGCTCTGCAATTATTTCTCCTGCTCGAATATGTGTTGCAGATGCCTGGTGGATATTTGCAAGCAAAAGAGCTACGGCAATTAAAAGTAAATATCTGATTTTCATGAATGTCTGACTTAACAATTACAAGATATACGAAAATAACTAAACGAAGTAGAAATTATTATCATTTATTCAAACAATAAAATTAATCACTTGGTTAGAATAATGTCAAAATTATGGGTTTCTATCTTGTTTTCAGGGTTATTTAGAACGTTTTAAAATAAGTTTAAACGGTGACGCTTTGATTGTTTACTAAGCTTTCCGAATGTAAATTTGACCTCAAAGTATAATCTGTAAACATTCTACATTTAATCAAAAAATATGAGTTGGGTATCTAAGACCTTAAATAGCACGCTGGGCCGAAAAGTATTGATGGCTCTCACTGGATTATTTCTAATTTTATTCTTGGTAGTACATTTAGCAGGTAATCTTCAATTGTTGATCCCAGACGGTGGTGAAGCATTTAATAAATATGCAGCTACTATGGCCAACAATCCTTTTATTAAAGTTGTATCAATTGGGAACTTTGCTTTCATTTTGATACACGTTATTTATTCAATCATATTGTCTAGACATAACAAAAAGTCAAGACCTGTTGGTTATTCAATCACAAAAGCTTCCTCAAACAGCACTTGGGCTTCAAGAAATATGGGGATTTTGGGGACTTTTCTTTTGATTTTTATTCTTGTTCACTTGAAAGGTTTCTATTATGAAGTGAAGTTTGGTTCAATACCAATGACTACTTATGAAGGTGTTGAGTTCAAGGATGTATTCGCAATAGTGTCTGCTGCATATAGTAATGTTCTCTATGTTGCATTTTATGTTTTGAGTATGGGGTTCTTGGCATTCCATTTATCACATGGATTTGCTAGCGCATTTCAGACATTGGGATTGAATCATGTAAAATATTCTCCGCTTATCAGAAAAGTTGGATTAGTATTTTCGATTTTGATACCCGCTTTGTTTGCGTTGATACCCTTGGTTATGTTTTTTCAAAACTAGTAGCCAAATAAATTGTTAATTGATTAATGAAATTAAAATCAACAAATCGATGATACTTGATTCTAAAATACCTGAAGGGCCATTGGCAGAAAAATGGACCAACCATAAATTTAATGTAAAGCTTGTAAATCCAGCCAATAAAAGAAAATATGATGTGATTGTAGTCGGGACTGGCCTTGCCGGAGCCTCTGCAGCGGCATCTTTGGCAGAACTAGGTTACAATGTAAAAGCATTTTGCTTCCAAGATAGTCCAAGAAGAGCGCACTCAATTGCTGCTCAAGGAGGGATCAACGCGGCTAAAAACTATCAAAATGATGGTGACTCAGTTTACCGATTGTTTTACGATACGATAAAAGGAGGGGACTACAGAGCTAGAGAGGGTAACGTTTATCGTCTAGCCCAAGTGTCTGTAAATATTATTGATCAATGTGTTGCTCAAGGAGTTCCTTTCGCGAGAGAATATGGAGGGCTTTTGGCGAATAGATCTTTTGGTGGAGCACAAGTTTCCAGAACATTCTATGCAAAGGGACAAACTGGTCAGCAATTACTTCTAGGAGCTTATTCTGCTTTGAGTAGACAAGTAGCTAATGGTAAGGTGAAGCTTTATCCTAGAACTGAGATGATGGATGTTGTTATGGTAGATGGGAAAGCTAGAGGTATAGTTACAAGAAATCTAATCACTGGAGCTATTGAATCTCATAGCGCACACGCAGTATTACTTTGTACTGGAGGATATGGAAACGTATTTTTCCTTTCTACAAATGCTATGGGTTCTAACGTCACTGCAGCTTGGAGAGCTCACAAAAAAGGAGCATACTTTGCCAACCCGTCTTTCACGCAAATTCACCCAACTTGTATTCCTGTTTCAGGAGATCATCAGTCAAAACTGACATTGATGTCTGAATCATTGAGAAATGATGGTAGAGTTTGGGTGCCAGCAACAGTAGAGACAGCAGAGAAATTAAGAAAAGGGCAAATAAAAGTAAACGATATCAAAGAAGAAGATAGGGATTACTATCTCGAAAGGAAATATCCTTCTTTTGGTAACCTAGTACCTAGGGATGTTGCTTCTAGAAATGCAAAATATGTTTGTGATGAAGGGAGAGGTGTGAATGAAACGGGAGAAGCTGTTTTCTTGGATTTCAGGGATGCTATCAAACGAGATGGTGAAGCCACTATAAAAGCAAAATACGGTAACTTGTTTGATATGTATCAGCAAATCACTGGCGATAACCCATATCAAGTTCCAATGATGATCTATCCAGCAGTTCATTATACAATGGGAGGCCTTTGGGTAGATTATAATTTGATGACAACTATTCCAGGATTGTATGCACTGGGTGAGGCGAATTTCTCTGATCATGGAGCAAACAGACTCGGTGCATCAGCATTGATGCAAGGATTGGCAGACGGCTATTTTGTAGCTCCATATACTATTGGAGATTATTTGGCTCAAAACCCAATTGAGAGAATTCTCACTGACCATCCTGAATTCAAAAAAGCTGAAAAAGAAGTTAGTGATAGAATTCAAAAACTCCTAAGCATCAAAGGTGACAAGACAGTTGATTTTTACCATAAGAAATTAGGGAAGATTATGTGGGATTATTGTGGTATGGCAAGAACAGCAGATGGACTTACCAAAGCCAAGGCAATGATCAAAGAATTGAAGAAAGAATTTTGGACTAACGTGAATGTTCTTGGTGCAAACGAAGAGTTAAACCAATCTTTGGAAAAGGCAAATAGAGTAGCTGATTTCATAGAATTGGGAGAATTGATGGTGGATGACGCATTGAATAGAAATGAATCTTGTGGAGGTCACTTCCGTGAGGAGTATCAGACTCCAGAAGGTGAAGCTCTAAGAGATGATGAAAACTTCGCTTTTGTTTCTGCATGGAAGTACTTGGGTGAAGGTCTTGAGGAAGAATTGAACAAAGAGCCTCTTGTGTTCGAAAATGTGAAGTTGACCCAAAGAAGTTACAAGTAATTTAACAAAGTATTAAACTCATCAGAGCTATGAATTTAACCTTAAAAATCTGGAGACAGAAAAACAACACCGACAAAGGTGCATTTAAAGAATATAAAATTGCCGATATATCTGAAGATATGTCTTTCTTGGAAATGTTGGATGTATTGAATGAACAACTTTCTACCAAAGGAGAAGATCCTGTTCATTTTGATCATGATTGTAGAGAAGGTATATGTGGAATGTGTTCGCTTTACATCAACGGAAATCCACATGGTCCTCAGCAGACGACTACTTGTCAGTTGCACATGAGATCATTTAAAGATGGAGATGTGATCACGATCGAGCCTTGGAGAGCAAAAGCTTTTCCAGTGTTAAAGGATTTGGTAGTGGATAGATCTTCTTTTGATAGAATAATCCAAGCAGGGGGATATGTGTCCGTAAATACAGGTGGTGTACCTGATGCAAACGAAATCCCAATCCCTAAGTCTATCGCTGATTTGGCAATGGATGCAGCTCAGTGTATTGGCTGTGGTGCATGTGTAGCGGCTTGTAAAAATGCTTCAGCAATGCTTTTCACCTCTGCTAAGGTCTCTCAATTGGCATTGTTGCCACAAGGTCAAGTAGAAAGGAAAATAAGAGCAGAAAACATGGTAGCTCAAATGGATGCCGAAGGTTTTGGTGCATGTACCAACACTGGAGCTTGTGAAGCAGAATGTCCAAAAGGAATCAGTATTACTAATATTGCAAGAATGAACAGAGAATATTTCTCAGCAGTATTGAGTAGCGATACCGTTTAAGATAGTAGGTATTTGAATATGATGGACTAGGAAGTGTTTAGGTTAAGTACTTTTTTTGGTTTTGTTAATATTCAGCTGTGTACCATTTAAAAATTATAGAAAAATTAAAAAGCCGGTTTTACTGGCTTTTTTTTTTGTGTTTTTATAATTATATAAATCTTAATTTTCAATATATGGGTATTGTTTAAATTAGATGAATTCTATCTTTTAGACTAAATCAATTATCTGTATCTTTGAAAATTACCATTATTTAAAAAATTGTTAATTTAAAAGAAAGGGGACTGATGCATTACATAGACCTCGGCATATTTGTCGGGTACATGTTGATAATGCTTGGGGTAGGATACTACTTCATGCAGAAGAATAAAAATCAAGATGATTATTATGTCGGAGGAAGAAATATTGGTAGTTGGCATATTGGACTTTCTGTAGTAGCGACAGATGTTGGAGGAGGGTTCTCGGTTGGATTAGGCGGTTTAGGTTTTGTGATGGGACTTTCAGGAAGTTGGATGCTATTCACTGGACTGTTAGGGGCTTGGTTAGCAGCGGTTTTTTTGATTCCTAGAGTAAAACAGGATCCCGCTTTTGCGAATTTTTATACATTTCCCCAGATTTTCAAGCACCTTTTTGATAGGAAAGTTGGGATAGTTGCAGCGGTTATCTGTTTGGTAGGTTACCTGGGATTCACCTCTTCACAGCTTTTGGCAGGAGCAAAGTTGGCATCAGGAACATTCGAAGAGTTGGATATCAACCATGCCTTGTGGATAATGGGAGCAATAGCAGTTATTTATACAGTTTTGGGAGGTTTGAAGGCTGTTATCTATACAGATACAGTTCAGTGGATTATTCTGATGTTGGGCTTTATATTTATAGGATTGCCAATTGCATATTTTCATGTAGGTGGATGGGAAGTTATTAGGCAGACACTACCAGATGAATTTTTTACCTTAACTAATTTAAGGTGGCAAGACTTTGCAAATTGGGGAATTACGATTTTGCCAATTTGGTTTATAGGAATGACCTTGTACCAAAGGATCTTTGCAAGTAGAGATGTAGCATCGGCAAAAAAGGCTTGGTTCATTGCCGGTTTATTTGAATGGCCAATCATGGCATTTATGGGTGTTTCTCTTGGGTTGTTGTCCAGAGTTGCCTTTGAACAAGATTTATTGATTTTTGATTTGGAGACTTTGGATCCTGAAATGGGACTGCCGATTTTATTACGAACGATTCTGCCTTCAGGACTTTTGGGATTGATGATGGCTGCTTATTTTTCTGCCGTATTATCCACGGCGGACTCTTGTTTGATGGCAGCATCAGGTAATTTGAGCACTGATATTTTTGGCAAGTGGCTCAACGAAAAAAGCGAAAGTACCCAAATAAGGTATTCCCAACTTTTCACTCTTGCCCTTGGTGCTGTAGCGCTTTTTGTTGCACTTCAAATGACAAATGTGCTTGAGCTGATGCTTTATTCCTATGCATTTATGGTATCGGGACTCTTGATTCCAGTATTGTTTGGTTTGTTTACAAAGAAAAAGGATCCAGATGCTGCATTGGCAGCTATGATAGTAGGGGGAAGTGTAACTGGTGGTCTAGGTTTAGCTAATGTAAACCTTCCATTGGAGTTAGATCCAAATTTTTTCGGGGTTTTTGCTTCTTTAGCAATATTTTTGCTAGTATATAAGTTTAAGAAAATGAAAAATTCGAAATAAAATTACAAATAATGGTAAGTATAGAAACACTATCAGCAATAGACAATGCGACTTATTTACAAAAAAAGGAAATTGCAGACTTCTTATTCACGCATTTAGAACAATATGGAGATCCACATGTAGATATTATGAAATGTCTTGACTATGCATTAGATCAAGCTGTCGACAAAGGCGGGTTTACTGTTATGGCTAGAGAAAATGGCAATATCGTAGGAGCTGTAATTATGAACAGAACTGGCATGTCTGGATATATTCCTGAGAATATTTTGGTCTATATAGCTGTCGATGCAGCTCAGCGAGGAAAAGGAGTAGGTAAGAAACTTATGAAAACTGCAATTGACATGTCCAATGGAAACATTGCATTACATGTCGAACCAGATAACCCTGCCCGAAAATTATATGAAAGTCTTGGGTTTACCAATAAATATCTCGAGATGAGATTATCAAAATAAAAAAAAACAATGGCATTCTTAAATTTACATAGAGAAAAATTAAAACAAAACTTCGATTATCTCAAAAACTTATTTGAGGAAAACGAGATTTCGTGGGGTGTTGTGTCTAAGCTTTTCTGTGGAAATAGAGCTTATCTTAAAGAGCTGATTGACCTGGGAGTCAAAGAAATACACGACTCAAGAATTAGCAACCTTGCAAAGGTAAAAGAGATTAATCCTGAAATCCAAACCGTATATATCAAGCCAGCTTCAAAAAGGAACATTGAGAAAATGGTGAAGTATGCAGATGTCAGTCTCAACAGTGAATTGACTACAATTGGGTGGATAAGCGAAGAGGCTGTCAAACAAGGTAGGAAGCACAAGATCATCATAATGGTCGAAACTGGAGACCTTCGAGAAGGAGTAATGGGTGACCATTTGATTGATTTTTATTCAAAAATTTTCGAATTGCCAAATATCCAAATAGTTGGTTTGGGAACAAATCTCAATTGTCTGAACGGTGTCATGCCTTCTACAGACAAGCTTATTCAGCTTTCACTTTACAAACAGATTATCGAACTCAAGTTCAACATTGAGATTCCATGGGTTTCTGCAGGTACCTCAGTTACTATTCCATTGATGCTACATCAGCAGTTGCCAAAAGGAGTAAACCATTTTCGAATTGGGGAAACGCTATATTTCGGTGTTGATTTGTTTGAAGAAAAAATCATAGAAGGGATGAATGGAGATGTTTTTGAATTGAATGCTGAGATTATCGAAATGCAGGAAAAACCATTGCTTCCCTCTGGAGCTTTGGCAGCAAATCCCCAAGGTGAAATTGTCGAAATAGATGAGTCACTCTATGGAAAATCCTCATTTCGGGCAATTTTGGACATAGGACTGCTTGACGTAGATCCTAAATACCTTATACCAGAAGATGGTGAATTTGAGATATTAGGGGCAAGTTCTGATATGCTTATCTTGAATCTGGGACTGAATCCTTTAGGATATAAAGTTGGGGATTTGGTGAAGTTTAGCCTGAAGTACATGGGGGCATTGAGTATTATGAACTCAAGCTATGTTGATAAAAAAGTAAGTGATTGATTTGTAGATTAATAGTATTGGTTTGCTACCGCAATGTTAAATAATCATAATTTTTTGGCATGATCTTGGACAAGTATCCTTGTACAAACCAATTATTATTTACTATGAAAAAGTCAATTTTATTATTAGCAGTTATTGCTTTATTTTCATTTGAAATTCAAGCACAGAGCGTCCAGAGAAGTGATGCCGCTGGCGGATTCGGTATTAGAGGTGGTGTTAACTTTTTCAATTTTGGAGGAGAAGACGCTTCAAACAATGACTACACAAACAGAGCTGGATTTCATGCAGGGGTTTACACAAATCTATTCTTGGGTTCAAGAATTGCCCTCGAGCCAGGTGCTTATTTCTCTGTAAAAGGTACTCAAAATGATGGTATAGGCGATCCAAGAGCAATCTTGAATTATATTGATGTTCCATTGTTGCTTAGACTTTATGTTACAGATGGATTAAACATTTTCGGTGGGCCACAAGCTTCGTTTTTGATGTCTTCAAAGTTCGAAGGTGATTTCTTCGGAAGTACTTTCACTTATGACACAGACGCAATCACCAAAACAGATTTGGGATTTGTAGTAGGTTTGGGTTATAATCTTCCAAAAGGAGTTAATATCCAGGGAAGTTATGATTTCGGTACCTCTCCAGTGTTCAAAGATTCGAATGCAGCTATCTATAACAGAGGTTTCAAAGTTTCTTTAGGTTATAGTTTCTAATCTGAGTAGTTTGAAAAAAAAAATATTTGATCAAAAAAGCTGCCCAATGGAAATTGGGCAGCTTTTTTTTGTAGATTTATTTTAGGCCTTTTACCCGGTCAGGGTTTTCTTCCAGAAAAGATTTCCATCCTGCATTTCTGCCTCTAGTTTGGATTCTTCCATCGTGAAAATGATGGCACAGTGCCACTGCCAAAGCATCAGTAGCATCTAGAAGTTTTGGGATTTCTTTGATTTGAAGCAAAGTTTTGATCATTTCAGCTACTTGTTCTTTTGAAGCATTTCCATTGCCAGTTACGGATTGTTTGACCTTTTTTGGGGAATATTCTGTGATTGGAATTTCTCGGGAAAGGGCAGCAGCCATTGCTACTCCTTGGGCTCTACCAAGTTTGAGCATGGATTGTACATTTTCACCATAGAAAGGTGCTTCTAACGCCATAGAATCAGGTAAGAATTCATCTATGATACCAGTTACCCTCTCAAAGATCTTTTTGAGTTTCAGTTCATGGGTTTCATATTTTTTCAAATGAATCACACCAAATTGAATAACACTATATTTCTTTCCTTCTATCAAAATCAGCCCATAGCCCATTACATTTGTTCCTGGATCTATGCCTAAAATTATTTTTTCCTTTCCTTCTTTTTTCTCTACTTTACTCATTGATGCAATTTAATTGAATTCATGGTAATATTTTACCTAAGTATTGGCTTTGTTTATGTTTTTGCACTTTTCTTCTTTGGAAGGAAATGGGGAAAAACTGCAGTATCCGAAATACCCTCACCTATTGATCAGAAGGTGTCTGTTTTAATTCCTTTTAGAAATGAAGAGAAGAATTTGCCCATTATTTTTCAATCAATAGAAAACTTGAATTTCTTTCAATTAGAGGTTCTTTGGATTGATGATCATAGTGAAGATGATTCAGCTTTGATCTTGGGAAAATTGCTTGACCACTCCAATCCAAAATTTATTCATAAAGTTATCCAATCAAGTGGAAGAGGGAAAAAATCAGCGTTAAAACATGGAGTTGAGGCAGCTACAGGAGGAGTAATATTTACTACCGACGCAGACTGTATGTTGCCAGAATCATGGGTTATTGAAATGTTGAAGCCATTCTCAGACCCACAAATCCAATTTGTAGCCGGTCCAGTAATGACAAAAGAAAATGGTTCATTTTTTCAGAGATTTCAACAAATTGAATGGGCAAGTATCTTATTGGTGACTAAGGTAGCTTTTGAAAAACAATCACCATTGATGTGTAGTGGTGCTAATTTGGCTTATAGAAAAGAGGCTTTCCTGAGTGTGAATGGATACTTTGGTAATGAAGAAATTCTATCAGGAGATGATGAATTCCTAATGAAAAAAATAGTTGCTTTCTATGACCCCAAGGCTTTAGTTTACTTGGAGGGTTTTAAAAATCTTGTATTCACAAATTCGTTAACCCGTTGGTCTGAGCTTTATTCCCAGAGGATTAGATGGGCATCAAAGTGGAAGTCACACTCCTTGATACATTCGGTTTTTTCTTCTGTTCCTGTTTGTTATCAGTTGCTTTGGGTTAGTTCTTTATTTCTTCCTTTTTTCGAAGGGAAATTTGGGCTGTTGGCTTTATTAGTTGTTTGGATATTGAAGATTGGTATTGAATATTCTGTGTTGAAAAAGGTCACAGATTCATATGGGCTTAGATTAAGTTTTAAAGATTTTTTTATCACCAGCTTGATTCATCCAATTTATGTTTTAAAAACTGCAATTGGAGCTATCAAAGGAAGGTTTGAGTGGAAAGGGAGGAGTGTGAACTGAAATAGGTTTACGGTTTTGGGAAATATGATGATTTATTGCTTTTAAGTAAATCATAAAAGAGGGCAAGTTGTTGTGACTGCAACTTTTTGTTAATTGATGACGAATGAGGCCTTTCCAAGATCTGTCATTTTTATAAGCGTTTTGTTTTTATATCTAATCAACTGTTCCCTCAAGTTTTGATTTTTGCAAAACACAATTCAAAAGAGATTGCTAACTTTGGAGAAATATAATTAGATTTTCCGTCCATTTGCGGGCAAAATAAAATTCCACCATTAAAAACTATAAATTAGCTGATATTCCACACTATTATGACAGAAGAAGAGTTTGATTTATTGGACGAGTTATACTTTGTACAGCACTTTGATTATTTAAAAGATATCCTAGGTTGGGAAGAGGAATTGCTTTTGGCTAACTTGCAGTCTTTATTGGACAAGGATTATATCAAGTGTCTCTATAAGCCTGACGAAGAGGTGTTTGATAAGATCAGCAGTTTAAAAGAATCAGGCAAAACATACTATTACTTAGCTACCAAAAAGGGGCTAATGAATCACAATTCTATTTGAACAATCCATTGACTACAGAAACAGTAAAATATCAACGCAAAGAACTTGAACTTAAGGCCTTGTTAGAAATAACGCAGGCGATCAATGAAAATAAAACGTCATCGGTTTTATTGAATATTTTCAAATTTACCTGTTTGGTACATCTCAATATCCGATCACTTTTGCTTTATGTGGTTGACCACGAAGGATACAGACAAAATATCTCCCATGGTATAAAAGGTGCAGTGCCTGACTTAATTCCACTGGAAAAAGTAAAAGACAATAAAGAGACAGGAGAGTTGAATATCATAGTTGACGAAGGTTTTTCGTTTAATGAACTGGAGACTTATTTGCCTGTTTATCACAAGGAGAAAATGTTGGCGATCTTGTTTTTGATGAAAAAAGATGAGTCGCTTGAGTTGGATCTTGATTTTACGCAAGCTTTGACTAATATTCTTGTGGTTGCGCTTGAAAACAAGCGGTTTGCGAGGAGACAATTGGAGCAGGAGCGGTTGAAAAAAGAGGTGGAAATAGCTTCTAGTGTGCAAAGGATGTTATTTCCTGCAAATCTCCCCCAGAATGGTAAACTCAAAGCAAAAGTAACCTATATACCACATTCTACAGTAGGTGGTGATTATTACGATTTGATCCAAAAATCAGAAGACGAAGTGTTTTTTTGCATAGCAGATGTTTCTGGCAAAGGAATGCCTGCAGCTTTATTGATGTCTAATTTTCAAGCCGCCTTGAGGACATTGCTGAGAAGTTCTTCTGATCTGAAAATGATCGTAGAGCAATTGAATTATACCATTTTTGAAAATACTGCCGGCGAAAGGTTTATTACCTTCTTTTTGGGTTCATACAATTACAAAACTAGGGAGTTGAACTATGTGAATGCAGGCCACAATCCACCAATACTTTATTGGGAAGGAGAAAGGAGAAGCGAGATCTTGGAAGCTGGGACGACTATTTTGGGAGCTTTTGATTCTTTGCCTTTTCTGGAAATAGGTAAGCGGTCTCATCTGAAAGGTTTCAGTATCCATTTGTATACCGATGGATTGACAGAAAACTTCAATGACAAAGATGAAGAGTATGGAGACGAAAGGTTTGGGAAATTTGTAAAGAAACAAGTTTGTGTTGATCCTGAAGAATTTCACATAGCATTTTTCAAGGAGCTCGAAGCTTTTTCAAATGGTGTGGATAGGATGGATGATATTACTTTAATGAGCTTAAGATTTCAGTAGAATTATGGTGATTCATCATGTGCCAGATTTGATTCCTAAGCTTTTCAAGCATTATACTTGGCACAAAGACAGGTCAAAGAAAAAGATTTATTTAACTTTTGATGATGGGCCAGTTCCAGAGGTGACGGAATTCGTTTTGGAACAATTGGATCGCTTTGGTATGAAAGCTACGTTTTTTGTAGTAGGGGACAATGTCAGGAAATCACCTAGCTTGGCAAAGCAAATAGTAGCAAATGGACACGGAATTGGCAACCATACATATCACCATCTTAATGGGTACAAAACTCCTACGGATATATATATCCACGATGTTTTTTGTTGTCAAAAAGTATTGAATGATGAATTGGGATTGGAATCTAGACTTTTTAGGCCTCCATATGGTCGAATTACCAAAAACCAATTCAAAGCCCTGAGTCCTGAGTTTGAAGTTGTGATGTGGGATGTCCTTTCAGGGGATTATGATCCAAACCAATCTTGCCAGAAATGTCTTGAAAAGACTATAAAATATTCCCAAAATGGCTCTATTGTTGTTTTTCATGATCAGATTAAGACCAAATCTGTATTGAAAGAAATTTTGGTGGATTATTTGCGATATATTAAGGATTCTGGTTTTGAAACTGATCTTCTATGATAGCATTAGAAATAATTGGTGTAATGCTTCTTCTTTCCCAAAATTTATTTTTGGGAATTCTTCTTAGGACAAATTTCAAGAATTATTCAAAAGGTAAGGGAAGGGATTTTCCGTCGATCACAATTTTGGTTAGCTGTAGAAATGAAGCAATAAATCTACCTAGATGTTTGGAAGCTTTGGAAGCTTTGGATTATCCAGAAAATAAGCTGCAGATAATAGTGGGGGATGACAACAGTACAGACCAAACAGCTTCGATTCTAAAATCATGGGTAGCAGGTAAGAGCTATGCTGAATTTTATAGCGTAGAAGAAAACCGTGGGCCAAAAAAGATGAATGGCAAGGCAAATGCACTCTCCCAAATGATCAATAAAGCAACGGGTTCCCTGTTGTTGTTCACAGATGCTGATTGTAAAGTTCCCAGTACTTGGGCTACCATTATGGTTTCGGCGGCTTTGAATGCCGAAGCTGGATTTGTCACTGGTGTTACTACAGTGAAGCACGAAGGAATGCTTTCAACATTACAGGATGTAGATTGGACTTTCACTTTAGGAATGCTGAAAGTCTTGTCTGATATTGGCCTATCTGTCACCTCTATGGGGAATAATATGCTTGTTTCAAAAGAGGCATACAATGCTGTGGGAGGATTCGAAGGAATTCCTTTCTCCTTGACAGAAGACTTTACAATAGCTTCTGCTATTCAGACAGAGGGGTTTTATGGTTATCATCAAATATGCGAAGAGAATCTGATAGAAACCAAAGCGCAACCAACTCTTTCGAGCCTCCTAGAGCAGCGTAAAAGATGGATGAATGGAGCTATGAAGTTGCCCATTACAATAAAAATACTTTTGGCACTCCAGGCTTTGTTTTTGCCACTTGTTTTGCTTTTGATTTATAATTATATTTTTCTTGGGTGGTTGTTTTGGTTTCTAAAATGGTCTTTACAGTCTTATTTCATTTATGAGATGAAAAAGAAAATGAACCAAAGAATCATCCTAAAACATTTAATAGCATTTGAAATATATTATCTTTTTACAGCTTGGGCGACGATACTTTATTATTTTTGGCCTTCCAAAACAAATTGGAAGGGTAGGAAATATTAAAGAATTGAAAAATTGGTAGATTACAAGAATAGGGTTTTTAAGATTGGAACGTTTGAAAGATGTAAAATTGGCCGCTTCAAGAAGCGGGTTGTTTTTTCTTCTTTCCAAATGACTTTGCTGTTTTGGTGTTATGTCAAAGGTAAAGTTGCGTTTGATTGAATAGTGTTTGACCTTAAAAAAGCCAGTTCACCTCAGGAGAATTAAACTTGGTTTAAGTTTAAAGGAGAGTAATAAATTTATAAAATTCACCTTGGTGAAAGATTGGACCGAAATCCATTTCACTCATTCGTAAATTCTAGATTGACACAAAACAATATTAAGCTTTATATCTAAAATCTAAAATCAAATATTTCAAGTCTCATAACTATAATAATTAATACAAATGCTACACCCATTTTCAGATACGCATGCACATATATATTCATCAAAGTATGATTCCGATAGAGAAGATGTAATTAGGGAGACTTTTGATAATGGCGTGCAGAGGATCTTCATGCCAAATGTGGATGTGGAAACGATAGATTCGATGCTTGAAGTTGAGCTCAATCATCCCCAAAAATGTATTCCCATGATGGGTTTGCATCCATGTGATGTAAAGAAAGATTTTGAAAAATCTCTCTATATCATGGAAGAATGGATAAATAAAAGGGATTTTGCAGGGATAGGTGAGACAGGATTGGATTTGTACTGGGATAAGACTTTTTTTGAACAACAAAAAGAAGCGCTTCGTATCCAAATACAATGGGCAAAAGATAAGAAATGGCCAATCATTCTGCATTGCAGAGAATCTATGGATGAAACTATTGAAATCATCAAAGAAATGAATGGAGTTGATTTGTTTGGGATATTTCATTGTTTTACTGGAAGTGTCACGCAAGCAAATCAAATCATAGAAATGGGATTTAAACTTGGTATTGGTGGTGTGTCAACCTATAAAAATGGAGGTTTGGATAAAGTTCTACCTGAAATAGGTCTTGATCATTTGGTTTTGGAAACCGATGGTCCTTATCTTGCACCAATCCCTCATCGTGGAAAAAGGAATTCACCTGCCTACATACCAATTATAGCCCAACGAGTTGCGGATCTTTGCCAAACAAGCTTAGAGGAGGTTTCTCGAATTACTCAAAATAACACAAACCTTATATTCCATCATTTCAACCATGAATTATAAGATAGTAAGATTAAATACTGCAGCCAAAAGTGAGATCACATCATCTGTATTGATAATATATACTGGAGGGACACTTGGGATGGCCTATGATGATAGTGGCTCCTTAGTCCCATTTAATTTTGGGCAAATCTTGGATAAAATCCCGACTATGACCAGTATGAATGCGGCAATTACAGTCATATCATTTCCCGAACCTATCGACTCTTCAAATGTCAACATGAGCCATTGGGTGGATATGGCATATATCATTTATGAGAATTATGATAGTTATGATGGATTTGTAGTGCTTCATGGCACTGATACCATGGCTTATTCAGCGTCTATGTTAAGTTATATGCTGAAAGGGTTAAGTAAGCCAGTGATTTTTACTGGAGCACAACTTCCTATCTCTGCCATGAGGTCTGATGCTAGGGAAAATTTGATGACCTCCCTAGAAATAGCAATGGCAAAGGCTAACGGAAAGCCAATAGTGCCGGAAGTATGTATTTTCTTTAATCATATGCTATTGAGAGGAAATAGAGCAAAGAAAGTACAAAGTGTACATTTCGATGCATTTGAGTCAGAAAACTACCCACCATTAGCTGAGTCAGGCATTATCATAGACTATAATTATGCTGCAATAAAGCCATTTGAAGAAGGGAAGAAATTGAGGTATTTCAATCGTTTGGACAATAGGGTGATGGTTTTGAAGCTGTTTCCAGGTATTACCCAGAATGTTATCGAGAGTTGTTTTGCGACAAAAGGACTACGTGGGGTTGTGTTGGAAACTTATGGGTCAGGGAACAGTCCAAGTGAAACATGGTTTATCCAAACAATGGAAAAGGCAGTAAAAAAAGGTTTGATTATTTTAAATGTTTCACAGTGTAATGGAGGACGCGTGATTCAAGGAAGGTACGAGACCAGTAAGGATATGAAGCGGATTGGGGTTTTGAGTGGAGGTGATATTACTACAGAAGCTGCTATTACCAAGATGATGTTCTTGCTCGCCAACGAAAGCAATGATTCAGAAATCAGAAGAAAATTGATAACACCGATTGCGGGAGAGATGTCATTGACAGCCCAGAATTAAAATGGCTGTTAATTTTAGAGAATGATTGATTCAGCAAAGTTTTTATAGCGTTATAAATCAACATGATAGTTTTGGAATATTGTTGATTTTGAAATTTGGATAAAATTATAAATAGGGAAAAACAGTATAAAGTTTGCTTTGGCTGAAATTTATAATTTTCTTTGCAGTCCGAAACAACTAGAGAGGTGTCCGAGTGGTTGAAGGAGCACGCCTGGAAAGCGTGTATACCCGTGAGGGTATCGAGGGTTCGAATCCCTTCCTCTCTGCCAGAATGGCTTTCAATCAGTATAAAATCTCCAAATTCGAAGAGATTTAAAATTTGAAAGACTAACCAAAGATTATTAAAAAGTGTGTTTAAAGCGTTTAAAGCGAGATTTTAACCACAAAAACATCAAAATTCTTTATCAAAAGCCTACAATCCGAAGATTGTGGGCTTTTTGTTTTTGGTGCCTAAATCACCAAATTTTTCAAAAATCCCCATAATTTAAATGCGTCATTCGTGTAGTTCTCGATTTTAAAAAAAAGACGCATTGAAAACGGTATAATCAATTGATTAGCAACATGTTCTGTGATAAAACATCTTGTTTGAAACTAGGTAATTTTCGAAATTTATTCATGTTATTAAACGTCAAAAACCTTAGAAAATCCCATATCCAAATAGGTATTGATGGGGAGCAATGGATATTCACTCAAAGACAGAAGACAGAAACGCCAACAAGGTTACCACTACTTCCCCAGGCTTTGGCTATCGTCAATAAATATGAATCTCATCCACAATGTATCAGCAAAGACTGTCTTTTGCCAGTTTTGAGTAATCAAAAGATGAATTCTTATCTCAAGGAAATCGCTGATGTTTGTGGAATCGATAAACCTCTCACATTTCATATAGCCCGCCACACTTTTGCAACAACAATAACCTTGGGAAATTGTGTTCCGATAGAGACTGTATCCAAAATGCTTGGACATAAATCTTTGAAGCAGACACAACACTATGCGAAAATCCTTGACACAAAAATCAGTTCAGATATGAAAAAGTTAAGGGGTATATTGGAAGAATGAGAACAACGGAAAACTGTATTTTGCTGGGAAATACATGCATTAAGCTACTTAAGAACTTATATTGATGGGAAAAGCCAACATAGATTATGCGAAAATGTCCGACAAAGTCAGTGTTGCACACATCGGTCTCTTTATTAAGCACATAAGAAGTAAGCAAAATTAAACAAATGCAAAACTAGCAGAGATGTCGGGTTAAAATAGCTGGATTTTAAGTCAAATAAAAAATGATGAATCAGTAACTTCAAATTACTTTGAGTTAAAATATTAGTTGGAAACGTAGTTAGCAGGAAAGGAGGTGTTTTTGTATCAATCTTTAGAATATAAAAAAGAAGCCTACATAAATTAAATTTAACGAATGACCAAAAAGAGGGGGCATATCAACCTCTCTTTTTTATTTGAAATGTAGCGATTCATTAGGATAGGAGGTATGGCTGAAAATCTATTTGTATTTTTCATTTTTCCGATTAATTTTTTAAGATCCCCAGTGCTTTTTCCATGCCGTAAACTCAGAAGGTTTAATTCGATAGCGTACAAAATTCCCTTCATGAAGTCCCAAAATCTCAATGGCAACCACCTCATTGAATTTCAACTGATCTTCGATAGGAAGCTTTTGAGATTCTGTATTAACTACCTTGGATGCTTCTGCTTTTCCAATCGCATTTCTGACAATATTCGCTACAGTATCGCGTATTTCTTCCCGATATTTCATTCGGAATGGATCGGGTTCTCCAATTGATTGACGGATCGCTGCATAGCGTAATGCGGATCGCTGATAAGCCCATAAAAACACATCTTTGAATAACTCGATGCGATTTAATTCATAGATGCCAAGCAACCCTTTGATATAACTTTCTTCAGGAACATCAATAAATGAAAGGGGGGCAAGATTTTGACGGTTAAATGGCAGGTTTGCAGCCAATCTAGAAACGCGCTTATTGACATCATCAAAAGGTTGCAAATAGGGGAGTTGTACAAGTATGAAAAAAGCCTGCTCAAATGGGTTTTCTATCTGTCTTGCTTTTTCTAGGATTAGATCAAAAAACTCTTCAATTAATTGTGGTATTCCTAGTGGAGTGAAAACTGAATTTGTTATTCCCACCCCAAATACTCGAAGTCTTCCTGAGGCAGCTGGATTGGAAAGTAAGTTGTTAGAAAGTAAGGCATGTAAGTTGAGAATTGTGTATCGATTGAAATCCACTTCATTTGATGAATCCACCAAAAGCTCAATGGCCTCCTTGTGATTGAGAATCATTTGTGTCTCTTTGGCAGATTTGTCGGTTGCAACCTGGCCCTCATGAATTAGCAATTCGGTATCGAGTAAGGAATACGTATTACCTTCCAAACGGCTAGAGTTCCATGAAAGGTCGATTAAAAGCCTGCTTAATATTTCACGAGCATAAGTTCCAGCGGGCTGTTCATCATTATGCGTTTTTCCCCATTCTGCTAGCTTTTGCTTTTCTTCGATACTGAGATAGCTGTCAATATTTGGACGATAGTTTTCTAAAAATGAGCGTTCATACCCCACTGGTGTTCTTTGGATTTCAGGACGGGATAACAAGGCTAAAATAGACTTTCCTTCTTTTGAAAGAGGGATAGGCGCTAGGTTTTCCTCTGTTGAATTAATCTTACTTGAATCATGATTTTTTTCAGCAATGTTTGCATGGTATCTTGTGGATCGAGCTTCTCCACTTATATGTATAAGTTTTTTTTCTTTAAGGCTTGAAAGTCTTCTTTGAAGAGTTCTTTTTTCAATTTGAAATGGTAGTAAGATAAGTAGTTCCTCTATTCCTAAACCATTGGAGGATGAGGCAATTGTTTCTTCAATTATCCGCAGTTCATTTTGGTTTCCCATGTCGTGATTTTTAATATTGCGACAAAATTAATAAACAATTGACGCAATAATAGGGTTTTGTCATGATAATTGTCGCGATACAGAATATTGCGACAAAATTGTGTCGTAAAAATTCAATAAAGTCAGTTATTTTTCTTTGAATTATCCCTGCAATATTATTCAATGTGAGCTTCTTAAAAATGAAAGAAAAATGTCTTGATTGGGGGTTCTGTAGGAGCTTCCAATTTTGGTGACTGAAATGTTTGCAATTGCATTAAGGTAGATCACAATTTGAGAAATAAAAAAGTCAATAGGTATGAAAAACACGTTAAGTATTTTTTCATTTTGTCCATCGGATAAATACCCAAGCTATTTGGAACAATTAGAATACATCCTATTTACCCCAAGTTCAAATGATTGGTTCGAAAAGAAATTTTGGGCTTTAGAGGAGAAGCTCTAAAACCAAATCCAGTCCTATAGTTCAGCAAAAGAAGATTGGATATCCCTTAAGGAATTTATGAAGGAGATTGATGTCAAGTCCCACTGTTTTATATCAAAAACCGAAGCCATCGAAGAAGGTAGGGGATTGAATTAAAATCGGTTTTTCTAAGGAAAAGGAGATATATCCATAGACAGGAAGTTGATAAGAACTTTACAGAGGTTTATGATTTGAGGTTAAAGAAAGAGAGGTGATTTTGGCAATACCTAGGTTATCGGCAAGTAGAAATTAATCAGAGGGGTAATTGACAACAATTGAATTCTTTTCGAAGAAGCTTTTCTCAGTTTAAATTTATATATTTTGATATTCGTAATTCGCGAATCGCAAATAGTAGTATTAAGTAGGAAAAAGCATAATGGGATGCGTCCCCAAGATATCGTAGTTTTGTTGAAAATCGTAGCCTTAAAGCATGATGATTGGTATAACGCCGATTTAGCTCAACCATTAAAAATCAGTCCGTCTGAAATATCAGAGGCATTGAATAGATGCAAAATTGCGGGCCTGATTGATTCAAAAAAGCGAAAAGCAAATATTAATTCCTTCATAGAATTTCTAATCTATGGTCTTAGATATGTATTCCCTACACAACCTGGATCAATTGTAAAAGGAATACCAACTGCTCACTCTGAATCCCCAATAAAAGAGCCAAATTTTCCTTCTCTCAAAATCCCCAATATTTACCAGTGGTTTAATTTACTGGCGTTTTTTTGAATTCAAATATTCGCCAAAATTCTAGCCAATGCTCAAAAAAAATCTTGTAAGTCTTTTTATATCCGTTCACGATATTCTTTCGGAGTAACTCCCAGTAGTTTCTTTACATAGCGGGTGAAGAACGAACGGCTCGAAAAATCCATTTCATCGGCAATTTCAGAAATATTCAGGTTCTTGTTTTGCAACAAAAACATGATTCGCTCTTTGGTATATCGTTGTATCCATTCCGAAGCGGTAATCTGCGTATTGACTTTACAAATATAATTAAGATACTTTGGTGTAATGTTCAGCTTATCGCTGTAAAACCGTACTTCACGCTCTTTCATACAATGCTCCTGTACTAACTGCATAAACTGCTCGTAAAGTGTTCCGCTTTGCAAACTACGTTTACGTCTGTCAAGCTCATCTTCAAAAATATGCCACATTTCCAAAAGGAAAAGTTGCATTTGGAGTTTCAACATTTCTTCGTAAAAGCGATGGTTTGTTTCCTGTGATTTATCGTACAGCAACTGGAAATTTTTTAAGATTTTCTCTTTGTCTTTTTTTTCAGGGTGTAAAATCGGATTTTCTTTGGAATGTATGTAGCTATCAATACTCACATTCGCACTTGGCAAATTCGATGTCAATAAATCACTGTCCACAAATAACATTGTTGCCTTAAAATTGGCTGAAAAAGACAAATCCGAAACACGAAGACCTGCGAGCCAAAAAATAAATTCTCCTTTTTTACCCTGGTATTGCTTGTCGTTGAACACAAACTTTACAGTTCCACTTTGGCAGTAAATATGCGTGTGGAAGCGGGTTTGAAATTCATCGGGAAACTGAGCCTTTGACGCTGTTTTGTGAAGTATAACTTTTTGATTTACTGACATATTCATTCAGATAAGAAGCAACTATCAAATATAAGTGATATTTGACATTTATTGCGACATTAATGTAACATAATGCTTCTGTTTTGCAGCTACCTTTGCATTAAATAATAATGCAATGCAAACAACAGATATTTTTGAACGATTGAAAAAGGGAGAAACCATTCTGCCTAGCGATCCTCAGGCCTACAGAATGCTCGAGGAGTCATATGTCACCAGAAAATTGCTGGTGCAGATGAACCATGCTACAGATCCTAAAGAAATCAGGGATTTACTGAGCCAAATCACAGGTTCAGAAATTGATGAAAGCGTTGACGTGTTTACCCCCTTGTACATCAATTACGGCAAGCATACCAAAATTGGTAAAAACGTTTTTATAAATTTCGGTTGCACTTTTCTGGACTTGGGGGGTATTACCATAGATGAATGTGTACTTCTAGCTCCCAACGTAAGCCTGCTATCCGAAAGTCATCCGATAGATCCTGAAAACCGACACGCATTGATTCCCAAAGCAATACACATAAAGAAGAATGCGTGGATTGGTGCAGGAGCAACTATTTTACAAGGGGTAACCGTTGGCGAAAACTCGGTGGTTGCAGCGGGTTCTGTTGTTTCTAAAGACGTTCCCGACAATGTTATCGTGGGAGGTACTCCTGCAAAAATCATCAAGGGAATTTAAAACATGCACAATGAAAACCACAAAAATACTCGCAGCTGTCATCCTTTTATTTATATGGCAGGGCTGTAATTCCAAGAATAAAAAACAAAACAATATGGAACAGGACGAAACTGCATTGAATAACATTTTTCCAATAGGTGAAAAAGGTTCAGCGGAATGGTTTACCGGGGATGCCTATCCCACAAGCCTGCTGGAAGCAGATTCCATTTATACTACACTTGCTGGCAATGTGTACTTTGAACCCGGTGCGAGGAGCAATTGGCATACCCACCCATCCGGACAGATTTTGATTATTACTGATGGTATTGGCTATTTTCAGATTGAAGGACAACCCATTGAAGTCATGAAAAAGGGAGATGTGGTAAAGTTCCCCCCTAATATCCGGCATTGGCACGGGGCAAGTCCTGATGTAGGAGTACAGCAACTTTATATTATTCCCAATACGGAACAGGGGATTGTAGAATGGATGGAAGCCGTGACGGATGAGGAATACAACAAGAAGAGCTAGTTTCTTTGAAAAACTAGATTAAAGAAATTCTACAAAAAAAATGACCATGCAAAACCAGCTAGAAAGTATAAAAACAACCCCTCTTATGCGAAGAGGCTTTTTAAAAGCAGCGAATTTAAAATTGTGCAGGATTGGTACAGCGCTAATGGCAAAATACCTTGCTTAGAAACCTTATGGTCATGTACAACTAACGGTCAAACAGATGATGCACATCAAGAGGTTTTAGCCGCTCATGAAAAACGTAGGCAGGCCACGCTCAATGGAGATGCAAATACTGTAGCTTCCATGATGACCGATGACCTTACCTTCACACATGCGAACGCAGTAGTGGAGTCGAAAGAGCAATTTGTTGAAGCCTTGGAAACCCAAAGGTTACAATACAGGGCACTCACTTGGAACATATTACCGAGTCGGATGTCCAGCAGGCAAACAAAGATTATGTGGGAGAAGTAGGAATAAGCCCTGACAGTTTTGCGCGAGTCGTTGCGTTTGCCATCAGCCAGCCAGAAGATGTGGATATCAATGAAGTTATCTTCCGGCCTACTGCTCAAGAGCTTTAATCTCAAAAATAGAATAGCTATGAAAAATTTAATAGTAATCCTGGCACTCGCAACATTAGGCATGTCGTATGGTGAGGAAAAGTCAAGTCAAATAATCTTAGAAACAACAATGGAACCAGCTACATCAGCAGTTTCAGAGCCATCAGCAAAATACACTTTCCAATTAAGTGATAAAGTAACACGTAAAAAAGTTACCTTCAAAAACCGATACGGAATTGAACTTACTGGCGATTTATACCTTCCAAAAGATGGTGGCAATAATTTGTCGGCATTGGCAATTAGCGGGCCTTTCGGTGCGGTAAAAGAACAATCCTCAGGTTTGTATGCCAACCAAATGGCAGAACGTGGTTTTGCAGTCCTTGCGTTTGACCCCTCCTATACAGGCGAGAGCGGTGGAGAACCCCGAAACGTTGCATCGCCGGATATAAACACAGAAGATTTCAGTGCGGCAGTAGATTTTCTCGGAATTCAAGAAAATATTGACAGGAATAGAATAGGCATCATTGGTATCTGCGGATTTGCAGGTTTTGCCCTAAACGCTACAGCCGTGGACAAACGTGTAAAAGCGGTGGCCACCACAAGTATGTACGATATGAGTAGGGTAAATGCAAATGGTTATTTTGATGCCATCACACCCGAGCAACGCACTCAATTGTTAGAGCAAATGGGTGAACAACGATGGAAGGATGCGGAAAATGGAACGTTTGCTCCATCCTCAAATAACCTTCCTGACAAATTGCAGGGAAATGAACCCAAATTTGTAAAAGAGTACTTCGATTATTACAAAACCTCCCGTGGTTTTCATCCGAATTCATTAAACTCAAATGGTGCCTGGACAGCGACAACCCCCTTACCGTTTATGAATATGCCATTGCTGACCTACATAAATGAAATTTCACCAAGACCGGTGTTTTTAATTGCAGGAGAAGATGCACACTCCCGTTACTTTAGCGAAGATGCCTTTAAAGCAGCAGCCGAGCCAAAGGAATTGATGATTATCCCTGACGCAGTTCACGTGGATCTATATGATAAAATAGAAGTCATTCCTTTTGATAAATTAGAAAAGTTTTTCAAAGAACATTTAAAATAACAACAGGGTGATGAAACGTTCATTTTCAATGATGTTGGTATTTGTTTCATTTCTTGTCAGTGGTGCGTCCTCTTGCAACCAAGACGATGACAATATCAACATGGAGAATAAAACACCAATGGCTAACGGAAAAATCAAAATAACGGTCAATTCACAAACCTTTACGGCTACCCTTTTGGACAATAATTCCGCAATGGCATTCAAGGAGATGCTTCCGATGACTGTAGAAATGATTGAACTGAACAGGAATGAAAAGTATGTCCGCCTTCCGGAAAACCTTCCTACCAACGCCTCAAATCCCGGAACTATTCATCCCGGTGATTTGATGCTTTACGGTTCCAATACGGTTGTGCTCTTTTACGAGGGCTTGAATACTTCATACAGCTATACCCGAATGGGGAAAATAGATGATCCTTCAGGGTTAAGAAATGCATTGGGAACAGGTAATGTGACGGTTACTTTTGAAATGGATAAGAATTCAGCATTGTTAGGCCTTAATAAATAAATTGGTTTCTAAATGCCTGAAAACATTCTATTTCTCAGGAGCTGGGAGTTTGAGCAAGTTCTGTCCAGTCATAAGTAGAGGGATTTCAATTGATAGTAAAGGGATTTTTTAGGTTAGGTTATATAAAAAAGATGGATAAGCTTTTTCATCTCGTGTGGGGAGTCGATTTTGATTTCTTCCAATTAGTGAACTGCCCATCAATTACACTGCTATAGTCATCTCTTCTCAAACTCTATTAACTCAAATTTACTGACATATGAATACATTATCATGAGTCTTAGCAACCTAAAATATAGAATTTGTTTAGTCCTTCTTTTTTCTTTGTATTTCCTTGACTGCAAAGCACAAGAAGAAAGCAACAAATCGACTTATTTCGGGGGTTCATTTGGTTTAACCAATAACGGTATTGCACTTTTGCCGACATTTTCTCTCAATAAACCTGCAGGCTTTTTGATGTTGAATGTTGGCAATCGGTTTACATTTGAACCCGAATTTCATTTCTCATTGGAAGGAAAGCCATGGACGATATTGCTTTGGGGAAGATACAAGCTACTTCAAGGAGAAAAGTTTAAGTTGAATGTTGGAGCTCACCCCGGACTTTTGTTTCAACCGCAAATGCTATCTATCAATGGAGCACCGCCATCTGAAGTCATTACAACTGAACGTTATCTTGCCGGAGAATTGGTTCCCAATTATTTTTTCACTCCAAATACCAGCATAGGCCTATATTACCTTAATGGGAATGGTTTTGCGGAAAGTTCATCCAAAAGAATGCACTTCCTAACCCTGAATGCAAATTTCAGAAAAATCAATTTGTCAGAAAATTATTATCTCCGATTCAATCCCCAAATATACTACCTCAACATAGACAAAACTGAAGGCCTTTTCACTTCATCTATAATTGCATTGACAAGAAATGATTTTCCTGTTGCCATTCAGATGTTGACTAATAAATCTTTTAAAACTGATTTTCCCGACACTTCGGACTGGATGTTTAGCTTTAGTTTGATCTATTCCTTTGGGAAGAATTACAACCCTGCTTCCAACGTAATCTCCCAACTTGGCCCTATTCCCTCTCTAAATATCCAATGACTCAAAATCCTATCATATTATAATTTCAACAAAAAAATATCTTAAGACTATAGGTACTCTTTTCTTAATGGCGCTTGTATTTTCAGCATGTACGGAAGAACCAATATTAGAGCCTTTGGAATCGAATCCAAAAGAAAAAATAGGTCTAGATGAAGAAGAAACAATGGGAATAATTTCTCAACTTCTTTCGGAGCATGGGATAGAATTAGAAGAAAACAAAGCTTGCAACTATAGCGTATATGACTATCCGCTTTCTTGCACGTAGCCAAACAATGGGTTGTTGGATGAACGATTTGTGGTTCTGTTGACTGTGAGCTGTTGTCTGCTGACGAGTATCCGCAACTTATAAAGGTACTTCTTACCCTACGTGCAACATTGCGGATACTCATAATAGCGTATTGAAATATCCGAACAAAAAAACGGCAGGTAACATTTGGCCCTCCGGAGAAAACCCTTTGATATCAATCCCTATCTGTAAGCCCTGATTGATGAGAAATCTGGGATTTTAATGGATATTGAGAAAGTTGTTTATTGGAATCTCCCGATACGGGACAGGCTATGAATGCTTCGTATTTGCCTAGTGGCTGTTGAATGATATCCGTAGAGTAAAATGTTTGATAAGGTGGGATAGTTGGCTGATTTGTAGGTTTTTGAAAGTTGTTGTTTTAGTTTTTGGTTGTATATAGGAGATTTTGCTTTGATTTGGGAATGACATCCACCACCCATTGCTTTGGGATTTAATTTTTCAGCGTGTCTTGGGTCTAACCCTTGATTTATTAAATTCTTAACAAAGATCAAGAAGATTCTGGACTTGGGTTTGAAAGGTTTTTGAATTGAAAGTAGTGTTTAGTTAAGAGGGTAAAAAACAAATCGATAAATTGGAATTGACCAATCTAGACTCAAAATGTCTCAGATTTCTGACAATGCTATTTCCGAAACATCGTTTCGGAATTTTGATTTAAGTTGGTCTCACTACTTGAAAATCATTCGAATTGATGATGAAAACCAGCTTAAATTCTATGAAATTGAATCAGACAATAACAATTGGAGTGTTAGGAAATTGCAACGTCACGACAAGGACAATCAGACGATATTCAAGCTTATCGACAAGATGCTCACCAACAAAAAAATAAAAGACTTCTTCCAGAAAAATGTAGCTGCACTGTAAGCAAAAACTATGACTTGGCGGTTTTTTTAATAAATAGCTCTAACTATTAGGATGTCAACCATATAATCAGCTCCCTTATGAACATTATAAATCCCCCGGTCATTATCGAATAGATAGTCACGTTTCTTCTAATCTTATATTCGGAATTAAATTTATGAATACCTACCTTATCCCTCCTGATGATACGAAAGTAGAGATATACACCTAAAATGAAAATTAATAACCCTATAAAAATCATCATTCTTTATCCTCAGCTTATTTTTTGTTTGCTCTAATATTATAAGTTCATCATATATGATAGGGTTCTTATCTAAGTCCCTCGCATTCATAATCTTCAGAACATCCTTTTCTAAACTCCAGTTTGTAGGAGGGTGAAATAAATAGAAATAGCCTATTGAATCTTTAAAATACCAAATATTACCCATGCTTGATTCTTGCCAAAGACCTTTCATGTCCTCAGGGTTTTTACTTATTTTTCCTAGACAATTAGTTAAAAATAATATCCATAATTAAATCGCCCAATTTTTCATTTTTTAAGTTGACATAATACATGTTATTGGTACGACGGGGTAAGCTTTTCAAATGAAGTTGTATCATTTTTTTGCATCATCTAGATTTTTCACTTAAAAGGTAAATCCCGATCTCCTTTAATCTTTTCAGCACTCTGGACTTAAAGAATTGAAAATTAGCAATCATAATTATATAAACAAATAATGGCAGACATGTGAAAAATACTTTTAAAGCAGGATCATCTACATATAACGCTACGACTATAAAACAAGCAAAGCTCATTGCCAGTTGCAAGACAAATACTAGAAGAAGTATATTTGAAAGTCTAAATCTAACCTTTACATTCCTTTCCTCTGCTTCTAATCCTGATAAAACTAAACCAATTCTCATAACCTGAATTTGCATAAGATTATAGGAGAAGACAATCTGCGATGCATGTGATTTCAACAATGAAAATCTGAATAGATTTGATATTTTGTCATTAAACAAATTCTCCTCAATATCTTTTAGGGTTAGAGTTGTACTGGTATTGAATCGAAATGTTGTCCAAAATAAATTATTTCTCATCTCTAAGATTTTTAGGACAACCAATATCCATCAGGAACTCTCCAGCAAGTACCCCTTTTCTATAAACTTTCATCTTTTTTATATTTAATGGCTTATATAAACTATCTCCTTTTTGAACAAAATCCCAAAGTCCACTATTGTCCCTCAATATTTCATATTTCTGAAGTTTATTTATAGAGTCCAAGTAGATAATAGTTTGTTCATCCCTATTCCATTCCAACTTTTTCTTGGAATCGACAATCCCTTTAACTTCTTGATTAGCTATGTCTTCTGCAACTTTACAATAGTTACATCCTGAAAGTTGAATGGTTATGTAAACCAGCAGGATTTGCCAGTATTCTTTTTTATTATTTAACATAACAAATGCTCCAAATATAATAAGTACGAACCAAGACAGCTCTTCATCTGTATCCACCATCATCACAGTATAAACCTGCATCCCGAACTAACACCAAAAAGCTCAATTTAAGCTTTTTCTAAATTCGATTTTCCATAGCCAAATGCTGTGAACTAAACTGATCCTGAGTATCCACCTCAAACGATTCCAATACGCGTTGTTATCTGAACAGTTTCTACCAAATGCTACATTCTTAATAAACGCTGCTCTATCAAAAACAAGTTATACTCTGTTTTGAGTGAAATTAAATACCTGTGCACTTTTGATTTTCAATAGTATATAATCTCCACATCAGAGTATCTTATTAAGTCATCTTCGGCAATTATAGAAACATATAGGCAGCCAGCATATTCATTTTTTATCTGCTCTTGGATACTTTCTTTGTCAAGAAATACCCCCACCGCCCTTGATGAAAAAACCACTTTTTGACTATCCTTTTTGATCAAATTTGCTGTCCTCAAACTCTTTGCATTTTCTATGGAATCGTTTTTTTTATCGAATTTAAGATTTCTATGATGGCTCTTTATTTTGTCTTCTGACCATGGTCTGATTTCCTTAATCTTTGACATTTCAGGGATCGAGTCTTTATGTACACAATAAAAAATGTTATAACTTGACTTATTCAAGACAATTAGTTCTTGCTGAACCTCACATTTACACCCAAAAAGGAGTGAGATGAAAACTAAGATTATTTGGATTCTCATTTTTCCAATAATTTATATGCAGAACAGGGATCATGATGATTCTTAAAAACCAAAGAAAAACTAGACAGAAATCTAGTTTCTAAATATGGGACGAAACAACGATACCAATATAAATCAAACTTTCTCAAAAAACTTAAAACAGCTAATAATTTAGTATTTCCTTAAGTCCAATAGACTTTTTTATTGTTATTCCATTGGTAATTCAGGTAGGGGGGAGGGGCGTCTCTATTGTTGTCTTTTTTACTCAAAATACCTTCAAGGCCACCTGTTTCATAACCTGTATTCGCCATCCTTGCAGTCATGCCACCATCCGCTCCAAAGCCAGCCGGATTTCCTCCTGTCAACCGCATCAATACAGCCATTACTGCAGGGTTAGTTTTTGCATCGTTTAAGTCTATTTATTTACCTTAATCGCTAAATGCTCTATTAACTAAACCGCTTTTTTGGAAAAGGAGACTTTAAGGATAGGTTATTGTCCAGTTCATGTCTTCTAAATCTTTCAAAGTGAGATCATACCTTCTCAAGATCAAATATTCATCAACTATCCGATCCCAAGATACCCGCTCTATCGTATCTCGAGAAAATAAATAGAGCATCAAAATATCATCTTGATAATCATTTAAAATTCCTTTATAGGAACCTGGGAATGTTGCTGAACTGTTAGGCCCTATTATTCTGGAATTTGTATTTTCAAGTGTTAAATTAAAAGGGAAATTGGATAATAATGTATCTTTTGGTGAATTAAACTGATCAAAAAAAATGATTTTTTTATCAGAATTATTCATAATAATTAGCTTAGAGTCAGGTTCAATAAAACTTTCAGGACAACCAGCACATAAGAAAATTATTGAGATAAGAGAAAGTGGAAACACATATTTTTTCATAGCTATTAAATTTATTTGTTAAACAAAAATCCAAAAAGACCTAATCCTCCATTAAATAACATATTAATTGGTACATCTGACCAGTGAAAACGACTTTTTATTGGATTACCTCTAGTATTAAAACCTTCATTTCTCGGATTACGATAAGGGCTACTTGTTCTATCATTGACAAACGAATTTCTATCAAAATGATTAATGCTTCCTGAGAAATACCCACTTGACTCTGTTCCAAATTTTTCATCAAAATAATTTGCTACTAATTTACTTGCATTTGCCTCGTACCATCTTGTGCTATGCAAATTGACTTTGAACAATTTATCTACTAGATAAAAATCAGTAACACTCGGTAATCCTACAAATGGCAGGTATAGAGGTCCCATTCTTTGGCTCTGCAAATAATGCCCATATTCATGAACAAATAAATGATCTTTAAAATCAGGTTTGAATCCATTAGGCCCAATAAGATAAGAACATAATGAAAATGCTCCACCACTCAAATTAGTATCTAATACAGTAGCCCCTTTCCCAAGCTTGTTTATCAACAAGTTGACTTGTCTCAGAAGAACGCCTCAAATTCCGTCATCAACTTTCTGAAGCCTATTCACTCGGAAACATCTTTATCCCGTCTATTTGATCATTGGGAGGATAATAGACCTTCCAATCCAATCGTTCTAAATCTTGATAGCTTAAATCGTAGCGAACCAATATCTTATAATCGCTTCTGATAGTTCCCCAATCGTACAAAGCCAAAGTATCTGGATGAAATATAAATACTGACAATGTATCGGATGGGATTCCAGAGAAAAGATCTCTTCCAGTCATGTTGAAATCTAGGTAAGAAGAGCTTTTGGATTTGGAGACACTAAATGGTGGAGATAACCTTAAAGGCAAAATTGTATCGGGATAAATCAACCCTTCGGGTTTGTAAATAGTTGTGAAGTATTGGATATCGTGATTTGAATCATTAATTGTCCCAATTGAAATTCTGGGAAAGAGGTCCTCACAACTTGACATTAAAAAGAACATTACGATTACGAACATTCTCGAAATAGTATTTTTAATGTTTTTCATTTTAACTATCTTTTAAGGTTTTCATTTTTGACATCTAATGTAGAAAACAGGATTCATTCAACATATCAATCTTTTCATTCCTTAGTGAATTTTTTTATTTTAATCGGAAAAGGTCACTTAAAACTAAATATCTAACTTTAACTACTCCTCCAATTGAAAAATCATGTAAAGTATATATACCAATTAAAATCCCATCAACCTTGTCCTTGGTTATTTAAGGGTATGTCACCACCCAATTCAACTCATTTAGATCTTCAACAGTGTAAGTCCTCCTTTCTAATGCACTTTGATTAAATTTAATTGAATCACAATCAGGAAAATTATCCTTGAAGCTTTCGTCAAAGAAATAAAAAACCACCGCTCCTTGGTATCCCTCATTTTTACCATTGGTTTGCTTCACCTAACACTATTACAACCAATTGTTCTTCGGATAAAATGTGAAACCAATTGTTTTTGATAAAACCGTTGGTTGTGAATTGGCAATGCTATGTAAATAGTTATTTTAGTAAAATTTGTTTTGGCAATTTAACGCGCTCTGAATCGTAAAGTCAGGCTATCCCCCTGGGTATTTTTGTCAGGCAGATATTTGAAAAACATCTTTGAACTATACCATTCAGTTTCGTAAACTTGATTTACATTGTCTTCCAACTCAATTTTATGAAACCTTTCAGCGCCATTTTCAAATTGCAAGATGGCTTTTCCATTTAAATTGCCTGTTATCTTTACTTCTACTCCGTTTACAGTACCTTCTTTTTCAAAATCCAATGTATCCAATGTAGGCTTTGAAAGTTCATGGATTACAAATACGTTATAATCATCCTTTTTTGAGCAAGAAAACAATCCTATAAAAGCTATTAATAAACAAATCTTAATATCTACAATTTTTTGTTTTATGATCATTATTTTTTTAGAATTTAATGGGCTGTTCTTGTGGGGTTATGGTGTTTTCTAATCTATGAACTTTTCATACTATTTTCATCAGATGTAACCAGTTTATTATCTCCATTAACAATAAGAAAATTATTACCAGAAATTACATCTAGTATTACACCTTTCATTCCTCCGATAAGGCTTTTGTTTAAGCCATTTATTTTTTAAAGCTTCGTGACTTTGCTGATACCTCTTCGCTCAAATTCTATTTTAGGTCATTGAATATAAGTGAATGCATAGCTTCTTCTTTAAGTCCTAGTTCTATAATCCTCTTTGAATATACATCTTTAGTTAGAGGCCCATCCACATATTCACTGGCTCTTTCGTTTCCAAACTCAATTTTTTTGATTATATAATAATCCACCCTATCTCTTTCAATATCAGTAACATTGATACCTTTGGATGGATGTCTTTTTGCTAAAATAAACTCTTCATTCCAATATGCCTCAAAAACTGTTTGATCTATCAAGCCTTCGTTAATTTCCGAATACCCAAAACCAATACTCATGGTAACCGGGGAATTGACTGCCCGAAGAAAATAATATTCTCCAATTTGTTTTTGGTAAGAATAATCACAGCCAAAAAGGAAGGTGGAAAAAATCAAACAATTTAGTAGTAAAACCAATGTTTTCCTGATGTAAACCCTGAGTTTGTTTATTGTTTTAGAAATCACTTTGAAATTTTAAAGGGCCAGTATTCAGCGATAATTTACAATGATTTTAACAACAAATTACCTTTGAGAAAAAAGTGTTAGCCAAATCCAGGGAATATTTATTTCTACCAACCTATTTCCCGAAATTTATCCATCAATTTTTGATATTTTTCTCCTTCATGATTTAAATTGTAATACAGATCAAATCCTTCCAAAACATATTTTTCTTGGATTGTTTGCGACATAACCTCAGCACCCTCATCACTAATTGACAAAAGAAAGCTACCATCACTGACCTTTTGCCATTGCGCTTTATTATTAAAGCTTTGAAGTATGGAATTAACAATATCAAATTCCTTTTTTTCTAAAATGATTCTGTTTGTTTCCAAAGTGTATAGCTGTTTTGAAAGTTAAGGCATTTATAAAAATAGGGAATTTCGAGGATAAAAACTTTATCCTCCCATAAAACACACTTTAAGAAACGACCAAAAAGAGAGGTCATATCAACCCCTCGTCTGCAAATGAATAGTAGCTTTCTTCTGTCAGGATTATATGATCTAAGACAGTTATGTCAAAGAGTTTACAGGCCTCTTTGACCTTTCCTGTCAACCTTCTGTCCTGCTCAGAACTTTTGAGGTTTCCACTCGGATGGTTATGTGAAAGTATCAAGCCGGCACAGTTCCCTTTGATCGCAGCTGCCATCAACAGTTTGATATCTACGGTTACACAGCTTGTGCCACCTTTTGCAATGTTGCAGATCCCGATCACCTTGTTGCACCTGCTTACCAGCATCACCTTGAATTCCTCTAAAAACCCAAGGTTATCTTCTTCCCAGTTTTCACGAAGCAACCTGCTTGCATCCTGTGAACTGTTGATTTTAGGCATTAATGAAGGTTTTACCTTGTGGCTGTAGGAAAGTTTGATTTCTGCCACCTGATTGTCTTGAAAATTTCTGATTACAGTTTCCATAACATGTTCATTTAAGTTTTGAATTTGATTATGGTGCGGCATCAGCCTTTTTGCCAATCAAGACCAAGAGGCAAAGGAATAAATGAGGGACTAGGAGGGAGGGCATGTGTTTATGCCGGAAGCTCTTGGGCGCTACAGCAGGCAAAAGGCTAAATTTGTACTGTAATGGAATTTCAAAAAATAATGATTTTGATTTTTGTTTAATTGTCAGTATTTAAGGGGATTTCAAATACTTTGGGAAAATTGGATTAGAGCGAAAAATATAGGGGTAGAAGGCCTTGAAAATCAACTTTCTAGTATCAACCTCGATCCCTTTTCATTTAAAACCATACAAAAAGTGAAACATTTACAAACATCAGATTTTACTATAGGTGCAATCTTTATTGTTTTTTTCCTTGATTTGGGTGTTTGCTTACAAAATGTTTTAAACTTGGATACGCCATTTTAAAGTCGTCAGCCTATCATGGATCGTTTTTATTATCAGTAGAATTTAGTTTTCATCTGAGTTATCCCAAGTTGGAAAGTTAAATACTTTTTTAAATGTCAAGTTTCTGAACTGTAAAACTTGACATTTTGATAGTTCTCAACTTTCTGTTTTAGGCCGTTTTGCCAAACGCCAAAATCATTTTTGGAAAAGGATTTTTCTCACACCTTCAGTGGCAATACTGATAAATTTCATTTCCTGTTTCCAAAATTTATATCCAACCAAACTAAAACAAGACCATGGAAGCGGTAAGTATGAAAACCCAATTTGAAAATATCATCAATGTCTATCCAGCGATTGGACAAATCCAGTTATTCTTTTATGAAAGAAAAGTACCATTAGAGGAGGTAGAACTGTTTTTTTACTTCCATGAATCAGTAGGGTGGAGAACAGACAGCGGAGTACCAATTTTAGACTGGAAACCTTTTGCCAAACAGTGGATAGGAAACCTTGGATACTGATGGTTTGAAGTGGATTCTAATTAAAGCAAAATCTTAGAAACCTGTATAGCCAAAGCCTCAACTCAGTTCGAGATGACAGTTAAAGACCTTAAATCACAAACACAAATACATAATGCCTGAAGACAAAATCAACAACCTGACCCGAAGGGTAGAAAGCAGAATTTCAGAAACCAAGTTCCAAGAATTGCTGACAATACTTTCCCAGTCCCAAAACCAGACGATGAGTAGCCTTATCAGGGATATATTATGCAAACAGAAACTGGTGGTTACCACCTACGACAAAAGTCTTGATGTGTTTCTTGAAAAACTTTCCCTGATCCACCAGGAAATCAATGCCATCGGTGTCAACGCCAATCAGGTAGTAAGGGTATTTCACAAAACAGGAGACCTTTCAAAAAAATTGGCTTTGGCTAAGAAGTTAGCAAACAACCTCAACGAAGTGTTAAAGAAACAGGAACAGCTCAAAAATATAGTTAGCCCACTTCTGGACAAATGGTTGCGAAAATAACCACAGGCAAAGAAATCAGGGGTTTGATTCTCTACAATGAATCAAAGGTACAAAACAGGAATGCTGCCCTGATCCATGGACAGGGGTTTCTGGGAAGTATCCAGAAATTGTCTTCCAATGAAAAACTGGCAAGATTCCAAAAGCGCTTTGCACTCAACAAAAGGGTGAAAACAAATACGCTGCATATTTCCCTTAATTTTTCAAACAAAGATCAGCTTGATGATGGATTGTTGAGCTTCATCGCAAAAGACTATATGGATAGGATCGGCTTTGGAAAACAGCCGTTTCAGGTTTATAGGCACGATGATACAGTCCATCCCCATATCCATATTGTTTCCACCAATATTGATCAAAATGGGAAAAGACTGGAAACCAATAACCTGGGAAAGGGGGCCTCAGAAAAAGCCCGAAGGGAAATTGAGGAAAGCCTTGGGCTTGTAAGGGCAGAAAGCCAAAAAAAGGATTATTTGATTTACAGACCACTGGAGAAAGCCCAATACGGCAAAGCTGAGACAAAAGCTTTGGTAGGAAATATTGTAACGGAGGTCTTGCGCAGTTACCATTTTGAATCCTTTACGGAGTTCAATGCGGCATTGGCCCAGTTCAATATATCTGCTTCTAAAGTAAATGCTTCCGGAAAGGAATTTCATGGAAATGGATTGGTGTATTCCATTTCAGACAAACAAGGCAAGCCTGTGAGTGTCCCAATCAAATCCAGCAGCCTTTACAACAAACCAACCTATTCTAAAATATTGAAAAAAGCATCATTCTATAAGGGCAAGGTTGACAGAGCCAAAGTAAAAGCCAAAGAAGATTTGATTTATAGGATCATTGAAGTACAAAAATCGGTGGGCTTAGAAGTTGGTGAAAAAGGCAAACTTGATTTGTTTTTGGAAAACCTGAGAAGAAAAGGGATATACCTTCACTTGGTTTTCAACAAAAATGGAAGGCTCTATGGCTGCACTTATGTGGACAATATTGAAAGAAGGGTCTATAAAGGATCTGTCTTGGGGAAAGCTTTTGGTGCAAATGGAATAACAAAAGCTTTGGCTCTGACTGACAATGATAAGCCAAAAAATGAATTGCTTATCCAAAAGACCAAATGTGAAGAAACCGTAAGCAAAACAGAGAAGGCTAATTCTGAAGAGGATCTTGGAGGTAAAGCTGACACCAACCTAAAACCTTTTGGCCTATCGGAGATGGTTGGCTTTTTCAGGGATATTTTGACTCCCGATTATGGCTCCACACATGGCAATGACCCAGGGAATTTGAAAAAGAAACAGAAGAAAAAAAGAAAAGACAGACAATAGCGGATATGGCAACAGGTGAAAATGCAGAAGCATTGAGAAAAATACTTGACCTTACAAGAAAGATAGGTTTCGGGATTTTGTTGTTCCATTTCTATTGGGAGTGTAAACTAGTCGTCAAAAACTGGAAACTGGATATCAATCTAATGGATCAATTTGTCAATAAATTGGCTAAGACTGGTCTGTTTGCCGAGTTTTGGCTTTCAAAGGCATTGGCATTGCTTTTATTGCTTATTTCAATTTTGGGGGTAAAGGGTAAGAAATCCTTGAAAATTGGTCTGTTGCCTGTTTTGGCTATAGGTATTTTTGGTTTGACATGCTATTGGCTTTCGGGATTGTTGTTTAAAAGTGGGGGAGAGCCATTGTTCTTGGAGTATGGTTATATAAGCCTTACTCTCTTTGGTTATTTATTGACTTTGAGTTCCGGGACACTTATGACCAGGATCATATGGAATAGGGACCAAACGGATATTTTCAACAAACTCAATGAAACATTTCCCCAAGAGGAAAGAAAGCTTGAAAATGAATATGCAGTCAACCTTCCCGCAGTCTATAAGCTTGGAAATAAAGTCCGCAAAAGTTGGATTAACTTTATTAATCCATTTAGAGCTATTTTGGTAGTAGGGACTCCTGGATCAGGAAAAAGTTATTTTGTGATCAGACACATCATTACCCAGCATATAGCCAAAGGTTTTTCGATGTTTATCTATGACTTCAAATATGATGACCTCTCCAAAATAGCCTATAATGCATTGCTCAATAATAAGTCAGCTTACAAGACTGTTCCGAAGTTCTATGCCATCAACTTTGACAATCTAGAAAATAGCCACAGGTGCAATCCCCTAGAGCCAAGCACCATGCTCGACATTACGGATGCATCTGAATCTTCAAGGACAATCATGATGGGACTGAATAGGGAATGGATCAAAAAACAGGGGGATTTTTTTGTGGAATCACCCATCAACTTTTTGACTGCAGTGATCTGGTTTTTGAAAAAATACAGGGATGGAAAATATTGTACTCTTCCCCATGTGATTGAACTGATGCAGGTGGAATACGACAAGTTATTTTCCGTGCTCAGGACAGAGCCGGAAATAGAAGTTTTGATCAACCCCTTTGTATCGGCATATCTGCAAGGGGCAGCCGAACAGTTGGAAGGACAGATTGCAAGTGCCAAGATAACCATGGCAAGGTTGGCCTCCCCGCAACTCTATTATGTACTTTCAAAATCTGAATTTACCCTTGATATCAACAATCCCGATGAGCCAAAGATAGTCTGCATGGGAAACAATCCACAGAAGCAACAGGTCTATGGGGCGGTATTGTCTCTTTACATTTCCAGGATTACAAAAATTGTAAACAGGAAAAACCAATTGAAATCAAGCTTGGTATTTGATGAATTTCCCACCATCTATTTCAATGGCATTGACAGCCTGATAGCCACAGCAAGGGGGAATAAGGTGGCTACCACCTTGGGGGTGCAAGACTACAGCCAACTGAAAAAGGATTATGGCAGGGAACAGGCCGAAGTGATCATGAATACGGTTGGCAATATCATCTCGGGCCAGGTGTTGGGAGATACTGCCAAGCAGCTTTCCGACAGGTTTGGAAAGATCATGCAGGCAAGACAAAGCCATTCGATCAACAGCAATGATACTTCGGTCAGCCATTCTCACCAAATGGATTTGGCCGTGCCACCTTCAACGATATCAACCCTTTCATCTGGTGAGTTCGTTGGAATAGTGGCCGATAACCCCGATCAGGAAATCACCCTGAAACGCTTCCATGCAAAGATCATCAATGACCATGAAGGCATTGCCAATGAAGAAAAACAATATAGGGATATCAAAAAAGTACGTGATTTGGAAGTGTCGGAAGTAATGGAAAACTACCAAAGGGTAAAATCCGAAATATCCCAACTCGTGGACAAGGAACTAGAAAGGATGATGGACAGTCCCGGGTTGGCAGGATTGATTATTCGGGGGAGGGCATGATTGAAAAAATTAGGTACATAATTAGTTTTTCGTCTGGGTGTTTTATTTGGATTATATCTTCATTTTTGGTAACCGCCCTTATTTAATTGATTTCAAAACTATTAATGAATGTTTTAAATTTTTTAATTAGCGATAAAGTCATTCACGAAGATTTCAAAGAAGTATTCCAAAGATAAATTTTATGTTTTTTAAACGACTCAAAGGAGAAGATTTGTTGAAAACATAAAGTTTCGTAGAAATTTTTTTATCTTTTATCTAAAGCTGCTTGGGTAAAGTAAGTTCTTCTGTGAAACTCTATTCCAAAATTTCAACAATTCTTATTTGACTCATTAATAAAGTTTCTTTTAATTATTTTTGAAAAAAAAAGAAACTTATTTGATAATTTGAACACTGTTCATTATGTTTGTATTGTTCATTAAATAAGATCATGGGAATAGCCGATAGAAAAGCAAAGGAAAAAGAAGAATTAAAGGCACTGATTTTAGGTTCAGCAAAAAAACTTTTTGCTGAAAAAGGAATAGAAGAGACTACCATCCGAAGCATAGCCAAAGAAATAGACTATAGTGTTGGAACGGTGTATGTTTATTACAAGGACAAAACCGAAATCTTGCATGACTTACATCAACAAGGATTTACTCAACTTGGTAGTGAGATGCGTGCTTTGTTTTATGTGTCTGATCCAATGGAACGCCTGAAAGCTTTAGGAAGGATTTATATGAAATTTGCATTAGAAAATACTCAAATGTATGATTTGATGTTTAATATGAAAGCTCCAATGGAGTTTATCAAGGCTAATGAGGAGAATCATTGGAAGGAAGGGAATGATACGTTTGGAGCGCTGCGTAAAACAGTAAAAGAATGTATTGATCATGGATATTTCAAAGGGCATCAGCTGGAACCACTTTCCTTTGTTATCTGGGGGAGCGTCCACGGAATGTGCTCTTTATATATTCGTGAGCGTGTAAAAGCTGCTACTGGACAAGAGCCTGATGAATTGATGAACAGTGCCTATGAGGATTTAATGCTTATGTTAAGTAGAAAGTAATTTTTTTTGCTTAATTAATGAACAATGTTCAAATATAAAACATAATTCAAATTTTAATATAAAATGAAAACCTATTTGTGTACTCTGTTGATTTTGTTGTCGCTTACTGCTCAAAGTCAAACCCATCTAGATACATACATCCAAGAAGGACTCGAAAACAATCAAATGATTAAACAACAGGAATTTGCCTTGGAAAAAAGTATGTATGCTTTAAAGGAAGCTCAATCTATGTTCTTACCGAAGGTCATGTTCCAATCAGACTATTTTTTGGCTGGAGGAGGGCGAACTGTTGATTTTCCGGCTGGTGATATTCTCAACCCCGTATATGCTACACTTAATCAGTTAACTCAGAATAATAATTTTCCTATGGTGGAAAATCAACGTATTCTGCTCAATCCTAATAATTTCTATGATGTAAAAGTCCGAACAACCCTACCTATTATTAACGCTGAGATTGCCTATAACCGTAGGATTAAATCTAACCAAGTTACCATGCAACAGCTGGAGATTTTAGTTTATCAAAGGGAGTTGGTAAAGGATATAAAAAGTGCTTATTACAATTTTCTTAAAACTCTTGAGGCTATTAGGATTTACGAGTCTGCAATTGAGTTAGTTACTGAAAGTAAACGAGTAAATGAAGTATTGTTTAATAATGGTATTGTAAATAAGACTGTATTGCTTCGTGCAGAAAACGAATTGATTAAGTTTCAAAGCCAATATTTTGCTTCGGTTCAGCAATCTGAGAATGCTAAGGCTTATTTCAATTTTTTACTCAATAAAAACCTTATCGATGATATTGAAATAGACGATATCTTTTTAATTCAAAAAGCAGACTACGTTGATGAAAGGAGTTACGATCAAAGGGAAGAACTTATTCAGCTAAATCTTTCAACTCAAATTAACCAACAACAATTAAAGCTTTCCAAAGCATATCTTATTCCATCTGTTGGTGCATTTCTTGATCTTGGTTCTCAAGCATTTGATTGGGAATATAATAGTCAGTCCCGTTATTACTTTTTTGGAGTATCACTTCAATGGAACATTTTCTCCGGAGGCCTAAATAGATATGTTAACAAGCAGGCTCAAATGGATAAGAATATCACCATCTCAAAAATTGATCAGGTCTCTGAACAGCTTCGCATGCAACTGCTAATTAGTCAGAACAATTATGAAGCTTCCCAAAGTGATCTTGAAGGAGCAAATAAGCAAATGCTTAGTGCTGAACGTGCTTATAGGGATTCAATGAAGCTATACAAAGAAGCTCAAATCTTATTTATTGAACTTTTGGATGCTCAAAATCAATGGGTTTCAGCTCAACTTCAACAGAGTATCTCACTATATGATTGCTATATCAAAGCTACAGAAATCGAACGTGCGAGCGCCTCCTTTAACCTTAAATATAATTAAACATGGAAAATAAATTATCAATCATAGCCTTGGTTTGTCTAATGACATTTGCTGCATGCAACAAAGAAAAAGAAGCCAAAGATAATAACACCGCTTCTGAGGTCATAGCTGTCAGTTTAGTGCCTGTTTCAGAAGTAACAGATGAGGCCTACATCAGTGGCAGTGGCCTGTTGAGCACAGAAAATGAAATGCGCCAAGCTTTTAAGATTGGAGGCATCATCGACCGAATTTATGTCAATGAAGGCCAAAGTTTCAAAAAAGGTCAATTGCTAGCCACTCTCAAACTCACTGAAATAGAATCAGGCTATACTCAAGCTGATTTGGGCCTTGCAAAAGCCCAAAGAGACTATTCCCGGGTAGAAAATCTCTATGCAGACAGTGTTGCCACGCTGGAACAGTTGCAAAACAGTCAGACTGCACTTGAGCTTGCGAAGCAAAAACTTGCATCTGTGGCATTTGACAAAAAGTACGCATTTATATATGCTGAAAAGCCCGGTTTTGTGGTGAAAAAGCTAGCCAACGAAGGAGAGGTGATTGCTGGAGGAGCTCCAGTTTTGGCAAGCAGCGAGAATGGAAATAAAAGTTGGGAACTTAAAATCGGCCTTTCTGATAAAGAATGGGCAAAAGTAGCCATTGGAAATAAAGCCAAAGTCATGCTGGAAGCATTTCCAGAGATCTGGTGGGAAGCCCAAGTTTTCAGAAAATCAGGAGCAGCAGACTTGGGAACAGGCTCTTTTCAGGTTGAGCTCAAGTTGGACAACCTGACTGAATCAGCCGCGATAGGGATGTTTGGTAAAGCCATCATTCAAACCGGGCACCAGCAAAAATCCAAGCTTATTCCTTATGAAGCATTGATAGAGGCAGATGGGAAGCAGGCTTATGTGTTTGTCCCGAATGGTAAAAACAAGGTCAAAAAACAGCCTGTGCTTATTGAGAGCTTTTCTGAAACCGGAGTAAGCATCAGTGAAGGCCTAGAGGGAGTAAGCGAAATCATCTTGGGCAATTCCGCTTTTCTCAATGAATTTTCCACCATCCAATTCATCAATAAACAGCCATGAACCTAACAGATTTTTCAGTAAAGAATTACCAATTTACCTTGGTGATGTTTGTGATGGTAGCGGTCATTGGACTGGTGACCCTATTGACCATGCCTAGGGCAGAGGATCCGCAGATTAATCCTCCAACTTATCCCATTGTGGTGGTTTATCCCGGTACAAGCACACAAGATATGGAGGAGCTGGTGGTGAAGCCAATCGAAAATAAAATATACGAACTAGAGAATATTGATAAAATCGTGACAGCCATAGAAGATGGGTTGGCTGTTATAAGGGTGGAATTCAAGTATGGGGTAGGTGTGGATGATAAGTACCAGGAAGTGGTACGGGAAATAAATTCATTGCGAAATGAACTACCGGAAGATATTTTTTCGATTGAAATCCGAAAAGTGGATCCAAGTGATGTAAATATCCTTCAAGTGGCTTTGGTGAGTGAAAATGCCTCTTACCGTCAACTGAAGAAACAAGCAGAAGATCTTCAGGATCAGTTGGAAAAAGTAGTGGACTTGAAAAAGGTAAAACTATCGGGTGTTCCTGATGAAGAGGTAAGGATTGATTTGAAACTGGACCGCATTGCTGCATTTCAGATACCACTAAATGTGGTTTTGGGAAGTATTCAAAGTGAAGCTGTCAATATTCCCGGAGGAAGTCTCACTGCAGGAAACAAAACCTTCAATGTAAAGACTAGTGGGAAGTTTTCAAGCCTTGAAGAAATTGAAAACACTGTCATCAGCAATGCCAATGGCAAAATTATCCTGTTGAAGGAAGTAGCAGAAGTTGATTTCAAATACGAAGAAGAGAAACATATTACCCGTCTCAATGGGAAAAGGGTTGTCTTGGTGAATGCCGCCCAAAAGGTGGGGAGTAATATTTCCAGCACACAAGCAAAGTATGAACCCATTATCACAGCATTTGAAAACAGTCTTCCCGAAAACATCAAGCTTTATAAGCATTTCGACCAAGCTGAGAATGTTTCCAGACGCTTATCTGGATTAGGACTTGATTTCATTATTGCTATTGTGCTGGTATTATTTACTTTATCCCCATTGGGTATTCGTGCTTCTTTGGTAGTGATGTTGGCTATCCCGCTTTCTCTGGCTTTAGGTTTGGTCGGTTTGAATGCCTTTGATATTTCTCTGAATCAGCTGAGTATTGTTGGACTGGTCGTGTCTCTGGGTCTGTTGGTGGATGACAGTATCGTGGTGGTGGAAAATATCGAGCGATGGCTGAGGGATGGGTTTACCAGGAAAGAAGCAGCGATAAAGGCCACCAAGCAGATCACTTTGCCGGTAATAGCCACCACAGCAACTTTGATAATAGCCTTCCTACCCTTGGTTTTTTTGCCCGGTGGACCAGGTGAATTTGTCCGTGGACTTCCACTGGCGGTCATTTGCAGTGTCTTGGCTTCTACGGTAGTCTCGCTCACTATAGTGCCATTTATTGCAAGCAGGTTTTTAAAAGAACATGAAAATCCCGAAGGCAATATTTTCCTCCGTGCATTGAAAAAAGTAATTGGAGCTACTTATGCAAAAGTGATGAAAGTGGCCTTGAAGAATCCCGTAAAAACACTGGCTTTTTCATTCCTTTTATTTGGTGGATCCTTGTTGCTTTTCCCTGTTATTGGTTTCAAACTTTTTCCAACTTCTGAAAAGCCCATTTTTCTTGTCAATGTAAAAATGCCTTTACAGACCAGCCTGCATGAAAGCAACCGCATTACCCGAATGGTAGAAGATAGTCTTCAGCAAAATGATCTGATCAGGTACTTCTCAACCAATGTAGGAAAGGGAAATCCCCAGATTTATTACAATGTACCACAGCAAGAAGAGAAGTTTGATTTTGCCCAAATCTTCATTCAAATGGATCCTAATGCCAAACCTGTGTTGAAAAACAAATTGATCAACCAGCTTAGAAATCAGTTTGCCGCCTTTCCTTATGCCAAGATTGAAGTTCAGGATTTTGAACAGGGTCCTCCGATTGAAGCACCAATTTCCATCCGGGTGTTTGGAGAAAATCTCGACAGTCTGCGCAAGTTGTCTTTTGAGGTGGAGAGGATTCTATCCGCTAGCGATGGTGCATTATACATTAACAATGAATTGAATACACTCAAAACTGATTTAAAAATCAACATCAACAAAGAAAAAGCAAGAACACTGGGTGTATTTACCGCAGATATTGACAGGACTGTTCGATTGGCTGTGGCAGGACTCACCATGGGCACTTACACCAATGAAATTGGGGATGATTTTGATATTGTAGTCACTTCACCTAAGGGGAAATACAGGGCTTTGGATGCATTGGAAAATTTGTATGTAAACAATGCCCAGGGGACAGCCATCCCGCTGAAGCAGTTGGCAAGCATTGACTTTGAAACTTCGCCAACTACTATCAATCACTTCAACAAAAACCGATTTGTAAAAGTAACTTCCTCTACCCAAAAAGGAGTATTGGCCAATGATGTATTGGCAGAGGTAGTTCCTCAGTTGGATGCTATGGAAATGCCATCGGGATACTTTTACAAATTGTCTGGTGAGGCAGAAAGTGAAGATGATGCATTTGGAGGCGGTTTTATTACCGTGATTTTAATTACAGTATTTCTTTTTGTGGCAGTATTGATCCTGCAATTTAAAACCTTCAAAGGTCTTTTGATTGTGCTTTCGGTAATTCCACTAGGTGTCATTGGAGGCGTGAGTTTGCTCTGGTTGACCGGAAACCCGATGTCATTTATCGCAATCATAGGATTCATTGGCTTGGCAGGTATAGAAGTTAAAAATTCCATACTGTTGGTTGACTTCACCAATCAACTGCGCAAAGAAGGAGTGGCTTTACAGACTGCAATTGAGCAGGCGGGAGAACTTCGGTTCCTTCCTGTAGTCCTCACTTCTTTGACTGCCATAGGAGGACTTCTTCCACTTGCCCTAAACCCTAACCCACAAATATCACCATTGGCAATAGTCCTGATCGGAGGGCTGATCAGTTCCACCATCCTTTCGAGGATTGTGACACCCGTAATGTACAAGTTAATTCCACCAAAAATCGAAACACTTTAACCCTATCAAATATGCTGAAATCACATGCAATACTATTGATGCTATACTTCTTTCCTGTGCATGGCATTCAAGCTCAAGGACAATCCCCCTCAAATGATGTTGTTGGAGAATGGAAAAATGAAAAAGGCGATGCCAAATTCAAAATTTACCGAAAAGGAGATATGTTTTACGGAGATATTATTTGGGGGACCGGTGGTCCGACCAAGGACGTTAACAATCCTGACCCAGCAAAGAAAAACCGAGATCTGGTAGGATTGACTATTCTGAATGATTTCAAGTTCGAAAACAAGAACCTTTGGTCTTCCGGTACCATTTACGAACCCAAAGATGGGAAGACTTATTCCTGTAAAATGACCCTTAAAAAACCAAATCAACTTGAAGTGAGGGGCTTTGTAGGCGTTTCCCTTTTCGGAAGGTCCGAAACATGGACAAGAATTGACTAATTACTTAAACAATAAAGAAATGAAGGAATATATTTTAATCACTGGAGCATCTTCTGGCATAGGCTATGAAATGGCTCAGCTCTTGGCTGCTAAAAAATTCAATTTGATACTAGTTGCAAGAAGCAAACATATACTGCAGAAAATGCAGGTGGAATTATCGAGTAAATATAGCATAGATATAAAATATTTTCAGGTTGATCTATCCGATGTTCAAGCAACCCTGGAATTTTATCAGTTAACCAAAGTCCATGAATTAAAGGTGAGCCATTTGGTCAATAATGCAGGATTTGGAGACTATGGAAGTTTCTTAGAAACTTCCATAGAAAAAGAGTTGGATATGGTTCACCTGAATATCAGTAGCCTGATGATACTTACCAAGCTTTTTGCTCGAGACATGGCTGAGATGAAATCCGGTCGGATCATGAACGTAGCCTCGTTGCTGTCTTTTTTACCTTTGCCTTATTATTCGGTCTATTCTGCCACCAAGGCATTTGTTTTGGCATTCTCAGAAACCATAGCTACAGAACTGGAGGATTCTGGAGTTATTGTTACGGCATTATGTCCTGGGACAGTTGAAACGCCCTTTCATACCCAAGAAATGCGGAAAACCAACGCCATGAATACAAATAAGCCAATGCCAGCAAAAGATGTTGCTGAGGCTGGTGTGAAATTATTACTTCATGGGAAAGGAAAGAAGGTTGTTGGCTTCAATAATTGGTTTATATCCAATTTGCCAAGGGTCACGCCTTCGGTTATCATGATGAAGATCAAGAAAAATTTGGCCAGTCCAAAGTCGTGATGGCTATGCTTGGTTTTGTCTTTGAAATGAAAGAAAGGAACGCAACGCTCTTTTATTTTGGTCTCTTGTGTTTACTACTCTCTTTGGTCTTTTTGGCTATGACCAGGGTTTCCAATGTACAGGTGTACCAGGTCAATGCCTGGTACAAACCTTTCAAGTTTGCTTTCTCTACCTTCTTGTTCGCTTGGGCAATGGCTTGGTATTGTTACTATCTGACAGATTTCAACATAAGCGTTTTTAATTGGTCGGTCATCCTTTTATTGGGATTTGAAATCGCTTATATCGCCTTTATGGCAGGACAGGGAAAAATTTCCCACTACAACGTCAGTAGTCCATTTTACTCCATGATGTTTTCCCTGATGGCACTGGCCGCTACCATGGTCACGATCTATACCGCTTTTGTGGGGCTGCTCTTCTTTAGTCAGGCCTTTCCAAATTTGCCCAACTACTATTTGTGGGGTATACGCTTGGGGATTTTTATTTTTGTGATTTTCTCTTTTCAGGGTTTCTTGATGGGAGGACGTTTGAGTCATACCGTTGGTCTGAGCAATGACAATTCCACCCTATTTATTGTTGGTTGGAGCAGGTTAGTGGGTGACCTCAGAATTGCCCACTTTATTGGGATGCATGCTTTACAGGTTTTGCCCATTCTAGCATTTTATGTCTTGAAGAATACAAAGCTGACACTTGTGGTGGGTTTGTTATATGCGGCTTTGGCAGCCTTCACTTTATATCAGGCACTTCAGGGTAGACCGCTTTTCCCTGAATCCAAATCTAAAATCTATTCATCCAATCTTTAAAAATCAATTATGAAAACTTACTTATCAATACTTCTTATCATGCTTAATTTCAGTGTGGTAAATGCTCAAATCAGCAGTAAAAAATTTAATCCTGAAACCAATTTGATTGAATGGCCGAAACAATTCAATCCAGAAAAGTCGGATTTCTATGTATACAACGAAATCGAAATCAATACAGCACCAGACGTGGTTTGGAAGCTTTTGATCGAGGCAAGTGATTGGAGTAAATGGTATAACAATATCCAAAATATCCAATTTGAAAATCCTCAACAGCGTAATCTTTCTGCTCAGGCCAAAGTCTTTTGGAAGTCGATGGGGCAAGAGCTTAATAACACTGTCACGCAGTTTGAGCCTAACAAAGCATTGGCCTGGCAGTTTGATGAACCTAAAATCCAAGGATATCATGCATGGCTGATTATTCCAACTGAGAATGGTTGTAAGGTTGTCACCGTTGAATCTCAAACGGGAAGATTGGCCAGGTTACAAAAAGTCTTTTTGCCGAACAAGTTAAGGAAGCAGCATGATGAATGGTTAGTGAAACTTAAAGAGCAAGCAGAAAATCCTACCAAAGGTCTTTCTATGATACTCCAAATTCCCAACAATCATCTGAGAAAAACTGTTGAGTGATGTACAAACGTGTCTTCATAAGCTTTTCATTGGTTTATTTTCTAATGGCATTTTTGCTATTGTTCAAAGGTGGGTTTTGGATTGTTCCTTCAGGTTTCCTAGCACAACCTGGGGAGAATTTCTTTCTTCCTTTTATGATGATTCAGATGGGTTTTATGTATCTGATATCCAGTACTGTCACTTCAATTATATACCAAGTGAGAATAATGTTGGTAGTTTTCCTGATGTCCTTTTTCCTTATGATGCGTGAAATTATAGATTTTATCTAAGTGCATTCGGAGTTTAGCTTTCGACCTCTGACTTTTCTGGGTATAGGACAGGCCTTAATTTCATTCGCTTTTTTACTGAAAGTTATGAATAGGGATTATTTATAAAATGGAGCTTACCCTTATATTTAATGGTGTTAATTTACTGATATTCAGATATTTGATTATGATATAATTATTGCATTTTACTTACTGTAGTAAAACCTTGAATTATGTTGCTTATGATAGTCCTAAAGCTATGGTTAAGTTACTGAAATTTATCCCAAGCCAGAAGTTGCATTGCTCTTTGGAAGTGGTGGACCCCGATGCTATGCGCATATTGGTATACATAAAGTGTTAGAAAGAAATCAGGTTCCAGTTGACTTGGTAGTAGGTTCTAGTTTAGGTTCTATGGTAGTGGCATTTTGGGCTGGAGGCTATGCGGAAAAAGAAGGTGAAAAGTAAGCAGCTAGAACGATAGAAAAACTTCTAGAAGCGATGAATTCAAAGCTAAAAATTTTGATTAAAAGTCCTTGGGAAAAGCTGGGAGAACCAATATGGTCTCCTAGTCCCGAGGCACAAAGTAAGATCATTGGCGAATAAGTTAAACTTAACAACATGAATAATTTCAATCTATTAAAAAAAATAACCCATGTATTCCATCAATATGGGATTAACCTGACAGGGAAGAAAAAGTTTGACGACCTATATGAGGTTCATAAAATGGACCAGGTGTTTGTGTTGGGGCTGATTTACGAATTAGAGCTTGTAGCATTGAAGAATATTGAAGATAAGGATGCTTATGTAGTAAAAGCACCCGTGCAGATTATTGAGTTGCTAATGACCAGGTGACTATTTTTTAATGATTGGACTAAATTGGGAAATGTGTTTCAGGTTGATGTGATTTTCTTGATGCTGGTCCTCCCTCTTTCCAAAATTGATTGTAAAAATCAAGTGGGTTTCTTGTCAATAATCTTGACAAAGCTACTTGTGATAAGGATTTAAGCAAGTATCAATTAATAAGCTTCGAAGCAATGAAAAACCTGCTCTATTTCCTTTTTCTCTATTTTATTGTTTTTAAAGTTACATAACTGATTGTCATCATGTAATTTCTATTTCTCCAAGACCAACATTACAGCCTTATCAAGTACCTCGTCTTTACTTTCAATAGCTCCTTCAAGACTTTGCCTGACTTCATGGTCAATCGGAAGGCCCTTTCTTTGAATAGGAGTCATATCAGGTAGGAAAATGCCACTGCTTGTAAAATATGACTGGAATCCACCAACAAATTCAATGGGGATCATGACTCCACCGGCACCTCCGGTTTGGCTCCCAACAGTAGTGACATTGTACCCATTTTGAATATGTAAGGCAGTAAATTCGGCACGGCTTTGAGTATATTCATCAACAAGCAAAATCACTTTCCCTTTGTACTTCGAGACTTTGGTGGTTGCTTTTTGATCCGAAACTATAAACTTTCCTGGATATTTGAAGTCTGGTTTAATTACCTTGGTGATGACTTCGTTTTTAGCCCCCAAAAAATTTTTGAAATGGTTTCCGAAAAATTCTTGCGGATAATTACGCAAATCAATGATTATCCCTACTGTATTTTCCAAACTAGCAAAAGCATGCATTAATTCCTTCCCGTCAATTCCTTTAAGGTTGATATATCCAATATTGTCTTGGAAAATTTCCCAATCCTTTTGGTTTGGCTTGGAAATGAATTCATCTCTTTGATATCTAGCTAATTTACGAGTTTTGGTGATACCTTTTCTGTCAATCTTAACTTCAACACTGTCTGAAGAGCTTGGATAAATTTTTCCAAATGCATATTTGAGTTTTGTGCTGTAATTTGATCCATTGATATACCTTAAGTTTTCCCTTAAGATTTCAGAAACTGTTATCCCTTCAATCTTGCTGATGATGTCTCCAACTTCAAGATCATTTGTAGCTGCCAAATCCTTATTATAAAAACCTGTTAAGACGATTTTGTTATCGATAATCTTAAAAACTGCCGGGATCAATCTAAGTCCAAAATGCTGATTGATCAATTCAGTTGAAAAATATCCGTGACTATCATCGATTTTGACGACAAGCTCAAGCATAGCCAAGTGAAAATCAAGTTCGGAAGTTGGATCATTAAACTTGGGGATCATTTCCAAAAGTACTGTATCCCATTTTGTATCGATTAGGTACTTGTGCGGATAATAATATTCAATAGTATTCCAATACCTGATCAATGACAAAATCCGCATCGACTTTACTGTCCAATCAAAATTTTCATAAGATTTTTCATTGCTAATGATAAGGGTAGAATTCTTACCTCCATTATTGATGTAATAAGGTTTACCTTGATATCTGTTCCGTTCTATGAATTGAAGCTTTTCACTAAGTGATAAGGTGAAAATGTCAGAGTCTTTAAACCAAGATAAATCGAGATTTTTTTCGAAATGATCCGCTCGAGATTCCATTTGACAATTTTTGCAAATTTTGATATTTCCTAAGGATTCAATCCAATCCATAATGATGTCAGAATATTCTTCTTTGGTTTCCGCATTGTATACAAGGGGTAGAAGATCCAAAAGTTGCCTGTCCCAGTCAAACTTTCCCTTGGCAACGGTAGGGTGGTAGTATTTCAAAAACCCCCAGACTTTGGCCGTTGCAGCAAGTTTTTCAGTTTCGGAAATACCTTTTCTTGCAAAGGCAGTACCAAAAGACAAAATAGAACACAGTAAAACAAGAAGTATGGTTTTCATGTAAAAAACTAATTTATAAGCAACCTGGTAATATGTCTTATTGGACTTATTGGAAATTGTGAATTTAAAATTTTTTAAGCTTTGATTTTCTTTACTCAAATCAAACTTTTCAAACTTAATCAATTCCATTAAATATTTAATTGTCATTTGAAAGTCCTTTAATAACGTATATGATTTTTTAACTACAAATAAAGGATACATGTCAATTATCAATAAAAAAACCTTTCAATAAGAAAAAGTGGCTACTTCAAAATTCTCTTTAAAAATGTATAGCTACCAAATTTCTCTGGAAACCTTTTTCTTGTCTAACTTAAAATTATTGTTTTGATTTTCGGAAAAACAAGAATAGAGAATGGTCTTTAAAGATTATGATCACAACCTGTCGATGCTCCTTCCACGTAGTTTGGAAGACTTTCTTCCCTCAGAGCATCCCGCTCATATAGCCATTACATTTTTAGACAAGATAATCAATGAACCCATCCTTACGCAATACACTAACCTCGAGAATACCGTCCATGAAAACAACGGCTTCATTTGGATTTCAGGCATACATCTTCCCGGTCATAAAACAAAAAGAAGAAAAGCTCCATGAATTGATTGGGGTGATTTTTAGAAAGCCATGATAGATTATCGTGTCGATCAGAATTTGTATTAAGGACTTTTGATATTGGACTAATTGTCAGAGATAGTTTTTTTTGCTTTTCTGATCTCAAATAGTCAAAAATAAGGATCAAGGTAAATATAGTTACTTTAGGACATGATGTGCTAGCAACCTTTGAACATCATAAACATTGACTGATTTGTTGAATTTATCCTTGCTGGAATGAAATTGAGGGATTTGGAAATTGAAGGTTTGATGATTCTTGAAAAAAAGCCACCTATATTGAAGTAAGGATATTTTAAAAATCTATGACTCTTCTGCTAGAATATCTTGGCTTGCAGTTTCACCGAGGTAAGGGGTGCAGCTTAAATAATTTGATGATAGAATTCTAAGTGTTCATTCAGCATCCTAGCGTTTGAAGAAAATATAGTCAGTAATCAATGGCTCGATCCCTTGATTTTTTAATTCACTTGCAATTTGGCTCCTGTGGTAAGTAGAGTGATTGATAATATGAAATAAAATATCCCGAACACTACTGCTGTACTTTTGACCTTTGCTATTGGAATAATCTGCTGTTATGTTAAAGTCAAACTTATCATAATAAATAGTCAATTTTACTCAATTTTATCATAAATATAGGTTGGACCATCACATTGATCCCATGTATTTCTTAGTCTTTTTTCCGAGTTAATAAATAAATATTCTTTTCCCTCCTCATATCCACCTCCTTCACAATTTCCTATCATTTCTTCTCCTTGCTCATAATCCAATGTAATATAAAACAAGGCATTTACATCCTCCTCAGTTGCAGGTTCTATTACATAAGTTCCACTGGCATTTTTGACCCCGCTATCAGACTCTCTAATCCTACTAAACGTATTGTTCTGATTAAACTGATACCTATCAATAGGAAGTTCAAAGTCATCTGGGTCTGCCTGCCATTGAAAGCCTACTTCGGCCAACTCCCACTCACCCAATACTGATAACATGTTTGGGGAATCATCTTCTGTGTTGCAGCCTAAAATTAAAACAAAACCTACTAGTGCAAATTTAAAAAGGTGTTTCATGCTGATGATATTTTTGGTTATGAATACTGAGACGTGAAAGGTTAGTTTAAGGTTTTGATCTTCCTAATTTGTGTAAAAAATTTACTAAAACTAATTGATGGAAATAAAATGAATTGATCGTTTTATTCAGGAAACAACCCTTCAGTCTGCTATTTTCAATATAACATTGCCAGTCTTATGGCCAGTTTCAACATATTCATATGCCTCTACAATTTGATCCATATTGTATTGCCTGTCCTGACTTCGACACTGGGACACCCAAAATCAAAAATCGAACATTTTTGCCAGTTTTTGCTGACCCTCGTTCAAAAACAGGGTTTTCCTCAGCTTTTTACCTGTTGATTTGAGTTGGATTTCTACTGTGTAAATACCTTTTGCTGTTTCAATTGCCTTTTGTGGTGAAAGGTTTACTTCTTTTTCATTCAACTGCCTTTCGAGTTCCTTGTAGACCTTGTAAGCTACGAATGCAATGCTGATATGGGCTTCTATTCTCCTTTGCTTGTAATGGAAAACTGGTCTTACTTTGATATCATTTTTGGTTATTCTGAAGGCCTTTTCAATCTTCCATAAGTTGTTGTAATTCTCAATCACCTGTTCTTTGTCAAGCTTTGTATTGGTGATGTAGTCTTTGAGACCGTCCCATTGCCCATCCTGTTCAAACTTTTCCATATCCAAGGCAATCTTTATCTCACCTTCCATTTTTAGGTATTTGTTATAGCCTCTGTTGTTGATGTGGGTTTTGTTGAGTTTCCCTGTAGCTAACTGTTTTTCGAGCTTTTTAAGCCCTTTTTCCCTGTTGATCTTATCCTTTTTGGCCCTCTTTTCCGAGTAGCTCACAACCATTCTAAGGTTCTCTTCCCAATCCACAGAAACACTCTCTCCATTTTCCAGCTCTAGAGCTAACACTTTGTTTTTTTGATTAGTGCCGGAAGACTTAAGACAAGCCCCAAGAATGAACTCATATCCGTTATCAAGTAATTCTTTGATATTGCTTTTGGAAAGCAAATCAGAATCTGCCACAACTATCGGGGCGGGCAGATTATACTTTTTCCTAAATGTCTCTATTACCGGAATCATGGTATGCCCCTCAAACTTATTGCCCTCAAAAATCTCATAAGCCAAAGGGTACCCATCAAGACCTACCAGTAAACCCAAAACTATCTGGGGATTCTGATGCTTGCCTTCTTTGGAAAAACCGGTCTTCCTGAGATCATCTTCCTGATCTACTTCAAAATAGAGTGTGGTACAATCGTAAAAGACAATATTGATACTTCCTCCCAGTATTTTCTTGGTGTGACCAAAACTGATCAGCTGTACTATCTCTTTATAATTGTTGTAAAGCTTGTCCATATACCGGTATAGATCCTGAACATGAAAATCAAGGCCATGATAGGTCTGCAGGTATTCGCAGGTCTTGAGTTTGCTGGCCGGAAAACATATCCTGGAATAAACAAGCCACTTAAAAATATCGTCTTTTATTACGTTGAACCCAATATCATTGAATATCTTATTCAGGAGGAGTTCTGTACCTGAAACAGTAATGTTTTCTACACTTTCCAAGACAGATTCTGCAACCTGTTCTTCACTGTTGAAGGGAATGTCAATAATGCCTTTATAATTCCTGATCCACTCTTCTCCCAAAGAAAAAAGCTCTTCAACTTCTGCAGGATCGGAACTACTGCCTATGGTTTTGGCGACTTTATAACTTCCCCTTACCTTGTCTATTACCTGAACACTGATCTTGCCACTTTTATTGGGCTTTTTGCGGACAAACATGCTTAAAAGTAATCAAAATTACCTCTGGGACACCCAAATTCAAAAAAAAAAAAAAAAAATATAAAACATTATCTATCAAAACCTTACGATTAAATGGGACTGACGACTGTCGAAGTCAGGAAAAAAGACCTGAACTATAAGGAAAAATTAGAGAGCAAGGTCGCTGTCAACCTTCCAAACAGTCCCAAAATTCCCAAGGCAGGAAAGGGGAAGAGGGTGTAAGTTTTAGGTTTGAAATTGAATAAAAATAAATTCCATCCCTTAATTTTACTGCTTTTTAATTGATAAACATGAATATCCGCCTACGTTCAAGTAGGCGGATATTCATGTTTTATTCTCTTCACTTCTTAAAAACAACCATCATTATGGATTTTTTTAATTTTAGCACTTGAAGGCATAAAATTACTTTTTCAAATCCGAACCAACTTAGACTTACTGCCGATTCCAGTTATCGAAACCCTCTGAATAGCGCGAGAAACAGCTACGTATAAAAGTGATTTTTCATTCTTGAAATAGCTAAGTCTATCCGATTCTGACCAATTCTCTAATTCTTCGAAATACTTTGGACAGCTTCTATTATTCACATCTACCAAGAAAACTTGTTTAAACTCCAACCCCTTAATGTTGTGAAAGGTCAAAAGATTAATACCATTTTGATGTCCAACCTTCTTCCCGTTTTCATATTCGGTGTATGGTATGTTCAAAATATGAAGCTTGGACTTAAAATCTTTAAGACCATTTCTGGTTCTTGAAGAAATTGTGATCTCTTCTGGCTTATATTCTCCTTCCAAGAGTAACCCGATTTCAAGTAATACAAAATCAATCTCTTCATCCTTGGAATGAAAGATTTTATATTGTGGAAGTTGACCATGGAATAAGGAAACATACCCTCCTTTTTCCTCCTCTTGTCCATCAAAGTCATCATAGTGCTCGTCATTGACGATAGACATTGCAAGCTTTTTAATTTCTTCTGTTGTTCTATAATTAATTCTCAACCTTCGGCTTCGTTTTCCCCTAATATTAATTCCTGCTTGGGTGAAATTTATTCGTTTATCATAAATTTTCTGGAGTGGATCACCAACCAAGAAAAGGTCATTTGCCTTTTCTCCTACAAGTGCTCTAACAACACGAAGCTCAACATTTGAAAAATCTTGTAATTCATCTACTAAAGCATAATCATATACTTTTGTATCATGTTCATTAAGGAAATTAACCAACATGTTGTACATTTCTTCTTTATGGTAATAGTTATATTGAGCTTTAGCACTATTATATTTTTCGACTAACGTCCATATATCTCTTCTTTGAGTCCTGCTTATCGCTTTACCTCTTCCCATACGGGGAGCTTTAAGGTATTCTACAAGGCTTTTGACATCATGATACAAAATGATATCGGTATATTCCTTGATTAAAAATTCAGCATCAAAAGACGTTAAAACAGCCCCCAACACTTCTTCCCATATCTCCTCTGGTTTCTTAATATTATTCATCCCAAAGACCTTGTATTGTCTTGGGACTAAGAAAAACTCTTTCACTAAATCAAAAGCAAGCGCATCAATATTAGAAATTGTAATGTCCGAAAGATTTATTTCAAGATCATTGGCTAAATTCTTTAAATTGGTGGTGAGTGCTGTGGTAAAAGTTGTAAAAAGAATTTTTTCACCAGCGCTCCTTGTTTCCGCAAGAAATTTCATTCTATGAAGAGCAGCTACCGTCTTACCTGTGCCGGCTCCTCCTGAAACTTTAACAGTTCCAGTGAATGAACTTGTCACCAGTTTTCTTTGTGAAGGGTGTAAATAGTATTTCCACTTTTTTAGATTACCCTCTAAAATTTCATTGAATAGATCATCGTCAGTTAACTCAATAAAACTTCGCTGATTATTTATACTTCGAACCTGCTCTTCTTCAATCACAGAGCTTGCTTTTCCCTCTTCTATTTCAAAAATCAACTGTTCAATACCTGCACCATCAGCAAGATAAAAAAGGTTTTCAAAAGTATCCTGAGGAATAAATTTTTCAATTTTCTCCAAATCATCAAGGTTAAATATACCTCTTATGGAAGGGAGTAATACTGCTGGAACCCCAATTTTCAATAAATCTTGATCATCAAAATCTTTGAACAATCCATCAACGTTTACAAGATCCGATTCAACCGTAATTTCACTCTGCTCTTCCAATACTTCGGGAGCGGTGAACACCTGCATGCTTTGGGTGTTTTCATTCCATTGGAAAACCTTATTGGAGGCCCATTCATAAGCCTTATCATGATGATCAATCCACAGCAAATAGTATGTCTCACCTGACTCAGGCACCTTTATAATTGCCCGATAAGTTTGATCTACTCTTGCAGACCTTAGTGAACTATCTCTGAAACTTTGAATTGGTTCCAAATGAATGGCAGCAGACTTAGAATTATCCCTAAATTTCCTCTGAAAATCAATCACTTTTTTCTGAATTCCCTTTGGCAATTCTATCAATGATTCAAAAAACTTGTCGTAAAACAATAACTTCATATCTCAATATTTTTTAATTCTTCTTGATTTCCAATTCGGTATCCTATACTCTCAAAATATTTAGCACTTTGATCGCCAATTGGTCCAATAACCAACTTTAAATGATCAATTATTAATTCTGCTTCTGCCAATGGATTCCCCTCGTCATCTAATGCTGTATATAATCTTATTTCCTCCTCTTGGCTTTTGATATAATTCTTGTGGTATAGTTTAGTCAAAACATCATGATAAATGATATCAGGAAAGTTTAATAATAGCTCTTCAAGGCTATAATGTGATTCAATCTTCTCTATACCTGTATCTTCTTCAACAAAATCAGCAATCTGAAGCATATTGAATAAAACCCAGAAACGATTCCATTCTTCCTTATCTATATTTTCCGCTGCTTTAATTTTAAAGTGAGAGAATATTTCCCACTTTTTCAGGTTCACTGCTGCTTTCATTTCAAACAATGATCCGTAAGGAACTCCCTCAAATGGAATTAAAGCATCTTGAGTCCTTTGATCTATGGCATATTGATTCCAATAATCATCTTCAAAAAACACTCTTTGAATATGATCAGGATGAAAACTTGGAGAAAATAATTTCTTTTGATAGACAAGTAAATTTAGACTCCATGCATAATGGAACGATACCTCATTCTTGATGGGGAATTTTAACAAAGTCAATAACCTTTCAAAATTATTTTTTGCATCATACACTTTTATTGGATCTTTCGAGCCAAAGTTTTCCAATATCTTCTTCTTGGTTTCTTTGTATCCCTCTTGTTTTGATAATTTAAAAAGGAAGTCTTCTGCTTTCTTTATCTCTTCACCTCCAAGAAAGCTGGCATCAAACCGTTCTACATCTTCCCATGTCAATGTCCATGTTAGATATTGAGCATTCTCTATTATACCTTGACGTTTTTCCAAATCATTTAAAAACCTATTATTCTCAGCTGAAGCATGATATTGAAAACCATCCAAGTAGATCGCAATCCGAGGTATCCTTTCTAAATCATCGAAGCCATTTCCATTGAAACTTGCTGATGTGCAAATAATTAAGAAATCTGTCCTTGTAATAAACCTAACTCCATATTGTGGTCCAAGAACTACCTGTGGCCTGATATGGAATGTGAGTGACGAAAATGCGCTCTTATATTTCAGAATATAGCTAACACTACCATCTTCTTTGATATCCTCGAAAAACCACTCTTCTTTATTTTCGGCTAAAATTCTTAAGCTTCTAACGAATCTTTCTTCTAATTCAGATTCTTCAATCTGACCACTTGCCGTGATTTTCCCCAAACCTTGAGGTACAGACTCCCAGCTTTCTGATTTCTGAACAATCTCTGCGAAACGTTTCTCTGCACGCTCTCTACTCAAGTCAGACTGATAGTACTGATTGCTGTAAGAATAAATACATCTGTAACAACCATCCTTTCCATGATGCTGACACGAGCAGTTCTTTATTTCATAATATGCTAAACTGAGGAGTTTGCTAAAATTCGAAAAGTCAAAAAGCTTCTCTAAATATCCTGTACCTCCAGGGACAGTATCATACAGTACTAAGTATCGATCAAACTTTCCTGTATGGTGATTAAATTCTCGATATTCAGAAATAGCTATATGCTGAGGATTACCATTAAAATATTTTTTTAATCCCAACTCAATTCCGGCTTGAAACATTTTGATTTCTGCTTCAGAATTAAAGTCTTGAACAGGCAATAATATTTTTAACACCTCTGTCTGAACTTCCCTAAAAAGAAAAACCTCTGCAAAAACATCATCAGATTTACCTTTATATTCTTTCCCTTTGTGCTTACAGTAACCATAATGAAACTTGTAATTTCCATCCCTTATATCAGAAGATGATTTACCACAATACCTACACGTTACAAAACCGTGAGCAGGAACTTCAGCATTATTAATTTTAACTTTTCTTGCATCAATTTGACCATGCTTCCCCAGATTGGCATCTGTGATTGTAACATTTTTTACAAATTCAATCCCAAATGGAATTTCCTTCATTGCCCAGGCCCCAGCAGAATGATTCACTTTGAACTCGAAATGCCTATTGACTTGATAAATGATTTTATCCCTGTCTTCTTTGTCATCCTTTAAAAATGCATCAGCTTCATTGTTAAAAGACTTGACACTCGTAAGTTTTGCGAAATAATGAAGATTTGACGCTGCACCCCAAGACGGATCTTTACATTTTGGACAATTAGGTTCTGAAGTACCACCAACACCAATTTCCAAATGATCACAATTGGAACAGAAGCGCTTGAGATGAAAATTGTGATTATCAGTCCAATCAAAAGTATTTAAACCTGATACTTTAAACTTATAAGATTGGGAGTAGAAATAGTTGTCAGGAGCTAATTCTTTTATTGCTTGACTTGCACCTCTGACGATTTCAAAATCTTTACTGATTGGTGCTTTGGTGCTCTCTTCCGCTTGATTACCCAGTACCTTAGCCAACAAAGTGACTCCCGTCTCTGGAAATGCATAGTTTGGTAAAGCCCCCACATTAGTAAGGAATTCCAAGGTATTTCTTTTACGAATACTATGGATGATTCCGTTCAGGTTCCTTGCTTCAGACTCCAGTTCTTTACGTTCAGGATCGCCCTCACCCAAATTAGATTCCTTTATTCTTTTTAGCAATTCAGCCCTTTTTTCTTGTATATCAGCAATCTCTTTTCGTAAACTGTCAAAAATATTTCGATGGTAATGATAGAATTGATCACTTTTCAAATTTTGCTGAAGTCCAATGAAAACCTCATCATCAACCTCATTTTCATATTGTAACTTGAAGCGTTCAAATAGCTTTTCTTCTTTTGATTTAACAAAATTCAAGATTCTATTCATAAAAAAATCAGCACTTTGGAGGCTCTCTAAAGTAAGCTTTAAGAACCTGATATTTGGAGGAATATTATTCGCCTTATGATCTGCTGATGTCCAGCTATCTATACAATATGCGAAGAAATGTCTCTTTAAGATTTCTTTGGCTTCAAGATAACAACCAGGTGTATTCACCTCTCCTGCCATCATATCCAAAGGCGCTTGGTAATAAAACAAATCATGCGATTTGCTTTGGGCAAAATTCACCAATAAAGCTGAGCCTGACTTACGTCCTGCTCGACCTACACGTTGTAAAAAGTTGGATGGTAGAGGTGGTATGGAATTATTTATTGCTGTATTAAGCGTACCTATATCAATACCCATTTCAAGGGTACTGGTAGCAACCATTACATTTTTGGAATTAAACTTAGGCCTTTCTTTAAAGTCTTTTTCAAGGAGCTCTCTTGGCTTACGTTCTAAAAGACCTGTGTGCTCAGCAGCATAAATTCTTGGAGACCTGTTCCTATTATAGACTAATTGATAGTAATTTGGTTCAGCAACCACTTCTCCTGTATCAATTTGGGCATAAGTTCCGGAACACTTATACATCAAACATTTTCCGCCTTCAATCCCCAAGTAAGCATCTGCTGTATATACTTCATGTTCACATGAATCACAGCGTAAAGTTCTTACGTTCTTACTCACCCTCAAGCTTTCAGGTTTGATAGCAAAGTTCACTTGATTCCCGGCTGATTTTCTGTCTAAGATTTCTACATCCTCTAATGCAGAAATCACCTGGGTGTAAAATTCATTTAGAAAATCAGAGTGATTACCAGTCATTTGAAATGACTTCTTGAAATAGCTGTGGAACCAGTTGTTTGTAGTTGCAAAACTGCTATCTAATATTCCTCTCGTTTCTTTTTCAAAAGTGAGTAATTTTGGCAAACGGTTTCTTGGATGAAATCTTTTGTTCAAAAAATGACGCTTGTCTTTATTCCAATTGAGATCGAAAAGACTTAAGCTTTTTTCTCTAAACTTATCAAAAAACACATGATTGATTCCTCCTCTACTTCGTATTCGATGTAAAAGCAAGGCAAGGAACTTATTAAAATCTTCTTCCTGAATTGATTGTGACACTTCATTATCGACCAACCAAGGTTTAACCCTTTCCCAAACTTTGGAAAGTGCCTCCTTATCAAAAAACACACCTGATGAACCCGTTTTTTCGAGTGTTCGTCCAATTAAAGAATTATAACCAAATTCAGCATATATTTCCCACCTTACTCTATGGTCAAATTCTTTTTGAAATACCTGAGAATATTTACCATGATCAACATAATCCCGTGGTGAAGATTTTCCCAAATAATCGGTAGGAAAGAATCTGTAATAAAATGCATCTAATGAATTAACACCACTTTCATCCGAATTTGATTTCCAGTACTTAATAAAGTTATCTGCGAGCTGAGATAAATTAACTGCTCCCTCCTGTTGATTGATGACTTTTTGAAGTGATGATCTAAATGTGAAGCGGTAGTTTCTTGCTTCTACAAAACTTGCTTGATGTGCTGCATCTTGTACTGCATTGGTAAACGCTAATACTTTTCTTTGTTTTTCATTTTGTCCATCAAGATCTGTAGAAAGCGTCTGACTTACCGCAATCGAACTAAGTGTCGGGATACGAGTACCTATGATAGCAACAGTGTTTTTTGTATTGCATTCAGGACAATAATGCTCAGACCTTTTATTGGTGTTGAGTTTTCTGAAGGCAGAAATATCAACTCTACCCTCTTGGTATTTAGTGTGAAATTCTAAATTTTCCGAGCTCACATTGGTTCTAAAGTGATCCGTAGGTTCATAGCCAACTGCTACTGCATCTGCATTGGAGAACCTTCCTGTTTCATTGAAAAAGTAGATATGTTTATGGTTTTCAAAAAACTTCCCATATACATCATTGATATCCTTTTCAAAGCGCTCTTTATTATCATGCTTCACTCCTAACCAACCTGAGGCTCCACACTCCCTGCAAAACCAGGGAGGCATCGCCAAAGTATTCTCTTCAGGGCTTACATGATCTTTCCAAGTAAAACGTGGCTTAGTCTCCACAGCTCTTAACAAACCACTAAGTTCTCGGATCCAAAGCTGAGTCTGGGCAAAAAGAAATGGAGATATTTTTCCACTCAATATATCCAATTCCTTGGCTTGTGTTATAATGGCAAAAAGTGACTGAATCATTGCTTCTTTGGGACTAAACTTTAGTGACTCACTCCATTGAGGATAAGTGTCTCTGAAGTTTACATTTTTATTTGACAGCATTTTAGCCAACTGGTCAAGCGTAAAAATGCCCTCCCTTTCATTCAGTACTTCCACCAAGTCTCTTACAATACGGAGTTCGCGTAATTGATGGGATAAATTTTCTTCGGACAATCCCCAAATTTGAAGCTGCTTTTGCACGAAAACCTCAAAAGGTTCATCTGCTGACGGACTGCTTTCCTTGAGTGCTTTGATGCTTGGATTTTGGTCTCTTAAGCCATCTCCTGTTTCAAAAAAATCTTCAATTTTTTGTCTTTTTTCCGAAACCACACAATCACTTTCAATTTTTTCTCCAAAAACTTTGGAAGCATATTCTGCCAAAAGCTGTGGGGCCTCAAGACCTGAACCTATTGTGGCTGATGTACCCACAGGACAAAGATGATTTTTTGGTAGATTAATCTTTAACTTCAGTCTTCTGATCAGGTTGGCAACATCAGTCCCCTGTGCCCCATCATAGGTGTGTAGTTCATCTAAAACAAGAAACTGAAGTAAGTCTATGTCCTGAAGATTCCCTGCCCAGAGATCGTGATAATTAGCCTTCATCAAAGCGTAATCCAACATCTTGAAATTGGTCAATAAGATATCAGGAGGTGAACCAAGAATAGTCTCACGGTTCTCGATAATATTTTTTGGACCCATCGTAGTAGGGAAGTTCTTATTGCCTTTCCCTTCTCCAATAAAAAGTCCTGCTGTGATACTTCCCTTCAGTCTTGGGTCTCCAAAAATAGCATCAGCCAAACGTTCTGCCTGATCCGTTGCCAAAGCATTCATTGGATAGAGAATGATCACCTTAATACCAAAACGATGCTTCTGTTGGTAGCAATAATCCAATACTGGAAACAAAAAAGACTCTGTTTTGCCCGAACCTGTTCCAGTAGTAATCAATGTGGGTTCAGGTTTTTTATCCCTTGTACTTAATCTATGCCATGCTTTTACTTGATGATCATAAGGTGGCCAGTCAGGCTTGATCGTCAAAGGCACATTCTCTATCTCTTCTTGATTAGCTTTGACAAAAGGTAACCGAAGTGAAAGATAGGGTCCCTTAAACATGCCATCTACAGGGTGGGTAATAAAGTCATAGAATGCTTTATGTACTTTCTTGTCTTGAAAAGTAAATGTAGCCTTTAGATAGGCTAAAATTGACTCCTTGATCTCAATGGCTTGTTGTAAACTTAGCATTCTTGATGATTACTTTTTTTGATTTTGATTAATTTTAAAAATGATGGATCTTACTTATTGGACTTATTTTTTTCAATTCTATTTCCCAGACTAATTTATTGATTTGGTTATTAAGTATAAATGATATCTGTATTAAGGCTCTTTCTTTTTGTGTGTTTACAAACATAGCTTCTTAAATTCTTCTGTCTTATTTTCAACCTTATCTAAAAATAAGGATGTTTCCACTGACTTCGAACTTATAAAATCAATCTCTTCAGAGGTGATAATCAATGTCCCCTTTTTTGCTCTACTTGTAGCAACATTGAAAAGATTATCATTCAGATCAAATCCTCCTGCATTTTTTAATGGAAGGTAAAGTATGGTATAATCCACCGTAATTCCTTGAACTCTGTGGATGGTGCTGATCGTTGTTCTTTTAAATTTATTTGACAGCTTACTAAAATGGTAGTAAATGCTTTTTTCATAGTCTACATAAGGTGTCAACAAAGCAACTTCAATATTTTTATTCAAATTCACTAAATCGGCTCCAATTTTAGCAACGATCAAATTGATATCTATTTGGCTTCTAATTTTGATTGCAATTGGTATTTTCGCAATAGATACTCCACCTTCATTAGTAAAAAGAGCATTATAAATAGTATTGAGATTTTTGTTATCTTGAAAGTCTGAAATACTCTCTAAAGAATTATCATAATAAATTCCAGTTAACTTTACAGAGGATTTCGATAATCGTCTGGATTTTGTCAGTCTATAAGAAAGCCCATCTTGATTAAAAGCAAAGGTTTTTAGCCCGTCAATGATCTTATCAACACTTTCATGGATTTCATTTGCTATTTCTCTTTTCAAAACCATTGGAGGTAACTGTTTGTGATCTCCAATAATTAAGACTTTAATGGCAAGCTCCTTGAACATAGCAATTGTTGCAAGAAATGCTTGTGATGCTTCTTCTATTATAAGTAAGTCGTATCTTTTACCTTCTTGTATCAGTTCAAAAATTTTCTTCGAAAGCTGATAATAAGTTGACAAGAGTAGTTCTCCTTGTATTGGAGTAATAGAGGCAATGGACTTCAGGGCTGGAACCTTCCTTTTTTCATCTGAAGATAGGTTAGTCTTGTAGACCACCCCTTTCTCAAGAGCCATTTGTAAACCTGGCTGCTGGGCAATCTCCTTAAGCGCATTATTTGTTAAGGCGGTCAAACAAACCGAGTTCTTGTTGTTTAAATAATGATCGCAAACTTGAGCAGCTAAATAGGATTTGCCAGTGCCTGGGGGGCCTTGAATAATCACCTGATCGTTTGAATCAAGCAAATCAATAATATCTGATGATATATCCTTTGAGTTGTCGAGATTCACCGGTTTCCAAGTTTTTTCACCTTTTCTGATGTTTACATTTAAAGTCTCATTACCTGGAAAATTGGTTACAAATGTTAAAAGGTTATTAAGATAATCTAATGGTGGATCTGGAGCCGCAAGAACAATTCTGGGATGAACTTTTTGATTTAAATATTTTTCTTTTACATCACTTAAAAGTGCTAAATCAAAATTAGAAACTAATACATACGTCCATTTTTCATCATCAGATTTTAAAAACCCAACTGTTTTTACCGCTGTATTAATTGAAGAAAGCCTCGGTTTCTCTGAGCTCCTGAAGGTACTGTAAGTGAACCCCCAATCAGACAAGGAGTTCGGTGCATCTGGTCCCACAAAACACAATTCATACTCTTGTTTTATCCTTGGTACTGAATCGCTTTTATACCTTAAGACTACATTTCCTTCTGCTGTTGTTCCCCAAATTCTTCCAAGAAATAATTTACCCTCCTCCATCAGAATTTTCATTCGTGAATTGGCATACCTCTTCCATTCTTCTTCTTGAAGTTCTATTTGCCATCTGTAAAATTCCTGATGAGCGTCGTTAGGGAAATTATTCTGATTAATCTTCATCTTCATTTCCAATATTTAATTTCTCTATACTATCAGTTTTTTCCTTTTTTCGGATATTTTCAAATATACCACGATATTCTTCTTTAAATTTTGTTCTTACTATCAACATTATCTCTTGAGGATCAATGGTACCATCCATAAAACTATCAAGTACCGAAACAGAAGGCTTGGCTTCAATTCTTAGAACTTGATAATCTGCTTTTATATCATCGATAACTTCTTCCCTTGATTTGCAGAACTTAGCATCTGAGAAACCTGGACCCATCCAAGCATAAAGAAATGTATCTGGATGTTCCAATTCTTTCCAAGTGGAAGCTTTCAAATACAACAGTCCTTTAGCTGCAGAGCGGCATTTAACTTTGTAGGCATTTCCGTCTTTAAATACTGGAAATAGTTGAGAGAAATGATGTGATTCAACCAAATTCTGTTCTGCTTCAGTTATATCGTAACCATTAAAATGAAGATAAGACAACCCCTTGATCATGGCTGCAAGATTGACATCTTTCCTAAAATCTTTCGGTGCATTATCTCCAAAGACTCTCATAATAGCCTCCTCTTCTTCTTGGGAATAAGAAACTTCATAATCATCCTTTTCGGTGTCAGATATTCCAACCTTATTTACATGACTCTTAGATAAATTACCATCGGGTTTATTATCAGGCCCTTTTTCATAATTTGAAGTGGGTTCCTTAACTCCATTTATTAATTCTTCCTTGTACTCTTTGGACACAAGAGAACGGGTTTTATCCTTTAACTCGTCTATTTTATCTTTCTTCCATTCTGAAGGATAGCTAATACCCTTTTCCTCAAGTAGATCAAGCACGTCGTCTTCTGAAAGTATTAATAAATCAATTAATGTTTTCCTATTTACCTTTTTAAGATTTAGCAAGCCTCCCAGAAACTCAAAAAGTTCAATAGCATTAACACTTTGCCAATGTCTCAAATAATAAACCTTATTATCCAAATGGAGAAACTGTTTCTCAGTATTAACTATTGGAGGCGTAGTTTTATAACATGCTAATTCTATTTTTTTTGTTTTAAAAAAAGTCAATGGATTTACCAAAACTTGTAACTGTTGGATCTTTTCTTCTACATTATATGGTGATTCTAACAAGCTGATATATTTCAACCTCGAAAGAAGTCTATCCTTAAACCCTTCATTGATTGGGTCTTTAAATTCAGGTTTGAAGTCTTCAGATGAAAGAACTTTAATTCTAAATTTATCAGCCATTTTTTTCAAATCATCATGGATTAAACTAGAATCCTTTGTAATGCCTGTGTCAATATTTGGATCTACTACAAAAAGGCTGTCGATAGCTTTCCATTCTCCCCTTTGATTAGGCAGAAATCCAGAATTTACGAACTCCATAAATTTCACTTTCTCTTCCTCTGTTAAAAGGCGATCCTCCTCTTTAATATATTTTATGAAATTCTTCCAAATTTGATGTTCTTTCAAATAATGTAATGACGGTTTAGTTTTAATTATTTCAAGACAGGCGTTCAAGTCCAGCTCTCGTCTAATTCCCAAAAGCTCTTCAAGTGTCCTGTCTTCTATCCTGATCTGACTAAAATCAAAAGCAGGTATTAAGCATTGATTTGGAATAATATCCTTGTATTTCAAGCTGTAAAGCTTGCTTGGATATTCCATTGAACCACCTTTAGTTGGAATACTTGGAGAAGCAAGAATCTTTAAAAAAAGATAATTTATTATTTTAATAGTATTTTCTCTTCCTGCTAATTGCCAATAATAAACAGCATTGGTACCCAAGAGCTTTTGAAAATTATTGTTTTCTAAGATAGACTGCCAAAAGGCTTTCGCAAATCTATTTGAGGTAATGTGCTCTATTTTCCCAAGACTAATCCAAGGTTTAATATAATGATCATCTCCATTGACATTAGACATTGTATTAACCAATTGATTAGCTGATTTCAATTCTGAAATTAAATCCTTTGGAGCTTCAGAAGCACTTATTCTTTCCTTTTCAATAAATTTGATTCCATCAGAAATACCTATTTTTTTCAAAAATGCTCCGATTTCCTCATTGATACTTTTATAACAAGAAGATATCATCTCGGAAAGCAAAAAAGGATCCTCAAGAACCTCACTAAGATCAAATCGGGCTCCATATTCTTTACTCAGGTACAAATCCTCAGCCGGTACCAATACTCCCAATTGACTTTTTAACCTCAGTGATCTAAGGCTATTCAGTTGATCTGCGCTTAATTCCGACTTTTCATAGATACCAAATATTTCTTTTACAATCTCAAGGTGGAGAATTTCATCTTCAAAGAGGTGTTGATAGCTAAGAAAACCTTTAATTTTAAACTCTACAATTTCCTTTTCCTCAGTAAAACTTCGAACACCAATATTTCTAAAAAAATCTGCCCAGTTATTCAGATTATGCTTACCATATTCATGCGAAACAAATAAAGTAGGTTTTATAGAAGGTAAGACATCTTCGATCTTGGTATCATTTAGAAAGTAGCTACCCAATATCGCCTCTGACGCTTTTACAAACTTTCCTGATAAAACCATTACTTTCCATTCAATCTGTTGGATTTCTTCTTTGAATTTATCCCTGTTTTCAAAAAGCAATTGTGTGAATGTGAGATAATCATCTTCTTCCGCTTGTTTGATTTTAGGAATTATATATTCTTTGATAAAATCCTTAGAATCTGTTTTAACTTTAAAGAGCCTAAAAACTTTGCCCCAATCTTTTTTATATTCATATGCCAAATAGCCATCTGAAACAAATTCAATTTTTGCATCGGGGTAACTATTTTGAAGTTTTTCTAAGGCATCTGAATTCGTATAGCCAGAGGAAAGATAACATTCCTTCAAAGATTTTATTTTCCCACCTTTAGCAATTACAGGAAGAGAAGATGCATTTTGAATAAATTCTTTTTGTGTTTCTTGTGGTACTTTTAGGTAAGCTTTATCAACAAGACTCCAAAGCAAAGTATTACCATAATAAGATTTTTCATCAATTATCATGTCCTCAAAATGCGTATGAAGGGCTGCTGACTTCTCAAATAGGTAATTTACAAATCTTAAATAGATTGATTCATTCCATTCATAAACACCTAATTTGGTCCATAACTTCTCAGCATTTATAGTGGAGTCGAAATAAAGGGCTGGGTTAAGAATCTTCACCAAACCTGAAGGGAAAGCACTGCTATCAACCAATTGAATCAATTCTTCATCACCCAAAAAAATTGGGTATTGTGAAAAACTTGGGATAAGATTAGTATTTCTATCAAAACTTGGAAAACCCTTAAAACCACCCTCTCCTATAAAATCCTTTTCATTTAATTGGTCATGGTATTTTAAAAGAAGTAAAAGAAGTTTTTTGTTATTCTCAAAGATTGCTGCAACCATCTTAGCCTCAGCCGAAAGAAGGATCTCTTCTTTTATAAATGAAACTGGCTGATATTGCTTAAGAAGTGGTTTCAAAAACTCTAAGGAGGTTAATTTTTCATGCAGCCTTGATACTGACAGCCATTCCAGTAAAGAAGTGTCTTTCCCAAGATCAAAGTATATTTCTTTGGCTGCCTTTAGATCCCCTGACTGATCAAGAAAAATTTTCTGATCTACGTAATCATTTAATAATTTTCTTTCATTTAAAAACTTCAGAAAAGACAAAGAATTATCAATGTCAGCAAGCCAAGCTAAGAATTCAGTCTTTGATAGTAGATGATAAATAGCATCTTCTTGAATGATATTGTCTGATTGATATGTCTTAAAGAGTCTAGTAAGACTTTTACTTTCAGCAAATTCAGCATCCAATATAGGTTTATTGATAGACAAAAAAGAGCGAAAATCCGCTTCACCTAAAAGCTCCATAAGACCTGAGATATCTATTGTCAAATCACCTATTTTCTGGGGATTTCCATCCAAATCTGGAAGAAATGCCACCTGAGGAAGCATTTCCTCAAATCCAGATTGGAATTTTTCAAGGAATAATATTTTATCTCTTTCCTGTATATTTTGAATCAATTTGCTAAAATCAGGAATTAATTTTAGAAATTCAGTTGTTTTGTGGTTCCCAAAAAGATCATTAAGCCAATTGATAAACTGCTTACCGGCTTCCTCGAATAAATACTGATTCCATTCTAATTCAGAGTGAATGTTATTTCGAGATCCATCTGGAATAAAATCCCCATTCATCAAAAAAGGGAAACCAAGATTAATATCTGTCGGTAAATAGGCGTAGACTCTTGTGTTTTCAGTTATTTCTGGTGCTCCTAGAATTTTTCTTGTTGCAAATTTCAATAAAGAGGACTGGATATTTTTATATTTTTCAGGAATTCTTTCATCCTCTATTGCAATTAGATTATCAAGTCTTCTCCTAACATCTTCATTAACTTCAATTTTGAAAAATCTACTGATTTCCCACTTAGATTCACTTATGTTCGCTGTAAATTCTGACTTTACCCCTGAAAACGATATTGATTTGACATTCCTTAGAAACAAAAGAAGTCTTTCATCTGCAAATACATTTTCAAAAATACTTTCAATTTCCTCAAATGTTACTTTACCCTTTTTTAGTTTTATACAAAAAGCAACATTAGGCGAAGTGAAAGCATTATTTTGAACTTCAATTGGCATTTCACTAATAGATGTCCATATTGGGATTAATTGCCAAACAGTATCCACACCCTTTTGCCGATGAAAATCTTCATCAAACCTAAAAGAATAATCCCCTGAATGAACTATGACATAATTTGAAAGCTTAAAAATAGACTTGAAACCTATTCCTTTATATCCAGTTTTGTCAATGTCAAATTGTTTATTGCCCGAGTCGGCATCACATATTGCATTTACATTGCCGGCTGAAAAAGGAAGGCCGTTATGGGTAACTATTATATATTCTCCTTTTAATTGAAATCTAACATTTACTTTATTTTTACCTGAGTCTGGATAGTCATCTGCATTTTGTAATAACTCAAAAATAAAGGTTTCAGGTTTTCTATTTACATCCGATGAGATTCTACGAACGAGACCTGTCAAAGCGGATCTTGCTTTTCCCTTAGCAGAATAATAATCTCCACTAATTTGATAAATCAATTGCTCTGCAGTTATATCCACTTCTCTTGGAGGACTAAAATTCACGTCCGCTTGAAAATAAAATTCATCTTTTTTTTGAATTCTTATATGATCTTTAGGAACATTTAGATTAACCCAATAAAAAGTGCCTTCATCAAATTGAGTTCCTTTCGGAATACCTAATGTGATTTTAGATTTAGTAATAGGGTGCAGAATTAAATCTCTACTAACAGGGTGTCTAAGATCATAAAAATATCCTTGGCCATTTACTTGGTTTATAGCAAATTGAGCTTGAAATTTTAGAGATTTAACTTCCCAAAACTCCTTTAAAAATTCTATTACTTCTTTTTGACTCTTCATAAGTTGGGTGATTATTCTGTTTTTAATGAATTTTACTTGGGTTTATGATAGTTAATAAACTCCCTTCCCCCCAAACCTCTCCTCAAACACTCCCCAAGCTAACTTATAATCCTCTACTCGATCACACTTGTCAAATGGAGCATAGTAGGTTACTTGTTTGCCATGATACAGTTCTGACTTGGTAATGGTGTGATTGTAGGTTTCCCCGGCTTTCATATTCTTGATTTCGTTCCACTCGGCGCGGTCGAGGCCTACGCCGGTGAGGCCTTTGGAACAGGTGAAGACGATATTCCCACGCTGATCGTACCAGGTGTCATCTTCGTTTTGTTGCAGGACGGGAAACTGTACATTGTAGATTAGGATCAGTTCTTCGAGGGTCAGACCTAAAGCCATGGCAGTAATCACATCTATCTCTACCAATGCCTGACGGCGTTCAAACCAGTTCCTGAGAGGTGTATTCCAGCTCCAGTCGGGGGTAAGTGTAGCGAAGGATTTTAGTCTATCGTCATTTTTTGACCATGAATCTTCCCTAAACTCCTGCTTAAAATGGCGCTTCCATAGTTGTGTGTAGTACTTGTTAAGGCAATTTAGCAGTAGTATCCTATGTGTTAGTTCACTATGATAAAAACCTAATTCTACAGGAAATTTTTCAATAGAATTAGGCTGTATATTAGACCACCCATTAACTTTTACATAGAAATCAAAAATTAAGGATGCTGTTAAGGATGTAAATGATAACAACTCTAATTCATTTTTAAAAAGAATTGATAAAACGCCGTGTATGTGATGGGTTTTTGGGGATATAATCACAGGTTGAAGTGTTCTCTCAGAGTTTGGCCCAACCATAGCCCTCGTAGCCCACCTAAATGAATCATACCAGTTATTCCCAAACTTATTTAATACAGGGGTGAAATTACCATCTTTATTAGGTAGGTATTTTGTATTCGGTAAATAATTCTCATCAATTGTACTTAAATCAACAGACTCGTAATCATTATTGCTCTTATAGTTTATTTTTGGTGATTGGGAGATTGGGTTTAAAATGGTAAAATGAGGGCCATTATAAATGAATTCATATTTATTAATATCAGGAGTCCTGGTATTATGGTTTATATCTAATAACATGTTGTTTTCTCCAACATCGTTGGTTTCATGTAAACCAAGAGTAAAGAATAAATCTGTTTTATTTAATTTTTTGGTTTTTATTTTAGAAATTTTAGTTAAAATGTCTTTAAAATTTCCTGCCTGAAGGTAGATAAGTTTAGGAGCAATTTTTGCATCTTGAGCTGATTTTAGGATATCTATTAGATCCCTATCAATTAAGACTAATCTGTCAATATTGGATTGTGTATTCCAAATATATTTACCGTCCTTATCTTTGATTTTAATTGCCATTTGGCCATTTGAACCATATCTTAAACATCCATCAATTGTTGATGGGTGAAATAAATTTGAGAGTAAATAAAAATTTTCTGAATTGTTAATTTTTCCGGAATAAATGTTTATCGCAAAAACTAATCTTCCTTTGTCGTTAGTTTCTTTAAATAATTTGAATTCATTTCTGAAGTGGAAAATAAATTTTAATCTACTGTAAATTTCTTGTCTCAAAATTTCACCTTTGGCATCGTCGTAAATACTCGTTGGGTGTAAAATTCCGGCATAACCATTAGAATTTATTATGTTAATGGTGTTTACAAGGATATTTTTATATAAGTCTCCTTGCTGACCTTTTAAAAGGTCATAAGATTGAAGGTTATTTGAAAATTTACTTAATGATTCAGTAGCAAGAACATCCTCAATGTAGATCTCCTTATTTTTGCTATTTTTCAAATAATTAGACCTTAATTCCTTAATCTTTGGAGCTGATAAATTTCGAATCAAAAATTCCGGAAATACTTCAGACATTATAATTTTTTCCTCAAATTCAATTTTAAGCCAAGGCGGATTCCCTACGGCCACATCGAATCCACCTCTTTCTTTGAATACCTCGATAAATTCCAATTGGTAATGGAAAAAGCGGTATTGTTCAGCGAGCTCTTGCACGATTTGACTACGGGTATTAGTAAAAAGGCTGACCCGCTCTTTATCCAATTTTTGGGATAGTTGCTTGAGGGTTTCACCCTTGTTTTTGTTGTATGTCTTTAGGGTTAGTTGTTGCGGTTCAGTTTCAGAGAAAAGCTTGGACTGCACCGGCTTTGGAGGAATCAGGAAGTCCCCATCTTCTTGAACCTTGGCTTCCAGGTTGTCCAGGTCCATATGGAGTATGGCTTCTATATCTTGCAGCCATTCCCTTCTTGAGGGAAGTTCAGAAGCCTGACGCATATCCCAGAACCAAAGGCTACACCAATAATCCATGATCATTTTTAGCTTGTAGTACGGGGCATTGGTTTCGCCCCGCTTGTTGGCAAGCTTTTCCTTTTCGCTGTAGCTCTTATCCTTAAAAGCTACCTGATCTCCTTCATTATAGGCACCAAAGAAAGTGTCACGTACTTTGGTCTCAGCATTGATAGAGGCCTGAAAGCGATAATGTTCCTCCAGAAGAAGGTCTATGCCTTTGGAGATTCTCTGCAGACGCTGGAATTCATCTTCACGGATTGGGCTACAAAATTCTTTTTTCCATTCGCTCACAGATTTGGATTCTGAGCCATGGGCTTCTTTTAGCAGTTTGATTCCTGCTGATGGCACCAGGTTTTTATCAGGAAGCAGGAAGTGATAAATTTCATCAGCCTTTCGTCCACTGATTGGTATATGCTTAGGGGCTTTATCCCACCATTCTTTTTTCTCTCTTTTATTTTTAGCATCAAATAAAATTTCTTTGCCTTTATAAACCTTTAGCCAAGCACCGACTACAGCATTCCCAACACCTAAGCGGTATCCGAAAAAGGGTGTTTGCATATCCTGATGGATCACATTAAGCCAAAGGGAGAGCTTACCCAGCTCGACTGCTGTAGGATTTAAATCCACCCCATAGACATTATTCAGCGCGATATAGGCTTTGATTTTTTGAAGTTCCTCGCGGTATTTATCAGGAGCAACTTTTTGTTTCATTTCCTCCTGTCTATAGCTTAGGTAAGCTTCAGAGAGTTGGTTGATCACCTCGTTGTGAAAAGCCGCAGCACCCATCGCAGGTTCGAGGATTTTCAGATCAAGTAGATCCAAAGCTTTCATTTCTCCTTTATCCAATCGCTCTAAGATCGGTTTTAGGGTGTATTTTACTGTACACTCAGTAAGTACTTCTGGGGTATAGTAGGAAGCAGATTTCTGTCTATCCCTACCTGACAAGCGATAGATAAAAGTCCCTTTTGGAATGATCTTGATTTCACCTTCTTTGTCTGTGAAGATTTCATCGGGATCAAAGTCATCGATGCGATGACGAGGTACAAGGTAAGAACCATCAGTGCGAGCTACTTTTTCAGAGGTCTCTTTATCCTTTCGCTTGCGATGGACTTCTATGGTATCTGTCTCAGCAAAGAAACCACGGAATGCCAAGAGACTTTCATAAACCGAACCGAGTTGGTTGATTCCTAAGTTAGCATAAGAAATGCGTCCACGAGTTTTACCTTTTTGCTTTCGAGAAAGGGAAAGTTGACAGATCACATCCTGCCATACTACATTTCGGATTTTGACATTAGGTAATATTTCCAGTTTCTCATTATCGAATAGTGGAGAATCTAAGTGACGAACTTTGAAACTTCGATTGCGTTCCTGATCTGCTTTTTCCTTATATCCAGTGCTCAGCAATTGAAATAGTCGGGAAAGGGATTCGTGAAAGAAATAACCATTTTGGGAACTTGCGGTATTCAATGGAACCTGTTCCAGGTCACGGAGCATTTCCAAGGAATACCCATGCTGATACACCGCGTCATCTGCTGGCAAAATATCCAAATCATTTCTCGACTCCGCATAGAATAAAAACAAGAGACGATAGACATAATTCAGACATTCATTCTTAAGTGTATCTGCATTTATACTAATTGATTTTTGAGAATCATCCGTCGATTCTAAGACATCACCATTTTCGACATTGATTATTAATTCATCCTCCTCAATTTCAGTATCTTGACTCTTTATACTTGGTTCATTGTACAAATCTCGATTCTCATCTTGTGTCTTGATAAAAAATACGGCTTCATTTGCCAAGGACTCTACAGCATGAATCACTCCTTCCTTCAAATCTTGAGTTACTTCATAGGCTGACTTATGGGAGTCTTCATCCAACTGATCCATCAGCACGATTTCAGATTGAGGAGCTAATGTTTCTTTGGCTAAGAGAAAATAGAAAAGTGTATAATAATCTCTACTGACCACACCTTCAGAGAAGAGTTCTTCCAAATCAAAGCTTAAATACGACCCACGGAACCATTTCTCTTGTTCTAACAGGTAAAATACATTCCCCGCACAAAGCAAAATATACTGAGGTCTTCTGTGTTGATCAAGCAAAAAAAGCTCTGACACAGCCTTATTTATGATCATTGGAGAAATACTTAAACCTTCAGGAACCCTGAATACATTTTCCCACTGAGAGCGATGATATTTTTGAGGAGGATTGGAATTATTCTCTTCACTATGATAACATTGTTCAAATAGACCATCTGGATCTTCATCCCCTTCTTTGATCAGGGCTCTCATTTCCATGATCATCAAAAAAGGTCTGTCTCCACGGTATAGCGTATGACGAATAGGAAGGACTGTTTTTTCATCAACATGAAAAAGCTCAGTGTATTCAGGTTGATCACCAGCATAACCCAAAGCATTCAGGACATCTGTATGGAATCGATGTGTCTCGGTGATCTTATCTTTGGTTCTCCAATTTTCTTCCAGGTAAGCCTTCTTAAATTTGAAGTACTTATCCTTTAGTCCCGTGATGCGCTTTTGGAATACCTTAATATCATCAGCTGCATACCCTGTTTTTTCAAGCACCTTTTTAGAAAAGTCCTCGTCAAAGTAATTGGCTGCAAAAAAGTCTCCTGTATTTTGAATGAATTTGATCATGGTTTTTGAGCTTCGAGCTGTTAGCTTTTTACTTAAGATTACTATTTTCTAAAATCTCCATCAACTTAACGTTGATATAGAGTTTTTCTTTACCGACTTTTTTTGAAGTCAAGAATCCCTCTTTCTCCAAAGCAAGTAGATAATTACCGACAGTCTTTGGGGTTCCTAATCCGCCATCTATCAAGGTCTGTCTTTTTGTATATGGTAGTTTGAATATAATCTCTACAAGGTCTTTTGAATAAACTTTAGGTAATATAGTTCGGATTTTCTCTGCGGTATTTTCCATCAATTGGATGACGTTTTCAAGACGGATTAAACCATGATGGGCGGTCTTTTCTACCATTTCAAGCATGTAAAGAATAAAATTTTCCCAGTTTTGATTCTCTGTGACTTGTCTTAAAAGCCTGTAGTAATCATTTTTATGCTGAATAATGTACTCACTCAGATAAATTGCCGGAATATCGAGTAGTCCCGTCTGTTTGAGGAATAACAGTAACAAAATCCTACCCGTACGCCCATTACCATCCGAAAACGGGTGAATTGCCTCAAATTGATAATGGAGGAGTGCCATTTTGATCAAAGGATCAATTCCATCGTCTTCATTAATAAACCTTTCCCATGCTGCTAATTTCTCTCGGATGACTTCTTCTCCTGATGGAGGAGTATACACTACCTCACCGTTTGCATTGGATAAAGTAGTTCCAGGAGTGTTTCTAATACCCGCTGTATTCCCTTTGATCGTTTGGACCAGTTCTATACAAAGATTGGTTGTGATGAAAGGCCTTGATTTTAAGCGTTCCAAGCCCAACCAAAGCGCTTCTTTATACCTAATTACCTCTTTGGTTTCTGGATTATCAAATTTTTTATCCGCAATCAAGGCCTGATACAGATCATCATTTGTAGTAATAATGTTTTCTATGGCAGAACTCGCCTTAGCTTCTTGCAAATGAACCGTATCTAAAAAAAGTGTAGGATTAGGCAAATTTCGAATAGCACCATTCAGTTGAGCCAAAGCCCTACTTGCTGAAATAGTTTTCAACAAGATGTTTTTAGTCTCCAAATCAATTTTTGGTGGTAAAGAAGGAAGGTCGTTATATGGCTGTTTTCTATTTAACATACTTGGGAACGAGGGTAAAGATTACACTTGAGGAATCAACGAGAGTAAATTTATCAATTTTTTACCCTCGTTTAAGTAACGAAGGTAAAAATTACCCTCGTTTTTTTTATAATTATGATTGACTTTCCAAATCCACTTTAAAAGAGACAGGTATTTGACAAATAGAAGATAGATCTCCTTTAATCATCTGAAGCTTTGCCTGAGAACTACTATCCTTGAATTCATAAAGTCTGTACAGATAATATTGATCAGGATTTCGTTTGCTCCATTCGAGTTCATTATTGGTGACATAAAAGGTTTTATAGAAACTGGCCTTGGTAGTTTTTACTTCAATATATTTTTCCGACCCATCTAAGGAATAAGAAAGGATATCATAGCCTAAGCCATCACCTACATCTTTGGAAACATGTCTGATTTTTTTTGCAAGATTTGGTTTACCTTGATTGATCAGATAAGCCTTTTCATAATTAAGAACCCACAATTCTCCAGCATCGCCTGTGCGTTTATTCTCTATGTCATTTTGGATATAGTTGACTGTCGAACCCTTAAAACTTGGATCAGTGTTTTTAAGGTTGAAATCTTCACTGTCATTTATAGAAAAATTGATTGCTGAAAATTGAGGTTCTCGATCTACTTCAATACTTTGCTCTTTCAGGTGTCGGACTACTGCATAAATAAAATCCTGCGTAAGCACATGGTATTCTATATCCCTGTAACAGGAATCATCCAATCTTCTGGCATGCATGCTGAGCAATTCCTGATCTTTTTCAATATACTCCTTCACCAAATCACAAAGACTGAGATAGTGGCCAAGATTATCGACTTTCCCTATTTTGGGTTGGTAAGGATATTCTACTAATCGGGCAAATTCCTTAAACATTCCAAACTTGTACAAAAAGTATCTTTCCGGATACATCAAAACCAGGTAGACTAATAAGGCCCTGTGATCTTGATAATCATTGTCATCACCAAAGTTCTCCTGATTCAAGATTTTAAAATCAGCTCTAAAACTTTCAATCCTTTCACCGAGATCAAAATCTTCATCGAACAAAATGCGGAGCATTTCGCGGACTCTATCAGGAGCTAATTCGGCATTTTTTCGCAACATCCTTTTAGGCCAATACTGACCTGAAGCAAGCAGATTTTTAGCTTCATCCATGGAAAATTCAATGTTGGAAGCAAGGTCTGGAGCTTCTAAATCAAAATGCTCCTGAAAATGCTTGATAGCTTTCCATTTATATATTTCATCTCTATTGATCCGGCTGAATTCCCTTTTGTATTCTGAGATGTAAACTTTGATTATTTCTGGGTTCATGGTTCAGAAAGTTAAAGATTATAAAATGCTGCAATCACTTTAAGGTGAGCTTCATTATTAAGGGAATTCAAATCCTTAAAGTATTGACTGGATTGACTGAAAATAGTCTCTACATAGCGTATTTCATCCTCTTTTCGTCTTCTTATGAAACCCGTCTGTGGCACATCTGCAAAAGTCAATTCCAGGTGATCTTGAGCTGACTTTTCCCAATTTTTGAGTTTCTCTTGATACACAGCCAACTGTTTTTCCATTTCCAGCTGTTTGATCTGCTGCTTCTGATCCATATGCATCAGCTTAGCAAAGTCAATTACGTCTGGCAGCATCTCTGTAAGTGTGTCCAAATGTTCTTGGTCTATATACTGTGTCAGCAGAGTTTGATTGACCTCAAATTGACTGATAAAGTCTCGTAGTGATAAAGGTTGCTTATGAAGTCCTCCAGAAAGCTTCATAGGAACCACAAAAAAGTCCGAAATAACAGACTGTCCGAGGTTATTACTTACTTGCCCATGAATCACAAACCATGCGGTTCCAACAGGAATCTTTCCATGACGAGATACCAGCGCTACCTCCTTATCAACGGAGGCTTCCAATTTTGTCATCAAAAACCGAATCACAGGATGTAGGTCATAGAGCATCTGAAACTTAGCCCATTCCCCCTTCTTTTTACGGGCTTCAACGATGGCGTTTTGAACTGTATTTTTATCCAAAGAAAGTCTATAAATATCTTTCAAAGAGGGCTTGGATTCTTTTGGTAAGTCAAAAAGAACCCTGTCCAATTCTTTCGTATTTCTTACTTCGAGGTAAGTAGAGTCTACAAATTCAGCTTCATCATAGCCCATCAGCCTTTCAGCTTTCAACTGTTCGATTAAATCTTTATAGTAATAGCCATCTGATTCATAAAGCGATAGTTCGGAAGCTACGGGATCAGGAGTTACAAAACTGTTTGTTACATCTGAACCTCCTCCAAATAAATCGTCATCTGAAACATCAGGAGCCGAAAACCCAAAGAAAAAATCTTCATTTTGATCCATAATCGCTTCTTCGACTTTAGCTTCTTCTGCCTTGCTATCATAAAGCTTGAATACAGAAGCTGCATCTCCGAGGCTGTTATACACTTCCTCTTCTTTTCTTGTCAAATTCTCGAGAATATGAAAATCTGTTCTCAGTCCTTCAGTATCAGATGTAGCAATTAGATAATGGATGACAGGCGTTTCTGTTTGCCCATATCGATCAATTCTACCATTTCTTTGTTCCAGCGTAATAAGAGACCAAGGAATATCATAATTGAACATGGTATTACAGTAGTAATGTAAATTGACACCCTGAGAGCCTGCATCAGAGGTCAGAAGTATTCTGATTTTAGAATCCTTCTTACCGAAGTCCTCTACCAAAGCCTGCTGTTCCATATCTGATAGACCTCCATGGAAAGTCTCAATACTTTCATCATCCAGATCAAAGTCCCTTTTCAAGTTTTCAGAAAGATATTTTATGGTATCAATTCGTTCGGCGAATACGACAATTCTTTCATCTTTTGATCTACCTGACCAGCCTAATTCAATTAACCTATCTTTGAAAGCTTGATATTTTGAATCCTTTTGGTTGTGTAAAATATGAATCAGATCACTTTGAAGATCCTCTAAGAGATGAATGTTATCATTTGCATTTTCACTCGATTTACCCTTTTCTTTGATTTTCTCGATTCTCCTATTAATACTCTCCAAAGCTGCGCTTGGAGATGACATGTAGGATTTAAATAGCCCTATGGAGAAAAGTAGATCTCTTTTTTCTTTCCTTGTACTCTCGTCAAATAGATTCTTCTCTGTTTCAAGATGAATTGACTTAAGCGCTTCAAACTTGATCTTCTGCTGCTTATTCAAGAACTCTTCTTCTTCAGGAGTTATTTCGCAGTGTATAGGTACTATTCTTCTATCTTGAAAATTTGATCGAACCTTATCATCCAAAATATGCTGTTTGAACCTCCTGACATAATAAGGTTCTACATCTGATTTGTCATACTCTCCAGACCTCGGAATTGCCGTCGGCTCGATCATTTGGATCAAGTTGGCAAAAGTCTCTTTTTTACCATTGTGAGGAGTTGCAGAAGTCAGAATCAGAGATTCACAGCGAGTAGCAAGGAATTGGGCTAAATCACCTCTCTGACTGTTACTATTCGCTACAGTATGACATTCATCGATTACGATGATGTCCCATCGGGATTTTTCTATAAAGTGCCTAAATTTGGCATTGTTCTTAAGCGTATCAATTGAGACAATTGTCTTATCATAATACTCAAAGGGATTTTTGTTTGCTGGCAGTTCTGCTCTAATCTGAGCTATTCCATGCGAGTCTAATCTTACCAAGGGAATGGCAAATCTATTCCATATCTCTTGTTGAAACTGACCTAAGATCGACTTCAAAGCAAGAACCATTATTCTTTTCCCCTTACCTCTTTTGATCATTTCAGCGAGAAAAATTCCTACTTCTATGGTCTTACCCAAACCAACACCATCTGCAATTAGGAGTCTTGGTCGAGGAAGCTTAAATGCTTTTAAGGTTGGATCTAATTGATATTCCGAAAAATTAAAAGCCGCCTTATGAGCTACATGGATTTTATCTCCATAATGAGTACTATTTCTCAGCTGTGTCTCCAAAAATAACTTCGTTCTTCTGTAACCTGAATCAGTGTCAGCTACGAGTTTGGTTTTGGCAGGATCTAAAACTTGAATATCTACATCAAGCTTCGTGTCGAATTTAAAGCGTTTCCCTTTAACAAGTTCACTTATCCCCTCAGCATCTAACAACATCGACCCATCATAATTTTCGGTGATTCCTGTAATTAAAAAATCCTCTCCACGAGTAGAAATGCGTGCCCCTGCGGCAAAAGTATTTATAGTAGTTTTAGTCATTTATTACTGATTTTAAAAAGGAAAAGCTTTGATTTTTTTTAATTACTACCAATTAAAGTTTTAAAATAGCTTACTTTTTTAATCGATCCAAAGAATTTTACATTCTCGGAAAGAAAAAGCTCAAACACAGATATTTAATTTACATAAATTAAGTGTCTTGTGTCTTAAGAATATCATTAAATTATCAAACTAAAAAATAATTGAAATAAATTAAAGATAGAGTCCAATTGGAAGACTCACCAAGCTCTTACAAAGAAGTCTGCTTTGTAGGACTTGTTAAATCAGAAATATTTCTTAAGTAAGAAGATGGTTTTGGTTAGATATCTTTCAAGAATTTTTCTTGTTTAGTTCTTCAGGGTGAAAAAAGTAAGTCTTTATCCTAACAAATCTTCAAACTCCCACAACTTAACCTCGCAGGCATCAGATGGGTAAAGAGACGCATCAGAGAGTTGATTTTTCATTTTTAATAAACTATCAAGCTTTTGATCAAAAGTTTCCCTGTCGCTCATAATTGCCATTGGGTAGTAAATGGATACTGGTTTTTCCTGACCAATTCTATATACTCTATCTGTCGCTTGATTTTCTTTAGCTGGATTCCAATGTCTTGTGTAATGAATTACATGGTTTGCACCAGTTACATTCAGTCCATAACCTGCAGCAATTGGAGACATGATTATCACATTAAAGCCCTCTTTTATTTGAAATTTGTCTATAAGCTTTTGCCTTGACATTTTACCCAAAGAATCTACAGTAGCGGTTTGGCCATTTATCACATTAACAGGTAAATCAAAAAATTCAAGAATTACTTTCTGCAAGATTTTTTGAACCTTTTCAAAATGGGAAAAAAGTATGACTTTCTCAGATTTACTTCTTATGTCTTCAACAATCTTTACAGTTTCTAAAAGTTTAGCTGATGAATTAATTAAATCTTCAGTGCTAAAATCCATGAACGATTGATCGGCAGTTAAAAGGTAAGGATGATCACTGATCATTCTTAGTCGATTGATTGTTGATAAAATTTGGTTCTTCTTGCTCTTATTTGATTTATATGCTTCCAATTCATTATGATATTCAGCCTCTTGAATGGTGGGCATCAATCTTTGAAGAAAGAATGAATCTTTTTTGGGCAAATCTTTAAGGATTTGACTTTTTAATCTTCTTTTGATAAAAATGCCTAACTGAGAACGAATGTCATCACCAAGTTCTTTGATATTGGTGTCCTCATCTTTAAGACTTTGATTGTATTTTTTATTGAAATCTTTAGCACTTCCTAATAACCCGGAAGCTATGAAATCAGTAATGCACCAAAGGTCCATCCAAGAATTCTCAACAGGCGTGCCAGTCATTGCTACTTTAAACTCTACATTTAATGCCTTTGCAGCATTGGTGACCATGGTGCCTGGAGTTTTAATTCTTTGAGCCTCGTCAAGGACCGCAGCGAACCACGGTACTTTTGCAATCATAATTTGCTTACTTCTCAATGTTTCATAAGTACTTAGTATAATATCATACTTATCAAGATCATCAAGGTCAATCCATTTAGCTTCTTTTCCAAAGTATCGAATTACCCGAGTTGAAGAGTTGAAAAATTTTTGTTGTTCGTTTTCCCAGTTTTCAAGTAAGGTAACTGGGGCTACAATTAAATTTGGTTTATTCGTACCTATTGATGTCTGATAATCAATTGTCCAATCTAAAAAAGAAAGTACTTGCAAAGTTTTTCCTAACCCCATATCATCTGCTAATAGAGCTCCACTGCTTGACTTACTTAAAGATTGTAACCAAGCGATTCCCTCCTTTTGATGATCCATTATCTTAATATCAGATTTTAATCGCTTAGGATGCTCAAGGACATGTTCTATCTCAGATAGTTTATTGTCCTGAAATGCAACTTCATCTATATTTTCATGAATTATCAAAACCTTTCTTCCCTGACTATCTCTAAAGCCGTTTTTGTCTATTCTTTTTTCTTTAATTGCTATATAACTATCTCTTAACGAAATAGCATTCTGAACAGGGATCTGCTTTCCTTTAAACTCAATCTTATCAATATTTGAGTCTTCTATGTTTTTCAAACTATCATTGAGGTCATTGAAATCTTTTTCATTCTCAACCAACAATTCATGTCTTTCTCCAGATGCCTCTTCTATTGTTATTCCATTTACCCAATCTGTAGAAAAAGGCTTAATGAAAGGATAAAACTTTGGTTCATAATAACCAAGCTCGTAAACCCTTTTGGAATAGAAATCCAAATCAAAAACTCTATCATCAAAAAACTCTTGTGGGTTTTTTAAAACCCTATCCTTCAGTTCGCCCTCAATTTTTCTGTAATCTTTTTTGAGTACTTGAAGATTTTCTTGTTTTGCTTCAGGAATCAAGATTCTTACTCTTGTATCTCCTACTTGTGCATTATACAATGATTTAACTTTTGGAAAGATGTCAAATGCTTTCTGAAAACTCACATCAGAATCATCATTAACAGATGGTAAAATATTAACTGATCCATCACTATTTTCTTTGATATCGAGTCTGATATCTTGCGCTACCAGAACATTTTCATGAGTTAAGTATTTATCAAAGATTATGATTTTAGAATCTTCATCAAGCTGAGATAAGGATTTTAGTTTCCCTAATAACTCAAGATTATTATTAAAGTCATTTTCAGCAGATTCTTCATGTTTTTTTAAAATATTAATTGCCGTATATTGGAAGTGGTTGACAATATAATTTGATCCTTCAATTGAAATCAGATGATTGGATATCTTGAATAGAACGGGCTTCTGATCTTCCTTCTTTCTAAAATCCCATTGGAACCTGAAATCAGATTCATTCAAACTCCCTTTCGAAAAAACATAAATTAAGTAAGGAACAGATAATGGTATTTCAAGTGCCTTTCGATCAATATCGTTTATCTTTAACACTTGATCTAAAGAGACAGTAAAAGCATGATCATTCTCTGAGACTAACCCATCTTGCACTAAGTCCTCTAAAACACTCGTTTGCAGTGGTCTTATTTCTGATTTTAAAAATGTGCTTATAACCATAAACTATCCTATTTTTTTGTCCATCCACCTTTTTAATCTTGATTTCCAATTTCCTGTATGCACCATTCTCCCTTCATTATTAGGGTAAAATGAATATTCAGTTTGTTCAATCAAACTTGGTAAATGACTGTGCACCAACTCATTTTTATTGATAGACCGAAGTTTATAACCCCACATATTTGTATCTATTTTTAATCCTTCGATGTTAGGGAAATAAGGACTTCCTTCTGGATGAACATATAGTGCACCTCCAGCGATGCTACCAGACAATACAAATCTGAACCTATCGATAGTGAAAATTAAAATACTATTGGTATTCCCTCCAGAATTTAAAACACCAAATCTACTTTCAAGACCATCTTTAACTCTTTCATCGGTTAGAATCCCATAAAGTGAATTACTCCTTAAAAAAATATCCACGCTTACCATTTTATCTATGTACTGTTTCCAAAAACTTCTCCTATCATAATCGTCTACTACCTTTGAGAAGAAAAGGTTGATTAACGTTTCGTTTATCCAATGATTCAAAATATTTCTTACTTCATTGACCACGTGCTTTCTCTGTGGAGTTAGTAAATGATGCTCAAGTAACCAATTACTTTTTTTAATAGGATCTCCAATAACTGATATAGCCCTATTTTTGATTCTATCTTTTAAACTTCCATCAGAAATCTGATTTCTAAAATGAAAAATCTCTAAAGCGATTAAATATTTGATTAAGCTTGGCTCAAAATACTCCTGCGCAAATTCAATGAAAGTCTGCCATTTGTACCTATCTCCTATAACATTTTGTTTCAGTATACTCTCGTATAATGATATTACAAATATTTTGAAGTACTCGGTTCGTTTTAAGTAATCTACTGCTGGATTATTTTCAAAAAAGCTTATGACATTAACATGCTTTCCGTTGAGCACATGTGTGGCCCATTTTTCAGGGCCTTCAAAGAAAGAGAAAAAGTGAAGATGATTTTGAAAGAATAATACTTTGCTTCGTTGATTCGTTTCAAGGCTAAGTTTTATCTGGATATACTTTCTTAACCTTTCAATTTTCGGATCTGTCCAGTTGGAAAAAAGAATGTTTATTAACCCAGAATACATTGAAGGAGTAAACTTTTTATCAATCAAGTCTAATGCAGTGGTCAATAAACCACTTTCAATAATGGATCTATCGTATCGCCTGTTGCTATAATCTAATATCCAACAAAGTTTTTTTGTCATTGAAGTATTTGAAAAAAAATCCTCTCTTCCTTCCTCGTTAAAAAACTCAATTAAGACTAAATCGAACATATCTCGATTAGGTAAATCACTTGCACTGGAATTAAAAATTATTTCATCCAACTCTTTATTAGCATCTCTGATCCGATCTTTTGTTATATCATAGACCTTGAATTTTTTGAAGTCAGAGCTCGATAGTTTTTTAAATTTCTCAAACTGATTAAATAGACGATCCATTATTTATTTTCAATATTTTTTAAAAGCTCATCTATTTTCTTTTCAGCATCTGTCCTAACCCTAAATTCAACTCTCCTGGAAGCTTCCTGATCTTCTTCACCAAAATTATTATATATCAATTGGCTTGATGAAAGTCCATTCGCTGTGATTAATGATTTTGTCCAAGCCTTTGATTCTTCATCAAGAATTTGATTTAAAGTAAATTCTAAAGTAGTACGCGTTCTATCTTGTGAAAGTCGCATATTCTCAAAGTATGCAAAGTCTTCAGATGCATTAAATACCCACTCACTTGAAGTATGTCCCTCAATTCTTATTTCTTCAATATTACTTAGAAATTCTTCTGATCTTAAAACAGTAATATATCGTGGAAAAAAGTCAGCCAAGATCCCTTTAAAATCAGGTTTGAGTACTGAACTACCGGTAGCAAATAAAATGTCCGGCTCCTTAAATCTGAAAGCAAGATTAGAGCTATCTAATTCAGCTCTCCAACCATCAAGATCATCTTTGAATTCTTCATTTAGCTTCTCATATATTTGTCTCTTTAAATCTTTGTATTCCGTAATAACCTCGTTTTGTTTTTCTTTCATTTCCTCAAGCTCTAAAAGTATTGAGGATAGAATAAGTACAAATACTAACAAGAGCGCAGCCATTATATCACCGATGGATAAGGCAAATGGATTTTCCTCTTCTCTGATTTCTATATTCTTACTCATTTTTATCTTTTTACTCTACCTAAAAAATCATTGAGTCCATCAAGACCTTCATTTAATTCAGATATACTACCAGAAAGAGCATTAGAAGCTTTTGCTAATTTTTCTGAAAATTCTCCTAAATAAGTATTGAGACTTTCAACAGTATGATCTCTGTACGTTGTTAAACCTTCCTCTATTCCGTCAAAAACAGTCCCCAAAGATTCCTTGATCTTGTTATAACTTTCAACATGCTCACTATTCATTCGAGTGATCTGGGCAAGTTGATTTTCAAAATTCTCAGTCAGGAGTTTATTGGATTCAATGGATTTATTGGAGTACTGATCAATTAATTCTACTGATCGATTAAGCTTATCAGTAGTTTGATTTATACTTGAAGCCGTATCCTTTAGCGAACTAATTAAATGGTGATATTCTTTAATGGCCTCAGTTAAATTGCCAGCTTCTTTCACAAAATCCCCAATAAAATTATCTGCTGACTCTATCATTCTATTTGCTTTATCTAAAACTTCATTTGTAGTCTCGTTTAGTTTAGTCCTGGATTTGGCATGCTCTTGTTCTTGCGTTTCAGTATTTCTTAGCGTTTTATCCGAAATATCTTTAAATGTTCTTATCGTTTCATCAAGTACATCTTCAATCTTACCAAGCTGATGTGGCAATGAAATTAAAGCTGTTGAAGACGCATTTAAAACCTTTAACATATTATCAATTTCATTTTTTGCAGAGCCTGAAAGAGTATCTTTAAAGTCTTCCATCATAGCTTGCATTGTTTTTTTCAATGCTTCAATTGTTGAATTAATTAAATTTTCATTTGTTGATGATTTTTCATTTTTAAGTGCTTCAACTGCTTTATCTAACTTTTCAATAACAGGAAGTAAGGTTTCTTGAAAAACTCGTTGAAATGATTGATCAAACTCTTCCATGATGATAGTAGACATTGCCTCCAAACTATTCGCTAAATCTGTTGAAAAGCTTTTTAGAGCTCTTGATTGCTCTTTTAGCTCTTGGTCTAAAGTATAAAAAACCATGTTTGGCGGCACTTGAACCCCCTCGGAGGATGTATAAGAAAACACTTCACTTAAAACCTTCACCAAAGACTTATGATTTTGCTGTTCTAATTCTATCTTTGAAATTCTATATGTGTTGTTGAGTTCATTTGAGATTTGCTTAATTTTTCTAAATGTTTTGTAGAATTGTTTCTTCTCTATGATATTAAAAAATATTGAAAAGAACATCCCAACAATTGAAGTGTAGAAAGCTGTACCCATACCTGATAGCAATACTGAAATACTCTCCTTAATTACACTGGAATCGCTAAGATTATCAAAAGAAGAAATACCGTAGACAAGACCTACGAACGTTCCAAGTATACCAAGACCAACAAAAATATTAGGTAATGTTAAATAGTATCTAAAGTTCGAGTTATTTAAAATCAAATTATATTCATTAAAATAATCTCTTGCGTCTTCTGTAGTTTTATTTAGATCACCAAAACCAAAAGAAGATTTATAGCTTATCCAGACTCCTGATAAGGTAGAAGAGTTCTCAAGCTTGACTTGATCATTAATGTCTAAGTTTTTTAATTCACTTTTTAACTTACCAATTTTTCTATTAAACCTGATAACCTCAATGATAAAGTAAATAAAAATTCCGACTGTGAATAAAATTGTTGTGTAGTCTCCAAAAGTCTCAGGAGATAGGAATGGTCTAAATAATTTTGACATTTTTAAAGAAAATAAATATGTTTATGAAAAAGAATAGTTTAAATAAAGCTTATTCTATTGTAAAAAACAACTTGTAATTCTTTATTATTACCAATGATATCAGGAAGTATACTTGAGATTCTTAATAGATTTAGAAAGAAAAACGTGAAGATCCTTAATTTCAAACAATTATCTAAAAATTAAATAATATGATGGATTGGAGTAAATTCCCAAGCAGAATAATTGATGGACAAACAGAGTATTACTTTAATGGAGTTTGGGTGCGACCAATTGATATAGATAATATTTCACCACAAGATTTATATTATTTAGATAAAACACCAAATTATTACGACTCAACAAAATATACATATCTCGCATCGCGTGATGCAATGATAAAAGGTTGTTATAAAATAGTTAAAGTTGAAGAAGTTGAGAAGGAAATAGCTGCTGATAACCCTGGGAGATTTATAGCTACCGCAAATTACAAGAAAAACCCTAATCTTAATTATGAAGATAAAGAAGGTAGAGTTGCTCTTGTAAAAGTTCGAATAAATCCATTGCTTAATAGAAATTCTGAAGGTGATTTCATGAATCAATTTAAAAATAATGACTCGTTTCCTTTGAAAACATTAAAAAATTTTCAGCATCTATTTTTAAATAAGGAAATTCATCTGGAAGAGATAAGACTCGTAGAAAATAAAGAATACAATAATAGTTCATACGTCTATAAATGGAATTATATTTAGATTAGTTTGCCTATTTGCTTTCTATCCAGTATTGACTGAAGTTAAAGTTAACATTTTAATTATTGATCTGGTAAAAGAAACTCTTATAAATCGCTATTGACCTAAACAATCAAGTTCCTTATATATATCAAGCAAGTTGAATAGCCCTTTATAAAGGAAGCGAAATGAGTTTTATTTAAAATGATTATCCGCAATCATGCCAGTATGGATAAATAGAAGCAATAATAAGCCTGTCAAATAGTTTTTGACCGAAATATCTTCTGTTGAGTTTGTAACAGAATTCATCAAGATAGTTCTGCATCATCCTTTCTGATATCATGTGGTATGTTTGCAAGTGTTTCTTTAAGTTACTAATGGCTATATGAACCCATTTGAGGTTGAAATTGCCTTCATTGGTTCCAGAGATTTCTCTGACATGAACATCAATACAATCACTCAGATCTGAGAAGGTGGTACTCTTATCTGTTTGAAGTACAGTATTTTCATCAATGAATTCCTTGAATAAAAGCTGTGCTGTTTTAGCCTCTAAGTTCTTTATCTTCTTCATCTTGAAATATCTACAGATCTTGTTAAGTTTACCCGAGTCAGGATCCTCCAGTACGGTTGATTCAGCCATAACAGCCACTTTTGACCGTTTTTGGCTTCCCCTTCCTCGTTTAAGTTTGCCCTTGGTTCTATTATTGATCGCCTTTCCAACAAAGGCTTCATCATATTCAACCATATCCTCAAGTCTGTAAATATTATCCCGTTTTCCCATTACTACCCTAATTTTATGGTACATCCTAAAGACAGTTTCATATCGCTTTAAACCAAGTTGTCTTTGTAGTTCTGCTGCACTGAAACCCTTCTTGGTGACTGATATGAACGTTATGGCAAGCGTCCCTATGCGAATTGGGAGATTGCTGTTCTCCATCACGGTTCCGCTCTTGATACTTGTTCGGAAACTACAGGCAGAGCACTGGAAAGATTTCTTGTTTTCAAGCCAATAATGCTTGATAAAGGAACACCTTTTACAGATTACTCCTTGCTGAAGCCTTTGATTCTTAATGAATTCAATACAAGACGATTCGTCCGGAAAGCGATTGATGAAGTTTACAATATTCATGGTCAAAACCGTTTATTTTGACCCAATTTATATAGATTGAATGGTTACAAATAGCAATTGTCACTAGCTGTCACTTTATATTTATTTGGCTACTGGTGTAATTGCGGATATACATAATAATTAAAATTCAAAATTTATAGAATCGTAATGAAACATTTTTCATTTGTAGCAATAGATGTAAGGCCTCTTTCACAAAATGATAGACCAAAGGCTAAGCTTAAAATTTTAAGGAGTGAACTTGTAGGTGCATACAATAAGAAATATCCATTAAACAAGATGCCTTTAAACATCCTACTCAACACACCTTTGGAAGCTAAGGTTTTTTATATTCATAAAATACGTGACAGATTCGATGCTGATAATATCAGCAAACCTCTTTGGGATGCACTTCAAGGACAAGCATACAATAATGACTACATCATAAAATATCTTGAAACTTTGAAAATACATTTCAATTCCACACCAGATCGACTTGAATTTGATGTTTCAAATATGGATGATCAAGATCTAGAGGATCTAATAAACTTTATTTATGATCACCCACAACCTAAGGATAGATTACTCTATATAGCTTTATCAGAATATAAATCAAAAAATGTAAGATTAATATGAAAAAAAAAATTAACCAAATTGGTTATCGACTCGAAGCATTGGAATTAGCGAAAATCCGTGAAGAATATGAAAAAAATGGATTTGAGTTTTTTGAAAATAAAAGAGAAAAAATTGATGAAAGAGTACTTTTTTTAGATGCTTATGCTTATAATCCTAATACAAAAGAGGAAATAATTTTTGAAGTAAAAGCAAATAGAGACTTTATTAAAAAAGACAAAAAAGCTTTACTTGAGCAACTTAAACTTTATAAAAATTATTTTCCAACTGCTAAAATCATACTGGTTACACCAAGTGAAGTAACCCCTCCAAAAATAAAATTAGACAACTTAAATGAAGTACTATTAAGACGTATTGACAAAGAAAACAAAAATATTTTAATGAAGAAAATTGGAGAAGATTCATTAATTCCAACTCAAGTCATTAAAGCATCTTTTGATGAAATTACATCCACTAAAGATATATTTCTTTCAATTACCGGATCTGCTCATTTAAAATGTCTTGCCAATTCTGAACCGAATGAAATCACATATGAAATTCCTTTCAGTTTCAAACTTTTAATATATTTAAAGTCGCAGTTCTTTCTTGAGGCAGAAGATACCTACACGATTTTAATTGAATTTGATTTTTTTGAATTTGATTAACTTCATAGCAAATTAATAAAATGTCAGTCCATACCCCACTGGCTAACACAGCACCCACTAGCACCTGATACCTATCAGCGGCTCTGATATATTTTCACATCAATCAGGGCTTACCTATAGGGATCGGTATCAAGGGCTTTTCTTTGGGCTAAATGTTAGCAGTAGTTTTGAATTTCAGAAAGAGCTTCAATTGGGATTACTCCGTGCTTTTCAGTTTCATGAGCTTTTGACATTTTGTCTGCGCCAGTTACAGCAATGCCAATTACTTTGCTGTTTTCGTCAAAAACTGGTCCGCCGCTATTTCCAGATATTAATGGCGAATTTACTAGCAAATGTCTTATTCCCGAATAAGTTCTAAATCCAACGATAATGCCTGGAGAAAAAACACCATTATCACCAAAGTTATAATTTGGAAATCCAGCGACATTGATTTTCTGCAATTGTTCAAGATGTACACTTGAGCCTATTTCTAATCCAAATTCACCTTTCAGTTCTTCAGGAATTTTTAATAAAGCTAAGTCAATATCTTTATTGCTTTTTGTTACATGGCACGGAAATTTTTGTGCGAAATTATCGCCTCTATATATTTTTATATCTTCTAATATTTCATTTGAATTCCCATCTCTTATACAGTGATCACAAGTGATTATTCCAATATCCATAATATGAAATGCAGTTCCTTGCTTCATTCCACTTTCGCTTTCAATAACATAAATATTTTTGAATAGTTTTTCTGTATCGTATTTACCATTTTTAGATTTGGCAATAATAGGAAGTAATGAAATATCATGTATTGGGATAAATACATTTTGTAAAATAATATTTCTATATAAAAGCAACAGGCAATTTTTAAAATCCTCCTTCAATTCAGGAAATTGGTGACTTATTCCAAACGCATTATAAATTGGATTGTTATCAGGGATTGGTGTTCTGCCATTTCTTAAGCCGAATTGTAAAATTTTATTTATAATTTGAATTGGTTGATTATAAAATTCTTCCTGAGTTTCAGCAGACGGATTTGGATAAAAAAAAGAGAGTCTTCGCTTTGCATATGAATACATGAAAATTGATAATTGTTTGCTCATTTCAGCTACGAGCATTTTTTTATCATTATCATTTTCTTGAATCTTTGCAACTAATAAAGTAAATGAATTTAAAGTTGAATTATTCCCTGTGATTTGGCAAGTGTAATAAACTAAATCATCAGCAGCCTCAAGTTCAGATAAATCTTTTATTACTTGATTGAATACTGAAAGAATATCGGCTAGTTCTTTTTTCATGAATTTATGATATGAGTTGACAAAATTACAGTTATGGTTTGCAGTTAATCGAAGGTGGTGATTTCGGAGCACTAAACTGTCAACACACCACTAATGTTGATGCGAGGTAATATGTTCAATTAACCACGTCACCCGCCATTGAGCCAAACGCCTGTTACCAGCTAGCATTCTGTTTAGTACCCAAATATTTTCACTTCGTTTGGTTCAATTATGTTTTCTATTTCGTTAATTTTCTCTTCGTCAATTATTGGATTATTTTCAATTAAATCTTTTAAATTTCTAAAGAAAAAAATGGCTTAAGAAGACCATTTTTTATGATCTCTACATCAGAGTATTTTATTAAGTCATCTTCGGCAATTACAGAAACATATAGGCAGCCAGCAAATTCATTTCTTATCTGCTCTTGGATACTTTCTTTGTCAAGAAATAACCCCACTGCCCTTGATGAAAAAACCACTTTTTGACTATCCTTTTTGATCAAATAAGTTGTCCTCAAGCTCTTTGCATTTTCTATGGAATCCCTTTTTGTATCGAATTTTAGATTTCTATGATGGCTCTTTATTTCGTCTTCTGACCATGGTCTGATTTCCTTAATCTTTGACATTTCAGGGATCGAGTCTTTATGTACGCAATAAAAAATGTTATAACTTGACTTATTCAAGACAATTAGTTCTTGCCGAACCTCACCTTTACACCCAAAAAGGAGGGATGTAAAAACTAAGATTATTTGGATTCTCATTTTTCCAACAATTTATATGCAGACCAGGGATCATGATGATTCTTAAAAACCAAAGAAAAACTAAAGAGATATCTAGTTTCTTAATATGGGACGAAACATCCATATCAATATAAATCAAACTTTCTCAAAAAACTTAAAACAGCTAATAATTTAGTATTTCATCAAGTCCAATAGACTTTTTTATTTTTATTTCATAGGTAATTCAGGTAGTAGGGAGGAGTGTCTCCATTGTTTTCTTTTTTGCTTAAAATACCTGCAAGGCCACCTGTTTCATAACGTGTATTCGCCATCCTTGCAGCCATACCTCCATCCACTCTAAAGCCAGATGGATTACCTCCTGTTAGCCCCATCAAGACAGCCATAACAGCAGGGTTGGTTTTTGTATCTCTTTTGTCAATGTATTTACCTTAATTGCTAAATGCTCTATTAACTAAACTGCTTTTTTGGAAAAGGAGATTTTAAGGATAGGTTATTGTCCAGTTCATGTCTTCTAAATCTTCCAACGTGAGATCATACCTTCTAGTAAACTTAAATCAACCTTATTTAAGCAAAAATCTACACTGTTATTTAAATGAACAATCTCACCAATCCTAACTTTTTTGATACCCGTACAGAATATTTCAATTCAAGTATGGTGCGATTGAGTGTTGCTTTCAAAAAATTGATGGTGATGAAACAACTTTTTGATCCATTCTCTTCTACTAAAAACTACTTAATGCTGGCGGGAACGAATTTCGCAAGAGCCGACGATGACCTGTTGCATGGAAGGATTTGGAATTCTTGTTTCGAATGCTTTCGGGGCTGGTTATTTTTTTGATCAAGAAAAAAAGTAATATCGCTATATTCCACCTATCAAAACCTTCACCCACAGATGTACGGCTCGGCACACATGTCATCAATAAGCTAGAGGTAGACACGGTTCTCCTCGGCGAAAACAGCAGCCACTAAATAGATTCAATATCCATAAAATGCCCTGATAGATTTTCACATCAATCAGGGCGTTTTTTACAAGGACTTTCTTTTAGTGGCTAACTGATACAGGCTGTACCTTTTTGTCAGCCAGTAATTTTCAATGATTGGATAAGTCCCTCATTTATTTCTAAGTGATAGGACAAAACAATTGGGCTTCCTGGAAAATTGCCAGAAACTTCGGCTTTCAGTATTTTTTCTGACACAGAATATTTAAGCGGTTTCATAGTTACTTGGAATTCCTGATTGGCCTTTTCAATCCAACTTTTGATTTCTTTTTTTCCATTGTATGTTATGCCTTCGTCTATAACAACAGCCGTTTCTGAAAAACAATCCGTGTAAGATATGCTATCAAAATTGTTTTGTGCATTTGTTAAATCAGTGATTACTTTTGGTAAGTTCATGTTTTTGATTTTTTAAGATGATTATAGAGTTGGTATTGTCCCGCCGTCGATTACGAATTCTGTCCCTGTTAAATAATTGGCTCTAGGCGACACCAAAAAACCTATCAATTCTGCAATTTCTTCAGGTTGTGCTGGTCGCCCAAAAGGTATCCCACCTAAACTGTCCATTACACTCTGAGTTGCTTGTTCATTGGATATATTTGTAGTTTCGGCTATTCGCTCCATCATTGCTTTTGACGAGGTAGTATTTATCCAACCAGGCGAAACAGTCAATACACGAATGCCTTTTGGCGAAACCTCATTTGATAAACTTTTGCTGTAATTCAATAAACCAGCTTTTGCAGATGCATACGGTAAAGTGCTGTCGAATAAAGGTAATCTTGCTTGAATGGAAGCTATATGAATGATGATACCACTTTTTCTTTCTACCATTTGGGGTAAAAATCCACGGTCCAACCGAACAGGTGCAAGCAAATTGGTTTGAATTGAGTGTTCCCAATCTGCATCGGTTAATACCGCAAAACCGCCTCCTGGTGTTTCTGAACCACCCAAATTATTTATCAATATGTCTAATTTTCCATATGTCTCCAAAACTTCCATTACTACTTTTTTTGTTCCTTCAGCTTTGCTTAAATCAGCTGAAATAAAATGTAGATTTTGGTTTTTAGTTACTGGTGCATTTCTTGCGATAATAATTACAGTTGCTCCTGCTTGTAAAAGTCTATATGCAATTGCTTTTCCTGCACCTTTTGTACCTCCTGTTACCAAGGCTATTTTGCCCAATAATTCGTTGTTGAAATTAAATTCTTCCATTTGTACTATTATTTAAGGGCAAAATTCAGATATACAAACGATTTGCACAAGTACGGAAAATCGAATTGCATAGGGTTAAAAAATTCCCCTATTGTACAATTTGGAACATAGAACTAAATTTGTTCTATGAAAAATAGAAAAATACCATTGAACCTAAATTGTGGTCTTGACCTGATTGGCGAAGTACTTTATGGTAAGTGGAAAATTCGCTTGCTATGGTTTATCAATGAAGGCCACAAACGGCCAAGCGAATTACAACGTAAGATTCCTGATGCATCAAGACGGGTATTAAACATTCAGTTGAAAGAATTAGAAGAACACGAATTGGTTTCAAAAGTCATTTACCCCGTTGTTCCACCAAAAGTAGAGTATTCTCTAACCGATTTTGGGTCAACATTAATTCCTGTGATTTCCACTTTGGGAAATTGGGGCGATGAGAATGAAGAGCGTTTGCGAAATGTAATTATAAAAACTTCTGAAACTTTGACAGTCGATTAAGTTGGTCTTTTTTTAGTCAACCTTGTGTGTACTAGAGTTTAGACTAAAGAATACAAAACCCCTTGATTTGAACTGATTTCAAGGAATACGTTCTGTTTAATAAAATCTAATGTATCGATTTGCTTTTTAATTCTTTTACTTAAGCCCAATCCTTATTAATATAATAAGATCTTCTTGCATAAGAAAAATAGATATGAATCAATGCTATCCTACTACCTCAAATCCCGTCCGACTGGGTCATCCGGGCGGGGTAACCTAATATCCAGTGAATCGGCCATATACAGCCTGCCCCAAGCTTAATTCGAGGAGACCCGTATCCCAAAAACTTTAGGAGTTGGCGTGAGACCGTATGCGCTGTGGCTTAGGCAGACCTCGAGATCAAAGTCGATATTGGGTTGATTATCCAGGGTTTTTTTGAAATCATCGAATGTCTCACACTTACTAATTTGAACGAACTTATATGCTTCAATCAGGAAATCTTCAATTAGTACACAATCACCGTCATTATCCTCTACAAACAATAATGATAGGTTTTACTATTCATCACATTCGGGGCTTTGAGGCCATCAAGATAATATGGATAGTTGTAGCCAAAACTCTTCTATTTTCAGTATCGCTTTGATGAAATCTTCCATTTCCAAAGGTTTCTGTATATAACTGTTGCAATAGTTCTCGTATGCCTTTTGAATGTCTTTGTGGTTGGATGATGTGGTTAGTATGATGACCGGGATCTTTTTAAGTTTTTCATCACCCTTAATCTGTTCCAACACTTCAAACCCATTGAAAATCGGAATATTGATATCCAATAAAATCAAATCTGGCCGTTGAGCATTAAAATACTCGTTCCGTTGATGAAGAAAGTCCAGTGCTTCCTGGCCATTTCTGGCTACACTAACCTGAGTCTCCATTTTGCTTTCCTCAAACGCATCAAGGGTGAGCAGGATATCACCTTCGTTGTCTTCTACCAAAAGGATATGTGCTAATTTCAAACTTTTTGTATTCATAGTCTATTTTGTTTGTTTTTTGCGATTGTAAAGTAAAAAGTAGAGCCTTCCCCTACAGTGGATTCAAGCCAAATCTCACCACCCAAAAACTCGACACTTCGCTTAGCAATGGATAAGCCGATTCCATTTCCATCATGTTGTGTTCTGTTGTGTAGTCTTTGGAAAATAACAAAGATTTTTTCATGGAAAATGCGGTCAATGCCGATTCCATTATCTTCTACTGCAAACTCCCATGCCGTTGCCTTTTCCTTAGCGTGAATTTTTATGCGGGGGGCCGTGTTTTCCTTTACATATCTTAATGAATTATCAACTAAGCAGTGGAGTATTTGGGTTATTGGGGCTCTGTACGTTTCCAACACGGGAAGTCTGTCAAATGTGATAGAAGCATTTTTCTCAGCGATCAGTTTTCTTCTCAATTGAGTGTATTCAGATACAATTTCATTGAGATTTACTTCCTCCAGTTGCTCGGATGGCGTATTGGCTCTCGAATATAGCAACAAGTCCAGAATAATCTGTTTCATTCGTTTGGCACCATCCGTAGCAAAATGGATATATTGTAATGCTTTTTCATCCAACTGATGGCTGTATTTCCTTTTCAGCTGATCCATAAAACTGGAAATCATCCGCAGGGGTTCTTGTAGATCGTGGGATGTGATAAAGGCAAATTGTTCCAGTTCTTCGTTTGAACGCTCCAATTCTTTTGAATAATTTTCCAAGGACTGGTTGATTTCCAAAAGCTCAGCCTCCTGTTTCTTTAATTGGGTAAAATCAGACATGGCTCCAAGCATTCGAATAGCTTGCCCTTCTTTGTTTCTGATGATCATTCCTTTGTCATATATGAAAGCAAAATCACCATCTGATTTCAAATAGCGGTATTCATCTCCCCAGTGGGTTATTTCTTTGTTTTTTAAAACAGCATTGATACTTGATTCGATCCGTTCCACATCTCCAGGATGAATATGGGCAATCCAGGAATCTACCGTGGATAAATTATTTTCCAGCTCATAGCCAAATAGCTTTTTATAACCTTCTCCGAAAAAGATGGTGTTTTGCATAATATTCCAGTCCCAGATTGCATCATTGGTAGCTTGAGCTATAATTTCAAACCGTTCATTGGCTTCCAGTAATCGAATATCTGCTGTTTTCTTTAGCGTGATATCTTTGAAGAAAATGGAAAGTCCATTTTCTGAGGGGTAAACTGATAGTGCGAACCACAAATTAATATGCGGATAGTACTCCTCATAAAATGTGCTTTGCCGATTAGCCATGGCATACTGATTCTTTTTGTAAGCCTCCATTTTTACAGCATCAGGATACACTTCCCATAGATTTGCTCCAATTACTTCTTCACGTTTTTTTTCCATCAGGTTTTCGGCGTGTATATTCCAGTAGGTAATTTCCCAATCCTGGTTTACCGAGAAGAAGCCATCGCCAATACTTTCCAGTATTTCATTTTTTTCCTTGTAGGCCTTAGCAAGGGTTGCGGCAGCCTGTTTTCGCTCATTGATGTTTTTGAAATATACGGAAACCCCACCGTGAGCAGAAGGATAAGCATTTACCTCATACCAGCATTGGTCTCCCGGGAAAAAGTATTCGAATATTTCAGATGTGTTTGTGTTGACCACCTTATTGTATAACAATTCCAAATCTGTACCCTCGGCATGAGGGAAAACTTCCCAGATAATTTCTCCAATTACTTCTGACTGTTGACGGTTGAGCAATCGTTCTGCTTCCTTATTGAAATAGGTGAACCGCCAACTCGAATCAACTGCATAGAACGCATCGGAAATACTTCCGAGAATTTCCTGTAATTTGATCTCTAAAGATTTGGAACTATGTATATCCTGAAAACTACCATATATCTTTATGACCTTTCCGTTCACCTGTTGACACTTTCCAATTGCACTGATCCATTTCAAATTTCCTTTTTGAGTTTGTATCGGCAACTCCAGGTCAAATTCTTTTCCCTCAGAAATGAGCATTTCCAAAGCGCTTTGAATGATGCCCTTGCTTTCCCCAACATAAAATTCTATTCCTCCCGTGAGGCTTGGTTCATAAGTTTCCTCTACTTCCAATATACTTTTTACCATGGGGGACCAATACATTTTCTCTCCATCTTGGTTGAGTAAATCTAACTCCCAGCTCCCAACTTTAGCCAGCTTAGTAGCCTGCTGCAGAAGTTCTTCGTTTTTACTCTCATCCGTGATATCCAACACCAGGGAATTGAATAAAACGGTTCCATCTGCCAGAAACTGAGGAAGTCCGTAACCATAATGAATGCGTAGCTCATTTTTAGGCATGAGGTAGTGCCACTGGGCAGACCAAAGTGATTTACTTTCTATTGCATCGGCAATGCTGTCTTTAACAGCCTGCAGATCGCCTCCCAATTGTATCTGATTCCAAATGAGGCTTGGATCTTGCATAACTACCTCGGCACTAAACCCATATATTTTTTTGGCTCCACGCGTCATATACCGCAAGGCTTCAGAGCCATCGGGATACAGATAATATTGAAAAGCAACCCCCGGCAGATTGTCGGCAAAAGATTGAAAACGGAGCTCGGACTCCTTCCTATCCGTAATGTCCTGTAAGCTTCCGAAAATTCTTTTGGATACACCGTTGATCATTTCTACTTCCCCGATCGATCGTACCCAGATTTCCTTACGCTTTTGGGTGACGATTACTGCCTCAAAATCAAAACCAGCACCGGTAGCAATGGAGTTGTCAATACTATTTGAAACAAGCTCACGGAAATCTTCCCTGAAGAAATTGATACCTGAGCTCAGATCGGGAACATAGGTGTTTGGGTCTGTTTCATGCAGTTTGTGCACCATTTCAGACCAATACACTTTTGATTGCTCTAGGCCCACTTCCCATGAGCCAATTCTTGCCAGCGTATTGGCCTGCCTGTTGAGCTCTCTTAATTTTTTACTCTCGGTAATATTAATGGCAGAGGCATAAATCAATCCGTTTGCTGCATCTATACTACAATTCCAGCTCAACCATACATTTTCGCCATTTTTGGTTGTCAGCCGTACTTCTATTTTGAAAAGATTACTAGCCTTATCTAATTGTTTGATAGCCTTAGTGAATGCTTGCTGATCGTTGGCATGGCAAAACTCATCAAACCCGTGATATAATAATTCTTCTTCAGTATAGCCAAGCAAATTGCAGCCTGCTTTGTTTATTTTCAGAAATTGGCCTTTATAATTGAGCATACAAAGGATATCTGGAATAGTATTGTAAATATGACTCAGATTTGTTTCAAGCCTTTTCCTGTTGATTTCCGAGCCAATAAATTCTTCCAGTTTACCAATAATCTTACGGTATTTATCCAGGTGATTGGGTTCCTGTTTGGAACCAATAAGAAGCACTCCATTCAATTCGTTTTGAAATATGAGTGGCACTCCGAGTACCGATTTGAGTTTAAGTTTTGAGGCAGCTGTTTTTCTGAGAAAATTTTTCTGGATTTCCTTCTCATCCCACAAAAGCTGTTTTCCACTTTGCCAAACCTTGCCTTGCAATCCTGTATGCTTAGAAAAGGGACGCACCTCAGCTGATTCATAAAATGCATTATTGGTGGTAAAATGCCCAACCAATTTTAATTCCGTTTGTTCCCAATTAGGGCACCATAGCTCGATTAGTTCAAATTTCCCAAAATCGTAAAGGTTTTGGCACAGTCGTCTTGCAGCAGATGTAAGTTCTTCCTCCTCGCTAAAGTTAAGACTGATTTGACTGAGCAACTCTTTCTCAATCTCTTTATTTTTTTGTTCTGTAACATCTCTTTGGATCGAAATCCAATGCGTAAACCATCCCTTATGATCAGCTACTGGGCTTACCGCCAGGTTTATCCAAAAACCTTTGCCTGATTTTTTATAATTATAAAGTGTGGCTTCTGCAGATTCCCATTGTTTTAGCTTTTCCTTTAGTCTTATCAAGTCTTCCCGGCTGGAATCAGGCCCTTGGAGCATTCTGGGGTTTTTGCCAATCACTTCGTCCATCGTATAGCCAGTCATTTCCGTGAAAGCCTTATTGACGAAAATTATGGAAGGACCGGGTTCTTCTATGGGTTCAGCATCAGCTATAATAATAGCATCTGAAGTACTGTTGATTACCTTTTCAAATAGTTTCAGCTTATGCGCTTCTTCCATTTTGTCTGTAATGTCTCTTGAATTAGCCACAAAACCGTTTACGGCAGGGTTGTCAAGCATATTGGTTAACACAGTTTCCAGCCATCTCCATTGCCCTCTATAGTCCTTAAAGCGGTAAGGCTCAATAATTACTTTTGGTTGATTGGCAATATTCTGCAAGCATACCTTTGTCTTTTCCAGATCATCTGGATGGATGAACTCGAATGCGTTTTTGCCCATAAACGCTTCAGGGGTAATGCCCAGCACCGTGGTGCTTGTAGGGCTTACATACGTGTATTTGCCCGACGAGTCAAGAATCGCGATCATATCAGACCCTTCCTGTACCAGAGCCTTAAACCTTGCTTTATTTCGGAAGATGATAGCCTCCTGCTCTATTTTTTCCCGAATGTCCTTGCCCACACAATACATCATCTGTGATTTACTGTCCCACCGGGCCGACCATAAATTGAAAGCCACCGAACCGTCTTTCTTGTAATACCGGTTTGAAAAGGTGTTCATTTGACCACTGATGATGGATTGAAATGCTTCTTGTGTGAGCGTTGCATCTTCTTCTACCACGTGCTCCCAGAATAATTGCCCCTTTAACTCTTCGGGGGTAAAACCCCATTGGTTTTTTGTGGCCGCATTCGTAAACACAAAAAAACCCATCTCATTCAGCGTACAAAATACATCCAAAGAGGCATCCATTAATTGATTCGCTTCGGATTTTTCCCTTACTATTCTGGTAATGTCCCTAGAAAGACATGCTACCAGCGAAACTCCTGTATCTGCCTTATTAATAGGCGTAAAAGTGATTTGATTGTAATGTATCTGGTCGGTATTGGGATTATAAAAATGCTCCTCAACTTCAAAATACTCACCGCTCAGGGCTCTGATATAAAAATCTCTCCACTTTTCAAGTTGTTTTTTATCTCCAAACCCTTCTACCAATACCGGCTTTTCTATGATATCCTTAAGCTCTGATACTTGTTCAATCACCTTGATGTATGCAGGGTTGGCTTGCTTTAGAATTAAGTTGGTGTCAACCATCCAAATGAGGTCTTTGGTCTGGTTGAGTAGCAGGTCGCCATATTGTTTATTATCCATTTCTTCGGTCTTGAATTTTTCAGAGCGTTGGTAAAGAAAATGCTTTTTTGGTTTTATCAGGGTTGGTTTTCGTGTCGCCAAAAACCAAATGTGCTGATTGTGCGGCGGGCTTTCTTTATATGTTGCCCAATGATTGGCGGCTTGGCGAAGGTGGTGATTTCTTCACAAAACTTCCAAACACAGCTTAAACCCCGAAATTAGCACTTTATTTTCATAGAAGCACTGAACCCCCACTTGCGAGGAGGTGCTGTGTGTCACTTGAATGGTGAATATAGGTCAAAAAATTTACCGTTCCAACGGGTGAAAGTCCATTTAGTGCGGGGTTAACGCCTTGACTGTATTGCGTGCGACTCCCGTCAATTTACTGAGCTGCTTGGAGCTATGGCTATCAAAATGGCCTCGTAAAATTTGTTTGATCATGTTCATGGTAAAAGTGCAATTGGCCATGGGAATGCTGGATTGTTTGCACTCCTAACAGGTCTTAAAAGCCTCCTATTCCATTCCAGAAAAATAACTTTTGACGGGGGTCAATTTAAATCGTCAGAAGGGGGTCAACTTCATCATTTTTGCGGTAACAGTCCTAAAACTATTTAATTTGATATTCAGAAGTGGAGATTTTGGTTTCCAACTCAAAATGATCAATTAATCAGATTCTCATTATTTTTACACACCATTTTTTTATATGTGTATCCGCTTTCTTTCACGTAGCCAAACAATAGATTTTTGGAGGATCGATTTGTATTTCTGTTGACTGTGAACTGTTTTCTGATGACGAGTATTTGCAACTTACAAAGCTACTTCTTACCCTACGTGCAACATTGCGGATACTCATATTTTTTTACTTCTGTATTGAAGTTCTTTGTTTACTTTTTTGTGATTTTTTGGACTAAAGCCAATACATCACAACATCAAAATTTGATAACCATGAAAATTCTAATCAAAATTATTTTTCTAGTTTCCCTAATTGGGATTGGAAATACCGTCAATGCGCAAATCAAGGAAAGAGTCGTCGAAAGAGCTAAGGAAAGTACAGCCAACAAAGCTGAAAGGACTGTTGATCAATCGATCGAAGAGGCAGCTGACGGAGTGATCAATGGTGTGAAATCATTGTTCAAAAAAAGATCAAAAAAAGGTAAGAATGCTACATCTGATGAAGAGATGGATGGTTCTAATGAAGGAGAATGGGGAGGAGATAATGGAGGAGAAGGAGGATTGGGGGAAGACCAAGAATCAATTGGTTCAATTGATAATAAAAGAAAATCTTTGAGCAGGTATTCAAAATTTTCATTTATCCAAGGTGAGGAAATTATAGCATTCGATGATTTTAAGCAAGACAAAATTGGAGATTTACCTGCATCATGGATTACTACAGGTTCGGCAGAGATTGTGAATTTTGATGACTTGGAAGGTAATTGGGTTTGGTTTAACAAGACAAAGGGGAATTTTATTCCTGAGTATTTGACAGATTTCCCTGAGAATTTCACATTGGAGTTTGATTTGATGTATGATTTTGAATTTGGTACTTACAGCAATAGCAGGCGGTTGATGCTGGTATTGACTGATATCGAAAATCCAGAATCGAATCTTGGTTGGGATGGTGGAGGAGACTACTTTAATCTTCAAAAGCTTTCCAACAATTATCTGGGGATTGAATTTTCGGGAATTGGTTCCGATGGAGGACCATTTATCTCAGCAAAAAAAGCAGTACATACTGAGAAAGGTTTGAATTTCCGAAACAACTTCAATGCAAAGCATTTGATAAATGAAGAAAGGGCAAATGAACCTATTCATATTTCTATTTCGAGAATGGGGAGAAGGGTACAAGTCTTTGCTGACGAGGAAAAAGTACTAGATCTGACGGCAGCCTTCCAGAAGGATGTGAAACTTACAAGTGCCAGATTTTTTGTCAATAATAATACAGACAATGATAACTATTATATCAGCAATATTCGATATGCTATTGGGCAGCCAGATACCAGAAATAAGCTTTTGGATAGTGGCAGCTATACAACATCAGCAATAACTTTTGCGTCGGGATCAGCAGAACTTAATCCCGAATCTTATGGAATCCTGAAGGAAATAGCCGAAGCGCTTAATTCCCAAACCAATAAATCTGTAGAGATCATCGGCCACACTGATAGTGATGGATCCGCTGAGCTCAATCAAAGTCTTTCAGAGAAGCGCGCTGTGGCAGTGAAAATGGCACTACAGGAAGAGTTTGGTGTGCAAAACGAAATTTCCACTGCTGGAAAAGGACAATCTGACCCAATAGCTGAAAACAATACACCTACTGGAAAAGCAAAAAACAGAAGGGTAGAATTTAACCTTTACTAAAATTAGAGTCCATGAAAAATTATTTAATGCTATTTTCAGTAATCATGTTATTCACAGCATCGCTGAGCAGCTGTGACAAAGAAAATGAAGAGCCAGAAGTCAACTTTGCCACTTTGGTAATAGGAAAATGGTACACGGTTCAGGATTTCGATTCAAATGGCGTGGAGATCGAACAGGATGATTGCGAGAAGCAGTCCACGATTGAGTTTACCACTTCTTTGGATTACATCGTGACGCCAGTAGGTACCTACTACGACAGCGACGATCAGCCATTTTGTTCCCCAGTCACTGATACACCATTTATGCTTACCTATTCCATAGTGGGTAATAAGATCACAAATAACTTTGGTGAAGGTACCATTGAAAGGATTTCCAATAATAGGATCAGATTGAAGTCCGAGGATCCCTTCAGTCATTTGGTTTTGGAAAGAGTAAGATAAATTTATTGTAGAGAAAATAGAGAGCTATCAAAGATGCAATACCGAAAAGGAAATAATAAAGGTAATTTGGTTCGTTACTTTCTACTTCTCCAAGGAAAACAAAGCCTGCCCAATAATAAGGGTGGGCTGTGTTTTCATCAGCTTGGCTTAAATAATCCAATTTTGCGTTTCTAATTGCCTCACTGTAGCTTTCACCTTCGTAAACTTTATCATAAAACAGAGACATCAGTTTGCTGGTAGATTGATCAGATACTGCCCAAAGGCTCATAAGGACATTTGGGACATTGGCATACATAAAACCCCTCGCCAAGCTGATGACACCTTCACCCTGTTGAAGTTCGCCATTTCCTGAATTACAAGCTGATAATGTAACTAGGTCTGCATTAAAATTCATTTCAAAAAGTTCGTGATTATAGAGTATACCATCTTCATTGTCGTCAGGAGATAATAGCAAGCTTGAGAAAATAGGGTTTCTTTCATCAATATGACTATGAGTTGCAAAATGTAGAATATTGGTGTTTAAACCTTCTTTTTTTAAGTGACTTTCTTTGGCATCATTTCCATAAAATCCTTTTCCAGAAAACTTCTTACTGATATTCTCTACTTCCAAATCACTGAATGGAAGTGGGGAAAATGAAGCCAAAGTCATATCTCCACTTCTTTCGGCCAAGGTTAGGTAGGTTGGTTTTTCATTTTGCTGATAAGGTGCAAAACCCATGAATCCTATTTTTTTTCTGTCTAGTGCCGGTTTATCGGATTTGATCAAAGAACTGGCATATTGGTAAGTTACAGTATGTTTTTTTATAAGATAATTAAGGTTTTTAAAATCATGGTCTTTTTCGATTAGCTCAGTAATGAGGACTTCAAAATTGAGGTGATTGAGTCTTCCATCAGGGATAATAATTATACCCTCTGAAGGGACACTTTCCAAAACTGGTTTGATTAATTTTTGATAAAGGTAGTGAGCGGAAGCTTGATATTCTTTTGCCGTAAGGTTTCTAGAGTAATCTATAATTACGTTTAAGTGATGCTTCAAAGAACTGTTTTTATCAATTTGATAAACCCCTTCTTTTTTGCCTTTTAAATAAGATAACAATATCCCATCTTCATATTCATGAAATTGGATGATGAGTTTATTGGTTGCTCTTAAGGAATTAATAAGGCTTTTTGAAAAAAGATTTTTACTCGAAAAGTCGATGTCTCCATATTGAAAATTGTAATAATTAGGGTGATTTTTTTTGTAGACTGAAAGCAGATTGTTCATTTCTTCTTTCTTTTTTACGATCATTTGAAGCGTGGAATCATTCGTTGATGGTTTTACAGCCTTTGTAAAGCTATCTCTATATAGCTTTTGTTCTAGAAAGTTGATTTCTGTTTTTAATTCGAGCTCTTGAACTTGAAGCGCAATTGGAATGTTTTTGGTTGAATTGTTTGATCGTTGATTCAGGCTGTGTTTTAAATTTGAAGATTTGTTCAAATCAGTCAATAAAAATATTTTCTCTGCGTAAGATTTTTCATTTGTTTTTTGGTACAAAGTCATAGCTAATTCGATGGCATCATTGAAGTAGATACTTTTTTGTTGGCCATACTGTGATTTTGATCTTAGGTTAAAAATTGCATTTTTACTTTTATTCAACAAAATTATTCCAATAATATATGAATCTAAAGCAGAATTGAGCAATTCGGTGTCGTTTGTTTGCTCAGCAATTTTTTTGGTGATTTCTCCTTTTTTGATAAAAAAGAAAGCTGATTGATAACTTTCAGGTATAAATTCTAAAGAAGGATTACCTGCAATGCCTTCTTCCCATGAATAAGAAGGAATATAGTTTTTTAATGCTTGAAGTAATTTTGTTTTGGCCAAACTGGATTCTTTGTTTTTCAAATGAAACTCAGAATGTTCAAATAGATATTCAATAAAATCATAAGTCTTGATTTGTCCAGGTTTCTGGTAGATTTGATGGATTGTTGCAAAATAGTATGAAGCAGAATCTTTTTGTCCAATATTCGAACTTACTCTTCCCAAATTAGTCAGCATTGATGGCATGTCATCATTTGAAGAACCATGCAGCTTTGTTTTTAACGCTACAGCTTTTTTATTGTAAGCTAAGCTTTGTGCTAGATTCCCTTTTTTTTCCTCTATATCTGCCAAGACAAGGTAGAAATATGTCATATAAAAATGGTCTTTATTGATTGAATAGAGCATTTTATATCCTTTATTTGCATAATAGAGAGCATTTTCAAGATCTTCTGGGAACTCATTTTTGTAACTATATACATATGCATAATACAATGATGTAAGAATGATTTCACCTGGATTGTCCTGCATGTTAAGATTGGCCAAAGTAATTTCACATTTCCCGATACTTTCCAATGCTTCTTGGAAATGCCCCATGTTCATTTGTGGCATCGCGCGGTTGAGGTAGGTTACTTTAGCTAACTGGCTCGAAGTATCCAATCCCCAGTCTTTCAATAGCGCAATGCAACTATCATAATATCTAAGTGATTGCTCATTCTCTTTTAGATTGTTGAGTAGCACCGCAAAGTTGTTGTATGCCCTTGCGAGTTCAGTGGTGTCATTTTTACGCAAATGGTCCAGCTGTTCCAGATATACATCTCTACTTTGTTTGTATTTTCCTGAATCATTCAATAAAGCAGCATATCGATTGTAAAAAATGTTAATGATTTTCACGTTGGAAGATTTTTTTAAATGAATAACTTCATCAAAACCTTTTTTTAAATAAAAAAGTGAACTATCGGATTTAGAATCCCGATCAAAAGAGTATGAAATCAATGAAAGACACTCAAGATACTGATCAAAGTTTTCTGTTGCGCTAAAAAAATAGCCCAATTCTTTTAATGATTTTCTTTCCCTTGCACCAAAATCAGTATTATCCTTACTTAAAGATTTTAATGTATCTAATTTTGATCTATTAAGGTTGTACAAAGAGTCGTTAGTTTGTTTCTCTTGAGAATATAATTCAAAAAAGAAAAAAATCAAGATGGTTGAAAACAGAAATCTGAAAATTGATCTATTCATGTTCGTGAGGTTGATAAGCAAACATTTTTTTGTAACTTTTCTTTACATTTATTCAATTTTGACTGGAGGTACTATTGCCATAAAATCACATCAATGTTTGTCCTTCAAACTCTCCAACAGCCTTTCCACCTCTTCCATTTTATACCCGCTGCCATTCTTGAGTTTGACTAATTCTTCCTTCCCTCTAAGCGTATCTCCTTTGACCAAAAAGTTAAGCGCCATATACCATTTTGCCTGATCCCTAAACTGCATGCCATCAGAATAAATGTAATTTCCGAAATATATCTCCGCACTGTCATATTGCTCCAACTCTATTTTTGTTATCCCCTTATAGAACAGTAGATATTCTTTGTGTTGATCTATCAAAGTGGAGAAAAGACTGTCGGCGAGTTTGAAATCCCGACTTTCGTAAGCTATAAATGCAGCTTTTTCCAACTCTTCGGGATTCACTACCTCACCTCTGGTGATCGGTTTGACTACATTTGGATATGCTTCATAATAGGCATGGAAGTCATGAGTAAATTCACTCTCTTCAGACATTGAGTTTTTCTTGACAAAGTAGCTTATGGCCATTACCGAAACCAAAACCGCAGCTGCCATAAATGGCCAAAGTTTTCTTGATTTAGCTACTGGTTTTTTAATTTCATTTTCGGATTGGATTATTTCATCCTCAATCTGGCTCAATAAACCTTTCAGGGATTTCCTTTCGTGGTTTTGAAAAGCCTGTTTTGTCTTCATCTGGAAATCGACAGATTCCCTAAAATCCGGATCTGATGCCATCAATTCATCAAAGGTCTTCCTTTCCAATTCGGAAAGAATGCCTTCAAAATATTTATCTATAAGTTCTGCTTGAGTACTCATCTGTTGTTATGCTTTAGTTCTATGGACTCCCTCAGGGATTTTAAACATCTGGATTTTTGGCTTTTCACCACATCAGTGTGATTGTATTCCAGTATTTCTTGGATTTCGGCTAGCTTTTTTTCTTCATAATAAAAGAGTCGAAGCAATTCTTGACACTTTCTACCCAAAGATTCTATCGCAGATTCTAGGAGAACCACCTGTGGGTCTTTTTCAGCTATGAATTCAAAACTCTCCACCAATCCGTCAAAAATATTGTGGTCATTACTGTCTATAAAGTCGGTCGTTGCATTTTTCTTCAGCCGAGTGAAAAGCATGAATTTGCCCATGCTAAACAAGTAGGTTTTAAGGCTACCACTTGATAGATGGAGTTTCTGTTTTATAGACTTTTCATACAATGCAATGATCACATCCTGATAGATATCGCAGATCTGATTCCTATCAGAATGGTATTTCAATGCGAATTGGATAAATGGTGCCCTGTATTTCCTGTAGATTTCTTCAAGAGCGGTTTTGTCTCCCAAAGACAGCCGATCCAATAAATTGTTATCCATCATTTCTTAGTCTTAAAAGTGGCAGATAAGTAAACATAATAATAAATGTTTTACGAAATGTTTACTTGACGAAATATAAATCGACTAAGCTAAAAATATCTTGAGATATTCTCGGATTCGTTCAAAAATCATCTCAATTATTTTATGAAATCAATCAAATACTTCTACAAAAACACAATTTTATGAAAAAGACACAATTTGCAATTGTAATAGCCATGTTGCTATTTGGCATTGCAGCAGAGGCGCAGACTGTGAAAGGCGCTATCACAATAGGCAAATCAGCTGAAACAAAAATCGAAATGAAATCAGATAATCTCATTGATCTTTTTGTCGATTTTAGAAAAGAAAAGTACCCGATTCATTTTTCATTTCAGGGAGACAATATCAAAAGCAAAGAAGGAAGAGAGATCATCTTTTTTGATTTTATAACTGAGGTCTACTTCAATGGAAAACTACTAGGAAAAGCAAGCAGAAATCCTATTCCATATATCCCTGGAGATATGATCATTGGTACGGAAGGATTTGATTTCATCTCTTTGCTTGGGTTCAATGAAATGACCAAATCTTCTATTAAAGAGACTCCCGGAAAACTTCCTTCAGGAAGCTATCAAGTTAAACTTATAGCCAAACCTTTGGATTCCAAAGGACAAATCAGACCTGGTATTTTTTCATTTGTAGTAAAATAAGAAACCAATTGAATCATGAAAAAGAACATTCTTCTGTTAGCAATTACTTTATTTTCATTTGTAAATACACTGAGCGCCCAGGATACCAAGCGGGTGGGAGGCCAGATTATTTATGGCTCCAATTTAGAAGCCTTAGGATTAGGGGTGATTGGCGAACTTCCGGTAGCGCCAAAGATGGTTATTTCTCCAAGTTTCTCATTTTATTTTCCAAAAGATCAGGGGTTTGTCAAACAATCAGCTTGGGAATTGAATGGCAATCTGAATTATATTTTCATTGAGGATGACAATTTGGTCTTTTACGGAATCGGTGGTCTAAATTATACCAACATCAGGGTCAAGTCTGATATTCCTGGACTGGGTAATTTCTCAAATTCTGTTGGGAGAATTGGACTCAATTTGGGTGCAGGTTCCAATTTTGATATAGGTATGAGTTTTCTTCCTTTTGCCGAAATCAAGTACATTCTTGGTGATTTTGACAGATTGGTAATTGGGGCTGGAATCAAATTCAATTTGTGATGAGAAAGTTAATCTACCTATCGCTAATTTTTGGTCTATTCATATCCTTTGGGGCATGTTCTGATGCTCCTACATTGGATAAGCCCAATACTTATGAAGTGAATTTTCCAACTGACAAATATGAAGGAGTTATTCCTGATGGAGAAATTTCTGCTTCCTACGTAGATGCAGATTTGGGATCTGGCCTTATCCGAACTATCAGTTTATCTTTTATGGATGGTGATTTATCTGTGGTCATGTTAGTAATGATGAATGGAAATCAGGCATTGCCAATTAGGGGAGAAGATGAAGAGTTTGGGAGTTTTGTGATCATAGATACATTGGGAGAAAATCCTGAGGGAAGATTTTTGAGTATCCAAGGAACAGTATCTGCTACAAATATCAAAGCTACAGCTCTTAGCGCCTCTACAGGCTTCTTGACAGGTGATTTTTCTTTTTCCGGTCAATTCGTCAAGGCACTTGATCCTGATGGTGATCGTACGCCAGTAACTGGACAGGTTTCATTTGAATAAACACTTGTAAAGGCTATTGGTCTAAGTAATTTGACCAATAGCCTTTTCGAATTTCTATCAGAATTGCAAGAAAACCTCTAGTCTAAAAAGTATGGATAAAATGAATGTTTACCCATTATAAGTTTTAGACACTAAGATACAACAACCAAAAAAACTTTAAGATGAAAAATCCAATCAAGAATAAGATTATTTTGACAGCCTGCTGCCTTTTTTTATTGGTAGGCAATGGAGAAAGTCAAATCATGAAAAAGTTGACCGATAAATTGGGTCAAAAAGCAGTCAATGAATCTACCGAGTCTGTAAAGAAAAACAAGGGGAAAAATGGAGAGAAAAGTGCGTTTGAAGAAATATTTTCCCAAGAAGGAGGAATGGATATTTCAGCATTGTTGGGAGGAAGCAAAGATTACAAGGCACCTGCTCAATACAGCTTTGACTTTCAGGTCACCATGAAAATGTCCATGGAAAAAGGTAAATCTATGACTCAAGTATGGAAGTACAATACCCAGGAAGGATATTTTGGCATGGAAAACAGTGGAATGTTGATCATCTACGACATTGGCAGCGATGTGATGGTGACCATCGACCCAAAAGGGAAAAGTTATACAGCAATGTCTACCAAACTGATGGGAAGTATTGGCCAAAACATAGAGGAGGAGAATGAAAATAGTATTCCTGAGATGATCAAAACCAACGAAACAAAGACAATCCTAGGTTACAAAGCGACCAAATACACCATGGAAGATGATCAAATGAAAGGTGAATTTTGGATGGCACCAGAAGTCCCTTTTGATCAATCTGCTATGGCAAAGTCTATCAATTCATACGGTAAAAATCAAAAATCTTTGCCAGATAATTTGCAAGGCTTTATGTTGGAAATGCAGGCTTATGACAAGAATAGCAAAACTGTTTCAAATTTAGAAGTTCTCCAGCTTGGCGCCATCAATGAAGTGATCAAGATGGGAGATTTCAAAAATGGTATGGCCTTTTAGAATTCACTGATATGAAAATTTATTCTATTTCACTGTTGACCTTCCTTATTTTGATCAGTATCAATTGTACAAACAAAGCAGTGTCCCAATCGAAAAATGAGGAAGGTGTTAGTTCCAAATTGAAAAATACTGCTTTTCTAAAAATTGATGGTCAGACAATATTTGATGGCAGTATTCCAATGACTGCCACTCTTTCCAGATATCCAAATCAGCTCCTATTTACCGTCATAGACGATCAAGGGCAGAATGTCACCATTACTTTTGCTGGCAAAGACATACTCAGCCGAAGACCAACAGAACTGGACTTCAACTCTCCTGGATTATTTCATGGATTTTCGGAAACCCAGGATGTATTCTTTGTTGCTTTTGCACGCTTAGAGGCAGACAGAGAACCTGGTCAGTTAAAGTATGAACGCCACTGGCCATACCATATCATGGAAGGGAAATTGAAAGTACTCAATTGGACAGATTCAACCTTTGAATTTGAGTTTGAAGGGAAAATGGGAAACGCTGAAGAAGTAGATGATCCCGAAAGCTGGCTTCCATTCTCAGGTAACATCATCGCTACTTCTTACCAATCATTTGATAATTGAAATCCCCAATAATCTCTTTTCTTCACCATTAAACACTTTCAAACAGAAACATCATGTATCGATATTTTTTGTCGATTACCTACGACAGCCATGCCTAATTAAAACCATCAAATAATGAAAAATCAAATAAAATTAATACTCTCATTTTGCCTCTTCCTTCTTGGGGCAAACAACGTCTCCGCCCAAGATTGGACAGGAACGTGGAACTCCACTTTTGGCGAGCTTAGACTACACCAAGTTGAAAACCAGATTTTTGGTGATTATTCCAATGTTGGGGTACTTTATGGTGGAGTCAGTTTAGATGCCTCGGGAAATAGATTTATCGAAGGAACATTTGAAAACTACAGCAGTAGAAGAAACGGTGTCTTCAAATTTAGAATTGATCCCAATAATCCCGAAAAATTCACAGGAGAATGGACATTTAATACTCCGACATCATGGTCTAATTGGTCAGGGAATAGAACAAGCAAATCAAAGCCAGCCCTACGGAGTTTTTATCGAGTGACTGGAAGGTCGCATGACAAAGATTGGAAAGCTATAAATGAAAATTATGATGTCAGATTCAAGAAAGATGGCATAGCTCACTTTCATACAAAGGGAGTAAATGGTACTTACAACTTTCTCTTGCCAAAAGGGGACTGGGAGATGGAAGTCAAAAAACAGGGCTTCAGAGACTATAATGGTGTCATAGAAGTAAAGGATAGGTACCCAAATCAGAATCAATACTTTTTGCATCAGTTTCAATTGATTCCGGCTGGGAATGCTTCTATTGGGGTATTAGATAGGAACGCTATTCCACGAGGTTCTGAAGTACAAGTTGTAGAAGCTGCTCGATCAAGCAGTAGACATTCTGATTTATTAATCAATTCAAATTCAAATGTCCAAGGCAAAACCTACGTGGTACTGGATAATAAGGGAGAACTTGGATACATTCAAGTATCGGGAGATCCTCCAAACGCTATAAGCAATCAATTTAGAAAAATCACTAATTACCCGGCTTCCGCGCCTATTTCCTTTAGCATCTCTCCTGATGCGGCAATGGTGGCAAAAGTTCACCAATCTGGTTCGGTCAATGCAGATAAACTCGAAATATACAATTTGAGTGGTGTACTTCAGGGTTCACTCTCTCCTCAAGAGTTGAGGAACATGGTCGCAAAAAGAAGTATTCCCTTGAAGCGCGGTGAAATGGTGACTATCAAAAAAGTTACTTTTCGAAATAACAACGACGTCATCGTAGATGCAGACGCTGTGCTAAGCAGTGGAGGCTCTACACTCAAATGGGCTGTGATATTAAGATTCAATAGAACAACCAAAAGATTTACAATGATTGAATCTATAGAAGGAACTTTTGGCAGATTCACTGAGACCAATTCCAGAATAGAGCTGGCTAACAAAACCAAATACCAATTCAATGCCGATAAGGTTTCCCAAAAACTCAAGTTTAATAACAATCAAATTTCAGTGGGCAATAATATACGGTTCGAGAATGGAGATTATACAACACTCAATTAACAATAATTTAAAACAAGAACAATATGAAAAGCTTTAAAAACAAACTTAAATGGATGTTAACACTATTATGTGTAACATGGGGTTTTGTCAGCTCTGCACAACAAAGAGGAATAGATGAAAAATATAATTTTTCGGGAAGTTTCAACAGAGTGAGAGGTACTCAGTCCTGTTTATTTACAGCTAACCAAACAGGGAACAAGGTAGTCGGGAGGTTAAATTTTTCTGATCCAAGAGTACAAGGAAACTATACAGGTACGATTTCTAATGGGGTGGTTCATGCGACTATCACTTGGGTCTCTGCTCCTGATGATCTCAAAAAAGCTACATTTTTGAGATTACAGAAATTCACCGGTAGGGATTTTCCTGAACTCTCTTTGTTTGATAATGCGAGTTATAAAACCAACAATAGAATTCGCCCAAAGATAGTCTATGCTTTAGAGAAAAAAGTATTTGGAAACGAAAGTCCTCCAAAAGCCACAGCTCCAACTGTAAATAGCAATCAAACTGTGAGGATTAGGGTTGAATATAAATTCATTTATTTACCTTCATCAGCTGAGTGGTCAAAGGAATTTTTTAATGAATTGAAAGTAGTGAGACCGTCATTAGCTCTTTATGGCACAGGTAGTATTCGAGCTGATAGAGAAACTGCTTCCGGAACGACGGAAATAAAAAGTGTTGGCAATCTTCCAAACAGGGTCTTTGATATACCCAAATCAAGACCTACCACAAAAGGCTTTAGGTTCTATTATGATAGCAAAAAGAATCTAGCTTGGGGTAAAAATAAAAGATTCTATAAATTTTCTAAAGATGCTGAATTAGATGAGACTTATCAGCACAGTGATAAACCTCTAGTAACTGTAGACAAAAAGGGAGTTGGTGTGAACCCATCCACAATTAAAGAAATCAATAATTTCACTCCTGAATACATAATCAAAGTAGATTTTAAAAGAGAGTTTATAGTCAATAAAGCTGCGTTGGAGGGGAAAACAGAGCGCGTTTTGATATCTGCTCATTCTCATTTGTCACACAAGTTGCCAGTAAGGGACATTGTTTTTGGAAATCAACATAGGAAGGTTTATTTACACGAACTTGGTGAGATCAGCAAACTCAATAATAAAGAAAAATTCCAAAATGATATCCATGACGCAAACAATAGACGAATAGGGGTTTCCTTGGACCCTCCAATATATTACTTCACAAATGTGGACAATGGGCCTATGATTGCATTTACAATTGAAGTTTTAGACTAGCCCTAGGACTTTCTTGACAAAAGAATAACGATGGAAAAGAACACGCATCGAAATCAATTGTGCTTTAGATAAATGTATATTTATTCTAGATCCAGCATGTTGTGTCGGACAGTATTCATGCAATACTTATTGAATGATGTTTTTAGTTTATTTAGAAGTACAGTTGAGATCAATAAACGTTAATTTGTAAAAACATGAATTGGAAAGTTCTAATTTTCTATTTGCTTATTTTCCCCAAAGCTTTTGCCCAAGAAATCGATCTCAAAACCTTTGACTCAGCTGATGAAGGGCTGTTTTTTGATCAGGTGTTGATCTACGAATACTCAGACCATACAGGTAAATCCGGAGAAATCTGGATTTACCTTAATTCTTGTAACAACCGTTTGCTTTTTGACAATTCGGCTTGGGGTAGGGAAGATGAGATGATCCATTATATCATAGCTCAGCAAGATGGTTCCTATATCACATTCGGTACGGAAGCAGAAGGGTCCGAACCTGGCAAAGTAGTAATGATTGATTCTGTCTTTCTAGAACCTCTTGAAATTGATGGACGGTATCCTGTCTCAGATGACTTAGTAAGTTTCGAAGAGGTACAGTCCACAAGCCCAAATCCCCTGGGCCTAGATTTTAAATCTTTTACCATCAAAAAGGCTATGGATCCTAGGGGGAAAGAATCCATTGGAGTCACCAGAGTTGATTTTGATACCAGATTGATTTATCATTTCAACAGCCTTGGTGGAGATCTCCAAATCCATCCACTTTTGGGGAGCCCCTTTCCATATTTACATCCCAATGATTTGATCACCATATATGAATCAAGGTACCAAACCAATGAGGGTAAAAGATATTGGCATAAGTTGGAATTGGTTGCATTTGAGCATACCACTTACTGGGCTCCTGTTTTAGATTTTGTCTTTAGATCAAGGTCAGTTGATGGTAATTTGTTGGAAAAGCCAATTGTGGAAGTTCTTGAGCTAACTGCTGATTGTCATTAACGTATTTTGATCAATAATCAAAATCGCAACTCATATCTTCAGAGCCAATCGGGGCTCCATCAGGTGTACTGATTGCAACTGGAGTACTAATGATTTCGGGAAGGTTTAAGAATTTATTGATTTTATCAGCTAAATACAGTTTATGATTGTTGTCAATTTCACCATCTTTTTTAGTGTCTTTACTACCATATAAGTTCAATTCATTTCTGTTGATCTCCTTGAGAAATGCCCTAGCTTCAGCTTTTACCAAAGAATTTGCCCTTGAATCCTGTGCAAGTTTTACTAAATGGTCAATTAACTTATTTTGGGTCATCAGTTTCAATTGAAGGTGGTATTCATTACTTTCTTCCTTTCCAAAAACCTTCGATCTGATCGATTCAAAACAATCAGCTAAACTCGGCAATGTACTATCAAAAGCGCTTTGTTGTATAATTCTATTTGCCCGAGCGGCATCAAAAAGAAACCCAAATGTCATGTCAACCACATTTTCCGCAGGAGCTATAGGGTCAAAGTTTGGCCCTGTTCTGGATGGGAAGGTTTCCCGATTTCTTCCGTATCCCATTGGTCTTGGAGGGATCAAATTGATGATATGATCTGGTAATGCCAGATTTTCTGGACTGATTACATTGATAAGTGCCCCAAGAGCCTCTTTTTGGGATTTGGCATCTAGCCTGCTTTGTTTCCTCTGATTATCTCCTTTGACTTTATAAGTATAATCCACTCCTCCTATAAGCTTTGAAGTTGCTTCTACTTGGTAGCGGTGCATCAAGTACAATGGCGCCAATACTTCTTCCGTCAATGCTTCAGGTGTGTTTTCTTCGATAGTATTTAGCCCAAATGTGTTGAGTTTTGCTTTCCTGATCTTCATCATTCTTTCAAGCTCTTCGGTGGAAGATGTGCCATTGTCCCATAGGTGTGCTTGTGGATGACTACCACTTGCATTTCTAGAATCTGAATCGGAAATAAAAGTATGGCCAGCAGCATAGGTGTCTTCAAGCAATTTGTTCAAATAGGCTTTTTCATCTAGATCTGCAGGGATGATGTCGTAGCCGTATCGTATAGCCCATTTATCCCAATCCCCGATCTTGTCATCATAAGCTTTTGAAAAGTCCAGATTTCCATCATCATCCATGGTGATGTATGGGTATGGGTAATCCATCACAGAAGCTCTGTCGGTAGGAGAGGAGGCATAGCTGTGAGCCAGTCCGATGGTGTGGCCGATTTCATGGGCAGAGAGCTGCCTCAATCTATCCAATGCCATTTCCAACATTTTAGGATCTTTTGGTTTTCCATCCTCAAATGGCTGCAAAAGTCCCTGGGCTATCAAATAATCTTGCCTTACTCTCAGAGATCCCAAACTCACATGTCCTTTGAGGATTTCTCCAGTTCTCGGATCTCTCACCGATGAACCATAAGACCAGCCTCTTGTAGATCGATGAACCCACTGTATTACATTGTATCGAACATCCATTGGGTCAGCACCTTCGGGCATCAATTCCACTCTGAAGGCATCTTTGAATCCAGCAGCCTCAAAGGCTTCATTCCACCAATTCCCACCTTCTATCAAAGCCGACCTCACAGGTTCCGGTGTGCCTCTATCCAAATAATAGACTATCGGTTCCACAGCCTCAGAAAGTGCTGCTGAAGGGTCTTTCTTTTCCAGTCTGTGACGGGAAATAAACTTTTTTTCCATTGGTTCTCCTATAGCAGAGGTGAAATCCAGATAGTTGATATGGAAATACCCAGCTCTGGTATCAAATTCCCTTGGTTTATATTGGTCGTCGGGAAGCTCTATGAAAGAATGTCTTTGCCTCACAGTGACTGCTTCTGGAGAAGGGGTTACCGATCTAATATATCCCCCAGCTGGTGCTCCTGTGACTGTAATGATGGCTTCCACTTCTGTGTTTTGGGGAAAATTCTTTGTCATAGGTTCATAAATGGCACTTCGAGAATTATCTAGTTTGTAACTTCCCTGTCTTGCCGAGCCAAGTTTTTCTGCGACTTGATGTGCGTCCTGAAGGTAGAAGTTAGTAGCTTCTACAATGTATTTTTCACCATCCTTTTTGTTGATTTCAAATCCCCAAAGGACAGATTCTGCAAAAGCATCTTTGACAGATTTTACTTCATATGGATTATCACTGAATGCCCTGAAGTCATAGTTTATATGCACTAAAAGAAGCTTGTTTCCAGCTTTTCTAAATTCGACTACCCTAGTCCTGCCCAATTGTCCACGGTCTAGACCGATGTCATTGGAGCCTACTCCAGCAGGAAGTGAATTGACATAAAGAAACTCTTCTTCCAGCTTTTCAATTTCCAAATAGATTTTTCCTTTGTCATCATCCAAATAGAAATTGAAAAAACCCTCCTTTTTGTCCATTTTAGAAAGATCAAGTTGTTGGGCATTGCTGGTGATAATGAACGAAAACAAGGCGGAAATCAGTAAACACGTTTTTTTCATAAACTTCAATTTTTCAATTGTTAAGATACAAAATGAAGAAGTGCTTCACTTACCGATTATGGAAATTATCTGTTAAATTGATATCTCAGTTGAAATATAGCCTCTGTTTGCCTATTTCCTTCGATTGTTTGTAGTCCAGAGCCTATTCCTTCCCTATCTGAATAGATTGTTCTGGAAAATCTCGCCCAGATGGTTAGTTTTTGACTGACTCGATATTGCGCAAGGGTGTAGTAGCGCATTCCCTGACCTTGAAGTGCAGGTATGGAAAATGCCCAAAGTACATTCCTCTCGTAAATGTACTGCCGATTGTCATAATTGTCTGTTTGGAAAAGGACGAGACGGGTAGAAATTCGCCATTTTTGATAATCTGCATTCAAGTCTTGACTGATGGCAAAGCCTTTTGTGATTTGATTGTCAAAATCAAACCTACTTCCCATCACCCTAGATTTTATACTCCAATTTTCATTGACTTTATAATCCAGATTGACTACATAGTTCCATTTTTTCCCTTGGCTAAGTTGGTATGTTGACTGGAAAGGTCTGGTTTCACTGATATTTCTCGCTTTGGATTCTTCTCTGAATTGAAAGAATAGCAAGGTGGCTTTTGATGGTCTGTAGGTGAACCTTGTAAGCCATTCATGACCTTGGGACGGTGCGTAAGTTCTGAATTTTATCCAAGGGAACTTGAACTGATCATAATAAATGGACCAATTGTATCTGATGTTTGGACGAAAATTTAAGCCCAAATAGATCCCTCTTTCATTGATTGGCCTGGTATTTTCAGAGAATGCATTTCCATAAAATGTGTGGAAATTCCGATCGAATTTTCTCCAAAGCATTGAGAAATCTATGTTTTTCCCCAAACTACTCATCAGACCGATTACGGAGCCAAAGCCACCACTTTTTGATCTGGCAGACTCTCCAAATAGATAATAATTCTGAAAATTGTAAGAAAAATATAGGCTCTGAATATAATTCTGCGGTCCTGAGAATTCAAATTGGTTGTAGATCTGTGGATTTCTCTGGAAGTTTTGACTGTATTTTGTAAATAAAGTATTTATTCCAAGTTGCAGTTTTTTGTTTTGATTGGTGTATTGAATATTACCTCCGAGGTTTCGCTCTCTAACCTGATCTTTATATGCTATTTCAGTTGGTGTTCTGTGAAGACCAGAGAGCTGAAGAGAGGTAATGACTAAGTCCTCCTGTTCCAAAGTGTCAAGTACAGCTTGCACGTTTCCATCACGTGGAGCTTGGGAGGCTATCAAGGTGGCTTCAATATTTTTATGCTTGTATGTCGCTCCGACACCTCTGAAAAAACCAAATTCCATCGCTCCAGTATAGGGTCTAAGGCCTATGCTGCTTCTTCGGACTGTTGTGATAGTTTCTGCACCTTTACCAACCGAAAAACCCGCTCCATATACCAATCCTTGACCAAATTGCGCTTGAAAATCTCCAATCGTTAATGTCTTCCATTTTTTTTGGTTGTAAAGTGTGAAATGATATGACAGGAAATTGAATCCATATCTTTTCGTATTTGGATCCCAGACAAACTCTTCTCCTGGGTCTTTGTCTATGGTAAATCCCAGACTGAAATCTTTGCTGTGCTGAATCCTGAATCGAGCATACAGATTATTCGGATCTCCCAAATAACGACTAGTCAAGCGACCATTACTTAAAGTATCGGGCGGGGTAAATCCCCTTCTAGTTTCCAAAACCCTATTTTGCCTAAACAAAAAGTAGGCATCTCTTTCTCTTGAAATTCGCTCCCAAAGTGGACGGTTGCTTGTTTCTGATCTATCTTCTAATGTGACGAAAGGAATGATTTTATAAATAGTTTGTAGATCAAATCCCGGAATGGCTTGCAACTCATAAATAGACATCAAGTCACCGAAAGCTTTCTTATACTCAAAAAATGAATTGATTTGAAAAGGATTCAAGATGTATATAGACTTTAATTCTTCAGGATTGGTTTTGTTGAGGTGAATGGGATTGAGAAAGAGCTGGAGCAATCCTTCATATACATTTTCATAGTCTTCATCATCTTGTTGCATCGCAAAGAGTTCTTCGATCAATTTCTCGATGTTGATTTCATTTTTCCTGTATGTTTGTGCATTTAGCACGTAAAAATGAAAGAAAACCAGATATGTCACCCACCATTTTTTCACTTTTTCTGAAATAAGTATCCAAATGAAAAATGATGAGTATTGCCCAAATATTGATTCTGGGTCATTGCATAATCGATGATGAAGTTTCTTGGACGAAATCCTAACCCAAAAAAGATGTTGCTAGGGTTGGTATTGAATCCGCTTCTCATCCACAACCTGTCCTTTAGATTGTACTCTAGGCCTAGTTTGATCAATGGGTCAAGCAGTATATCTTTCTCTGCCTCGATGTTTACCGTCAATTTTTCGGAAGGTCTGTAAGATATTCCTGAGCTGACTACGGTGGGTATTCTATCAAATGAATTTTTACTTATTTTCGAATTGGTGAGGTTGTAAATATGTGCGCCAAAAAAAAGTTTTGAACTGAGCTCTGCCATCCCTCCAAACTCAATGACTGGACTTCCAGTCCTCCCAAATCCTTCTATATTGGTCTGGAAGTAATTTATCTTAATGCCCAAACTTGCGATCCCCAGTTGGTTTGCTATTCCGATTCCTAGGTTGTTTTGATTGAAATGCTCTCCGCCAAAGCTTGATACACTGATGCCATATTGCAACTTCTCCGAATGTATCGCAGCTCCTGCAGAGATAGTAGTCAGTTCATTGAGATTGAACCGATGGTCATACCCAACCATTGCAGAGGAAGACTCCAGCCTTCCCAAGGCACCGATATTGTTGAAGATAGCCCATGAGTCTGCCAGGGTGAGATTCGCATTTCCCATACCCACACTTCGAGCACCTTGTGGAAGAGTTTCTATCCCGCTTTGGGCATTCAATCCCATAGAACTAAAGCATATCAAAATAATCGCTAATAATCCTCTTCCCATCTGAATAAAAATTAAACTAAAAACATTCTTTTAATTTAAGTTTTATTGAAAACAAAGAAAAGCATCTAAACGGACATAAACGTTTAAATCAAGATCTTACTAAAACCGAATTTTTGTTTGCTAAAATGGCGCCTTGAAGTTGAAGAAAAAATTCCCTTCATTATAATTGTTTATAGAATATTCAAACCTGAGAACAATGTCATACAAAATCACCAAGTCGACACCTGGGCCATATCCAAAAAGGTGTGAATTAGTCAATCGACGATTTTCCGGGATTGCATTGCGATCATTTACATACCCTTGGTCAAAGTTTCCGCTCAAATAAAGCCTCAAAGGGAATGTAGAGAACCCATCCAAAGGGCTTATGTTAGAAATGTCATATTGAAGGTCGAGTAGTTTGAAGCGAAAGCTATTTTTATGGACAATTGTTTGTTGCCCATCTATGACATTCAGTTCAAAACCTCTGACAAAATTAGGGCTGTAACCTACTCCTCTGACAGAGGTAAAAGGCTGTCTTTTTCCCAAGAAAGTATTGATTGTCAATCCTGTGGCAAAATGAAACTTGTCATTGAATTTGAGGTATCTATTCGCAATGGCTGTAAATTCCCAATCTTTGAAATCATCCGAACTTAAAAGTCCATATTTTGTAACCCCAAAATTCAACAATGCACCATTGGTAGGGTAGGAGTTATAGTTTCTCCGATCATGCTTGAATTCGTATGAGAGTGTAAAGTAACTCAGCTTTGTATCATCGTGAAGAAAATAATTTGGATTTTGTACAAGTACATCTTCGTTGATGTTTACATTGGTGTAACCGAGCGTGAGATAGTTGAAATTGTAAAAGTTACCTCTATAGCTATACCTTAAAGAAGAAGAAAATAATCTTCTCATCACTTCTTCTTCTTCATTTGCGAAAAACACTTGTTCGTTATTCGCAGATCTTACAGAAATGGTTTTATTGGTGACGTAGGATAACTGAGTAGTCAGTCCATGTTTTTGATTTCTGTCTATGTAGGGCAGACTATATAATACATCAAATGCCTGGGTAAATCCAAATTGTGCACTTACACGCATTTTTTCATTTCTGCCGCCGACATTGTTGTGATAAAACCGCGCCCCATAATTGACCCTTTTGAAGCTTCGGTTTTGGTTAGTCCACCATTCAGAAAAGTTTCTGTCTGCCAATTCAAAAATAATAGAAGGGATAAAATACCTTCTCTCATCTACAGATATCAATATTTCTATTTGCTCTTCTCCTGTGATTAAGGGGGTGATTTCAACGCTGTTGAACAGTTGGAGATTGAATATTTTTTTTTGGTCTGCTGAAAGAATAGTCAAAAGATCATCCCAATCATAAGTAATGCCTGTTACAATATTTAATTCGCGGAGAATGATGTTCTTTCTGGTCTTTTCATTCCCAATCACAAATACATTATTGATGACAGCTTTTTCAGGGATGTCCAGATTTAAATTTTGGACACTTAAGGAATCGATGATTTGTGCACTGCTATTTTTTGGCAATACCAGAATCATCATGAAGAGAAATATGATGCTGAAAGATTGATATTGCTTTTTCAATTTACTCCTTTGTTATATTAACTTAGCAATTATAGATGTTTTCACTTGGATTAAACGATATTTTTAAAGTTAAATTCAAATTTTTGATGAATTTGTTAAATCTTTTCAACTTGTAAATTTCAGGCAATTCACAGTTTTAGAATGGTATTGTTTGTTTTACTTATATTAGTAAATTTTCAACAATTTTATCCCTATTCAAGCTATCAACCTAGAAAATTATCTTGAGTTTTTTGAAACAAAGGAATTATTTGGTGAAGTCCCTGTGTTTGTATCTAAATTTGAGAAAAAGAAAGTTGAAAACAATCATAAGAAAAATCGCCATTTTCCCTGTATTGATTTACCAATACTTGATTTCACCACTTTTTCCTTCTTCCTGTCGATATACGCCAACCTGCAGCACTTATATGAAAGATGCCATCTTGAAGCATGGCGTTTTCAAAGGAGGTTGGTTGGGTATCAAAAGGATAGCTAGTTGCCACCCTTGGGGAGGTCACGGACATGATCCTGTGCCTTAGAGATTTTCTTTTTCTGGCTTCAATCCTTTTTTCGCTGCCAAATAGATCAAGACGATCCCTCCAATCACCAACGGAATGCTCAACGTTTGTCCCATGTTTAAGGTCAAACCTTCTTCGAATTCTACCTGATTTTCTTTGAAATATTCCCAAATAAACCTGAACCCGAATACTGAAATCAAGAAAAGACCAAGAAATAATCCATCGGGTAATCTTTCTTTATATTTGTTCCAGATCAAAAACAAAGAAATAAATATCAGTAAATATGTCAGTGCTTCGTAGATTTGAGTAGGGTATCTTGATTTGCCAAACGTCCTGATGGTAGCCAAATAGTAGCTTCCCTGATCTGTCAATTCAAAATTCAAATCTGAACTAGGATCTTCTGCAAGGTATTTCTGTGAGCTCCTGAAATTGGTCAGGACGTATTTCACATCTGATTCCAACGCTTTTCTCAGATCCGCTTCTTCATAACTCCCTTTTTCTATTTTTATATCAAAATTGACAGGTACAATTCCATTGCCTACAAGTTCGTTTTCTCTTTCAGCTGGTTTGTAGGCATTCACATCGATAATAGGCACTCTCAAAGTTTCCAATGCTTCTTCAGTGTCCCTTGCAAATACAAATCCGCTGTCATTTCCAGTTTCTTTGCCTCCAATCTCTGAGTTCATCAAATTCCCAACCCTGATCAAAGCACCAGTCATCGCTACGACGATGACGATTCTATCTACTACCCAGAGGTAAGATTGGCCCGGTGTTTTTTTGGAATACATATACAAGGCTATCAAGATCGCGATCGCAGCACCATGACTGGCAAGCCCACCTTCCCAAACTTTTAGGATATCGATAGGATTGCTAAGGTATTTTTCTGGTTCGTAAAAAAGGACATGTCCTAATCTCGCTCCAATGATCGTTGCCAATACCATATAAATGGTTAGTTTGTCAACCAATTGCTCGTTTTGTCCTTCTTTTCTAAAGATGTAGACCATTATTTGTTGTGAAATGATAAAGCCAAGTGCAAAAAATAAACTGTACCATCTTAATCTTTCAAATCCTGAAAAAACAGCTGGGTCTGGACTCCAGACAACATAATTTAAAATACCTTGTATCATTTTTATTTCTTATTCTTTGTCAAATATGTCGATTATCAACGATTATGCGACATTAATTTCGTAAAATTTTAAACTCAAAATAGTTTTGAATCCATCAATTAAAACTTAAACTTCATCAAGTGATTTGAGTTCCTCTTCATATCCTCCTGATAAAATGGGGAATCTATACCAGGACTTTGGATCTACACTGAATTCATCAAGGTGAAAAGCTGGTGCTAGTCTTTCCCTTTTCCATTGGTTTCTTGACCATAGCCTGAAGAATTTTCTAATATATTGTTTCAAGATATCAGATTCTATTTCTAGTTCCTCTTTTAATATATAATAGACGTCCAAAGGGGATCTTTTGTCTCGAATTGCTAATTTTTCTATCTCCAAAATTACAGAATAAGGCATGAGATCTTGCTCGTCGGTCTGATGGTTTTCATTTGGCCTGAGTTCCGCAGTCGGTTGAAGTGCATTGACTTTTTGCAGCACTGGATGACCCAGTTCAATCTCTGCCCATTTGAGCCATTGTAAGATGAAGTATTTGTCAACTGATGCTATCGGGGAGATACTTCCACTTGTATCGCCGTCCATGGTTGTATAACCTACATCTCCCTCGCTACGATTTGAAGTGGTGAGAAGCAATGCATTTTCAATATTGGCAAGCATCCATATGATGGGAGATCGGGTTCTGGCTTGGATATTTTGCAGTGTAATGTCGTCCTTTTCCCATGTCAACCTCCTGCCGATCGCTTTCTCTATCTTTTCAGTGTAAGATTTTACCTCTTCTGATATTTCCCAGTTGTAAAATCTTGCACCGATGCTTTCCGCCAATGCTTTTGCACTGTTGAAAGTGGCATAGGATGAATTATCGGATGCTTGGTATGCTGTGGTGAATATTTGATTCACAATTTCCTTTATGGGATTGTTTGTTTTTGGGATCAATACAATCCCTAATTTTTTTATAAACGCAGGAAGACCCAATTCAGCTACACCTCTTTTGACCATTTCTGCTACCAAAACAGCAATGCTAGATGAATCTGCACCACCACTGAGCGAGAGGACGAAACCTTTGCTGCGACTTTTTCTCATATAGTCAAAAAGCCCCAGAGATGCTGCTTGCGCAAATTCTTCATTTTTATTGTGCTGGCTATCTATTTCTGGATATGATTCCTGAGTTTTATCATATTGAAAATACAGGACCTGAAAATCAGAATAAGAAAGCAGTTTATTTTTTAAAAGTAGTTTGCCATTCTTGGAGACCATAATTTCTCCATCAAAAATCATCCTTCCCGCTTCATTCCCAAGAAGGTTGATATAGCAATAAGTTGTATCAAATAGGGTGGAGGATTCTCGAACCAATTCTTCACGAAGGATACTCTTTCCCATTGCGAAATGGCTTGCACTTGGATTGAAAATCACATCGATTTTCCTGTCTTTCAATCGAAAACCAGGCCTCAAATCTCCCCTCCAAGCATCTTCACAGATTTCAAATCCATAGCTAACACCATTTTTTTCAAATACGAGATCACCAAGTGGAATTTCTTTTCCAAAAAAATCAAATGAAATCACTTCACTTTCCTTCCAAGGTGTAAACCATCTGAATTCATAATGAACCCCATCGATAGCCATAAACTGCTTCGCAACAAACCCTTTGAGTTCAGCATTTTCAATTATTGCGACACAATTATAAACTTTTTCTTGGATCCTTACAGGCAAACCTACTATGACTGTAATGTCTTCACAAAGTGGGATTAGTTTTTCAAGTTGTGAAAGTGCTTTTTGGGGATACCAGTAGCTCAAGAAAAGATCCTCACTTCCATATCCAGTGATGGACAATTCAGGAAGGCAAAGAATGTCAGCATTGTCTTTTTGGGCAATCTTAATAGCGTCGGAAATGTTTTTGAAGTTACCTTCCCAATCTAGTGGTGTTTGGTTAACTGTAGCGCAGGCGATTTTTAATATTGACATAAGCGTAGATCAGTTTTTAAAACACAGAATCAAAAGAATGTGTTCTAAATGGGTATATTAAGTTTTTCGCAAGCATTTTTTGAAGCTTCTTGTTCAGCTTTTTTCTTAGTTGGCCCTTTGCCTTCAGCCACGGGTTCTCCTTTGATGATGATTTGTACCAAAAACTCTTTGAAACGTTGATTTCCTGAAACTGAGACCAATTCAAAATCTATTTCTTTGGACTCTTTTTGAGACCATTCTATCAGTTTACTTTTGAAATTTGTGGTGGTGTTGATGATATCATCTACGTCAAAATGGATGATGATTCTTTTGAGGATGAAATTTTTGGTAAAAGCGTAACCTCTATCCAAGTAAATGGCACCGACCAAAGCTTCCAAAGTATCGCCATAGATGGATTTATGTGCATTGATATTTCTGCCGCGCATTTCTTCATTGATCAGCTTTGCGAGTCCGATTTTTACCGCTATTTGGTTGAGTGCTTCCCTGTTTACAATTCTCGATCTGGTTTCGGTGAGAAAACCCTCATCCCTGTAAGGGAATTTTATGAATAAAAATTCAGCCACGATCGTACCAAGGACTGCATCGCCGAGAAACTCCAACCTTTCGTTTGAAATTTTGAGACCGTTGATGCTTTCTTCAGCAACAGAGGCATGTTTGATAGCAAGTTTGTATAGGGATAAATTAAAAGGCTTACTCCCCACCATATGTTTTATGGAGGCAGCAAGCCTTTTTTCATTTTTGTTATACAGAAGTGCTTGTAATCTGAGTAAGCGTGATAGTCTCAAGGTTACTCATCGATTTTTTTGAAAATGATAGAACAGTTGTGTCCTCCAAATCCAAAAGTATTACTTAAAGCAGCTCGAACTTCTCTTTTTTGAGCCTTGTTGAAAGTCAAATTTAGTTTGCTATCCAAGTTTTCATCATCAGTGAAGTGATTGATTGTTGGAGGGACAAGACCATTTTTGACAGATAGGATGGATGCAATTGCTTCAATTGCTCCAGCTGCACCTAGAAGGTGACCAGTCATAGACTTTGTACTGCTAATATTGAGTTTGTAAGCATGCTCTCCAAAGACCTTTTGGATAGCTTTTACTTCACTCACATCTCCTAGCGGAGTAGAAGTACCATGCACATTGACATAATCGATGTCTTCAGGCGTTAGGCCAGCATCTTCCAGTGCGAATTTCATGACATTTGCAGCGCCTTCTCCCTCAGGATGTGGTGCTGTAATGTGATGAGCATCGGCTGTCATTCCGCCACCTACCAACTCAGCATAGATTTTGGCTCCACGTGCTTTTGCATGTTCATATTCTTCAAGGATAAGCGCACCCGCACCTTCACCAAGTACAAATCCATCTCTGTCATTGTCAAATGGTCTAGAAGCTGTTTTCGGGTCTTCATTTCTTTGAGAAAGAGCCTTCATGGCATTAAAACCACCAATTCCTGCTTCCGTCACTGCTGCTTCGGAACCGCCAGATATGAATATATCGGCTTTGCCCAATCTGATGTAATTGAATGCATCAATCAGAGCGTTGGTTCCCGAAGCGCAAGCTGATACAGTGACAAAGTTAGGTCCCTTAAATCCATATTTGATGGAGAGGAAACCTGCACTAATGTCAGCGATCATTTTCGGAATGAAAAAAGGGTTAAATCTCGGTGTGCCATCACCATTGGCGAAATCAACTACTTCGTCTTGAAATGTTTTGAGTCCACCAATACCTGAACCCCAAATAACACCCGCTCTGTGCAGGTTTGTTTTTTCAAGATCTAATCCAGAATCTTTCATGGCCTCATCCACAGCAATCATTGCATACTGTGTAAATGGATCCATTTTTCTAGCTTCTTTTCTGTCGATAAAATCTTCCACATTGAGGTTTTTGACCTCACAGGCAAATTGCGTCTTGAAAAGTGAAGCATCGAATCTAGTAATAGGTGCAGCACCGCTCACACCATTACTAAGACCATCCCAAAATTCTGGGACAGTATTACCTATTGGTGTAAGGGCACCTAAACCTGTTACTACAACTCTTCTTAAATTCATAAATGAATTTTAAGTGATTATCTTATTTTACGTTTGCTTCCAGATAGCTGATAGCTTGACCCACTGTACCGATTTGCTCGGCTTGGTCATCTGGAATAGAAATGTTGAACTCTTTTTCGAATTCCATGATGAGCTCTACTGTATCCAGAGAGTCAGCACCTAGATCGTTGGTGAAGCTAGCCTCAGTAGTAACTTCAGATTCTTCTACGCCTAACTTATCAACGATAATGGCTTTTACTTTTTGTGCAATTTCAGACATTTTGTGATCAGTTTATTTTAAAACACTTCGCAAAGAAATATATTTAAAACCTTAATGCCAAAAAAAACACCGAACTAAATTTAAGATATTCTCTAACTGCATTAAAGTTGAAGGATTATTTTTAACTTTGTTTTTCAAAATTCTTCCTCAATGAAGAAATCAAAATTACTCGTAGAGAACCAGTATGAATTCGAACTTTTAGGCTTTGTTGCCCCAATTAAAGACTATAAAATGGCTTGGGTGGTGAACAATTGTCTGAAAATTAGGTTGGTCAAAACGAAAGATTTTGAGCTCCAATTCCTCGATGATTCCCAATTGAAAATTTCTCAATTTATTCTTGAAAAAGATCATGGATATATTCAACTTTTGAAAAACCGATCATTCAATGAGAATGGAAATGTTCATTATCTAATTCCTGAACTGAAAATCATGGATTACTTTATGCTCATACAAGACCTTACCTTCGATTTGAATATTAATGCTTATATTGAGCAACTTTCCAAAAGCAATTCAATTCAGAATGTAGTGAAACTGGAAGTCTCAAAAATAAAATCAAAAGAAAACCTGTTAACCTATTAAAACAAAAATTACTCATGAGTGTACCTTTCTTTAATAAAACAAAGATTTTGGCTACAGTAGGCCCGGCCTCTAACAACGAAGAGACATTGTTGAACCTGATCAAAGCAGGAGCAAATGTTTTTAGATTGAATTTTTCACATGGAAACCATGAAGGGCATGCAAATGTCATCAGTCTGATTCGTAAGATCAACAAGGAAAATAATCTTGCAATCGGGATTCTACAAGATCTTCAAGGCCCAAAAATCAGAGTTGGCGAAGTAGAAAACAATGGAGTGGAGATCACACCAGGTGATTCTATCACCATTACCAATGATCCTGTAATCGGAACTTCTGCATTGGTGAGTACTGTTTATCAAAATCTTCCAAACGATGTCGTTCCTGGCGATAGGATATTGATCGATGATGGCAATCTGGAATTGGTCGTAAATAGCTCAGATGGTAAAAATGTGAATTGCTCTGTAATCCATGGTGGTCTGCTCAAATCTAGAAAAGGAATCAATTTACCAAACACAAAGGTGTCGGCGCCTTCTCTTACTGAAAAGGATTTGGAAGATTTGGAGTTTGGACTTGCTAATGAAGTGGACTGGATAGCGCTTTCCTTCGTGAGATCGGCAGAAGATATTTATGACCTAAGAAGAAGAATCAAAGATGCTGGTAAAGTCTGCAAAATCGTAGCGAAAATCGAAAAGCCAGAAGCACTTGACAATATCGACGAAATCATCGAAGCAACTGATGCTATAATGGTAGCTAGGGGAGATCTTGGCGTCGAAGTACCAATGCAAATGGTGCCGCTTTGGCAAAAGAAAATGGTGGAAAAATGTAAATTGGCTTGTAAGCCAGTAATCATTGCGACTCAAATGCTCGAAAGCATGATCGTCAACCCTAGACCTACAAGAGCTGAAACAAATGATGTCGCTACTGCTGTATTGGATGGCGCTGATGCTGTGATGCTTTCCGCAGAGACCGCATCTGGGAATTTCCCTGTTTTTGCGGTAAAAGCTATGACTTCAATTATTACTTACATTGAACAAAACGCTGAGATTTATCACAACCTCTACAAAATCCCAGAAGACGACAAAACATTCTATTCCAATAATTTGATCTTGATGGCTGCTCGTTTATCTAGAAATGTAAAGGCCAAAGCAATTGTTGGTATTACATCTTCAGGGTTTACTGGTTTTAGAATTTCTTCACATAGACCAATGGCCAACGTATTTGTATTCACCAGAAATATTCCATTGATAACGCAACTCAGTTTGGTCTGGGGTGTTAGAGCTTATTATTATGAAAGCAATGTATCTACCGATGCTACTTTCAATGATATCGAAAAACAATTGAAAGCAGACGGACATGTTAGGGAAGGTGATGTTATCATCAATACTGCTAGCATGCCTTTGAAAGCAAAAGGAAAAACGAATATGTTAAAAATACACGTAGTAGAGTAGTTTTAATTACACTTGTATATTACTATCCATTTTCATGCACATATTCAAACAATCCATTGTCGGATGAACGATTTGTGGTTCTGTTGACTGTGAACTGTTGTCTGCTGACGAGTATCCGCAACGTACAAAGCTACTACTTACCCGACGTGCAACATTGCGGATACTTATATACTCGTACTATAAATCAATAGGTTGCCATGTTATGGCGACCTATTTTTTTTTGGAATTTACCGTTCAAGGTGAAAAATCAACAGGTCAACCTTTTCATAACCCTGATGATCCATGTCTATACATCCATTTTTTGGTTGATGCGGTTTTAATCCCGAACATAAACTATATCGACTATGAAAAAATTATTTAATTTATTGCTTTTAGGCACTTTCGTGCTATTTGCTGTGTCATGTCAGGAAGATGAGCCTGCTCCGCAACCAGCGCCAGATTTAGTCCAAGCTGCCAACGCAGCTGGTTTGACCACCTTATTAGCTGCTGTAGATGCAGTTCCATCTTTAGGTTCTACGCTTTTAGGAGCGCCTGCAATTACAGTTTTTGCTCCAACTAATCAAGCATTCACAAATGCGCTTACAGCATTCGAAGCTACTGATCTCAATGATTTGGTTTCAAAATTAGGAGGTGTTCAAAACTTAGAAATTGTTTTGGGCTTCCATGTAGTACCAGCAGTTGCATTTGCAGCTGATTTGAACGCAACGAATTCTTTTACTACTGTCTCTGGGCAGACACTTACTGTTTCTAGGACGGGAGGCTCCGTTACCATTACTGATGCTACTGGCGGGACAGCCAATGTAGTGACTGCTGATGTAGAAATTGCCAATGGAGTTGTACATGTTATTGACAGAGTATTGTTGCCTGAAATCGAATTGCCAACTGAGCCAGCTCCGAATTTGGTAGATGCAGCTACTTCTGCTGGTTTGACAACTTTGTTAGCCGCAGTAGGTGCAGTAGACGGACTTGGTGGTACTTTACTTGGACTAGACGCGATCACTGTATTTGCTCCAAGCAATGAGGCATTTGCCGCTGCTCTAACAGCTTTTGGTGCTGCTGATTTAGGTCAACTTGTAACGAAAATTGGTGGGGTTGGAAATTTAGAGACAGTACTAGGTTTTCACGTAGTTCCTGCTGTAGCTTTTTCCACTGACTTGGCAGCTACCAACACATTTACAACTGTGTCAGGACAAGAGATCACTGTCAATGTATCTGGATCTAATGTGACTGTTACAGATGCCGCTGGTAATACAGCAAATGTAGTGACTCCTAATGTCGCTATCGAAAATGGTGTCGTGCATGTAATTGATAGGGTTTTATTACCAGAATTGGAATTGCCAAATGTAGTTGAAGCAGCTACAGCTGCAGGTCTTACTGTTTTGCTAGATGCAGTTACAGCGGCGAATCTTGGTGGAGCACTATTGGAAGCTGAAGCTATCACAGTATTTGCTCCAAGAAACGAGGCATTTGTCGCTTTGCTCGAAGAGTTGGATGTTGAAGGTTTGGCGGGATTGATCGAATTGTTAGGTGCTGAGGCTGTTACCAAAGTATTGCAGTTTCACGTTGTTCCGGCAGTTGCATTCTCTTTCGATCTAGATGAAGGAACGCAAACAGTTCCAACCTTGGCAGGAGAAAACCTTACTGTGACCAGAACAGGAAGTAATGTGACAGTAACAGATGCAGCAGGTGCTGTTTACAATGTGGTAATAGCAGATGTAGCCATTGAAAATGGAGTGGTTCATGTTATTGACGGAGTATTGTTGCCAACTTTAGAATAATTGATATTACCAACAACAGAGGGTTTTCAAACCTTCTGTTGTTTTTTTTGAACATTTTTTTTTCAATCTTAGATAATTGCTTTGGATTAACCCTGATAAATAAATGTTTAACAGCCGCTACAGATATCTCTTGCCAGGTTTTCTGGCTTTGTATTCCTTTGTGAATATCCTTGTGCTGGATGGTGATAGATTGTATCAGGCAGAATTGGCGCAAGACAAACTTTTTTTCATCATTTTTATCTTATGCTATGCTGTATGGTTTGTGAATGCAGTAATCGAAAATCAGAGACATCGTATTGACTCTAAGATCAATCCGCTGATAATGCATTTTGGGCTGAGTTTGTTGGGTGTGGGTATATTCAGTTTTATTTCTGTGTTGATCACTGGAGAAATATTGGGTGCTCCTTTTTCTTTTTCTTTTCAAAACCTTTTGCTTACAAGTGGTTTTGCATTCAGGATCAACCTTTTTTTGAATTGCGTCAATGCAATATTTTATTTTAGCAAAAGATATAGGGAAAAAGCCGTAGAAGCTGAAAAACTCCATTCTCTGAATATTGAGGCGCAATTGACTACGCTCAATTCGCAAATGAACCCCCACTTTTTTTTCAATAACCTTAGTACCTTATCTTCTTTGATTTATGAAAATCCCAAACTTGCTGATGAATACTTACAGAAATTATCTCAAATCTATAGACATATCCTTGCTAATAAAGATAAGGAACTTGTGTCATTGAGTGAAGAATTGGCATTTTTAGATAATTATATCACTTTGTTGGGAATTAGATTTCAAAAATCTTTAAATTTTGATTTGAAGATAGAAAAAGCATGTAATGACCTTCTTTTGCCCCCATCAGTTCTTCAGCTTTTGGTGGAAAATGTTGTCAAACATAATTATTTTACAGAAAAAGAACCACTTTCAGTCACGATCATTGCAGACTGTGAAACGATCAAAATCCATAACAAAAAGCAAAGAAAAGAAGTTGTAGAATACTCGTCTGGCATAGGACTTCAAAACATTTCCGATAGATATTCATTTCTGGATATGGAGATTGAGATTGTTGATACAGAAAGTGATTTTCAAATTAGCCTGCCTTTGATCCATGAAGATAGTAATAGTAGAAGACGAACCACTCACTCTGAATAGAATCAGAAACCTGGTAATTGAGCAAAACAGTGAAAACCAAATTATCGCGACAGCTCAGAGTATCAAAGAATTGAAAGAAATTTTGGATAGTCTCACAGAGATTGATTTGTTGCTTTGTGATATTCATCTGGCAGACGGCCTTAGTTTCAAGGCGCTCAAAGGACGGGAAATCACCTTTCCTATAGTCTTTGTGACAGCATATGATCAATATGCCATTCAGTCATTTGAGCATAATTGTATAGACTATATTCTCAAACCTATACAGGAAGAGAGGTTGTTGAAAGCCTTTGAGAAAGTTAAAAATCTTCGGAAAGAAACACCTGATTTTTCCAAAATCAATTCAGAATTTATCAATAAACTTATACAAGGGTATCAAGAGAAGGTTTTTAAAAAAAGATTTTTGACAAAATCTGGAAATAAAATCCGTTTTGTGAATACTGAGGATATAGCCTATTTTTATTCGCAAGATGGTTTGACGTATGTTTATGAAAGAGAAACACGAAAAAAATCGCTGATTGATAATACATTGAATGAACTGGAAAAAAACTTGCTCGACCCTAACGGATTTTTTAGAATAAGTAGATCAGTAATTATAAATTTGGATGATCTTTTGGAAATGAAATTGATCCAAAATGGTCGAATGAAGCTATTGATGCATACACAGCCAGAAACTGACATCATTGTAGCAAGGGATAGGTTAAATGATTTTAAAAATTGGATAAATCAATAATATGAAAAAAATTGTTTTCGCCAGCATTTTGATGCTCACACTTTGCCATTCTGGGTTTTCCCAGGCAGCTGAAAACATAAATCTTGATTCACTTCTCAATCAAGTCCTTGCTTTGGAAGAAGATCTGTATCAAGTCAAACTCAATCTTCACCAATCTCAAAAACGGCTCAAAACAGGTATTTTTATAGCTACAATAGGGTATTCTGTTACGATCTTGGGAGGACAACTGCTTGGTACAAGACCGCAACTTGGAAAAACATTGTTGTACACTGGTGGTGCCATTGGGATAGGAGGTACGGTGGCCCTCGTCAGTGGCTTCAATAAGATTTCTATTGGTCCACCTAGGAAACCGACACGGCATCAGTAGTTCTACTCTTTTGGGCCGATAGGGGGTACCATCAATACACTTTCTTTGTCAACCATAACGGCTCCAGGAGCAGCACCTTTCACCTTCCTGACGTATTTTACGGGAGTGTACATGACGGGTGCCAAAGTTTCATTCTTGTTTTTGGAATAGTAAGCGGCCAATTCTGCAGCTCTCTCAATTACTGTTTTTGGGAATTTTATTCCGGATTTGAATTTGATGATGACATGTGAACCAGATACATCTTTGGCATGCAGCCAAAGGTCTTCCTTCCATGCGAAATGTCTAAGCATTTCGTCATTAGACTTTGCAGATTTGCCTACCAATACTTCAAAACCATCTATTTCGAACCTTTTGTAAGGAACTTGCTCCTGTTTTTCTTTTTCTTGAGAGACAAGGTTGTTTGATTTTACAAAAGACCTCAACTCCTTGAAATGTGAAATCCCCAAGATTTCTTCAAGCATAGAAGATGATTTTTTCAGCAACTCTTCCTTGTCTTGGATGTTTTGATAGATCTGATCAATTTCTATTTTTCTGTTTTTTGACTTTCTATAGAGATTTTCAGCAAAAAGCTGTGGGCTCAAACCTCTCTTAAGTTTGATGACTTGATTCTGCTGTGTATAGAAGTTGAATAGGCTAACTTCTTCTGCATTTTTATCAATCTGGTGAAGATTGGCCATAATGACATCAGCGATTTGGGCAGGGGAAATTTCCGATTCCAAGAGACTCAGTTTCTCAGTGGACTTTTGAATATAAGAATTAGATTTCTTCTTTTGATCTTCAAAGGTTTTGACCCAATGATGTTTTTCTTTTTCAAAAGCTTGTACTACCACCAAATACCTGAAAAGTTCATTCGTGGCATCAATTGAATCGCTTGTTTGGTATTTGTGGCTGTCTTCTGGTAATAGGCTCAAAAAGTGGTCTTTATCTTTTTCTATGATAGAGAATAAAGGACTGTCTAGCATGTCAAGCAATAAGGTCATCAACTGCCATTTTTCTTCAATACCAGCATTGATAAAGCCTCTTTGTTTTAGCCATTCCCTTGGGATTTTTCCCAAAGTAGGTAAGAATTTTGAAGCATTACCCTCAAGGTTTTCAAATTCTGTTCTGCTTAAATCCAGATTTTTTGCAAGGTCTTCGATTTTGATTTGCCAGTCGTCTTTGAGATCGTTTCTGAAAAGTTTGAAAGGCAGATCTTCTTCCGATTTGTAAAAGAGCAAGTTGCTTCTTGTACCGTGAAGTTTAAAAAGGATTTTAAATCCATTTGTCAATGATATTTCAAAAGCCCTTTCAAAAGCTACCACTTGAATACCTAAGATTTTTTGCCCCTTTAGCTCAGGAAAGAGGCTTACAGTATTTTTCTTTCCTCTTTTGAAATCACTGGGAAATGCGAGACAAGAGATGCTGGGGAGTAAATTAGCTTGGATGTAGAGATCTTTCGAATCTATGTTACAGCCTATGATCAGCTCGTTTTTGTTTTGTGAAAAAATCTCAACGAGCTCAGCTCCCAAAAACTTTTTTTCAAGTGCAGGACAGAGGAATTTTAAGAAGTGGTAATTGAGGTGCATGTTGCAATATCTATTTTCAATCCATCAAAAGCTAATTTGATGTGTTTTGGAAGTTTTGCCTCTACTTCGGCATGTGTGCCAAGTCTGTGGCTGATGTGGGTGAAGTATGCTATCTCAGGATTGATTTTCTCTACCATCTCTAAAGCTTCTTGAAGGGTGAAGTGTGAAATGTGATGGTTGATCTGTAAGGCATTCAGGACCAGTACTTTTGTCCCCTTGATTTTTTCAAGCTCTTCATCAGCGATGGTTTTGGCATCTGTGATGTAAGTAAAATCACCAATTCTAAAACCCAAAACTGGTAGGCGATAGTGCATTACTTCTATGGGGGAAAACTTTACTCCCTCCACATCAAAATCCAGTTCTTTTGTGATTTCATGGGTGATTACCTGAGGAACTCCAGGGTACTTTACTTTTTCAAATATGTAGGAGAACTCCCTTTTGATTTGATTCAGAACCTGTTCGGTGCCGAATATAGGCATGTCCTTCTGATGCATAAAGTTGAATGGACGGATATCATCCAAGCCTGCTGTATGATCTTTGTGTTCGTGTGTGAAAACCACTGCGTCTAGAGAACTGATTTTTTCACGAAGCATTTGTGTTCTGAAATCAGGCCCAGTATCGATCACTATACTTTTGCCTTTGACTTCAATGTGAATTGCACTTCTAAGCCTTTTGTCACGAAAATCCAAAGATGCACAAACAGTGCAATCACACCCGATAACTGGTACTCCCTGCGATGTTCCTGTTCCTAAAAATGTAATTTTCAAAGTTTTAATTGAGTTTGTTGTAATTCGCTAAGAAACTCTTGGTTTTTCTTGTCATCGAAATCTTTTGGGTTGAAATTCAACTCTTTGATGATATCGATCAATGTATTGATTTTCCCTTCTATAGTGTAATATTTATTGATGATGACGATCTTATTATCCTTTAGGATACAATAGCCAGATTTGAAACTTCCTTTTTCATATCTCAATATAAATTCAGAAGAGGCAAAGAGGTTTTCGAGCTTATCCAGAAAGTTTTTTGTATATCGGATCATCTTTTGTTGAACTTTAGACTATGCCAAATGTTTTTTGACAGTAGCTAAAAGATGATCATAATCGAGTGGTTTTTGGATATAATCATCCAGCCCAGCCTTTTTGAAATCATCAAGTGTGTAATTTTTGTAGTTACCTGTAATTGCAATAATGGGGATTTTCGCTTTTTTTGGATCAACTAGTGCCCTGACAGCTTTGGTGCATTCAATACCATCCATTATTGGCATATTGATATCCATCAAAATCAAATCGAAATCTTCGGTTGCAAGTTTGTCTAAAAGTTGTTTCCCATTCTTTACTGCAGTAATGTGGTAATTTTCAAACATCAACACGTTTTTAGTTAAGTTGATGATTACAGAACTATCTTCAGCTACCAGCACTTTTTTATTTTCCGTCATGGATTCAAAATTTGAATGGTTTGTATATGTTTTTTAAATGAATCTAAATTATCATTTAAAGTTAAATAATCTTTCAAAGTATTCTCAAAAATCTCATTTTTTATGTTTTTTTCAAATTGTTTTGAGGAATTAAAAATCTTTAAAGCTCCTAATGTACCTGAATTTCCCTTAATAATATGAAGTTTATCACCAATGTTTTTAAATGCCTGGTGATTTATAAGTTCTTTTATTTCTGACAACAACCCTTCCGTTTCATCTATGAATTCATCATAGATGGTTTTGATGTTTTCTACGGTGTTATATTTCAACAATTTTTTGAGGGATTCTAGGTCAATATCAATATCTTCATAACAAACATCGGTATCACAGGGGTACTTGTTTTTTTGTTTGTCAATGTGAAAAGAAATAGTTTCCAAAAATAGTTTTGGCTTTATGGGTTTGGATATGAAATCCTTAAATCCCGTTGATAGAAAAAATTCCTTGTCGTTATGATCAGCGTAGGCAGAAATCGCAATGATGGGTGATTTGGTAAGTTGATCGTTGATTATTTTTTTCAATGCTGAAATACCGTCCATTACAGGCATCTGAATATCCATGAGAATGAGATCATAGTGCCCCTCTATTAATTTATCAATTGCAATTTTCCCATTTTCAGCAATGTCGTACTCATACAATTGTCCGATAATGTGCTCAAAAACCCTTCGGTTGAGCGCATTATCATCTACTATAAGAACCTTTTTGCTTTTCATCTTCAAAATATTGATAAATTTGTATTCAATTATAATTAAAGTAAATTCTAAACCGGGTGAGTAATAAGAAGTATTTAATTGTCATTGTTGGGGCAACTGCAGTTGGTAAGACTGAATTATCCATAAATTTAGCCAAAATTTTTAACACAGAAATTATTTCTTGCGATAGTCGTCAGTTTTTTAGAGAAACTAATCTTGGTACAGCCAAGCCTTCTTCAGAAGAACTTAGTCTTGTCAAACATCATTTTATCAATAACCTCTCCATTTTTGATGATTATGATGTCAAAACTTTTGAAGAAGAGGCTCTCGGTCTGTTGGAAGAGATCTTTCAAAAACATGATAAAACCATCATGACTGGAGGTTCAGGGCTTTATGTTGATGCTATTTGTAATGGATTTGATGCCATACCTTCTATAGATCCAGCTATCAGAAAAGAAATTATTCAGCTATATGAAAAAAATGGTATTGAATATCTTCAAAAAGAAGTTGAGGAATTTGATCCTCATTATTATGGCCATGTAGATCAGAAAAATCCCCAGCGATTGATGCGTGCGTTGGAAGTAATCAGGGGAACAGGTCAGCCTTACAGCAGTTTTAGGGTCAAAAAGAAAACAAAGAGGCCATTTGGGATTATTAAAATAGGTTTGGAGCTAGATAGGGAATTTCTTTACAAAAGAATTGATCAAAGGATGGATATGATGATCGAGGCGGGGCTGTTTGAAGAAGCAGCTGGATTATATCCATTTAGGGATTTGAATGCTTTGCAGACTGTTGGTTACTCCGAGATTTTCGGGTTTTTGGAAGGGCAATATGATAAAGAGGAGGCAGGAAGACTTTTAAAAAGGAATTCGAGAAGATATGCAAAAAGACAAATGACTTGGTTTCGCAAAGATGAAGAGATCAAGTGGTTCAACCCAAATCAGCAAGAGATGATTCACCAGTATATCTTGGATCAGATTGGCTGAATGTTGAAAATTTTAGCTACAAAACTGTAAGGTCTTTTCGCTATAATATTATTATAATGAATTCTGATCAATTTGGCTTCCTGAATAGGTTTTTTTATTTGAGCATTATAAAATCCGAGTTGATCATCTTTCAACTCGGATTTTGTCTTTTTATACAGGCTATTGATTTTTTCAAAAGATGGAGTTATATCAGAAGCTTCCGAACTTACCTGAGTCAACCCGACCCAAGTATCATTGCAAAGCGTTTCGAATTGTTTCTTTTTGGATTTCAAGGATTGATGGATCACCATGACAAACAGCATGACTGCACCTCCAAGCGTAAGAAAAATCGGAATAAAACCCATAATGATTAAATACTTAATATTTCAATTAATTTTAGATGGTCACCTTTCAATGCTTTTGTTTTACTTATACAATCTTCAAAAGTCGTATAGACCACATCACCATTGACCACGCCAGCCATGCAGTTTGATTCTCCATTGATTAGACCTTCTACTGCAGCCATTCCACATCTGGAAGCCAATACTCTGTCACGAGCTGTTGGATTTCCTCCTCTTTGGATATGTCCCAAAGTAGTCACTTTGAATTCTTTGTCTTCATCATTGACCTTTGTCTTGACTTTTTCCATGATCAATTCAGCATTTCCTTCTTCATCACCTTCGGCGACTACAATGATGCTGGATGATTTGGATTTCCTTAGGTTTTTCAAAGATTTGACAACTTTTTTCAAGTCAGTCTCTGTTTCTGGTACCATGACAAATTCAGCACCTCCTCCGATTCCACATTCTACAGCAATGTAACCACTGTCTCTACCCATCACTTCAATAAAAAAGATTCGGTCATGAGCTGCTGCCGTATCCCTGATTTTGTCGATTGCCTCCAATGCCGTGTTCACAGCCGTATCGAAACCAATTGTATAATCAGTCCCATAGATATCATTGTCAATAGTTCCTGGACATCCAATCGTAGGAATGCCAAATTCCTCAAAGAATACTTTTGCACCAGTAAAAGTGCCATCTCCTCCAATTGCCACGATCCCTTCGATTCCGAATGATTTTAGTTGATCGTAGGCTTTTTGACGTCCTTCTTTGGTTCGGAAACTTTCGCTTCGTGCTGATTTGAGAATTGTTCCTCCTCTTTGGATAATATTGCTTACCGAATGGGATTGCATTCGCTTGATGTTCCCATCGATCATACCGTCATATCCATAGGTGATTCCATATACTTCAATTCCGCGAAAAATAGCCGTACGTACTACTGCCCTTATACATGCATTCATTCCTGGAGCATCTCCTCCAGAAGTAAAAACTGCAATTTTCTTCATATCTGTTAATAGGTTTTACGAGTGTCAAAAATACTCATAATTGTATGTCTTTGTTATCAAAAATGAAAAAGTTTACAATAATAAAAAAATAAGGACTGCTCTTATCTTGGTAGGGGCAGTCCTTAAAGTAATTTATTTGACTATCCGATTTCTTGCACTTTGCTATACATTAGATTGTGGGCTGAGCGATTTGTGGTTCTGTAGCTGTGAACGGCTGTCTACGCCTCGGTGTAAAAGTTGTAGACGAGTATCCACAGCTTGTAAAGCTACTTCTTTCCCAACATGCAATATTGCGGATAGTTATTATCCATGATTATTAATTACCCGAATTGGGCTTTTCTCCCAAAAGCAAAATCTCATCTGCTATCACCTCTGTGATATACTTTTTATTGCCATCTTTATCTTCATAACTTCTATTGCTGAGTTTTCCGACGATACCAATTTCTGAGCCTTTGTCTGCATATTTCTCAAGTATTGAAGCTGCTTTGTCCCAAGCGACGACGTTGTGCCAAATGGTTTCTTCCACTTTTTCCCCTTTGGCATTTTTGTAGCTTTCGTTAGTTGCAAGCCGGATACTGGCTTTTACCTTGCCACTTTCAAATTGATTGATTTCTGGTTTGGCTCCCAATCTCCCGATCAGTTGAACCCGATTTCTGATTCCACTCATATTTCTAAAATTTTGGTTAGGGTTGTAAAAAAAGAAAATTAAGTCACTTAAATAATTTTGGTATTTTTGTATGGGTATCTGTTTAGATCCACTTTGACAAAGAATAGATCTATTTTTTATAATCTCAATTTACTCAGAACTTCATTTTTATGGTATTCCTAAACGTTTATATACGATAATCCTGTTTTTTTTCATTAGCTTTCAATTACAACCATTTAATTTCAATTGTCATGAAGAGAACTTTGACATTTATTTTCCTTTCAGCTATTTTGATTCAAACATGTTTCGCCCAAAAAACATACATTCAGACTGGAAGCCTCTTGGATGTCAAGACAAACAAGATGCTCAAAGAAAGAACAATTGTAATTGAAAACAACCTGATTTTTGAAGTTCAAAACGGTTTTGTAGCTGGAGGGGAAGGGGATTTTATGATTGATTTGCGAGATAAGACAGTACTGCCTGGGTTGATGGATATGCATGTGCACTTAGAGAATGAAACAGGCCCCAGAAGGTATTTGGATAGGTTTGTGGAAAATGAGGCAGATATAGCATTCAATGCTTTGATTTTCGCAAAAACGACCCTGATGGCTGGATTTACGACGGTGAGGGATTTGGGGGGTACAGGTGTGAATATTTCATTGAGAAATGCGATCAATTCCGGAAAGGTAGATGGTCCTAGAATCATCACATCTGGAAAATCAATAGCTCCAACAGGTGGCCATGCAGATCCGACTAATGGCATGAAAAGGGAATTGATGGGTGACCCAGGGCCGGATTTGGGAGTGATCAATGGAGTAGCAGACGCAAGAAAGGCTGTTCGGCAGCAGGTAAAATATGGGGCAGATGTAATCAAAATCACTGCGACTGGTGGTGTGTTGAGCGTAGCAAAAGACGGGAATGCTCCGCAATTCCAACAAGATGAGATTAATGCAGTGATCGAAACAGCAGCAGATTTTGGGATTCATGTAGCGGCACATGCCCATGGCGATGAAGGGATGAAAAGAGCAATTATTGGAGGGATTCATTCTATAGAGCATGGTACTTACATGTCAGAAGAAACCATGGAAATGATGATCAACACCGAAACTTGGTACGTTCCTACTATTACAGCTGGCAAGTCAGTGGCAGAATATGCCAAAATCCCAGGCTATTATCCTGCTCCAGTAAAGGCTAAAGCAGAGACGATCGGTCCTTTGATTCAGGAAACCTTTGGAAGAGCGTATAAAAAGGGTGTTAAAATAGCCTTCGGAACTGATGCAGGGGTATTTCCCCATGGGGAAAATTACAGGGAATTTATTTACATGACTGAAATGGGTATGCCTAATTTGGAGGCAATCCAATCCGCTACATTAAGAGCTTCCCAATTACTCGGAATGGAAGATCAGATTGGTTCAATAGAAAAAGGCAAAATAGCAGATATAATCGCTGTTGATGGAAATCCAGAAGAAGATATTGAGGTAATGAAAAATGTGGTATTTGTAATGAAAGAAGGAAAGGTTTATAAAAAAGATTGATTAATAAAATCCCTTGTATTTTTAATATGAGTATCCGCAATGTTGCACGTTGGCTCAGAAGAGGCACTATGTGTTGCGGATTCTCGTCAACAGACAACTGTCAACTGTCAATAGAACCTCAAATCATTTATCAAACATTCTATTGATTGGCTACGTGCAATCAAGCGGATAGACATAATTTTTAATTATAAAACAAAAAAGCAAAAGACTTAAACTATGAAAATTAGTATCCAAGTATCATTATTTTTTATCGTTCTATTGAGTTCCATAGAATTGACTTTTGGACAATCTTCGCCTACTATCCTTATCGCCTACTATTCCGAAACAGGTAAAACCCAATCCATGGCAGAGGCTGTGGCTAATGGAGTAAATGAAATCGGAGAAGTGGATTTTATCCTTAAACCAATCTCAGAAGTCAAGACCGAAGAGTTATTAAACGCTTCAGCAATTATTCTAGGTTCTCCTGTGTACAATGGGAATGTAGCGCCTCAGATGCAAGAATTCATCAACTCCTGGCCTTTTGAAGGGAGACCCTTGACGGATAAAATCGGTGCTGTCTTCGTTACTGGTGGTGGTTTTTCGATTGGTGAAGAAGCTGTTTTGATGAGTATGATTCGATCTATGATGATTCATGGTCTGATCATAGTGGGGGGAGATTCAGTGGAATCTGCTTTTGGGGCTTCTGCGATTACCGGTGAGGGGGATTTTGCTGAAAAGGAGGTACAAGAGATTTTTTTGAAGAAAGCCGAAGGGCTTGGGAGAAGAATTGGGGTGATAGTGGCAAATAAGTAATGTTTGTTTTTTTAAAGTCAACAACGTTGTAGAATTGGTACGAAAGGTAGATGGATAGCCTTATCTCAAAACTGAAATTAGGATTCTTTTAAATATCAGAACTTACCTGAATTCCATTTTGACAATTAAGTAGGCTTTCAATCATGTCTGGCTCCTTCCATCACTTGAAAGATATGTAGAATAGCAGGGAATATTGCATCCATGGATTCTTCAGCCCCCTTAGTCGAACCTGGTAGTGCAAGGACAAGGCTGTCTCCGATCATTCCAGCTACACTTCTTGACAACATTGAGTATGGGGTCCTCATTTGTCCATAACTTCGTATGGCTTCTTCGATACCTGGGATTTCTCTATCCAAAAGTGGTTTTATCGCCTCTGGTGTTACATCTCTAGGTGAAAGGCCAGTTCCTCCTGTAAAAATGATTAAGTCAACTTTCTCGTTGGAAAAGTAAATCAGCTTTTCTTGAATATTCTCAACCTCATCAGGGATGATGGTGTAGTCAACAATCTCTATGTTATATGGAACAAGTTTTTTTGTAAGAGCTAAACCAGCTTTGTCTTCTTTTTTTCCCGCGGCAATTGAATCAGAGCATACGATCACAGCCGCTTTCAGAGAAAGGTCTGTTTTTTTGTTGAATGTGGTTTTTCCACCCTTTTTCTCCAACAGTTTGATTTGGTTTATGGAAATGTTTTTGTCTATGGGCTTGAGCATATCATACATAGTGAGAGCTACCACAGAAGCAGCATGCATTGCCTCTACTTCTACGCCGGTTTTGTATATCGTATGGATTTCTACCTGAATGTGGATTTGCAATTCCACAATTTTGTAAGTGATGGCTGTATATTCTATAGGAAGTGGATGGCAGTCTGGAATCATGTCGGCAGTCCGCTTCGCAGCAAATAGCCCTGCCACTTTTGCCATTTCAAAGACATCTCCTTTGGGTACTTTTTTTTCAACCACCGCTTTCACTGTGTCTTGATGGCTTACTTCTACGATTGCTTGGGCTATTGCGATTCTAAGGCTTGTGGATTTACTTGTAATATTTACCATGTTAATACTGCTTTGGTAGTTCTTGTTATTGTTTTTGATTTTTCCCCATACAACCAATTGGCTCAAGGTTCTATATCTTATTGAAATTGGTGAAACCTAACAAATCTTGGCTAACAAGATATTCCATATTGGGGATAGTATTAGAATGTCAAAGATAAAGCTTTTCATTTTCGGATCTCATTTTTCTCTTTGGTTTCGGATATTTTTGGAATACTTTTAGAAAATGACCAATGCAGGATTTCTGGGACGGTCAAAGATTTGAAAAACTGATTTGAAACTCAACTACAAAGGTTTTCTGGGACAGTTTTTACTTTGTTGAAATCTTCAAAATTCTAGATTCAACCAAACTCTTTTTTCAAAATCGTAATCAACTACTGAAATACTCCCAAAAATGATTGTGGGATCATGTTTTCTTGTTGCCAAATCCATAGCTTTCAGCAAAGATTCTAGATTTTATTTAATATTAAAAACTTCAATTTTTTGATCATCCTCCTATTCTTATCATACTCCTATTTTCTATTTTGCTTGCATCAGCTTGTTCATATTCGTTTGAGAACTGCCCTCCAAGAGCTTTACTTTTCTTGTGAAGTGAGAGCCTGATGACTGACTCAATATCCTTTCCTTGCCGAAGCTGTCCAAGTAAGTCAAGTTCATCTTTGCCAAAAAGGCAGTTTTTCATTTTTCCATCAGCAGTAATTCTCATCCTGTTGCAGCTGTCGCAAAAGTTTTCGGACATAGTAGTGATAAATGCAAAAGTTCCTAGGTGGTCAGTTACCTTATACTTCTTTGCAGTATCATGTGGTAAATCTTTGATTTTGATGATGTCAAACTTCTGTTCAATTATCCCAATCATTTTTTTTGCAGTCATCACTTTCTCCTTGTTCCATAGATTTCCTGCAAATGGCATAAACTCTATAAATCGAACGTGCAATGGAAGGTCTTTTGTCAATGATACAAAATCCAAAAGTTCGTTCTCAATAATCCCATTGAGAGCGACGACATTTATTTTTACCCGAAAACCTTCCTTTAGAAGTAGTAGAATGTTTTCTTTTACTTTTTTAAATTGGTTTCTTTTTGTAAGCTTGAAAAACACATCCTCTTGTAAAGTATCCAAACTTACATTTAAGGATTTTATACCATTTTTTTTGAAAACATCAATGTATTTGTCAACTAAAATCCCATTTGTGGTAAGCGTCAATTCTACTGGAAGGCACGAAAGTCGCTCAATGATTTCTGCAAAATCTTTTCTTACCATAGGCTCTCCACCGGTTAGCCTTATTTTGGTAACACCTAACTGTACAAATTTCTTGGCTATAGTTTCGATTTCATCTATTTGCATCAAATGACTAGAAGGCATCGTTTCGATATCTTCATCGGGCATGCAATAACTACATCGAAAATTGCAGCTGTCTGTCAAGGAAATCCTCAGATAAGTGTGAACTCTCGCATGTTGGTCTAAAAGCATTTTTTTGAAAATTGCGTTAGGAATAATTTAAATAGAGTAATATCACTTAAACAAAAAAAGGAATATTACTTATTTCACTTTGCGTAAAAATTTTTGAAAAGTACAAACTTATTTTGGTAATGTCAGTGATTGCTGCATTTATTTAAATGTTTGGGAGGTGCTTCTTCATCATGGCTTGCAGCAGATCCCGAATCATTTCCTTCAATTCAAATGGCTCTAGTACTATAAATTGATCTGCAAATACAATCAGCCACCTGAGGATACTATCAAGTGAGGTTGTCATAAATGTCATCTCTATGTTTTCCCCAATTTCCTTTTGCATTACAAAACCATGGTTGAATTTTTGACCTTGCATATATTTAATAAAGTTATTTGGGACAAGGATGACAACTTTTATCAAAGATTCTTGTTTTTGAATCTTTGTGAGATAAGCTCTAAGACTAGGGTGTCGATCAGGAAAAGTTTCTTCTTTATGCCTGATTTTCTGAATTCGATCTACCCTAAATGTCCGATAATCCTTTCTCAATCTACACCAGGCTATCAAATACCATTTTTCGAATGCAAAAAAGATCCCAATTGGTTCTATTTCCCTTGTGCTTCTTTCTTCTTTTTCGAAAGAAATATATTCAATGGTGACTACACATTTTTTAGTCAAACTATCCAAAATTTCTTGAAGTCCTTTGCCTTTATTTTCTAATTGGCTGAAATTAAGGTTTTGCATTACCTCAATTTGGTCTGAAAGTTCCTCGAGGGCGGATTTTTCGGCCTGTCGAAGGACAGCTTTGATCTTGATCATGCCTGATTGGAAGTTATTATTCATCCCTTTTTCCGTGATTTTCTCGTAGATTTTTTCAGCTACCAGAAAAGAGAGTGCTTCTTCTTTCGTAAACATCAGTGGAGGGAGCCTATAGCCATCGACCAATTTATACCCTATTCCTGCTTCTGAAGAAATAGGAACTCCAGATTCTTCCAGTGCCCTAATATCTCTGTAAACAGTTCTAAGGCTTATATCAAATCTGTCAGCAATTGCTTGTGCAGTTATGATACTTTTGGATTGCAATTGGGTCAAAATAGCTGTAAGTCTTTCTAATCTGTTCATTTGATTGGTTCTGGTCAAGTAGAAATAAAGTGGTACTGATGATAAATTTTTATTAAAATTCAAGTTTTTCAAAATCCTACTGACATAGGGCTGTCATATCGGTTATTTTAATTTGTACAATCCAATCGACACTTATAGACTTCAGTGGTATTGAATTCTTCAAGAAATCGGATAGGTGGGTTAGTGAAAAATCAGAATCAAAATCAATCAATTTCTAACAGTCAAAATTAATCAAATTATGGAAATTAAAAATTCAGAAGCAGTTACAAATGGTTCAAAAACAGTAATGAACTCCGATCAGTTGTTGGGGCATTGGCAAGGACATCGTGCATTGACAAGGAGAGTCATTGAAGCATTTCCTGAAGAGGATTTGTTTAGTTACCAAATTGGAGGAATGCGTCCATTTTCGGATATGGTCAAGGAGCTGCTGGCCATAGCTGTCCCAGGTGCAAAGGGATTGGCAACTAATATTTGGGAAGAATTGGATGAAGAAATTTCTTTGGGAAAAAGCAAAGCTGAGATTTTGTACCATTGGGATCAAGCTACCGAAGATATCAATTATTGGTGGCCCCAGATTTCTGAAGAAAGATTTCAGGAAGAGATGCTAGCATTTGGACAGTATAAGGATAAGGGGTTTTGCACGCTTTTGTACTTTATAGACAATGAAATTCATCATCGAGGACAAGGATATGTTTATTTGAGGTCTTTAGGGGTAGAGCCTCCATCTTTTTGGGAAAGGTAACGAAACTATAGCCGGTGTCTTCAGAAATTATGCTTGTTTTTGGGACGCCGGCCATTTTTTTATAAGAGTATCTGCAATGTTGCACGTTGGCTAAGAAGCGGGTTTTTTGTGTTGCAGATCATCATCAGACAACAGTTCACAATCAAATCAATTATCAAACATTCTATTGATTGGATACGTGCAAGAAAGCGTTTATACATTTTTTTTTATTCAAAAATGAATTCTCGAGGTTTTAAATTTTCACCAAGACATTTTACTTTTTTAAGTAATTTTTTTTGTGATTAACATATCTATCTAAGTTTAGGTGGTCATTAATGAAATGAGCCAGAATCTTAATGAAAATCTCACTTTTCTTTTTTTTATCTTTACGTTTCTAACCCCTTTCACCATGAATAAATCAATTCAAAACCTCTTAATTTTAAGTATTGGTATGAGTATAGCATGTTCTCAACAAGAACCAGAGTTTAAACTTCCCGACGTTCAGCCTCCAGTGGCAGCAATAAAGCCTTTCGAGATACTGGCAAAGCATGGGCACAAAAGAGTAGACAATTACTATTGGCTCAATGAAAGAGAAGATCAGGAAGTGATCGATTATTTGAATGCAGAAAATGCATATCTAGATACAATGATGGCCCATACAAAAGGATTTCAGGAAGATCTTTTCAAGGAAATGAGGAGTAGGATAAAAGAAGATGACTCTTCTGTTCCTTACAAGTTGGGGGAATATTATTACTATTCCAGATATGTCGAAGGTGGTGAATATCCAATATATGCACGCAAAAAAGGATCCCTTGATGGAGAAGAAGAGATAATTATGGATGGCAATGATCTTGGAAAAGGAAAGTCGTACTTGAATTTTTTTACTTCAGTAAGTGAGGATCATAATCTTGCTGCAATAATCATGGATACTGTAGGTAGAAATTTCTACTCTGTGGCCATCAAAGACCTTCGGACTGGGGAGATGTTGCCAGACAAAATAGAAAATATAAGGAGCAGTGCGATATGGGCTAATGACAACAAGTCATTCTATTACTCAATTCCAGATCCAGTTACTCTGAGAAATTTCCAAGTGAAAAGACATATTCTTGGAGAAGATTCTTCATTGGATGAAATAATTTTTGAAGAAAAAGATCAAACCTTAAGCTGTGGAGTAGGAAAAACTAAATCTAAAGAGTACATCATCATTGGGTCGGGTAGGACAGATGCTTCTTACGCGCTGTTTTTGGAAGCAGACAATCCAGGGAAGCCAAAGCTTATAGCACCGCTCAAAGACAATGTCCAATATGACGTAGATCACGCAGGTGGAGACAAGTTCTATATTTACACCAATCAAGATGCTGTCAACTACAGACTCGTGGAGGCCCCAATTTCTAATCCTTCATCCTCAAATTGGAGCGATCTGATTCCTAACCGTTCAGATATTTTCCTGGAGAATGTAGATTACTTTAAGAATTTTATGGCTGTACAAGAGACAAAAGAAGGTCTTGCCAAAATCCGAGTTATCAAATACGAGGACAAATCAGAGCATGAATTGGAATTTGGGGAACCTGCCTACACGGCAAGTTTGGGGTATAATCCAGCTTTTGATACCGAGGTAGTAAGATATTCCTACACTTCTATGACTACCCCCAATTCTGTATATGATTACAATATGCAGAATCGTGATAAAGTCTTGATGAAAGAACAAACAGTATTGGGTGACTTCAACAAGGAAAATTATCAAACCGAAAGAGTGATGGTCACAGCGAGGGATGGAAAAAAAATTCCTATGTCTCTAGTTTATCGCAAAGATAAATTCAAGAAAGATGGAAGTATGCCTGGTTGGGTGTATGCATATGGCTCCTATGGATACTCTATGGACGCTTCATTCAGTAGTACAAGGTTAAGCTTGTTGGATAGAGGGTTTGTCTATGCAATAGCACATATCAGAGGAGGACAAGAGATGGGGGGAGATTGGTATGAAGATGGGAAAATGATGAACAAAAAGAACACATTCTATGACTTCATAGATTGTTCCAAATGGTTGCAGGAAAATAATTATGTAGCAAAAGACAAACTATTCGCATCAGGTGGAAGTGCTGGTGGATTATTGATGGGGGCAGTGTTGAATATGGCACCTGAAGTCTATAAAGGAGTTATCTCTGCGGTTGCTTTTGTAGATGTTGTGACCACTATGATGGACGAAACCATTCCATTGACTACTTTCGAGTGGTTGGAATGGGGAAATCCAAATATTCAGGAGCAATATGAATACATGCTTTCATATTCTCCATATGATAATGTAGAGGCGAAGAATTACCCGCATATCTTGGCGACCACAGGTCTACACGATTCGCAGGTACAGTACTGGGAACCTGCAAAGTGGGTTGCGAAATTGCGAACTCTAAAAACGGATGATAACAAACTGTTCCTTTACACAAATATGGACGCAGGTCATGGCGGAGCAAGTGGTAGATTTGAGAGTCTAAAAGAGCTAGCGCGTGAATATGCCTTTGTATTCGATATTTTGGAAATCAAAGAATAGTATTTATCTCAAACACAATTTGCCGCTATAATGGAAACAGTATAGCGGCATTTTTATGTTCTATAAAACAAGTATTATTGAGTGAATATGCGTATTGATAATCTAAAATATTGTTTAAATACAATGAAAATAAGAATAATTCAATGAAAAAATATGTAAAATACCCTGTACCGGGTATTTTATAGAATAAAATATATAGCTACATTTGTCCCGGGTGATTAAACAATTTTTCTTTGACATTAGTCAAACGCAAGTAACTTTGAAAGGCTATTTTTTTAGCCTTTCGTTTTTTATAAACATAAAAAAACTCTTTCAGGAATTGAACCCGAAAGAGCTTTTAAGAAATCAAATTCAACTTCTTTTTATGGGAATATCCCAAGGTCAGTGTAGCTGATTGCTATCCGTTCTATTGCAAGAATAAATGCTGCAGTTCTAAGGCTATTGATCTTCTTGCTTTTCCTTGTGGAGTTCATGGCATGATATGCTTCTACCATCGTTTCTTCTAGACCAGACAATACCAGATCTCTTTCTGATGCTCCTTTGATAAGGCTATCTTTTTCCATGTCAGTAAATTCTTCCCCTGTGGCATTCTCGATGGTTCCCAGAAGTTTTCTGTACTTTTCCATATCGTACCTTTTTTCCAACTTCCCAAAAGAAACCCTTGACAAATTTTTGAGCCATTCAAAATACGAAACAGTAACACCACCTGCATTGAGGTACATATCAGGAATGACTAATATGTTGTTTTCAAGCAATATTTTCTCAGCTTCTTGCGTCACTGGCCCATTTGCAGCCTCTCCTATGATTTTAGCTTTTACCTTGGCGGCATTTTCTATTGTGATTTGATTTTCAAGTGCTGCTGGTACCAAAATATCGCACTCATATGTCAGAAATTCTGTACTGTTTTTTACAAATTCTCCTTTTGGATATCCCTTAAAGCCTTTGTTCTTAAGTTGGTAAGATTTCAATGCTTCCACATCTATACCAGATGGGTCGTAGATGCCTCCATTCCATTCAGCCACGGCTATGATTTTTGCACCAGATTCTTGAATGTACTTTGCTGAGTAATATCCGACATTACCGAGACCTTGTACAATGACTGTTTTGTCTTTCATGCCGGTCTTCAAGCCTAGCGCAGCCATATCTTCCTCTACATTCACAGCTTCCCTGATTCCAAAAAATACTCCTTGACCAGTTGCTTCCGTACGGCCATCGATGCCATGTTGTGATAAGGGCTTTCCTGTCACACAACCTTTGGCATTGATCAATTCAGGATTGAATGCTTCGTAGGTATCGACTATCCAGGCCATTTCCCGGGCACTGGTACCATAATCAGGAGCCGGTACATCTATAGCAGGACCTATAAACTTCTTCTTGATCAATTCAGAAGTGTATCGTCTTGTTATTTTTTCCAATTGAGTGACATTGTATTCAAGTGGATTGATCCTCACTCCACCTTTAGCACCTCCAAATGGAACATTTACCAATGCACATTTGTACGTCATCAATGCTGCCAAGCCCTTTACTTCATCTTCATTTACATGCTCACTATATCTAATTCCGCCTTTTACTGGCAATTTGTGATGAGAGTGTTGCACTCTATAGCCTGTCAATGTTTCATAAGTGCCATCATCATTTCTGAGAGGAAAATTAAACTTATAAATACTATTGCATTGCTTGATCTGTTCAATAAGTCCAGGGTTGAGATTCATGTGTTTTGCAGCATCATCTACGAAGCCACACACATCCTGAAATAAACTATAGTCTTTTTGCTTACTCATAAAAATAGTTAACTTTGGTTACATCTCTAAGTTACGAATCATTTAAAACTTGTCATTAGAAGAAAAATGAAATCTATGTGGATATTTCGTTATGGCCTCATTATCAACATACTAAAATTTTTAGTTTTCTTGTAATTTATTTATTTTTTCCCAAATCAAATCAAGAAATAGAAAAGAAACCATAGAATTGTCTGTGTCTTGTCCAAACCTGACAAGCACAAGGTTTTGAGAGGGTACTACACAAACGAACTGACCATCTCTACCCAATCCTGATATCATATCTTCAGGAGCGTTGGGTAATACCGATCCAGGTAAAATGATCTGAAGAGAAGGAACCATATAACTCCCTTTGCCATTCAGCCACCATAGATATCCATAGCTTTCATTGATGGTTTGCGATGGTGATGTCATTTGGTTCAAAAAATCCATATCAGCAAATACTGATTCTCCCTTCCATTTGCCTTTGGCTAGAACCAATAGCCCAAACCTTGCAGCAGACCTCGTATCGCTGAAATAAACATTGTTAAACCCAATTCTTTGCCAAGAACCTCTCATCCCAATTTTTGAAGCAATTTTGGAATCAAAATATGAATCAAAAGGTTCTGCACTTGCATTTTCAATTATTTGATCAAGAATTGTGTATGGAGCATTGTGGTAAGCCCAACGTTCGCCTGGTTCTGCCTTGAAAAGTAACTTTTCAGGGGAATAATCATCGCCTGCGTCAACTGATTCATCCAAACCAGAAGTCATAGTCAATTGATGCCAAATAGTAATTTTTTTTTCTTGATCCGGATTGAGAGATGTCCAACCATCACCAAGGTGTTTTGAACTTGGGTCCTGAATGGATAATAAACCTTCCTCTTGAGCTATCCCAACAAGTGACGCGGTCAATGTCTTTCCTGCAGATGCCCAATACCAATTTGAATTTTTATCAAATCTTTGACTGCCAATCAACCTGTTTCCAAAATACTTTTCTACGACAATCTTACCATCTTTTAGAATTATGAAACCCCTAGTGTTGCCACTTTCCAAAACACTGTATAGTTCCTCTAAATCTTCAAGCTTCCAGTTAAGTAATTCTGGGCTGGTTTTTTCCCATTCATCAGTACCTATTGGAGGGAAATAAAGTTCATTTTCATAATTTCGGTCAACTTCTTTACAAGACATCAAAAGAAGTGTTGCTATCAAAAGACTTGAGACAATAATTTTTATTTCTGACATGATAGAGCGAATGATGCATTAAAAATCGTAAAAAATTCTCAGTTTTATGTTTTAAAATTTCGTGAAGAATGATATTTCTAAAAGTATATAAAAACAAAGCTGCTCTTGTTGTATTTTCATTGACTATTGGTTTGTTTTTCTCATGTAGTCCTTCAAGAAAGGTGGTAGAAAACTCAGAGTCCTCTACATGGAAGCAGCTTCCGAATACTACACCAAATCAAACTGCAACTTTTCCAGAAATAAAAAGAGAAAATAGTTTTTATGCTGTTTCAGAAATGGAACTGAACCAAAGCAATAGGGAGTTTAGAGGGGTTTGGATAGCAACGGTAGCCAATATTGATTGGCCAAACTCAGGTATGGATACTTGGGAAAAGCAAAAGACAGACTTCATAGCTTTGTTGGATTATTATCATCAGCTAAATTTCAATGCCGTCATTGTGCAAGTTAGGGCTGCTGGCGATGCTTTTTACACTTCTAGGTTTGCCCCGTGGTCTAGGTATTTGACTGGTCAGGAAGGGATTAGGCCTAAGACCTCGGAGGATCCATTGTCGTGGATGATATTGCAAGCCCATAAGCGAGGTTTGGAATTTCATGCTTGGTTCAACCCCTTTCGTGCTACATTTGATTTGAATACTGCCAAGTTGAGCCCGCAGCATGATTATTTTACTCACCCAGAATGGATGGTTCAATATGGACCGAAGTTTTATTACAATCCTGGGATTCCAGAAGTAAGAACCCACATGGTAAATATTATAGAAGAGGTGGTCCAGAATTATGATGTAGATGCTGTTCATTTTGATGATTATTTTTACCCTTACAAATTAGACAAACAGGTTTTCAAAGATTCTCAAGCCTTCAGTAGATATGGGAATGGTAAGAATATTGAGGATTGGCGAAGAGAAAATGTAAACCTCTTGGTACAAGCTGTCCATCAAAAAATAAAGTCTACAAAACCTTGGGTTCAGTTTGGGATTAGTCCTTTTGGAGTTTGGAGAAACAATGACAGGGATCCAAATGGATCAAATACAAGAGGTGGTGTGTCAAATTATGATGATTTATATGCTGACCCAATTACATGGATGAAATCGAAGTGGATCGATTACCTCATCCCACAATTATATTGGAGCATGGATTATAAATTGGCATCGTACAGGGAATTGGTAGGCTGGTGGTCAAAAAATAGCCACAATACCAAAATCTATGTAGGAAATGGACCTTACAAAATCCGTGACAATGCTGATTTGGCATGGAATGACCCAAAGGAAATGTCAAAACAGGTCGCTTTGGCCAAAACTACAATAGGTATTGATGGCAATGCCTACTTTTCCGCCCGCTCACTCTACACAAAGAATACAGATGTAGCAAAAATAATCAAAGACGAGCATTACAAATCAAAGGTGCTTTCTCCAAGTTTTCAAAATCTAGGCATGGATAATTCTGCAAGGCCAATTCAGGCTGAGTTGATTTCCAATTCAAATGGTTTACACCTTTTTTTACCGAATTCCATAGATCCGATTTATAGATACGCAGTTGTATATTCAGGGGACAACCCGGATGATATTGCAAGTAAAAAAGATCATGTGAGTATGCAAAAAGTATTTCTTGAAGATCGAAATAAAAACGGATTTCCTATAGCAAGTAGTTTTTCTGGTTCTAGATATTTAGCGATAAGTTTTATTGATAGATATGGAAGGGAAACTAGCGCAAAAATTTTTGAAATTAAATCAAAATAAATGGAAATAAGAGAAGCTTCTTTGGCAGATATTCCGAAAATAATTTCGCTTTTGAAAGTGTCACTTGGAGAGAATCTTTTGCCCAAATCAGAAGCGTTTTGGACATGGAAACATATCGACAATCCATTTGGAGAATCTCTCGTGATTTTGGCGGAAGATAATGGAGAGGTTGTAGGTGTAAGAGCATTTATGAAATGGGAATGGGTTTTTAGAAATAGAGTTTTGAAAGCTTTGAGAGCTGTAGATACGGCTGTTCATCCTTCATATCAAGGTCGAGGGATATTCACTAAAACCACCAAAATGCTCGTTGATAAAGCCAAAAATGAAGGCTATGATTTTGTTTTCAACACTCCAAACAAAAAAAGTATAAAAGGATATTACAAAATGGGCTGGGAGAAATTCGGGAATATTCCAGTGACAATACAATTCAATAAACTTGCTAAAAGTATTGAACCGATCGATAAGATAGCATTTGATAAAAAATTGTTTTTTGAGTGTTTGAAAAAAATAAAGGCTGAGCCTAATGGAATAGTAAAGAATGTCAGCCCTGATTTTTTGGAATGGAGGTATTTCAAATGTCCAGTGCACAATTATCACTTTATTACAGATCGCCATTCATTTTTGATGATTTATAGAATTCGGCAAACTACAATAGGCAAAGAACTGAGAGTTGTTGATGTTTTTTATTTAAAGGAAATTGAAAAGATGGATTTAGAATTAGTTTCTAGAGCCATAGAAAAAACCCAGAAAGATTTGCAAGTCAATTACACATCAATTCTAGGTTCTAATCATGGTTATTCCTTGAAAGGTTTTCTAACATTTTCAAAAATCCCAATCGGTCCAGTTTTGACAATAAAAGATTTGAATCTAAAAAATCTTAAGCCTGACATTTTTGCTAAGTCAAATTGGAGTTACACATTAGGGGATATGGAGTTGTTTTAAGAATATTTGAAAAACTTTTCAATTGCATCTATAGAGGCTATTGAAAATGGTTTGATGATGTAACCAAAGACATTTTCATTTTCATTGATTTTGTCAATATCAGCTTTGCTCGTAGAACTTGACAGTACTACAATTCTAAAATTCTTCTTCAAAGTTACATCCAGATGCTTGTACTTTTCTATGAAGTCCCAGCCACTAAAATCCGGCATGTTTAAGTCCAAAAGTATCAATACAGGGTTTTTATTGACTATGTTTTTTTGGGTCTCTATGATATGCTGGAGATATTTGTAAGCTTCTAGTCCATCTTCAAATTTCCAGATTTTGTGCAAATAGCCAGCTCTTCTCAAAAATTTTGAATTCAAAATATTGATGACTGGATCGTCATCTACTAAAAGAATCGCTTCAAACTCATTGATGTCATTCATTTCGAAAATATTATGTTTGGTTTATAAAAATGCGAATTTTGAAATAAATTTGGTAAAATTTTAAAATTTTTAGTTTATACAAATTTTGTTAAAAAATATAAGGTTTCCTATACCAACAAGTTGGTATTTTTCAATAGATTTTATTCAAAATGGCTATTTTACACCAATGGTTATATTGTGAATTTCACTTTCTCTTTTTTACCTCCAAATTTATAGCTTACTTTTATGGCATATATCAAATCAATTTCTTAGATGAAAAACATTAATCCTACCCAAACCAATTCATGGGCTTCCCTTTCCAAGCAAGCAAAAGAAAAAAGCAGTTTGACAATCAAGTCACTTTTTTCGGAAAACAAGAGATTTGAGAAATATTCTATTCAATTGGAAGACATTCTTTTAGATTATTCGAAGAACAGAATTGATGATTCTATAAAGGCTTCCTTATTCGACTTGGTAGAAGAAGTGAATTTGAAATCTGCCATTGATGCGATGTTTTCTGGAGAAAAAATTAATCTGACTGAAAATAGAGCAGTTCTGCACACAGCATTGAGAAACAGGTCAAACAGCCCTGTTTATTTTGAAGGAAATGATGTCATGCCTGATGTGAACTCAGTATTGAAGCAGATGAAATCATTTGCAGATCAAGTGCAAGAAGGAAAATGGCTCGGTTACACTGGTAAGCCTATTACATCCCTTGTCAATATAGGTATTGGCGGTTCTGACCTTGGTCCTGTGATGGTCACAGAAGCGCTGAAACCTTTTCAAAATCCAAACTTGGAGATCTTTTTTGTGTCCAATGTGGATGGTACACACATGGCTGAAACTTTAAAAAAAGTAGATCCTGAGACGACATTGTTTTTCATAGCATCCAAAACTTTCACCACGCAGGAAACCATGACCAATGCGCATACTGCAAGAGATTGGTTTTTGAAAGCAGCAAAAGATGATAGTGCTGTTGCCAAACATTTCGTAGCCCTTTCGACCAATGCCAAGTCTGTTGAGGAGTTTGGGATAGATACCAAAAATATGTTTGCTTTTTGGGATTGGGTAGGAGGAAGGTATTCCTTGTGGTCAGCGATTGGTTTACCTATCGCATGTGTGATTGGTTTTGATAATTTTGAGAAACTTCTTGCTGGTGCACATAGTATGGATCAGCATTTTAGAAATGCTAGGTTTGAAGAAAATATCCCAGTGATATTGGCACTTATTGGCTTGTGGAATACCAACTTCCTTGGCGCGACTTCAGAGGCGATTTTGCCTTACGATCAATATCTTCATCGTTTTGCGGCATATTTCCAGCAGGGAAATATGGAGTCAAATGGAAAATATGTAAGTAGATCAGGGGAGAAAGTCGATTATCCAACCGGCCCAATTATCTGGGGTGAGCCGGGAACGAATGGCCAGCATGCATTCTATCAATTAATACACCAAGGCACTCATTTGATCCCTTGTGACTTCATCGCTCCAGCCAACTCGCATAATCCAATAGGAGATCACCATGTCAAATTGCTTTCTAATTTCTTTGCACAGACGGAAGCGCTGATGAATGGGAAGTCTCACGATGAAGTGATAGCGGAAATGGAAAAAGCAGGAAAATCAAAAGAAGAAATTGAGAAAATAGCGCTTCATAGGGTTTTCGAAGGAAATAGACCTACCAACTCAATCTTGGTAAAAGAACTCAATCCTTATACGCTAGGTCAATTAGTAGCGATGTATGAACATAAAATTTTCGTTCAGGGAGTTATTTGGAATATCTTGAGTTTTGATCAATGGGGAGTGGAATTGGGCAAAGTATTGGCAAATGCGATCTTGCCGGAGCTACATGGGGATGAAAATGTTTCATCTCATGATGGTTCTACCAACGGCTTGATCAATGCTTTTAAAGCTATGAGAAAGTAAATTCTATTTTCTTTTGAACCACATAGTAACATAGTTACACATAGATTTTTTCTCTTTTCTATGTGGCTCTATGTGTCTATGTGGTTTATTTGTTTTTTTTTGAACCACATAGTAACATAGTTACGTATAGATTTCTCCTTATGTGATTCTATGTGTCTATGTGGTTTATTTGTTTTTTTGAACCACATAGTAACATAGTTACACATAGATTTTTTTTCTTTTCTATGTGGCTCTATGTGTCTATGTGGTTTATTTGTTTTCTTTTGAACCACATAGTAACATAGTTACGTATAGATTTTTTTTCTTTTCTATGTGGCTCTATGTGTCTACGTGGTTTGTTTGTTTTTTTGAACCACATAGGAACATAGTTACACATAGATTTTTTCTCTTTTCTATGTGGCTCTATGTGTCTATGTGGTTTATTTGTTTTTTTTTGAACCACATAGGGACATAGTTACACATAGTTTTTTGGTTCAATTAGAATTACAAAAGCTTAATCTTCATCAAGAACCCTATATTTTTCAGTAACAAATGATTTTTGTCCATATTTAAAAATGTTTGTTGAGTTGAAATTTACTAGTAAGCCTTTTGGGGCATCGAGAAGCTTCAAATAAGTGAGAATTTGTGCTTCATGGATTGGCAATATTGTTTCAACAGCTTTTAATTCGAGAACAATTGAGTTTTCTACAAAAAAATCTGCTCTTAATTCAGCTAAAACTTCTGTGCCTCTGTAATAAACAGGAACAATTAATTGGGATTGGAATTGAATTTTTTGGTACCTAAATTCTTCAATCAAACATTTATGATATACACTCTCCAAAAGCCCAGGCCCAAGTGCTTTGTGTACTTCTATACAACATCCTAGAATTTTGTACGATAATTTGTCTAGTTCATTTTTAGTCATCTAAATTTATTTTTCTAGTTGATTAATTGAGTATTTTTTTGAACCACCTTAGTATATTTAGGTTTTTATCTCTGTGGTTTTTTGTTTTTTTTTAACCACATAGGCACATAGTTACACATAATTTTTCCCCAATGTGACTCTACGTGTCTATGTGGTTAGTTTGTTTTTCATTGAACCACCTAGGTATATTTAGGTTTTTATCTCTGTGGTTTTTTGTTTTTTTTTTAACCACATAGGCACATAGTTACACATAGTTTTTCCCCTATGTGACTCTATGTGTCTATGTGGTTAGTTTGTTTTTCATTGAACCACATAGGTATATGTAGGTTTTTATCTCTGTGGTTTTTTTGTTTTTTTTTAACCACATAGGAACATAGTTACACATGGTTTTTTCCTTCAGTGGTTCTATGTGTCTATGTGGTTTGTTTTTCAACTAGATTCTTAAAATTGTAATAAATCATCATCTACCATTACTGGTACAGTCACTTTTAGGCCAGGAGTCCTTTCCATTTCTCTCTTTATCGCAAATAATGCTTCATCATTTCTTGCCCAAGCTCTTCTGGAAATACCATTGTTGACATCGTAGAAGAGCATTGATTTCAATTTTCTTTCGGCTTCTAAAGAGCCATCGAGTACCATTCCAAAGCCTCCATTGATCACCTCTCCCCAGCCTACGCCTCCTCCATTGTGAATAGAAACCCAAGTTGCGCCTCGGAAACTATCTCCAATCACATTATGAATGGCCATATCAGCTGTGAATTTGCTCCCATCATAGATATTGCTTGTCTCACGGTAAGGTGAATCTGTCCCACTTACATCATGATGATCTCTCCCCAAGACTACGGGTGATGACAGTTCTCCTGATTGAACAGATTGATTGAATGCCTGAGCGATTTTGCTCCTTCCTTCAGCATCAGCATAGAGTATTCTGGCTTGTGATCCTACGACCATTTTATTTTTGCCAGCTTCTTCAATCCATTTGATGTTGTCCAGCATCTGTTGTTGGATTTCTTTAGGTGAGGAAGCCATGATTTCTTTGAGAACCTGCGCTGCAATTTGATCGGTTTTCTCCAAGTCTTCTGGTTTTCCCGAAGTACAAACCCATCTAAATGGTCCAAAACCATAATCGAAACACATTGGCCCCAAAATGTCCTGAACATAGGAAGGGTATCTGAAATCAATACCATTTTCAGCCATCACTGCTGCACCAGCACGGGAAGCTTCTAATAGAAAAGCATTTCCATAGTCAAAAAAGTAAGTCCCTTTTGATACATGATTATTGATGGCGGCAGCTTGTCTTATGAGTGATTCCTTTACTTTGAACTTGAATTTTTCAGGCTCATTTGCCATCATGTGATTGGATTCATCGAAACTCAAACCAACAGGATAGTATCCGCCAGCCCAAGGATTGTGAAGTGAAGTTTGGTCAGATCCAAGTTCTACAATGATATTTTCTTTATCAAATTTTTCCCAGACATCCACAATATTGCCTAAATAGGCGATGGAAACCACTTCTTGTTTTTCTTGAGCGCTTCTCACTCTATCGGCCAGATCCTCTAGATCTTCTATCAGTTCATCCACCCAACCCTGTTCGTGTCTTTTGTAAGCAGCTTTGGGATTTACTTCTGCACATACTGTGATACAACCAGCAATATTCCCGGCCTTCGGTTGAGCACCTGACATTCCACCCAATCCAGCAGTAAGAAATACTTTGCCTTTAGGATTTACCTCCGCCCCAAGTTTTTTTCTAAAAGCATTCATCACAGTGATGGTTGTACCATGTACGATACCTTGTGGGCCAATGTACATATAAGAACCAGCAGTCATCTGTCCATATTGGGTGACGCCTAGTGCATTGAATTTCTCCCAATCATCAGGCTTAGAGTAATTAGGGATCATCATTCCATTAGTGACTACTACACGAGGAGCGTCTTTGGAAGAAGGGAAAAGACCCATAGGATGACCCGAATAGATATGCAGTGTTTGTTCATCAGACATTTCTGAGAGGTACTGCATAGTAAGTAGGTATTGAGCCCAGTTTTGAAACACGGCTCCATTGCCGCCATAAGTGATCAATTCTTGCGGATGTTGTGCAACGGCAGGATCCAGGTTGTTTTGGATCATCAGCATGATAGCTGCTGCTTGCTGACTTTGCGCAGGGTATTCCGAAATTGGCCTTGCATAGATGTCATGATCCGGCATGAATCTGTACATGTAAATCCTTCCATATTCCTGGAGTTCTTCAAAAAATTCCCTTGCCAGTTCTGCATGCCAAGTTTTGGGGAAATAGCGTAAAGCGTTTCGAACAGCCAGCTTTTTCTCTTCCAAACTCAAAATATCCTTGCGCTTTGGAGCGTGCGAAAAATTAGGATCAGGTTTCTTTTTGAAAGGTAGGGTAGAAGGGATGCCTTGGGTTATGGATTCTTGGAAATTCATAATTTTGATATTTGGAATTTATTGGATTCTTAAAAGTTGTAGATATTTTTCACTTGAATGTGATAGTAATAGGATTAGCCGATTACAGTAGAAATATTGTTGAATGAAATAAACTTAGTAAAATGAGGTTGTAATATGCTGCAACAGACAAGTTTTGCTTCGTGAAATATTGTGGAAAATAAATTAACCTGAAATAAGGTAAGGGTTCTTTAGTTTTAAAAACAGATCTTTATAAATGACCTCCAGATTTTATTTGAGTTAGGAAGTCGATGTTACTGTTGCATGTCTTCTGAAACTTATTTATTTCAATTTTCCAAGATTTGATCTACTTGTTTCAAAAGAACTGGAAGGTGCTGAATAACTACAGACCAAATCATCTCATCAGAAATTCCGTCATAAGCATGAATTATAATGTTTCTTAGCCCTATGATTGATCTCGATTCAGGCAGAGTATCCAAAAATGCATTGTCTCTTCTAACGATTCTATTGACTGCTTCTCCGATTATTTCCAAATTTCTTTCTATCGCTTTTTTTAGAATTAAATTTTGGCTGTAATCTATTGCAGACTCAATTTTATATTGTTCTAGGAAATCTTGAATTTCGGAACCTGCTAGGAGAATGTCAAATAACCATTTTACTATTTTTTCATCCATATAAGAGTTCTTTTGACCTTTCTATGGCTTGAATAAGAATGGGGTTTTTTAGCGTTTGCTTTTCGATAAGATCCACTTCCTTTCCTGTAATTTTTTCTAAAGAAAATTTGAATTCTAAGTAATTCAGAAAATAGTCGTGGAGATCGATATTTTTGAATTTTACTAAAAAATCAATGTCAGATTTTTCTGTCATTTCTCCGACTGCGGCAGAACCAAACACATACAATTCTTCTACATTATATTTTTCACAAAGATTGCGAATTGCTGATTCTGGTAGGTTTGCTGTTTTCATAAGTTTAATTTAAGATTTTATTTCCAATCTATTTCAACTATATAGCTACTTTATTTCAATTCCATTCTTATAAATTATAGATGGCTTCAGCCTCCCTTGCTGATAAGTAATTTCTCTATAATCATCAGTTGGGAATAAGATCAGATCTGCTTTGAATCCGTGTTTGAGTTGACCACGATCTGCAAGATTGAGTGCAGCAGCAGCTCTAAAGGTAATTCCAGCAAGCACTTCTGCATTGCTGAGTTTTTCGAATGTTCCCAAAATAGAAGCTTGCGTCAACAAATCTCCCATGGGAGCCGATCCAGGATTCCAGTCGGAGGCTATAGCTAAGGAAGCTCCTGCATCCAACAGTTTTCTGGCAGGTGAATAAGCTACACCCAAACCCATAGAAGCACCTGGTAATGCCACAGCGATGGTATTTGATTCAGCTAATAATTGGATTTCTTTTTCCGAACTTGCTTCTAAATGATCTGCAGATATAGCAGCAAAATCTACAGCCACTTTTGAGCCTCCTGTGCGGAACTGATCAGCGTGAACAGTGATGTCAAAACCCATTTCCTTTGCCTTTTGAAAATAGGACTGAATATCCTCGGAAGTAAATGCTGTTTCCTCAATAAAAGCATCAATTCGGTTGGCCAAACCTTCTTCTTGGAGGATAGGGAAAACTTCTTCAGAAATTTTCTTGAGGTAATCCTTTTGTGTTCCTTGAAAATCCTTTGGGGGAATATGGGCGGCCAAGCAACTAGGAATTAAATCAGCTGAAGTATTTTCATTGGCCAATTTGATTGCTCTGAGCATTTTGAGTTCCTCTTCAACAGATAAACCATACCCACTTTTGACTTCAATAGTGGTGATTCCGTCTTTTAAATGTCTATTTGACCTGTTTACCGTCAGTTGGGCAAGCTTTTCTAGGCTGGCTTTGCGGGTTTGGGTCACTGTGTCCCAGATCCCACCGCCTGCTTTTGCAATTTCAAGATAAGATATACCAGCGTTGCGCATGGCGTAATCTTTTGCTCTGCTACCTCCAAAGCAAATATGTGTATGACAATCGATCAAACCAGGAAGTGCTACAAAGTCACCTTTTAGATTGACCATTTCAGCCCCTATAGACTGTGCTTCAGGATAAAGATCCCAATATGGGCCTATTTCATAGATTTCTTCATTCTTAATCAAAATCCCTGCTTCTTGGACTACATGCAGCTGCTCGTCTTTCAGTGCTCCCTTCAGCGGAAGTCTTGCCATGGTGACGGCTTGGCGGATAGGTCCGATGAATGTGTATTTGATAGTTTGCATATTTGTGTGATTTAACCTTTGAGGTTTTCAAAACCTCGAAGGTTTTCTGGTTATAATATTAAATTTTAAGAGCCTTTAAGATGTGGATTAATTAACCAAAAATTCTCTTTCTGGGCTTTAAACTTTCATGTGCACCGCGACGTACTCAAAGGTTTTTTAAAACCTATCAAACTCCTTCGACCAATCTGTCTCAAGCTGTAATCCTTCTTTGTCAGCGACTTCTCTGGCTAAGTTAAGCAATTCACCACTTTGAATGATGGAGATAGCGGTCTCCATGTCTTCGTACATGATCTGATCTTCGGTGACATGGTTGATTTTTGTCCGCACATGCTCATAAAGGGCTGTCATGATCTTGCCAGACTTCAATGGGGCATGGAAATCAACCGCTTGAGCTGCACAAAAGAGTTCTACACCGAGAATCTTTTCCACATTTTCTATCACTTGCAAAGCTTTTCTTGCTCCAATAGACCCCATACTTACATGGTCTTCCTGGCCAAGTGAGGTAGGAATGCTATCAGCCGAAGAAGGAAAGCAAAGGCCCTTGTTTTCACTTGCCAAAGCTGCTGTGGTGTATTGGGGGATCATAAAACCTGAATTCAATCCCGTTTCTTTCAACAATAGCTTGGGTACACCAGGAGTATCGCCTTCCAATGAAAGATAAATCCTTCGATCCGAAATATTTCCAATCTCCGAAGCCGCCAAGCAAGCATAATCCAAGGGCATTGCTATGGGCTGTCCATGGAAATTTCCTCCACTTATTGTATGGTTTTCATTGAAGACGACAGGGTTGTCGGTCACCGAGTTGATTTCTGTTTCCAACATGTTTTTAAGGTGTAGCCATGCATTTCGGGAAGCACCATGGACTTGCGGCATACATCTTAGAGAATATGGGTCTTGCACTCGTGCACACATTGCATGCGAATGCACAATCTCTGAATCATGAAGCAGATTGAGGATGGTTTGTGCTACATGTTGATTTCCTGCATAAGGACGGAGTTGATGGAGTTCGGCAGAAAAAGGTTTGACAGATCCCAGAAGTCCTTCTAGCATCATGGCCCCCGTGATATCTGCGTGGGCAAGAATATTGTAAAACCTTTCCAAGACTTTGACCCCAAAAGCAGCGATAAATTGCGTTCCATTGATCAATGCCAATCCCTCTTTTGGTCCCAAGTGTATAGGCTCAAGTTGATATTCCTTAAATAATTTTGAAGTTGGAATGATTTCACCTTTATAATGCACTCTTCCCAATCCAATCAAAGGCAGAAATAAATGTGATAAAGGAGCCAAATCACCCGATGCACCAACTGAGCCTTGTTTGGGAACTACCGGGATGGCATCATGTTCTATGTGCCAGAGCATTCTGTCCAATGTGTCTTCCTGAATTCCAGAGAAACCTTTTGCCAATGCATGGATTTTGAGGATCAACATCACTTTTGATATATCTATTGGTATTGGCTCACCAACACCGACGGCATGGCTTTTTAGGATATTTTCTTGAAGTTTACGGGTTTGGTCAGGGGAAATCATGGTCGTGCAAAGCGGTCCGAAACCAGTATTGATCCCATAGACAGGCTTACCATTGGCAACTATTTTTTCTACCGCAGAAGCACTAGTTCTAATTTTCTCCCTGGTTTCATCAGATAGGACTCCCTGAATTTCACCTTTGGCAATGCTAAGTGCAATGGATGCAGTGAGGTGTTGTTGGCCGTATTGGAAAGTGTTTTTCATATTTTTAAGATTTTTGCCACAAAGGCGCGAAGGCACAAAGGTTTTTATTAGGTAGTTTGTAATCCAATTGTATTATTTTAACCAAAACATCATAGTTGTTTAAGGTTTTGTTTTGCCATGAAGACTACATCATAATTCTAATTTTTATATTATTATACCTTCGTTGCATTTCAACTCAAAATTAGCTCTTCTTATTCATAATTATAAATACCAATTTTAGTATAAATAAATAACCTGTAGTAATTAATTGATTTAAACGTTTAATTTCAAAACATGATTTGAGTCTATCAAACTTGATTCTTAAATTGTAGTTTTACTAATTTAAATTTATACAGATGAGTTTTGGAGATTTAAGTTTTGATGAAGAGAGAATTGGTAAGTTGATCGTGAATTCTTCTTTTAAGGTACATAAAAATTTGGGACCTGGTCTTTTGGAAAAAGTTTATGAAGTTTGTCTAGCTCATGAATTGAGAAAGTTAGGTTTGGATGTAAAAAGGCAAATAACCATTCCAATAGTTTATGATGGAATTAAATTTGATGAAGGATTGAGGTTGGATTTGTTGATAGAAGATAAGATAATAATTGAAATTAAAGCTGTTGAGCAAGTAAATCCAGTTTGGGAGGCGCAAATTATTAGCCATTTGAGGTTGACTCGTTTAAAATTGGGATATTTGATAAATTTTAATGTCCCTTTGATAAAGAAGGGGATTAGACGTTATCGGAATTAAATGTGAATAAAGTAGTCTCTCACGAAGCCGAAAAGTCACGAAGTTTATACATTAAAAGAGTAGTAGATAATAAACTTTCTTAGTGCCTTGGCGACTTTGTGGCTAAAATATTAAAGCCTTGAATATAGAACTCCGACATCTTGAATATTTCCGTGCTGTAGCTGAAGAACTGAATTTCGGTAGGGCAGCGGAGCGGTTATTTATCTCTCAGCCAGGTCTTAGTCGACAGATCAAGCAGATGGAGGAAATCTTAGGCGTGCAGCTTTTTGAAAGGACCAAAAGAAAAGTGGAATTGACAGCAGCAGGCCATTTTTTGAGATCGGAAGTGGACTATATTTTCAATCATTTGGAATTAACCAAAACCCAACTGAAAGAAATTGCCAAAGGCAATGTTGGTGAATTGAGAATAGGCTTTCTGGGTTCTGCTGCACATACGGTATTACCTGATTTTTTGGTGAAGATTTCACGCGAATTCCCAGGCATCCAATCAAGTTTGGAAGAACTCAGCAATGCCATGCAAGTGGAAATGCTGGAAAAAGATAGGTTGGACCTTGGATTTGTCCGGCTGGCAAGGGTTCCGAACCCATTGCAAATGCAAGTGGTGCATAATGATACTTTTTCTGTTGTATTGCCAATGGGGCATCCTTTGTCAAATGGTGGATTCAAAAATGTTGGGCAACTTAAAGAAGAGGATTTCATTCTCTTTTCCCATGATTATTCATCGATTTATTTTGATAAGATTATGTCTATTTGTGAAGATCAAGGTTTTTCTCCTCGAATTACGCACAAGTCTGTCCATGCTTTGACCATTTTCAAATTGGTGGAGGCAGGTTTGGGAGTGGCGATTGTTCCGACATCGCTCAAAGAAGGTTATGATCTGAAAGTGAATTTCATTGAGCTGAAAAATATCAAACAAAAAACAGAGCTTTTTGCAGTTTGGAAAAAGGGAAATAGAAATCCCGCCTTATCTAAGGTTTTGGGGTTGTTGTGATATAGAATCAGGGAAATCTCTATTTTCAATTTCTAAGCGAGAATTATCTTGTGGGCTGTTCAATTTATTGGATTTGGTCTATGAGGACACAAACCAAGAAGATTAATTTTAACTTAGCGATATTGATAGATATTATTCGAAATATGCTCTATCCAAAGTAGACAAGTTCGCTAGTTAAAATGGAAATAGGATTGAAATATTTCAGCAGTTTATTTTTGAATTATGGTTTCAATGTCCTTATTAGTTTGATTTTTTAAATTAATATCTTAGGTTTGAAATGAACTAATGTTTTGAAAATGAAAAATGTGAATTCTTTAAGATTGATTTCTTTATTGTTTTTTTGTGCCTGTGGTCAGCAAAATGTTGAAGAAAACAAAAACTACCAATTAGAATCAATAGATCATATTGAATTAAAGATCGATGAAACTACCCCAAATTTCAGCATGGGTTTGCAGTACTTTGCTGATGGAGATCAGGAGTGGGTTTTTAATATCAATTGGAATACAAATTCTCTTCAAATGTATGAGTTACCGCATGGGAATTTGGTAAAAACTATGGTTTTTGAAAAAGAAGGAGATCAAGGAATCGGTGGATTGATGGGGTTTCATATTCATACGCTTGACAGTATTTTTCTCTTTACACAACATGGGGAGTCCTTTGTCCTTGTTGACACAGCAGGGAGTGTCAAAGAAAGATTCAGATATGAAGTTCCAAAAAATCATACAAATGCATTTGTCCACAATATAAGCTTTGTGACACCACCAATTATCCGAGGCAAGGAGATATTTTTTAAGACTAGGCCGGCAGTAGTGAGTAATTACCTTGAAATGACAGATGAACTTTTATCCTCTTCAAGTTTAGGTTTTAGGTTGGATATGGGATCATTGGAGGTTGATTTATTACCCCATCGATACCCAAAGGGATATTTGGAAAATGGGCTTAGGAGATTTGAAAATAGCAGAGCTCAAGGCATAAGTAAGATCGTTTACTCCTTTTTCGGGGATCATAATTTGTATTGGGCGGATGATTTTGATTCTCCTTTGAAAGCTGTAGATGGAAGAAGTGAATTTTTGAATGAAAGATTACCTTTGTTGCCGAAAGAAGGAGTTCCTATTGAATCACAGAAGTACAGTTTTGCTTCTTCTCGATACGATAACTTGATTTATGATCCATTCAAGGATGTTTTTTATCGATTTGCTTTTCCGGATTTGGAAGTGGAATCAGAGGAAGAGGTAAGGGCGTTGAGGAGTAATCCAGGGCCATTTGTGGTAATGGTTTTTGACGGAGATTTGAATATTTTGGGAGAGACTTATTTTGAAGGAGGGAAATATCTTCCTATGAATGCTTTTGTTGGGCAGAAAGGACTTTATCTTTCGACTAATAACCCTGATAATTCAGATAATCAGGAAGATTTGATGGGATTTGAAGTGTTTAGTTTTGCCAGTTTTTAGAAGCTTTCTAGGGATGAAAGAGTAGTTTTATTAAAAACTAGGATAGACTTTGTTCTGTTTTTCCAGTATTCCAATATTATCAAGCCTTTTGGCTTGGGCTTTTTTTGACCAAATTACCCGTTTAACAATGAGTCGATTTCTGAATTTGCTTCTTCTTCGGTCAAGATTTCACCTTCATTAATTTGTCTCTTTATTTCCTTATACGATGAAACATCGTATTTTTGTAAAAAAATTAATATTATGAAAGTTACAGCAATAATTCCTGATGATTTGATAGCTGAAGCTATGGAGCTTTCTAAGTCAGGTACGGTCACAGATACTTTGAAAATAGCTTTGATAACTTATATTAGATCTCAAAAACTAAAAGAGCTTGGGACTATGGTTTTTAATGAGCCTTTGGAATTCAAATATTCTTCTCAGGAATTACGTGATTTAAACCGAAAATGAAAGGAGTTGTATTTGATACTTCAATCTGGATTGAATTTTTGAAAGGTAATCCAAAATTCTTTGACACTTGTCAAGAACTTTTGGAAAAAGACAGAGTCTTTGGGCTGGAACTGATTTTTGCTGAATTACTTCAAGGGGCAAAAGGAAATAGAGAAATTGATACGATTTTGGCTTATGCTTCGCTAGTTCCTACTCTGGATGAACCTTACTTGATTATTGAGTCGGGATTGATGTCACAAAAATATAATTACATCAATGATGGCGTGGGATTGATAGATGCAGTGATCTTGAAAGCAGCTAAAAAAAATGATCTCCAAGTTTGGACTTTAGATAAAAAGTTGAGAAAAGTATCAGGATATGATTTGCTTTTTTAACGATCAAAGTACCAAATCCTTTACCCAGTTTGTGATGATTTTTTTTGGTTCATCGTTTATATCGTATGCCTTCATGATTTTTACAGGGTCTTCTTTGAAAAAGTGTCCAATCCCTTCAAATATCTTGGTCTTTATATTTGGGTTTTGCATGGTTTCAAGTGTTCGGATTTCCTTCAAAAATATGTTGTTTTATTTAACATGTTTTAAATGTTAAATTTGAAAAAGGGTAAGAGTTTTATCTGATAATAAGATGGTTGAAATGAAAAATTTACACAGATTATTATAACTTGTTATAACATATTGTTAACTTTAAGCATGGAAACCAAAATCAGAAAAATTGGAAATAGTAGTGGGATTATTTTACCTAAATCCTTGATTGATAAATATGATCTCTCTGAGGTGATTATAGAGGATCATGGTGATGGAATCATCATCAAGCCTGCAAAGAAATCCATGTTTCAGGCCAAGATGGAAGAAGCCAGAAAAAACAAAACGGCCATTTACATAGAAATGGAAAGGCAAGCTGCCCAATCAGAAGTCAATGCTTTTTATGAGGAGGAAGCTAAAAATTGGGGAAACATAGACACTGAAATTTTAGAATGATGAAAAGCGGTCAAGTATGGTTGGTGGACTTTGAGCCTCAGGTCGGACAAGAGATCAAAAAGATCAGACCCGCCATCATTGTCAATTCAAATGCGTTGGGAATTTTACCTTTGAAAGTGGTAGTCCCTCTGACAGATGGTCTGAAACAGCAACAAGCCTGGATGACCAAACTTTCCCCTAGTCAAAAGAATGGCTTATCTAAAACTTCTTTTGCAGATTGCTTTCAAGTAAAAAGTATTTCTGATAAGAGGTTTGTCAAGAAAATTGGAGTCTTAAACGAAGAAGAAATGGCTGAAGTGAAATTATGTCTTGCTAAAGTATTGGAGTTGATTTTTTAAAATAAAATGAAAAGTATTGAATTGATATACAGCATGAAAACAAACCTAATTCTACTTTTCTGTATCAGCATCCTTTTCTCTTGCAATGTTGAAAAAGAAAAACAGCAAGAATATCTAAGAATGGTCGGAGATATTGAATTTGATCCAAAATTAGATGATCCTGAATTTAAACTTTGTTATAATGATAGCGCGGTTTTTCAATATTTCAGTTTTAGTTCCCTAGAGACTTTTGTGGGTGAGAAAGAGGCAATTGATGATTATTTTAAGGAGAAGTACAAACCGGTGGATATCAATGAATCTGGTTGGATAAGGATTCGGTTTATTGTCAATTGTAAAGGGGAAACAGGACGGTTTAGAATGATCGAATCAGATGAAGATTATAAGGAAAGACCTTTCAATAAAAAAATTTCAAGCCAACTCATGGCATTGACTAAATCTCTTGAAGGTTGGCAAGGTTTTGAAAATAAAGAGCATCCTTTAGATTACTATCAGTATTTGGTGTTCAAAATTAGTAATGGGGCAATAGAACAGATTCTTCCATGAAACAACTCCTTACATTTTCCCTTTTTATTTGCATGTTTTCTGGAGCAATGAGTCAGCAAAACTGCTATTGGTTTAAGCATAACGGAGACATGAAGAGATATGAGGCATGTCTTGCAACCGAAAAAGCTGCTGGGCATTATCAATTTACGAAAGAATTTCAGCAGGCTTTCGACAATGCAATAAAAATTGACCCGACATGGGGATATCCCTATCGTGCAAAATCTGTTTCCTACCTCAAGTCCGGAGATTTTATCAATTGGAAAAAATTGATGGACAAAGCGGTAGAATATGATACTTTGTCCTATTTGCCCTATCGTGCTGGTTGTAGATTTCAATTTTTCCGAGATTACAAAGGAGCGATTGAGGACTTGTTGCTATTGAAAAAAGTAACCAACAACGAAATGGGATATACACCGAATGGACAGTATCATCTAGATATTGTCTTGGCACTATGTTACAAAGCTACTGGACGGTCTGAGGAAGCCATAGAAGTGATTCTCGAGAGATTTAAGGACGATAGTTATGATATTGGAATCTTTGATTACATTCATCTGGGAGTTTTGTATTTGGAGAAAGGGAATTACAATAATGCAATAGAACTTTTCAAAAAGCAGGAAAAGTTTAATGATTTAGCCGAAAATAGGTTTTATAAAGCATTGGCTTACAAAGCACTTCGACAAAAGGAGAATTGTCTTCAAAATCTAAAAGCCGCTAAAGAGCTGTATCAAAACAACCTGAAAATACATGATCCCTATCAAGAACCCATGGATAAGATTTATTTGAGCACGATTGAGAGGGAACTTGGTGAGAAATAGGGTTTGTTAAACATGGTTTAATGTTTCACTCAGGGGTTAACCCACTCGCTTTAGGTGATGACTTTAGTTTAATATTTTTGTGTCCTTTGTGTATTCATAGTGTTTGTGGTTTAGTTTTTTACCACTAAGAGCACTAAGGTTTCACCAAGTCCACAAAGTGATGATTTTGTATGATTTTACTCTTCTTCTTCTATAGTCAGCTTCAGTCGAGGCATAATTCATCGGTTTTTAGCTTTTAGTTGTTTATTTGATTTGGTAGTTAGTCATTTTGATTTATACTTGCCAGAACTAACGCCGGGCGTCGTTTTGTATTGGAAAGGTCGCTGAAAGGAAATGGAATTACTACGATATCACCTTTTATAAATCCTTCCATGCTTCATCTTCTTCTTTTTTATCCCAGTCTTTTTTCAACGAACTTTCAGAAAGCAAATATTCGCCCATAGGTTCATTTAATTCGGACTCGAAAAGATTTTCTTCAAGCAACATGAGTAATTCTTTCTTTTCTGAAGAAGAAAGAGCTATTATGGATTTTTTTAATGAGTCGAAATTAACTCTTAGGATCACATCTTTTTCCATTTCTTGACTTTTCATTGAATACATAAATTTAGGAAAAATTATCAGATATTTAAGTTCAATAAAAAATCTCCAAAATTGTCGTAGAATAACCTAAAACTTGACAAAAATGATAATTCTTGATTTACTGTATTAAAAGGATACTAAACTGAAAGATGAAACAATGAATTTTCCAGTCTTTTTTCAACTGAACTCAATCCCCAATTTCCCTAGAATAGCTACAAAATAATCGGGAAGTGGTGCTTTGATTTCAATCAATTCCTGATTGATTGGATGTTTGAAATTAAGTTTCCAAGCATGGAGTAGGAGTTTGTGAGAGTCAAGTTTTTCCCTGAAAAACCTGTTTTGTCGAGTCTCTCCATGTGTACTGTCTCCAATGATATAGTGCCGGGCATGTGCCAGATGTCTTCTGATCTGATGCATTCTTCCTGTATGGGGATAGGCTTGCAATAGTGAGTAGCGGCTAGTTGGATAGCGTGGGGTGGAGGAGTAGGGGATCTCTGTTTCTGCCAACTTCCAGAATTCTGTCTTGCATTCTTGCAATTCTCCATCGAGGTCTTTTTTTAGTGGATGCTCGATGATCCAGTTTTCTTCCGCTGGAATCCCTCTCACCACAGTCAAATAGTGTTTTTCGATTTCAGAAGTGGGGAAAAGGGGTTGCAACAAAGCTGCAGCCTCTGGTGACTTGGAAAACAGTAAGACTCCGGAAGTAGGTCTATCGATTCTATGTAATGGATAGACCCACTGTCCGATTTGATCCCTGAGTAGTTGCATGGCAAACACAGGGATTTCGTCTTTTGCCAGTTTTGTCTTGTGGACCAATAGGCCTGTTGGCTTATTGATGGCGATGTAATGATCGTCTTCAAAAAGGATTTCTAGCAGCATTACTTAAGATATTGTGCCTGAACCTATACTTTCCTCACCTTGATACCAAGCTACAAATTGACCTGAAGCGACACCTTTTTGTGGAACATCAAATATCACATACAGTCCATTTTCTTTCATCAGCAATGTCGCTGGACTCAATGGTTGCCTGTATCGGATCCTAGCCAAGTATTTTGCAGATTCTCCTACTTTCAACTTCAAGTCTTCTCGGATCCAATGGATTTCCTTCGATTCGACAAACAAACCATTTCGAAGCAAGCCAGGATGTGTTTCACCCAATCCTGTGTAGATTATATTTTCCTTGGTATCTGTAGCAATGACAAAAAGCGGCTTGCCAGTTCCTCCAACTTGAAGTCCTTTCCTTTGTCCTACCGTAAAATAATGTGCACCATGATGCTCTCCAAGCTTTGTTCCTTGATCAGCAGTGTAATTCTCGGGAAGACAGATACCATTCAATGTTTCCAAATCTAAATCTTCTACTTGAATTCCAGCTGGAATTTTCTTTTTGTCATAGATTGATAACTCTTCGGGTACTACCAAGATATCACCTTTTTTAGGCTTGAGTTGTTGCTGGAGAAAATCAGGAAGCCTAACTTTTCCTATGAAACACAGCCCTTGACTATCTTTTTTGTCTGCCGTAATCAGATCTTGTTCTTTGGCGATTTTCCTTACATCAGGCTTTTGAAGATGGCCGATCGGGAAAAGGGCTTTTGCCAATTGTTCTTGACTAAGTTGGCAAAGGAAATAGCTTTGGTCTTTGTTTGGGTCGGCACCTGCGAGCAACTGATAGACTGGCTGCCCATTTACTGCTATTTCTCCTTTTTGGCAATAATGCCCTGTAGCGACAAAATCCGCTTTGAGCTTTTGTGCTGCTTTCAAAAAGATATCAAATTTGATTTCCCTATTACAAAGGATATCTGGATTAGGTGTTCTTCCAGCTTTGTATTCGGCAAACATATAATCTACGATTCTTTCCCGGTATTCTTCGCTTAGATCTATTGCTTGGAAGGGGATTCCAAGTTTTTCTGCCACTAGCATGGCATCTGTGCTATCTTCCATCCACGGACATTCATTGGAAATGGTGACGGATTCGTCATGCCAGTTTTTCATAAACATCCCGATGACTTCATACCCTTGTTCTTTCAATAAATATGCCGCTACAGAACTATCCACTCCGCCGGAAAGACCGACGACCACTCTTTTTCTTGTATTCATTTGTTTTCAATTTTCATGGATTCAAGGTCCATGAGGATTTCAATACTACAAAACAGTTTAAGCTGTTTATTAAGTTCACAAAGTTAAATTTTAAAAATGGTTATTGAGCTGTGTCAAATCAACAAAACATGATGTGCTAATCATTTCCACTTTTTTTATCCAACAATAAGTGTTGCATTTAAAAGAGCTCTCAGGTTTTTTATTCTTACTATTTATAGATATTAATAAGCAAGGAAGACCATTTTAAAGGTTTAAACCTGAGGATTCTTGCCTGCAAACTAAACAGAATTGAAAAATAATTACTTATCAAGCAATCGTAGAATAATGCAAGGATGGAGGATTTGGATGTGATAATTTACAACCATTGAATGATTGGTTGAATATTTTTTTTCAACATGGGTAATCCAATCATGGAAGTAGGTTCGTAAGTCCTTCCACAAACCAACAAACAAAAACTATTATGCGAAAAATTAATTTTACAAGAGGACTAAGAGTTTTCTCAATTTTGACAATGGGTGCAGTGATTTTTGGCTGTAACGACGATGAAAGAATGCCGGATATGGATGGGCCTGGAATGGCTCCTGAAGTAGAATTCACAGCTTTGATTTCTGATAACAGAATTGCAAAGTATGATGCTAGAGAATTGAATTCACCAATGGAAGTGATGAGCATCTCAGGACTGGAAAGTGGGGATAATATCATTAGCATTGATTTTAGACCTGCGACAGGCCAGCTTTATGCTTTGGGATCTTCCAGTAGACTGTATGTGATCAATGAAAATACAGGAGATGCTACAGTATTGGGAGAATCTTCTTTTTCACCTGCCATTATGGGAGAAAATGCTTCAATCGATTTTAACCCTACCGTGGATAGGATCAGATTGGTGACTGCTTCAGGACAAAATTTGAGACTTCATCCTGAACTTGGTACCGTAGTAGCTACAGATGGTAGTATCAATGGAGGTATGAACCCAATGATCGGTGCAGTCGCTTACACCAACAGTATGGCTGGAGCAAGTTCAACACAATTGTTTGATATAGATTTTTCCCAAAACAAATTATATCTACAGAATCCTCCAAATGATGGTGGTTTAGAAGAAATTGGTGATTTGGGAGTTGATTTTATGGGTATTGGTAATTTTGATATCATAGCTGACAATTCAGTAGCTCTAGCAGTGACTAGACATGAAGATGAATCAAAGTTGTATACTATCAATTTGACTAACGGGAGAGCGGATTGGGTAGGTTCATTCAATTTGCCAGTGATAGGATTGGCTTTCAAGACAAATCCTGTAGCGTATGCAGCTTCTGAAGACAACATGCTTTACAGATTTGATCCTACTAGTCCAGAGATGAATCCTGTTGCTTTTGATGGATTGATGACAGGAGAAACAGTTGTTGGATTGGATTTTAGACCAGCCAATGGTCAGTTATATGCAATCACTAGTGCTAGCAGAATCATGACTGTGAATACTGCTAACGGTCAATTGGCCGCTGTAGGTACTGCATTGACTCCTTTGTTGATGGGAACAAGCTTTGGATTTGATTTCAATCCTACGGTTGATAGAATTCGATTGGTAAGTAACACAGGACAAAACTTGAGATTACATCCAGATTTGGGAACTGTAGTAGCAGTAGATGGTAATTTGAATCCAGGTTCTCCAATGGTGAATGGAGCTGCTTATACCAACAACATTGCAAATGCAACTACAACAGTCCTATTTGTTTTGGATAGTGAAACGAATATGCTTTACAGACAAGATCCGCCAAATGATGGTGGTTTGGTAGCAATAGGAAGTTTAGGGATTGATTTTACTTCGGACAATGGATTCGATATAGGTGGAGATTCCAACACAGCCTATGCGCTATTGGAAGTAGGATCTACTACGAGTGTTTACTCTATTAACCTGACTTCTGGTGCTGCTACAAAAGTTTCAGACTTTAATGTCAATGCAACAGCAATGGCAGTAGGGTTAGGGTTCTAAGAATAAAATAAATATAAATTAAATTAAGCCGATTCTTTTTAAGAGTCGGCTTTTTCTTTTTACTGGCGATATCAGCTTTTTTTCTACTTCTCAAATTGCGAATTTTATTAAGACAAAATTTATCAACAACTCTTTACTGACAGAAATTAATTTTTTTGGTGGGATTTTATTTCTTCGAGAAATATAGTCTTTGATTTTATTTCAAAATGGATTAACTTCATTTTGCTAAAAGACACTGATTATAAGGATCATATGGATAAAGACAAGGTAATCGCCCAATGGACAAAAGGTTTGAGAATTCGCCATATTGCTCATAGTATTTCATTTTCTTACTATCACCGAATTGATCGAATAATAGGGTTATTGTCAACCCTTATTTCTGCCATGGTTGCCACGGCAATTTTTTCATCCTTTGCTCAGTCAGAAAGTCGCAATATAATTATCATAGCTGGAGCTGTCAGTGTACTTGCCACCCTGTTGTCAGCAGCTGCGGCATTTCTCAAATATGGTGAACTTGCAGAAAGGCATAACAATGCTGTAGCACAATTTGGGTCTTTGAGAAGGGAGTTGGAAACCATGGTGATGAATGAAACTATTCTCAATGACAACATGAAATTTCAGGAAATAAATACCAAATGGAGTGAATTGGAAAAAAGCTCTCCGGCAATACCTTCCAAAATTTACAGAAAAGCATCAGATAGAATAAGTCAATCAGGTCAAAACACCTAAATCTTATTGAATATGCGCATTAATTGGTTCACCCACATACCTGGAGTAAAAACAGACCTTTCTTTCCCATTCCATTTTTCTGTAGGGAAGTTGCAGCTACTTGATTTCGAATATTGGCAAAAGATGGATTGTACCTTTCCCACCCAGAAAAAGTCTTACGAAAAATCTCAACCTGTTTTTTTCTCTTCTTCCATAGAAGAATTTGATGATCTTGAAGCTGCTACAGCCCAAATTCAAAATATCAATAATCATTTATATTGGGCTTTTTTGTTAGGCTCAGGAGGTGCTTTACTACCAAATCCACAGATGTCTTGTACTTATATAGAATTTGAACATGGTATTTTTGATGGGTATAAAAAATTGATAGGCAGTTTTGAGAGGGAATGGATAGTATTTGGAGGATCATGGAAATTCAATTTTAGTGAAGAAGTTCTGCATAACATTAGTGTGGCTTTTGATTTACTTCTATCATCTAAAGGTTTTAAAGAAAACCACAGCATTATGCAGGGGTTGAGAACATTGCAATTCACTTCCAACCCTGAATTTTGCCTGAAAAAAGATAGACTCAGCTATTTCAATGGGTTTGTTTATTGCATGGCAGGATTGGAATCAATACTCGTTCCCTTGTTTGTAAGAAAAAAGTATGGCTTGACAATTACTGAGGCATTTGGAATGGCAGCTTCAGTAGTCCAGTCACAAAACTTCTCACAATCCAAACAATCGACTCGCTATTTCAGTGAAGTTTATAGGGTTCGAAGCAAAATGATCCATGGCGAAGCTTCGAGTGTCAATTACACGGAAAATGTCGAACAAGCCTTTCATGTGATCAGGAATTTGTATTGCAATACAATTGGAGTTCTGATTAAGCTAATCCATAATGGATATAAGATCGAAGATTTTCCCAATCTATTGCTAAAAGCTTGGGAAGAAGAAAGCATCTATGATGAATTTAAAAATCTCCTAAAATATAATTCATGATGGAAAATAGAACTTTTACTAGTTATTTCCCTTTGTGGGGGCTTGGATTTGAAAGTGAAGAGATCGGTTTAGTAGGTGGCATAGTGCTGGGTGGGAAACCTTACCAAGAGGAATGGCAAAATATTCTTAAAAGCGATGTGATGAAGGAGTATGCTGCCTATCAAAATGTTTCATTATGGGAAGTTGAACCTCAATTTTGCTTAACAACGACTTACAGACTTTCAGAAGGTCAGACGCTCTATGATGGCATTGGTTTGTACGAAGATGAAATTTACAATCAAATTCGAGACGCACTTTTAGCGCTTAGGCTTTTCAAAAAGGGTTGGATATTCGATCCTTACCTTGTAGAATATTCCTATATGGATAGCAGTAGTTTCATTGAGAGATTTTCTGGACCTTACCGTCAGATTTTCATTGCAGGCTTTGATAATAGTTTCCCCGAGTTTTATAAGCTTCATCCGAATGATCTAGCATATTCTGTAAATGGAAATGGACCACTTCAGAGTATTTTCAATCTTATTTCACAATACAGGAAAAGTGGAGGTAATCAATCAGTGGAAATTGCAATTGAGAATTTTGAACTTTCTTATGCACTTCCCGGAAATGTTTCTTGGGAGCAAAAAATAGCCTTCCTTTTCATCTCTATGGATGCAATGTTAGGTGGAATGAGCTTACAATTTAGTAAAGGGAAATACTATTTGCGGGAAACAAAAATGGAATTGTTTTTCAGAGAAAGAATCCAAAAAGTACTTGTTCTTTGTGATTACCCTGAAGCAGAGAACGAATCAAAATGGGTTGATTCTTTACGTAAACTAAGAAACTCAATTGCTCATGGAAGCCGCTCTGACCTCGAAGAGGAAGCAAAAGGGGAATTTGATAGGTTTCAGGATGTGGTAAGGAGTATATTAAAACATTACATATCTTTTGCCTTGAGGCACAAAACTTTAAAACATCAAATTGCCAAAATTCTGAAAGTAGAACCTACAATTAGTCTAACAGAAATGTATAACAAAGCACTAGAGGTTTCCTGTTTAGATGACAAGATCCCCGATGGCCTATGGCATGATGCATAAAAAAAATCGAATCGGTTAGATTACTAATGAAATGAGTAATCTGCCTAAATATTTATAAAATGAAATCGATTTCAAAAATATATAATAGTTTTAGCATTATTTAATTTATGATAAGATTCTAAATGTTACTTATGTAGAGCCCAAAATAAGACTTTTGAGATTTTATATAGAAATTTCTTTTTGGTTTACCATCTTAATCAAGAATAAGTGATGTTTTTAAGGTTTGATTCTTTTTTATAAATTTTAAGATTAATTAGTCAAAATATTATGATATCGATTGCATAAATGAAATTTTTTTATCAGGTTTGAAGTAATGTTAAATAATTATGATCTTTTGTCGTGATCAGCGTTATGTTTTCAACCGAATAACCCAAAATGATACGTTTTTTCCATTTCTTAAAATTGCTTCTGCTTTTGATGTTAAGCCAAGTGAACTTATCATTTGGAGAAATAAGACTGCCTTTTTTGATCAGTGAGGGGATGGTTTTGCAAAGAGATTCAGAGCTGAAAGTATGGGGTTGGGCAGATCCAAATGAAGAAATCCAAATCGTGTTTAATGGTCAAAAAATAAGTGGTAAATCAGATGCTGACGGGAATTGGTCGATTTTATTGCCACCAATGAAAGCAGGTGGGCCACACCTGATGGGAATCTCTTCGGGGAATAGTCAAATTGAGATCAAGAATATCTTAATCGGCGACATATGGCTTTGCTCGGGTCAGTCTAATATGGAAACTACCATGGAGCGTGTAGAGCCTATGTTTCCAGAAGAATTTTTGAGTTTTGGAAATTCCAATATAAGATACTTTGATGCGCCTGATGATTATACTTTCACAGAAGTAAAAGATGATTTGAAAGGAGGGAAATGGCTTGAATTGAATGAAGATAATATAAGGTCATTTGCAGCAGTAGCCTATTTTTTTGCAAAGAATCTCAACCAAAAATATGATGTTCCCATAGGTATGGTCAATGCCAGTGTAGGAGGTTCACCGATTCAATCATGGCTTAGAGAAGAAGATTTAAAGGAATTTCCTAAAGACTATCAAGAAGCACTTCATTTTCAAACTCCCGGGGTGATTGAGGAAATAGAAAGAACTGACAAAGAAAAAATAGATTTCTGGAGAAATGAGTTGAAATCTAAAGATTTAGGTCTTTCAGATAAGAATCTACCATGGTTTTCAAATGATTTTGAGCCGAATGATTGGCAAGAAATGCAAGATGTAGATTTTTGGCCTTTGGAAGGCAATAGGCCAGTAAATGGTGTTTTTTGGTTTCGAAAAGTAATAAATATTGATTTTGACCCTTCTGATGCTTCGGAGATTAAGCTTTTACTTGGGACTTTGGTGGACAGTGATCAAGCATACATCAATGGCCAACTTGTAGGAAGTACTGGATATAGATATCCTCCAAGAAGGTATAATGTGCCAAAAGGAGTGTTGAAAAAAGGGAAGAACATTTTGGTAATCAGAATAGTCAGCGAGAATGGTAGAGGTGGATTTATCCAAGAAAAACCATATCAGCTTCAGATAGGAAATGAAAACTTTGATTTGAGTAAAGATTGGCACTATCAAGTAGGTGCCAAAATGGAAAGAGCACCAAGCCAAACTTCCATAAGATTCAAACCGATGGGATTGTACAACGCAATGATAGCTCCTTTACATAAAGTTAATTTCAAAGGGATTCTATGGTATCAAGGGGAGTCAAATGCTGGGCAAGCAAAAGATTACGAAAAGCAGTTGACATCTTTGATCAAAGGTTGGAGGAAAGAATGGGAAAATCCAGATCTTCCATTCATTTTTGTTCAATTGCCAAACTTTATGGAGGTGGCAGAACAGCCGCAAGAAAGTGATTGGGCAGAAATGAGAGAAGTACAAAGAAAAACCTTGTCAATCCCAAATACAGGTATGGCCATCACCATAGATGTTGGAGAAGCCAATGATATTCATCCTTTGGATAAGAAAACAGTAGGAGATAGACTTGCGCTTCAGGCATATAAATTGGTGTATGGATCGAAGCAGGGCCCTTTTTCAGGCCCCTTAGTAGAACAAGTGATAGAAAAGGAAGATAAACTTTATATAAGTTTTACAGAAGTTGGATCTGGACTCAAAACCAAAAATTCGCAAAAATTGGAAGGATTCGCATTGGCGGGAGAGGATGGTGAATTTTATTGGGTAGATGCTTTGATAGAAAATGATATGGTAGTCATTGAATTTGATCAATCCAAAAAACCTGCTACACTCAGGTATGCCTGGGCAAATAATCCTGATAAAGCTAATCTCCTAAATTCAATTGATTTACCTGCATCTCCTTTCGAATTGAAAATCAATTGATTGTATTTTTTTTGTAGTTGATTAGAATATTTTTCTTGTTCACCCTTTCCTAATCAGCAGGCTTCAATAGCATTAAATTTCAACTCAGATTTATTTGATTTTTCCTTACTTGAATTTTTGTCAAAGCTGAAGCAATCATCTATTGTGTTTTAGTTTAGTGAATATCAGCTTAATTGCTAGTAGCCATACAAATGAATATGTTCGTAAATTGATTCAATTTTAATAACCGACCAAAAAACGCTAGGAACTTCACCACAGATGGACTTGTGTCGCTTAAATAACGATTATTCATACAAACAAAATCTTTTTGCTAGATGATTATTCTTGTAAACAGTATATTATTCTGTGTTAAGTGTTGGTGTGTTAGGTAATATACTTTCAGCCTACAATCCTCACAAATTATAAATCGGAAAGAATATGTCCTAACAAATTATGTGAAAAAAAATACAGGATTTTTTTATTGTAAAATACTGATAATCAAGTAGTTCATTTAAGCGAAATGGCTAAAAAATGGATTTTTTAATAAAAACCCGCTCTAATGGCTACAAAAGCCATTTTTAGTGATTTTTTGAGGTTTTGATAAACGCAATAACAATTTTAATTCATTGAAAATCAAATAGTTAAAACTTCATAGGGAAATTCTTTTTATTCTAGATACTTTATATATTTGATTAATTCAAAATTACCAAAAACCCAAAATAAAATGATACAGTTAAATAGACAATTCTTTTGTTTGCCAGACCTATTTGAAATAAGGTCTCAACATCTTTTAAAGGTGCTTTTTGAGGGCAATTTATTTACTCCTTTACCGATATTTTCACAGAAGATTTGAAAGCTGTAGCTCTCTAAGCCAAATGTATGTTTGATTTTATTGAATAGAATCAAAATATATCCAACAATTCATATGGCTAAAGAAGAAAGCTAATCAGTGCATGAATCTGAAAGTCTTCGATTGGCAAATAACAATTTCGAAAAATATTCAATAGCAAACCATAACCCAAAATAGATAAAATGAACCAGTTTCAATTAAATACAAGCTAGCGGAGGATTTTGCAGGATAAAGTATTCTGCTTTTGTTACCTCCAAATCCAAATGGCAGGATGGCAAATCAAAAACCTTTCAAACCTTAATAAGAAATAAAAAAAGATATATGGAAATAAATTTACTAAGGCGATTCTTTTTCGAGATAAGGAACGTTAAGTATATCCTAATGATGCAATTGCTCTTTGCAATCACGCTTCAGGGATATGCGCAGGAAAATAGGACTGGAGAATTTTCGAATCAATTGAAAGCGATTTCCTCGGCTACTTTTAGTGATCGAGGACAGGATTTAATAAAGACTAAGAATGTAAACATTGAATCGGATACATTAGGCCTCTTCAATTCAACAATAGATAAAAACTCTGAAAATGTAATACAGGAATTAGCAGCCGGAAATAACTTCCAGTATAATATAAATGTGACAGAAAGAAATTCTACAGAAAGAAAATTGGACTCAAAAACGGATGTTCCTTTTGAACAAGTCACAGGAGTTGTAACTGATGCAAAAGATGGTTTACCAATACCCGGTGTTACAGTATTGATCAAAGGAACTACTCGAGGAGTTGCTACAGATTTGGATGGGAAATTTTCCCTCAACGCAGAGCCAGGAGAAGTTTTGGTTTTCAGTTTTATTGGATATAAGTCTTCTGAGATTGCTGTAAGTGCAAGTAGATCCAACTACAGCGTAAGCTTGAGTGAAGATGAAAATACACTTGACGAAGTTGTAATAATTGGATATGGCGAACAAAGGAAAGAGACTTTGATAGGTGCTGTATCACAGACGAATAGCGAAGTTTTGCAGAGAACAGGCGGAGTATCGAATTTGGGTGCTGCCATGACTGGTAATCTTCCAGGGTTGATTACCTCAGCAGGTTCTGGTATGCCAGGAGATGAAAATCCTCAGATTTTTATTAGGGGTCAAAACAGTTGGAATGGTAATTCCCCACTTATTCTAGTAGATGGAGTTGAAAGACCTGAATTTTTTAATCAAATGGACGTCGGGTCAGTGGAGTCTATTTCTGTATTGAAAGATGCATCAGCTACTGCTGTATTTGGATCACGAGGCGCCAACGGTGTAATCATCGTAACTACAAAAAGAGGAAAAGAAGGTAGGGCCGAAATCAGTGCAAGAGTAAATGCCACGGTGAAATCACCCTCGAAACTTCCAGGTAAAATGGATGCTTATGATGCTATAGGTGTGAGAAATCTTGCCATTGAAAGGGAGTTATCTACGAGTCCACAAGCTTGGTCTCAAATTATTCCTCAAGAGATTCGAGAAAAATACAGGAATCCTGCAAACCTTGAAGAATCAGAGCGCTATCCAAATATAGATTGGCAAGAGTATCTTTTTAAAGATTATGCCATGGCATACAACGCAAACGTTTCGATTACTGGTGGTACAAAAGTAACCAAATATTTTGGGAGTATTGATTTCCAAAACGAAGGAGATCTATTTAGGCAAGTAGAAAATGAGCGTGGTTATCAGCCAGGTTACAACTACAACAGGTTGAACTTTAGAAACAATCTTGACTTTCAACTTACATCAACTACAAATCTTAAAGTAGATCTTAGTGGAATCTATGGTGTGAGAAAGACCCCTTGGCAAGGAGGAAACGATGCTGGTTTTTGGAGAGCTGCTTACCGAAATCCACCTGATGCATTTATGCCAAGATATTCCAATGGTCTTTGGGGATATTTTCCACTTGATGAATTTGGGACAATAAATTCAGGTAGGCAATTGGCTATTGGAGGAGTTGAAAATATTACAACGGCAAGTCTTTCCACCAATTTGGTGTTGGAACAGGATTTAGGGATGATCCTGAAAGGGTTGAGGTTTCGAGGTACCATGGCAGTTGACAATACATTTAGAGAAGTACAGCGTGGTGTAAATGATTTGTTCAATGGTACTGAAGAGATGTGGATAGATCCTGTGACCGGAAGGGTAAATTACAAGAACAACTTTGATAATAGTAATTTTGACTTTTTTCAACCAATAGCATGGACTACCCAAGGTGGAAATGTGGAAGGTGCGCAAAGGAGACTATTTTATCAAATGCAGCTAAACTATGCCGGTAGTATTGGAAATAACCATAATTACTCATTGATGGGACTATTCAGTAGGCAGCAAGATGCTATTGGAAACATGATTCCAAGTTATCGTGAAGATTGGGTGTTTAGGGCTACATACGATTACAAAAGAAAATATTTGGTAGAATATAATGGGGCTTATAATGGCTCCGAGAAGTTTGGTGTTGATTACAGATTTGCATTTTTCTCTTCAGGGGGTATTGGATGGGTGCTTTCAGAGGAAGGGTTTCTACGCGACATATCTGCCTTAGATTTCTTGAAAGTAACAGCTTCCTATGGTCAGGTTGGAGATGATAACATCGGTAGTAGGTTTCTTTATATGAATCAATGGGTGTATGGAAATAGTTCAAGATTATCCACAGTTGGTTGGCAAGGGGATTTTAGTCCATATACCTGGTATCGAGAAGATGTAATTGGAAACCCAAATGTAAGGTGGGAAACCGTCTATAAATACAATTTCAAAACAGAGTTTAGTATCCTTGATGGTTTGATTGATGGAAGTATTGACATATTCAAGGATGATAGGGTGGATATTTTGATGTCAAATGATCGTTCGATCCCAAGTTATTATGGAGCAAATGCCCCTGCAGCAAATTTAGGTAGGGTTACTACCACTGGATATGAAATTGAGTTAGGTCTCAATAAGATCTTAAGTAATGGAGTGAGACTTTGGGCCGATTTTGCAATTACTCGTGCTGTAGATGTGGTAATTAACAGAGATGATCCTGAGTTTTTGATAGACTATCAGAAGCAGGCAGGCTATCAGTTGGGACAGTACCGATCACACATAGACCAGGGTTATTATAACAATTGGGATGAGTTGTACGGGAGTACACCCCACAACACCAATAATGGTGGCAAAATACCTGGAGGATATCAAATAATAGATTTTAATGGAGATGGGGTAATTGATGCCTTCGATTCTGCGCCAGTAGGTTACTCTGGAGTTCCTCAAAATACCTTCAATACAAATGTTGGAATAGAGTATAAAGGCTTTAGTTTCTTTATGCAATTTTTTGGAGTGAACAATGTGTCTAGAGATGTACCCTTTACCAACCTAGCAGGCCAGAGAAACTTAGTTTATGATGAAGGAACTTATTGGTCAATAGATAATCCAAATGCTGATACACCATTGCCAGTTTGGCTCACACCTGTATCATATTATTATGGTACAAGGTACTTGTATGATGGTTCGTATTTGAGATTAAAGAATGCAGAAGTTGCCTATAGTTTTAGACCAGAGCAAGTCAAAAAACTTGGTGTTGGTGGTCTTAGGGTGTTCCTAAACGGTAATAATTTACTTGTATGGAGTAAAATGCCTGATGATAGAGAATCAAACTTTGGGACTGGGTCTTCTGGTGATGGAGCTTATCCAATGATGAGAAGAATAAATTTAGGGTTGAATATGACATTCTAATTAAGAGTTTAAAAATGAAAATCATAAGAAATTATATCAGTAAATTAAAAATAGTGCTCGTGTTCGGTACTTTGATGATAGGTACATCATGCGAAGATTATTTGGATAGAACGCCAGAGTCAGTGATCTCCGAAGAAATTGCCTTTGTCAATTTTGAGAATTTTCAAGGGTTCACGGAAGAACTATATCAATGTATTCCAAATTTCACAACGAATTATTGGACTACAACTTGGAATTGGGGTGAAGATGAAATTGTATGTGCAGCAGGGAATTTCCATGTTTCATTCATGTTTGACAGAGGGAATTTTTGGGGATGGCAAGCAGAGCACAGTGGTCATGGTGGTCAGTCAAGTTGGCTTGACAAAAATCAGACTCACACAGGAAATAATCCACATCAGAAAGGATTATGGCCTTTAGCATGGTATGGTATAAGAAAAGCAAACCTTGGATTGGAAAATCTTAGTAGGATGACTGATGCTACTGAAGAAGAAAGACAGCTTATTGAGGGACAGTTACTTTTCTTCAGAGGTTGGTTTCATTTTATGTTGATCCAGTATGTTGGAGGATTACCATATATTGATCGTGTACTACCTGGGGACGAGGTATTGAGAGAAGCAAGGCTTTCTTATCACGAAAGTGCGGAAAAAGCGGCACAAGATTTTAGAAGAGCTGCAGATTTGCTTCCAATCAATTGGGATAATACGGTAGCGGGTAGAAGAACTTTAGGAAGAAATGAACTTAGAGTCAATAAGATTATGGCCTTGGCTTATTTGGGCAAAAACTTATTATGGGCAGGAAGCCCTCTAATGAACTTCGAGTCAACTGGGAATAGAACATATAATGCAGATTTCTGCCGGAGATCTGCTGAAGCATTTGGAGAGTTATTGTCTTTAGTAGAGGGGGGTTCTACTCAATATGCTTTGATGCCTTTTGATAGATGGCATGGCAATTTTTATACCACAGGTCAAAACTGGGCACTTTCTGGTGGAACAGAAGCTATATTTAGATCTTTGTATTGGATGGGGGATGCATCTAACTTTAACATCACAAAGCAATTTTTCCCAAGTATCATAGTCGATGGTGATCCTACTAAAACTGTCCCAACAGCAAATTATGTCAACAAAAACTTTGGAATGGCTAATGGAAACCCACTTCCAGATGATATTTCAAGAGCAGATGCAGAGTCATCTTATGATCCATCTTTTCCATTCAAGGACAGAGATCCTAGATTTTATAGCAGCATAGTCTTCGATGGGATGCAAGTAGTACAAGGTTCCATGCCTCCTAACCAAGAAGGTAATAGACGTGCCAACTTGTTTACAAATGGAAGCTACAGAGGTGAGGTCTCTGCGAGCCCTACAGGTTATTTGAACAGGAAATTTGTGCCATTGACCGCAAATACATATGATAATGCTTTTGCATTTGGTGCTACTCTTCACCTAAATGTGCCTTACATGAGATTGGCTGACATCTACTTGATGTATGCGGAAGCGGTATTGATGGGGAGCAATTCTGTCACTGGTAGTTCTTCCAACTTTAGCAAAAGTGCTCTTGAAGCAGTAAATGTAATCAGAGAAAGAGCTGGTATGCCTGGAGTATTGGAGAAGTTCCAATCCTCAGTACCTGTGTTTTTGGAAGAATTGAGGAGAGAACGGGCCGTTGAGTTAGCATTCGAAAGACATCGGTTCAATGATCTGAGGAGATGGTTACTTCTTACAGAAAGACCATACAATATCAAAACATCATTGGAATTCAATAGGGCCCCTGATAGTGATCTAACTGGTGATCCTACATTGAGCAGGGTTGTAAACCTACGTGAGGTGGTTATTTTGGAAAGACCTCTAAACGATAGACATTATTGGTTGCCTTTAAAAGTATCTGATGTGACACTATATCCTGAGTTTTCACAAAATCCAGGTTGGTGATTTTTCTTTTGATAAACCAAAAAAACGATTAAGATGAATAGATATATAAAATTAGGTTGGTTCACTTGCATGTTTGCCATATTTATCCCCATGGCACTCTACGGGCAAGAATCTACCACCATCAAGTTGGATGTGACTGTCAGGAATGAAAATGGAGTTGCCGTAACTGGGGCATTTGTTGGATCAGAATTGGAGGATGTGTTGGCTACGACAGATAGCTTGGGTGTGTTTAGTTTGGATGTGGTTCCAAATACCCTTTTGATTATAAGAGCAGAAGGCTATTCTGATAAAGCAGTTAGGGCAACAGCAAATTTGTCGGAGCTTTATTTGGAATCTGACTTTGTTGGAAATGCAGTTCAAGTAGCTTACAGGTCAATTTCTCGTGAAAATCTCATGGGTGGGATTAGTTTTGTTGATGTCCCTGAGTTGATAGAAAATAATTATTTTACTTATTCATTATCAAATATGGATGGGTTTGTTCCTGGTTTTCATGGCAACTTGTGGGGAAATGATGAATACCTAGTTCTAGTAGATGGTGTTCCAAGAGATCCTGGAAGTGTCATGCCTCTAGAAATCGATCAGATTTCTTTCCTAAAGGGGGTTTCCGCAGTAGCTTTATATGGTAGTAGAGCGGCAAAAGGAGTTGTGTTGATCACTACAAAGAGAGGTTATGCAGGTAAGCAGACTATTAATGTAAGAGCAAATACGGGGGTGAATGTACCAAGCAGAATTCCCAATTATTTAGGATCTGCAGAATACATGACATTGTATAATGAAGCCAGGACGAATGATGGTTTGAATCCATTATATGACCAAGAGACCATATTTAGACATGCTTCCGGAGAGAATCCATACAGGTATCCAAATACCAACTTCTATTCTCCAGAGTACTTGCAAGAAGCATATAGCAGGCATGATGCTACTATGGAGATTTCAGGTGGTAATGATAGGGCTAGGTACTATTCAAATTTGGGCTTTTGGTCTGAAGGCTCTCTTTTGGACTTTGGACAGGCATCCCAAAATAGAAATGAAAGATTGAATGTCCGTGGAAATGTGGATGTGAATATTACCAATAAAATTTCCGCTTTTGTGGATGCTGCAGTAGTATTTTACAATGGTAGAGGTGTCAATGCTAATTTTTGGGATGGAGCTGCCAATATTAGGCCGCATAGGTTTACACCTTTGATTCCAGTGAGCATGATAGAACCGGACGACCAGACTTCCATGAATTTTGTGAGAAACAGTGAGCACTTGATTGATGGTATGTTCTTACTTGGTGGAACTCAACTTGATCAAACCAATCCGATAGCGGGTATATATGCCGGTGGATCGAGTCAATTTACAAGCAGGCAATACCAATTCAATACAGGTGTTAATGCAGATCTTGGGAATGTTTTGGAAGGTTTGTCATTCAATTCAAGGTTTGGGTTGGATTACAACACATCCTATAATTTGTCATTCAATAATAACTACGCTGTTTATCAACCTTCATGGAATAGCTATTCGGGGGAAGATTTAATCTCAAGTTTGACTAGATACGGCCAAGATGCAAGTACTCGGACTCAGAATATTACTGATAACTGGTTTCAGCAAACACTGTCTTTTTCTGCTCAACTCAATTATTTCAATACATTTAAAAGGGATCATCAGGTTTCTGCAATGTTGATTGCTGGCGGTTTTCAAACAGCTACTTCTGGACTTTATCACAGAATAAGCAATGCAAATCTAGGTTTGCATTTGGGATATGAATACAAAAATAAATACTTGGTGGATTTTAGTGGCGCTGTAATCCACTCAGCAAGGCTACCTGAAAATAATAGACAGGCATTTTCACCTACTCTTACATTAGGATGGAAAATGAATAAAGAAGGATTTATGGAAGGAGCCACCTTCATTGATAATCTAATGTTTTCTGTATCAGGAGGGATTATCCACACAGACCTTGATATAGCGGAATATTATATGTATCAACAATCTTTTACTCAACAAGGTGAAGGGACTATTTTCTATACTTGGAAGGATGGTTTGAATAATAATACCACAATATCTAGAAGGGGGTCAAATCCAAATATGGCTTTTCCGAGAAGAGAAGAAATAAATTTTGGAGTAGATGCATCTTTTTTGAACAACAAGATAGGGTTAACAGGTTCTTACTTCTTGAGCGAAATGACTGGGTTACTGGTTCAAAGAAATGATATTTATCCAAGCCATTTCAATGTGTTTTGGCCACATTCCTCCTTTATTCCTTTTGAAAATTACAACAGTGATAGACGTTCAGGTTTTGATTTCAGCTTGAATTATAGACCAAAAATCGGAGCTGTTAATTTTGATTTGGGATTTGTGGGGACTTATTACAAAACACAAGCAGTTCAAAGAGGTGAATTTTGGCAAGATTCCTATCAAAATAGAGCAGGAAATCCAATCGATGCAATCTGGGGATTACAAAATGCGGGCTTCTTCGGCAATATGAACGAGGTGGAATCCATGCCTGAGCAGATTTTCGGAGAGGTTCAGCAAGGTGATATAAGATACGTAGATCAAAATGGAGATGGAAGGGTGACGCCTCAAGATGAAGTATTTCTTGGTAGAGGAGGATGGTTTGGTTCTCCTTTGACATTGGGAATCAACCTCACTGCAAAATGGAATAATTTCACCTTCTTTGCCTTAGGAGTAGCTAGAACTGGTGCCTTTGCGATGAGAAATAACTCATATTTTTGGATTTCTGGAGAAGATAAGTATTCCGAAGTAGTCAGAGACAGATGGACAGAAGCTACAGCGACTTCGGCTACATTCCCAAGGTTGACCACGTTGAATGGGGCAAACAATTTCAGGAATTCAGATTTTTGGCTTTACAGCACTGACAGGTTTGATTTGGCAAGACTTCAGATTTCTTACCAGATTCCTACAGAAAAATTCTTTGGAGGAAATTTTATTAAAGGTATGGGGGTGTATGTCAATGGTGCCAATCTTCTAACAATTTCACCAAACAAGGAAATTCTTGAATTAAATATTGGTTCAGCGCCGCAGACCAGATTCTTCAACTTAGGTGTTTCAGCTCAATTTTAATTACTACAAAAATCGAAGAGATGAAAAATATTACTAAAATACTATTGATACTGATGGTTTTGGTTCAGGGATGTGATGATCTATTCGAACCTGCAATACAAAATAACAGAGAGCTTGAGAGTGGGTTTGATGAACCGAGATTTGCCCAGGGGCTTCTCATCTATGGCTATGCAAGAATACCTACCAACAACTGGGTGTTTAGCGACATGGCTACAGACAATGCTGTAAGTAATGATGAAAGTAATACCTTTTTTACTTTAGCATCTGGGCAGTGGGCACCAGATAATAACCCATTAAATCAATGGGACAATGCATATGCAGGTATTCAGTATATGAATTTGATGCTCGAAAATGTAGATAGTGTAAGCTTCACAGTAGAATCTCCAGCTATTGACATTTTGTTTGCCGATAGAATAAAAGGAGAAGCCTATGCTCTAAGGGCTATGTTTATGTATTACTTACTACAAGCGCACGGAGGTGTCTCAAATGGAGAATTGCTTGGTGGTCAGATTTTTTTGGAATCTCTTGACCAAAATTCAGAATTCAATGTGCCACGTGCCACCTTTGAGGAATGCATGCAGCAGCTATACAGTGATATTGATAATGCTTTGGAATTATTGCCTAACGATTACGAAGATATAGCTAGTGATAACCTTGTTCCGCAAAAGTACCTCGCCCGAGGAGTAAATAGGAATGATTATAATCGAGTATTTGGAGAGGATGCTAGACAATTGATTTCAGGTAGGATTACCAAATCAATTAGAGCTCAAGCTGCATTGATGGCAGCCAGTCCCGCATTTAGTCAAGGGAATTCTACTACATGGGCTGATGCAGCTAATTTTGCAGCCGAAGTTATTGATTTGAAAGGAGGAGTTGCTGGCTTATCTCCAACTGGTGTTACTTGGTATTCAAATGTTTCTGAGATCAGTAATATCGGAGGAGGGGTGAATCCTCCAGAAGTAATGTGGAGAAATTCTATAGGTGATCCTTCAACTGGCTTGGAGGCCTCTCATTTTCCACCAACACAATTTGGAAACGGGTTGTTAAATCCAACTCAGAATTTGGTAGATGCATTCCCAGCTTCGAATGGCTACCCAATCAATCACCCTTCAAGCAATTTTGATCCTCAAAACCCTTATGCAAATAGAGACCCAAGGTTGAATCATTTTATAGTTTACAATGGAAGTACCGCTGGTCCAAATAACCAAGTCATCAATACAACTGCTGATCCACTGAGTGCAGGTGGTACCAATGATGGAATCAATCGTGTGGAAGTTTCTACTAGAACCGGTTACTACATGAAAAAACTTCTCCGTCAAGATGTAAACCTTAATCCGAATTCTGTAAATGGCCAACTGCACGTAAAGCCTAGGATAAGATATACAGAAATCTATTTGATCTATGCTGAAGCAGCTAATGAAGCATGGGGTCCCAATGGAACTGGCCCCAATGGATACTCAGCTTATGATATCATCAGAGCGATTAGACAAAGAGCCGGTATCGGTCAAGCAAACGGAGATGCATATCTCGAATCTGTAAGAAATGATACAGATGCTATGCGGGAATTGATCAGAAATGAAAGAAGACTTGAACTTTGTTTTGAGGGCTTTAGATTTTGGGATTTGAGAAGATGGAATCTTAGCCTCACAGAACCAGCTAGAGGAGTTCGTATTCAGAGCGGAAATTTCCAAAATATAAATGTACAAAACAGGGTTTTTGCAAACCACATGACTTACGGACCAATCCCATTGAGTGAGGTTTTGAAATTTAGTGCATTGAGCCAAAATACAGGTTGGTAAAAATGATAAAATGAATATGGATTTTCAAAGATATAGAAATATGAAAAAATTATTATTAATGTTAGTTGTTGCCCCGTTGGTGATGCTTTCCTGTGTGAATCAGGATTGGGAGTTTCCTGATTTTGATTATCAAACTGTTTATTTCTCTCACCAATATCCAGTTAGGACGATTACTTTGGGAGAAGATATTTTTGATACTTCACTAGACAATGAATGGAAGTTCAAAATTATGGCAACTACTGGAGGAGTATATAACAACAGAAACAATATCACCTTGGATATTGAAGTGGATCCGACGCTGGTAGAAAATCTTGCCTTCTCAGATGGTGGTGATGATGTCATGATCTTGCCATCTGAATATTACCAACTTTCGGAAAACACCATCACCATACCTAGAGGAGAAATCATTGGTGGAGTTGAGATTCAGCTTACAGGTGCTTTTTTTGCTGATCCAAATGCAATCAAAAACACCTATGTCGTTCCCTTAAGGATTAGAAATGTCACAAATGCAGATTCAGTTCTGGTAGGTATTCCCATTGTGGATAATCCTAACCCTCATGTCATTGGTGACTGGGATGTTACTCCAAAGGATTTTGTTCTTTATGCAGTCAAATATATCAATGAATACCACGGTATCTATTTGCGTAGAGGGGTTGATCAATTTACTGGAAAGACTGGTTTTGAAGGGCTTACCGGAAATCAGATCAGAAGAGAACAGTTTGTAGAGCATGACGAGCTAAAAGATCTCAGCACTAGATCACTATCTGAAATTGACTTCCCATTAGTTTACCAAGATCAAACTGGCAATAACATCACCTCTAACTTGCTATTAACATTCAACAACCAAGGAGAATGTACAGTGACTTCAGCCACAGAGGGAGTTACAGTGACTGGTCAAGGTAGATTTGTCAAAGATGGCGAAAAGAAAAGCTGGGGAAATCAGGATAGGGATGCCATATACTTACAGTACGAAGTCGATTTACCACAAATGCGCGTGATCGCTACAGATACACTTGTCCTTAGGAATAGAGGTGTTAGCATAGAGACTTTTAGTCCTGTTATCAAATGATCACCTTAAATTAAAGAAAAATGAAAAATAATGTTTTATACATATTCTTAGCAGCAGGTTTAATGTTTACCTCTTGTGCAGACTTTGATCCTTTAGAGTTCAATGTGGAAAAACCTGAAAGTATTATCCTTCAGGAAGAATTGGATAGTTATGAAGCGCTAAAGAGTTATTTGGATTCTACAAACAATCCAAACTATAAACTTGGAGCTTCAATGCCTATGGAAAATTTTGCCAATAGAGGCTTAATGTATAGGTTGGTTAATAGGAATTTTAATGAGTTCACCCCAACTAATGGTATGACTCACAGCAGCATTGCTCAAAACAATGGAACATATAATTTGACAGGTGTAATGAACCTTCTTAGCGTTGCTAGTGAATCAAATGTTGAGATTGTTAGCCCTTCGTTAATCTGGCACCAAAACCAAAATGCTTCTTTACTAAATGGAGCACTATCCCCCTTAATTGTAAATTCACCAGCATTCGCGAATGAATTGAATGTACAAGAACTCGGAAGTGGAAATTTAGAACAATGGGAGTTTAGTGCAGGAACCACTATCGAACCTAATCAGGGAATGGGAGGAAACTCACCTGCCGTAAGCGTAGTTTCGTCAGGTAGTGTATCTTCTCCTTCAAATGTAAGGTTTTCTTCCCCAGATATTCCAATCGAACAAGGTAAGGTTTATGAATTTATCGCCTATATAAAATCTGATGTTCCTGGTGAAGGAAGGATAACTTTCGATGGTTTGACAAACAATGAACCAGAAATCGATTGGTTTTCATCAGGGGAAATAGCACAAACTTTTGAGACAAATTTGTCATGGAAGGAAATCAGATTCAGAATAAGCGATTTTCAAAATGACTCATTTAGTTTTCAATTTGAGTTGGGCTATCAGGAAGGTGTGAACTATTTCATTGACATCAATAATTTATACATTTATGATATTGCTGGTGAACCCATTATCAATAATCTGATATCTGATGGAAAGTTTGAGTCTGGAATCGCTTGGGGAGGTTGGGGAAATAACTCAACACGGGGACTTACAGAAGATGGACAAGGCGTAGGAAATGAAGGCAGAGCATTTTTTGTTACTAACCCTTCTGTTACTGGAGGTTTTTGGGAAGTTCAGACTATTTATGAACTTGCTGAACCAGCTGAAATGGGAGAAACTTATAATTTAAGCTTTTGGGTGAAGGGAACAGAAGAGGGGGTCATCAGACCTGAACTTCAAAGTCCAGATTTTTCTTCAAATGGTTTTGGACAAGTTTTCGTGACAACCAACTGGTCCTTAGTCACTGTCTCTACTACAATATCTGCTGCTGATAGGAATAGATTCATTATCAGTTATGGAGAATTTGCAGGAACAGTTTATATTGATGATGTAGTTTTGGCAAGTGCTAGTCTTTCTGGTGGCTCCACCACCATTGTTGATAGAACTCCTCAAGAAAAATCCGCAATCACCTATGGTCAGTTTGAAAATTGGGTATCTCAATTTGTCGGCGAAACAAGAGACTTTGTCAATACTAGGTATGTCATCAATGAACCTCTTGATAACAACAATCCCAATGAATTAAGATCTGGAGAAGGCCGAACTCTCGGAGCAAATGAATTCTATTGGCAGGACTATCTTGGAAAGGATTATGCAGTAATGGCTTTCCAGTTAGCCAGAGAATATGGAAACAGCAATGACCTTTTGTTTATCAATGAAAGTGGTATGGAGTCCAATCTGGAAAAGTGTAGAGCACTTATTGAGTATGTTTCCTACATAGAAAGCCAAAATGCTCAAGTTGATGGAATCGGGGCAAATTTGCAACTTGACTTAAATTCTAACTTGGGTAATGTAGAAAGTATGCTAAGGCTTTTAGCTGCATCTGGGAAGAAAATCAAAATTTCAGGTTTGGAAGTTAGGTTGAATGTCAGTAACCCTGCTCAGGTTGTTTTAGATGCTCAAGCAGATATGTTCAAGTCAGTTATTGAGCTTTATAATCAAATAATCCCCGCATCTCAACAATACGGCATTACTTTGACTAACCCTGTGGATTCAGACAATACCTTGAGACAAGGTCTTTGGAATACAAATCTAGTCAGAAAACCCGCTTATGTTGGTGTTACTGAGGGGCTAGAAAACTAAATTATTTAAAACAGAGAGGATTGGATTTTTGTCTCATATCCTCTCTGTTTTTTTAATCCCCACTGTCTCTTTTGTCTAGGTATTGATTGAAACACAGAAAAACACCTTCAAATTCAAGTTCTCAAGATTCCCACTGTAAAATCATAAAAAAACAATTTGGTCTTAATTCTTTAATACATTTTGAATAAAAGTTATTGAAAATTTCGCTTGTGTACCCATAATGTCTCAATGTTTTATAAATCAATAATTTATTAATTCAAGATTTTCAAAATGATTATTTTTCTGGTCTAAAGAGGAGGGAATAATGGTGAAAAAATAAGAAAGGGATTATTGAATCAAATAAAAATTTCAAACCAAACCCAACAACTAATGAAAACCACAAAAAAACATACCATAAAAAACACAATAATTCTATCTACAATTCTTCTTTTAGGACTGGGATGCATAGTCAAAAAGGACAAAGAAGCAGCCGTTAGCCTGAAAGAAGCCTTCAAAGACAAATTCCACATCGGGGCAGCACTCAGTGCAAACCATATCAACAACCAAAGCCAACCTTCTATGGGGGTTTTAAATACCCATTTCAACTCGATAGTGGCTGAAAATAATATGAAAAGTGGTATGATACAGCTTCGTGAGGGTGAGTTCAACTTTGATATGGCAGATAAATTCATCGCTTATGGTGAAGCCAATGATATGCATATCGTTGGACATACTTTGATATGGCATTCTCAAGCACCAAGATGGTTTTTTACCGATAATGATGGAAATCAAGTAACTCCTGAAGTTTTGACCCAAAGAATGAAAGACCATATCCATACAGTAGTAGGACGATACAAAGGTAAGGTTAAAGGCTGGGACGTGGTCAATGAAGCTATTTTAGACGATGGTTCATGGAGAAAAAGTAAATTCTATGAAATTCTAGGTGAAGATTTTATGAAGTTGGCGTTCCAATTTGCCCATGAAGCTGATCCTGATGCTGAGCTATATTACAATGACTTTTCTATGGCCAATCCCGGCAAAAGAGAAGGCGTAGTCAAAATGGTCAAAAACCTACAAGCTCAAGGAATCAAAATCGATGGCATTGGTATGCAAGGTCATATTGGCTTGGAATATCCTACTATTGATGAATTTGAAAAGAGCATTTTGGCATATTCTGATCTAGGAGTGACAGTCATGATCACTGAGTTGGATCTAAGTGTGTTGCCATCTCCGAGAAGAGATATGGGAGCTGATGTAGCTACCAATGTAGAATACCAGCAAAGCCTCAATCCATATACCGATGGATTACCTGATGATGTTCAAAAGAAATTTGATGAAAGGTATATGGCTTTTTTCAAACTTTTCTTGGATCACCATGACAAAATCTCAAGAGTGACGCTTTGGGGAATCAACGATGGTGACTCTTGGAAAAACGGTTGGCCAGTAAGGGGAAGAACAGATTATCCTTTGCTTTTCAACAGAGACAATACGCCAAAAAGTGTGGTCAATGACATCATTGAATTGGCTGCAAAATATTGAGATGAACCATGGTCTGTGTCTTCACAGACCATCAGGGTTTTGTGTCTCCACAGACGATTAGATTAACGCTGTGGTCTGTGTCCCCACAGACCACAGCACAATAGTCCACCAACTCTGTGGTTTGTGCCCCAAAAGATAAAGAAGTATAGGTCTGTGAGGACACAGACCAAGGTAGAGATGGAGAAAGGTTTGGTCTGTGAGGACACAGACCAAGGTAGAGGGGAAGGTTTGGAAGGATTGGTCTGTGAGGACACAGACCAAGGTGGAGATTGGTTTGTGAGGACACAAACCAAGGATCCAAGAACCAAGACACAAACTATGGATAAGTTATCAATTACCGTTGAAGTTTAATATAAAAATAAAAGCACCTATCAAACCTATTGAATCTTGAGGATTTCCAGATACACTATTATTAGTACATGGAAATCCTCTTAAACCCAGCATTGAAATGACTTACTATCTTAAAAATACTTTATTTATTTTTTTTATCTCTGTTCTTTTTTGCCTTGAAACTTTGGGACAAAAAGCCATTAACCCCATCATCCATGCTGATGTTCCAGATATTTCGATCATAAGAGTAGGAGATACTTACTACATGAGTAGTACCACCATGCATGTCAATCCCGGTGTACCAATCATGAAGTCCAAGGATTTGGTAAACTGGGAATTGGTAAGCTATGCATATGAGACTTTAGGTAACTCAGATGATCTTCTGCTTCAAAATGGCAAGGATATGTATGGGAAAGGGTCTTGGGCAAGTAGCTTGAGATTTCACGAGGATACATATTATATAAGTACTTTTTCAGGAAATACAGGAAAAACCTACATTTTCTCCACTGAAAATATTGAAAAGGGTCCTTGGAAATCCATTGAGTTTCGCCCTTCTATGCATGATCATACTTTGCTGTTTGATGAGGGTAAAGCTTACATGATTTGGGGGGCTGGTGAGATAAAGCTTGTAGAGCTAGAAAGTGACCTTTCTGGTATCAAGCCAAATACCGAGCGGGTAATAATCAAAAATGCCCATGAACCCATCAAGGAAGAGATCATGCTTCCAGCGGAAGGGTCCCAGATTTTCAAAATTGATGGCAAATATTACTTGTTCAACATCTCTTGGCCTAGAGGAGGGATGAGGACAGTGATTGTCCATAAATCTGACAATTTGTTTGGTCCATATGAAGGTCGCATTGCCCTTCAAGACAAGGGTGTAGCTCAAGGTGGGTTGATTGACACTCCAAATGGAGATTGGTACGCATATCTCTTTAGAGACAATGGGGCAGTAGGAAGGATTCCCTATCTGGTGCCTGTTGTGTGGGAAGATGGTTGGCCTGTATTGGGTGTAGATGGAAAAGTCCCTATGGAATTGGATCTACCCAAAAGTAAAGGATTGATTCCTGGAATAGTAGCTTCAGATGATTTTAAAAGGAAAAAAGGTGAGCCTGACCTTCCACTGGTTTGGCAATGGAATCATAATCCGGTTAATGCACTTTGGTCGGTCAACCGAAAAAAGGGGTACTTAAGACTCAAAACAGACCGGTTAGATCAGGATTTTTTATCTGTAAGAAACACCCTTACCCAGAGAACAATTGGACCTGAAAGTATGGGGACTATAAAAATCAGCCTGAAAGGGATGAAAACCGGTGACTTTGCAGGATTGGGATTGCTTCAAAAAGAGTATGGGCTGATAGGTGTAGAAGCAAGCGATGAAGGAAAGAAACTTAAAATGAAAAGGATCGAAGATAATGTGGTGGAGGAAATTGAATCTGTTGATTTTCAAGGTGATGAAATTTTGCTTAGGGCCGTTTGTGACTTCAATGACAGAAAAGATGAAGCCAAATTCTACTACAGCACTGATGGAGGGAAAAACTGGAATCAATTAGGCGATGTGTTGAAAATGAAATATACCCTTCCTCATTTTATGGGCTACAGGTTTGCCCTGTTCAATTATTCCACCCAACAAACTGGAGGGTTTGTTGACTTCGATTTCTTTAAAATTGAAGATCAAATTAAATTTTAATTCACAATGAAGAGTCTATTAGATATAAAATTGGGTCTGTTTAAGAAAAGTTTGGCTTTAGCAATCCTACTGGTGCTTAGCCATGAGACTTTTGGACAAAATCCGCTTGTCAGAGATCAATTCACAGCTGACCCTACTGCAAGAGTTATGAATGGGAAAATCTATGTTTTTCCATCACATGACATCAGATGTGAAGATACCCAAGGACGCCCTGACTGGTTTTGTATGGAAGATTATCATGTTTTTTCTTCTTCCAATTTGACTGACTGGGAAGATCATGGAATGATATTGAGTCAATATCAAGTTCCTTGGGTAGATCAGGAATCCTTCAGTATGTGGGCTCCTGATGCGATAGAAAAGGATGGGAAGTTTTACTTCTATTTTCCCAGCAAAGCAAAAAACCGAACATTGGAAAGCGATGCACCGGGTGTGAATGGCTCCAGTTTCAAAATAGGTGTAGCAGTAGCTGAGAATCCTGAAGGCCCATATGTTCCCGAAAAATTACCCATTGCCAATGTAGATGGTATCGATCCTAATGTATTCATTGATCATGATGGACAAGCTTACCTCTTTTGGTCTCAGCATCATTTTTTTGGGGCCAAGTTGAAGCCTAATATGAAAGAGCTGGATTCGGAAGTATTCACACTCAAGGATTTTCCCGACGAAGGACTGAAAGAAGGGCCATTTGTTTTCGAAAGAGAAGGACTGTACTATATGGTATATCCACACGTAGAAAAAAATACCGAAAGGATAGAATATGCGACTTCCGACAGTCCTTTAGGACCATATACTTTTCAAGGAGTGGTAATGGACGAATCACCGACAGGCTGCTGGACGAATCATCCTTCAGTCGCAAAGCTTGATGAGCAATGGTTATTCTTCTATCACCACAATGATTATTCTCCAAATTTCGACAAAAATCGCTCAATAAGAGCCGATAGTTTGTTTTTCGATGCCGAAGGAAAGATCCAAAAAATCACCCCAACTCACAGGGGAATTGGTATTTCAAAAGCTGAAATCAAAATCCACTTGGACAGATTTAGCAATCACAGCAAGGATGGCTATAGCATAGAATTCTTGAATCCAGCCAGTCCATTTGATGGTTGGAAATCCGTTTTTTCCAAAAATGGAGCTTGGGTGCAATATAACCAAGTGGATTTTGGAAATGGAAAAATGAAGAAGGTGATTTTGAATCTACAATCAAAAAATAATGATGGTTCCCTGGAGTTAAGGTTAGGGAATGAAAAAGGCAAATTGATAGCTAAGGAAAAGATCAATGGTTCTTCAGATTGGAAAGAAATAAAAGTGGATCTAAATGATGAAGTCCAAGGAGTCCAAGATTTAGTATTGGTATATAAAGGAAAAGGAAACATAGCAGTTGACTGGATGTCATTCAACTAAACCAGGTAAAAAAATGAGTTTTAAAGCAATGAGGCATTTGAAGTATAGTATTGTAGTGACCATAATGTTTGCTACGAATGCCTGTTATGGACAATCATCCAAAGGTGACGATTCTAACATGAAACTTTGGTACGACCGACCAGCGACGCAATGGGTAGAAGCACTTCCTGTTGGGAATGGACGATTGGGTGCCATGGTTTTTGGAAATCCAAATGAAGAAATCATCCAACTCAATGAAAATACATTCTACGCTGGTCAGCCACACCGAAATGACAATCCAAATGCCTTGTCAGCATTGGATAAAGTCAGAGAATTGATTTTTGATGGTGCGTATGTGGACGCACAGAAGGAAGTTGATGAGAATTTCTTTAGTGGACCACATGGAATGCCATATCAGACTATCGGTAATCTGAAATTGAAGTATCAAGATGACAGTGAGGTCGAAGAATATTATAGAGCTTTGGATTTGGAAAATGCCATAGTAAAAAGTTCATTTAAAAAATCGGGAATAAAATATTCCACTGAGGTAATAGCATCTTTTCCTGATCAAATTATTGTAGCAAAAATCTCATCCGAACAAGCGAAATCCATCAATTTTACTGCAAGCATGGATAGGCCTGGAGACTCCAAAATCAAAACCAAAGGAAATGATCAGTTGGTTTTTTCTGGACTATCAAGTGAACATGAAGGGATCAAAGGAGCTGTAAAATTTGAAACAAATGTCAAATTCGTAAACAAAGGAGGAAGTGTAAGTTCTACAGAAAGTGAAATCCAAGTTTCCAATGCAGATGAAGTGACAATTTACATTTCCATCGCCACCAATTTTGTTGATTATAAAAATATCAGTGCGGATGCTTCTCAAAAGTCATCAGCATTTTTGGAGAAATCCATCAAAAAAGACTTTCAAAGGATCTATAAGGATCATGTTGAAGATTATCGGTCATTTTATGATCGAGTAAAATTGGACTTGGGAAGAACAGACGCGGCTGATTTGCCTACTGACAAAAGGATCGAAGAATTTTCGAAGGGAAATGATCCACAGCTTGTCTCTTTGTATTTCCAATTTGGAAGATACCTTTTGATTGCTGCTTCCAGACCTGGCGGGCAGCCTGCGAATCTACAGGGAATCTGGAATCATCAACTGAATCCAGCTTGGGACAGCAAATACACTGTCAACATCAATGCAGAAATGAATTATTGGCCTGCTGAGATCACCAACCTGACTGAAATGCACGAACCTTTTATCCAGATGGTAAAAGAACTCTCAGAATCGGGCCAACAAACGGCCAATGATATGTATGGAGCAAGAGGCTGGGTGCTGCATCACAATACGGATTTGTGGAGAGTGACGGGACCGATTGATTTTGCTGCCGCTGGAATGTGGCCGCTTGGCGGAGCTTGGGTTTCCCAACATTTGTTTGAAAAATATGATTTCTCAGGAGATAAAAAATACTTGGAATCAGTCTATCCAGCTGCCAAGAGAGCCGCTACTTTTTTCTTGGATTTTCTAGTAGAAGACCCAAAGACAGGGCATATGGTAGTTTCCCCATCTGTCTCCCCTGAAAACACCCCATATAGATTTCACAATTCGGCAGTGGCATCGGGCAATACGATGGACAACCAATTGCTCTTTGACCTTTTCACCAAGACCATCAAAGCGGCCAAAATTCTTGGAGATGAAGATGTATTGATCAAAGAAATGGAAGCGAAATTGGCATTGCTGCCTCCTATGAAAATAGGGAGCTGGGGTCAGCTTCAAGAATGGCAAGAAGACTGGGACAATCCCAAAGATGATCACCGCCATGTCTCACATATCTATGGCTTGTATCCTTCAAACCAAATATCACCTTACAGAACACCAGCGCTTTTTAGCGCTGCCAAGACTTCATTGATCGCTAGAGGTGATGAATCTACGGGTTGGTCGATGGGATGGAAGGTCAATCTTTGGGCTAGGTTTCTGGATGGAAATCACGCTTACAAATTGATTAAGGATCAACTTAGTCCAGCTATACTTCCTGACGGCAAACAAAGAGGAGGTACTTATCCAAATTTATTCGATTCACACCCTCCATTCCAGATTGATGGCAATTTTGGTTGTGCAGCTGGAATAGCAGAGATGCTCCTCCAAAGCCATGATGGCGCAATTCATATGCTACCAGCACTTCCCGATGATTGGAGCAAAGGTTCAGTAAGCGGTCTGAGGGCTAGAGGTGGGTTTGAAGTATCGATTGATTGGGACAATGCTCAGCCAAGTAAAATTGAAATAGCTTCTAAACTTGGAGGGACTTGTAGAATAAGATCTTACTATCCTTTGGAAGGAAAAGGACTGAAAGAAGCTAGTGGGAAAAACTCCAATTCATTTTATGAAATACCTCAAATAAAGGAAGCCATCATTCACGACAAGGCTAATATTGAAAGCCCTGATTTGAAAGAGATCTATGAATATGACCTAGAGACCGAAAAAGGAAAGATATACACACTCAATAATGCTAACAGATAAAAACCTTACTTCAATGAAGAAAATTCTTGTGATTCTAATTCTAACCATGTGCACTTTGACAGCAAATGCCCAAGATGAAAACTTCTATGTTTTCCTAAGTTTTGGCCAATCCAATATGGAAGGGCATGCCAAATTTGAAGAAATAGATACAAAAGTTGACGAAAGGTTTCAGGTGCTTCAGGCAGTTGATTGCGATAATCTTGGAAGGAAAATGGGGCAATGGTATTCAGCAGCTGCACCGATCACCAGATGTCACACTGGCCTTGGACCATCGGATTACTTTGGGCGTGAGTTAGTCGAAAATCTCCCAAGTCATATAAAAGTGGGTATCATCAATGTCTCCATCGGAGGAACAAAGATCGAGCTTTTCCAAAAAGATGATTATCAAAGCTATGTGGACACAGCGCCTGACTGGCTTCAAAATATGGTAAAAGAGTATGACGATGACCCTTATGGTCGCTTGATAGAGATGGCTAAGCTGGCACAGAAAGATGGTGTGATCAAAGGCATATTGCTTCATCAAGGAGAATCTAATACGGGAGATCAAACTTGGCCAAGTAAAGTCAAAGGGGTATATGATAGTATTCTTATGGATCTAGAATTGGAAGAAAATTCACTTCCATTGCTTGCTGGAGAAATGGTCAGTGCAGAGCAGGGGGGCAAGTGTGCAAGTATGAATACAATCATCGCAACATTGCCTCAAGTAATTCCTAATGCCTATGTAATCTCCTCGACAGACTGTGAAGCTGTAGATGATGGACTTCATTTCTCAGCAGAAGGGTATAGAGAGTTGGGTAAAAGGTACGGGATAAAGATGTTGTCACTATTGAAAAGTCCATCTTCTTATTGAAAAAAAAATATAAATAAATGTAAATCAATGAAATGTTTTAAGAATTATAAAGGGATTTTTCCCATGCTAGTTTTGGTAGCGATGTTTGCTATAGTTTCTTGTGTAGAAGATGAAGAGGCTGAAAATAATAAAGCGCAACTGAGTTGGGATTTGAGCAGTGTTCCCGAAGGAGATTTGTCTGCCAATAGTGGGAGCATAAATCTTGATGTAAATTGGGCTTTTACCCAATGGCAAATCCGTGTAGAGGAAGTATTGGAGGGAGAAGATTTTATTCAGGAGTTCACACCAAGAGTAGCTGGTTCAAATACTATTGGAAATACGACCACTAGAGTTACCATTCGATATAGACAAAATTCCAGTTACACAAAAAATGTAGTTAGAATAAGCCTTCAGTCAACAGATGGAAGTGGAGTCAAGCTAACAAGGGTTATAAGCCAAGTTGGTCAGGAATTCATACCGCTTCGTGTAAATTTTAATCCTGATGTCACATTTCAGAATATTTCAGGATTCGGAGGAGGAAATATGATGTGGGGAACAGACTTTTTGAGTGCAAGAGAAATCCAATTAGCTTATGGTACTGGTGAAGGAGAATTAGGTTTGTCGATTTATCGTGTAAGGTTATCACCAGTTAGGTCAGATTGGCCTGCAGTAGTCAATACTGTAAAAGAAGCCAAAAAACATGGAGCCGTAATTCTTGCCTCACCTTGGTCCCCACCGGCAAGTATGAAAAGTAATAATAACTTGGTAGGAGGGTATTTGTTACAAGATAATTATGATGCCTACGCCCAATACCTAAATGATTTTGTGCAGTTTATGGCTGGAGAGGGGGCTGATGTGGATATAGTTTCTATGCAAAATGAACCTGATATTCAGGTGAGTTATGAATCTTGTGACTGGACAATTCCACAGATTTTGGATTTTGTAAAAAACCATGCCCACAAAATACAAGGTGCAAAATTTACAGCCTCAGAGTCTTTTAATTTCAATCAAGCTTATACAGATCAGCTTCTCAATGATCCAGAAGCTTTGGCAAATCTTGATTTAGTATCTGGACATATCTACGGAAGTGGCTTAGCACCTTATCCACTTGCAGAACAAAAAGGGAAAGAAGTATGGATGACGGAATACCTAATGAATCAAAACAGTGGAGCCGATATCAATAATTGGAACAGGGATGAAGCAGTGATATGGGAAGAATCCATGGGGATGCTACAGACTATTCACACTTCCATGGTCTCAAATTGGAGTGCATATATATGGTGGTATATCAGAAGGTTTTATTCTTTCCTTGGAGAAGGAGAACAAGGGACTACCAGAGAGCAGACTTTGAGGAGAGGAGATGCATTTGCCCAGTTTGCCAAGCATATCCGTCCAGGTTTTACAAGAATTTCAGCAAGCTTAAATGAGCCAAGAGAGATAGATGTTACAGGGTACAAAGGAGATGAGAAAGTTGTTTTAGTGTTGATTAATAAAGAGGAGGATGGTATTCCTGCCATAGAATTGGAATTGTCCGATAATTTCAATACGGCAAAAGCCACAACAACTTCATTGAATCACAGGCAGAGTGTCGTAGAAGTCGCATTGGATGGGAAAATAGCAACTCTCAAATTGCCTGCAAGAAGTATTACCACTATTGTTCTTGAGTAGAATAATAGAAAGCCCTAAATGCACAAGAGAAAAGCTTCTCACACCAATTGATCATCATATTGGAGAAGCTAGGTCCTTTAAGGCTTTTAGACAAGTGATTTTCCTTTTGAATAGTGGGTTAAACCCTTGAAGTTTTGAAAGTGAAAAAAGCGTTTATCAAAGATTTAGAATAAAAAAAACCAATTATCAAATACCAGTAGAATGAAAAAAAACCAAGCTATTATTTTATCTCTCTTTTTGGCTTTTGTTTCCATCATAGATGGCTATGCCCAAAAGAAAAAAAGTAACTCCCCTTTGTTCAGCGAAGCTGTCTATGAAGGCAAGGATCAGGTTTATATCGACAACCCATTGAAAGAAGGGGAGTTTTACAATCCATTGCTGCAAGGTTGCTATCCAGATCCTGCCATCACAAGAAAGGGAGACGATTATTTTATGGTTGTGTCGTCTTTTGCGATGTTTCCGGGAGTGCCTATTTTTCATTCCAAGGATTTGGTGAATTGGACTCAGATAGGGCATGTATTGGATAGAAAATCTCAGCTTAAGGTTCATGATACTGGTATCAGCATGGGAATCTATGCACCGGATATCAAGTATAATCCATACAATGATACTTTCTATATGATCACGACGCAGTTTGCAGGAGGATTTGGAAATATTGTTGTGAAGACCAAAGATCCTTTTCAGGGTTGGAGTGATCCTATCAAGTTGAAGTTTGATGGGATTGACCCAGGGATATTTTTTGATGATAATGGCAAAGCCTATGTAGTTCACAATGATGCCCCAAATGAAGGAGAAGAGCGATACACTGGTCACAGAGTGATCAAAGTCTGGGAATATGATTTGGAAAATGATCAAGTAATAGCAGGTTCTGACAAGATTATAGTTGACGGCGGAGTAGATCCTGACAAAAACCCTATTTGGATCGAAGCGCCTCACATTTACAAAAAGGATGGTGCCTACTATCTAATGTGTGCTGAAGGTGGCACAGGGGACAACCACAGTGAGGTGATTTTCAAAAGTGATAGTCCTATGGGGCCTTTTATTCCTGCACCTTCCAACCCAATATTGACACAGCGCTATTTTGGAAACAACAGAAGTAACAGGGTAGATTGGGCCGGTCATGCTGATTTGGTCTTAGGTCCAGATGATAAGTACTATGGAGTGTTTTTGGGAATCAGGCCAAATGACAAGAACAGGGTAAATACTGGTAGGGAGACATTCATTCTTCCAGTAGATTGGTCAGGTGAATGGCCTGTTTTCGAAAATGGATTGATCCCAATGGAACCCAAATTGAAAATGCCAGAAGGAGTTACTGAAAACAAAACAGGTCAAGATGGATTTTTCCCAAATGGCAATTTTGTCTATACCGAAAAATTTGATGGCAAAAAGCTCGATTACAGATGGATCGGATTGAGAGGGCCAAGAGAAGATTTCATGGAGTTTTCAAAAGGTGGTTTGAAGATCAATCCATTTGCCGTAAATATCAAAGAAGTGAAACCAACTTCCACTTTATTCTACAGACAGCAGCATAAAAATTTCTCCTTTACCACCAAGATGGACTTTAAGCCTCAGTCAGAAAAAGAATTGGCAGGAATAGTTTGCGTCCAAAATGAAGCTTTCAATTATGTATTTGGTGTCACCAAAGTAGGGAATGATTTTATCCTTCTTTTGGAAAGAACTGAAGGAAAAGGAATGGGAAGAAATAGGTCTGTTGATTCCAAAATCTTGGCTTCTACCAAAATAGATATTTCTGGGCCTATAGAACTTCAAGTAAAAGCAACTGGAGATGATTATGAATTTGGATATACTGTCGATGGTAAAGATTTCAAAAACCTAGGAGGAACAGTTTCAGGAGACATTTTATCTACAAATGTTGCTGGTGGTTTTACAGGAGCTATGATTGGTTTGTATGCAACTACAGCCAATGATGCGAGTGTGGAACAGAAATAACCTAAAATCCGCAAACCTTTCAGGTTTTATCGATAATCAGCTGTTTGTAAGAATAAAGTGGGTGAAACCTGGAAGGTTTTTTCTCGCTATAGGTCAACTGATTACAGTAATATGTTGCGGGATTTAGAAATGAATAAAAAATAACCAATCATACATTTTAACCTCAGCAAAATGACCTAATTATGCTTTACACACTAAAAACACTCGCCAAATCTTCTATTCTGATCTTGTTGCTTTTTTGCGCAAAATCTACAATTGCACAGGATGGAACCATTTATCCACTTGAAACGCCAGATGAGCCCAATGCCATTCCTCTTGGTACAGGAGGAGTAGATGATCAACCTGCCTCAGAGACTTGGTTCAGGCAATGGGGTGATCCAATGGCACGCAATATCACTGTTGCAACCTTAACTCCATTCCTTCCAGAACCTGGAAAAGCAAATGGCACGACCATAATTGTAGCTCCTGGAGGAGGGTTTCGATGGCTTTCACTGGACAATGAAGGCTGGAAAGTAGCAAAAGCATTGGCAGATCAAGGAATCACCGCTTTTGTGCTCAAATATAGATTGCATCCAACCCCAGAATCTTTGGACGGCTTTAGGGATTCCATGAACAGAACTTTCGATGCAGCAGCGAATTCTGGACAAGACGAAGAACCAAGACCTCGTCCAGTACAGAGAGATCTTTCTGATCAACTCGAGGATGCTGAGGCTGCCTATGCGATGATCGTGGAAAGAGCTGAAGAATGGGGAGTAGATACAGACAGAATAGGAATGATTGGCTTTTCGGCTGGTGCTGGTCTTACTATGCATTGTACACTGAATTCCAAGGAGATGAAACTAGCCTTCATAGGTCCGATCTATGGCGGAATGGGTGCGGTAGAGGTTCCTAAGAATGCACCCCCTATGTTCAATGTAATTGCTACTGATGATTTTCTCTTCAGGGGTCAGTTTGGTGTCATCGATTCTTGGTACAAAGCAGGCATACCTGTTGAGTTTCATCTTTATCAAAATGGTGGTCACGGTTTCGGACTGGGAAATCCCAACCGGACAAGTAACCGCTGGTTTGATGCCTTTATTCACTGGCTGGATGTCAATAGCTTTCTTGAAGCTAAGTCATCGGAGTGATGGGGGCATAGGATTTACCTATAATTAATAAGAAAAAATAGAAATATTAAATCACACGAATAAACCTATTCTATGAAAAAGTTATCGCTTTTCTCCAAAGGAAAAGACTTATTAAAACTAGCACTTGGATTGGTCATGATCTCTGTATCTGTATCATGTGCCCAAGAAGAAACCCAGACAAGTCTGGTCCAAGATGGGAAATACGTCCATACTGTTGCTGGCAACCCATATCTTCCTTTGTGGGAGCATGTTCCTGACGGAGAACCAAGGGTATTTGAAGACCCGGATAATCCTGGGAAATATAGGGCATACATTATTGGATCACACGATCTAAGATTTACAAGTTATTGTGGTCCTGATATCAGGATGTGGTCAGCTCCTGTAGAGGATTTGACAAGCTGGAGAGATGAAGGAGCTATTTTTACTTATGAGATAGATGGGCAATGGGATGTGATGTATGCACCAGATTTGGTGGAAGTAAAAAGAAAAGACGGAACAAAGGAATACTACCTATATCCACATAGCAGAGGTCCTGGAAGAGAAGCAATGGTAGCAAAAGGCTCAAGACCAGATGGGCCATTTACTCCGATAAATATGACCGAAGACGGAAGACGAACGATTCCTGGAAGTATTTTGGGTTTTGATCCAGCTATCTATATTGAAAATATCGATGACCCAAATGATCCTGATTATGAGATAGGTTTCAGAGCCTACGGATTCTGGGGTTTCCAGCGATCTATGGCAGCTGAATTGGATCAGAATACCATGTATTCCATCAGGCCTGGTACCGAAGTGATTCCGTATTTTCTCCCTGCTAGTAATAGATATGGTTCTTTACGAGATCCAGAAGGAACTCAATATCCAAATATCTACGAGGAAGAAGATTTGGGAACATTCAATTTCTTTGAAGCTTCATCAATCCGAAAAGTTGGTAATAAATACATCACTGTATTCAGTGGCTATTCAGGCCCTGATTATGGCGTAAGTAGCACCAATTCAACTTTGAGATATGCAGTGGGTGATTCTCCACTTGGTCCATGGAAAAGCGGAGGTGTATTGGTGGATTCAAGAGGGCCAGTTTTGAATGAAGATGGAACAGGTATCATTCTTACCAACGGTGGGCACAATACTCATGGAAGTATCGAAGAGATCAATGGGCAATGGTATGTGTTTTACCACAAGCCACCTAGAGGTTTTGGTTTTGCCCGTCAGCCTGTAGTTGCACCTATCAGTATTGAAGTGGATGAAACTCCAGTAGCAGAAGGTGGAGGAGCCAGAATCAGAGCCTATGATCCTTATGCAGAAAACAAGCAGTGGACAGCGAAGGATAGCCAAGGCAGAGAATACAAAGGTGCTGAAGTGACCTCCGAAGGTTTCCACATGTATGGTCTTGATCCATATCAATATTACTCAGCAGGCTATGCTGCATATCTTTCTGATATCAGCATCCAGCAGGATTCTTGGGATATTTGGGACAACCATATGCCGATCACGCAAGTCAAAGGCGGTCATATTATTGGATACAAATACTTTGGTTTTGGTGGTCTTGCTGAAGATAAACATGGACTCAAAGCATTTGAAGGAACAAAATCTGGAAATCAAACTGCTTTCAATCTTTTCCTTACTCCAAAGACAGACAAAGCCTTCAAAGTCAATGTTTGGATAGATGGTCCTTATGCAAATGATACTTGGAAAGGTACTAAGATCGGTATACTCGAAGTTCCTGCAAATTCTAAAAAAGAATCGACAAAATTCAAAATTGATGTATCGGAATATGTTGATCAATTGGACAAAAAACATGCTGTTTACTTAGTGGCAGAAGGTGATGGATCAGAACCTCTTTTTGACCTGATGGGATTGGCATTTAGTGCAAAGGGAAAAGAAATCGAAAGGCCTATTTCTCCAAAGATCAGCATATCAGTGAATGGAGATGATGTAGAAGTTTCAGAAACACCTGTAAGGTCCACAAATGAAAATGGCATTCTTGGTTATGGTCTTTATGAAGTAATTGCAAGCCTACCAGCTGATTCGGATTCTAATCCTAAAGTAACTGCCAAAGCTGATAATCCATCTGTGAAAGTCTCAATTGAACAAGCTGAAAATAAAGACGTAGAAGCTACAGTAACTTGTGACTACAGAGGAGTTATCAAAACTTACAAAGTGAGATTTAATTAAGCTATCTAAATCAATGACGTTTAGATAAGACCTGCGAGGTTTTCTATCAAATAGGAAAAGGTTTCTTATTTGGCAGTGAAGACTAAAAAATGGTTTAAACCTGAAGGGTCTGTTTCCTTAACTAACCGACATTGTTATCTAAATAAAAATTTCATAATAGACTGAAAAGGTTGATTTACCTTTTCTAAAATTTCACATATAAACTTTCCCAAAGCCAAAAACTTTGGGAAAGTTACATCACAACCTTAAACCTAAACCAAATGAAAACTGCCATAAAATTCTTTTTCACGCTAGCTATCACTTTAATTTCCCAGATAGGTTTCTGTCAAAACCCCATTATCCGTGATTATTTCACAGCTGATCCAGCACCGATTGTACACAACGACATAGTTTATTTATATACCAGTCACGATACAGCTTCCGTGGAATCCAAGAACTATGAGATGAAAGATTGGCTTGTTTTTTCATCAACTGATATGGTGAATTGGGAGTATCAGGGAGCTCCCATTTCCCCAAAAACTTTTTCTTGGGCTACAGGTGATGCCTATGCGGCACATTGTACCGAACGAGATGGGAAGTTTTATTTTTATGTGTCTACATTTCACAAGGAAGATGAGAATAGTAAAGGTGGAGCAGCCATAGGTGTAGCTGTGTCTGATAATCCTACAGGTCCATTTGTAGATGCTATTGGCAAAGCATTGGTTGTAAATGAAATGACAACTGACAACAAGCATGGTTGGGATGATATCGACCCAGCAGTTTTTATTGATGATGATGCCCGCCTGCCGGACGGGCAGGGGCAAGCTTACATTTATTGGGGCAATGGAAGTCTGAAATGGGCAAAGCTCAAGGAAAATATGATAGAAATGGATGGTCCGATCAATTATTTGAATCCCGAAAATTTCATTGAAGGCCCATGGGTTTACAAACGCAATGATCTGTACTACTTGCTTTATGCCAGCAAAGGTGAAAAAGCAGAGCAAATTGACTATTGTATAGCCACAAGTCCAGAGGGGCCATGGGAACACAAAGGAGTGATTATGGAAAGTGTTCCCAATAGCTTCACCGTACATCCAGGAGTGGTTACATACAAGGGTAAAGACTATTTCTTCTATCACAATGGTGTGTTGCCGACTGGAGGAAGCTACAGAAGATCGATTTGTATAGACTACATGTACTACAATGAAGATGGCACCATCCAGAAAGTGATCCAAACAGAAGAAGGGGTCGAAGCTGTGCAATAGGGAAAAGAGAAAGAAGAAATCAATGAAAAGGATTACTAAATACAGGTTTGGGCTTATTACGCTATTGATGCTTCTTAATCTCTTCCTGATTTTTGATCAATCATTTGCCCAAAGGAGCTCAGATGCAATTTTTTCCCCAAATGGGAAAATTAAGGTAAGCCTAGAGGAAGCAATGCTTGCAAAAGATAAAAAATGGATACTGGTTTTATCTTATTTGGATGAATCAAGGGTAGAGAATGAGGTAATTCCTATGATTGAGCTTGGATTGAAAAGAGAGGATCAAGAGTTTGGTTCTGGTTTGAATCTACTCAAGGTGAGCAAGCCAAAACTTATCAAGGAGCAATATGAAGCAGTTCATGGAAAAAGGCTCTCTCGCTCCAATACAGCTTATGAAGTTGTTGCTAACTTTGAAAATGCTCAAAAGGCGAAGCTTGATGTGGTTATCAGGCTTTATGATGACGGGCTGGCTTTTCGCTATCATTTTCCTGAAAAAAACTCAGGAGAATTCAAGGTTTTGGATGAGTTTACGAGCTACCATATTCCCGATAGTACGATGCGTTGGCTTCAGAAATTCAATCCTGCCAATGAAGGTTATTATAGGGCAAGCAAAGATGGAAATACACAAGCTGATTGGGCATATCCGGCATTATTTCATACAGCTGATACATCTGCATTTTTTCTAATTCACGAAGCTGGGCTTGATAGAAATTATTGTGGAACCAAATTGAGTAATCAAGGTGATAGTAAATCTTATAAGCTTGTGTTTCCAGATGATTGGAATGGTAGGGGACAAGGGCAAAGAGAACCTACTATTTCTTTACCTTGGAGTTCGCCATGGAGAGTGATACAAGTAGGTGATATCGGATCCATAGTTGCTTCCACTCTGGTGGATGATCTATCTCCTGCATCAATTTTGACCGATATAGAATGGATCAAGCCTGGTTTAGTTTCATGGAATTATTGGTCTCACAATCATGGAACCAAGGATTTTCAAGTAGTCAAAAAATTCGCAGACTTGGCAGCTGAAATGAATTGGCCTTATACTTTGATCGATTGGGAGTGGGATGCGATTAGTAACGGCGGAAACTTGAATGATGCGCTCACTTACATTCAAAACCTTGGTGTAAAACCTTTGATTTGGTACAACTCCGGCGGAAATCATACTTGGGTAGAAGCTACTCCAAAAGATAGGATGCTTACCCATGAAAACAGAGTAAAGGAATTTACAATGCTCAAAGAGAAGGGCGTCGTGGGTGTTAAAATTGATTTTTTTGAAAGTGAAAAGCAGGATATGATCAATTATTATATCGATATCTTGGAAGATGCCGCTGAATTTGAAATGCTTATTTACTTTCATGGTTGCTTAGTGCCTAGAGGCTGGGCAAGGACATATCCTCACTTGATGACTTATGAAGGTGTCAGAGGTGCAGAGTGGTACAACAATGGCCCAGATTTCACTATTGAAGCCCCAGTTCACAATACAATCATGCCATTTACAAGAAATGTAGTAGGGTCGATGGATTATACACCAGTGACTTTTTCCAATTCTCAATTTCCTCACATTACCTCTTATGGCCATGAGATAGCATTAGGTGTTTTGTTTGAATCCGCTCTACAACATTTGGCTGATCGGCCTGAAGGGTACGAAATGATACCTTATGCGGCCAAAGTTTTCTTACGAGATATTCCGACAATTTGGGATGATACACAGTTCATTTCTGGATATCCAGGAGTAGATATTAACCTAGCTCGAAGAAGCGAGGATCAATGGTATCTAAGTGGAATACATAGCGAGTCTAAGCCAAAACGAATAAACCTTTCCCTAGATTTTCTAGATGAAGGTCAGAAATACAAACTTACTTTGATCAAAGACGGTAATCATGATCAAGAATTAGAAACCTCTTATAAAGTAGTCAGCAAAGGTGAGAAAATCTCAATTAGAATGCTGCCTAGAGGAGGATATTTAGGAAAACTTGAACCAATAAAATAATGAAAGTTTCAATTTCTAGTAAAAATTTAAAGATAGGTATAGTATTTAGTTTACTCTTATTTAATGTGCACATTAGTTTTGCTCAAAATAGACTAATTGCACATTGGAGTTTTGAAAATATTCAATCTCTTGACGGTACAATTATCCCTACTAAATCAGGATCAATATTAACTCAGAAAGACTCTAAACCAGCAGATCCTTCACCTTTTATCAATGATGAATCTGGAAATGGAAATCTATTGGAAGTGAAAAAGCAAAAAGCTGAATCTATGATTTTTTCTTCTGATGTACCCTTTTCAACAAGAAATGGTCAAGAGAATAAAAGATCCTTAGAGATCAAAAGTGGTGAATTCCAAGTTTCATTTCATCGATCATTGCCTTATCTTGATTTGAGTAAAAGCTGGGAGATTGAGTTGAGCCTTAAAACCAATCTTTTAGGAACAGAACAAGTTTTCTTAACTAAAGAAGGAGCCAAGGGGCAGTTGGTAGGTGATGTTTCGATAGGGTTTGATAACATGCAAAAAAGATATTTTGTAGAAGTATTTTGCTCGGATAACATACCTCGTAGGATTTTTGCTGGTAATGAAGTCAAAGCAGGTCAATGGTATGATTTACGTGCCCATACTTTTTACGATGAAAAAACAGATAGTACAACTTTAAATTTTGAAGTAAAACTTTCTTCTAATTTGAAATTTGAAGAAGCTGAGCCTATTTCATTTATGGGTTCAGCAATGAAAAACAATGCAGGACTTTGGATTATTGGAAGAGGTTATCCAGGAGGTTTTCCTAATAGTCTAGCTGTCTTGGATGGAGGAATTGACGAAGTGAAAATATCAGGGGAAGCTTTACCTCGAGTTCAAGGGCAGAACCCAATTTTTACAGATACTTTTACTGCTGATCCAGCGGCATTAGTTTTTAATGATACGGTATACGTCTATGTAGGGCATGATAAAGCTTCACCAGGGGAATGGTTTAATATGCCAGAGTGGCTTTGTTACTCATCAAGTGATATGATAAACTGGACTCCTCATGGATCTGTTCTCAAAGCCAGTGATTTTTTAAATGCAAATAGTAAGTCAGCATGGGCAGCTCAAGTTGTTGAAAAAGATGGTAAGTTTTATTTCTATGTAACTCTTGATCGACCAGAAGGACATTTTATAACAGTAGCAGTGAGTGATAAGCCAACAGGGCCTTTTGTAGAGGCAACTCCAGGTCAACCTCTTATCACTGATGATATGACCATGGATTCTCACAGAGCTAATTCTGATATCGACCCAACTGTATTTATAGATGATGATGGAACCCCGTGGATGATGTGGGGAAATGGGGATTTTTATATGGTAAAATTAAATCGAAATATGGTGGAAGTAGATGGTGAAATCACAAAAGTCCCTTTCAGAAATGTAGCTGAAGGACCATGGATATTTAAGAGAGGTGATATTTATTACAATGTTTATGCTGCTGATGCACCTGGTGTGCAACCTGAGCAAATAGCTTATGCCTCTGCTTCGAATGTTACAGGGCCTTGGACTTACGAAGGATTACTTACAGGTCCAGCAAAACATGGATTCACTATTCATCCAGCGGTTATTGAGTTTAAAGATCAATGGTATTTCTTTTACCATGATGGAGGATATGATTTGAACGGAGCTCCTGGAGGTGACACTAGAAGGCAGGTATGCTTGGAGTATCTTTATTTCGATGATAATGGTAAAATCAAACCAATTGAACTAACACAAAAAGGTATAGTCAAATAATAAAAAATATTATGAAAAAGTTATTGATCATTATGATATTAGTTGCAAGTTTTTGCAAAAATTCATCAGCGCAGCAGAGTTTATTACCACCTTTTCCTAAAGATGTAAAAAGTCTACCTATAAATAGTGTAGAACTGGGAGACTGGAAGAGCTTTCCAGAACAGAAATTGGATATTCCAATAGCTGCTGGACCATTTGAGCCCACTTGGGAATCTATTGAGGAGAATTATCCTGGAGAACCTGATTGGCTTCGAATGGCAAAGTTTGGGATTTGGGTACATTTTGGACCTCAATCAGCTGGGGAAAGTGGTGATTGGTATGCACGAAATCTATATAAACCTGGCCATTGGGCATACGATAATCATATAAAAAGATATGGGCATCCTTCAGAATTTGGATACAAAGATGTTTTACAAAATTGGAATCCTGAGGGGTTAGACCCAGAAAGACTAACTAAAATATATGAAGATGCAGGCGCTCGCTTTTTGATGATTCAAGGTGTACATCATGATAATTATGACCTATGGGATTCTAAATATCATCCTTGGAATTCGGTAAATATTGGACCCAAAAGAGATTTGTTAAAAGAATGGGAAGAAGCCTGTCGAAAAAGTAATATGAAATTTGGAGTTACTTTTCATCACGAATATACTTGGTGGTGGTGGCAAACAGCATTTGGAAATGATAAAGAGGGTGAAAAGGCAAATATTCCTTATGATGGGCATCTTTCACTAGAAGATGGAAAGGGAAAATGGTGGGAAGGATATGATCCTCGATTACTCTATGGAGTGGATCTCAGAGAATATAAAGGAGTAGAAAAGAATGCGCATACTGGCTGGTCAGCTGCCCCAGCTGGAATATTTTCAAACCATCTTCCTTATGCAAACTGGTATAGTACACAATGGGCTTTGAGAATAATGGATGTAGTTGAGAACTATAAGCCAGACTTTATTTATACTGATGGAACTGTTCAAGGTCCTTTTGTAGGATATGGTACTGGAACAGGATACAAATCTGATGCTATGCCGAGAGTAATGGCGGATTTTTATAATAGGACTCTTCAAGACCGTGGAGAAGTAAATACCTTTAGTATTGTTAAATTCAGAAGTAAAAATAATGGCACAGTGAATACCGAGGAGCATGGTATACCTGAAAAAATAAAAACAGATCAACCTTGGATAGCTGAAACACCAGTAGGTGATTGGTTTTATGCACCAAACTTCACTTATGATTCGGGAATGATGATAAAATACATCATTGAAGCAATAGCTAGGGATGGAAATGCAGCCATTTGTATTTCATTAATGCCAGATGGATCTATAAATCAGGAAAGCGAAAAAATGTTGAAGGAGGTTGGAGTATGGATGAAGAGAAATGGTCAGGCAGTATATGGTAGTAGGGCCTGGGAAATTCATGGAGAAGGAGAAATTGTAGATGGTAAATTAAAGCAGCTCCCAGGTGGGGCATTGAGAAGCAAACATGCTGATTTTGAATTCAATGAAACTGATTTCCGATTTACTGTAGGTGAAGATAATTCATTGTATGTTTTTTCAATGGTAATTCCAGGTGCATCATCAGAGATCATTATCAAGTCCTTGAATGAATCAGGTGAGATTTATGAAAAAAAGATTCAGAAAGTTTCTCTATTAGGTTTTGATAAAGATTTGACTTGGGTTCAGGATGAAAAAGGACTTATAATAAAATTCCCTGAAAATATTGATTTTAGAACTTCGGCGGTCTTTAAAATCGATTGAATTAAAAAGTAAACTCATGAAACAGTTTTTTAAAATTGCATATTTAGTCTTGGTCTTATCTGGTTTTACGTACACTTTGAGTGCGCAAACACCAATTATACAAACCATGTATACAGCAGACCCAGCACCTCTTGTCTACAATGATACAGTTTTCTTATACGTTGGCCATGATGAAGATAATGCACCAAATAATTCCTTCTTGATGCGTGAATATTCCTTATTTACAACTACAGATATGGTAAACTGGACAGCTCAAAAGACTCCTTTAAAAACCAGTGATTTCGAATGGTCAGCTGGGGATGCAAGTGCAGCACAATGTGTAGAAAGAAATGGTAAGTTTTACTTTTATATCTCTACATTGAATAGAAATTCTCCAGGTGTAAGTGTTGGAGTAGCTGTTGCAGATAGTCCATTTGGCCCTTTCAAAGATGCGATTGGTGAAGCGCTAATTACAAATGATATGACAAAGTTTGCCAAACATTCTTGGGACGACTTAGACCCATCAGTTATGATTGATTCAAATGGTCAAGCATATCTTTACTGGGGAAATAACGCATGCTATTGGGTCAAGCTAAATGAAGATATGATTTCAATTGATGGCGAAATTTCTGCTTTGGATATTTTTGATGAATCTGTGTTTGGGCCTGATTTTGAAGAAGCTCCATGGGCCTATGAACGTAAAGGCATCTACTACATGATTTATGCTTCAAATGTCGTAGAGTCTATTCATTATACGACTTCTAAGAGTCCAGAAGGACCATGGGAATATGGGGGGGGAATTATGCCTCATTCAGGCAATAGTGGATCTAACCATCCGGCAATCATTGATTTTAAAGAGAAATCATATTTTTTCTATCATGGTGCAGACCTTCCAGGAGGAGGTGATTTTAAAAGATCGGTTTGCATAGAAGAATTTGTTTACAATGAAGATGGGTCAATTCCAGAAATCCCAAAAGCTCAAGGCGTGTTTGAAAGTGCTGGTTCAATAAATCCATTTATTAGAAATGAAGCGGAAACAATAGCAGAATCTAAAGGGGTCAAATTGGGGGAAAATCATGAAATAGGTGTTTTTGTTAAAGAAATTCACAACAAGGATTACATCAAAGTAAGTAGTGTGGATTTTGGAAAAAGTAAAAATTTAACTTTTAAATCTAGCGTGTCAAGTAGGTATTTTGGAGGAAAAATTACATTGAAACTTGATAGTTATAACGGAGAAGTTGTTGGAGTTCTTAATATACCATATTTAGGTGATTGGGATGATTGGAGGACTTTGGTCACAAATGTTGAAGCCATAGATGGAATTCATGACTTATTTATGGTTTTTGAAGGAAATGAACCACATGAGTTGTTCCGAATGGATTTTTGGCAATTTGAAAACATAATTGATTAAGGTTTATAAACATTGCTAAAAGATTTAAATGCAAATCAATAAATCTCTAAAATATATATTAAGACAGAAATTAAAACTATGAAGAAACTAATATTTTGCTGTTTGACATTTATAAGCTTGTTCACTTATGCACAAGAATCTGATGTGAAAAGCCCAGATGGACTAGTCAAAGTAAGTTTGGTACTAGAAGATGGAAAGTTATTTTACTCCGTGAATTACGATCAGAAGACCATGCTTGATAAATCTCCTTTGGGTTTGGAAACCAATGCTGGCTCCTTCACTGAGCAACTTTCTTTTGTCAAAACCAAAACTGGAATTGTAGATCAGTCTTACACTCAAGATAGAATCAAGAAGTCTGATATCCATTACAAAGCCAATACACTCACTTATACAATAAAGAATGAAGCTGATCAAGAGATTTCAGTTCATTTTCAAGTCAGTAACAATGATATTGCTTTCAGGTATGAGCTTCCAATGTGGAAGGAGACCAAAGGTATTCTGGTAGAAAAAGAGATCACAGGATACAAATTCCCATCTTCATCTACGGCGTTTTTGTCAAACATGATGCGTCCCATGACTGGATTTGCAAGAACTGCACCTAGTTACGAAAGTGGCTATGTCACTGATGAACCTATCGATAAAACTAGTGCAAGACTAGGTTATGTTTTCCCTGGACTATTCAAAATAGGAAATGATGGTTGGGTATTGCTTTCAGAGACAGGTGTTGGGAGTAATTATACCGCATCACACCTGAGTGGGGTTCAAGATGGTGTTTATACCGTTTCATATCCTCAAATGGAACAAAATAATGGTTTTGGAAGCCCTGGAGCACAGTTAGGACTACCAAATCAGACTCCTTGGAGGACTATTACGCTTGGTAATTCCCTTAGTCCAATAGTGGAGACCACAATTCCTTATGATGTGGTAGAACCACTATATGAAGCTTCTCAAGATTACAAATACGGAAAAGGTACTTGGAGCTGGATACTCTGGCAAGACAACAGCATGAACTATGATGATCAGGTCAAGTTCATTGACTTGGCAGCTGAGATGGATTTTGAATACATTTTGATAGATGCTTGGTGGGATGATAGAATCGGTTACGACCGCATGGAAGAATTGATCAAATATGCAAATTCAAAAAATGTGGATGTGTTTCTTTGGTACAATTCCAATGGTACTGCCAATGATGCCTTCCAAACGCCTTTGAATAAAATGAATACTTCCATTGCCAGGAAAAAGGAGATGAAATGGCTTCAAGAAGCAGGGGTGAAAGGCTTGAAAGTTGATTTTTTTGGAGGAGACAAGCAAGAGACCATGCGGCTATATGAAGATATTTTGGTGGAAGCCAACGATTTTGGATTGATGGTGATTTTCCATGGAGCCACATTGCCAAGAGGATGGGAGAGGATGTATCCCAATTTTGTTGGAAGTGAGGCTGTATTAGCTTCTGAAATGTTGGTTTTCGTACAAGATATTAGGGAAAAAGAGGCTTTTTATGCCACACTCCATCCTTTTATCCGAAATACTGTGGCGAGTATGGAGTTTGGGGGAATTCTTCTCAATAAATATCTCAACAAAGGAAACCAAAGTGGACAGGAGCGATTGACAACTGATATCTTCCAGTTGGCGACAGGTGTGCTTTTCCAAAATCCGGTACAGATGTTCGGTTTGACGCCAAACAATCTAGAGGATGTTCCTGATTTTGAACTGGATTTTTTGAGAAAATTACCGACGACTTGGGATGAGACGATTCATATAGATGGCTATCCAGGCAAATATAGTGTATTAGCTAGAAGAAAAGGGGATCATTGGTATATCGCAGGTGTCAATGCTGAGGCTGATGCTAAAACCTTGAAGCTTAAACTTCCCATGGTAGTTGGGGAAAAATTTAATCTCTATAACGATGATAAAAGTAAAAAACCTTTCATAAAAACAGTGGAAGTAGGGAAAGAAGGTGTTTTCGAAGTTACTATCCAATCCCGTGGTGGGTTTGTCTTGACCAACCATTGATATTAGTAATAAGTAAGTATTGAATAAAAAAGAATAAAGGAGGAGGGTTATAGATATCCTTTTCACCAAAATATTATCTGATGAAAGTAAAAGAAGTAAAAGTTTCCCAATACCTCTTAATAAGCTGTTTGGTATTATTCAGTAGGATTGTTTTGGCACAAAATCCAATCATACAAACTGCCTACACCGCAGATCCAGCACCGATGGTGTACAATGACAAAGTCTATCTCTATACTTCCCACGATGAAGATGGATCGACTTGGTTTACTATGAATGATTGGCGACTATATACCACTGAAGACATGGTAAACTGGACAGACCATGGATCGGTCTTGTCTTTTAGGGATTTTGATTGGGGAAAAATAAATGCTTGGGCACCTCAATGTATAGAGCGAGATGGGAAGTTCTACATGTATGTACCCATTACAGACAGAAACAATCAAAATGGCATAGGAGTAGCTGTTTCTGATAGTCCTTATGGGCCATTTATAGATCCTTTAGGCAAACCTTTGATCAGCAATAGCAGTGCAGATATAGATCCGACAGTTTTCGTAGATGATGATGGACAAGCGTATTTGATGTGGGGAAATCCGGTCTGCTATTTTGCCAAACTCAATGAAGACATGGTTTCTCTTGATGGTGAAGTCGGTCAATTTCCCAATACAATTGAATCCTTCGGAAAAAGAAAAGCTGAGGATCCCAAAAGACCCACAACTTATGAAGAAGGTCCTTGGCTTTACAAGAGAAATAATCTTTATTATTTACTTTTTGCTGCAGGAGAACTTCCAGAGCATCTGGGTTATTCCACAAGTGATAGCCCAACAGGACCTTGGAAGTATCAAGGAGTGCTGATGCCAGCTGAAGGCCGAAGTTTCACCAATCACCCTGGGATCATCGATTACAAAGGCAAAACCTATCTTTTTTATCATAATGGAGGACTGCCAGGTGGAAGTGGGTTTACACGTTCAGTTGCAGTGGAAGAGATCAAGTTCAATGAAGATGGTACAATCGTGCCTATGAAAATGACAGAGGGAATTAGCAAAAGTATCGGTTCCATAAATCCATTTGTGAAAAGTGAAGCAGAGATGATCGCATGGTCAGAAGGAGTCAAAGCCAAAAGCAATGACGTAGTTGGGAATTTTATCACAGCTACCCGTGATGATGCTTATACCAAAGTGGTAGGAGTTGATTTTAGAGAAAGCGGCGCTACCAAGTTCACAGCGAGAGTAGGTACAACGCATAATGGTGGCGTATCAATGGAAGTTAGGTTGGGAAGCAAAGAGGGAAAATTGTTGACTACCATCAAAGTACCTTTGACAGGTGGCGATGATAGGTGGGTTTTGGTAGATTCTGAAATAGAAAAAACCACAGGTGTCCACGATTTGTATTTTGTATTCAAGGGAAAAGCACCTCGAGACATCATGTACTTTGATTATTGGTTATTTAGAAAGTGATTGAAAGATTGGAGATTGAAATATTTGAAGAACTTGTCCGCCGTGGCGGATTAAAAATTTTAAAGATTGTAAAACTATCTTCTCCTAGGTTTGTGTCCTCATAAACCATTCTAACTGATCTTCCTTGGTTTGTGTCCCCACAGACCAAAAGCGCGTCAAATCCTTGTTTTGTGTCCTCACAAACTAATCTAATTGATGAATTGAAATATTGAAAAAAAAGCATAAAACCATAACCAAAAAAATAAAACAATGAAAATCAATAAATCAAAATTATGGGCTTTAGGGGCTTCTGTTTTAATAATATGGAGTTGTTCAAATTCTGAAGAGGTTATTCCAGATTTGAATGTTCCTGAAGATGAAGAAGATACCGGGGAAGTAGTGATCCCACTAAAAGAACTTTTCGAGGACTACTTTGAAATTGGTGCTGCTGTTACTCCTCAGCAAGCAGATCTTGGTACAGCACATGGACAGACTTTGAGGAAGCATTTCTCGAGCATCACCGCCGAGAATGTCATGAAGCCTGATGCTCTTCAACGTGTCAAAGGCCAATATACTTGGTCAAGTGCAGATCAATTGGTACAGTTTGCCAAGGATAACAATATGCTAGTGAGAGGACACTGCCTAACCTGGCATTCACAATCACCTGATTGGATGTTTTATGATGAAAATGGGGATTTGCTTTCGAGAGAACTAGCACTTGCCCAACTTGAGGAACATATCACAACTGTCGTTACGAGGTACAAAGATGATGTATATGCCTGGGATGTCGTCAATGAAGCGATGTTTGATTGGGATCCTGCGGGTGTGATTGAGTACAGGGAAGATTCACCATGGTACCAAATGATAGGTGAGACATACATCGATTCCGCTTTTGTATATGCACGGAGAGCAGATCCGAATGCCAAATTATTTTACAATGATTACAATTCCATTTTCAGTTGGAAGAGAAACAAGATTTACAATATGGTCAAAAGACTCAAAGACAATAATATTCCTATAGATGGAATAGGGCTGCAGGGTCACTGGATGGTAAATACTTCAGAGGCAGACATTAGGACTACTTTGGATTTGTTTAGAAGTTTGGATGTAGAAATTCAGATTACTGAACTCGATATTCCTGTCTATCTATCAAGTGATGAGCCAGGAGCTACTGTGTATAATGATACTTTTTCTTTTAGACAAAAGATGGCTTATACCATGATTTTTGATGTTTTGTTGGATTATAGTGACATTATTACCAACGTGACATTCTGGGGTATAGGTGATGATCATACGTGGTTAGACCAGCCAGGAAGGAAGGCTTTTCCTTTTCTACTTGATGAGGAGTTGAATCCGAAACCAGTGTATTTTGAAGTACAAAAATTAGTTCAAAACCGATAATATTTAGGATTGGGACTAAAATTTAAATTTTATAGTAATTATTTTATAAAAAGTATTAGAATCAAAATATTATACAAGTTTCATAGTGATTATATGAATAATTTTATAAAATCACTAGAATTATGTGACTGGTTTCTATTTGGTTGCAATATGCATTATTTTAGGGATCAGAATATAAAAATGATTTAAATGAAAGATAAAATAAACCAATCAAAATTAACCAGTGGCGAAAAAAGAAGGGATTTTATAAAGAAAAGCGCACTTGCATTTGGGGCTTTTCACATTATTCCAAGCCATGTACTTTTTTCAAAACCTGAAATCAGAAACAAAGCTGGGGAAATCGTGCAAATGGCATCTAAAGTGCCAAGTGATAGGGTGAACCTTGCTTGTATTGGAATAGGAAATAGGGGAGAGCAAGTAATCAATGACTTTGATAGAACAGGCTTGTCAAATGTGGTTGCCCTATGTGACGTGGATATGGGTGCTCCCCATACGACCAAAATCATGGAAAAGCATTCCAAAGCAAAGCGTTTCAAGGATTTTAGGGAGCTTTTGGACCAAAAAGAAGTTGATTTTGATGCAGTTATCATCTGTACACCGGATTTTTCACATTTCCCTATAACCATGCACGCCATGGCTTCAGGTAAGCCGGTATATGTAGAAAAACCAATGGCAAGGACATTTCAGGAAGTCGAACTGATGATGAAGGCAGCCAAAAAATACGGAGTGATTACCCAAATGGGTAACCAGGGACATTCAGAAGCAAATGCATTTCAATTTAAAGCTTGGGTAGATGCAGGGATTATCAAAGATGTAGATGCAATCACTTGTCATATGAACAGCAGGAGAAGATGGCATGGTTGGGATACTTCTATGACTAGCTATCCAAAGGCAGAGCCAATACCAGAAACACTTGATTGGGATCTTTGGCTGACGACAGCAGAGCATCATGATTACAACAAAGATTTCGCCAATGGCCAATGGAGATGCTGGTACGAATTCGGGATGGGAGCTTTGGGAGATTGGGGTGCACACATTATGGATAGTTTCCATAGATATTTGGATTTGGGTCTTCCAGAAGAAATCAACGCAGTAAATCTGAAAGGACACAATCCTTTGTTCTATCCACAAGCAACAACTTTGGATTTCAAATTTCCAAAAAGAGGAAAAATGCCTGCTGTAAATGTGACTTGGTATGATGGATTGGAAAATTTACCACCACTTCCTGAGGGTTATGGTAGTTCAGAGTTGAGTGCTGATATCCCAGCTGCCGGCACAGGACAAATTGAGCAGAGAAATCTAAATCCTGGAAAAATAATTTATGGCAAAGATTTGACATTTAAGGGAGGTTCACATGGAAGCACACTTTCTATCATTCCAGAAGAAGCAGCAAATGATATGAAAAGTAGTTTGCCGGAAGTTCCAGAAAGTAGCTCCAACCATTTTGCAAACTTCCTTTTGGCATGCAAAGGTGAAGAAAAAACCAGATCTCCTTTCGAAGTTTCAGGACCATTGAGCCAGATATTTTCATTAGGAGTCCTAGCCCAACAAATGAATACCAACCTGAAATTTGACAGAAAGAAAAAAGTAATCACCAACAATAAAGTTGCCAACGAGCTACTCAATGGCACCCCACCAAGAAAAGGATGGGAGGAATATTATAAGTTATAAGGAAAGAGAACCTGACCTTTGAGGTTTCCAAAAACCTCGAAGGTCTCCTATAATCAGGGTCAGAGAAGCAATAAGCAAGAACCACTATTAAATGAAAACATCAAATTAACCATTAAACCTAAAACCTATGAAAACCTTCAAATTAGCCTTATTAATCATTACTGTTTTCCTGTCAAATTTTACCCAAGCCCAAGACGCAGAAATCATCGCACCATCAGGTTTTGATCAAGTAAAAGAAGAGGTTTCAAAAGGAGAAGTAAAAGAGATATCCTATCCATCAAAGACAGTTGGTGTGGATCGTGTTGCCAATATTTATTTCCCTCCGGGGTACACTGCGTCTGAAGCTTATCCAGTGCTTTATTTACTACATGGAATTGGTGGGGATGAAAGAGAGTGGCTTGATCAAGGTACACCAAATGTAATCTTAGACAATCTCTATGCGGACAAAAAAGCAAAGCCAATGATCATCGTCATGCCAAATGGTCGTGCCATGGAAAACGACCGTGCGGAAGGTGATATCTTTGGAGAAGAACCTGTCAAGGCATTTGCAAGATTCGAAAAGGATTTGATGGATGATTTGATTCCATTTATTGAAAAATCATATAAAGTAAAGCCTGGAATAGAAAATAGGGCTGTAGCTGGACTTTCTATGGGTGGAGGTCAATCTTTGAATTTTGGATTGAATCATCCTGAGGACTTTGCCTGGGTTGGAGGTTTTTCACCAGCACCAAATACAAAGCGAGGCAGTGATTTGCTTCCACAAGCAGATGTTTCCCGAGAAAACCTAAAGTTGCTGTTTCTAAGCTGTGGTGATCAAGATAACTTGATGAGAGTAGCTAATCAAACGCATGATTATCTAAATGAGCAAAACATCGATCATACCTACAGAGTGATTCCGGGTCACCACCATAATTTTGAATATTGGAAAAATGAGTTGTATTTCTTCGTCCAAGAGATATTTTAGATAGATCTTATTTGTGATTTTCATAATTTCCTTACCAATAATAATTATGACTACTTTGTTAAGATTATTCTACTTAAGTCTATTTATTGTAATTCTTACAAGTAGTTGCAATCGAAAAAAACCTGTTGCTGATCAGTTAGAAGAAACTAATGTCAAACATATTGTTTCAGTTGATTTCGAAAATACGTCTGAAATTAAGTATGAGGATTACATTGATTTTGTCAAATATGTGAAGTTAGAGACTACCGATGAAAGTTTAATCGGTGGTGTTGATAATTTGCTTTTTGATGACGAAAAGATTTTTGTAGTAGATAAATATGTAACCAAATCAATATTCGTATTTGATATGAAGGGGAGATTTATGCATAAGATTCATGCCGTAGGGGATGGTCCAGATAAATATTTCTCTATTCGCGATGTTTCCTTGGATGTTTCAAATAAGCGCATTTGTTTAGTGGATTTGGATGGGCGAAGGATAAAATTTTACACATATGAAGGGGATTTTATTGAAAGTGTTCGTATGCCTTTTTTGTTTAGTTCTATGATTCATTTGACAGATGGTCAATTTGTTTTTAATTCAGGGTTGTCAGCCAATCAGGATAAAGAAGATATTGATGGATACTCTTTGGTAGTAGCTGACATGGAAGGTAAAGTAAGTTACAAAGCGTTTGAAGACAGAAATCACAATTTTTCTTTTACAATACAAGATCCTTTACGGATTTCCGGTTCGGATATTTTCTTTAATCCTCGTTATAGAAATGTGATTTATTCCATCAGTCAGGAGGGTGCATTGCCTTTTTATAAGCTTGATATGGGGATTCATGGTTTTCCCCAAGAGCGCTTGCCTAGCATCAATACTCAAGAATATTTGGAGATGGATGCAAATAAAAGTTTTGTTAATGGATATATAAGTTTGAAAGACGGAGCTATGTTTATCATTTTTGGTGATAAACAGGTTTTTAATGTTTTATATTCCAAGGAGTCAGGGAATTCAATTTCTTTATTGAAACCTGTATTTAGCCACTTTTCACATCCCCTGTTTAGCTCTAACGGTTCCCCTTCTTATTTTCATTATTATGATCAGTCCATCGTGACTGTGTCTTGGCCGGATGTAGTTCTTATGTTAGGTGAAATCTTTCCCAAATCTGATAGAGATGAATCAGGCTTGAATCAATTATTGGAGGGAATAGACAAATCAAGTAACCCTGTTTTGACTTGGTTTGATTTGAAGGAGTTTTAGTCTTTGACAGAAATATTGCTTTTCTAAACGTTTAAGAAAAAATGAAATGAAGTATTCGAAAATTTTAGTGGGTAGGTTATTTGTGAAGTGTTTCTTGTTTAGTGGAGCGCTATTTCAGGCTTGTGGCGGTTCAAATGATGGAGTGGAATATTTGGGTGCTATGAGAAACAAGGCGCATCTTTCCTCCTTTTTCCCAATAAATGATTCTACTATGGCGATGTACAATTCTCGACTTCCAAATGAGCAGGTCTTTGAAAGTACTTTTCCAGCTCAGCCTAGATTTTTTATTGCAAATGATTCTGAAGAAATTGAAAAACAGGATTTGGGAAGGAGTCAAAGGGAAGCCGAAAACATTATTTTGGTAAAGTTTAGGTTGAAAGATTTTTGATATAAGGACAAAGAGATGAGAAGTTTTGTCTGAATAATCATCCCAACGAATTTATTCTTGATGCCATGTGATAGGTTAATAGCTATTATTTGGAAGGTATATTTTGATCAAGAGGGAATTAGAAATGAAAGTAATAAGCACCCTTAAGCTTAAAGCATTAGATGCCTTAGATAACCCAGTTGTTGCTATTTGTCATTTTCCCTGATCTTCTTGATAGCTTTGCCTATAAATGATATATTGGAATGACTTACACCGTAGTTTTTGGCCAAAGATTCCCAATTATTAACAGCATATACTGTTTGTTCGATAATGTTGTCTATTTTTTCTTTTGATATTTTTGCTTCCATACCAAGTTTTTTTAAATGCTTTATTCTTGGGTTTTTGCCTTCTCCCATCACCATAGTACTTTGTTCTCCTCTAGGTCCACTAGAAAAAGTCAAATCATAAGCAGGAGCAAGCTTCCAATTTCCAGAAGAATCCATTAGAAAGCTAAAGTTTTTCCCATGATCATCTCTATTGTGAGATAAAACATTAAATACAGCCAATCGATAAATTTTCTCAACCTCACGAATATCTTTTGTGAGTTGACCTGTCAGGTTACATAAATCTTCATAGTCAAATGCAGGAACTCTAAAGTCACTATGAAGTAACCCAGATGCTGTATGCATGTGAAACCTCTGACCATTTTCCCGATCAAAACGCTTGATTGCGAAATAACCAGGGCATTTTGAAGAGGGAAATAAATGGATTTTAGGTATAACGACTCCTGCTAATTCAGCCATCTTTGCAAATACAAATTCAATGGCTCCAGCATCAGTCCCATCTTGTTGATTGGGGAACTTGACTATCCACGGCTCAAAACCTTCTTCAAGTAAATGGGTGCCATGAATAATGTTTTTATATGTTGAGTCAATGCCAATTAGTGCCTTAGGACGTGCACCGGCAGAAGAGCCGTTTAAAGCAAGTAATTCACTAATAATGTCTTCAGAGCAACCTTGCAAGACTTCTTCTGTTTGATCAGCCAACTGATCTAAATCAATTTTTGAATTCCTATTTTCTTGATTATTATTTGGCTCATATACCAAAGCTCCCAAACCAAAAAGCCCAACATTAGCCAACCTATCCAAAGGGGAAAAATCTTCTGGTAAGAATCCCTCTGATCTTACCATTCTGTCAAAAAGCAACCTACCCCAACCATCTGGTAGGCTATCATTGAAAACACCCGCTAGACCTTCAAATGGACGGTATGGTAATTCTATTAATCCGCTTCTAAGTGGTAAATAGAATGGAGATATTTCTAGTCCTTTTTTAAGGAATAATAAATCATATTCGAAGTAAAAGGTGTGATTATGAACAGCAAGTCTTCCAACTGGTTCTATCCCAAACCCAAAATTAACTCCAACCTCTATTTCTGAAATTTTTGATATCATTTTTTACGTCCTCTTTTTCTCTCAACATGTTTGTTTTCACTTAATACATCGTCAATTGTTGCAAATTGTGACTTAGCTGGTTTCAAAGTATTTACAATTTCCCTTAATCCCCCTACTATCATTAATAGTTTTAAGAGGGATTCCAAAGAGATTATTCCCTTTTGTTCAAACTTCCGCAAAGTAGCCAATGGTACTCCTGATCGATCTGACAATCCTTCTTGGGTAAGATCCATTTGCAATCTTCTTTCTCGGATACTATTTGCTATTTTGACTTGAGCTTTTGATGGTGATATAAGTAACATTATAATATTTATTATTTATGTTTTTTTAATTTAAGTGATACAATAGTATTAGTAAATTTACAAAGTATTATTTGAAAACAAATGTAATTTTTGATTTTTATGGACTTTAAAACCAAATGAAAGATTAAAAATAGCTTTGGTGTACTATTATTTAAGCTCGTCAAATATCACTTCCACCAAATAGTAGGATTCCAAATCATCTTCATTAGTCAAATATTGATCAAATGGACTAGCTTCTTTTACAAATTGCTTTAGAATATACCCTTCCAATACACTTATAAATCGGTTTCCAGCTGCATCGACTGTATGAAAAAAAGGAAGTATCAAATTGTACTTTTTTGATTCTTTTAAATACCTCCCATTGCCAATAACTTCTCCTGTAACTTTGTTATAGACAATTGAGAACTGTTTAAATTCTGCATCAAATGAAGCAAAAATTATAAAATCATTGCTCCTCTAAATGCTTCATCAAAAGTGAATAGGGTCTCTTCTATCGTGAAATTTTCATCCAATCTAGCTACTTTATAAGATTTGCTGTTCAATTCTGGGTTGACATTATTGTATCCTCCATATCCAAGATAAGATCCGTTGAATTTGTAAATAGCATTAAAGAAAAGTTGATTTTCACATTTGATAGCATTTGTAGGATTGTAGTCATTATCAAATTGTAAGATCTTTCTTAGATTGAAATCATAAACTCACTCCAAATGAACCAATGCAAGCGCTTCCCAACCATTCAAGTCGGTATTGTGGCCTACTTTTTCCATCGCTTGTGCGATTTTGTTTTTGAAGGCCCAGCAGGTTTCTCTTCTCAATTCCAATATCTCAGAAAGTTCGTTCAACGTAAGATCTACATCTTTTCGGTTGGAGAGGTAAAGAATGTAGAATGCCTTTTCAATCGGAAATTTAAGTTTATGAAAAAGTGTATCTACAGTTGGGGACTCATAATAATTACAATTTTTGCATCTTTTGCCATGATTGGGGCCTTCCATGAATTTATTGTATTCACATTTTTTGCAATGATACTTGTCTTTCCATTTCAATTCCGAAAGGAATTTTAAGCAAGTTTCTTTATCGGGAAAGACATTTTTGAAATCTTCAAAATCAAGCCCTTTCATCAAAGCAAGGTCTTTAGTGACTTCATCAACACTTGATTTGAGCAGCTCGTTGTTTTCGGTAAGGTAGTTATTGATTTGCGTAACTTGGGAGTTAAGTTCTTCCAGTTTCAGGTTTGTAGTTTGCAATTCCACATTTTTCTGTGCCAAGTCAGCAGCCATCCTTTCTATTTTCTCTGTTCTTGCTCTTACTTTTTCTTTTAGTTTGGAATTGAGCTCTTGAGTAAGTTGGTTGTTTCTCTCCAGAGCAATTGTTTTCTCTTCGTTGGCTTCCAAAAATTGGTTCTGGAGAAATTTAAGCTGATTGAATATTGAGAATGAAAACAAAATCATTTCCATAAATATTACCGGATACACAAAGTACCAGTTGATCACTGGGCTGCTGAACAACTGAATGCTTTTGGAATAGGAATAAACAATCACCAAGAAAAGGCATAAATAGGCGAAGGTATAGGACCAGGAATATATTTTAGCCTTGATCAAAGCATATAGACCCATAGAGAATGGTATGGATAAGATGATGATCGTGATGATGATATACGCGATGTAATTCAACTCATAGATAAATATTTGGCTTAAAAACAGGATCACCTTGAGTAAAATTGCGATGTAGGTAAAAGTCAGGACGCGTTTGCTTTTGGTATACTTCTGAACAAATCTATCTGAAAATAGTAAAGTGGACAAAATGATTATCAATTCTATAAATCTCTCATTGTTGAGTTTGTTTACCCATGGTGCATTTGGCCACAAAAATTGAAAGCCCAAACCATCTCTTCCTAGGGAAAACCAAATACAAGCTAAAATCAAACAAGGAAAATAGAGATATAAGGTATCTCGAAGTCTATAAAAAAGATACAAGTTGAAAGTGAGGATGATGATCAGCACACCATAGTAAATCCCCAATAGAAAATACTCGTTCAGGGAATGAACCAAGAATTTTTCATTGGTTCTGAGGTGAAAACTAAACTCCTGATTATAGCTTCTCTTTACTTTGATATAGAAAGTTTTGGTTTCATTTGGCCGAATATCAAGAAAATAATTGAAATTTTTGTGTTTGATATCCCTTTCTTCAAATGGCATTTCAAACCCTGCATTGGAAGGTCTAAAAGATCCATCAGGGTTTGGGAAATAGAAAGTGATGTTTTTGATGTCGAAACCCCAAGATTCTAAATACCATGAATGATTGTATTTATTTTGGTTGTTTTCAATCGTAAAGCGCATCCAAACCGGTGAGTCAAGATAGTCAAATAAAACATGCGTATCTGTCACTTTTTGAAATTTCCCCTGAAAACGCTCATCGGAAATCTCCTGAACCGAATATATCCCCGCTGTGTCCAAGAAAAAATCAAATTTTGTTGCTACAAAAACTTCAGAGATGTCATCGGTCAGTTTGATCACTGTTTTTTCATTGGCATAAGCTTGAATACCAAAGCATACCAAAAAGGAAGAAAGTACCAGGAATTTATACCAAGTAATTCTCTCGTCTCTCAATTTGAACCTTTGATCTGGTGATTTTGATAAAATTCTAATCATATGCTTTATATCAATCCAATTTAGAAAGATCCAGCTACTTTACCATTCTATTTAATGGAAAGTAGTGGATTGCCTTTTTGTAGTCTCATAAATCAATTTTGTAAATCAATTTTGAGCAACATCTATTACTGCCTGTATGATATCTTTTTTCTCTTGGTAGTCTTTGTCAAATAACAAAGGATATGCGGTCCTGCCAGGCATTGGCCAGTTGTTTAGCCAACTCCCTCCATCATGTACTCCCCAGAATGTAATTCTAGTGATTTTTTCCTCGTGTTTTTTAAATAGTTCAAATAACTCCTTGTATCTGCTCACAAGTTTTGCTTGAATTTCATCTGGTAAGCCTTCTTTATAGATATTATAACTTTCATCAGCAGGGAATGTCGCATCGATGTCAGCACCATGTCTATTGACAGGGTTTGGCAATACGTCAATATCAACTTCAGTAAACATCACCTTAAATCCCGCATCTGCTATTTTGTTTATTGCAGTTTCAATTATTTCAAGACTAGGGGAGTCCAATCCATAATGTCCCTGCATTCCAATTCCGTCTATTCTGATGCCTTCTTTACGTAGCTCTTTTGCAAGTTGGATTGCGGCGTCAGTTTTTTCCGGCTTCCACATGTTGTAATCATTGTAATACAACTCTGCATCTGGATCCACTTCCTGCGTTTTGATAAAAGCTCTTTTGATAAAGTCTTTTCCTGCTGTTTCGTACCATTTAGAGGTTCTGTACTGACCATCATCAAAAAACGCCTCGTTCACTACATCATAGCCAAATACTTTTCCTTTGTATCTACCCGCTACAGCTTCTATGTGCTCTTCCATCCTATGGAGCAAAGCATCTTTTGAAAGCCTTTCTCCATTTTCATCTTCATACACCCAATCCGGAGTCTGATTGTGCCAAACCAAAGTGTGTCCAATGACCCTTGCATCGATTTTCTCAGCCAAGGCTACCAATCGATCCATCGGCTCAAAATTATATTGCCCAAGTCTTGGGTGAATCGATCCCCATTTCATCAGGTTTTCTGGTGTCAGGCTATTGAAGTGTTTGTCCAATATTGGAAATGCTTTTGTATCGGTACCATTTGCTTCTCTTACTCCTACGGCTGCACCTATGTCAAATATACCCTCGTAACTTTTTTTCAAGGATTGTGATGAGACATAGGAGGTGTTGAAGATAGAGATTGCCAATATGTAAATAAAAATACGAAGTTGGGTTTTCATATAGATTATGTGTTTGGGGTTGATGTATTGTTAGTTATAGTTTAGAATCCTATAGAATTGCCTCCATCTACTGCGAGTGAAGTGCCTGTCACGTACATAGAAGTGTCAGAGGCAAAGTAATATACAGCTTCTGCGACGTCTGATGGGTCACCCAATCTACCCATTGGGGTTCTTCCAAGTACTTTGTTTTTTCTTTCAGGATCAGAATCCAATGCTTTGGATGACATGGCTGTAAAGATAAAACCTGGTGCTACACTGTTGACTCTGATTCCCAATGGAGAAAGCTCAACAGCCATAGCTTTGGTCATGCCTTCGATGGCTGTTTTGGCAGCTGTATAGGCAATGACTTTTGGAATACCATATTTTGCAGCCATTGAAGAGATCATTATTATCGATCCATTTCCTTGCGCTACCATTACTTTTGATACTTCTCTGCTGATAGCAAATACAGAAAATACGTTTGTATTGATCACGTTAAAGAAATCTTCATCAGTGACTTCAAGGAAGTTTTTCTTCATATTGATACCCGCATTGTTTACCAAAATGTCGATTTTGCCAAACTCTGACTTTATGTCTTCTACAAGCTTTGGGATTTTACCAAGGTCACTTAAGTCAAAGGATATAGGGTATGCAAGCTCACCCAATTCATTTTTGGCATCTTCCAGTTTTTTGGAATCACGTCCGATAATAATGGTCTTTATTCCTTCTTTGACAAATTTTCTACTAGTCGCCAAACCAAGTCCTGACCCTCCACCTGTTACTATTGCTATCTTTTGAGTTTGTTGATTCATTTTAATACTTTTTTAATTGCTAGAATTTGATTTTCAGACAATGCTGGGAAGACACAAGATACAAGATACAAGACATAAGACACAAGACGCAAGACACAAGACGCAAGATACAAGACATAAGAAGTGGCTATAATTTACAACCTACTCCCGAATAGTAAAGTCAAGGAAAGCTATATTTCAACCCTAGAGTTTATCCCTTACCCATAATCTTCCAATCTTTCAACCTTCTTTAGAAAGATATAAGACACAATACGCAAGATGTAGTAATAATTTACAACCTACTCCCGACTAGTAAATTCATGGAAAGCTATATCTCAACAGAGTTTATCTCTATCCCATAATCTTTCAATCTTCCAATCTTCCAATCTTTCAATCTTCCAATCCCCTAACCTTCAAACATTCTAACTACTCCTCAAATCCCGGGGACATTTTTTGGATTGTAATTCATGTAATGTTCCAAGTCATACTTGGGTTTTTCTACACCTTCAGGGATCGGCATTTTGGAAAACTGACCAAAGTAGAGCAGACAAGCGTCTCTCCACCATTCGGCCTCTTCAGCTTGGATAGTCATAAATGATAAGACATGTTGATGCCTATCGTCATCGATTTTCCCTTTTAAAGATTCCCATATTTTGACATTTTTTCTTGCTTCCTCTACACCTTTTTGATAGTACTTAGCAAGGTTGTTCCAAAGGTTATCACCATTTTGCAATTGATGATCCCATGAAACATGGTGAAACCAAAGTAGATGTTCTTCCGGAATTGAATTGACATCTCCCCATTTAGTCTGAATTTCCTCGGCATATTGCCCAAGGGCATTACTTCCTGTACTTGTTCTGTCAAATCCAATCCCATTTTCATCTGCTTGGTGGTAGTATGTTGCAGTCCAATCAGCTCTTGATCCACCAGTTACCCAGGGGCCAGGTCCATAGTGATGACTTTCAGCCATAATATGATGTAAGCCGAGTGGTGTCATGTAGTTGACTACCATTTCCCGAGAATCAAGCATGATCTCTTTCACAGGATCAACAAAATCGGGATTATTAGTAAAAGTTAATTTAAGCCAATCTTCTGCTATGTTTTCAGATGTTTCATAGGGATCCCATGCCAATTTTCCGTAGGCAAACCAATTGGCTTGATGGAAGTGATGCCCCGTCCAATTTCTATCAGTACCAATATTTGCGACACCAGCCATGGCTGTCAATTTGTGGGAATGCAGGCTCCCGTCAACTGTCTTTGCTACCTCACTTCCTTCTCCATTTACATAGGTGTCTTCTTTTAGTACTTCCTCATACATAGGTGCCAAAAAAGCAAGATGGGTATCATGTCCCAAGTATTCCTGTGTTATTTGGAATTCCATCATCAGAGGGGTTTTTGGCATTGCGCCAAAAAGAGGATGGAATGGCTCTCTTGGTTGGAAATCTATCGCTCCATTTTTTACTTGTACGATTACATTTTCGCGAAAAGTCCCGTCCAAAGGTTTGAATTCATTAAATGCTTGTTTGTGTCGATCATCGGGGGTCTTTTCGCTATATACGAAAGCTCTCCACATGACAATCCCCCCAAAAGGCGCTACGGCGTCTGCAAGCATATTGGCACCATCTGCTTGGGTTCGGCCATAATTGTGAGGTCCAGGTTGTCCTTCCGAATCAGCTTTTACTACAAATCCTCCAAAATCAGGGATGTACTCATATACTTCTTTGGCTTTTTTATTCCACCAGTTTTGTACTTCCTTATCAAGTGGATCGGCCGTTTTGATCCCTCCGATTTCAATAGGTGAGGAAAACCTAGCAGTTAGGTAAACTTTGATCCCATAGGGTCTGAATGTGTCTGCCAGTGCTTTTACTTTTTCCAAATATTCTGGTGTCAATACAAGAGAGTTGGCGTTGACGTTTGTTAATACAGTTCCGTTGATTCCAATGGAAGCATTTGCTCTTGCATAGTCTATATATTGCTGATCAATATGGCGAGGAAGTCTGTGCCAGTTCCAAATACTGAAGCCAGAATAGCCCCGTTCTACTGTTCTGTCTAAATTGTCCCAATGATTCAGTAACCTGTGTTGTGTTTTGGGTGATTGAAAAATACCTTCTATTGGTATCCACTCGTTTTTCTGGATCTTTTGAAGAAGGTGGAAAGTTCCGTATAGTAAGCCTATATCAGTATTTGCGGCTACTATTGTAGTTTTGTCTTGAGAATCTGTCACCAACTCTTGAATGAAAAAACCCTCAGAGCCAAGGTCAGTTATTTTTGTAGCATCTAGCTTGAATTTTTTCAAGTCCAAATCCGATATTTTGGAAATAATAAGTTTAGGGTTGTTTTGCTCCTGATTGGCTACTTTTTGAAAAAATCCCATACTAGCTTTTTGAATTTCATCATCAATAATGTCCAAAGTGGAAGAAGAGCCATTGATTTTGTACTGTTCAAAGCAGTCTTTTTGCCACTCACTTGGATTTTCTAATTGATTGTATTGCAACCAGAGTTTGTAGCCGTCATTCGCATTAGTAACAGTAGTACTTATTATGAGAAGTAGGCTGAAGAAAAGAATTTTCATTTCAATAGGGTTAGGTTCTAATTGGGTTTTGCGTGATTCTACTTTCAGAAACAAATTGGTAAACTCAAAAATACCATATTTGACTCCTTGATCAAAGCATTTAAATGAAATCGGTTACATTATTTTTCTTAATAGATTTATATTCTGTTAAATCAATCTAGAGTTCATATTGTATTGTTTCTGCTTGTTTGGGTATTGCTAAAATATGCCGTTTAAACTGTTTGTTTCATTTTTTGGTGTTTTAGTGCAGTTTTTGAAAAAAAATAAGCGCTTTTATTTTGTGTCAGAATTTTATTTATTGAGCAAAGAGATGGTCCTATTTACTCTAGATTTCGATTTTTGTAGAATAATTTCTATAAATTTTATGTAAAAAAACACAATTTTTAATGAAATCGGTTGCAATTAAAATGAATTTTTAGGAAGTTTAATGATTATTGATGGAAAAGTATCAGTTTTTTGATTTAAGAAACTGATAGTGATCTAATTGATACTTTCAAAAAACTAAACCTCAAAATAATCAGACTTATGGATTTAAGATCAGCTAGGATTAATGGACCTGGGAAAAAAAAATCTGTTAAATGGTTTGCCCAAATTTGGGCAATGCTATTATTTACTTTTGTTAGCTTTTTATCAGAAGCTCAAACAGTGAACATAACGGGGGTGGTTCTCGATGAAGAAGAAATGGGACTGCCGGGAGCTTCGGTTCAGGAAAAAGGTACTACAAATGGTGTAGTTACAGGATTGGATGGTGATTTTAGTATCAGTGTACAGAGTGGAGCTACTTTGGTAGTGAGCTACATAGGATTTGCTACCCAAGAGATTTTGGTAGGAAATAGATCATCTATTACGGTCAATATGAGTGCTGATGTCAGTTCCTTGGACGAAGTCGTTGTGGTGGGTTACGGTACCATGCGGCAAGAAGCTGTCACTGGCTCAGTGGCATCGATTGGAGGAGATGTTATGCGAGAAGTTCCCTCAGCGAACATATCACAAGCACTACAAGGTAGATTGCCTGGTGTAGATATTTCCCAGACTTCCTCGCAGCCTGGAGCTACAATGCAAATTAGGATTCGTGGAAATAGGTCTCTTACTGCCAGCAATGATCCTTTGATTGTGCTGAATGGGATACCTTTTGCTGGATCAATAGCAGATATCAATCCCGAAGACATTGATAGCATTGATATTTTGAAAGATGCTTCTGCTACTGCCATTTATGGATCTAGGGGAGCAAATGGTGTGGTTTTGGTTACTACCAAAAAAGGATTTAAGGGACAGAAAGCAAAGGTGAGTTATAGTGGTTTTCATGGTCCTCGGACAGTTTTTTCACCTTACCCTATGATGGATGGCCCTGAGTTTCTTGCAATGAGGGAAGCTGCTGGTTTGTTCGAAAGCCCAGGTGCAAGCGAATCCAATGATGTAAATACAGATTGGCAAGGATTGTTTTATCAGACAGGTACAATGTCTAGTCATGATGTAAATGTGTCTGGTGGTGGAGAGAAAAGCACGTATAGCTTTGGATTGGGATATTATCATGATGAAGGGGTTGTACCGACCCAGCAGTTTGATAGGATTTCGATGCGAGCAGCGGTGGATCAGGAAATTGGGAATCATTTGAGAATTGGGTTCAACAGCAATAGTAACTTCAATACAACTCAAGGTTCACAGGTAGGTTCGTATGGTATATTAAGTTTGTCCCCACTTGCAAGTCCATTTAATCCTGATGGTTCTAGAAGAAGAAATATTAGTATGCCAATGGATGATGTTTGGGTTGGAACAAGAGATGTGTTGAATGAATTGGATGGGCAATGGTTGAATGAAAACCGAACTTATGCCACCTACAATGCCCTTTATGCTGAGTTGAAAATTCCAGGTATAGAAGGTTTGAAATATAGAGCAAACTTAGGTTTGGATTATCGTCAAACCAACAATGGCGAGTTTACTGCCAGAGGAGTAAATAGCCCAAATCCAGATACGGAGTCGTTTGCAGCGGTAGGTAATTCACATAATTTTCATTGGATCATGGAGAATTTGATTACCTATGACAGGATTTTTGCAGATAAGCATATTGTAAATGTGACAGCTTTATATGCCAACGAACAGAATAAGTTCTATAGCTCGAGAATGTGGGCAAGGGATATTGCAGCCGATCAATTCCAGTTTTACAACCTGGGAAATTCAGACGGTGAAATCCAAATCAATCCTAATGACCAAAATTATCAGCTTTGGGGTTTGAGTTCATTAATGGGTCGTGTGATGTATTCTTACGATGATAAATATATGATCTCTGCAACGCTGAGGTCTGATGGGTCTTCCAGACTAGCTCCTGGTTACAAATGGCATACCTATCCCGCTGTCTCGGTAGGTTGGAATCTTGGCAAAGAATCATTTATGAATAATGTCTCTCAAGTGGATATGCTCAAACTCAGACTTGGATATGGACAAACATCAAATCAAGCGATAGCTCCATATGCTACTTTGGGAGGTTTGGGAATACGGCCATATAACTTTGGCAATGATGCCTTATTGACAGGGTACTTTGTAAATTCTCTTCCGAATCCAAATCTAGGATGGGAATATTCAGAAACTTACAATGTAGGGGTTGATTTTGGTTTGTTTAACAACCGACTGACTGGTAGTTTGGAGTACTATATTACAAACACAAAGGATATCCTTTTGGGAGTAAACCTTCCGGCTACTTCTGGAGTAGGGAGCTATACAGCAAATATTGGCGAGACTCAAAACAAAGGTGTGGAGTTGGCTTTAAATGGATTGATATTCGAAAACAATGACTGGAGTTGGGAAGCTGGAGTCAATATTTATGCGAATAGAAATCAATTGGTTTCTTTGGCTTCAGGGCAAGATAGGGATGAGGGAAACTGGTGGTTTGTCGGACACCCAATCGATGTGATTTTTGATCATCAGTATGTTGGTTTGTGGCAGGAAGGTGATGCTCACAGGGATATTTTGGAGCCAGGAGGAAACGTAGGTATGATTAAAGTGAAATATACTGGTGATTTTGATGATGAAGGAGTTCCTACCAGAGCGATTGGTCCAGATGATCGTCAAATCCTAGATCTTCAGCCAAACTTTATGGGTGGTTTCAATACCCGTGTTGCCTACAAAAATTTTGATCTAAGTATTATAGGTACTTTCAAAAGTGGCGGAGTATTGATCAGTACCCTTCATTCTTCGTCAGGTTATTTGAACCTAATGAGTGGTAGGAGGAATAATGTGTCTGTGGATTACTGGACTCCAGAGAATACAGAGGCTAGGTATCCTGCACCTGGTGGTTTGGCAAGTGGTGATAATCCAAAGTATGGAAGTACTTTAGGCTATTTTGATGCATCGTATTTGAAGATCCGTACAATGACTTTGGGGTATAATTTTGACAATGCTTCCAAGTGGATGACCAAGTCAGGAATGAGTAGATTAAGGGTTTATGGTGCAGTTCAAAATCCATTTGTCCTATTTTCTCCATTCAACAGAGAAACTGGTTTGGATCCAGAGACCAACTCGTTTGGTGACCAGAATGCAGCCATTACAGATGCTATTCCAAGTAGGTTGTTAACCATTGGTACCAATTCACCAGCTACACGAAATTTTATTATAGGTCTTAACTTGACATTCTAAATACCATGAAAAATATACAATTATACTTAAAATCAATCAAGGTGTTTCTTTTGACTGGTTTGCTTTTAGTTTCATGTACAGACATATTAGAAGAGCAACCAAGGAGCATTTTTGAACCAGGTTTTTTCCAAACTGAGGAAGGAATCTTTGGAGGTATTACCTCTATGTATGCACATTTAAGATATATATATGGACAAGCATACTATTATAATACCACTCTTACAGGAACTGATGAAGCTACTTATGCACAAAGTGCAGATCAAAATTTTCTGGTGATGGACTTAAGTGGTCAAGGAGATATTGATCCTAACAACAGTAGAGCAGATGCACTCTGGGGAGCCGCTTTTTCAAATATCAATACAGCTAATGGGATTATTGAATTTGCTCCAGAAGCTGGAGTTTCAGAGGCGCTAGTTGCGGAAGCAAGGTTCTTTAGGGCCTTTGACTATTTCTTGCTAGTTCAGACTTTCGGAGGAGTTCCTTTGGATTTAGGCTCAGGTGAATTGGCTTTCAATATTGAACCTTCTAGGACATCAGTAAGAAATACAGTTCCGGAAGTTTATACAAGAGGTGTTTTTCCCGATATGCTTCAGGCTATTGACGATTTGCCTTCTGTCCCAAGGCTAACAGGCACAGCGACTAAAACTTTGGCAAGGCTGTACTTGGCAAAGGCATATTTGACGTATGCTTGGTGGCTAGATAATCCAAACAACATACCAACTTATCCAGAGACGCCAAGACAGGATCCTGATGGAAATTCGGCTCAGTGGTATTATCAAGAAGCTTATAATATAGCAATGGATGCAATTAATGATCCAGGGCCATTTTCTCTTCAAGAAACATTTTACGATGTGAATTTGGCTCAGAACGATAGAAATAGCGAGTTGCTATTATATGCTGATCATACTGAGGATAGTGAATTCTACAATGGTGGAAGTCTCGTGTGGGGTAATGGTGCTGCACCGGATAATTTTGCTGGCTGGATGATGACATGGAATTACACAGTGCTCAGAAGTAGTTCATCTTCAAGTGAATGGGTGGGTAATATAGAGTCTGTCAGAAGGGAAGCAATTCAAGCTACAGGTAGGCCTTGGACAAGAATGGCTCCGCCTATTGGTGTGATTACCAATACTTTTGCAGACAAAACCAATGACTCTAGGTACGATGGGACATTCACTACAGTTTATAGAGCTAATAATGACAGGACTCCATTGATTAGTGGGCCTATGTATAATGCAAACTTAATGGAAGTTCAGGCAGGTGATGCTATTCTAACCTTTTTGGACGAAGAGCCTGATCAAGCGATAAATTACCCGTCTCCTTCGAGTTTGGGAGGAAATATAGGTGCAGGAATTTTACCTGGAAGATCAGATTTTGTCATTTCCCCGAGTGGTATAAGTAGGATTGTTCACCCAGGTCTTTGGAAGCTTGGGCCCTATAGAACGGATAGTGGATCAGGTCTTGGGGAACCAAATGCTGGTAGTACTAGACCTTTTAATATTGCCAAGCTGTCTGAACTTTATTTCATAGCAGCAGAAGCGGCGGTACAAGGTGCTACAGGGTCTATGAGTGCTCGCGAATTGATCAATGTGATCAGGGCAAGAGCAGGTGTATGGAGATGGAATAACAATGGAAATGAAGAAAAAATCGAAGATAATAGCGCTGAAATGATAGCAGCTACTCCAGCTGAAATAGATGTCAACTATATTTTGGCTGAGAGGTCGAGAGAATACTATGGGGAAGGATACAGGTGGTATGACCTGATCAGAACTCAAAAGTGGGAAGAGCTCGCTGGGACATATCAGATAGGAGGGATGAGTTATAGTGACCGTACTCCTCAAACTGTCACCAGAAACATTCAGCCTTTTCATTACTTGAGACCTATTCCTCAAGGTCAAATTGATGCCATGGAAGGGGATAGGGCAATCTATCAAAACCCTGGCTATTGATTTGAAAATTGGATTTCTTTAGATTTTAAAAAATAAAAAATGGAAGCTTTAAAAGTTTCCATTTTTTATTTTTTCTTTTTCAAAGAAGACTCTCTGATCAGTAATTCTGATCTTAAAGTAATTTTGTTTGTGTTGTGAAGGGTGGTGTTTGAAGGTTCGTCCAAATAATTGATCATGTTTTTCATGGCAACTTCTCCCATTTCAAACCCAGGGTAGTTAATCGTGGTGATTTTTGGTTCTACAAGTCTTGAAATCAATTCATTGTTGAATCCTACAATAGCCATGTCTTCAGGGATTCTTATGCCTTTTTGCTTTAGATGGTTCATACAGCTAGCTGCACATGCATCGTTGGAAATGAAAATACCGTCGGGAAGTGGATCCATTTTCAAGATTTGTGCTACGATCTTCTCACCAGCTTCTTCATTGATGTCAGAGAGTACAATGATTTGATCTTGATCGAAAGAAATATTTTTGTCCATCAAGGCATATTTATAGCCTTTTAATCGGTCAGAATACACACTTACATTTGTACTTCCCAATACATGAACTATCTTTTTGCAACCTTGGTCTATAAGGTGGTTGGTAGCTATTTGTGCGGCTTGAATATTGTCAATGGCGACACCAGTGCTACTGTCGCTGTTGGCAATCCTATCATAGAAGATGACGGGTATACCTCTTTTGTGAAATGGAGCAAAATGTGCCAAATTCTCGGCATCGCTTGCCAAAGAAACCAATAATCCATCAACCCTACTATTGAACATAGAGCGGGTATTGGCAATTTCCTTTTCAATGGACTCGAGTGATTGACTTATTACTAGATTGAATCCTGCAGCATTGGCTACTTTCTCCATCCCAGCCAATACTGATGCCTGGAAATTACTGTTCAAACTTGGTACGATCACGCCGATATTGTTTGTCCTTTTGCTTCTCAAGTTCGCAGCAAATATATTGGACTGGTAACCCATGTCAGAAGCCGCCTGAAAAATCTTTTTCTTTGTCTTTTCCTTTACAGCTGGGTGGTTGTTTAACGCTCTGCTTACCGTAGTGGGTGAAACACCAAGATCCCTTGCGATGTCGTATATCGTTATGTCTTTCTCCATTCTAGGATTAAATGTAATTTAATTCAACAAAATAGATTTCCATTCTGCTTGTGTTCTATTCGTAAAAATAGTGGAATATAAAAAACTTCCTTCTTTTAATTTAAATTCCACCAAATTTATTGAAATCGATTGTTGCCATAGATCGCTCAAACAGGTTGAGTTTGTCTTCTCACAAAGGTATGCTTGTTGTCGGAGATATCAATGATAAGGTTGTTTTTTAAACGAATTCTGTATCTGTATTTTAGAAGTTTTATTTTCACAAACTTTTAACTGATAGTTGCTCAAATCATCATCCTCATAAAAATATTTAAAATTTTATGAAATCGGTTGCATTTTTATTTTTTTTTCATCAAGTTTATGTCATGAAAGTGAATTGCACACTGATAATGTCTTTGTTGCCTTTTCGATAAGGCAATTTCGAATGGATCGATTTCTATAAATCAGACATTTTCAGCAATTCTTAGGATTTAACTTTGGTACAGATTGCAAATCTCTATAATGGTTTGTGTTTGTTATTCATAGTTCAATAAATATTAGGGTTTATTATTCATTACCGGAGTTCCTTCTGGGAACTTCCGGTTTTATTTTGCCAAAACCCCAATCCAAGAAGTTTGTAATGGGTAAGGGTTTTGTGATTAGGAATCCACTTAGTGTTTATTGACCAAATAGTGTTGGGTATCTGCTAAATGAAATCCAGCAAAATCAAAATATTGGAATCATTGAATGAAAAAACATCTAATTCAGACTTGGAGATGGTATGGCCCAAATGACCCTGTAAGTCTTCTTGATATCAAACAGGCTGGAGCTAAAGGAATAGTCTCTGCGTTACATCAGATTCCCCATGGGGAAATTTGGCCTTTCGAGGATATTATAGAACGCAAGAGAATCATTGAGTCGGCAGGATTGGTTTGGTCGGTTGTAGAGTCAGTTCCTGTACATGAAGCGATCAAAACAAACTCCAAAGATGCTGATAGGTATCTCAAAAACTATAAACAAACACTTACGCATCTTGCCCAAGCTGGGCTAAAAACAATCTGCTACAATTTTATGCCAGTATTGGATTGGACCAGAACAGATTTGAGTTTTTCTTTGCCAAATGGAGCAAAAGCTCTTTACCTCGATTGGTCTGATTTGGCTTTTTTTGATATTTATATTCTAAGGCGGGATGGTGCAAGAGATGATTATTCCAAAGCTAATTTGGAGATTTTAGAGAAGAAAATTGAAGATTTTCCTGAAGAAAAAAAGCAACTCTTGGAATCCATCATTTGCATGGGCGTACCCACGGAAGGAAGTGTAAGTCTTTCACAGTTGAGAAATAGCCTTGAGATTTATAAAGCAATTGGAAAGGATGGTTTGAGGAGAAATTTGGTCTTGTTCCTAGAAAGCATAGCCGAAGTGTGTGAATCCAATGGTATCAAAATGACAATTCATCCAGATGATCCTCCTTTTCCGATTTTGGGATTGCCGAGAATTGCCTCCAACCATGATGACTTGTCTTGGATCTTGAATGCAGTTGACAAACCATTCAATGGAGTATGCTTTTGCACAGGATCTCTAGGTGCAGGCAGTTTTAACGATCTCCCATCGATATTGAAAGCAATTGGCGAAAGGGTTTATTTTGCACACTTGAGAAATGTCAAAAAAGACCAGTTTGGCAACTTTTATGAATCGGATCACCTTGATGGTGATGTTGATATGTTTGAGGTTATGAAAGAATTGGTTGACATTAACAGCACTAGAGAAGTACCTATTCCATTTAGACCTGATCATGGGCATCAGATTCTTGATGATCTCCACAAAGAAACCAATCCTGGCTATTCAGCAATCGGAAGACTAAAAGGCTTGGCTGAGCTGCGTGGTTTGGAAATGGGGATAGCTAGGATGAAGAATTCCAACAACATGTGATTTGATAGAATCAAAATTCATCAGGTTAGATTTTGGCCTATTGAATGGTGATGAATTTCAGTTTATGAGTGAGCAATTTCAAATTCAGTCTATTCCTAGATACATGATCGTAGATAAAAACGGAAGAATTCATGACAAGGACGCAATGCCCCTAGCTCAATTGAGCTCAAAGACAGGATTGTAGGACTTCTTGATTAAATAGAATTGACCAAACCCAATAAAAACCTAACAAATAATGAAGGAATTACTTAAAATAACCACCATTGTTTTTCTAGGGGTATTTTCCATATCCATGGTAAATGCCCAATCAGACATTTCCAATATTCTTTCTTCCACACCTTCCTTACATAGCTTTAAACTGGTTGAAGAAGTTGCTACGCCTATTGTTTTTGACGGGGGTGATGAAGGAGTTCTAATTGCTGTAGAAAACCTCCGTAAAGATATCAATGCAGTGACAGGAAAGACTCCTGATTTATTGAAAGATGGAGTTGACAAAAAAACTGTAGTGATCATTGGCGAGCTTGGCCAAAGCAAGTTGATTGATAAATTGGTGAAGGATGGGAAAATCAACGTTTCTTCATTGGCAAACAAATGGGAAACCTTCCAAATCCAAACTATCCAAAATCCTTTTCCAGATGTTGATCAAGCACTTGTGATTGTTGGCAGTGATAAGAGAGGGACGATTTTTGGGATTTACGAACTTTCAAAGCAAATAGGAGTATCTCCCTGGTACTGGTGGGCTGATGTGCCAATAGAAGAAAAATCTTCCATTTATATCAATCATGGAGTGTATTCTAAAGGTACTCCTGCTGTAAAATATAGAGGAATCTTCATCAATGATGAGGCACCAGCCTTATCAGGATGGACGCATGAGAAATTTGGAGGGTTTAATCATAAGTTTTACCAAAATGTATTTGAACTTATCCTAAGACTGCAAGGCAATTATTTATGGCCAGCTATGTGGGGTAGGGCGTTTTATGATGATGATCCATTGAATGGTCCACTGGCTGATAAATTTGGAATTGTAATCGGTACTTCACATCATGAACCGCTGATGAGGGCACATGCTGAGTGGTCTAAATACGGTGAAGGTGATTGGAATTATCAGACAAACAAGGAAGTTCTTCAGGATTTTTGGAGAAAAGGAATGGAGAGGCAGGGAAACATGGAGTCCACTGTTTCTTTGGGTATGCGTGGAGACGGCGATGAACCAATGAGTGAAGAAAACAATATCGCTTTGCTGGAGCAAATCATCGATGATCAAAGGAAGATTATAGAAGAAGTAACAGGTAAGCCTGCTTCAGAAACACCTCAGTTTTGGGCACTCTACAAGGAAGTTCAGGAGTACTATGACAAAGGAATGCGTGTTCCTGATGATATTACCCTTTTACTGTGTGATGACAATTGGGGAAATGTAAGAAAACTCCCTGAGATAGGAGCTAAGCCTAGAAAAGGTGGTTATGGAATGTACTATCACTTTGATTATGTTGGTGGGCCAAGAAATTACAAGTGGATAAATACGAATCCTTTGCCCAAAATTTGGGAGCAAATGAACCGTACATACAAGCATGGAGTAGATGAATTGTGGGTAGTCAATGTCGGTGATATCAAACCAATGGAATTTCCAATTTCCTTCTTTTTGGATTTTGCATGGAACCCTGATGCTATACCAGCATCTGCAGTCGCTGACTATACAAAAACTTGGGCAGCAGCTCAATTTGGTGAAGAATTTTCTTCCCAAATCTCTGAACTATTGTCAGGATTTGGAAAATTGAGTGGAAGAAGAAAGCCTGAGTTATTGGATCAAAGAACTTACAGTGTGCATTATTATGAAGAGATGGAGTCTGTATCCAAAGAGTGGAAGGATCTTGAAGCATTAACTGATTTTGTGAAATCAAAATTGGAAGATAAGTACCATGCAGCATTCTACCAACTAGTAGAACACCCAATAACTGCTTCTGCAAACCTTCACAGACTTTATGAAAGTACTGCTTTGAACCACCTTTACTTTGAGCAAGGCCGGATTTTGACCAACAAAATGGCTGATGAAGTCAAATCTTATTTTGAAAATGATTCTTTGATTTCAGATTTTTATAACAATAAATTACTCGATGGAAAATGGTCTCATATGATGGATCAGACCCATATTGGCTACACCAGCTGGCAGGAACCAAGAAGGAATAGAATTCCTGAATTGAAAAACCTTGAGTTATCGGAATCTGGTTCTTTGGGAGTTGCCATTTCACAGTCGACGTCATTTTATCCTGAAGAAAAAGTCTTGAAATCAATCGCATTATCGCCTTATGATGTGCAAAAGATGAATTTGGAATTGTTTAATAGAGGGAAAAAACCAGTTGATTTCAAAATCAAAAGCAAGTTGAATTGGTTGAAAATACAAACAGAATCTGGGAAGATTGATGATCAATTGATCGTTCCTGTGATGGTAGATTGGTCAAAAGCTCCCAAAGGGAAACACATTGCTAAGATTGAGATTACAAGTGGAAGGGATAAAGTAGAAGTACAGATTCCAATTAATAATCATGAAATAGCAGATACATTTTCTGGATTTGTAGAGTCTTATGGAGTAGTTTCAATGGAAGCTGATCATTTCACTGCGAAGCATGAGGTAAATCCCGTGAGGTGGCAAATTATAAATGATCTTGGAAAAACAGGAAATGCAATAATGGCTAGTCCTGAAATAAGTTTTACTGATATTGATACCGTACAGGGAAGTTATTTGGTTTATGATGTCTGGTTGGAAGAAGGCGGTGAGTTTGAAGTAAGCGTTATGACAAATCCATCATTGAATTACCTGAATTTAGAAAAAGGACTACAATATGGAATAGCCGTAAATGATGAAGAACTAGTATTGGTCTCAATTCATGAAAATGAAAGAATGCGAAGATGGGATACTTGGGTTACAAACAGTATCAATTTAACAAAACGTAAATTGAAATTTGAAAAAGGGCATAATCAACTTAAAGTTTTCCTGGTGAACTCAGGAGTAGTTTTTCAGAAAATAATTATTGACGCTGGAGGTTTTCAGCCCAGTAATTTGGGTCCTAAAGAGAGTGTGTTGGTATATTAAAATCTTAAATGATTGTTTGAAAATGAGAAAATTATTGATTGGATATGATATCGGGAGTTCGTCAGTCAAGGCTACAGTGCTTGATGCGGACACTGGAAAAGTGGTGTCTTCCCAAGGTCTTCCTAAGGTAGAAATGCCTATCCATTCTCTGCAGAAGGATTGGGCAGAACAAGATCCTGAGATGTGGTGGAAGTATATAGTGGAAACTACACGAGAAATTGTGAAGTCAGCAAATATCCAAAAAGGAGAGGTAAAGGCTATTGGGATTTCCTACCAAATGCATGGGTTGGTTTTGGTTGACAAAGATCACCAAGTAATCAGACCATCGATCATTTGGTGTGATAGTAGAGCAGTGAGTTACGGTAATCAAGCGTTTGAAGCATTAGGGTCAGAATATTGCCTTCCGCATTTGTTGAATTCTCCAGGAAATTTCACCGCTTCAAAACTGAAATGGGTCAAGGAAAACGAACCGGATAATTATTCCAAAATCCATAAAATGATGCTTCCTGGAGATTACATTGCCATGAAGCTTACCGGTGATATTTTGACTTCAGAATCTGGGCTTTCTGAAGGAGTATTTTGGGATTTCAAGGCAAATGGAATTTCCCAGAATCTTCTTGATTATTATGGAATAGACAAGAGTCTATTGCCAAAAGCAGTTCCATCTTTTTCTTTGCAAGGAGAAGTGAGCCGAGAAGTTTCTGAGTTACTTGGTATTGAAGCTGGTATCCCTATTACGTATAGAGCAGGTGATCAACCAAACAATGCCTTTTCCTTGAATGTGTTAAATGACGGGGAATTAGCAACGACAGCGGGTACATCTGGTACAGTCTACGGAGTTGCCAACAAGCCACTATACGATCCTAAATCCAGAGTAAATACTTTTGTCCATGTAAACCATACGAAAGAAAACCCTAGTTATGGAGTGCTTTTATGTATCAATGGTACTGGGATTTTGAATTCTTGGGTGAAGAGATTGCTAGGTGGGGAGAATATTTCTTATCCAGAGATGAACGAAATGGCATCTCAAGTGCCCATTGGTGCAGAAGGCCTGAGTTTTATACCTTTCGGAAATGGTGTCGAAAGAATCATGGAAAATAGGCATATAGGTGCGCATTTGAATGGTATTAATCTTTTGAAACACAATCAAAAACACATATTGAGAGCAACCCAGGAAGGTATAGTCGCATCTTTGACTTATGGATTTGACATCATGAAGGCAATGGGTCTAAACTTGAATACAGTCAAAGCAGGCCATGCAAACATGTTTTTGAGTCCATTGTTTAGAGAGACTTTTATCCATATGAATGAAGTCGCTTTGGAACTTTATGATACAGATGGATCGCAAGGGGCTGCAAGGGGAGCGGGTGTAGGATTAGGGATTTATGCCCATGCTGCTGATGCTTTCATTGGCCTTGAAAAAATCGCTTCCTTAGAACCAAGTCCTAGCAAATTAGAAATGTATAAAGAAGTCTATGCAAATTGGCTTGATAACCTTGAAAACCATTTAAAATAATAATTATCTGCGACTTTTCCACTAGCCAAACAAAGTTTCTCCATCAACGGGTTTTCATTTCTGTTGACTGTCGTCCGTTGACACTTGTGCGCTCCACCACGGCGGACAGGCGTGGCGTAGTTGACGATTATCCACAACATGATGGTTTGCTTTCTTCATTTCTGGTAAAGTAGCGGATAATCAAATAAAATAAATTTCAACAAAAGTAAACCTATAGTATTATGTCAAAAACTTATTTCCCAAACATCGACAAGATCAAGTTTGAGGGCAGAGAGTCAAGTAATCCTTTTGCATTTAAATTCTATGATGAAAATAGAGTTGTTGCAGGAAAATCGATGAAAGACCATTTTAAATTTGCCATCGCTTACTGGCATTCATTCTGTGGCACTGGAGGTGATCCTTTCGGTCCAGGTACGATCGTTCATCCATGGGATGCAAGCGAAGATGCAGTGCAGCGTGCAAAGGATAAAATGGATGCAGCTTTTGAATTTTTCGTGAAAATCGGTGCTCCATATTATTGTTTCCATGATGTGGATTTGATTGACGAAGGTGCTTCTATCGAAGAATACGAAGAGCGAATGAAGATCATCACTGACTATGCTTTGGAAAAGCAAAAAGAAACTGGGGTGAAATTACTTTGGGGTACAGCTAATGTATTTTCTAACCCAAGATATATGAATGGTGCTTCTACCAATCCTGACTTTGACGTATTGGCTTGGGCTGGTACCCAAGTAAAAAATGCAATCGATGCCACTATCAAGCTTGGTGGAGAAAATTATGTATTCTGGGGTGGAAGAGAAGGTTATATGTCTTTACTCAATACTGACATGAAGCGTGAGACATCTCACCTTGCGCAGTTCTTGACCATGGCTAGAGATTATGCTAGATCAAAAGGCTTCAAAGGGAATTTCTTGATCGAGCCAAAGCCTATGGAACCAACAAAACATCAGTATGACTATGATGCAGCGACGGTTGTTGGTTTCTTGAGACAACATGGGTTGGACAAGGATTTCAAATTGAACTTGGAAGTAAACCATGCTACTTTGGCTGGACATACTTTCCAGCATGAATTGCAGGTAGCTGTAGATTCAGGGATGTTGGGTAGTATAGATGCAAACAGAGGTGATTATCAGAATGGTTGGGATACCGATCAGTTTGCTATCAACTTGCAGGAGTTGACTGAATCTATGTTGGTGATTCTCGAAGGAGGAGGAATCGATGGAGGAGGAGTGAACTTCGATGCGAAGATCAGGAGAAACTCTACAGATATGGAAGATTTGTTCCATGCACACATTGGAAGTATGGATGCATTTGCAAGATCATTGATTATTGCAGATGAAATTATCCAAAAATCTGACTACAAGACCTTGAGAAAAGAAAGATATGCTTCTTTTGATGCTGGAAAAGGTAGTGAATTCGAAAATGGCAAACTTACCCTTGAAGACCTTAGAGCCCATGCACTTGCAGTTGGTGAACCTAAGAAAACAAGTGGAAAGCAAGAGAGATATGAGAATATCTTGAATCAGTTTATATAGAAAGATGATTATCCGCTATGATACAAATATGTGAATTTGTCACATGAATTATAGCGGATAATCTTTATTGGTTACTCCTCTCTATTTTAAAGAACACTTTGGTTTTAATCCAAAAATACAATGAGAAAAGATGGGACAATAACTTTGTTCAAGTGATTTCAGCCAATGTGGTATTTATCACGTTTTGCAAGTCAATTAAACTATTTAGTGTTTCAACAGACATGTGCCACGAAGTCTGCTACCACCTATACAATTTATCGATATTTACTTGAAAAAGACTTATTGATTTTGTTGTAGCCACTTTAATAAAAATAATATGTATATCCGTTTTCATACCAGTAGAATCTAAATAATTGAATTAACCTGTGACTTCGAACCAATATCAATAAATATCCAATATCTATTTGTATCAGTTTGCCAAAAAACAATCTTTTGATTGATTAGTGGCATGATTGCGGATAATCATAAAAAATAATTTTGTATGTCAAAATACCTAAATATATTGATCGCTATACTCGTTATTTCTTGTAATTCTACAGAGATAACGAAAAGTATGGTGGATACAAAAACCTTCGTTCTGGATCCGACGGAGAATAATAAAATACCAATATCAGAAGTCATTGAAGAAGTCATTTTTTTGCCATTGGAAACTACAAATGAATCACTAATTGGGGATATCCATAGTGTAAAATACTTTAACAATAAATATTTTATACAGGATAGGGATAAGGTTCTTTGCTTTAATGCTGATGGGACATTTCTTTCAAAATTGGGAAGTTTTGGCTCTGGTCCTGACCAATATTCGAGCTGTGATCAATTTATAATTGACGAAATTAATGGTTATTTAATGATTAATAACCAAAGAACAGGGATGGAGTTATTAATGTATGATTCTACTTTGCAGTTCTTGTCAAAAAGAAAATATAATGACCCTTTAGAATCAATTATACCAATTGATGGAAAAGGTTTTTGCTTCTATTTTGGGAATAGGAATTCTGAATCCCATAAACATTATGTAAAAACGTTAGATAATGATTTAAATTTTAAGGACAATTTTATAGAAAAGAGTTTTACCATAGACCATTCTATTACATCACCTTTTCACGGTAGCTATTCTTATCAGAACAAAGCATATGTATATCCGATGTTTGAAAATGTCATCTATGAAGTTGATATGGAAGGCTATAGTCTTAAGTATCGTTTTGATTTTGGAAATTATACAATCACGGAAGAATTTCTTAAAAGTATTGAGGGATTGTCTTCAAGAGACCAAATGTTTGCCTTAAAGGAATCTAAATATATTTACAATATTGATCGAATTTTTGAATCAGATAGATGGATTTATTTTCAATATTACAGTGGGACTGAAGGTATGCATACAGTTTTGTTTAATAAGGAATTAGATAAAATTTATGATACTCGTGGCTTTACGCATATGCCAGATTTTGGTATGATGAGTCTAATGTATGGCATGGACGGTGACGACATATATTATACCTTAGATCCAAATCTATTGCATGGAACTTCTGAGGAGGCTGTTAATTTTCAGAAGTTTATATTATCCAAGAATGAACCTATAAGAAAACTGAAGGACAAAACCGAAAATGGTGACAATCCCATTCTTGTAATAGCAAAATTAAAAAGCAATTGATCGATTGATAGAATCTGTGTTGGTTTTCAGAAATTTGTTGGATGACGTAATCTGAAGACAATCTAATAAAAAGCCCTTCCAGTTAATTTGGAAGGGCCTTTTGTTGTGTGAATCCTTAGTCAGTTTTAAACGTATATTTTCTTTTTTTATGCATCTATACGATCATCTCATAATCAATAACTGATTTTCTATACAGCAAATGATAGTATTGACAATTGGCAGATTTTATGAAAATCATTTACTTCAAAATTGGCTCAATCATTTCGATAGTCCCATCTGCATTATGGGTCATTTCCGTCATTTTTAAATTTCTCAAATGTGTTTCACCTGAAAGCTCGGTATCATGGTAAAAGATGTACCATTTTTCATCTACTTCTACTATAGAGTGATGATTTGTCCATCCTTGAACAGGTTTTAAGATCACTCCTTGGTAAGTAAATGGTCCATATGGAGAGTCACCGATAGCATAAGCTATATTATGTGTGTCGCCGGTAGAGTAGGAGAAGTAGTATTTGTCGTTGTATTTGTGAACCCAAGCTGCTTCAAAGAATCTTCTTTCATGGTCTCCAGCCAAAATCGGTGATCCATCTTTGTCAAGGATCTTTATTTCTTTTGGCGCTTCCCCAAATTCGAGCATATCATTGCTAAGTTTGGCAATCATTGGGCTGATAGCTGGTTCATCATCGGCAGGTTCGTCGTCATAGGGAGAGTCTCCAGTAGATAGGTATTCGCCTGTTCTCCACTTTTGCAGCTGTCCACCCCAGATTCCACCCCAATAAATATAGTATTCATTTCCATCTTGAAACACAGCAGGGTCAATGCTGAAAGAACCTTTCATTGGTTCTGGCTGTGCCTCAAAAGGGCCCTCAGGCTTGTCGCTCACAGCCACGCCAAGCCTAAAAATATCATCATGGTCTTTTGCTGGAAAATAAAGATAAAATTTACCGTCTTTTTCAGCTGCATCAGGAGCCCACATTTGTCTTTTGGCCCATGGTACATCATCCACATCGAGCGCTAGACCATGATCCTTAGGTTCGGAGTCTATCGTTTCCATGCTGAATACATGGTAATCTCTCATGTTGAAATGCGCTCCAGAGTCGTCTTCTTCGACTACTGACTCTACATCATGTGATGGATAAATGTATATTTTGCCATTGAAAACATGCGCAGATGGGTCTGCTGTATAGATATGGCTTATCAATGGTTCTGAAAGAAATTTGCTTTGTGTAGTTTCTTCAATTTTGACTTCTTCTGTTTCTTCAGAATTTTGTTGGTTCCCACATGCAGAAAATATTAACGCTGCAGCGGCTGATAGAGCTAAAATAGGTTTTGATGATTTTAGGTTCATAGGTTATATGATTTTTAGATTCATTTTCAAAAATCTAAAATATAACAAATGAAATCGGTTTCAAAATTAAAATCCATAATATTTGACAAGTATATTATTAATAACATTTTCAAGAATCTTATGCTTCTAAATTGAAAACTCTTACTGTTCTCACTAAATAAATTTTAAATTTTCTCATGATTTACTGCAAAAGTACCAATGTTAAAGTGGCAGTACTAGTAAAGATTTTAGTTCAACTGGATTCCTAAAGTGAAAATTTAATATGTGTAACCTCTATCTTGGATCTAGCCAAACAATAGGTTGTTGGATAAACGATTTTAAGTTCTCGTGTGCTGTCTTCTGTTGACTAATTCCGCAAATTATAATGCCCCTTCATGTCCAAAGTGTAATATTTCAGATACTAAAAACACTTAATTTAGCTCACCGAATTGGTCTCGTTTTTATTGAAATCAGATGTGTGTTTTTTGTATCGGTAAAAACAAAAAAAAAGCATGTAAATCGTTTGATTTACATGCTTTTACGTGAATTAAAATTCACGCTGGTCGGGGTGGCAGGATTCGAACCTACGACCTCCTCGTCCCAAACGAGGCGCGATACCGGGCTACGCTACACCCCGAAAATTGACTTTTTGATCAATCGTAGCACAAATGTAGGAAAAGATTCCGTTGATACAATGCTTTGTAGCAAGGAAAGCCTAATGAATACTTTTATTTAAAGTTTAACCTGTTAATTATCAGTAATATATTCTCGGAATTATTCTTAAAAAAATAAAATATTTAACTGTCTTTAATGATTCAAAGATGTGGTTTATAAAATTAATATAGCCAAGGGAAAAAATGGCAAAAACAAAATTAGATGAATAATAAATATAGACACTTGTGTGCATATGAACATACTAATAATTTAAATAAGAACACCTTGAAGTAATTCAAGGTGTTCTTATTTAAATTATTTCGCTGAATTTTTGATTTCAGTAACTTCTACTCTGATCTCCTGAGCAAGTTTTTTGATTTCGTTCATGCTGTTTCTAACTCTTGTTCCTGCAGCTTTATTTCCTTTTTCATAAAACTTAGTGAAATCATCTTCCATTTCGGAAATCATTGATTTAAGTGTCTCAAATCTGCTCATAGTTTACTTCGTTTAAATTTTAGTTGTTTTTCTAAAGTTGAATTTAAAACCAAATTTCCTTAATTCCATATATGCGTATAAAGGATTTTAACAAAAACATAGATTTTGTCAAAAAAAGGCACATAATAATCGAATTTGACTTGAATTATAGGTAATCAAGCCAAGAAATTGATGATAGAATAGCTTTTTACTTTGATAGATTTTTAGGATGATGGGTGTTTCAAGAATGATTTAGAGTACTTGGAAAGCGAAACGGAAGGTTGAAAATTGATTTCTTTGCTCGGTAAGTTGTAACCATGTTGAAATCCTAACTACAAAAAATCACTAGCTACTATCTAGGTGTGGGATAAAAACAAAAAAGGGCGTTTAGAACGCCCTTTCGCAGATTGATAATTAATAAGTTGGCCGACCAGGGCTCGAACCTGGACTCTTCTGGACCAAAACCAGACGTGTTGCCAGTTACACCATCGGCCAATTTCGCTTTCAGTTGATTGCTCTTCTTTAAGGTGTCACAAATGTAGGTGTACTTTCTATTTTATGCAAATCTAAGGTAAAAGATTTTGTGCTATTTTTCTTAAATCCCTAGATTTCAAGGTGAAAAATATCATTTATTTTTCATTCAGCTTTTCACAAACCCTGAATCAAAAACATTATGGCAATGAAATGTAAAATTGTACCTGCTAGGACGAATAAGTGCCATATAGTATGTCCAAACATCATACTTCGTTTGGTGTAGAAAACTGTCCCAATCGTATAGCTTATACCACCGGATGCGATAAGGGAAAGGACTGTAGCGCTTAGGTTCTGATAGAGTGGTTGGACAACAAATATCGCTAGCCAGCCCATAGTCAAATAGAGGATCAGTGATGCCTTTTTGAATTTATGGAAATACAATGTCTTGTAAATGATCCCAAAGATTGTCAAGCTCCAGATTATCGTAAAAAACACCCAACCTAAAGTCCCTCCGACAACCAATAGTAAAAATGGTGTATATGTACCGGCAATTAGAAAGTAGATTCCTATATGGTCTAAGGTTCTAAGCCAAGCTTTTACCTTTACATCTTGGACAGCATGATATAAGGTAGAGAATGTATATAAAAGCATGATAGAGCCTCCGAAGATGCTACAGCTGACTATATGAATAGCTGTTCCATTCAATACCGAGAAAGTTACTAACAGCGCTATGGCTACCACACTAAACAATATGCCGATTCCGTGGCTAATACTATTTGCAAATTCTTCTTGTAATGTCTGTTTTCTTTCCATGCTGGCAATTTGAATTCTTTGAAGTCTTGATTGTTTTGTCACTTTTGTTTATTGAGGATGATTTTAATTGTGTTTTATGACTATCCGCTTACTTTCATACCATTTGCCTAATTTGTAGTTCATATAGACGTTTTTGATTTAGATTTGGCAAACTGTTTTTGATTTATTTGTAGTTATTCTATTAAGATACTGTTAATAAATATATTACAATTTTGCTATTTCAAAATATTCTACGCTAATTTGTTGAGGTATTTATTTTATAATCTTATTTAAGTTAGGAAAATGGCAATCAAAAATCTAGAAAAAACGGTGGTTAGCACCCTAGAGAAATTAGAGAAACTGAAACTTGATGAAAAGCTTCATGCTGAATTGAGTTGGTGCTGGAAAAGTTATGAATTCGACAATAATCCAGAGGGAGTTATAGAAAAAAGTAAGGAAGCCTTAGGACTTTTGAAGGCAAAAAGAGAAGAGAATTCAAAAGCTGTATCTAAGAAACTTATCGAAGACTTAGAGAAGATCACAACAAATTAAAGCATTAAAAAAAGGCTTTCCCGCAAGAGAAAGCCTTTTTTGATTTTGAGCGTTTAGACTATTCAGCTACAACAACAAACTTAACGTTGCTTTTCACTTCTCTATGAAGATCAACTTCAGCTTCAAATTCTCCTGCTGTTTGTACAGGGACATTGATTGAAATTTTCTTTCTGTCGATCTCAATACCTTGGTTTGCCAAAGCGTCAGAGATCTGAAGTGTAGTAACTTTCCCGAAGATCTTTCCAGACTCACCGATTTTGGCTTTGATTTCCAATGTAAGGCTAGAAAGCTTCGTTGCGATAGCTTCTGCTTCAGTTTTTACTTTTTCAGCTTTGTGAGCTGCTTGCTTGATGTTTTCAGCAAGAATTCTTTTGTTGGATTGTGTAGCCAAAACAGCAAATCCCTGAGGGATAAGGTAGTTTCTGCCATATCCAGGTTTTACAGCTACAAGATCATTCTTGTATCCTAAACCTTTTATATCTGTTCTTAAGATAACTTCCATTTTGATAAATTTTTAATTTGTAAATAATCGATCAGGTATGGATTATTTCAACCCATCAGCTACGAATGGCAATAATGCCAAGTGTCTTGCTTTCTTGATAGCGTTAGCCACTTTTCTCTGGAATTTCGCAGAGTTACCGGTCAATCTTCTTGGAAGGATTTTTCCTTGCTCGTTCACAAACTTCAAAAGGAAGTTAGGATCTTTGTAGTCAATATACTTAATGCCGTTCTTTCTGAATCGACAATATTTCTTTCTATTCTCTACTCTATTGATTGGTTCGTTTCTTAGTGTCATTAGGCTTGCTCCTCCTTAGCTTCAGCTTTTTTGTTAAATTCACCTTTTCTTCTTTTTTCAGCATAAGCTAGTGAATGCTTATCAAATACTGTAGTCAAGAAGCGCAATACTTTCTCGTCTCTTCTGATTTCAAGCTCAAACTTCTTGATCAAAGTTGGCTCAGCTTTGAATTCGATCAAAACGTAGAAACCGGTGCTTTTTTTCTGAATAGCATAAGCCATTTTCTTAAGACCCCAATTTTCAACATTTACGATTTCTGCCCCCTGCTCTTTTAACAAGTTTACAAACTTGTCTACGGTATCCTTCATCTGAACATCAGACAAAACGGGAGTTAGTATGAATACCGTTTCATAATTTTTTTGGAACATTTTTTTATTGTTTAATTGTATTTTATTTAAACAGACCGCAAAATTAGAGTTTTATTCGCTTTTATCCAATCTTTGTTCTATTTTAAATTCATGTTTGTCACATAAAATAACTTTCGTAGTTAGATTTAATCATTAAAAAACAAAAAATATTGAGTATTGAAGCTAAAGACATTCCAAAAGCAAAGACCTGACGGAATTACTCCCATCAGGTCTTTTTACTATCAGCTTATATGTATATCCGCCTACTTACAAGTAGCCACTTAATATAATGTATTCAGTTCAAATCCATCTGCAGTTGACCATAAACCGTTGTCTGTTGACGATTATCAGCATGATTTATATGTTTTAATATACGTACTGGTACACAACCGGATAATCATATTAGCTTAATAATATATCCCAGAAAGATAAAATCCCCCTTTTTTATTTTACTTCAAAACTTCCTTTTCCAATCTGATAATTATCAGCATAGATTCTTACTTCGTATTTCCCTGAATTGTATTTGCTCCCTTTTTCATAAAAGTAGGTCAGGGATTGCTGGGTATTGTCAAAAAGAATGTCTTGCTGAACAGTGTAAAACTCCTCTCTTCCATCTATCATAAATGTTCCAGAGCCTCTCGCAATGTCAAATATTGGCTGGTTGTTCGGAGCAATTATCTGTACATATATATCTCTTGGTCCTTTTTCTGCAACTTTATTATCAGCAATATTGAATGAAATCTTTAATCTTTCTAATTGTCTGTTTCGAAAACCGTCTTCTCTTTCTTTACCGCGGGAATTTACAGCAGCGATTAGGATGTTTTCGGCTTTCAATCTTCCAGCAATGCTGACTTTTTCTTCCAGTTCCTCAGTCTTCATGTTGAGCTTGACGACTTTTTCCTCAATCTCTGCTTGGCTTGACTTCAAGTCTTCATTCTCTGCAAAAAGTTGTTGGTTAACTTCGCGTAGTTTTACGATTTCCTTGTCTTTTTCCTGAAGTACGCTGGTAAACGAGTTGATTTTGTTGTTCAATGCATTAATCTCCTCAGTACTTCTCTTTTTGTTTGAGTTACGTTCTGAGATAAGCTGCTCACGTATCTCTTCCAAAGAACTGATATCTCCTCCAAGTTTTTCGATTTCTTGGATTCGTAAATCAAGTTGATAAGTAACAGAATCCAACCTTTTATTGATTTCATTGTTTTCCTCGGATAAAATCAAGATTTCCTCTGATTTTTTGCTTCGGTCCACCGAATCCGAATAAAGTTTGATCCCACTGATTATAACCAGGATAATCAAAACGATTATTAGTATGTTTTTTCCTTTTTCGGAATTCTTTGGTTTTTCCTTTTCAAAGTTGGTGTTCATGATATATATCCTTGTATTTTTACCGAATTAAATAAATAATAATGAATCTTTCACTGGACGAGCAATACTGGACCTCTCGATATCTTCAAAATCAGATCGGCTGGGATGTCGGGCAAGCTACTTTCCCCATTAAGCAATATTTAGACCAAATTGAAAATAAAGATCTCAAGGTTTTGATACCCGGTGCAGGAAACGCACACGAAGCTGCCTATGCATTAGAATTTGGTTTCAAAAACATACATATTTTGGATTTATCCAAATATCCTTTGGATAAATTTATTGAAAATCAGCCTACTTTTCCACCTTCTAACCTGCATCACCAAGATTTTTTTTTGCACCAAGGTAATTATGACCTGATCATTGAGCAAACATTTTTCTGTGCATTGTCCCCCAGCCAAAGAATTGACTATGTGAAGAAAATGCATCAATTACTGAAAAAGGACGGTGTCTTGATGGGGGTGCTTTTCAATAGGTACTTTGAACAAGAAGGACCTCCGTTTGGTGGTGACATAGATTTATATAAATCGATATTTGAAAACCATTTTGAAATTAAAATTCTGGAACCTTGTTACAACTCAGTTCCGCCTAGGAGAGGTGCTGAGGTTTTTATTCTTCTAAAGAAAAAAGAGGTTTAAAATTTTAATACATAGCTTTCTTTTGGCAAAGCCATATCAAAAAACACAATACCACACTCGTAGAAATCAAGATTGAGACTAACTTTGGGATGTTTTTTTATTTCTTGCCAAATGCTTTCCATTTCTTTGGACCAATGAATGTCTGCAATTGCCAATATGCTGCGATCAGATAGGTAAGGAAGAATAGTCTCAAAATAGCTTTTGGTGCCATTATATGTGTGTGTTGCATCAATCAACGCGAAATCAACTTTCTCTTCCTTCTTCAATAAGTTGGTTAATGTTGTGTCAAGGTTTCCTAAAATGTAGCTAGTATTCGGCTCAACCTGATGTTCTTGAGCTTTGCGGAACAAAGATGTTGAGCCTTCAAAAGTATAAAGCTTACCTTTTGGACATGATCTGGAAAGGTATCGGGAATTGATTCCAACACAAGTACCAAGTTCCAATACAACCTCGGATGGGGTAAGCTGGCAAAAATATTGGTAGAGTTGGCTGTGTTTTCTAGAGGAAGTACTGTATTTTGTAACAGAGGAGGTTTTTCTCAGGTTGCTTTGGAGTTTTTTGGATCCAGCTCCAAAATCTTCAATTTCCAATTTGCTATGGTCTCTTAGAAGGGAGTTTCTGATTCCCTCCAAATCCAAATCTGAGAGTTTGTTCTCGGTCAAATAGGAGAGAAGTCCAGTATAAATATTGTAAACAGAAGGTGATTGCACTGCATACTTATCCTCCTGAATCAGCCAATATTTCAAATAAGAAAGGAATGGGTGAATTTTATTTCTCAAATCAATTGTTGAAAATTTGGGAAATCATCTGAAACTCAGGAATAGTCACTTGAAAGATTTTTCCATCTTGGATTTTTTCCATTATGTAAGAGCCTCGCATTTTGCCCAAACCGGATTTTAGGTTACATCCAGAAATATATTGATGGGATCCTCCTGGCTCAAGTATAGGCTGTTGCCCTACCACTCCATCACCTTCCACTATCTTCATTTCATCACCTGCATCGAAAATTTCCCATTTTCTTCGTAACAATTGTATGGTATGAGGACTGTTGTTTTCTATATTTACCTTGTAAGTAAATACAAAATGCTGCTGATGGGGACTGGAGAACTCTGGTTGATAAGTAACTTCAACGCTTACTTTGACACCTTCTGTAATAGCACTGACCATAATTGGATTGGTTTGAACCTACTATTAGCAAATCTATATCATTCTACCCAAAACACAACAATAAATCAGAGATATAATGGACGTAAAAATTGAAGAAAGTTGGAAATCAGTTTTGAAAAAAGAATTTGAAAAACCTTATTTCGAGGAACTTATCAATTTTGTAAAGAATGAATATGCCAATCATGAGATTTTTCCGAAGGGTGGTGAGATCTTCAATGCTTTTGCCCATTGCCCATTTGACAAGGTCAAGGTAGTGATCTTGGGTCAAGATCCTTATCATGGTCCGGGACAAGCCCATGGATTGTCTTTTTCTGTCAGGGAGGGTGTCCCATTTCCTCCAAGTTTGTTGAATATTTTCAAGGAAATCAACAAAGATTTGGATCAGTCTATGCCTTCCAATGGAAATCTTACCCGCTGGGCGGATCAAGGTGTCCTTCTGCTCAATGCGACGCTGACAGTCAGGGCACATGAAGCGGGTTCGCATCAAAAGAAAGGTTGGGAGGATTTCACAGATGCGGTAATCAAGGAGATAGCTGCACAAAAATCCAATGTGGTTTTTATGCTTTGGGGAGCTTATGCCCAAAAGAAAGCTTCATTTATCGATGAAACAAATCACCTTAAACTCCATGCTCCACATCCCAGTCCACTTTCAGCCCACAGGGGATTTTTAGGTTGTGGACATTTTTCCAAAACCAATCAATATCTAAAGGAAAAGGGTTTGGAGGAGATAAAATGGTAACAAAAAAGAGAGCCTAGGCTCTCTTTTTGGGTTTTTTATGTTACGTTCCGAAATAGCTTGGTCTATATATAATCAAAGCTTCGCTACATTCTTAAAATTATAGTTAGATAAAGTTAAAGACCTTCGAGGTTTTATAAAACCTCAAAGGTCTCACGTCTTTGTTTCACATCTCAAATCTCACGTCTAATAGATTTTACTTCCCTAATCATTTTAGACTAGTCATATCGAGAATATTGGAGATATCTCACTTTGTTCGATATGACTTAGTACTTGCATCTTACCTCTTGGTTCTTTGTCACGTCCTGAAAATAGTTGACATTTTTTCTTTTAAATGAAGAAGTTCAACCCACTTCGGGGTTGTGGTCTCTATTAGTCATCATTATTCCCCGGGTTGCGACCCGGGGCTATTTGAAGTTCAACCACTCCGTGGTTTTAACGTCTCTGTTTCGGTCTGTCGCGTCCTGAAAATAGTTGACATTTTTTTTTATACATATCCTCTCGTTTTATAGGCGAGTCATTTCGACTAAAGGAGCCTGCCCCGTAGAATTACGGGGAGAAATCTCATACTGAATTTCACACCCCAACTTCAATTTTAACTTTCCAGTTTCAAACAGGGACGAGACCTCTCCTGTCGTCGAGGTGACATCTTTTCTCATCCTCTCGTATCTCGCCTCTCACTTCCCTTAATCTATTCCATTAAAGAACCTGTTCCAGCGGATTTTGCTGAACATTGATTTGTGTTTGTCAAGTGAAAGCCATAGGAACCATGCTTTTCCGACTACATGATCTTCTGGTACGAAACCCCAGTATCTTGAATCCAAAGAATCATGTCTGTTGTCACCCATCATGAAGTAATAGTTCTGCTTGAAAGTATAGCTGCTTACTTCCTTACCATCGATGATCAGCTTGTTGTCTCTTACTTCCATGTTTTTGAGGCCTTCGTATTTTTCTATTGTGAAGGCGTATTTGGCCATGGTTTCTTCGTTGATTTGGATGGTAGTTCCCTCTCCTGGTATCTCCAGAGGTCCCCAGTTGTCTTTGTTCCATCCAAAATATGCACCGTCAGGGAAAATTGAGGATTCCCCCATATCTTCTCTGTCTAACCTCTTGGTGACATTGGTTATTGCTGGCGATTTCTCAAGGTTTTTTGCGATTTCTTCTGTAGTCCATACCAAATATCCAACACCATTGGAAAAGGCAATGTATCCGTCTCTGTTGATGCCATATTCTTCAAAAAATTCCATGGATAGATTTTTGTCAGTCAATACATCATAAGAGAACTGCATTTTCTCTGGATTGTCACCCAATGCGCCATTGATATAAACCTGACCTTTTTTGATTTCCAAGACATCACCGGGAACTGCAACTGCCCTTTTGATATAGTTGGTTTTCAGATCGACTGGGTATTCGTATTCTGCTGGGTAATTGAATACCACGACGTCATTTCTCTTGATAGAAGTAAAACCAGGCAGTCTATAGTATGGAAGCTGAATCAAATCTGAATATGATTTCAATTCTGTGCCCCAAATTTTCTGGTGTGTAAGCGGTACCTGAAGGGGTGTTTTAGGGATTCTGGTTCCGTAGTGCATTTTACTTACAAAAAGGAAGTCTCCCACTAGAAGTGATTTTTCCATTGATCCTGTAGGGATGGTGAAGGGCTCCAGGAGCAACCAACGGATCAAACTTGCAGCGATTACTGCAAATACCAAGGCGTCAACCCATTCTCTGGTTGCCGATTTTTTCTTTTTTTCTTTAGTCATGTTGTTCAAAAATTTTAGAAAGATAGGAAATCATCCATAGATAGCACACCTTTTTTGTCCTTAATCCATTCGGCTACCAAAACTGATCCAAGTGCAAATCCTTTTCTGCTGTGGGCAGTATGTATAATCTCAATATCGTCGATTTCAGATTGATAGCGCACAATATGTGTTCCTGGAGCAGGATCTATGCGTTTGGCAATGATTGGCAAAGACTGTTCATTATTGATCAGTTCATCGGACAGTTTCCAGTTTTCTATTCTGGAAATTTGGTCGATGATACCTTCTGCCAAGGTGATGGCAGTCCCACTTGGAGCATCTTTTTTTTCTGTGTGGTGAATTTCCTCCAAGCTGACATTGTAATCTGTCTGCTCACCCATAAGCTTCGCAAGATACTTATTTACTTTGAAGAAAATATTGACACCGATGCTGTAGTTGGAAGCGTAGAAGAATGCCCCATTATTTGAAATTGTGAATTTATCTAATTCGGGTTTTTGGTTTAACCAACCTGTAGTTCCTGAGACGATTGGAATGCCATTGGAGATCGCCCATTTGATATTTTCAACAGCGGATTCTGGCTGGGAAAATTCAATCGCTACATCTACTGTTTTTGGATCCAAATTATCCAGTTCACTTTTGTTGTCAATGTTGATTTTTGCAGCGATGGAATGTCCTCGGGATTCAGCTATTTCGCTGATGATTTTACCCATTTTTCCATAGCCTAAGATTAATATGTTCATAGTTTAGAATTTTAACTTTAATGATACGCCAACCAAACCTCCGCCAGCATAAAGGGATTCGTATGACGGTTCACATAGCAAACTGATGTCATCACTGATGTCAAAGCCCGAAAGGTGTGCGTCCACTTGAGCATCGACAATATTTAGAATATAAATCAGACCAAATACCACGAAATTCAAATCCCTATTCCTTCTCCAGAAATCAACGTTTCTTGCCAACGCATCTCTATTCATGTTTGGGAAATTTAGATTTGGAGCACCATCATCGAATTTACCAAGTTCCTCCCTGAATAGTTGATATCTCCTGTTATTGAAATCGATGAAATAAAGATTGGTGGCAAAGCCTCCGTAGATGATAGGTAGTTTCCAAACCTTTTCATTGTAAACTTGTCCTGCACCGGGCAAGATTGCGGAAAGGAGGGTTGCTACTTTTGGGTCTTTGGGAAGTTTTTCATTGAGTTCTATTGTGACAGTATCTCCACTGGTCTGAGCAAAAGAAGGTGTTAGGTAAAGTGCCAGTAAAACAAAAACAGCAATGGTTTTTCTAAAAACCATTGCCAAGCATTTTTTTGACATTAGAGGAAGGGTATTATGTGGATTCACTGCTTATATTATCTCCAAAATTTCCAATATTCGATTCAAATCGGATGCAGAACCAAATGGTATTTTTATTTCCCCTTTGTTTTTATCGTTTGCTTTTAGCTGAACTTTGGAGCCAAAATGATTTGCGAGCCTCTGCTGGATTTTTCCTATTTCGTATTTCCTGACAGGATCCAAAGATGGTGCTTTCTTTTTGGAATCTTCATCAGCATCATTCAGTGCTTTGACAAGTGCTTCCACTTTTCTGACACTGAGCTCTTCTACTACAGTTTTTCGGTAGATAGCCAATTGCTTGTCTATATCTTCTACATTGATCAATGCCCTGGCGTGTCCCATGCTGATCACCTGATCTCTTATACCTGCCTGAATATCCGGTGGAAGTTTCAGTAATCTGAGGTAATTATTGACTGTAGTCCTATTTTTCCCAACCCTGTCACCAAGTTCCTCTTGCTTCAGATCACATTCAGCTAGTAGCCTTTGGTAAGATTGTGCAATTTCCAAGGCATTTAGGTTTTCTCTCTGAATGTTTTCGATCAATGCCATTTCCAGCATTTGCTGATCGTTGGCAGTTCTGATGTAGGCAGGAATTCTTTCCAAGCCTGCGAGTTTAGAAGCTTGAAATCTCCTTTCACCTGATATTAACTGATATTCATTATCAGCAAGTTTTCTGACAGTAATTGGCTGAATGATTCCCTGAACAATGATTGACTCCGATAACTCCTGAAGTGCATCTTTGTCAAAATGTGTTCGTGGCTGATAAGGATTGACTTGTATTTCTGTCAATGGAATTTCATTGATACTAGCAGCGACAGGAGTGGGTATCAGTTCTTCTTTTTGTGTTTTCTGTGGTGAATCTTGGAGTAAAGCACCCAGTCCTCTTCCCAAAGCATTCTTCTTTTGTGTAGGTTTTTTATCTGCCATATCGCTCTATTATCAATTTACTTTCTCTTTTCCGTTTTTGGCGGCTATCTCGTGTGCCAAGTTCAGGTAAGCTACTGCCCCTTTGCCATCTGCATCAAACGCAATTACTGGCAAACCAAAGCTTGGAGACTCACTTAGACGGACATTTCTTGGTATTATTGTATTGAAAACCAATTCTTTGAAATGCATTCTGACTTCATCTACTACTTGATTCGAAAGTCGTAACCTCACATCGTACATTGTGAGCAGTATCCCTTCAATTTCCAAATCTGGATTCAACCTAGTCTGAATGATCTTGATGGTATTCAGTAATTTTCCCAAACCTTCCAATGCAAAATACTCACACTGAACTGGAATAATTATGGAATTGGCAGCTGTCAGGGCATTGATAGTGATCAAACCCAATGATGGGGAACAGTCAATGATTATGAAATCATAATTTTCCTTAACTTTGGAAATTACGCTTTTCATTTTTTCTTCCCTGTTTTCCAAATTGATCATTTCGACTTCAGCACCTACCAAATCAATATGAGAGGGAACCAAATCCAAGAATTCCATGTCGGTTTTGTGGATAATGGTCTCTATATCGATCCCATCCACCATGCATTCGTAAATGCTGGTACTTACTTCTTTTGGGTCATGACCAAGGCCAGAGGTAGTATTTGCCTGAGGATCTGCATCAATGACAAGTGTTTTATATTCCAGTACCGCAAGACTCGCGGCTAGATTCATGGCAGTAGTTGTTTTACCTACTCCGCCTTTTTGGTTTGCAATTGCAATTACTTTTCCCATTCTCTAGATTCAAAGGGTAATAGATTCTCCAATATTAAGCAAAATCAATTCTTTTTTGGCTTGAAGCGCTGCTTTTTTTGCAACTTCCAAATCGATTTCAATGTAAGGAAAGGTGTCGTAGTGCATGCCGATGATTTTGTCTGTTCCGACAAAATCCGCCGCTCGAATTGCATCTTCTATTCCCATAGTAAAATTATCACCTATCGGCATGATGGCAAAGTCAATCTTGAATTCTGCTGCAATCAATTTCATGTCATAAGTCAAGGCTGTGTCTCCGGCAAAGTAAAAGCAGCCTTCCGAATGCTCTACTATGAATCCACCTGCCAAGCCTCCACCACTTCCATCAGGGAGTGTACTGCTGTGAACGGCATTGACATATTTGAGTTTCCCAAAATCAAAAATCTTTGAACCACCTTGATTCATTGGGTGGTATTTTTGGATTCCTTTTTTGGAAAACCATGTAGCAATCTCAAAATTCGAAACCAATGTGGCGTCGGAGTTTTTTGTGATTTCTTCTGCATCTGCAACATGATCTTCATGGCCATGACTGATCAATACATAATCAGCCCTGATATCTGAAACATTTACACTGGCAGCTTTTGAATTTGGACGGATAAATGGGTCAAACAATAGTTTTTTATCATTAATTTTTACCAAAAAGGAAGAATGCCCATAGTAAGTTAGCTCAATCATCTTGTTTGATTTAATTATTTCGGAGATACACAAATATATCATTTATATCCTTACCCAAAATTATTTGTTTTCCACATCATATTGTGGATAGTGCTAAGATTTTGATAATTAAGAGTGTAACAGTTGTTTTCTTTGTACTTAAAACCAAAAAAAGGGAGTCTCAATTCAAGACTCCCTTTTGATTTTGATGTTTATTGCATCATATTTTAGATTATTTCTTCTTTTTGTTTGACTCAGCAGCCTTCATTGCGTCTTCTAGTTTCTGCTGAAACTTAGATTTCTTTTTGTTGGCATTTTTTACTTTGCTAGCATCTACTTTTTCTCTAATTTTCTTGTCATCTACAAACAACTTGATCAATGCCTGCTGACCAAATGTCACCATGTTGGATACAAAATAATAGAAACTCAAAGCAGCAGGATATGAGTTCAAGATGAACATAAAACCTATTGGCATGATGTAACCCAAGTTTTTCATCGGGCCTTGTGCGGCAGTCAACTGATTGTTGAAATGTGTGTATGCAATCTGTGATACAGTCATCAACAAGGTGAACAAACTCACGTGGGATCCATAAAATGGAATCGTAAATGGCAATTTGATAAAGGAATCGTAAGTGGACAAGTCATGTGCCCAAAGGAATGATTCCTGTCTCATCTCTATTGAGTTAGGGAAAAAGAAGAACATTGCAAATAAGAAAGGCATTTGCAATAGCATCGGAAGACATCCTGAAATCGGGCTTACACCCAATTGACCAAAAAGCTTCATTTGCTCTTGTTGTTGCTTGGTAGGATCGTCTTTGTATTTCTCTTTCAATTCATCAATCTCGGGTTTGATCACCCTCATCTTGGCCATTCCTACATATGACTTGTATGTCAATGGGAACAATGCCAGTTTGATGATAAATACGATGATGATAATGATGATACCATAATTGCTAAAGAATTTTTCCAGAAAATGGAACAAATTCACAATGATGTATTTATTGACCCAGCTTACAAAGAAGTACCCCATGTCCACGTTGTTTTCAAAACCTGGAGTGATTTTCTTCAATACTTTGTAATTGTTTGGTCCAAAATAATAACTCAATTCTGCTTTCCCATTTTCCAAGGGAAGGGCAAGTGTTGACTTCATGTTTTTTACAGAAAGGGTGTCTTGTGGAGTGACCTGCTCAAGACTTCCTGAATTGAATTGATTTCCGGCAATAATCCCCGATGTAAAAAACCTTTGACTGTAAGAAACCCATTTCAATGGTTCAGACACTTGCTCTGAAGTCTCGTCTTTGGATTGGCTTAGGTAATCATACTTTTCAGATGATTTATAGAAATTTATGTTGGTTTTTCTCCTAGATTCTTCGATGTCTTCTTCCTGACGGAGCAATTTAGCATCCCAAATGATATTGATGTTGCTATCCACCAGTTGGGAAGTCAAGCCGTCAAGTGCCAATTTTTTTGTCAATACATAAGATTCATTTGGAAGACTGTAGCTTCTGGTGATCTTACCGCTGCTAGTCTGAGCTGTAAACTCTATTGTGGGTACAGACTCGCCATCCACTTGGGAAGTACTGGTATTTGCTGTGAAATAGAATTCATTCAAACTCAGGCTTCCTTTTGTTGTGTTGATTTGATAAGAGAGATCTGAACTCTCATTATCCATCAAGATCAAAGGTCTTTGATCCCAAGTTTTATACTCTTTTAACTCGACTTGTTTGATTTCAGCACCTTTTGTAGAAAAGGTTACGATCATTTTATCGTTTTCTAAAGTCACTTCAGACTCGTTGCCTTTTACCAAAGAAGCGAAAACGCCATATTGGATCTGTGCTTTGAGGTCTTGAAGGCTGTCGACTTCTTCCACTTCTTGTGTAATGTTTTCAGTGGGATTTCCCTGAACTGATGAGATTACTTCACCTGTAGGTTCTTGAAGTTGGGGCTCGGGAGGACTGGTGAAGAAAATCGAATACACCAGAATTACTGCTGCGAAAAGGATCAGTCCTGTCGCTTGGTTTCTATCCATAATTTTAAATTAAACTGTCTATTCAAAAGCAAAGGTAACACAAAGGATAAATTGGAAAGACAATTCCAAAACATTCCTTTGGGTTATCATGCAATTTTCGACAAATATAGGAGGATTTATTTTGTCTTTTTATTTTCTATTGTTGCTTTAATAAATCTTACGAATAATGGGTGAGGGGTAAGTACTGTACTTTTGTACTCTGGATGGAACTGAGCGCCCACAAACCATGGGTGATTTTTTATTTCCATGATTTCTACCAATTCTGTATCAGGGTTGATTCCAGATGCAAACATTCCGCTTTCTTCGAATTTGTTCAGGTAAGCGTTGTTGAACTCATATCGATGTCTATGACGCTCGTTGATTTTGGCTTTTCCGTAAGCTTGGTATGCTTTACTTCCTTTTTTCAATTCACATGGGAAAGATCCTAATCTCATGGTTCCTCCCAATAGTTCGATGTTTTTCTGATCTTCCATCAAGCCAATTACGGGATCAGGAGATTCAGGATCCATTTCCGTGCTGTTGGCTTTTTCCAGTCCTAAGACATTTCTTGCAAATTCGATTACTGCTACCTGCATGCCCAAACAAATCCCAAAGAATGGAATGTTGTTTTCACGCACAAACCTTACAGCTTCGATTTTTCCTTCCAATCCCCTCTCTCCAAATCCTGGGGCAACTACTACACCGTCCAACCCTTCAAGTTTTTTTGGAATCGAATCAGCATGGAGTTCTTCTGATGAAATCAATGTGAGATTTACTTTACATTCCGAAGCAGCTCCAGCATGGATAAAGGCTTCTATGATGGATTTGTAGGCATCTGGAAGAGATACATATTTTCCAACCAAACCAATATTGACTTCTTGCGTTGGGTTTTTTAACCTTCCCAAGAAATCCTTCCATTGCTCAAGGTCTGTGTTGGTTTTGGAAGTCAGCTTTAATTTGCTCATCACCCTCTCGTCCAACTTCTCTTTTTTCATCAACAAAGGCACATCATAAATCGTAGAGGCATCCATTGCTTCAATGACACAATTGAGTTGAACATTGCAGAATAGCGCCAGTTTTTTCTTTACTTCCTGAGGAAGGTGATACTCTGTTCTACACACTAAAATGTCAGGTTGAATCCCTGCTTCCAGCAATTGCTTTACAGAATGTTGGGTAGGTTTGGTTTTAAGTTCTTTTGCTGCTGCCAAGAATGGAATCAGAGTCAAATGAATAACCAAAAAATTGTTTTGGCCAAGATCCCATTTAGCTTGTCTTACTGCTTCAATGAATGGCAATGATTCAATATCACCGACACAACCGCCGATTTCGGTGATAACGACATCAAATTGTCCATCTTCACCTAGTTTGAAAAAATTCCTCTTGATTTCGTCTGTGATGTGAGGGATTACTTGAACAGTTTTTCCAAGAAACTCACCTTTACGTTCTTTGGTAATTACATTGTTGTAAATTCTTCCCGTAGTGACATTATTCGCTTGAGAAGTTGGTGTATCTAGGAATCTTTCGTAGTGTCCCAAATCCAAATCCGTCTCAGCTCCATCTTCAGTAACATAGCATTCACCATGTTCGTAAGGGTTGAGAGTTCCTGGATCAATGTTGAGGTATGGATCGAATTTTTGAATAGTTACAGAGAAGCCCCTAGCTTGTAATAATTTAGCCAAAGAAGCTGCAATGATGCCTTTTCCCAATGAAGAGGTGACGCCTCCTGTAATAAAGATGTATTTGGTGGATGAACCCATAAGAATAGTGCGGATATAATTTATTGTGATTCCTATGGGGTACAAAGAATCATAAGCCTTTAAATGGTTTAAACAGGCTTTTTAAACGTTGTACCCCTTGTTTTTTTAGCTGTTTTTTGATTGTTTATTACAGTTAATTATTACACATTTTTGGAACTGAAGATTTAATTCTTACCTTGCAGGTGTAATAAACACATAAGTAAACTGTAATAATATGAATAACCATTACTTTCTTGATGGGCACAAAGATAATAATAATCTCAAAGCCATTGCATTTATCACATACGTAAAAGGTAAATTGATTAAAAAAAGAATCGGTGAAAAAGTTGATGAAAGCCTATTTAACCAAGCTAGTCAAGTTATTTTAAAAAAACATCCTGAATCTGATAGAATAAACAAAAAGCTTAAATTGATAGAGGATGAATATTATAAGCTTTTAAAAATCAATCCAGAACCAACTTCAGATGATATTGGTGAATTAATCAAATCCATTAAGGAAAATAAGAAAATTCAATACATAAAAGTTGAATCTGATTCTTTGGTTTATTGGGTTTATAAATACAGGGATGAAAAGTGTAAAAGTGAATCAGCTATTGAAGCTTATGAATATACAGGTAAATCAATTGAGGATTATGAAGCCTATAATAAGTATAAAGTTACTGTAGATTACATTGAACACAATGCAGATAATTTTAGAAATAATTTTGTTGATTTTCTTAAAACTGAATTAACTATTAATGGTAAGGTTAAAAAAATCAATAGAGCTGGTACAGTTGTAAATAAGATTGAAAAAATAAATGCTGTAATCAACTGGTATAACACAGTAAATAAAACAAACATCAATAGGTTAAAGGTTAACCTTAATAAAGATAATAAAGCAGATGATAGGGAAATATCACATTTAGATATAAATGAGTTGAATATTCTTTACACTTATTACATCAATGACAAACTAACGGAAAAACCAACGTATTTAAATGCTTTGGGTAAATTTCTATTGAGAAGCTTTACAGGTTTAAGAATATCCGAATTGGCTAATTTGCATTCAAAATCATTTGAAGGTGATAAACTTACATTCTATTCCACCAAGACAAAAAAGAAAGTTGAAATACCATTGTTTGAGCAAGCAAAAGTGATTGCAAGTAAGCTTAATTATGAATTTTACAGTTTTAAGGATAAAAAGGATAAAACTGCCAAAACATCATTTGAATCTACAGTTGTAAGATATTACATTAATAAATTTATAAATGATAGGGATATCACAGAATACAACTATGATACTAATCAATTAAGTGTATTTAAGCTTTCGGAAAAGATTTCAAGCCATTCAGCGAGAAAAACATTTGGTACACTGATTTATAACCATACCAATAATATTTACATTGCTAGTAAATTTCTTCACCATTCAAGCATTGAAGATACTGTAAGGTATTTAGGTTTGAACATTGACAATCTTTTAGATTATGTAGTTGATTTAAAAATAGGTGGTGAATCAGTTATTAAGAATATTGAAACAGATAATTCAATCAAAGATTTCACCCTTTATAATCTTGATGATACCGATATAGTTTTATCATATTCTAATCTGATAATTGAATTAACTGGAATGTATAATGAATTTAATACAAAGGGTAAAGAAGAAATCAAAGTGCTGGAATTGGATAATAAGTATAAAATAGAAGGAAGTATATACAATCTTGATTCTAACAGGTTTTTGTTTAAAAATGAAGTAACATTATCAGATGATAAAAAAGTGGTTAGAATGATTAAAAAAGGTATATACAGAATCAAACAAAAAGGGGTTAATTAAACCCCTTTATTATTTTGAATTTTTAATCTTAATTTGTGACCAATGAAAAGAAGAAACTGATATTTTTTTATGTAAAATAATACCTTGGCTTGCTTTTATTATTTTTTATCTCCTTAATTGTTGTGAGACATTTAAGAAAAAACAAAAGCAATGGAAAAAATTGTTGATTTAATTAATGAATTAGAAATTCAAACAAATAGAATTTCAAAAAGTAGAAAAGAGTTTTGTGAAAAAACTGAAGAAATATTCAAACAGTTAAAAGCAATTGGGTATGAATTTGAAAGGACTTTCACGGATGAAATAAAAACATTTAGATATAGTAATAATGGAGATGTTATATTTGAAATTAAAGAAGGGTTAAATAATAAGAAGTGGTATTTTAAAATATTATTTTTAGATGAGAAAAATGTAAGATTAAAATTTAAAAATCCTTATTCTAATGAAATATCAAAAGTCATTAATCTTTCTGACTTACATTTTGACTTAGATAATGAATACTGGTTTAATTTATTTTTAAATAATTATATTAAAATGAAAGAAGGTATTGAAAATGAAAAACAAAATAGAAAACTATTTTATATTTTGTTTCTTGATTACACTAGTGTGTTTTTATGTAAATTAAAGTGTAATGGGGTTAATTAAACCCTATTAATTTTTAATATCCTTCTGGTAGTTCAATCTTGTATGCAGTACCTAAATCAGAAATATCACAATAAGCAAATTCAACTGTTGGTTCTACACAATGTATTAATAACCCATAATTTTCAGAATCAAATAGAGTTGCTGGAAATTTTGGGTCAAAATTGTTTGTAATATATATGCTTAAAAATTCATTAAGTAGGCTTTCTTCTCTGGGGTAAATAGTAATTTCTTTAATTTTATTACCTTGATAATCCTGACCAATTAAATGCAGGTTTTTTTCTCTATATGCTATTGCTTCAAAATATTTCATATTTTATTAGTTTTTAGGAATTCGTAATTTTAGCGAAAAAAATCAAATTCTTATTAAAGTTTTAACTAATTTTTCATTCGTTTTTTTATCTTAGTAAAAAAAACTTATGGACACACTTACCCCACTATTTGAAAAATTAAGACAGAACGAAAAAAGGATATCAGAAAATCACTTAAAATTTCTAAATAGAATAAATGATTTAATGATTAAATATAATGCTGTTATCCGCTTGTTAGAAAAATCAACTAAAGATACAATTATTATAGCAGGAGGAAAAGAAAGAAATGATTTAAAAATAACAATCAAAGAAAAATATGGAGAGTTTAAATGGGTTTTTAGACTTAGATTTTCATCCAATGGAAATTTAATACATGAACTTTCAACACCATATTTAGATGATAAAGATTATAAAAGAGAGTTACAAATTGATGAGCTAGATAATGAGATAAATGATTTGAAATTGATTAAAAGTTTTATTGATAATTATGTAAATAGTAAAACCGAAAATAATTTTAATAGTTATACTTTCCTTGGTTGAAAATTAAAAACCCCTAAACTATTCTAGGGGTTTTATTTTTAAAACAAACTTACTATCTCATTACTTGTTTCAATTTCTTCAAGCTTACAATACCGCTGTAATTTTTTTGATATATCATCATATTCCCCACTTGTAACATAATTGTATTTTAAGGCATACATTAATTTCAAACCATAATTAAAGATGTTGCTATCTTGATTTAAACCCAACATTTCAATCATTGCTTCATTTTTAGATTTAAAAGCCATTTCAATTTTTTGTTCTGTAGTTCTCATATTATATATAGTTTAGAGTTATTTTAAAGGGGTAATTAACCCCTTAACTTGTACATTAATGTTTCTTCTGTATCAATTAACTTTTCAGCTTTACCAGCTTTAATTAGCTTTAATTAGCTTACAAACTTCATTTCTAGCTTCTGATGTTTTTACATTCTTGCCATACATATATGAATGGTTAATTAGTCTGTTGATGATTATAGTGTTGTTAGTGTTCATATTATATATAATTTGTTTCATTTATTAATATATATGTAAATATATGTCTTAAGTATTATATATACTGTATATAGATAAATAATATTTAAATTATTTTCTATAAATATCAAACTTTTTAAAAAATAAAGTATTTATATATAAACAATATATGAACACTAACAAATCAAATATTAATCTAATTAATACATTAAGAAAGAAACAAATAAGTTTGAATAAAGAAGCTGAAATTAAACTAAAAATAATGATTGCATTAAAGAGTATTATGAATGATGATAATGATAGTATATAACTATAATTATTGTCTTTATGAGTAAATTATTAAATGTAAATAGACAATATCAATGACACAATTAAAGCCTACAGGAATAAATAATGAAAGGTGTATTGATGTTTTTTCTGTTTTTTTCGGGTAAAAAAGTCTATGGGTAGGGGGTATTGAAGATTTTTTTGATTTTTCCATAAAACCCTTCCACCTAGAGCCGAACAAACCAAGTCAAAAATTTAACCTTAAAACCCCATAACTAAACTATATAAATGAAACCAAATGAGATAAAAAAAATAGATGGTACTTACAGAGCTGACAGAGACAAAAACAAAGATGTAAAATTTGATTCTGTTCAAGCATTTAAACCACCTACTTTTTTAAAAGGTGAAAAGAAAAAGATTTTCCTAAATCTCATTGAAGAACTTGGTTTGCAGGGTTACAATTTACTCACATCGCTTGATGCACCTGCATTGGTTATGCTTAGTGATGTATATGGGGAATATATAAAGGTTACTAGGTTGATTGATAAAGAAGGTGAAATTATACAAGATTTCAATAACCGTAATAAATTAGTCTCCAAACAGCACCCATTATTAGGTTATAAGCGACAACTTTTTTCACAGGTATTTGATGTACTTAAACAATTTGGTATGACACCATCAAGCCGTAATAAAGTAGAATTCAAACCCAATAATAATGATGATAATGATGAGTTCAATTTTTAGAAAGTAAAAAAAAATGAATATGATTAATATTAATATAAAAAGAGGTGATAGTATAAGTTTTACATTAACCTTTGTAGATGTTAACGAGGATATAATTAATTTAAATAATTATGATAATATCTATGCGGATATCTCATCGTCACCAACTCATCCAACACAAACAATAAAATTAACATTGGGTAATAGATTGGAAATTAATAATGATAATATATTGGTGATAAAATTAACAAGTAAAGATACTTTTAAACTTGATAAAAATAGATATTATAGTGATGTTAAAGTTAAGAAAAATGATGATGAATTTACTATTGCATCAATTACATATAATGTAAATTCAACATCAACAAACTTAAATTAATTTTTTTAAATATATTTTTTAATGGAAAATTATAATGTTATAGTAAATAGAGATGAAATAAATATAACAGTCAGAAATGAAATAATTGATACTTTATCCATCATCCAACGGATTAAAAATGTTGAGGATAATTTAGCGGACGGTATAGATGGTAAAGATGGTACTAATGGTATAGATGGTCAAGATGGATTAGATGGTACTAATGGTATGGATGGTCTTAGTGCGTATCAGATAGCTATTAGTAATGGATTTGAAGGAAATGAATCTGATTGGTTGGAAAGTTTAAAAGGTAAAGATGGAATAGATGGATTAGATGGTATCAATGGTACTAATGGTACTGATGGTCAAGATGGAATAGATGGTAATGATGGTAATGATGGATTATCAGCTTATCAGATAGCTATTAATAATGGATATGAAGGAAATGAACAACAATGGTTAGAAAGTTTAAAAGGTATTGATGGTCAAGATGGAATGGATGGTAATGATGGTTTATCAGCTGAAATAAAAGGATTTAGGGCATTGGGTGGTGGATATATATCTTATACATTAAATATGTCTTTAATAAATATCAGTGATTCTTCACCGCTTCAGTCAGGTAATTTATATTTAATACCTTTTTATATTAAAAGACAAAGTGATATTACTGGTTTTGTACTCCACCAAAATGGAGGTAATTCAACATACACAAGTAACGGTGACAATGGTATCTCTATTTACAGATTAGATGATAATGGTAATTATGAATTAGTTATTAGTAATATTAGTACAAATAGTTTTAAAAATATTGGATTCGGTTCGGGTATAATTAATTTTTCTCCCTCAATTATACTTGATGAAGGTATTTATTTCGCTGGTATTATATTCAATGCATCTGTAATTACTACACCACCAACTATTGCTGGTAATGGATACAGCGAATTATTTTCATATACAAATAATAATATTAATAATTATCATATGACTGGCGTATATAATACAAATACATTACCAACAAATATTAATAGGGATTTAGTTAGTAAGAATGAGTTTATTTACGCAGTTGTAGTGGTAGGTAATCCATTATAATTATAATAATTTTTAGATAATAAATGACATATAGAATTTTTTTACACTGTACCGCTGGTTACGGTAACATACAAGCAATAAAAAACTACTGGAAAAATGTATTAGGATGGAAATCAAATGGCTATCATATCATCATTGATTTAGATGGTGGTGAAAATCAGATTACTGAATTTGGAAAAATAGTAAATGGTGTACGTGGCTACAATACTAACAGTATTCATATATCATACATTGGTGGTGTATCAAGAACTAATTATAAGATAGCTGAAGACACAAGAACAGAAGCACAGAAAGCAGGTATTTTAAATGCGATTTTTCAGGCTATACAATGGATTGAATTAAATCATGCAACTGCTAAGATTGAAATTTTAGGTCATAGAGATATAAGTAAAGATGTTAATGGTAATGGTATAATTGATACTTGGGAAAGAATAAAAGAGTGTCCAAGTTTTGATGCAATACCTGAATATAAATGGATTATTTTAAATCAAAATAACTCATGAGTTACACAATTGATTTTTCTAAAATAGATACATCTAAATATTTTTATGATGAAGTAGAAGCAAATAGGGCAATCAGATTTATTGAAAAATATGTAAAAATAGTAGATGGTAAAAAAGCAGGTCAACCACTTATATTATTGCCTTGGCAAAAGGAACTGGTAAGTAATCTATTTGGATGGAAAAAAATAACTGATGGGTATAGAAAGTTTCAGCAAGTTTTTTTATTCATACCTAGAAAGAACGGAAAAACCGTATTTGCTTCAGCTGTATCATTGTATGTTTTATTGTTGGATAATGAAGAATTTGGACAATGTTATTTTGCTGCTGCTGATAAGGAACAGGCACGGTTAAGCTTTGATATTGTAAAAGCTATAATTGATAAACAACCTAAATTTGATAAGGTATTAAAGATTTATCTGAATTCAATCAAGTATCAAAAAACCAATTCCTTTTTTAAAGTAATATCAAGCGAAGCTAAAACAAAGCACGGATTTAATACACATTTTGCACTTATAGACGAACTTCATGCACATCCCAATGATGAGCTTTACCAAGTACTTACAACTTCAATTGGGGCGAGAATTCAACCAATAATTTTTACAATTACTACTGCTGGTACAAATAGAAATCATATATGTTATGAACTCTATACATATTCAAAAAAGATTATTGAAGGGGTTATTGAAGATGATACTTTTTTACCTTTCATTTTTGAGGGAAATCCAGAATTACCCATTGATGACATTGATAATTTAAAACTTGCTAATCCATCATTAGGCTATGGGGTTACATTGGATTATTTGTTGAATGCATGCAACAAAGCCAAAAACATACCAACTCAATATTCAGCATTTAGGCAATTACATTTGAATATTTGGGAAGATAATATTCATAGTTTCATAAAAACTAAAAACTGGAATGATTGTAAAGTTGAATATACTAATAATGATTTATTGGGTGACGAATGTTATTTATCATATGACTTATCAAGCAATAAAGATTTAACAAGTATCAATTTACTTTTTCCACCTACTGAAAAAAGAAATAAATTTAGAACATTGTCATTTAACTTTTTACCAATGGATTCAGCGGTTGAAAAACAAAATATTTCAGCTGGCAGGGTATTTTTAAATTGGGCAGAAGATGAAAGTAATAACCTGTTTTTGACAATGGGTAAAACAACTGATTTTGATTTTGTACTAGAGAAAATTGATGAAATCAATAATTTATACAATATCAAAAAAGTAACATATGATAGATTTTTGAGTAATTATATGAGTCAAGAAGTGAGTAAAATAATTGATGCACCAATGAAAGAATTCAATCAAAATATTAAAACTTTTTCCCCTGCTACCAAAGAATTTGAAACAATGGTTTTAAATAAAACAATAGAACACAATGATAATAAAGTATTGAGCTGGTGTATAAGCAACTTGAAAATATTTCAAGACAATCACGAAAATATCAAACCTGTTAAAGGTAAATCATCTGATAAAATAGATGCTGTTGTAGCATTGATAATGAACATAGGGCAATACATTGAAGATTTGACAAATGAAGAAGAATCAAATGAATATAATGGTGATGGTTTTTTTATGTTATAAATAATAATTAAATAAAGAATGAAATAATGATTTTTGGGTATTCAAGTTTTGATGAATATATAGAAGCTGTATTTAAGCACGTTAACAGCGAGATAGTAATAAAGTATTTAATACCATTGATACTTTTGATTAATCTAGTTTTTAATTATTTGTTTGTAAGTGCAGGTGGAATTTATTTTTTAATGATTTTATATTGCATTGATTTTTTAACAGGTGTTGCGAAATCAATTAAGTATAGTCTGGAAATAGTAAAATTAAAAAAGGATGGTTTACCAATACCAAAAGAAATAGAAGATAAAAAACTAGTTTCTAAAAAGTTTCCAAGATTTTTATTAACTCTTTTTGCTGCATTGATATTGTTATCTATACTGAAATTTGCAGGTATTTACAGTATAGTGTTTATGCCATTGTACAGTATTTTTTATGCTGTGTTTTTAGGACAACAAATAATAAGTATATCAGAAAATTTTTTCGAGTTGAAGTTAATCCCAATTGATGTAGTTTCTAAGCTTAAAACCAAAATTAACGAACTTAAAAAATGATATATGCCACAATCATTTTTTTTATAAATAAATAACCAAAGGGGTTAATTGTTTTTTCAACTAATGTAATGATGGTAATCTAATTTTTTAAGAATAATAACTAATACTTTAACCCCTTTTTTTATATCTATATATGAATATTTTTGAATCATTTAAAACTGCTTTTTCAACTTACCAAGATTTCTTTTCACCAAGTGTACATACTATTGATGTTAATAACAATGTTGTAGTAAGTGATAAAACAGTTGCATCTATTACAGCATATTCAAGCGGTGTAAATGCAATCAGTAATTCAATTGGGCAAATTCCATTCAAACTTTTTAAGGATAAAGAAATTCAAAAATCTGATGATTTATATTTCATTGTTAAAGAGAAGCCAAACAAAAATTTGAATGCTTTTGATTTTTTCAGAATGATGATAAATCAAATGTTGTATAAAGGTACTTCAATTGCAATTATTCACAGAAATGAAAATACTGGTAATGTTGAATCTTTGGAATTAATACACTATTCAGCTGTATCAGAAGCTAAATTATATGAAGGTGAATTATACTATATAATTAATAATATACCCTATCACAGTGATGATTGCATTGTTTTTAAAAATACTGGTGTTGGTGCTTTTGGTATCAATCCGATAAAAGTATATGCAACAACTTTGGGAATATCTTTATCAAGTACCAATTATACTAAATCAGTATTTGACAATGACGGAGCTAATTTAAAGGGTGTTATTACTTCTGAATTTGAGTTAAAAAATGAACAAAAGAAAGAGTTTAGAGAATCTATTACCAAAAACTTTACTGGTTCAAATTCTAAATCAATACTAGTACTTGATAAAGGATTTGATTTTAAACCAATAAGTTTTACCCCTGAAGAAGTAAAGCTAATTGAAACTAGAAACATTCAAACAGCTGAAATTGCAAGGATTCTAAATGTACCAATTTTTATAGTTGCTTCTGAAAGTGCAGGTTCATACAATAGTATTGAAGCTATGCAATTGGATTTTTATAAAAGAACCTTAGCGCCCATTATAACAATGATTGAAAGCGAGTTAAAACACAAGCTATTAACAAAGAACCAAATAAATGATGGGTATTATTTCAAAGGTAATATTGAATCATTGTTAAGAGGTGATTCAAAAAGTAGAGCAGAATATTATAAACAACTGTTTTATATGGGTGCGATATCACCAGAAGAAATAAGAGAACTGGAAGATATGAATGATGTTGTAAATGGTGAAACATATATACAAGCTAATTTAATTCCTAAATCTATTATAGGTAGATACTATGATAGTAAAGCAAGAAATGAATATAGCAAGGCGGAATTAAATGAGGATGAGTTAGAGAATGGTGAATAATATGAAAAAGGAAATAAGAAATACAGAAGGTATTGAATTTAGAATATCAGAAGTTGAAGAAAGTAAATACATTGAAGGGTATGGTTTGCGCTTCAATTCAGAATCAAAAGATTTAGGTGGATTTAAAGAGATAATAGAACCTACTGCAATTAATGAAAATACCCAAATGGATGATGTTGTTGCGCTTTTAAACCACAACCATAATTATGTATTGGCAAGAAAAAGCAATGATACAGACACCTTACAATTGGAAATTGATAGTGAAGGATTGAAATATAAATTTGAAGTTGATAATGAAATAAGTTATGTAAAAGATTTATATAGAAACATTCAAAAGAAAAATATTAATAAATCTTCTTTTGCATTCTATTTACCTAGTGATGGGAGTGGGGAACGTTGGGAAAAAATAGGTAATCAATACTATAGATATATAACACAATTTGCTAAAATATCTGATGTTTCAGTTGTTACTAATCCTGCTTATGATAATACATCTTCAATGGTTAGAAGTTTTGAAGAAATAAAAAAAGATTTGGATAAAACAGAAATTGAAGTAAAAGAATATAATATTGATTCTGATATATATAATTACAAATACAAATTTTTGAAACTGCTAAAATAAATTGCCACAACATATTATATATAAAATAAATAATATGTAATTAATTAAAATTAGAAAATTTTTTAAAATAAATAATATATGAAAAGTACTGAATTAAAGCAATTAAGAAACTCAAAACTAAATGAGATGGGTAAATTAATTGATGCTAAAGATAATGAAAAAAGAGGTTTTAATGAAGATGAAAAAGTTTCATTTGATGCTTTGGAAAAGGAAATTGAAAAATTAGATGTTGATATTCTTCAAGCGGAAAAAGAAGAAAATATTAAAATTAGAATGGCTGGTAAGGTTGATACACCAACATTCAAGAAAGAAGAAAAAAGAACTTATTCTTTGGTTGAACATATCAATCAAGTTAGAAGTGGAAAACCATTAGATTCTTTTTATTCTGATGTACAGAATGAAGGTGAAAAAGAATTAAGAGCAAAAGGTGTATATCAATCAAATGAATATTCTGTAGCTATTCCTGCTTCATATGTAAGAGATTTAAGTGTTACTGGTGCTTCAGGTGCAAAAGGTGGTGAATTGGTTCAAACTGATAAATCAGGATTTCTTTATGAATTAATGGAAGGTTCTTTAATTCAAAGATTGGGTTTAACTGTAATCAATGGTTTGGAAAATAATATTGATATGCCAAAGCAAAAAACATCTGTAGATGCTGTTTGGGCTGATGAAAATGATAATGTTGCAAATATTGATTTTGAAGTTGGTTCTGTACCACTTCGACCAAAAAGATTAGCTGCACCATATGCAATTTCTAATAAATTGTTAATGCAATCTTCAATTGCTGAATCAGTTGTAAGAGAGACATTACAAAGAAAAATTAGAAAAGCTTTAGATACTAAATTTGTTGAATTGTTACTTTCTGCTAGTGGTACTATACCTGTAGTAATGGGTGTTAATGGTGGTGCTTTGACTTATGAAAAAGTATTAGAAATGATTCAAAAAGTAGGTGAAGCAAGTGAAGATATTGATTTGGCTAAATTCCTTATCAATTACAAAACTTGGGGTGCATTGAAACAAACTAAAATTGATGCTGGTAGTGGTAAAATGGTACTATCTGATAAATTAGCTGACTTTGATTATGTAGCTTCTAATTATGTTCCATCTAATCTTGTTAAAGGTGATGGTACTGGTTTAAGTGCATTAGCTTTTGGTGATTTCTCCAAAGTTGTTTTGGGTAATTTTTCTGCAATGGAGTTGATTGTTGACCCTTATACATTGGCTTCACAAGCTAAGACAAAAATTGTGTCTAATACATTCCACGATTTTGCTTTCACTTATCCTGAAGCAATTTCAATTATTAAGGATGCAGAATAATATATAATGAAGTAAATATATAATGAAGGGGTTGATTTATTCAATCCCTTTTTTTATTGCCACATAACCAACTTAAAAAAATAAATAAAGTACAAGCATTATTTAAGCTATATGAAAGAATTACAATTATTAATTATTGTATTAGAAAAAGGTATTGGAAATAAGATATATAACGATTTAGAAATCTACACTATACAGGATGCAGTTCAAAAGTTACAGGAAATTGTAACAACTAAAGAAGATATTGAAGATGAAAATAAAGATAATTAAAGCTGGTAAATATTCAGGATATTTCAATGATTCAATAATTGAAGTATCAAATGAAAATGAATTGGAGAAAATTAAAATTAATAATCAAATAGAGTTAATTGATGAGATTGAATTACCAAATATTAAACAGCCTAAACAATCAACTGGTAACACTGGACGAGGTAAAAAAGCATCTAAGGATAAGCCATAGTAGAGATGATATGTATATTTCAAACTTGATTGAAGTTGCTTCTGTACAGGTTGAAAATATTGTAAATAAAACATTGATAGCTTCAAGGGTTAGAGAGGTTTTTGAATTGAATAATGAATTGATTTTTAAGCTTAAACTTAATGATTATGAAGGTGTTGAAATTTTTTCTGTAAAGCTTTTGGCTGAAGATGAAAGTGAATTATCAATTGATTTTGAATATGAATTTGATAAGGGTTTTATAAATCTTTTTGGTGATGATTTTCAAGATGCTTATAGTGTTGAGATTATATATGATACCAAAGAATCTGATTACTTGGTAATTCCCGAATCATTTAAACAAGCTTGTTTAATTATCATTGGTGATTTATTCAGTAATAGGCAAGATATAGTAATTGGTAGAAGTACCACAAACATTAAAGTAGTTGAATATCTTCTACAGCCATATAAGAATAAAATTTTAATGTAAAATGTATATAGGTAACTTCAATAGATATATTTCTTTTTATGAAAATGTAACTACAAAGAACAGTTACAATGAACCTGTTTCAACATTTACAAAAGTGTATGAATGTGATGCAGAAAAGTATGATAAAGTAAATACTGAAAGGTTTGAAGCGAATCAAAATATTGTTTCTGAAATAACATTTTTTACTATTCATTTTCCAGATTTTGAAATTGATAATACATACTTGATACTTGATGAGGATTCAAATAAAGTATATGAAATCAAGGGTATTAAAGAGATTGGATATGAGGAAGGGTTACAACTAATTACACAACATAAATCAAGATTTAAGCTTTATGAATGATTTTGAAATTGATTTAAGGGGTGAAAGTGATTTAATCAAAAAGTTAAAAAAACTTGATAATAAAGTTTCCATCAATGCCATAAAGAAAGCATTAAGGAAAGCAGGACACAAAATTAAATCAGGTGTTAAACAAACTGCACCAGTTGAAACAGGAAATTTAAAAAAGTCAATCAAAGTATTTAATGATAACTCTTATGGTTCAAAAAACGGTGCATTGATAAGGGTGGGAGCTGATAGGAAACTAGCACCCCACGCTCATTTAGTTGAATTTGGTAGTGATGAAAGAACCCTAAACAAACCATCCATTGTAAACATTGGGGGTAAATTTTTGAAACTAACCAATACTGGAAAGATGCCAACAAATGATTTTTTCAATAGAGGGTATGAGAATACTAAAGATGAAGCTGTTAAAGTTTTTTCAAATGAGATTAAAAATATAATCAATAGTATATGAATTTAATTGAATACATAGTTTTAAGGGTTAATAATGATAGTGGGTTACAATCAATTATCAATAATAATTTTTTGCCCTTGGTAAACCAAAATCAATACGACAATCTACCCTTAGTAACATATATAGTTAGTGATGAAACCCCAATATCTAATAAATTGGAAAAAGCTGAAGTAGATGAATATATAATTGAATTTGATGTTTTTTCAGATAGGTTTTTTCAATTAGAAAATATATGTAATCTTTTAAGGGATTTATTTGAAGCACATAAAGCAATAATTGATAATAAAGAATTTAGTATTGATTTTTTGAATTTCAAAACAAGTTATAAAAGTGATGCAAAAGTTTATAATAAAACAGTTAGGATTATAGCACATTTTTAAGAATAATAAATAAATAATGTATATAATAATTAAAGAATTTTTTAAAATAATAATAATATGAGTCAATCGATTGGAAATTTTATTTCCTTATATATGCAAGTTTCAGGTACTACTTATCAAGCTTATGGTGCTGAAGTTTCTAGTAGCTTTTCCATCTCCAAAGATGCAATAGAGATAACCACTAAAGACAGCGTGGACGAATTAGATAACTTCTGCAAAGAGTTTGATGGTAGAGGTGAGTATTCTTATACTTTTTCTGTTGAAGGTATTCAAACAGCATCAAGTAATGTTTCTGATAAGATAGAAATGTTAATGAATGGCACTAAAGTTAAATACAGGTTTGGTTACAATGCAACTACACAAACAGTATATGAAGGTGATGGTTATATTATGTCTGTTGACATTGATAGTCCTAAGAATGATGCAGTTACATACAGTGCTGAAATTCAAGGTACAGGCGGTTTAAAAATTGTGACTGTTGCCTAATAATTTTTAAAGGGTACATAGATTAATATGTACCCATATTTTTAAACTAATAAACTATATGAACAAAAAAATTAAATTACTTAGTAAATCTTTTGAATTTAGAAAATCTGCATACGCTTATAAGAATTTTGAAGATAGGAATAACAGAGCTTATAACCCTTCATTATCAAGTGATATATTAGAATACATATACAGTTGTATTGTCGCTGGTTACTTCTATATTAAACAAGATTGTCCAATCGATATTGTTGATTTTTATATCTCAATTGATGAGATGGAAAATGAAAACCCTTCAATGTTATTTGACCAAAACAAAGAAGTTTTCAAAGAACTTTTAGGTATTGAATTGAATAAAATTGAGGAACAAAAAGAAGAAACTTCAACATCAAAAAAAAAGCTGAAATAGTTTATATATATAAATTGTTTGGTTATGTAGTAGGTGTAATTGGTTTGGGTGTAAATGATTTTTGGAATTTAGATGATAAAGAATTATTAGCAATTATTGAAGAATATGAAACTAATAATGAACAAAGATTAAAGTTTGATTTAGAGCAAAATAGATTATCAAGTTTTTATTCAGTTGCAGTACATAACGGTAAAATTAAAAACCCTAAAAAGCTATATAAATTTGAATGGGAAAAATCAGATTTCAAACTTACACCAGAATTATTTGATAAGTATGTTTCAATAATTGGTATTCCAAAAGGTATTGAAGTTATAGTATAAAGGGGTTAGTATATGGTTATATATTAACCCCTTATTTTTTAATTAATAATAAGAGTAAAATTTTTTGATATATATGGCAGGTAAAACAATAGCCTATCTAAATGTCCTTTTAGGTGCAAATTCAAGTCAATTAAATAAAGCATTATCAACTGCTGAAAAAGACGTAAAAAGATTTGGGCAAAATCTTTCAAATGTAGGTAAGGATTTAAGCATGAAAATTACTGCACCATTAGCTTTAATTGGTGGTGCTTCTGTTAATACAGCTTCAATTTTTAGTGATTCAATGCTTAAGGTTAAAGCACTTAGCGGTGCAACTGGAGCAGAATTTTTAAAGCTTGAAAACAAGGCAAAGGAATTAGGAGCAACCACAAGATTTAGTGGTGGTGAAGTAGCAGATGCAATGGGTTATATGGCTTTGGCAGGTTATAACACCAATCAAATACTACAATCAACATCTTCTGTACTTGCTTTGGCTAGTGCATCCAGTACAGATTTAGCAACTACATCCGATATACTTACAGATACAATGTCTGCATATTCAATTGAAGCAAATAAGGCTTCTAGCGTAGCAGATGTTTTTGCGACTACACAAGCCAAAGCCAATACCAATGTTTTACAACTTGGTGAAGCTTTTAAATATGTCGCACCTAATTTTGCTAGTGCAGGACAATCTATAGAAGATACAGCTTCTTTATTATCTGTATTGGCAAACAACGGTTTTAAAGGTAGTATGGCTGGTACTGCAATGAATGCAATGTTGAAGGACTTAACAAAGAATAGTGTTGATGGGGCAATTGCAATAGGTAATCAAAGTGTTAAAATCTATGATGCCAATGGTGCTATGAGGTCAGCTGTAGATATAATGCAAGATATTGAAGGTGCTACCAGAGGAATGACCCAACAAAGTAAAGATTTTGCACTTTCTAAATTGTTTGAAGAACGTTCAATTAAAGCTGTTAATATAATGCTTAATGCTGGTACTTCTGAATTAAGAAGATACCAAGGTTTGATGGGTGAAGCTACTGGAAGCGCAGAAAGAATGAGTGAAGAAATGGAAAGCGGTTTGGGTGGTTCTTTAAGAAGAATGAAAAGTAATCTTGAAGCTATTCAGATTGTAATAGGTGATAATCTAGCACCAACAATTGATTCATTGGCTAATGGTGTACAAAGTATTACCAATTGGTTTACTGGATTGGATGCATCTACACAAAAAAATATTGTAACATTTGGATTGTTTGCTGGTGCTATTCCACCAATATTATTTGGATTGGGTAAGATGATTACAATGGGAGTTGCTACAATAGCAAAATTAAAAGTACTATCTGTAGGTATGGTTGGTGCTACTGGTGCTACTACAGCTTTTGGGGTTGCGCTTAGTGCAGTAATTGCACCTGTTACAGCCGTTATTGCTGTATTGGGTGCTTTATATATGGCTGGTGAATACCTCAATAAAAACTATGGTAAAAACAAAGAATACGCAGATAGATTGAATGAATCTACCACCAAACTAAACAAGATTAAACAGGATTCAGAGACAATTACAAAAGACTTATCTGAAGCTTCTAAAGGTGCATCAAAGATGACAGAAGCAGAAAGAAAGGAGCTTGTAAAGTTATATAACCAAAGGATTGCCAATGTAAAATTGGATTTGGAAATCTTGAAAATGGAGCATAAAAAACAAGCTCAAATGGCAAGTGAAATAACCTATTGGGAAGCACTTATCGAAGGTGTAAAAGCTTTTGGGAACACTACCCAAACAGTAATGAATATAGGTTTGAAAAGTGCAACTAAATATAAAGATGCTTTGGAATTGCCAAACCCAATAATTGAAGAAACTGAAAGTAACCTTAATAATCTAGTGTCAGAGCTTCAAAATATAATAGCCAATGAGGGTAAAATATTTACACCAACTACAACCAATGCAGAAGCGTTAGAAGCCCAATTAAAGAAGACAAAAGATATAGTAACAAGTTTGAATAATGAGTTGAAAAAGATTGGAATTTCTTCTGATGTACTTGGTAAAAGTTATGACAATATTACTGCAAGGGTTAACGCTTTAAGTAATGCAATGATTGAGTTAAGAATGAATGGTGTTTCAAAACTAAGTGATGAGTATATCAATGTTGAGAAACAATATAAGAAGGCTTTCAACTCTAATGCGTTGATTGAGTTTTCAAAAAAATTACAGGAACTTACTTTAAAAGACCATATAGTAAGAATTGATTTTGGGGGTAAAATGCAAAACTTTAATCTTGATGGTATTGATGGTGATGAGTTTGCAAAAAGAATTCAAATCAGTGGTGATAAAGCATTTAATGCATCAATGAAAGTTGCCCAAAAGTTGAATGAACCTTATAAACTTATGAAGGAACAACAAGCACAATTTTTATCGGAATATCAAAACCAATGGACAATGCAAATGGCAAATTTCATTTCAAGTTCAGTTGCCCAATTAGGTGAAGGATTTGGTAATTTACTGGTAAATGGTAAAAGTGCATTGGAAGGAATGGGTGCAAAAATATTAGGTTCATTTGGTAAATTCTTAGTCCAAATGGGTTCAATGGCAATAGCTTATGGTGTTATGCAGAAAGCAATAATAAGCGGTTTCAATCCTGTTACCACAATAGCGGCTGGTGCTGCATTAGTTGCAATTGGTGGAGCAATGACAGCTTTGGCAGGTAAAGCACAATCAAGCATTAATAGCGGTGGTGGTTCTGTAGGTAGCGGTGGAAGTTATTCAAGTGATTTTTTCAATAAAAGAAATATTGGTGCTGATTCAAATGAAGTTGAATTTAAAATCAAGGGTGATGCACTGGTTGGTGTATTAAATAACAATTCACGCTTCAGAAGTAGATTTTAAAAATAATTATATAGTTTATTATTTGTTTAAAAGGGGTGGTTTTATCACCTCTTTTTTTATGACACAATACAGCACAATTAAAATAAATAAAGTATATGGATTATAATGTAAAATATAGGCTGGAATATACAAGTAGGGGTAATTACACAACAATCATTGATATTCTAAAAAAGAACTATTCGGGTGATATTATTGAATTGGTTGGTAGTGCAAACCCTGTTCAATACGCTTATGAGTCTAGTGATGAATATCAATTTGCAACCTTCAAAAGTTCTTACATTCAATTGGAATTGAAAGAATCTTTGGAATTGATTAATGATTTCAAAGAGATACAGGATGAAGATGATTTCATTTTAAAATACTATAGAAATGGTGTTAATCTTTGGAATGGTTATATTTTGGCGGAGCAATACAGCGAAGGGGATGATAATAACAATCCATTTTTAACACTTAAATTTTATGATGCTATTAGTAGATTAAAGGTATATAATGTAAATGATTTGGGTTTACCTTTCAATCAAGTCTATAGTTTATATTCAATCTATTCAAATGTAAATAGGTTACTTTATCATAATATCAATAGTGAAAGTGATATTCTGTTTAATGATTTTTTGGCAAATACAACTGATGTTGATTCAAACCTTTTGGACTTGGTACATATTAATAGAAATTCGTTATTTGATGCTGATAATAACCCATTGAGTTTATATGAGTTTTTGGAAAGGTTGGCAAGTACTTTCAATTTTACCTATCTATTATACATTGATAGATTATTGATAACAAATTTTGAATTTAACAAGAACCCAAAACTAGTAGATTTTGAAAATGATTCAGAGTCTATAAATGTAAACCAATCTTTTGAAATTGATGAAAACCATAGATTTATAAATAAAAGTAAGTTTTCAACCTTTTGGGATTCACTGAAAAAAATGGAAGTGTTTCACAATTTTGATTCTGCACCAAATTATTTAGATGCCAATAAATTTGATAACATAGTTAAAATGAATCACTATGTTTTCATCCAAATACCCATTGAAGTTATTAACGATGAAATCTATTTTTATACTATAGCGGATATGCAAGGAAGCAGAACATCACCAAGAGCTGATAGAGATTATAGGGATGTTTACATTGAAAATTCTATACCTTTTGTGATTTCATCAAACTCAAATTCATTTGATTATAGATTGAGTTTCAATGTTAGGTTTGATATTGATTATGGGATTAGTGATGAGGACTTTAATTTATTGCCTGACAATGATAAATTAATACTTGAAAACAAGATTAAGCAGGTTGAAGAAAACACAGATATAAGAATCTATTACAACATAAGAGCAATTAATAATGATGTTGAATACAATGTAAACCAAGGTTTGAACGTGCCACCAACATATATTACAAGACCTGTTAATATTGAAGTAAATAGTAGTCAAGGGTTTGATTTATTAAGTGTGGGAACATTAATTGACGGTCTTGATTATTCATTGGATATGCCTGTTTTGGTGGGGGTAAATGAATTTACTTTTAGGTTCTTTCATCCATATTTAGTAACAAATGAATCCGCTTTACCAAGTTCAAATGAAATAAGAATTCAAGGTGTTAAGATGATAATATCCAAGTTGGATATGGTAAAAATTGATAATATTGGTCTTGAAGAATTAAGATATGAAGGGGGTACAAATAGGAATGTTTTTAACTATAATTTGAATCGGGATAAAGAATTTTTTTACATTAATCTTGAAGAAGCTAATTATAAATATTCTCTATTGAAAAGTAATGGTACACCATTTATGATTAAATCATTTGTTAGGAGAAAAAGGGATTACACTGGTTTACAACTTGAAAATTTAGATATCTATGATTTTCTTTTAACACAATCTTTGGAACAATTGGGATTCCAACAAGAATATATTACTGGTGAATTGAAAGTATATGACAACCCTGAATTTAATGTATTGTCTAGTTTAAATATTGGTGGCAAAGATTATGCAATCCATAAATTCAATTACAATGATAAACAGGGTACATATTCAATTGAATTGATAGAGAATAAACAGAATGTAAGGAGGTTAAAGGATTATATCACTGGTATGTGTATGTTGCCAAGTACTGGCGAGTCTGTTTATAGTACTACAATTACAACTTATACTGATGATTCTGATTTTTCAAAGTTCCAAAACCAAAATGTTGATGATTCACCAAATACAAGTGATTTTGAAATTGCAGTATCTAATCTAAAAAGGGATATTCCTGCAACTAAATATGTATCATTAATTGTATCTTGGTTTGGTACTGATTTAAGGGCAGACTTTTGTAAAATACTACCAAAGACAGAACATAAAGAAGGTGCTAGTACACCTAATGATTGGATAGTATCGGATTACAACCGAGAAAACGGAAAAGTACCATCATATTTTAACACTTCATTTTATAATGGTTCATACTATGCAGATTCTAATGTTACACTTACACCAAACTTTGCAGAAGGTTTAAGGGGTGAAATGACTGCAATAAGGGTTCAACATGTTAATACAGGATTCAATAAGTTTGCAACCAATTTCACCGTATCAACCAATACTGATTACATTATTAAATATAATGTCAAGGCATTGAATACTGATAATCAAACAGTATGGGCAAGGGTTGAGGGTGGTAATGGTTTTGTTGAACTTGACCAAAAAATATATACAGCCAAACTTGATGAATGGTTTACGGTTGAATTTAGATTTAATAGTGGTATTCATTCCCAAATAGATTTACAAATGTCCATTGGTGATAGTTGGTTAACACCACCAATTGTAAGTGATATCTTAATTGATATTGATTCAATATTTATAAGTGAAGACAATGAAAACACTTTTGAAGGATTGGCATACGGTGGTACACCAAGCGACAAAAGTATAATTGAAGGTATTCAGGAATTGAAAAGACAAGGTTATAAGGTACTATTCTATCCATTTATATTGATGGATATCAAAGAAGGCAATGGTTTACCTTCACCAACTGGAGAGTTTGAACAACCTATTTTTCCTTGGAGAGGTAGGATATCTGTTATGCCTGAATTGGATAACACAAGTTTTGTCAATACAGCGGTATCTAATTTCTTTGGTGATTGTACTGTAGATGATTTTGAAATAGTAGGTGATACAGTTCAATATTCAGGAACACCACAAGACAGTTATAGAAAAATGATTCTACATTATGCAAATCTTTGTGTAGTAGCTGGTGGTGTTGATGCTTTTGCAGTAGGTACGGAAATGAGGGGTTTGACTTGGTTAAGGAGTGCTAGGACTACATTCCCAGCCGTTACTGAATTTAATAAACTGTTAGATGATTGTAGGTTAATAATGGGTGATAGTGTTGAGTTGACTTATGCAAGTGATTGGACTGAGGTAACACCATATCAACCACAAGACGGAACAGGGGATTTATTGCATCATTTGGATAGTCTTTGGATGAATCCAAATTGTGACTTTATTGGTATTGATAACTATATTCCATTAAGTGATTGGCGAGATGGTGAACACCTTGATAAAGATGTTTGGGGTAGTATATATAATGTTGATTATCTAAAATCTCAAATTGAGGGTGGTGAATTATATGATTATTTCTATGCCAATGATAGTGATAGAGAGAATCAAATTAGAACCCCAATAGATGATTTCAATTATAGGGTTAAAGACAATAAAAATTGGTGGTTGAATAATCACTTTAATAGATTGGCTTTTGAATTTCCTGGTACACGAACATCTTGGAAACCTCAAAGTAAAAGAATTGTATATACTGAATTTGGGTGTAGTGCAATAGATAAAGGTACGAATGAACCTAATAAGTTCTTAGACCCAAAATCAAGTGAATCCACTGCACCAAGGTACTCAAATAGTGAAAGAGATGATTTGATACAGGAAAGATATTATCAAGCATTTTTAGAGTATTGGAATGATTCAACAAATAATCCGATTAGTAGTGTTTATCAAAATAAGATGATTGATACTGATATGTTATTTGCTTGGACTTGGGATGGAAGACCATACCCAACTTTTCCAAATAAATTAGAGGTTTGGAGCGATGGGGTTAATTATGCCAAAGGACATTGGTTAATGGGTAGAAATTGGATTGAATAAAATTTTTTGATATGATTAACATAAATATAAACAAGAAACTCAAATACAATAGAGCTGAAAAAAACACCACTATTAAAACAGGAAATCTTGGTGCTGTAAACAGGTTGGATTTAGTACCCAATAGCAGAACTTTAACTATTAATGGTATTGACCAAGATTTGAATGCTGATAGGGTTTGGAATGTTGGAACAGTCACAAATGTAAATACTGGTGTTGGGTTGACTGGTGAAATTACATTAGATGGTATTTTAGAATTTGATGTTGATTGGGGTGATGAGAGATATTTAAAAAGAGATGAAAATATTGAAGTAAATGGTATCATATTACAATCACCAAATAATTCAAGGTGGTTATTATCTGTAGATGATTCTGGAAACCTTTCTACAACTGCATTATAGGAGGGGTTTAAATTAACCCTTATTATTTAAGTAGATTTTACTATTTTTAGAAAAAATCTAAAATATATGAGTTGGGTTAATGATATTTTGAAATTTTTAAAAGAAAGGGTTTCAAATCCCTTTTTCACAACATTCTTATTTTTCTGGATTATTTGGAACTGGAAAGGAATTGCATATTTTATCTATTCAAAGGATGATATTAAGGACACATTAAACTACATAGTATTAAATTATAAAGATTGGAACTATAACCTTATATATCCTATAGTATTTACAATTGTTTCAATATTAATTTCGGATATAATCTACTTTGCATTAGAGTATTCAACAAATTATTTTTCTTTAAAGAGAATCAAAAAGAACAGTGATAAATTAAAAGAAGAATATACATTTAGAAAAGATTATGCAGTTGAACAAGCTCAATTTGAATTAGCATTGAAAGGTGTTAAAACAATTGATGAATTGAAAGAGCAAGTTGAGTTTCATCAAGAAGAAATAAAAACATTAAATTCAACTATTTTAAATTTAAATGCTAACGTCAACGAAAAATCCACAGAGATAAAAGAAATCACCAATAGAGAGGTTGATTTGATTGAAAAGCTAAAACTCAAAAATGAAGAATTCAACAATTTAGAAGCACAAAGTGAAAGTTTCAAAAGAGAAATAATCAATTTTATAAAATTTTATGTAAATCGATTTTATATTAAAGAAATGCCAAGTGAGATGAAATTTACTTGGGAGGAAATTACAAGTTTAAAAAGTATAAATTTCTTTAAGGATAATAAGATTGATGAATTGATAGAAAAGGCTTTTACACCTTCCAATGCTTCTAGTTTTGAGATTGAAATTATAAATTTGGTGAATTCAATTAAGAATTATTATGGTGAAAATTTACCTAATCATGTGATTGCGTTACTCATAATTGATACTTACCTCAAGAAAAATTTAGAAAGTAAGTAAAAAATAATATATAAAATTCAACTAAATAGTATCTCATGACTTGGCTAAAAGATTTGAATGAATTCTTTAAGGAAAGATTATCAAACCCATTCTTTTTCACATTTTTATTTTTGTGGTTAGTTTGGAACTGGCAAGGTATAGCGTACTTTGTTTACTCCAATCAAGAAGTTAGTTATAGGCTAAAACACATAAATGAAAATTATATTGACATTTGGACAAATTTATTAAACCCATTAGGCGTTGCCATTATAGTAATTATTGTATCAAATGGTTTTTTTCTTTTAGTTGAATATTTTCCTGATAAATTAATATTAAAACGTAAAGAAAGATTGTATGAAAGATTAGCCAAACAATTCAAGGAAAAAGAAAAAGTTGCAGAAGCAGAATTTAAATATAATTTATTAAAAACTAAAGCAATTAAAGTTGACCAACTTAATAGTGAAATTGAAGATTTAAGGAGAAATATTGATATAAAGGATGCTGAAATTGAAAGAATAAGGACTTTTAGTACCAATTTACAAGAAGAGAATAATACCAATAAAACTAAAATTAGTCAGTTGACAACTGCAAATACAAGCGTTCAAAATCAATTGATGAATGAAAAACTTATTAATGATAATGTTCGAGATTTAATAAAGGAGTGGATAGATTTAATAAATGTTAATGATTATCAACTTCAAGAAAAAACAAATTATATTGATAATTTAATAAGTTTAGATTTAATAAAAGTTCTTTTTAAGAATAATCAAGTGATGGGTGAAAGGACAAAAAATTTAAAAGAATTTTTAGATAAATATGATGATAATATTAAAAATGAACAGGATTATATATTGATTTTGATAATTGATAAATATTTAGAATCAATGAAAAAAATAAAGGGTTAAATTAACCCCTTATTTTTTTAACAACTTCAATAATACCAGCTTCTTTTCGGGTCTAGTTATATGCTGTAATTTACCCTCATCCAGCTCAATAATAAAAGTATCTAAATCATTTACTTTAATTTCAATCATAGTTTTTTGGTTATGACATTTTTGACATAATGATTGAAAATTATCAATATTCAATTCATGTTGTTTGCAAATTCTTCTTGGCAAAATATGGTCAACAACTTTGGCAGGTGTAACTATATTATATTGATTGCATAATTCACATAATGGGTTTATTTGGAAATAATAGTTTCTTATTTTAATCCATTCTGATGTGTGATAAAATTCATTTTCAAAACCACTACTATACTTATTTTTGTTCATCAAAAAAGTGGTTTAATTCAATGTTATTTTTGATTAGATACTTTTTAAAATCAGAAAATACCCTATTTACAATCTTTCTATTTGTTGCTGTATCTGCATTGATATCTTTATATTTAAGTTTCAAAAATTTAATCTTAAAAAATAGTTCAAGATTTTCAGCTTTCATTTTTGTTTGATTCTTATACACTAGATAGATATCATTTAGCTTGTTTGCATCTATATTATCAACTGATACTTCAACACTATCAAACTTACTTATATTGCCATAACGCAACTCTTTACGGTCTTTACGGTGGTATCTGTTAAAATGGTAGGTTAGAAGGTGGTTAACCCTTAATTCATTACCATCAACTTCATTTATGTTTTCTTCAAAAAGTGTTATCAATGTGTCTTGAATTACATCTTCATAATGTCTATTATTTTTCTGTACTACTTTATGGGCAAGTTTTTGTACGAATTCAATCAAATCATTTTGCATTTTTTTTAAAGTGATTACCTAAAATTATTATCAATTGTAGTATGATAAATACTAGCAAAAAAACAGGTAGATACTTTACCAAGAATTGACTTATTTCAATCGGTATTAGCGTATCTAAGAGGTTGAATAATCCTGCTATGGCAAATGATGCAGATAAATAATAAATGGCTACAAGCGTATATATTAGCTTCTGTGAGGGTGTTTTAATTTTGTTGTTCATATGTTTGTTTCTCTTTCTTTTAATAAATAATTGTTTAGTTCTGTTAAGTCAATGATAATTCCAACTGCATATGTACCAGTTATCATTACCATATCTTTTAATTTAAATCCTACTTTCTTTTTTTCTTCAAAAATTGATTTCAAAAAGTTCTTTAAAGTTGATGTTGGAATGATTAAAAATGAATTGGATTTGCATAAGGCATAATAATTTGCTTCTGTTTTACTTAATCCAGTTCTTTTATATTTACCGTTCTTTAATTTTTTATAGAATTCAATAAAAAATAGATTGTTAGAATATCTATCATATTTAACTTCTAGTGTTGAATCAGATAATATAGAAGCTAATTCATTTTCTTTTTGTTGTCCTACTTTTAAATCATATTTGAAATCATTATTAGTTTTCATTAATATTTGTTTAACAATTATAAATACTACATAATTTTAAAAATTTAGATTTTTTAATAAAATAATATAACTTTTTTTATAATGTATTGAATATGAGGTAAATTATTTTTTACTTATATATATTGTATATTATTTATTTATCTACATTTACATATAATTAAAATCATATCAATTAAAATATATAAATATGAAAGATTTATTGAAAGAAATACTATCAACAATTAAACAAGACATCTATTATATTGATGACAAAGGGAATCAAATTAAGCCTGAAGAAGCTGCTGAAAAAGGTATAATGGTTAAACCTATCAATCCAAAGATAGAGGCTAAGAGGAAATTAAAAGAAGCTGGTGTTGATGTTGATGATGATGAGTTAATAGAAGACTTAAGAGTTGTTTTAAATCAATTAAGAGGTGAAAAGTTTTCTGGTATTAAACTTAAAAAAACGCCAACTGATAATTCAAAGAAATCATCAAAGAGAAAAACATATGAAGATGGTGATATTATTGCTTATTTAAATGCTTATGAAAAGTCTGGTAAGAGTAAAACACAATTTGCAAAAGAAAATGATATTAATTATCAAACTTTTATGAGATGGTTTACACTTGATTTAAAAAAATCATCAAAATAAACGATAAGTTAATTTATCAGTAAATATTAAGGATATCATAATAGGTATCCTTTTTTTTATGTTTAAAACTGTATAGATATATAAAGGAAACTCATTTTAATATTATTAGTTCCGTACACATATAAAGAAAATAAAAGTCAGTACACATATAAGATTGTATGTTACCCTATATAGAGTAAACTCCGTACACATATAAAGAAATAAAACTACGTACACATATAAGATAATATTATTTTAAACTCCGTACACATATAAAGAAAATATGGAAACTCAAAATACCTTTTCCAGTTTCGTACACATAAGGTATATTATATATATTATTATTTTTTTTTTATTTTTTAGATATGTAACATATCAGTAATTAATTAAAATATATATGTTATATAAATATATTTATAATAATTGTAATATTATTTGCTTAATGTTTATCAATAATTTAGCTTTGTAATATTATAAATATAATGTAAGAAATATTAACAATTAATTAACATTGAAATTAATATTATTTATTTTTTTAAAGTATTTATAAATAAGAAAGTGATTGACATAAGGTTAATTACATAATACAATTTGATGTGGTGTTTGATTGTAATTTAAGTGATAGATATGTAGCTAGTATCTATCACTATTTTTAAACACTTTTTCAAATAAATTATTTTTATCAATACAAACACCATAATGAAAACCTTAAAATTTTATTCCCCTTCAACACCTGAAGAACTAACAGAAAGACTTCTTGAAATAGGTATTACAAAAAAACATATTAAGAATCATTTACCAAAATATTTTTGGGTAATCAATAAAATTTACGTTCATCAAACAATAAATAAACAAGATGTTGAATGTAGATTATCTAAAGAATTATTATGTAAAATAATTGGTGTTGATTACTACATTCAAATCATTAATAATTTAATCAACCTAGGTATCATTGAAAAATCATCAAAATACTTTGTTGGAATTAGAAGCAATGGTTATATACTAATTGATAAATCAAATATCAAACAATATGAATTTACTGATAGTAGATTTATAAGTAAATTAATCCAGCAAAAAGAGCAAGAAAAAGATATTAGAGTACAAAAGGATTCACAAACATTATCAAGATTGTTTAGATGTATGTCAAATCTTCAACATAATCATATTAATCAAGATAGTTTAACTGATATTGAAAAATTATTTTTAGATGAATTAATTAATAATCCTTTTCAAAAAGTAGGAAATAAGGGAAAAAGAATTTACAATAATTTTTGTAACCTACCTACATCATTAAGAAGTAAATTAAGATTGAATAATGAAAATTTGGTATTTGTTGACATAGTTAACAGCCAAATGATTTTTATTTCAGAAGTAATTAAAAAATATATAGTTAATTATAATATTCAACCAACAAAAAGAACTAATGAATTTTTTAGATTAGTTGGAAATGGTAAATTATATGAAACTTTTATGAAATGGAAAAAATCTGATGATAGAACAAAAATTAAAAAATCTGTATTTAAATGTTTTTTTAGTAAATCATCTAAATCACTAATCAGTAAGAAATTTGAAAAGAATTTCAACCAAGTATTTTTGATTGTTAAAGAATTAAAAAAAGATGATTATAAAGCATTAGCACATTCAATGCAACAGGAAGAAGCAAATTTAATTTTTACAGCTTTAAATAAGATTGATTACCAAATTGATGTACTTTCAATTCACGATTCACTTTATAGTAATGAATCAAACCTAGATTTGATTAAAGATGCTTTAATTTCAACTTTTAATGATTTTGGTATTACAGCAACAATTAATATTAATAATCAATATGCTATCAATACAGCTGAAATTAACCCTATTCAACAAGCTTTAATAAAGCCCATACAGGAGACTTTACCAGAAGTGATACAAGTAGATGAAATTGAAGAAATCTCTTTAAAAACGGCTGATTCTGCAAGTAATAGTGATACTTCTATTAATTACTTAGATGGGTATGCAAATAAAGCTTTTTTTAGTGCTGTAGATAACATAATAGGTAAGCCAATAACAACTGATATTATTAAAGAATTGGTTAGGTTGGTTGATTTTACAAAGGTTGATGAATATTATTTATTGAATGAATATATTAAAAAAATACCATTAACATTTTTCAACTTTAATCTTCTTTCAATTATAACAAAAATTGATGGACATAAATTAATAATTAGCCGTGAAAAGTTAGTTGATTTTACAGAATTAGAAAAAGGTGATGCAAGACATATCAAAGTATTTGAACTTTTAAAGAAGAAAGCAAAAGAAGAAATAGAACTATACAATATACATATTCCAGCGTTGGAAGTGGCGTAATTAATGAAGTTATATATTATATATAAATACTTGAAAATTAATTACATATAAATTTGCTTTGTATATATATAATCAATTACCTTTGCTGATGTTATGTTTAGAAGATGACGGTGTGTTGTGAATACTTGTATGGTATAACATAATCAACAACGTAAATTAATTTACGTTGGGAGTGAAACTGTAAATAATTTATTATTGATTAGTAACTCCATCCACATACTATGTATGTTAAAATGCGGAAGATAACGGTGTAAAAGCTGTTATCTTCTTTTGGTTTAAAGTAGTACTATTAATTAAGATAAGTAAAATATTTATTGTGAAAATTGAGTAAAAAACAAAAACAATAGTATTTATATATAAATAAATAAAATGACTAATTCAATTAACAAATACATAACAAGTAAATCAATAGATACTGAAAGTGCAGGAAGTATTGTTTATGATTTATTAAGTGATAATCAAAATTATATTTTATATGAAAATGATTCATATGATATTAGTCCTAATTATGTATGTTCAAGTATAAATCATTATCATCAAAGATATATTAAAGGACTCGAATACGGCATTAGATTAAAAATTTGTAGAAACAATTAAAAACAGAAAAACAGAAAAGATAAAAATTATGGAGCAGAAAAAACAATATTGTACAGAATTTGAATTGAAACAAATTTGGATTAATTACTGTAAGTCTGGAAAAAAACCTATTCACATTCCATCTAACCCTGAAGATTATTATAAAGATAAAGGATGGATTTCTTGGGAAGATTTTATGGGAAAAATTAAAAAGTAAATAAAATAAAAAAAGTAAAGTATTTATAAACAAATAAACAAAAAATATAAAAATTATGAACGAAGAAAATATCAAAGCAAGTGAACCAGAAACAGTAATTCCAAACCTTACTGAAGAAGAAATCAAGAAATTAAAGAAAATTACTGACATACCAGATGTTATTGAAGAAAGAAAAAATTAAATCTCCCTATTAATCAATTACCCTGTAGTTCATAATTGCAGGGTAATTTAAAATTACAATTAGATTAAATAGATTACAAGTGATTGAAAAATCAGAACCAAAAAAGAAATTGAATGTTCGTGCCAAAGGTCACAGCTACGAAAGATTAATAGCAAATGAGTTATCAGTTAAATACAATCAAAAAATATTAACCAATAGATACAATTCAAAAGCCTTAGATGATAGAGGTATTGATTTAAGTACTAAAGATTTTCAATACCAATTAAAATGCACTGGTAAATGTGTAAACTATCAAAAGTTGATAACTGATATTCAAGCCAAAAACAAAGATGAAAAAATCATACTTCTTTCAAAGATTACTCATAAAGGTGAATATGCAATTATGAAAAAAGAATTGTTTTATGAGTTGTTAGATATGGTGATTGAAATGAGCCAAAATAAAGCTATTACAGAAGACTTTGAAGTAAATGATGTAATGATATCGGAAAAGGATTTTAAGAGCTAACAGATACGAGAATGGGAGAAATAAGAACACTATTCAATTAAAGTTTAAAGTGTAATATTTTTGATTTTTAAAATTAATTGTTAGTTTTAAAGAGCATTAATATAATCTCCATAAACTTTTCATTTAGGAAAATCCTGTTGCCAATGGTAGCAGGATTTTTTATTAAAGGGTGTAAAAGCATTGATTATTAAGTCTAAAAATTACTTAGTTTATTACAGTGTTGTACAATAAGCCTGTTTAAATACATTTAAATCCTATTAATACATATGGGATACAAAGGTAAGCAAATAATTGGATACGCTGATGATTTGGGGAAATTTGGGGAAGAAAATTCTTTCTTCACAATTCGCTTGCTTTCCAATTTTTGAACAAAACCACTATAATTCCCGATAATCTCCCGTATTTTTGACAAAATTTGATAAAAGTGGAAAATACAGCAGTTGCAAAACATATAAAAGCGAATGGTCGGGTCAAGATCAAAGAGGGGAATTCTAAAACCATTGAATTGATCATTCCCCATCTGTGGAATGTAGAAAAAGACTCTGCTGATGGCACGTTTTTATTTTTTGACCTATTTCAAATTAGATCCATTACAGAGCAGTTTTCTGAAGTGTCTTTGGATATTGTAGAGTATGCCACCAAAGCTACCATCTATCATAGCCCAGTCAACAGAGTTTTGCAAAAGGGTCCAATAGTAGAAGGGAGAGTTAAATTTTCATTGATCAGAAACGATTATTGGAATAAAGTGCTTTTTGCTTTTGGTCAGCCTGTGATCTATCAAGAGAGGGAAGTCACAGCAAGTGCAGACTTCGAGACAAATGAAAGATTTCCATTGTTTGGTCCGGATGTGAAAGAAATGTTTCTGAGTCCAGATGGAGATGTGAAGATTATAAAAGGATGAATTTCAGAGAAAAACTAGAAGCTTTACCCATATTCAAACAAATAGGGGAGATAGCCGATGAAATGGACTTGGAGACCTATGTGGTAGGAGGTTATGTCCGAGATTTGATATTAGGAAGACCCTGCAAAGACCTAGACTTTGTATGTGTTGGTTCTGGGATTGCACTCGCTACCAAAGTTTCTGAAAGCTTTGATAAGCATGTTCCATTGTCTGTATTCAAGAATTTTGGTACAGCAATGATCAAGATGGATGACTACGAACTCGAGTTTGTAGGTGCTAGAAAAGAATCCTACAGATTGGATTCCAGAAAGCCAATAGTGGAAGATGGGACGCTACAGGAAGATCAAGAGCGAAGAGACTTCACGATCAATGCAATGGCTATTTGCCTCAATGAATCTAGATTTGGGGAGTTGATAGATCCATTCGATGGGTTAAAGGATCTCAAAAGGAAAATCATCAAAACTCCTACAGATCCTAATGTTACTTTTTCGGATGATCCTTTGAGGATGATGCGTGCTGTTCGATTTGCAACGCAGCTTAATTTTGATATTGATGCAGATACTTTTGACGGACTGATGCAAAATGCTGAAAGGCTTAGTATTATTTCGGGTGAAAGGATTATCGAAGAACTGAATAAAATCATCTTGTCAAAGACACCTTCTTATGGATTCAAACTGCTTTTTGCCAGTAAATTGCTGCATCAGTTTTTTCCGGAAATGGTCGAATTACAGGGAGTTGACTCAGTGGGAGATAAATCGCATAAGGATAATTTTTACCATACACTTCAAGTCTTGGACAATATTACTGTATTTACAGACGACCTTTGGTTACGTTGGGCAGCGATCATGCATGACATAGCCAAGCCAGCTACCAAGCGTTTCAATCAGAAAGTTGGCTGGACATTTCATGGACATGAAGACAAAGGTGCAAGAATGACTCCAGCGATATTCCGACGGTTAAAATTACCAATGGATGAACGGATGAAATATGTTCAAAAATTGGTGAGACTTCATTTGCGTCCTATTGCTTTGGTAAGTGATAAAGTGACTGATTCTGCCATAAGAAGATTGTTGTTTGATGCAGGGGATGACGTAGATGATTTGATGAAGCTTTGTAGGGCCGATGTGACTTCCAAGAATAACAATAAAGTCCAAAAGTATTTGGCTAATTTTGACAAGGTAGAACAGAAGATTTTGGAGGTCGAAGAGAAGGATCATGTAAGAAATTTTCAACCACCTGTTTCAGGAGAAGAAATTATGTCTATTTTTGGCATCGAACCATCGAGAATCATTGGCGAATTGAAAGAAGAAATCAAAGAGGCAATTCTCGAAGGACAAATTCAAAACAATAAAGAAGAGGCTTTACAGTTATTATACCGTTTAGCAGAAAAAAGAGGACTGAAAAGCAAATAGAATCAAAATTATGAACAGATTTAAATTACTCCTTGTCATTCTAACTATGGCGGCTTCGCCAGCTTTCGCACAAGAAACTGATACCGCTGCACCGGTCACAGAGACAGTTAGACAAAAGAATGAGACAGATCAGAGGGTCTATCAGTTGGCATTGAGGTACAACGATTTTGCAGTAGCAAGAATGAAACTGATGGAATTGTTGGAAAGAAATCCAACGAATTCAAGGTATGGTGAATTGCTAGCTTCTTTATATTATGATAGCAATCAGTTCAGCGGTGCAGCTTTGGCAGCTTTGGATGTTTTGCAAGTAAATGACAGAAGCGTCGAAGCATTGGAAATTGCAGCATACTCTTTAGAGCAAATTGGAGCAATGGAAAGGGCGCTGACGCAGTTTGAAAGATTACATCTTTTGACTGATGATGTTTTTGCGCTATACAAATCGGCTTATTTACAGTATTCACTGAAGAAGCATGAAGAAGCATTGAATTCAATCAATATGATTGTGAAAAATTCAAAATCTGCTGAACAAAAATTGGGATTCCCAATAGAAAACAATCAAACACAAGAAGTGAGTATGAAAGCGGCAGCTTTGAATCTTAAAGCTTTGGTTTTTGTAGAACAGGGAAGTAAGGAAGATGCTAGAAAAGCATTCGAAGAAGCATTGGCATTGGAACCAAACTTTGAATTGGCTAAAGAAGGTTTGAAAGGGCTTTAATTTTCGACTTCTAATATCAGATTTTCAATTCCTCAGTTCTTTTTTGAGCTGAGGATTTTTTTTGAGACTGAAAATTAAAATGGCTTATTTAGTAATATGTATAGAAGCTACTTCAGAACTAGTCAAACAAAGTTTCTCCAACAACGGATTTTCAATACTGACTGTCGTCCGTTGCCAGTTGACGATTATCCGCAACCTGATGGTTTATATCTTCTTTACTGGCAAAATAGCGGATAATCAAATTTAGAAATCAGAATATTCTGAAGGTTCTCAGGTTTAGATTTCTTTAAACCTTAATTTTTCAATCAAGTCCAAAAAATACTTAGAACTCCAAATTTCCAATCCTGAATCATTTGGGATAAATCGTACAATATCTTCCCGAATACGGTCAAAATTGACATTTTCAATTTTAGCTATCAATAGATTGGTAATATGTTCTTTAGAAATAGAATCATCAACCCAATCTCCACTGTCTTTAGCCCTTAGTAAAAAATGATTAAGGTCTAAAGAGACTCCCTTTTTGATATACCATTCCAAATCATACCAATCCCTTCCTTTGACTCTTTTTAGCCACTTTCTAAAAAGCAAGGCATGCATCTTCCCTGCAAATAGACTAGGTAAAGTAAAACATTTGACATAAAACGAAAAAGGTCGTAAGAGTAATTTTTCCTCTGTTTCAAAACCTAAAGGCGGTTGTCTATCTACCTCAATCTTTATTTTTATGCTTGGTTGGATTTTGATTCCTGATTGAGGAATGATCCCATCTAGTGTCAATTCTTTCCAGGCCGTTGAAGACTTCAAAAAAGCCGAATCTATATTAGAATTATGTGCTTTGTTTTTTTCGCTAATGGTAACTTTCATTCCTAATGCCTCGAATTCTAAAATTATAGCATCGAAATATACCTCTAAAGAAAAATTTGGATTGACTTCAAGAAGGGAGAAGTCAAGGTCTTCAGAATATCTATCCAAGCCATAAAAGATCCGTAAAGCTGTTCCTCCATAGAAAGCTGCTCTTTCGAAGAAACCTGCACGCTGTAAACCTGCAAGTGTTACTTCTTGCATTACCTCACGAAGTGCAGCAAATACTTCCTCTTGTGTTTTTGGGTTATACTCCTCTATCCATTCCTTTATCATAACTTTTGAATAGTTTTAATAAACATTTGTAAAGTACTTTGTTTTTGAGCATTTGAAATCCATGAATCGATTATGTCTACATTTAACTTTAGTAAGACTTCTTCTTCAAGTCTCAAATCCTCGGTCAAGTATTCCATCACCTGCTTGGAACTTCTTAAATTTACTCCTGATGTCATTACTATTTTGTCACAAATTGCTTTTTCAGGTGAAGCTATCATTACAGCTTGCCGAGGTGAAAGTTGTTCTGTTTTAATACCAAAAGCATAATATGGTAATTGACTTTTCTTATAGCTAAATTTTCCTAATTCAGTCTTGAAAACTTTTGCACTTTTTATTGTAACTGAAGTTGTTTCAAATACTCGTTCAGGTATCATTCCCCAGTAAGAAAGCGCAGTCTCCATAGAAATATAGCTAGGCCCCCATAAGTGATTGGCAATTAAAAATAACTCTGGCCTGATGATTTTGCTCTTTGGACCAGGTACATATAGTCCTTTTTTCAAGCCAATCAGCATTCCATCTTTTATGAGCTCAGAAATCTTGTCATTGGGTCTCTTATAATCTTTCAATAGAGATAATATTACCTGCCTAGTGAGAGGTTGCTCTTGATAGTCTGTTAGAAGGTCTTTAAATTCCATATTGTAAAAAATTTATATAATAATCGGAAAAAAACCGATTAAACACAAAATATTTGACGTTTTTTATCAGCTATCAATCTTTAAGTTAAAAAAAAATCAGATCAAATAATGAATTCTAGACTTTACTTAGTTGTAGTTTATTTTTTTTGGTGTTTCAAAACCATCATATAATCAATCTTTGAGCCTGCTCCAAATGTCTTTTTTCATGTGCAACAATTATTTCCAGAGCTTTGTCTAGGGAATAAACGACAATTTTATTGGCGGGAGAATGGATGATTATTCCTTTTCCCAAAAAAGGCTCCATTTCACGGATTTTCTGAATGAGTAATTTTTGATGGTCATAAAACTTCTCCAGAATAGCTTCATCTTGATCGGAATATAACTTGGGTTCCCAGAGAGGGAAAGTTTTAACTTTTTTCTTTCCTCCATCAGAAACAGATTTGTAGATCATGTTGCCAAACATTTTGGTGAAAAATCCAATTTTGGAAATAAAGGCTCTTTGAAGTGTACCTTTTTTTACTTTTTCAAAGATTGGAAAATAACTACTGTTCAAAATAATCAAGTGCTCTAAGTTTTCTGCAATACTCCAAGTTCTTGCATCTGGTTTTTTAAAGAGAAGATCGTATTCAAGTGTAGAAAATGAATTTTTTACACCTTTTGTGATTTCTTCCAATTCCGAAATGTATTTTTTGGATTGTGACATTTTTGATTAAGTTGAAGTTTGTAAACAAAGTTACATTTTCAAATGTAATTATCTGTTTTTTTTGAACCACATAGGGACATAGTTACACATAGTTTTTTTTTGGACTTATGTTTTTTCTCTGTGATCTATGTGTCTATGTGGTTTTTATAATTTGAACCACATAGTTACATAGTTGCACATAGTTTTTTTTCTTTTTGACTTATGTTTTTCTCTGTGATCTATGTTACTATGTGGTTTTAAAATTTGAACCACATAGTAACATAGTTGCACATAGTTTTTTTTCTTTTTGACTTATGTTTTTTTCTCTGTGATCTATGTGTCTATGTGGTTTTAAAATTTGAACCACATAGTAACATAGTTGCACATAGTTTTTTTTTGGACTTATGTTTTTCTCTGTGATCTCTGTGTCTATGTGGTTTTAAAATTTGAACCACATAGGGACATAGTTGCACATAGTTTTTTTTCTTTTTGACTTATGTTTTTTTCTCTGTGATCTATGTGTCTATGTGGTTTTAAAATTTGAACCACATAGTAACATAGTTGCACATAGTTTTTTTTTGGACTTATG
>NZ_JAKZGS010000001.1:0-263715 GCF_022549695.1 Belliella calami | reverse complement strand
GTTTTTTTCTCTGTGATTTATGTGTCTATGTGGTTTTTATAATTTGAACCACATAGTAACATAGTTGCACATAGTTTTTTTTTCTTTTGGACTTATGATTTTTCTCTGTGATCTATGTGTCTATGTGGTTTTAAAATTTGAACCACATAGTTACATAGTTGCACATAGTTTTTTTTTCTTTTTGACTTATGTTTTTTTCTCTGTGACCTATGTGTCTATGTGGTTTTAAAATTTGAACCACATAGTTTTTCAATAAGAAATTGATGAGATTCCCCCTGCAAGATTGAATATTTCACCAGAGTAATGTTCCCTCAAATAATTGACGGCTGATTTACTTCGCATTCCGCTTTGGCAGCAAACCACAAGTTTCTTATCTCTTGGAAGTTCCTTGATTCGTGTTGCTAATTGAGCCAATGGAATATTGATTCCTCCTATATTTTTGGAACTAAATTCCTTTTCTTCTCTAACATCTAAGATTATAATTCCATCTGAATCAGTTTCAATCGCTGACTGTAGTGTAGCATAATCCATTTCAGGATAATCAATGACTTTGTTAGCCGGACTATTGATGATATTCTCTCGATTTCTTTTTTGGATTTTGAAAACTGAGGTTTGATTTGTCAATGTATTGATGACCATTAGCTTTCCAGAGAGCGTTTCTCCAAGTCCACAAATCACTTTTATTACCTCATTTGCCATATACATTCCGATTAGTCCTGGCAAAATCCCAATAACCCCGATTTCTGAGCAATTTGGCACTTCATCAGAAGGTGGAGGCTCAGGAAATAAATCTCGGTATTGAGGACCGTCTTGGTAGTTGAAAACAGAAATCTGTCCCTCAAACTTCAATATTGATCCAAAAATCAATGGGATTCCTGTTTCTACACAAGTGTCATTGACCAGATATCTCGTAAAGAAATTGTCCGAGCCATCGATGACCAAATCATAACCTTCAAAGATTCCTTTGGCATTTTCATTATTCAGCCTGACATCATAGACTTTGGTTTTGACATAAGGGTTGAGTTCAGCGAGTCTTTTTGCCGCTGTATCTGCTTTAGCTTTGCCAATGTCGTTAGAATTGTATAGGATTTGTCTGTGCAAGTTGCTTAAGGCAACCCTGTCATTATCGACGATCCCCAATTTGCCAACTCCGCCTGCAGTCAGGTATTGGAGAATGGGACAACCCAATCCACCTGCACCAATTACAAGAATTTTGGCATTTCTCAATTTTTCTTGACTAGCCAAGCCAAATTCAGGCAACATGATTTGCCTGCTATAGCGATTCATTTCCAATTCTTCCATCAGTAATTTGCTTTTGGATTTAGGGCACTGTCCCAATCTTTCCAAACAGGTTCATAACCTTGAGACTTGATCAATTGCGCGATCTCTTCAGGACTTCTTTCGTCTGAAATCTCAAATTGCTCCAAAGCTTCAGGTTCTACTGCATAGCCGCCTGGGTTGGTTTTCGATCCTGCGCTCATGGAGGTGATTCCAAGCTTAAGGACATTGTTTCGGAATGTTTCGGATTCTCTAGTCGAAAGAGAAAGTTCAATTTCTTCGTTGAAAATACGGTAGGCACAGATCAATTGTACCAGTTCTCTATCATTCATGGCAACTTTAGGTTCCAATCCGCCAGAGAATGGTCTGAGTCTAGGAAAGGAAATGCTGTATTTGCTTTGCCAGTAGGTTTTTTCCAAGTAAGACAAATGCAATGCTGTAAAAAACGAATCTGTTCTCCAATCTTCCAAACCTATAAGCACACCAAGACCCATTTTATGGATTCCAGCTTTGCCAAGTCTGTCGGGTGTTTCTAGTCGGTAATCGAAATTTGATTTTTTCCCTTTTGGATGATGTTTTTTATAATCTTCCCGATGGTAAGTCTCTTGATAGACCAATACCGCATGTAGCCCATAAGGAATCAACGCTTCATATTCATCTTGTTCTAAGGGTTGAACTTCCAATGAAACATTGGAAAAACTCGGACTGACTAGTTCCATTGCTTTTTTAAAATAGTCCACATGAACGGTTTGATTTGCCTCACCGGTTACCAATAGAACATGATCATACCCCATTTTCTTGATCGTTTCCACTTCTTGGAGTATTTCCTTATCGGTAAGTGTTTTTCTCCGGACCTTATTGTCAAAGCTAAAACCACAATAGGTGCAGATGTTATTGCACTCATTGGAGAGGTAAAGGGGGACATAAAGTTGCATAGTCTTCCCAAACCTTTTTTGGCTTATTTGTTGACTCAGTTGGGCCATTTCCTCCAAAAATTGTTCGGCTGCAGGAGAGATCAGTGCTTTGAAATCTTCTAGATTTCTTTTGGGTGATCGCAAGGCATGGAGGACATCAGCTTCTGTTTTGCTGTAGATACCCTCCTTTACATCGTCCCAAGAGTAGGTATTGAATAAATCTTTGAAACTAGACATCGAGGAAGGAAGTTAGTGGGCTACTTGCTACTGCACCTGTATGCTTTGGTGCCAACCTGGCCTCAAATGCCATTCTGCCTGCTTCTACAGCCATTTTAAATGCCAATCCCATGGCGACAGGATCGAGAGATACGGCTATGGCAGTGTTGACCAAAACGGCATCTGCGCCAATCTCCATAGCTTTGGCTGCATCTGATGGAGCGCCAATTCCAGCATCTACTATGACAGGAACATTGCTTTGCTCGATGATGATTTCAAGGAAATCGATTGTTTTCAGACCTTTGTTGCTGCCAATAGGAGAGCCCAGTGGCATCACCACAGCAGTACCAGCTTCTTCCAATCTTTTGCATAAGACTGGGTCAGCGTGGATGTATGGAAGTACGATGAATCCCAACTTTGCCAATGCTTCTGTAGCGATCAATGTCTCTATCGGATCAGGCATCAAATACTTCGGATCGGGATGGATCTCAAGTTTGATCAAATTGGTTTCCAATGCTTCTCTTGCCAATTGTGCTGCGAAAATCGCTTCTTTGGCATTTCGGACTCCGGAAGTGTTGGGAAGGAGCTTGATGTGAGGGTGGTTGAGTTTGGTCAAAAGATCATCTTGAACTTGGTTTTTGAAATCCACCCTTTTCAAAGCGACTGTAACAAGCTCTGAGCCTGATGCCAGGAGGGATTTTTCCATAACTTCGGAAGAACTGTATTTTCCAGTCCCTGTGAAAAGACGGGAATTGAATGTTGTATTGCCTATTTTTAACATGTTTTTTTATTTTTTGTGTCCAAATCAGTTCTCCAAATCAAATTTGAGTCTGAATAAGAAGGAAATTAATGTGTCAATTTTGGGAAAAATCCTTCGCCTTTAGTTTTTTTCTTTGTGAACTTGGTGCTTTTACTTGGTGATCTTTGTGGTAAAAATATAACCACAAAGAGCACCAAGTTTTTCACTAAGAGCACTAAGTCTCTGATGAACTGTTGTAGGATTTAGACGAAAAAAGCCGATCTAAAAGCCTCATCTGTCAGTACCACAATAGCTTTAAATTGGGATAGTAGGGTTAGAAAACTGATGGTTTATTTCCTCTATCTTTTGCCTTGGATCCATGGCATAATTGATATCGCCTGAGATGGCTACTCCATGAATGCCTGTTTTCATCAATTCAGGCAAATCATTGTCAGTAATCCCACCGACTGCGATAACAGGAATATTTAATCTCAACTGTTTCATTTCATTCAAGATCTTTTGGTAACCATCAATACCCAGTATAGGACTTAGCTTTTCCTTGGTTTGGGTAAATCTAAATGGTCCGATACCAATATAATCAGGGGTAGATTGGGCATGCATTTTCACATGGTCGATGGTATTTGCTGTTGCACCGATGATTTTGTTTTCTCCTAAAATCAACCTTGCTTCGGCTACCGACATATCATTGAGTCCTATGTGAACACCATCGGCATCTATTTCCTTTGCGATTTCTACATAATCATTGATGATAAGGACAGCTTGGTGATTTTCACAGAGTCGCTTGGCTTCTCTTGCTATGGAAATGACTTCCTGCTCAGACTTGTTTTTTAATCTCAACTGAATCCATTTGCATCCTGCTTCAAGCACATTTTCTATGGCTTCCAAGTGGGAGTTGAAAGGTTTTTCTTGGGAGATGTATTGGAGTTTGTTTATGGTATTGTTCATTGGTTTATTCTGTAAAACTGGATTTTGATGGATGCGCGATTGTGGTGGTTTGCAAACTAAGTTCAACCCTTTTAGGGTTGTAGGTGCTACTGCCCACTTTAATCCCCGGGTTGCGACCCGGGGTTAATCAAGGTTTAACCCCTTCGGGGTTGTTAGACACATTATTTACATTGATCTCTGGATTTCAGCTCTAGGGTAGCCAAGATTTAACCCCCATCGTGGTTGATGACATTACAATAACTTTAAATATTGGGGTTATCCTTAAAGATTAATCAAGGTTTAATCTCCCTATTCTCGGGACAGGCACTTCGGGGTTTTTAACTTTGTTTTTCTTGCTGATGCCTTGTTTGAAGTTTTGGTGTCCTCCTTTGTGGAACTATTGTGTCCCTTGTGGTTAAGTTTTTTTACCACCAAGCCCACTAAGGTTGCACAAAGTTCGCAAAGTCAATATTTCGTCTTTTGTTTGATGTTTGTGTTTAATCTTTGATTCCAGTACTTAAGTTTTGCAATCGTTGATTTCACTTTATCATTGTTTTGAAGATTTTCTCAATAATTTTTTCAGAATATAGATTCTTTCGCTTTCTTCCTTATTCCAAATACTTCCCAATACCGCAGCGCCATCAAAATTCATGGATTTTACCAAGTCTATATTTCCCAGGTGAATCCCTCCCAAAGCAATCACTTTGGGTGAGTTTTTTGGTTTTTCCACAACAAAATCTGCCGAAACCGAACTTTTATATCCCTCTTTGGAAATGCTGTCAAAAACAGGACTGAAGAAAGTATAATCGAAATGACTCAATTCATTTAGTGCAGAAATGTCATGAATAGAAGTGCTGATTTTCATTCCTCTATCCTTGATTTTTAATAATTCTGAAATTTGAGTTTTGTTCCGTTCAGTTTCTGTGAAGTGTAACCTTTTCAATCCAAATTCAGCAGCTAAATCATGATGCTGGTGAATTGCAATCTGATCATGATATTTTGGATCAATATGGGAAATCAGTTGATGCATCGATTCCAAATCGCTATTGGGTTTGCGTAGATGAAATACCCCCAAACCTGCTTCAAAGAGTCGATTGATATTTTCGGCTTCACTTGAAACAGGCGTGGGAGATGAAATGACAATCAGTTCCAAATTACAGGTAAATTTCGTTTCCTTTTTCCGCAAATTCTTTGGCTTTTTCTTCCATTCCTTTTTCCAAAGCTTCGGTTTCTTCTAGGTCGTTTTCAGCGGCATATTTTCTGACATCTTGGGTGATCTTCATGGAGCAGAAATTTGGGCCACACATAGAGCAGAAATGGGCGATCTTGGCACCTTCAGCAGGAAGTGTTTCATCATGGAATGATTTGGCTGTATCTGGATCGAGTGAAAGGTTGAACTGGTCTTCCCATCGGAATTCAAACCTTGCCTTGCTCAATGCATTATCTCTGTATTGAGCTCCTGGATGTCCTTTTGCCAAATCTGCTGCATGGGCTGCTATTTTGTAGGTAATGACACCATCTTTGACGTCTTTTTTGTTTGGTAATCCCAAGTGTTCTTTTGGAGTCACATAGCAAAGCATAGCCGTACCGTACCAACCAATCATGGCTGCTCCGATGGCTGAAGTGATGTGGTCATAGCCTGGGGCAATGTCTGTGGTCAATGGACCCAAAGTATAGAATGGTGCTTCTCCACAATGGGCAAGTTGCTTGTCCATATTTTCTTTGATCAAGTGCATCGGCACATGCCCAGGCCCTTCAATGATCGTTTGGATATCATGTTTCCAAGCTATTTTGGTGAGTTCACCCAAAGTTTCAAGTTCGCCAAACTGGGCTGCGTCATTAGCATCGGCAATACTTCCAGGCCTCAAGCCATCTCCCAAAGAGAAAGTGACATTGTAGGCTTTCATGATTTCACAGATCTCTTCGAAATGTGTATAGAGGAAGTTCTCTTTGTGGTGGGAAAGACACCATTTTGCCATAATCGAACCACCACGAGATACGATTCCCGTCATTCTTTTAGCCGTAAGCGGAACATACCTGAGCAAAACTCCCGCATGGATGGTGAAATAATCGACACCTTGTTCTGCCTGCTCTATCAAAGTATCTCTGAACAATTCCCAAGTAAGGTCTTCGGCTTTGCCATTTACTTTTTCCAAAGCCTGATAGATTGGGACAGTGCCGATTGGTACAGGGGAATTTCTGATTACCCATTCGCGGGTTTCGTGGATGTTTTTTCCTGTGGAAAGATCCATGATTGTATCAGCTCCCCATCTGCATGCCCAAACAGCCTTTTCAACCTCTTCCTCAATGTTGGAGCTTACTGCGGAATTTCCAATGTTGGCATTGATCTTTACTAAGAAATTTCGTCCGATGATCATCGGTTCTACTTCCGGGTGATTGATATTTGCAGGGATTACTGCACGACCCAAAGCGATTTCCTGTCGGACAAATTCAGGGGTGATAAAGCTTTTCGGTGTGTTTGCCCCAAAGCTATTGCCATCGTGCTGGTGGAGTAGGCATTTGTTACCAATGTCATTTTTTCCCAATTCCGCAATCCTCTGGTTTTCTCGGATCGCAACATATTCCATTTCCGGAGTGATGATTCCCTGTTTGGCATAGTGCATCTGTGAGACGTTTTTACCTGGCAATGCTTTCAAAGGCTTGTTAAGATTAGGGAATCGAATCGGATTTAGAGAGTCGTCATTTTTTCTTTTTTTACCATATTCAGAACTGATATCCGAAAGGTACTCGACATCATTTCTTTGGAGTATCCATTTTTCAAAATTCCTAGGCAAGCCTTTTTCAAGATTGACTTGATATGATGGATCTGTGTATGGCCCGCTAGTATCATACACAGTGACTGCAGGGTTTTTGGTAGCAGGTAGGCCTTTGATGTGTGGTTGTGTGTCGTGTAGAGAGATTTTACGCATGGGAACTTTGATCGCATGAAGTTCACCATCCAAATAGACTTTTGTGGAAGCTGGAAATGGGCTGGTGGAAATGGTTTGGTTGTTTGGTGTTTGTTCTGTTTTCATTTGCTTATGGTTTTATCCTCCTTGTGTAGCTTTGATAAGGATGATTGTATCGCCAGAAGCAATGAAAGTATTCTCCCACTCTGATTTTGGTATCACAGATTGATTGACAGCAACGGCAATGCCTTCAGGTTTTTGCTGAACATGGTCTTGAAGTAACTTTGTGATAGAGCAAGAGTCCGGAATTTGGAGCGGTTCATTGTTTACGGTAATATCCATCCTTGAAATTGTTTGATTGAACATATAACTTCAGGAGTGGCCCGAAACAACGGATCAAAAAAAACGAAAATGCCATTCATCGACGGATAAATGGGCAGTTCTTCACTTTTCCCTTCGGCAGTACTAACTGCATCAGGTTCGTAGGGTATGATCTCAGTCCGTGAAGGACACCCCTAAAGTTATCTCAAACCTATAGAAAACAAATTGGAATAGCAAGGGGATAATAATTAAATCTTCATTAGAATCGCAAGATTTGGTTTGCGTCTATTCGATTGTTATATTTTTTTGGAGAAATAATAAATTTGTAAGGGTTAGGTCCCTTTTTGGACATACTTTTAGTTTGTTTTATAAAAACTTTAAAAATCACCTTCTTAATCTTTCATCAAATTTCAGTTGCTTTTTTGAAACAATCTTGATTTTTGCAATATCTGGATGGATAGGGTTGATTAAATAATTAAATTCTTGTGGAATAATACTTGAAGGGACTTTCAAAACTGCAGCTAAATTGCTGTTAATAAAATCATCACCAATATATTGGGTTTCCAAAATTGGAGGTTTAGAATCCCAATTTTTTGGGAGATCTTTTAATCTTAGATCTAATATTTTTACATTTTCCGGGATCTCTATTTCGACAATATATCTGTCATTTGGCAATTCTTCCGTCATATTTAAATGAACAGAGACTTCTAACATTGCTAAAGCTCTCGATTCTGAAGTATAAACCATAGAGGTGTAAAGACTATTCCATCTAAAACCTTCAGATTTTGCCGCTCCCAGACCTTTTAAAGTACTACTGAGATACCTCTCTCTTTCAATTCGGAATACTTTCATTAGGCAAAATTACCATATTCAATTCTGTTGAGACTATTTTTGACTTCCTGAATTCCAGTAAGAGAGTCAAACAAGCTTTCAGGGCTAGCTCCACCAAGGGAAGTGTTTGGTCTTTTTAACCAACTGTGAAATTTATCTTTTTCATTATTGAATACTTCCAATCCAAAATCCAAGAGTTCAGCTAGAACTAGGATTAATTCACTATCTCTTCCACTTAATTTATCTTGATCTTTTTTCTTCTTATTATAAGTTGTTTGAGCCATATCCATGACATTTAGCACTTGTTTAATGGAAATGTTTGCCTTTGAACTAATGGCCTCTACAGACTCAAATGGAAGGCCTTTGCGAATAAGATCAACTCTTTCCATATTATTGCCCCAAATCACTTCTCCTTTTGGCAAATCTAGTTTCCATGAATTATATCTATCAATTGACTTTGATTTAGAAGATGTTCCTCTAGTTTTTCGAGAAGTATGCTTTTTTGCGACAGAACGGCTTTTTTTAGCCTCCTGAATTCCTTTTTTTGGGTCAAAAATATTTTGTTTTTCAGTCATAATGATAGCTGTTTTGCTACTAATATACAACAAAATTGTTTATTTATATAAGCGCCCTCAAGAATTATTTAAGGAAATGGAATTTCCCAAACTAAGAACATTCAATGTGATTTAACCATCAAAAATCTTAAAAAAACAGAATTTCAGAAAACCTTTGGGAATTATCTCAAATACAAAATAGATAATTCCCAAAGGCCTTTTTACTTACAATCAACCCAACTTTGCCAAAGCTTCTTCAAGTGTCTTGATTTTGGCTTCCGCATCGGCTTGCTTTTTCCTTTCGTTTTCTATAACTGCCGCAGGTGCTCCTGCAACAAATCGCTCGTTGCTGAGTTTTTTCATCACAGAATTCAAAAATCCTTTGGTATAAGCTAAATCTTTGCTGATGTTTTCTCTTTCTTCCTCTGGATTGACTTGTCCTTCCATTGGGATGAAGCACTCATCTGATTTTACCACGAAGCTCACGGCATTTTCAAGTGAGTCACCGAATGAAACATCTTCCAAATTTGCCAACTTTTTCAATACCGCATCGAACCTTCCATAAAGTTCAGCTTGCTTGGTTTTGATAGTCAAAGAGAAAGTTTCTTTTGGTGAAATCCCCTTGGATGCCCTGATATTTCTTACTTGCGAAACGATATCAAATACTTGAGATGCTTCAGTAATTATTTGACTGTCATAAGCTTTTGCATTTGGCCAAGCTGAGATAATCAATGCTTCACTCGTATTTCTTTCTTTGATTTGATGCCAAAGTTCTTCTGTCAAGAATGGCATAAATGGATGTAATATCCTCAAAATATCCTCAAAGAATTCGATTGTTTTGGCATGTGTAGCGGCATCGATTGGTGCTTGATAGGCAGGTTTGATCATCTCTAAGTACCAAGAACAGAAATCATCCCAAACCAATTTATAAGTAGCCATCAATGCATCCGAAATTCTGAATTTCTCAAAATGATCCTCGATCTCTGTCAAGCCTTCATTGAAACGGTTTTCGAACCAAGTTATTGATGCTTGATTGCTTTCCCCTGAAAGGTTGGGATCAATTTCCCAGCCACTCACCAATCGGTATGCATTCCAGATTTTGTTGGAGAAATTACGTCCCTGTTCTACCAGTTTCTCATCAAAAGGAAGATCATTTCCGGCAGGGGAGGAGAAGAGCATTCCCGTACGAACCCCATCAGCTCCATACTGCTTGATCAATTCCAATGGGTCTGGTGAATTGCCCAAGGATTTGGACATTTTTCTACCTTGCTTATCTCTTACGATACCTGTGAGATAAACATTTTTGAATGGTTTTTCACCTGTATATTCATATCCAGCTATGATCATCCTGGCTACCCAGAAGAACAAGATCTCCGGTGCAGTTACCAAGTCATTGGTTGGATAGTAATATTTCAAATCTTCATTTTTCTCACCAGTTTTGAAAACCTCGGAATCAAACACAGATATAGGCCATAACCAAGAAGAGAACCATGTATCAAGTACATCTTCATCTTGGGTAAGGTCGTCTAATTTGTATGCTGTTCCAAATTTTTCATTGGCAATCTGAACTGCCTCTTCTTTTGTTTTGGCGACTACGAATTCACCATTTGGAAGGTAGTAGGCAGGAATCTGATGTCCCCACCAAAGTTGACGAGAAATACACCAATCCCTTACATTTTCCATCCAAGAGCGGTACATGTTCTTGAATTTTGGTGGATGCAATTGGATTACGTCTTCCATCACCGAACTCAAAGCTGGCTTGGTGATGTCTTCCATTTTCAAAAACCACTGCAAAGAAAGCTTTGGCTCTACTACAGCATCTGTTCTCTCCGAATGGCCTACATTGGACTTGTATTCTTCAATTTTATCCAACTGACCTGCTTCGTCCAGCATTTTCCCGATTCTTTTTCTAGCGATGAATCTGTCCTCACCTACAAGAATCTGGGCTTTTTCATTGAGTGTACCATTATCGTTTAGGATGTCAATGACCTCAAGCTTGTGCTTGATACCCAATTCGTAATCATTAATGTCATGGGCAGGAGTCACTTTCAGGCAACCTGTACCAAATTCCATGTCAACATATTCATCCTCAATGATAGGGATTGCACGATTGATCAATGGAATGATGGCTTTTTTACCTTTGAGGTGTGTGAATCTAGGATCATTTGGGTTGATGCAGATCGCTACATCGGCCATGATTGTCTCTGGTCGGGTAGTAGCGATGGTCAAGAAATCTTCGCTTCCTTCGATTTGATACTTGATATAGTACAGCTTGGATTGGATTTCTTTCATGATTACCTCATCATCCGACAAGGCTGTTTTTCCCTGTGGATCCCAGTTGACCATACGGATTCCTCTGTAGATTTTTCCTTTGTTGTAAAGGTCAATAAAAACAGAAATCACAGCTTCACTCAAGTCAGCATCCATGGTGAATTTGGTTCTGTCCCAATCACAGGAAGCGCCCAATTTCTTCAATTGCTCCAAGATGATTCCTCCATATTTCTCTTTCCACTCGTAGGCATACTTGAGAAATTCCTCTCGTGAAATGGATTTTTTGTCAATGCCTCTATCTTTGAGCATCGCTACTACTTTTGCTTCCGTTGCAATAGAAGCATGGTCGGTGCCCGGTACCCAACAGGCATTTTTGCCTTCCATTCTTGCCTTGCGAACCAATACATCCTGAATGGTATTGTTGAGCATATGTCCCATATGCAACACTCCTGTGACATTCGGTGGAGGGATGACGATGGTATATGGTTCTTTTGTATGATCTACCATGGAGGAGAAAAATTTGTTTTCCATCCAGTAGGCATACCATTTTGACTCTGCTGCTTCAGGATTGTATTTTGTAGCTAATGACATATTTTAGAACTTATTGAAACTTGAAGGCGCAAAAATACGAGAAATATTCTACTCCCACAGCTTTCTCAATGTAAATTCGATACATCTAGCTGCCAACTTGGCCGTACTGTGGTCATTGTCATAAGCAGGATTGAGCTCTACCACATCCATAGTGAGCAGTTTTTTGCTCTTTGCCAAGTATTCCAAAACTTTCAAGGCAAAGTCAGGACTAAATCCCATAGGGGATGGGGCGCTTACACCAGGAGTATAGGCGGAAGAAAAACCATCCAAATCAATGCTGAGGTAAATTTTATTTACTTTCGAAAGAAATGAATCGAGGGTGTTTTTAACAGAACTCCAATTTTCTAAAGTACAATCTTCACTTTCCATCCACCATGAACCCGTGGTTTTTGCAGTTTCAAAAAGAGAAGAAGGGTTTGCAGCTCTTTGGATACCAAGACAGAGATATTCACACTTTTTGTTTTGGGCTTTGGTGGAATTTAAAATTTGGAGAAATGGGGAGCCTGAATGCCCTTGACCATTATTGAGTTCTCTTAGATCAAAGTGTGCATCGAGATTGATGATGCCAAGTGTTTCATTTTTGGCGGCAGTGAATTGTAATGCCGCCATGCCATGTGGAAAAGCAAGGTCATGACCACCTCCAAGGATTACTGGGAAATGATTCGTTTCCAGAAGTTTTGTGATATTTTCTTCTGTTGATTTTTGCAATTCTTCTAGGCTGCTTCCTTCACCAAAAATATCTCCATAATCCAAAATGTTTAGATTTTTTGGTAAGTGGTATGCCATAGGTCCCATGACTTTCCTGATAGAATCTGGTCCTGCACCTGCACCAACACGACCTTGGTTTCTCCTTACTCCTTCATCTACAGCATAACCCAATAGCCCAATTTTCTTCTTGGGATTGAGGTCTTGAATGGACAAATCATCAATACATCTCACTTGCTGATGCCAATATTGTATAGTTTCGCTAGGTCTTCCTTTCCAGTTGTATTGTGCTGTACTCTTGTGGTTATTCATGTGTTTGGGATTTAAAAGGAATCAAATTTCACTTTATTTTTCTTTCCTTCCTGTAAACTGATCCATGGTGTGATATACTCCCAAAATTTTTCCGACAAACCAATCAAATAGCCAGATTGGGAATATTCCTTGAAAGAATCTAACAAATCTCATGCTCCAAGGCATGCTCAAGATTATTCTGTTCGATTCAATGGCTTTGATGATTTTCTTTGCCACTTTCTCTGGATTTAAGATGGGAACCAAGGATTTTACCCCATCAAACATACCTGTACTGATGTAATAGGGAGTGACTGTAGTTACACCAATATTTTTCTTTTGCTGTTTCATTTCCAATCTCAGACTATCCGACCAACCGATCATCGCCCACTTGCTGGCAGCATAGACCGACATTTTTGGGTTGGAAATAAATCCAGCAGATGAAGCGATATTGCAAATATGGCCAGAGTTTGCTTCTATCATACCTGGCAAAAATTCATTGGTGATATACATTGGTGCCAAAGTATTGATATCCATGGTGGTTTGGATATCTCTATAGGTATGCTCGGTAAAATATTTCCCAACTATTATTCCAGCATTGTTAATGAGGATATCAATTTTCCCGTGGATGGTTTTTGTTTCTTCTGCTGTGGATTTGATTTCTTCAAGCTTAGATATATCTACTTGGTAACCTGAGGTTTTTCCAATTTTTGAAAGCTCATTAACCGTATTGTTCAAGTTCTCAAGATTGATATCCCAAATGATCAATTCAGCTCCTTTTCCCAAAACGATCCTTCCCATAATCCTCCCAATACCCGAAGCTCCTCCTGTGATCAGTACTTTTTTGTTTTTTAGTGAATTCATTGTTTTTAATTTTAACCACATAGGTACAAAAGTTTGGCCCACCTCAACCTTTGAGGTTTTTTTCAAACCTCGAAGGTTTTTCTGTCCCGAACGAGAAACCTTTGAGGTCTTTTTCCAGACCTCGAAGGTTTTTTGTCCCGAACTGGAAAATAGTCAACTAGCTAATCAAAACCTTCGGGGTTTTTGGAAACCCCAAAGGTTTGGACCACCTCAACCTTCGGGGTTTTTGGAAACCCCAAAGGTTAGTATCACCAACCTTTGAGGTCTTTTTCCAGACCTCGAAGGTTTTTCTTTCCCGAACTGGAAAATAGTCACTGGCTAATCAAAACCTTCGGGGTTTTTTGAAACCCCAAAGGTTAGTATCACGAACCTTTGAGGTCTTTTTCCAGACCTCGAAGGTTTTTTTTCATTCTCCATGCCAATCAATTATTCTTAAACGATTTGTCAGGATAAGCTGGTGGGCTTGGGACTGGTCTTGGGTCTTTTTTGATGAGAACTTTTAGGTGTTCGATTGCTGCTTCTAGCTGGGCGTCTTTTCCTTCAAATGATGCTTTTGGCAAATTGATCACTTCGATGTCAGGGATGAAGCCTTCTCCCTCGATCAGCCATTCTCCTTCTTCTCCATACACACCCATCATTGGTGCTCTAGCTACTCCATTGTCTGTCAAGGTGTTTGAGCCGGATAGCCAAACTTCCCCGCCCCAGGTTCTTGCTCCTATGGATTGGCCTAGCTTGAGTCTTTTGAAGCCTTCGGCAAATGCTTCTCCATCCGAAGCGGTGAATTCATCCACCAATAATACAAGGTGTCCACGGAAAGCATATTGCATGTTCCAGTATGGCTCGCCTTCTCTGTTTTTCCAATAGAAAAAGGCTTCTCGCATCAATTTCTCCAAGATGAAACTGTCAATGTTTCCTCCTCTATTATTTCTTACGTCAATGATCAATCCCGATTTCTTATACTGTGGGTAAAAGTCCCTGTACCACTGGTTGATATCGCTAGCTGTCATTGCCCTTAGATGGACATAGCCAATATCTCCATCGGAAGCCTTGTCTGCCTCCAATCGCCTAGTATATTCCCAATCATTGTATCTCAAATTGGACTCTGCATAGGAACTCATTGGAATAACTATTCGATCATCAAGGCTCGAGCCATTTTCAGACACAAGGGATAGGCGTACTTGCTTTCCAGCTTTGTCCCGAAGGAAATAATTGATATCAGTAGCAGAAATTACGGCCTCTCCATCTACATGGGTGATGATGTCACCTTTGTTGATCATGATGTCAGGGTGGGAGAGTGGTGACATTTCTGTAGGGTAATCAGGATCACTTTGGTAGATATAGTCTATCTGGAATCCTTTTCGGCTTTCATTTTTTGACAGTCTCGCTCCCAAAAGACCAAGATTGATCTGGTCGTCTCCTCTTCTCAAATCTCCACCACCTACACTTGTGTGCAACACGCTCAACTCACCGATCAATTCTCCCAATACATCTGAAAGCTCAGCCCTTGTGGTTACTCTTTCTGCCAAAGGAAGGTATTTGGTGTACATTTTGTCCCAATCTACTCCATGCATATTTGGGTCGTAGTAGTAATCTCGCTCCATTCTCCAAGCATCTGTATATAGCTGTTTCCAGTCTTCTTTTGGATCTATGGAAAAATTCCATTTGCTCAAATCCAATTTCATATCTGTCAAATTACTGATAGGGGAAGTTTTGATTTCTACGATGTGGTGACTGCTTCCTACTGTGACCAACATGTATTTGTTGTTTTCCGAAGTGACAAATCTCCTTACATTTTCTATAAATGTTTTCTGTTCAGCTTTGGAATCAATTGGTGTCATCGTGATGGCATTTTTCCCATCTCCTGTGGCATCATTTAAGTAGTACAGCGCTTTATCCGTCACCACCAAACTTCTATAATTTCCGGCAGGAACAGGCACTTCTCTTAAGCGCTGCATCAATCCTTCTTCCTCGATAGTGACTTTTACTTCACCTTCTGCCTTTTTATCATCTTTCTTCTCCTCTTTTTTCAATTCATGATTGTAGTGAAATGGAGAAACAATCCCCTTCTTTAGGGAAATATGGTAGATTTTCATCTGCTTTTCCCAATAGGGTTCTGGCTGACGGGTTCCCCATGGTGAGCCGACACGTGATTCGAAATTCCTGTCAGAAAGATAATAGATCCAATTCCCATCAGGGCTCCATTGTGGATTGACACTATTGGCCCAATCAGATGTGATGGCTATGTGTTTTTTTGAGTTGATTTGAAAAGCGAAAATTTGATTGAAAGTATTAGAAGCTGATTGTGAAAAAGCGATCCATTGACTGTCTGGTGACCAAGCGATCCCGCTGACGCCTTCTCGATTGGTGGACGCTTTGGTGCTGCTTCCAGATGCGATATCGAATACCCACAAATCTCTATTAAGATCAGTAAATGCTAATTTTTTACCATCTGGAGAAGGAGTCAAATTAAACTTCAATGTAGTCCCATCCTTGGAGATTTGTTTGCCATCGCTGAGACCTTTTGGATCGTATTGATGGATCTCAAATTCACCAGATTCGTCCGAAAATACATATACATTTTTCCCATCTGGAGAAAATACAATATCCCTGAACCGCACGCCATCTTTTCTGTCAAGCCTCACTGTCCGACCTTCTTTCGCCGGAATGACAAAACTTCTTCCCCTCGCTGTAAAAGCTACTTCTTTTCCATCATTGCTGACAGAAATCCCTGTGATATAGCTCTCAGGATTTTTGATCCATTTTTCACGCAAGTGATCAAAATCAGAATTGAGCTGTATAGCCAATTTTTTGTCAGAACCTTCTTTGATGTTGAATGTATGCAAATCTGCCCCAACTCTGTAGGCGATCAGATCACCATGGTAAGATGCTTCCCTTACATCATAGGTTTCTTGTTTGGTATGCTGCTTGAGGTCATCGCCATTTTCATTCATTGACCAGACATTGACTATGCCGTCACGGGAAGAAAGAAAGTAAACACGTCCCTGATGATAGGTAGGATGATAGTCTTCGCCCTTGTAATTTTTGGTGAGTTTCACTGCTTCCTGTGCGCCATCTGTGTATTTCCACACTTGTCTGGCAGTGCCACCTTCATATCTTTTGGTCACGTTGTTGTGAAATGTCGGTCTGACGAAAAAATATGAATTACCATCTTCAGAAAAACTACCTTCGGCAGCCATCTCAAGAGGAAGGATGTTTTTTTGTCCAGAATTGATGTCAATGGTGACTGTTTGTAGTCTAGGTAAAGTAGAATATTGGTTGGTGACATAAGCCAATTCTGTAGGAGACTTCCAGGCTGTTGGTACAGATGCGGCTGCTTCGAAGGTGAACCTTTTTGGTATTCCACCTGAGATAGGCATGATGTAAACTTCTGTAGGGCCTTCGTAAGAAGCTGCATAAGCAACCCATTTTCCGTCAGGGGAAATTTTCGGAGTCCTTTCATCACCGGCATGTGTGGTCAATCTGCTCGCCTCACCACCTGCTCGGGATACTTTCCAAAGATCACCTTCCGAGACAAAGACAATCAGATCATTGTGGATAGCTGGCTCCATGTAATAACCTTGGTTTTCTTGTGCCCAAAGTAAGTTGCTTGCCGTCAAAAATATGACAGCGATCAGTATATGTTTTAGTTTCATATATAGAAATTTTGTTAGTGAAATGCTTATAGTGATTGGAAATTGTGATGTCCGATTTATTTAAGAATACAATGTAAAAAAACTTAGGATAAATTAAATGCACTTTTCATTGAGTGGTAGAAAAGGGGGAGGGGGGAGAATTTAAGATTTTAGATCAAAGATTGGAAGATTTTAAAATTGGGTTTAAAGGTTGGAAGGTTTGAAAGTTGAAAAGTTGGGTTTAGCAAGTGTATTGGTCATTTCGACTATAAGGAGAAATCTCGCACTGAATTCACACAACTGCGTCATATTTATACTTCATCTCCTTAATCTACAACTAGACCTCTCCTGAGATCCAGGTGACTTAGTGGTCATTTCGACTTTACCTCACTTTAGGGAGGCAAGAGAGAAATCTCGCACTGAATTCACACAACTGCGTCATTTTTATACTTCATCTCCTTAATCCACAACTAGACCTCCCCGCAATTCTGCGGGACAAGCTTCTCCTGAATGCTTTCGGGATCGAGGTGACTAAGTGGTCATTTGGAGAAGCGAGACAGAAGCAGGGATGAGATCAACCACGAAGTGGTTAAACTTAGAATAGCCCCGGATTGCTATCCGGGGATCAAAGTCGATGAGCGAAACAACAACCCCGAAGCGGGTTGAACTCTACTAATTGTAAGAAAAAGTGTCAACTATTTTCAGGACGAGACATTTCGACCATAAGGAGAAATCTCGAACTGATTTCACACAACCGAGTCATATTTATGCTTCGTCTCCTTAATCCACAACTAGACCTCTCCTGAGATCGAGGTGACTTAGTGGTCATTTCGACTTTACCTCACTTTAGGGAGGCAAGAGAGAAATCTCGCACTGAATTCACACAACCGAGTCATATTTATACTTCGCCTCCTTAATCCACAACTAGACCTCCCCGCAATTCTGAGGGACAAGCTTCTCCTGAATGCTTTCGGGATCGAGGTGACTAAGTGGTCATTTGGAGAAGCGAGACAGAAGCAGGGATGAGATCAACCCCGAAGGGGTTAAACTTTGAATAGCCCCGGATTGCTATCCGGGGATCAAAGTCGATGAGCGAAACAACAACCCCGAAGCGGGTTGAACTCTACTAATTGTAAGAAAAAGTGTCAACTATTTTCAGGACGAGACATTTCGACCATAGGAGAAATCTCGAACTGATTTCACACAACCGAGTCATATTTATGCTTATCCTTCGATACACCACGGCATATCAAAGATCACTTTGTCTCAAATCTCAAATCTCACATCTCCCCTAAGCCACATCAGCAAAGATTCTTTCCATTCTTCGGAAGTAGAACATGCCGAATACAAAAAATACAACAGCTACGATACTCCCAGGCCAGATCCATTCCCAAGGCATGGGTCTGTTGAGAAAGGCGGCTCTGAAACCCTCGATCACGCCGACCATGGGATTGAGGATGTAATATTTTTGATATTGCTCAGGTACAGCATTCGTGCTATAGACAACTGGTGCAGCGTAAAGGAGGAGTTGGATGACGAAGGTCAGTGCGTGTTTTACATCTCTATACTTCACAGCCATGGCTGACAAAAACATTCCAATCCCCAAAGAAGTCATCAGTAACTGTATGATCAATATTGGCAAAAACAGCAAGCCCCAACCTGGACTGACTTTGAAATAAATCAGCAATCCCACCACCACCACAAAGGCAATCACAAAATCCAAAAGCTTAGAAAGTATAGATGAAAGCGGCAAAACCATTCTCGGAAAATAGACCTTGGTGATCATATTGGCATTTTGGATCAGGCTGTTGGCGGACTCTGTCAAGGTACCAGAAAAGTAATTCCAAGGCCATAGTGCCAAATACGAAAACAAGATATACGGCATGCCATCTGAGTCCACTTTTGCCAAACCTCCAAAAACTACCGTAAACACCAAAGTGGTAAACAAAGGCTGGATAATCGCCCAACTAACACCCAAAATCGATTGAGCATAGCGAGCTTTGATCCCTCTCAAGGTCAGAAAATACAAAAGATCTTTGTATCTCCAGAGTTCCTTGAAATCTATCAATTGCCAGCCACTGGTAGCTTGGATGATTTTTGTTTTGTTAGCTTCTGTGTTCATGCAAGGATTGTATCTAAGGAAATTTTGTCTTCAAAATGAATTATTTTGTATATGAAATTAAGTGTATTTCTTATTCACATGATCTTCGATTTGCACTACTCAAATTAATTTTTTCAAAGCTATGTAATTGATTTGCAAAATTAAACAAACCGAGTAAATTTGTTACTCAAGAGTAAGTTTTTTACTCAATCATCTTGATAAGCACTTCCTGTGACTGAAAGGGCGAAGCTGTGGGGAAAGGAAATCGTTAATTGAGTTATCAGTTAATTAAGTTAATGGTTGATTGGGGGATCAGTAGATTGTCTTTGAAGGTAGGTTTAGGGGGTTAGAAGTTTAAGGGTTTAGGAGATTAGAGAAAATCCTAGTTCAACGTTAATTGTCAATGGTTCAACGTTCAACGTTTTAACGCTTAACACTTCACCACGGAATTCTGTATGATAGGCACAATTAGGCAGATGTGACGAGCTAGTGTACTAATCGACTAATCCCTGCTAACTTAGTCACCCAATGCCCTTAGATGATTTGAGTTTAGAGGTTTAGAAAAAAAGTAAATAAATAGTCAACTGATCACTTAATATCTAATTGAACTAATTCATAATCACCAAATAACAAAAAAATCGTATATTTGCGTTGTATGAAAGACGAAAAAATCAAAAAAGAAGAGATACTTAGGTCAGTTTCTAAAATGATAACTGACAAAGAGTCAGTGCGCTTATACATCAAAGGAAAAATTTCAATCCAAAAGTTAACGAAACAAGGGATTAAGTTTGCAAAACCATTATAATTACGTTTTTGATAAGATCACAAGTACCTACAATTTTGTAACCAAAAACAATATTCTTTATAGAGTTGCATTTTTAGTAGATAACACTTTTTCTTCGATCTCTGGTGAGGATATTTCAAATGTTTTTCAATTAGTTATTGAAAAGGCAAGTGATGAACTTGAGCCATTTGATGCAAAAGTTTCTAAAACAATTGAAAATATTATTGAAGGCTTTTTCAAGAAAACTGAAAACTCTTTAGTTTTTATTTGTTCAGATGAAAAACAAAAAGCCAAAGTTAGACATGCAATTTTTGAAAGGTGGTACAATAACTCAAAGCATAAGGAAGTAATTGTCAAAATTGATAATGAAATAAAATTTCATGCTAGCAACATAGAAATTGAAGTACTCTACACTTCCTTTATGTTTCATGTTAAGAATCCAAACTTTGAAAGACTTATCAAAATTTATAGCCAAATAGAAAAAATTCTTAACGAGGAAAAGTAAACGTTTTGTTTGAAAACAGTATTACTTGATTAGAGAAGCCGCATTAAATGTTAATTAGGTAATCAGTTGAGTAGGGGAATCGTTAATTGTGTTATCAGTTGATTAAGTTAATGGTTAATTGGGGGATCAATAGATTGTCTTTGAAGGTAGGTTTAGGGGGTTAAGAGTTTAGAAGTTTAGGGGGAATCCTAGTTCAACGTTAATGGATTCAACGTTTTAACGCTTAACGATTCAACCCTTAACGCTTAACGCTCTATAAACCAAATCCATGTTAACCGTTAAGCATTCATCGCATAAGTCTTAATGGTCAACCTCCAGATTAACTACTTAAAAAAATGATTCTTTTTGTATAGTCTAATGAACATAATATTACTATTTTTGTATAGTGGAATAAACAAAATTTATGGAATCTCTTTTTGAACTTTATTTTAAACTTTTGAAAACAACAGATTTGAGTTTTCAGAGGAGTATAATGAAGAAAATTAAGTGGGATCAAAGCTTAGTGAAAAAATTGGGATCAATAGGACTACGCTGTTGACTTACTTACACTTTTTGGAAGAATGTGGATTGATCTATGGACTTCATCAAAACGTTGAAGGAATTTCCCTTTTGCAAAAACCTGAAAAAATATATTTAAACAATCCGAATCTTGCTTTTGCTTTGGGCTCAAATGTTGATGTAGGTAATGTAAGAGAGACTTTTTTTCTAAATCAGCTTAGTGCTGAACATCAACTCTCTCTTCCAAAAAACTCCGACTTTCTAATTGATAAAAGCTGGGTGGTGGAAGTTGGTGGTAAAAACAAAAAAAGCAATCCAAATTGTGATATATATGCAATTGATACTATTGAATACGGACATGATAAAAGAATCCCGCTCTGGCTATTCGGTTTTCTATATTGAATTTTATTTAGATTAATTGAATGTTTAGAAGTTTAGAAATAATCCATGTTCAACGTTAATCGTTCAATGTTCAACGTTAATGGTTCAACGTTTTAACGCTTAACGATTTAACCCTTAACGCTTAACCCTTAACATCTACCCCTCTAATCACCTGATCACTTAATAACTAATCCCTAACCCCCAATCAACCAATCGCCAATCCCCAATCAATTGCTCTCCTCCATCGTTACTTCCAAAACCCGAATCAAACTGCTTTTGAAGTTTTTTTCGCACAACAATTCAGGATACTTGCGCTCTTTGGCTAAGGAATTTGACGAGTCAACAAACTCTGTCAGGGTAGAGCTCAATAGGCTGACGGAAGCAGGATTGCTCAACACCGAAGACGAAGGAAAAACCAAAGTCTATCGAGCCAACAAATCCCATCCTTTCTTCGAGGAAATCAGCAACATGGTCTCCAAATTCCTAGGGCTGGACGAACTCATGGAAAAAATAGTCAGACGCATGGGTGCAGTAGAAAAAGCCTATATCGTAGGTGATTATGCCCATGGAAAAGACACTGGAGAAATAGAAGTCCTCCTGATCGGCAAAAACCTCGATCTTAAATACCTGGATTTCCTCAAAGACAAAACCTACGAAAAACTCCAAAGAAAAGTCATCGTCCACCTACAGGAAGAAGAACTAGAGGAAGTAAAGGGAATCATGATATTCGGTGGCTAGAGGGCTCTTGCAAAAGGCGCAGAGAAGCAAAGGAACGCTAAGGGGTTTGGAGAAAGCAAAAGAGAAGCTAAGCCTGTCCCGTTGACTATCGGGAAGACGAGAAGCGAGAAGCGATAGACAGAGAAATATGAGAAAAGAAGCAAGAGACAAAACCCCGATAGGGGTTAAACATTGAATAGCCCCGGGTTTCAACCCGGGGAACATAGAGAAGAATATAAAGATTTAAAACCAACCCCGAAGGGGTTGAATTTCTATAATTGAAACAAAAAGTCTCTATAAAAATCAACACAACTCCTTTGGCTAAAGCCGACTCGATATATGCTGATTTCATAATGGATGGGCTAAAGCACCATCCCAATTCAAGGAGTCTTATTGGTTTTGCAAAAAATCCCTTCATATGAATTGAATCCTGCTTTAGCTGGAGGAAATTCAAAAGCCAAAATGCAAACAAGGCTTTAGCCAAAAAATCATACTTTCAACCATTCCCTCAATCTTCGAATCCCTAATAACTTATTAACCAAATTTACTTATCCCCAAGAAAGTTTAGTGGATTAGGGTTTAGGAGTTTAGAAAAAGACAAATAAAAAGCCAACGGTTCACTTAATCAACCAATAACTTAATCAACTAATTATAAGGATTTTGAATCTTAATTATGTCTAAAATATCTCTATGTAAATACATCTCTTTTCCTACAATTGAAATGAATTCTGGGAAGTTGATCGCTGCTGGTTTTGAAACTGAGATACCTTTTCCTATGCGGAGAATTTACTATTTGATTGGTGTTGGAGCTGATGAGAAAAGGGGTAACCATGCAAATATCAAAAACCAACAGCTGATGGTAGCTATCCAAGGTTCATTCCAAGTAACTGTTGATGATGGTGAACAACAGCAAGTTTTTACATTGGATAAAAATAATGAGGGGCTTTACCTTCCCGAGAAAATTTGGAGAAGTGTCCACTCTTTTTCCCATGATGCCATTTGTATTGTATTCTGTTCCGAAGTTTATGATTCATCGGATTATATCAAAGATTATGAAGAATTTCTAAGACTTAAATGAAAATTGACTTTGCCTAAAGTTCCCAAATTCCTTTTCCCTTACTTGTACGGTTCGGCATTTCATCGGGCATGGTTTTCCTTGTATGGTGTAGTTATCAAAGAAGTGAGGTTCTCATTCAAACAGTTTTTCACTTTTAAACATCCTGTATTTTCATTTTTCCATAGCATTTCTGTCATATTTTCTGCTTTCAATAGAGTGTTGTTAGGAAGGAGCTTGAAGTATTCATTTGCATTTACAGGCGAAGATCGGATTATAGAAGCTCTTTTGTCACCCAAAATTACCGAAGAAGGGTTTTATGTTGAAGTAGGTTCCAATCATCCCAAATTTTTGTCCAATACATATAGCCTTTATAGGAAAGGTTGGAAAGGTATATGTATTGACGCAAATCCAAAATTTAATAAAATCCATAATCGCCTAAGACCAAACGACATTGTAATCACTGCCCTCATATCAAATGAAGAAAATACGAGACCGTTTTACTTTGTACAAAACGATGTGCTTTCTTCAATAGACCAAAAAGTAGTCAATCAATACAGGAAAGATGGATTGGAAGTAAATGAAACGATAATGAAGACTACTACCTTGGCTAAAATATTTGCCAAACATCAAGTGCCAAAATATTTTGATCTTCTCATCATAGATGCAGAAGAACATGATAGAGAAGTTCTGGAAGGTATGGATTGGGAAAATTTTAAGCCGAAATGGGTTATTATAGAGGATGAGACTTGGGGTTTATCAAATAATAGTGACAACAGCATATTGCCTTATATGCTAGATAGAGGATATCAGTTGGAAGGATGGATTTTGAAGAATCTCTATTTTGAATATAAAAAAGAGGCTGAGGCCTGAATACCAAAGGAGTGAAATTAGAAATTCGACCATACCAACAAATGGATCAGGAAACTTGGGATGAAATGATTTCCCAAAGCTTCAATGCCTCTTTGATTCACTTCAGGAGTTATATGGATTATCATCAAGATCGTTTCCACGATGATTCTGTCATGATCTACTTAGATACTCAGTTGGTAGCTGTTTTTCCAGCAACATCTTCTGATTATAAAGTGATAAGTCATAGTGGGTTGACTTTTGGAGGTTTGATTTTTTGTCAGGTTTTAGAAGTCCAATACATATTACGCATCTTTGATGCGCTCAAAAAACACTATGAATTAAAAGGCATCACAAGGATAAAAATTACCGGAGCACCTGAATTTTATTGGACTAGTAAAATTGCTTTTGATAATTTTCAGATTGCTGCAAAAAAAGCGTCTTTCAATGAATGTGATGATAAGATCTACCATACACTCTCACTTCCCACAAAAATCCAAGACCGTGGGAAAAGATGGGGAATCAAATTAGCTCAAGCCAACAACCTAAATATGAGATTATCCAATGATTATAAAGGTTTTTGGGAAAACTTGTTGATACCAAACTTACAGGATCGTCATAATGCCAAGCCAACACATTCACTAGAAGAAATTGTCCTACTTGCAAATAGGTTTCCTTCTAACATTGAACTTCATGTAGTTTATAGAGATGAAGAGATGATGGCGGGGGCTGTCACCTATGCCCATGGTCAAGTCATTCATGTCCAATATACAGCTTCATCCCCAGTAGGAAGAAAATTCAGAGCAGTGGACTTGCTTTACCAAGATATCATTCAACAAGCTTCCTCAAATTTCAAATTCCTTTCCATGGGGATTTCTACAGATCCTAAAACTGGTCAAGCCAACAAAGGATTGGTTAAATGGAAAGAAAGCTGGGGAGCGGTGGGCTATTGTTCCAAGGCTTGGTATATTGATATTTGAGATAAGGATCTTTGGAGAGGTAAGAATTAAAGAGTAATTGATTAATTTCTAATAACATAATCACCAAAAGATGTTTAGTGGATTAGGGTTTAGGAGTTTAGAAAATACAAATAAAAAGCCAACTGATCACTTAATCAATCAATAACTTAATCAACCAAATTAACTAATTATAAGGATTTTGAATTTAAAGAAGAGCATTTTTTATTGGATTACTTTACAGCGAAGAAACTGGTTTGGAGGGTTTTTGAAGAAGGTTTCTCGGACTGTTTTGCATGCTTTGGAGAATAAGAATAATGACAATAATCTCAGTGGCGAATATGCGATTTGGGAAGATTTAAGAGAGCAGCAAATCAAGGTAATATTTGATGTGGGGGCGAATGTTGGGAATTGGTCAAAAACTGTAAGTGGACTCAAAAGTGACTGCATTATCCACGCATTTGAGCCAGTGGAGGAAACATATCAAAAGCTTCTAGAGAATACCAAATCAAACAAACTTATCAGAACGAATAATTTGGCTCTTTCAGAAGAAGAAGAAATTATTGAGTTCAACTTCTATCCAAAAGGTTCTTATTTCAGTTCGATTTATGATAACCAACTTGGAAAAGAGGCCAAAAAAGTCAGCATTAAGTGTGTCAAAGGCGATGATTATTGTCTGGAAAATGGGATTGAAAACATAGATTTTTTGAAAATCGATACTGAAGGCGCTGAGCATAAAGTACTCAAAGGATTCACTAGAATGTTATCTGAAAAAAGAATCAAAATCATACAGTTTGAGTATGGAGATATGTGCATTGATTCAGGGTTTTTATTGAAAGATTACTTTCAGCTACTGGAGGGATATGGTTATAGCATTGGGAAAATTTACCCCAAATGGGTTGAATTTGGGAAGTACGAGAAAAGTATGGAGAATTTTGTTTTGTCGAATTTCTTGGCGGTGTTTAAAGAAAATAATACCTTGAAAATTGTCTAATGAAAAAAATAATTAAAAATCTGTTATCGAAAAATGGAATTCAAATATTAAAAGGCTATCCATTTGAATTTAATTCGACAACTGATTTTAGAGAACTGAAGTTTAAATTAAACTGCCCTTTAGAAGCTTGGTATAGATCAAAGACAGATTGTTTTATAGTTGATGTTGATCTACAAAACCTTTTAGATTTAGATTTTTTTGAAGGGTTTTGGAAAACAGCAATTGATCAATATGAAAATGGAGGTTTTTCAAAGGCTCTTGAATCATTTAAAGAATATTATTCAAAATGTCAATTTGAGAATGTTGCTGATAGGATTGGGATAACTCCATATAAAGATTGGCATTTTTTGTCACCTTGGTATTACGTTGAGCCATGGGAAGCTGTTAGCCCAGAGTCCGCATTTGAAAGAAATTTTAATATGATGGTTAATGAAACAAAAAAATATGGGTTTGAAAATTATAAAATAGATTTTGGTCATAAATCCTTTGGTCCTTTGGTCGATGAATTAGTTGAACTTGAATTAAAAAGGCTGGTAGGGATATACAATTCTATCAAGAAATATGGATTGATTGAAAATAGCAAACTGATAAAAGGAAAAATTTTCGTAGCAAATGATCAAGTAAAAGTTAGGCCTGGTGATGGTTGGCATAGGGTTTTTGGATGTTTGTCTAATAGTTTTAATCGTGTTCCAATGAAATTTAATAAGTTGAATTCAATAGTTAGAAGAGAAGATGTACGCTATTGGCCTAGTGTTAATGCAGGACTTTATTCAAAGAATGAAGCATTAATGGTATTTGATAATTTATTTTCAAAATAATATAAATGGCAATCATCAAAGTCGAAAACCTATCCAAGCGATACCGCTTAGGCTTGAAGGAAAAGCAAGCAAAAACCTTGATTGGACAGTTGAGTAATATCTTCAAATCACCTTATGATAATTTTAAAAAATTAAGGAGTCTAAGTAAGTTTAAACATGAACAATCCTTTTCGGAAGGTCAGGAGGAATCTGTTTTCTGGGCACTTAAGGATATCAACTTCGAAGTGCAACAAGGAGAAGTCTTGGGTATCATTGGAAAAAATGGAGCTGGTAAATCCACTTTGCTTAAAATCCTTTCCCAAATCACAGAACCTACTACAGGCAGAATTGAAATGCATGGCAGGGTAGCGTCCCTATTGGAAGTGGGGACAGGTTTCCACCCCGAGCTATCAGGTCGGGAAAATATCTATATGAATGGGACGATCTTGGGAATGACCAAGCGTGAGATCGATATCAAGCTAGATGAAATTATCGACTTTTCAGGAGTGGAGAAATTTATCGATACACCTGTCAAGTTTTATTCCTCAGGGATGAAAGTTCGACTGGGATTTTCTGTGGCAGCGCATTTAAACCCTGAGATTTTGATTATCGACGAGGTACTTGCGGTAGGAGATTACGAATTCCAACAGAAGTGCTTGGGAAAAATGGAAGATGTGAGTAAGAATCAGGGTAGAACGGTTTTGTTTGTAAGTCACAATATGGTTGCTGTTGAAAATATTTGTTCAAAAATCCTTTTGGTTGAGGATGGGGGTTTAAAGTACAATGGCCAAGTTTCTTATGGAATTGGAAACTATTTAAATACTAATAATTACTTTGAAAATTTACATATTGAGAAAGATGGTGTTTTATTACAATTATTGTTTGAGAATTCTATTATTAAATCAGGTAGTAGTTTAAATATGAGTATAATTTTGAAATCAGAGTTTAATTATGTAGGACTTAGCTTAGCTTTAGGATTCAATAAAAATTCACAAAGGATTTTCACTTTGAATAGTTTTTATCAAACTGGTGAGTTATTTAGTTTAATGAATTTGAAAGAAATAAAAGTGTCTTTAGAAAATCTAGTTTTAATACAAGGGGTTTATGATATTGTGGTTACTTTGTACCAACAAGGAACAAAGTTCAGAGAGTTTTATTCTGTTGGAAAGTTAGATGTTAAACCAGGAGATTATTTCAATACAGGACATATGTTTGACTCAAACTACCAAGGTAATATTTTAATTAAGGCGGAATGGGAGATGTAAATAAGAAAGTAATAAATGTGATTGGCGCTTTTGATAGATATAATTATGGGGATTTATTATTTCCAATAATTTTACGGAATGAATTGGGTGAATCATATAATTATAAGTTTTATAGTATTAGGAATTATAATTATGAAGGATATGGAGGAGTAAGAACAAAATCTATTATCAGGCTATTATTTAAACTCTTATTTAAGCGAAACCAAACTGTAATAATTGCAGGAGGACATGTTATAGGTGCAGGATGGTTAATTTTATTTTTTCATAACTGGAAAGCTTTCAGAATGTTTTTTGAACCAAAATATAGAAAAAAGTATGATGTCTATTTTAATTCGATATTTAATAAAATATTTAGAAGCAGATACCCCTATGTTATTTCTTTACCCTTGCAGAGAAATAACCAAATAATATATAGTTCAGTTGGAGGAACTGTTTATTCCTTGGGGAGGAAAAGTGAACTGATAAAAAACCTCTTTGGAGTAGACTTGTTTTCAGTTAGATCTTCAAGATTGTACGAGTTTGGTGTTGAAAATAACATAAATAGTAAATTAGTTCCTGATTCAGCTATGCTGATTTCAAATTATTTTAAAAAGAGTTTAGCAGAAAATTATTTGGTGTTTCAATGTCATAATTTGAGTAGTGAAATAATTGATGTTCTGGCCGAGCAACTATTTATAATAGCTAATAGAAATGTCAAAAAGAAAATAATCCTTTTACCTATTGGATATGCGAATGGTCACGAGGATTTTATAGCTTTACAGAAACTTAAAAGTCATGATATTTTATGTGATATGCAAAACGTTGTTTATCGCAAAGAAATGTCTGTTTTTGGTATCATCAAAATCATAAGTGGTGCTGAGTGCTTTATTGGTACTAGTCTTCATGGTATAATAACTTCTTTTACTTATAATGTACCGTATTTATGTATAAGTTCATCCTATAAGTTAAAAGAATATATTAAAGATTGGGATTTAAATAATTTAGATAAAAATCCTTTTGATTTTAAATTTATAGAGTTTTACGATAGAGGTCCGTGTCAAATGGTAGTTGATGAAGTTAAAAGGCAAAAGGCTTTAATATTGGACAATTTTCATGAAATGAATAAATTAATTAATGGTTAGATATAGAAAATACCACTTTTGTGAATATACTTTCATGTGTCTTGAATTTATCTAAATCTTTCATATTTTGTAATTTTAACTTTATTGAGGAGACACGTTAAATGTGGTTTTTAAATGGTTTCAATTATAGTCCCAGTATATAATCAACAGCATTTTATAGAAGAGAGACTGTTTTCTATTTTTGAGCAAAAATATCAAGAGTTTGAAGTCATAATTTTAGATGATTTTTCTAGTGATAATAGTTGGGAGGTTATTAAAAAATATGAAAATCATTCCAAAGTATCTGCCTGTATAAAAACCAACCTAAACTCAAAAAGTCCATTTGGTAGATGGAAGGAAGGTTTTGAGTTGGCGAAAGGTGATTTAATTTGGATTGCTGAAGGTGATGATGTTTCAGATGAGAATTTTCTTTTGAGATTAGTGCCATGTTTTTCAGATGAAGATGTGATTGTAGCACACACTAGAAGTTTTGTTTTTAGAGAATCACAAAATAACAAAGTTCTCAATGATTGGTGGGACAATCTCTCACCTTTCATTTGGAATGAGAATTTTATTCTCGAAGGAAAAGTTCTTTTAAATAATTACGGGAGGTTTAAATGTCCAATAGTGAATGTGAGTTCAGCTATTTTTAAAAAAGATGTCGTTGAAGATATAATTATACCAGCAAATTATAGATATGCAGGAGATTGGTTTTTTTGGGGGCAGTTGTTAAAAAAGGGGAAGGTAGCTTACATTTCAGAACCTTTGAATTACATTAGGAGGCATAGTAATTCAGCTACAAATAAACATAAGTCAAATCAATGGCTTATGATAATTGAAAATACAAAAATTGCTAAAATTTTAAATGATAGCTTAAGTCTTAATTTTGAATATCATGCAAATTACTTGTGGCTTCTTCAAATGTGGAAAAAACAAGCACGCTTAGATATCATTCAAGGTGTTTTTTATTCGTTTAAATATTTACCGCTTTCTTTTTTGCTTAAAGTATACTTTAAATAGGTAATGTCAATCCCCAAAATAATCCATTTCTGCTGGTTTGGAAAAGGTGAAATGTCTCCTTTGGAAAAACGATGTATGGCTTCGTGGAAAAAATATTGTCCTGATTTTCAGATTAAGTTGTGGAATGAAAATAATTTTGATGTTAATTATTGTGAGTTTACTAGTGAGGCTTATAAATTAGGTAAATATGCTTTTGTTTCAGATGTAGCCAGGCTTTATGCTTTGCAGCAAGAGGGAGGGATTTATATGGATACAGATATGTTGCTTTTAAAACCTTTTCCTGAAAATCTTTTAGAAAAGATGGTCTTTGTAGGAAAAGAAACACCAAAATTTTTAAATGCAGCAGTTATTGGGTCAGAATCAAATACTTTATTTTTGGAAAAAGGATTACAATTTTATTCAAATCTTACTTTTGGAGAAAAAAGAATTTTAATTCCTCAAGTTATGAATGAGATTTATTCGAAAATGATCGAATCTTTGGGGGGAGACAATAATCAACTATGTGTTTTAGATAAAATATATTTTTATCCATTACCATACAAGTTGAGGAATTTCCATTGGAATAATTTTATAGAAGAAGAAACAATAGCTGTTCATTTATGGAGTGCTTCCTGGCACTCGTCAAGTAAAGGGAATTACTTAAATCAACTCACCAAAAAGCTAAAGTACTGGATTTCGAAATACTATATTCCAAAGTCTTTTTTAAAATATGCCCAAGACAACTGAATTTTATAAATTTTGCGTAATCATTCCGTGCTACAATCAAGCTCATTTTTTAAGTGATAGCTTGAATTCAGTAATAAATCAAGATTATAGAAATTTAGAAATACTCGTCATAAATGATGGTAGTACAGACAATTTCGACTTAGTAATGTCTTCATTTATTAAAAAAGATAATAGAATAAAAATTTATTCTCAACCAAATCAAGGACTTTCTGCTACCCGTAATACAGGTTTAAAGTATGCAAATGGTGATTTTATAGTTTTTTTGGATGCAGATGATTGGCTTGAGATAGACTTTTTTAAGAATTATTCAAAAGTAATTAATCAGTTTCCTGACTTTGAATTGTATCGATGTGGCTACTCATATTGGTCTTTAGATAGAGGTAAAAGGTATCATACACACTTACCATCCAATGATGGTTTGCTTTATCCGAATGTGGTCAAAGAAAACATTGGAGCTTGTCATTCTATTTTAATTAAAAAGTCAATTGCAGATCAGTTAGGTGGATTTGACATTTCATTGAAAAGTTGTGAAGATTGGGATTACTGGGTTAGAGCAGGGAAACTAGGTGCTAAGATTAAATCAATACCGATAGATTTGGTAGGCTATAGATATATTACGGATAGTATGAGTAGGAATGCAAAGGTGATGTATACTTCATTAAGTAAAGTAATTCAAAGATCTGTGAAAAAAGATTTTAGAATTTCTTCTGAATCAATGTTTAATCAAGATTTGAATTGGGATACTTCTCAATTAATAAAAAATCAATTCATCAAATGCTTAGGTGTACTTTTGTATCAAGGGAATGTGGAAGATGCTCTCAAATGGTATGAAGAAGAACATGGGAAATGGGAATGGGAATTTGAGGTTAAAGAGTTCGCAATAATGAATTCTCAACTATCCTTTAAGTACTTTTTAGATAGTGAAAATATTCAATATCTCTTCGTAAAAGTTTTGCCAAGCTTTGAGTGTTTTTTTAAGAATATTGGCTATTCATGTAATGATGTTGTCAAGTTAATACAAATAGTTTTTGAACCTCAATTTAAAAAAAAGAATCATTTGAAATTTGGCAAGTACTTAGGTAAAGTACTAAATACTTTTAGCATATATAATGTTTAAGGTTTCGGTGATTATACCCATCTATAATGTCGCTGAGTTTGTAGAACAAGCTGTAGAGTCTGCTGTACATTTACTTGAAGTAGCTGAAATAATCTTGGTTGAAGATGGGTCTCCAGACAATAGCCTAGAAGTTTGTTTGGAATTGAAGAAAATGTATAACAAGATAAAGGTGTTTCAGCATTTTGATGAGAAAAACAAAGGTATTAGTGCCAGTAGAAATTTAGGGATAATGGAAGCAGAGTCAAAATATATAGCATTCTTGGATGCGGATGATTGGTACTTGCCCCATAGATTTAAAAAAGACAAACAGATTTTTGAAACTATAGATTCAATAGATGCTGTATATTCTACTACTATTTTAGAAGAGCATGTTGGAAACAATGATTTGAGGTATGGTATTACATTCAACCCAAAAGATAAATGGGGGAGATGTTCAGAGCCTATGGAGTTTTATAAAATAAAAACTGAAGCTAGGAATGTTTTATTTCATACCAACTCCATTACCATTCGTAAGGAGTTTTTGGTTAAAGATAAGCTTTTTGATACTAGATTAAAACTACACGAAGATTCAGAGTTGTGGAATAGATTATTAAGAAGAGGGTGTTTTGAGGCATCAGAATGGGAAAATCCGGTAGCTGTTATCAGAAGACATTCTAAGAATAATATTATAAAAAGAAATTGGAAAAGCCATTTGAAAATGATTGCAGTACAAATTGATAATATAGGTTTAGAAAATCTACAAACATTTGAAATTGTTGATTTATACTCAAGAGTTATTAGGTTACAAAGTAAGCGGTTTGTAAATCATTGGATAAGAAGGGTTTATTTTTACAGTTCTTATTCATTTAATTTTTTTAGTAAAAAGAGCTTCTTGGAAAAGATAAGAAAAGCTTATGCCATTGATTAGTGTGATTATACCTACTTACAATCGTGCACACGTGTTGCCTAATTCAATAAAAAGTGTCTTGGATCAGTCCTTTGAGGATTGGGAATTGATTGTAGTGGACGATGGGAGTGAAGACAATACCAAGGAAATGGTAGAAGAATTTTTAATGGATAGTCGCGTTTCTTATTATTTCCAAAAAAACAAAGGCGTATCTGAGGCAAGAAATCATGGAGCAAAAATATCAAAAGGCGATTATTTAATATTTCTTGATTCAGATGATCGATTAGCTAAAGAGAGTATTTATCATTTCCGCAAAAAAATAAAAACAACAAGTTTTGATGTTGTTTTTTCTTGGGTAAAGTTGATCTCTGAAGAAAAGAAAAGTTGGGAAATTAAGAAAATGCATAAGAATTATCCTTGTGACAAAAATGATATGCCAAAAGGAGTTTATTTACCAGGAGCTTTTTGTATTAAAAAGGAGTTGTTTTTTTCCGTAGGAAGCTATGACCCGAACTTACATTATGGAGAGAATACTGATTTGTTTTTGAGATTACATATTAGAAAGTATTCATATGGATTTGTAGAATACACATCACTTTTACATTTTGTAGGTAATAAATCTGGCCTAAGCTCCAACCTTAAAGAAATTCTCAATTCAAATTTAATTTTACTTGAGAAGCATAGTGAATATTTTAAAAAAAACTCTATTACTTATTCATCATACTTACAAGTAGCTGGCGTTTGCTTTTTAAGATTTGGTAAATATAGTCAGGCCTCAAAATGTTTTTGGAAGGCATATAGATTGAACCCCAGAAGAATTAGTTCTCTAAGCCGTTGGATTGTTTCAAAAAGTTCTTTTTTGTCCAATTTTTTTTACCCTTTAAAGTCAATTTGATTTTCCAATTATGGCAAAAATAGTTTCAATTTTCTTCAAATCACCTCGAATAAAAACAAAATATGATTCATCTCTTTTGAATTTAAAAAGATGGATAAAAAATGAATTTTCTAATTCACATACTTTAAAAGAGCTGGAAAACACAACAACGTTCCACTCTATTATCGGATATTTCGAAGAATTGAATTTGGATATTAATCATGGACTCCTTGGTTTTGCAGAGATTGGTGAATGGAAAAAGATGGGGATTGTGCCAGATGGAAATTATTTTATTTTTCGAAAGGAATCTGAAAATTTAGAGCTTCTCTCAGATTCTACAGGGTCGAGAACAATCTGGTATTTTAGTAATGATGAATTTTTTGCATTTTCATCTAGCCAATTTTCCGTAATTAAATTTTTAGGAAATTTTGAATTTAATGAAAAAGTAGTGCCGTGGATGTTAAGCTCTGGGACATTGGGACCTAATAATAGTTGGGATAAGAGAATAAACTTTCTTAATAGAAATTCTTTGTTGAAGTATAACTTCGATAATAATAATATTGAAATTAAAAATATTGAAAAACAATATTATTCAGACAATACAAAATTACCATCTATTGAATCATGTTTTAAATGTAGCTTTGATCAGGTAACTATTGAAAGTAATTGTACAGGCCATCTTTTGTCCGGTGGAATAGAAAGTAGAATTCTTTTACATTTTATTGCTATACCAAATCAATTGAGGTGTTATACATGGACTTTTAAAGAATTTTTAAAACAAAAGGATAGTGATGTTAATGTAGCAATTAGGTTGACTAACAAATGTGGTCTTGAGCATCATATTCTACCTTTAGAAAATGAATCTTTAAACGTAAATGAAATATTTGATAGGTTTTTGAAGTATGGTGAAGGAAGAGTAGATCATATTTCAGGCTATTTGGATGGTTTTAAAATATGGTCAGACTTTCAAAATAGCAGGGTAAAAAATATCGTTAGAGGAGATCATAATTTTGGTGTTTCAAAATCACACTCTCCAAGAATGGCAAGAAAAACCCAAGGATGTGAGTTAGTAAATGATTTTAAAAATTTGAATAATCTTTTATTATCTGATCAGAAAGATATTGATATAATTATAGAAGATAAAAATGAAAAGAACTTAAATTATTCTTTGAGATTAGCAAGAAACTTTAGAAAGCAATATGTTAATAGTGCTTTAACTGATTTAAAACTTGCTTTTGTTGAAATTCATAATCCTTTACTTAACAATAAAGTTGTTGAGTATTCTGAAAAAATTCAGTCAAAAATCCTTCTAGATAAAAAGCTTACTAGGCATCTAATAAATAAATATTTTCCTGATATCCCTTTTGCTAGGAAAACGTCTATTGGAGATATGAATGTGATATTAAGCGAGTCATTTAAAGGTTTAATTTGTAGTTATTTGAATAGTGTTCATGAAAGGGACTGGTCGAGGTTAGGTTTGAATTCAGTAGAGATAAGCAAAATACTAAACGACCTGAATAATAATTCAAATGTAGTTAATCCTAAATCTAAAAACTGGTTAAAAGAGTATATTCCAAAAAACATCAAAAAATTTTTTAGCAAATATAAAAAGGAAGAAGTCCCAAAAATACGTTTGCTTTTTAGAATATTCATAATAGTAAAAGTTTATGAAAAACTTAGTACAGAATAATCTGAGTATTCTATCTGAAATATTCTATTTGTTAAATTAAATAATAGTAATTGAAAATCCTCTTCATCCAAGACACATTAATCAATGCAGGTACAGAAAAAAGCCTGTTACAGATTTTGCCGTTTTTTTCGAAAGAGGTTGATTTTAAGGTAGTTTATTTATACCCAAGACATGACCTTCGAGAAGAATATCTTGAAGCAGGAATTCCATTGGAGTTTTTGGATTTAGAAGGGAAATATGATTTTTGGAAGGGGTATTTTCGCTTAAAGCAATTGGTGGAAAATGAGCAGCCCGATTTGTTGGTTTCCTCTCTTTTAAGAGCCAATTTAGTTGCAAGACTAATAAGCTTTAGAACAGGAATTCCATTGATAGGTACATTTGTAAGCGATAGTTACAGTGCCAATCGTATTGGAGCAAAAGGTGTGATTCAACATTTAAAATTCAAATTCTTTTGGGCATTGGATCGCATGACGGCAGGAATTCCGAAGCGGTATATTTCCAATTCTCGCTATATAGCCGAATCCCATGTAAGGACATTGGGAGTTCCCTTGTCGAAATCTATTGTAGTCTATAGGGGAAGAGCTGTTCCGATGCAAGTTTGGAAGGCAAGTCAGGGAGATGTTTTTAGGTTTATTTCCTTCGGACGCTTATTACAAGTGAAAGGCTTCGGGGAATTGATTGAGGCTTTTGGGAAAGTAAATGGGAAATATCCAAAGAGCAGTTTGGTGATCTATGGAGAAGGAAACCACCGCTCTGAACTTGAGAAATTGATAGAGCAGCTTGGATTGAAAGACAAAGTTTCACTCCCCGGAGTAATCTCAAATGTCACCGAGAAACTTTATGATGCAGATTGCTTTGTTTTTCCATCTTGGTACGAAGGGTTTTCAGGAGCATTGGTAGAAGCCATGATGTCAGGAATTCCCATCATCGCTTCCGATATCCCCATGAACTTGGAAGCCGTGAAAGCTGATCAGAGTGCATTGGTTTATCCTGTAAAGGATGTTGAAGTTTTGGCTGCCAAGATGATGGAAGCCATTGCAGAACCTGATAAGATGAAGAAATTGGGACAATCAGCGAGAGAAGAAGCTATACAGCGCTTTGAAATCAGCAAAATAGCTTACGAATACGAAAAGGTGTTAAAGGATTTTTTTGATAGTAATTGAGGTCGGAATGCTCTGTGAGGACACAGAACATGGGGTTTGGTTAAAAAAGAAAAAGGATGTTCTGTGAGGACACAGAACATGGTTGTCAGCACTTCCTCGGTCTGTGTCCTCACAGACCGAAATACTGTTTAATGAAACGAATATGCAGAATAAGCTCAAAATAGGACTACTACTTGATAATTTATCTGTACCTGCATGGGCTTGGGAGATGGTGAAAGTAATTATCCATCAAAACCTGGCAGATGTCAGGTTTATTGTTTTAAACCAAAAACCAAAACCTTCGGGAAAAAAATCACCTTTACTATACCGAGTGTTTTCCAAAATTGAGAGGACAGTTTTCAAGACAATTCCAAATGCTTTTGAGAGGAAAAATATTCTGGAAATCGAGAATTTTAAACCTAAGGTAATCAAGGTTAATCCCGTCCAAAAGAAATTTTCAGATTCCTTTGAAAACCAAGATTTAGAAGAAATCAAGGAGCAAGAGCCAGATGTTTTGATTCGTTTGGGATTCAGGGTTTTGAAGGGAGAGCTTTTGGATATTCCGAAATTGGGGATTTGGTCCTATCATCATGGAGATAATTTGGTCAATAAAGGTGGACCTCCTTGTTTTTGGGAAGTAATGTTGGGCTGGAATGAAACGGGTTCGGTTTTACAGATTTTGACTGATAAATTGGATGCAGGAAATGTGATCTACAGATCATTGAGTAGGACGGATCCACTTTCTGTTCATAGAAATGCGAATAAGGTATATTGGAAAAGTTTGTTTTTTATTCCAAGGCAGTTGACGAGGATAAATTCCATTGGTGTTTTGGCTTGGAGAGAAGAAGTGAAGAAGAAAGCGCTTAGCATCGCTCCTTCAAATCCAGAGTTATTTAAACCTCCTGGGAATTTGAGGATGATCAGTTTGTTTTTTTCTTGGTCAAAAAGAAACGTTTATAGAAAATTCCATGAGTTTTTCAATAAAGAAGTTTGGGAGATATGGTTAAGTAAAAAAGATTCAGGTAAAAAAGTTAAAATATCAAATCCTGAGGGCAATTATCTTGCTGATCCATTTTTGATCGAAAAAGAGGGAGGTGCATGGCTTTTTGCAGAGCAATATTGCTACAAAAAGAATAAAGGAAGCATAGCAATAGCCAAAATTGAAAATGATAAAGTAAGTGGTTTCCAAACAATAATAGAAGAAGCTTATCACCTTTCATATCCATTTGTATGGGAGGAGAATGGAACGTTTTGGATGTACGTAGAAAGTGCCGCAAAAGCAGGATTGAGATTATATAAAGCTGAAAAATCCCCCTATGATTGGAAATTGTTTAATGAAAAGATGCTAGATCAAAAGCTTTATGATCCTACAATTTGCAAAAAAGATGGTTTGTATTGGTTATTTGCTAACCAAAAAGCACATCCTTCTACTTCATCTTTTGATGAATTGTATCTTTACTACTCGGAAGATTTTGTGAATGGAAACTGGATATCACACCCTCAAAATCCAATAGTTTCTGATGTGAAGTCGAGTAGGCCAGCTGGTGCTTTGTTTGAGAAAGATGGGGACTGGTACAGACCTGCACAAGATTCAGCCAAGCATTATGGACATAGAGTCAAGATTCAAAAAATTATCAAATGGAATATTTTTGAATATGAGGAAGTAACAACAGAAGTCGTAGAGGCTGATTGGCAAAAAGACTTGAAAGGTACCCACACCATCAATAGAAGTGAAAATTTTTTGGTAACAGATTCTTTCAGAAGATAGATGAAAATAATCCAACTCGTCACTTCCCGCAAATCAAGAGGAGCAGAGATCTCTGCACAAAGATTGTCCGAAAAGTTAATTCAGCGAGGACATCAAGTTTGGTTTGTAGGGTTGTATGAACATCCTGAAAATCTAAGTATAGAAGGTGGAGTCAATCTGGATTTGACAGAAAAAAAATCAAGGTTTGATGTAAAATTGATTTTTAGCCTAAAGAAGTTGATAAAAGAAATCAAGCCAGACATTGTACAAGCCAATGGCTCGGATACTTTCAAGTACGCATCTTTGGCAATGACAGGAAGCAACAGATCGAAACTTATTTACCGTAACATTTCTATTTTCTCTTATTGGATCAATGAAAGACCTTTGATCAAGTGGATTTATGGTTTATTGGCAAAGCGGATTGATCATTTTGTGTCAGTAGGTCAGTATGCTTCGGCAGACTTGCAACAAACCTTACAACTATCCACCAAGAAGTGCTCGATCATAAAAAGAGGGTTTGATACGGCTATTTTCAACAAGGAAAACTCAAGGCATCAGTTGATTGGAAAATGGGGACTTTCTAACGATGATTTTATAATTGTCCAGGTTGGAAGTTTGAGTTTGGAGAAAAATGTAACCTTCAGTTTGGACGTTTTGGCTGAATTAAAGAAAGAGCTTCCGCAAGTCAAGTTGCTTTTGGTAGGGGAAGGGCCACAAGAAGCTGTTTTAAGGTCAAAAAGTGAAACTTTGGCGATAAGTGGACAAGTTATCTTTTGTGGTTACCAGAAGGAAGTAAGAGAGATCCTTGCTGGAGCAGATTTGCTTTTATTGACATCATTGGTAGAAGGTGTGCCGGGAGTAGTAGTAGAAGCGGCTATTCAAGAAACCCCAACAGTAGCAATAAAAATCCCTGGCACAGAGGAGTTGATTTCAGATGGGAGTTCAGGAGTATTGATCGATAGTTATGACACAAACCAGTTTGCAGACAAAATCCTCAGTCTTCAAAGAGATGATTTAATTAGGCAGAAACTTGCAAATCAAGCAAGGAGGCAGGCAATTCAAGCCCATGACGAAGCAGTCAACACCAAACAATTTGAGGAGCTGTATGAGAGATTGGTTAATTAGCCTCTGAGTAAGAAACTGCATTTACTCCGACGTTTTAACCTCGGTTTGTGTCCCCACAGCCCGAAATGTTGTTTAGCGTTAAGCATGAATGTTCTGTGAGGACACAGAACATGGGGCTGTGAGGACACGGAACATGGGTTTGGGAAACTTGATTAGATTGGATTTTCCTTGCTCTTACCGATCATTTCCCACATGTTATAGAGACTATTAGTTTTGTTGTGCAAGGAATCAAATCAAAAGTTTAAAACTTACTTTCCTTGTGGGTGATATACCTACCCGAGCCTTTTTGGATTCAAAGTTAAAAAGTGCTAAATGTTTATGATTACAATGAAAACAACTTATATTTATAACAATTTATTATTTTTGAGACTTGACCTTTGTCCAATATAAGGAGAATTTACAATATGAAGTTGCCTAGTAAAATATCACCAGATAGAATCAAGGACTCTATAATTGAAGTGAGATATTCCTCCAAACTTCCTTTTGATATTTTGTTGGGGATTTTTTTCGAATCATTGGATGACGACTATACATATGCAAATAGACCGAATTTGCACAGTACTCCATTTGTCTTAGAAAGTAATGTAAAACTATCTATTAGTGGAAGTGCATTGTTTTTTAATAAGAAGATAAAGATTGAATTCTTGCCAAATATTATGGTTTTCAATTGCCTAGAATCTTATTTGGGGTGGGAAGAGTATTTTGACGAAGTGAAAAAGGTTCTCGTGCAAATAAATAATACAAAAAGAATTGAAAGTTATCTTAGGATAGGTTTACGTTACATTAGTGAATATCCCAATATGGATATACATGATATCACCAAATTTAGTTTTTCCTTTGGAATGCCAAAAATCCAATCTGAAAACTTTATATTCAGGTCTGAGTTTTTTGAGAATAATTTTATTATAGTTTTGAATTTAGCAAATAATCTAAATTTGATAGGGTCAGACAACATTGTTTCAAAGATTTCAAATATCGATATTGATGTTATTAGAGATGTAAATATTTCCGATTTAGATGAATTACTCCAAATCATTTCAAATGCACATTCTGAAGAAAAAAAAGTGTTTTTCGATATTTTGAATGAACGTTTTTTGAATGAATTAAAACCTATTTATTGAATTAAATGTTTAATCAATTATGTCGACTATGAAAAATACAATTAACAAAATAAGTTCTATAAATAAGAGCATTTTTTCTTTTGGAAGCAACGCTGATAGCTATTCAACAGGAGCTTATATTTATAATCAAGGTTCTGTTAATACCCCATTCTTTCATAGTGCCAAAATAAAACAGATTCATAATTCTATTTCTGATGAAGGAATCAAGCGTAGTCATCTCAATAAAAAATTTATAAAATATTATACGGATTTCAAAGAGCAGTTTGAAAAACATATTGAATCCTTCAGCGAAATTGAGTTTGAATTTGCCCAAGAAGAAATGACAAAGTCTTTGAATTTTTTACTGACTTTTGATCCTGATAAAATGTCATTGGAATTAACCTTTGATTGTTGTATTTATTACACGTTTCTAAAAGGAAATTATACAGTATATATTAGTCATTTTTTAGATTTGGAGGAATATGATTATGAGGAGATAACCTTTGCAGTGTTCAATAATGATGATAAATTGCCAAGTTTTGCAGGTGATTTTGAGTCATTTAAAATAGCCTTTTCCAATTTGATGGTTTATAAACCTGAATTAGAATTTCACTATTGATGAATTTATATCCAACAGAAATTTTACCTTGTTCTAAATTCAAGAGGATTTCTTGTGATCTATCCCCATATTATCTGATCAGGTATACTTCGGAAAAGGAAAACCTTGTAAATGCAGATACGGGTAAGTTAAAAGTAGAAACTATTTGCAGCCCGAGAGAGCACATTGAAGATTTGTCTACAAGTTTACTCGGTTCTTATACTTACAAGCATATTCAAATAGAACTAACAACTTTGGGAAAAGAGAGTTATGCAAAATACTGTAGTCCTGATTTTGAAGTTGATCCTGTTCCAATTTTTGAGACCCATTTTACTTTAGACTCAGAAAGAGGTTTTTGGAAGGTATTGATTGGTAAAATAGAAAACCAAATTGCAGATTTTTCTATGGGAAATAATTTTGAACTTTTTCGAGCTCAATGCAAAATCCTTCATACACCAATGAGGTGGAATTATTGGCATTTTTCTGTTAGGTGGTTCTTGATTGAAAAGGGAATGTATTTGTATGAAATTCATGATGAAAGAGAACGAAAAAGGTTTAAAAAGAAGTTGGCCAATGAAGCCAGAGCATTGATTGCCCAATATGCAAGAGTTGAAAAATGCAACTACCCGATTCTTCCTACCGATAAATACCTCTTGTAATGTTTTGTGGGAACGCAGAACATGGATTGAGGCAGGAGGATATAAAGGTTTAGTTGCAAACTAAACCTAGTCGGTTGGAGTCTAAATACAATTTCGGTTTGAGTCCCTTCAACCTCGGTTTGTGTCCTCACAGACCGAAACTCCTACTGGATTTTCACAGCTTCCCCTCGGGCTTTGTCCCCACAGCCCGAAAACCATATTTTGTCTAACAGATCTTTAAATCCAAAATCCCTAACAATTCCATAATAAATTCCTAACCAAAACCAGGTTGAGAGCGGGTAAATTGCAGCATGAAAAATCTCCTGAAAATATTCATTCTGTGCATATGGATACAGCAATTGACTTTTGTCACTGCTGCAGCGCAGCAAGCTTTTCTCCAAAATGGTGTGACTGCACACCGGGGAAATTCTTCGGAGTTTCCGGAAAACTCCATGCCTGCTTTTGTTAGTGCTTTGGAATTGGGAGTTGATTGGATTGAATTGGATGTGTTTCTTTCTGCTGATGGCAAGGTGGTGGTCACGCACGACAAGAATCTCAAGAGAGTTTCGGGAGTGGATATGGAGATAGCGGCACATACTTTTGATGAAATAGCATCTGTTGATATCGCTTGGGAATTTAGAAACAGACATCAGCTTTCTTTGGAAGAATCGCCCAAGTTGACAGTGCCACTTTTGGAAGATGTGCTACAATTGATTGTTTCACAATCGAAAACCAGACTTTCCATCCAACCAAAGATGGATTGTGTGGATGAAGTATTTGAGCTGATTGACAAATATCAGGCAGCAGCTTGGGTAGGTTTTAATGATGCCAACCTTGAGTTGATGAAAAAAGTGAAATCGAAAAATTCTTCAGTTCCTGTTTTTTGGGATAGGCTTCCAGATACAGCGATTGACAAAGATATTGAGACTGCGAAAGCATTTGGGTTTGAGGCTTTGGTTATCCATTATTCCGGAATTACCGCAGAAAAGGTAGCCAAGGTAAAGGCAACCGGTATGGAAATAGGGGCATGGACAGTGAATGATATAGGAGTGATGGAGTCACTGTTGGAGTTGGGAGTGGAACGAATCTATACCGATTACCCAAATGAATTACTCAAATTGAAAAGGAAAGATTAGAGATAAAGGTTTCGTTGTTATCCTCGGTTTGTGTCCTCACATACCGAAACTGCTACTGAGTCTTCACAACTAACTTAAACCCCTTTACTTACATAGAATGTTCTGTGGGGCCACATAACATGGTGGTTTTTATGCCTCGGTTTGTGTCTTCACAGACCGAATTAGTTTTGGAATGATTCATACATTATTCAATGCCGTTTAGATAAGACCTGCCAGGTTTCTTATTAAATTAGAACAGGTCTCTTGTTTGGCAGGGAAAACCAATAAAAGATTTAAATCTGGCAGGTCTGGTTTCTTAACTAATCGACATAGAAACATAATTGTATAAATTTTAACAATTAAATTCTCAGATATTTTGTATTTTTACATAACTTGATTTTTATTGAATATGGATTGTATGTCAAATAGGGTTAAAATAGAAAAAGCGTATTTTCAAGTGAGGGATTTTTCTTTTCACGAGAAAAAATCACCTCTTTTGGAAGAGGAAAAGATAAATTCGCTTTTGGATAAAATATTAGACTTTAAGAAAACCCTTTATGCAAAAACCGAGAAGCTTTGGAATATAATTGAAGGGTTTGAATCATTGACATGGTTTGATAATCTTGATGAGGAAAGTTTAATGCTAATGAATGATTTGATTTCATCAGCTAAAGACTTAAGGATGACTTTGATTCGTCAATATTTATTGATGGATAGTTTAAGAAAAAAAAGTGTTGCAAAAGATGAGATCAAAGCGTTTAAAGAAGCTTTAGACGAATTAAAAGTAGCATGTGAGGACTTGGAATCAGTATTTTTTTTCCTTCCTGAAATGCCAGGGTTTGTCGAAACCACTAAAAAACTGTCCTTAGTCTAAGACCATGAACCTGTATTGTTTGGAAGATTTTAAGATAGAATTTGAAAAATTAAAATCAAAAAACTCGTATAAAACAATTGAACAAGAAGCTATACGCTATTTTTTCGGGAAATCAACTCAAGAGCTTCTCTCAGGAACAAGGCTTAATAACAGTAATGAAACACCATACCTCAATAAAAGAGTAGGAGGTCGTGGTGGTTTTAGGTTTTACTATCTTTTGATTATAAAGAATAATTCACTTTACCTGATGTTTGTCCATGCTAAATCAGGAGCTTGGGGTAGTGAAAATATTACAGATGAATCTAAAGCTTTCCTATACAAAAAAGTATTGCGGTGTATTGAAACTAAAAATCTTTATAGTCTCAGTCTAAGTGAGAATATGGATAAAATTGTTTTTGATAAACTTTAAAAAAAGATCGTCATAAGTGAATGTTCTGTGGTGACATAGAAGAACATGGATTGTAGCAGGAGGATACTAAGGTTTAGTTGCAAACTAAACCCAGACAGTTGGGGTCTATAAATACAATTTCTTTTAAAAAGTATTCATTCGAGTTTAGCAGCAGTAAATATTCTGACTCAAAATAAAATCAAAAAATCGGCTTAATTTGCATGCTCATCGATTAAATTTCATGTATCATGTACTTACCTCGGGCTGTGTCCCCACAGCCCGAAACCCCTACTTTGTTTTCACTGCAAACTTACCCCACTTTTCTTGCATAGAATGTTCTGTGGTGAAAAAGGAGAACATGGATTGTAGCAGGAAGATATTAGGGTTTAGTTGCAAACTAAACCCAGTCAGTTGGGGTCTATAAATACAATTTCTTTCAAAAATTATTCAATCGAGTTTAACAGAAGTAAATATTTTTACTCAAAATAAAATCAAAAAATCGGCTTAATTTGCATGCTCATCGATTAAATTTTATGTATTACCTGTTCATTACTATTAGATTACAAAATGATTTAAAACCAATCACTTTGTAAACCAATAACCAATAACCAATTAACTAATAACCAATTAACCAATAACTAATCAACCAACAATCAATCAACTAATTAACCATTAACCAATCAACTACTAACCTCCTAACGATCACCCCCATGATTTCAGGTAAAATCTCACCTTCTGGTATCATTGCGGATAATTATATCAATTCATGTTTGGCGCTCTCTTTCTAATCATATTTCTATTTCTGATTACTCAGCCTTTGTTGGGTAAGATTCAGAGAGACCATCCCTATCTGAAGGTGAGTTTTATGAACAAGCTCTTTTGGTATCACATGTTTTTTGGGGGAGTATATTATACCTACACCTTATTCAATAGATCAGATTCCAAGCTATATTATTATCGGGCAAAAAACGGTTGGGACAATTGGTCTGACGCCTTCAATACAGGAACCGATTTTATGGAGTGGCTTGCCTATCCATTTGTGAATTATTTCTTTTTCAACTTTGAGATGACCATGTTTTTGTTCACCTGGTTTGGTTTTATTGGTTTTATCTATTTTTATCTTTTCTTCAAAGAGAACCTTCGCTTCAACTTAAAGATCAGAGGATATGATGTCATTACCATCATCCTTTTTCTTCCCAATATGCACTTTTGGACAGCATCTTTGGGAAAAGGAGCAGTGATTTTTGGAGGTCTGGGATTGTTGATCTATGGATTGTCCCAGCCAAGAAAGAGAATCCCACATTTGTTGATCGGTGCTTATGTTTCCTACATGGTCAGACCACATATTTTGGTTGCGGTATTGATAGGGATGGCGGTTGGATTTGTCTTGGGAAAAGAAAAAGTCCCGATTTACCAGAAAGTACTCGTTTCGGTAATTGGTTTGGTTTTCAGCATCATCATGTATGATAAGATTCTCCTCTACCTAGGCTATGATCCTAACAACTTTCTAGAGTCATTTGAAGAAGAATCAGCACTCAATGCCCACAGGCTGAGTTACTCTGCAGGTTCGGCAGTAGATATGTCCAACTACAATCTACCCATGAAGCTATTCACCTTTTGGTTTAGGCCACTTTTTATAGATTCTCCAAATTTCTTGGGGATCATTGTGTCATTTGAGAATTTGTTGTATCTCTACATGTTCACCCGTATCATCAACAAAGACTTTATCAAATACATCAAAGATGCACCAGCGATGGTCAAGATGGCAGGCGTGGTATTTATCTCCATTTCCATCTCCATGACCTTTATCATGTCCAATTTGGGGATCATTATCAGGCAAAAAAGCCAAATCATGTACTTCATGCTATTTGTGATTATTGCATTTCTCGATTGGCAAAAAACAAATAAACTCAAGAAAAGAGCCCTTATATATAACAGAATCGTCGAAGAAGAAAGAAGACGCAGGGAGGAGGTTGAAGTACAAAGTACCCAGTACGATGTGCCAAGAGGGGGGTGAGAGGATACAGGCAAGATATGAGATGTGAGACGTGAGATGTGAGACAAGATGTGAGACAAAAGATTCAAGACACGTTGTGAGACTTAATGCTTGACAAAGAAATGAGAATATGCCCTGAAAGGGCAAGTGACACTAACATTGGGTTTCAACCCAATGCAATGGTAAATGTCTGATTCACTTTTGCCCTGAAGGGGCAATTGAATACCTGAAGAGAATAAAGAGAAATCAATAAAAAAAGTGTCAACTAATTTCAGGACTAGACACTTTGCGAGAAACTTCTCTCCAAAATCTTAATCTAAAACAAACTTGAAAATACTACACTTGATAAAATCCCTTGGACGGGGAGGGGCGGAGAAATTGATTCTGGAAACAGCAGCTGTGCACCAGAAAAGTTTTGAGTTTTCATGTATCCATTTTTACCATCGTGAAGGAAATATTGTAGAGGAAATGGAGCAGATTGGGATAAATGTGAGTTTTTTACCATCATCTAACCTAGGCTTGTTTAAACAAATTTCCCTTGTTAGAAAATATGTAATTGAAAATAAGATAGACCTTATCCATGCTCATTTGCCTTGGGCTGGGATTTTGGGAAGGTTTGTGGTGAGGAAATTGGATATTCCATTGGTATATACAGAACACAATACTTGGGATAGGTATAAGAAAATCACTTATTGGGCAAATCGCTTGACATTCAAGAAACAAGATGTTGCAATTGCGGTTTCGAATGAAGTGGCACTTTCATTTCGTTTGAATAGTATTTTAAGTCCTTTCAAAATCGAAGAGAAACCTAAATTGAAATTGATACAAAATGGTGTCAATAAAGATAAGTTTGTAAGGAATACTGAGGAAGGAAGTAGAATCCGTAAGTCTCTTTCCATTCCCAAAGAAGCTTTTGTGATAGGGAATGTAGCTGTATTTCGAATGCAAAAAAGACTTTGGCTTTGGGTTGAGCAAGCCTTAGAAATATTGAAAAGTGAACCTGAAGTTCATTTTGTTCTAGTAGGAGCGGGTCCATGGCGAGAACAGATCGAAAAACAGATCGAAGAATCAGGTAAAGGAAGTAATTTTCATCTGGTAGGATTGCAGAAAGATGTTTTGCCTTTTTTATCGATGATGGATCTATTTATGATTTCTTCGGAATATGAAGGTTTGCCAGTAGCTATGCTAGAGGCTATGAGCTGCGAAATTCCTGTTGTTTCCACTGCTGCAGGAGGAATCGCTGAAGTCATTTCGCATGGCGAAGAAGGCTTTATTTGCGAAGTGGAAGAATATCAGGAATTGGCCAGATTTGCACTTAATTTGATCAATAATCCCACTACCCATCAAGAAATGTCAAAATCAGCAAGGAGAAAAGTGGTGGAGTTATTTTCTTTGCAAAAGATGGTGATGCAATTGGAGGAAGTTTATTCAGAGTTTAGGAAGACTGGGACAAAAGGATGAAGGGTGAAAGAGGAAAGACATGAGACACAAGACGTGCGATATGAGACAAAAGAGACAAAAGAGACAAAAGTTTCAAAATACAATATGCCCTGAAAGGGTAATTGACACTAACATTGGGTTTCAACCCAATGGAATAGTAAATATTTGATTCACTTTTGCCCTGAAAAGCCTGTCCCGCATCCTTATCGGGAGGCAATTGAATGTCTATCAGATATATAGAGAAATCAATAGAAAAAGTGTCAAGTATTTTCAGGACGTGACAGAAGTATAAAAATGACTCTGTTGTGTGGAATCAGTTCGAGATTTCTACCTTGCCTCCCTAAAGTGAGGTAACCTCCCTAAAGTGAGGTAAATTCGAAATGACCAATCCACTTGCTAACCCAACTTTTCAACTTTCAAACCTTCCAACCTTCCAACCCAATTTTAAAAACCCTCTAAGACAGACAAATTCTCCCAATCTTCCAATCTTCCAATTTTAAAATCCCCAATCTAAAATCCTCTCCTCCATGAACCACCCAATATTCACCATTTCTCTTGATTTCGAACTCCTCTGGGGGGTATTTGATAAGGTGAATGAGAAAATTGATAAACAATATTTTTTAAAAACCAGACAATTGATTCCGGATATTCTAAGGCTTTTTGAGAAATACAATATTGAAGCGACATGGGCAACCGTTGGGATGCTTTTTGCCGAAAATGAAGAAGAGTGGAATAGCTACCAACCTTCATTGCTGCCTTCATACAAAGATCAAAATCTTTCAGCATATCAATGGGTTAGATCAAAAAAGCTTGATTCTACCTGTCATTTTGCTCCGGAAATTATTAAGGAAATCATGACTTTTCCTGGTCAGGAGATCGGATCCCATACTTTTTCACATTATTTTACACTATCCAAAGGGCAGACACCATCGCAGTTTAGGGCAGATTTGCAAGCAGCTCAAAAGATTGCAAAAGATAAGTTTGATTTGAGTCTGAAATCCTTGGTTTTTCCAAGAAACCATATCAATCCCTTTTATATGGATATTTGTTGGGAAGAGGGATTTGAGCAAGTTCGGGTCAATCCACCAAAATGGTATTGGCAAGAAACACAGCATGAAGGATTGTTGAAAAAAGCCGTGAGGTCGCTAGATTGCTATTTTGGTTTTGGGGAAAGGTCATCTTATGATGTTGAAAAGGTAATTGTATGGCAAGAGAAGCTTAAGCTAATGCCTGCTTCTAGGATCTTGAAACCAATAAATCAAAAATTTCCATTAACCAACGCAAGGAGGATTCAAAGGATCAAAGAAGAAATGAGTTCGGCAGCCAAAAATCAAGAAGTTTATCACCTTTGGTGGCATCCCCATAATTTTGCCGTTGATCCACAGCGAGCTTTGGGGGAATTGGAATCGATTCTTGCGCATTATCTATTTTTGAAAAATAAGTATGGCATGAAATCTATGTCCATGCAGCGTTTTGGTGATTTTTTGAATAAATAGAAATTGCAATATGTTTACAAGAAATGAATTATCAATTATAAAAAAAAACTAGTGTCCCTCGTGCAACCATTGTGCTCTTGGTGGTTAGGATTTACCACGGAGTACACAAAGGATTTCACGAAGTTCACAAGAAATGAAGTATCAATTATAAAAAATCAATTCTTTGAGAATGAATAAAAAACGACCCACTGACTTTCCTTTTTTTCTGTGATTTTGTAACCCATTTTTTCTGTCAATTCCAAAAAAGCTTCCACATCTGGTCCTTCTTGCGGGTAAGCGTGTTTGTAATAATTGTATATCAGTAATCCAAAATCGTCAGGAACGAGATTTTCAAACTTTTTGATCTCTTCGATGGCAAAGAGTTTTTCTTGGTTGATGCTGTCATTTGGAAGCAGGACTTCCCTGCTAAAATGTACAAAATTGTTAACCACTAGGATTTTTTGATCAGGAGAAGCAACAGCAGTTTGAAGCTCCTGCATAAATTTTGGGTAGTTTTTCAATTGCCTTTGATATTGAAAACTCAAAATCACAGCAATCAAAAGCATGCAGCAAATCAATGATTTTTTGAGCCAAAGTTTACTTTTTCCAATAAAAATCAAAGCACAACCAAATACAATTAGAAACGCACTATTTTTATAGTCACCTACAATAAAGCCTATAGCAGCTCCGAGCAAAATCGCAATGCCAAAATAGGTGCTAGAAACATTTTTTTCTAGCCAATATTTCCATCCAAAACCAATCAAAACAGCAAGTATTGGAATCAAGATAATTAAATGTCTTGGGTTCAGATAAATGGGATTGTAAAAACCTAGGTTAGTGGTCATAAACCAAAAACCAAGCAGGAGACAAATCAATGCCAATGAATATTCAAATGCTACCTTCTGCTTTTTCACCAATCCCAAATACATTCCCGGTATCGCAAGAATTAACCAAATCCAGTACGATCTTTCGACAAATGTCACCATTGGGATGATTGTAAGCCTTTTGAGTACAGATTGCCAGCCTTTGTCATTGTAAGTGAATTCTGAAATATAGTGACCGGCGTTGACTGTGTTGATCCTGTAAAAAGCATCCCCAAATACATACCAATAATATCCTAAATACAAACTTCCCAAAATCACACTGAACAAGCCAACCCATAAATGGAATTTGACTGGTTTTCTTCCTTTCCAATCCAATAAAAATAAGATCACAGGAAATGGGAATAAGTAAATGATGGTTTCCTTGGTCATAAAACCAATTAACATTGCTAAAACCAAAATAAATGCGCTTAAAATAGGTTTTAAAGTTCTATAAATAGAAGCAAATGGAATCAAAACTATCCAAAATACAAGAAGACCATCAGGATATACTTTTGGCAGGAAATGAAGGAAATAAATGTGGGTTACAAAAAATGCTGATGCCCAGATTTGTTGTTGACGGAGTTTAAGGGATTTGATGATTACAAATAGAGAAAAAACATATGCTAAGAGAGTGGGCAGGGAGGCAAACCTGTCATTTAGACCTAATAATTTGGTCGCTAGTCCAGATAGGAAGTAAGATCCAAACCTGCTGCTAAAGTGATATGAATTCAATACATTTTCCCCATTCCAAAATGCATGCCCCGTCAGGATATAATAAATATCATCACTAAATGTAATTCCATCATAACCAAAAATCCAAAATGCTACGAGCAAACTACTTCCGATAAGCAAGATTTGATTTTGATTGGGTGTAAAACTCATGATTCAAATATACTATCAATACCTATTTGGGCAATATGAATTTAGCTTCTTTACATCTGGTTTTTTTCACTTATCTCTTGTAAAGAAAGAATCAATCTTTTTTTTGATTTTTTTATCGGGTCTCCATATTTTTTTGAATACTCAGAATTGCTGTTTATTACTGATGAAAAACATAATATTTTATATGAAATGTAGTATGGGTTTTCAACTGATTTTTAGGTTCTTTTGAGAGTGTTTTTAGGTGGAAAATGAGCCTTTGAAAATACTTTGAGATATTGTTTTATTATCTATATTTGGTTTCAAAGTACAATTACTCACCCATTCATGAAGCATTTCGCTTACACAGTTTTATTGATCCTAATAGCAAGCTCTTGCATTAGCAATAAAAGAATCACCTACCTTCAGAATTTACCAGAAAACGAAGTTATCAATCTTGATGAGTTTATTCCATATGCCAAAGTAGAGTACAAATACATCCTTCAACCATTCGATATCGTTGATATTGATTTTGCGAGTTCCAATCCTGAGCTTACAGAAGCTTTCACTTTTCAGGGAACAAGAAATATCCGAGGAGGGATGATGGGTGCAGGGGCAGGTGGAGATTTGTTTTTTTTTACAGGCTATTCCATCGATGAATCTGGCTTTATTGAATTGCCCAAACTTGGAAAAATCCAAATAGCAGGATTGAGCGAGCAGGATGCCAAAGAGAAAGTCCAGCAGGCTATTGATGCTTATTTCAAAGATGATGTTTTTGTGAAATTGAGGACAGCGGGTATCCGATACACTACTATCGGGGAGTTTGGGAGAAGTGGAACGAATGTGATATTGAGAAATAGGGCTACGATCTTTGATGCGCTTGCTGCTTCAGGTGAATCCAATATACTTGCAAAAAGGAATAAGCTGTTTATCATTCGCCAATATGATGGAGGTACCAAAATCCATCAAATCAATTTGCATGACAGGGCTTTGTTGGCATCGCCTTATTATTTTATCCAGCCAAATGACATTTTATACTTAGAGCCTATGCGAATCAGGCAGTTGGGGAATGCAGATAACTTGTCTTCAAGTCTTCAGCTGTTTGCTACATTTTTGGCCTCTGGTTTATTGATATTCGGGTTAGTTAGGGGGAATTTATAGATTATGGAAAAGTTTGATATAAACCACCTTGACAGCGAGGAGAGTGAAATGGAAATTGGCTATTTGATTTCCAAGTACTTGAGGTTTTGGCCTTGGTACTTGGTTTTTATAGTTTTTTTTCTTGTAGCTACCTTTTTTTTCCATAGATATACCGAAGACAAGTACTCCGTGTATGGGACAATGGTCATCCGAGATACTGTCAAACCAGAAACACGGATATTAGATAGGTCGGCTATTTTTTCCAACCAAAACAATCTTGACAATGAAATCCTGATGTTGTCTTCAAAAAACCTCGCTCGGGAGACTTTGTCCAAATTGCATTTTGATGTAGAGTACTTTGCAAAGACCAACATCAAAACCATTGAACTTTATAACAATACTCCTATCCATGTAGAAGTGGATTGGGACCATATGCAAATACAGGATGTTCCATTACAGCTTCACATCCTTTCTGACAAAACGTTTAAAATAGAGCCTGAAGTAGGTAGTTTCTTCGATTTTAATCCTGCATATGCACAAGTCGATGGAGCTATTTTGGGCAAAGTATTGACATTTGGGGAGGAAATCGAAAGTGTGAAGATGAAGTTTAAGGTTCACTTGATCAATCCTGGGAAAGTGGGGGATGTGGTTATTTTTACACTGAGAAGCCCTACTAGTTTGGTGGAAAAAATGACTGAAAATATCAAGATCAAACTTGTCAATTCAGGTGCTTCTGTGCTTGAGTTGAGGATGATTACGTCAGTTGTTCCCAAAGGTAGGGATTATATCAATGCCCTGATGGAATCGCATTTAGAGCAAGAGCTGAAAGAGAAAAATAGAAATACAGAAAACACCCTGAAATTTATCGAAGAGCAACTTGGCTTTTTGGAGGATTCTTTGAAAAATAAGGAGCGAGAACTCCAAAATTTCAAAGTCAAGAATAAAATGATCAATGTAAGTGAGGAATTTTCTGAAGTTTTGGGAAGAATCAACAAATTGGATGATTCGGTTCAAGAGCTTGATTTCCAAATTTCCTATTACAATTCGGTGAAGGAATACATGGAGCAAAAAACCAGTGATTTTTCCCAGATCATAGCCCCTTCGGTAGTGGGTATTCCCGATCCTTTACTCAATGGTCTTATCCAATCTTTGGTTACTTTGTCTCAGGAAAGAAGGAAATTGCTCGCATCCGTCAATGAAATTCATCCGGAAATCAAGAAAATTGATGTTCAAATGGAAAAAGTTCAGGAAGCACTGTTGGAAAATGTATTGAACTTGATCGAAAACACCAAGAAGAAAAAAGCTTTGGTATTGTCCAATATTGCGACCTATGATGAGCAGTTTTCTGGGCTTCCAGAGTCGGAGTCGGTTTATGCCAGTATTTTTAGGGAGTATCGATTGCGGGAAAACCTTTACACCTACCTTCTGGAGAAAAGAGCAGAAGCAGGAATCGCAAAAGCCTCGAATGTATCTGACAATGCGATCATGGATTATGCCCAGAAAGGCACCTTAGTGTTTCCAAAGAAGCAAAACAATTATTTGATGGCGATAGCTTTAGGCTTCTTTTTGCCTTTTGGTTTTGTAGTTCTCAGGGATGTCCTAGATAAGAGAATCAGAAACCAGCGGGATTTGAAGAAGAATTTCATGATTCCTCAACTGTCGATCATAGGCAAAAGTGACAAAGCTACAAACATGGTAGTCTTGGAGCATCCAAAATCAGCAGTAGCTGAATCTTTTCGATCCCTCAGATCTGCCATCAACTATATTGCAGCTGACAAGAATTCAAAAAAGATTTTGGTGACTTCGAGCGTTTCTGGTGAAGGGAAAACCTTTACTTCTATAAATTTGGCGGCAATTATGGCTTTGGGAGGAAAGAAAACAGTTGTTATTGATGCGGATTTGAGAAGGCCAAAAATCGCAACTTATTTTGGGCATAAAGAAAAAATTGGTCTTTCTACTTTCTTGATAGGAAAGGCTTCGATGGATGAAATCGTGGTGTCTACATCCAGTGAAAACCTCTTCTTTGTTCCGTCGGGAATCATTCCCCCAAACCCTGCTGAGCTTCTTCAAACCCAACGACTAAAAGAATTTCTAGCTTATCTTGAGGAGAATTTTGAGATGGTCGTTTTTGACACTCCTCCATTGGGATTGGTTTCCGAAACGATAGATCTTACCAGGCTTTTCGATCTGAACTTATATGTAGTTAGGCAAGATTATACACTAAAGAACCACTTGGTGATGATCAATGACCTGTTTCTCAACAAGCAAGTAAAGAATATCTACGGGGTTTTTAATGGTATTGAGGATCCAGGTTACAACTACAAGGGGTACAATTATGGGTATGGAAACGCCTATATTTATTCGCAGAATAATAAATATATGTACAATTATTATGGAGATGAAAGAAAGCCAAGCCAAGCTAAAAATTGGTTTATTAGATTCATTTCTTACTTCAAAGTGAAATAAATATTGGTAAGTTTGCAACTTATGAAAAGCAAAGTTCAGGATAATGCAATTTGGAACAGTTAGAAAATTGTTGCATCCTGTGTTGTTCTTTCTAGTTCCTTGCCTAAGTTCACTAATCCAAAAACTACCCTGATACATGATTACAGCACTAATCCCAGCTCGATTTGCTTCCACACGGTTTCCGGCTAAATTAACAAAGGAATTGTGTGGGAAATCAGTCATTCAAAGAACTTATTTAAGTACACTTGAGACTGGACTTTTTGATCAAGTGATCGTAGTGACTGACCATGAAGAGATCCAAAAGCAAATAGAAGAGGTGGGAGGGCAAGTGTTTTTTAGTACCACAGCCCATGAAAGTGGATCTGATAGGATCGCTGAGGCTGTTTGTGACATGGACACAGACATTGTCGTAAATGTGCAAGGTGACGAACCTTTCCAAGATCAAAAGTCATTGCGTGATTTGATAAGTGCTTTTGACGACCCGACAGTTCAAGTGGCATCCATGATGTTTAATATCTCCATTGAAGATGCCCAAAATCCTAATGCCGTCAAAGTGGTCATAGACCAAGACTCCAATGCAATGTATTTTAGCAGATCACCAATTCCTTATATTAGGGAAAAATCTGAGGGTTTTCAATATTGGAAACACGTAGGGATTTATGCATATAAAAAGCATGCTCTTTTACAGTTTACCAGTTGGTCAAAATCCAAATTGGAACAAATCGAGATGCTAGAGCAGCTGCGACTTTTGGAACATGGTGTGAAAATTAAGATGGTTCCCACCACCCACCAAGCCATTGCAATTGATATTCCAGAGGATCTTGAAAAAGCCATTTCCTATTTTCAAACCCATTTCCCAAACCTTTGAAAAGATGCTAATTATCAAGAGAGAATTTCTGTGCTAAAACCTTCGAGGTTTTTGAAACCTCAAAGGTTTGACATTGCTTTCGGTAACTCAAAAATAAGCTTGACTTTTGTTCCCACTCCTGGCTTACTTTTTATTTCAAGGGTGCCTTTGTTTTTTTCAATATATCCCTTACACAAAGCCAGCCCCAATCCAGTCCCTTTTTCTTTATTGGTTCCAAAATTTGATATCAGTTGGTTTTGATTAAGCTTTTGTAGCGTTTCTGAATCTATTCCAGTGCCATTGTCCTCAATTATAATGAGCGTTTGGTTGTTTTCTGAATAAGCTTTGCAAGCTATAGCCCCCTTCTTTTTTGTAAATTTGATTGCATTGGCAATCAAATTTCTGATCGAAATCTCTATCATTTGTTGATCGGCATAGAGGTTTAATTCTTCGGGAATATCTAGATTGACACTGAGTTGTTTGTGATCGATGGCGTATTGGAGCGAAGAGATTATTTCGATAATGAGTTTTTTCAAATTGAAAATATCAGGATGTATAGACTCACCTTCTTTTTGGCTGAGTGCCCAGTGCAAAAGGTTTTCTAAAGTCAAGCCAGCTCTCCGGATTTCATTATTCATGTGAGGCATGATTTCGTTCAGCTCTTCTTGGCTCAAGTCATTGTCTGCGATCATTTCGGTGACTGTTATCAATGAATTGATAGGACCTTTGAGATCATGTCCGATAATTCCAAAAATTTGGTTTTGATGGTTGTTTAGCTGCTTTAGATTTTCTGCAAGTTTGGCTATTTCTGTATTTTTATTGTAGAGGAGTAGATTCTTTTCTTTGGACTTTTTTAGGTTTTTGGAAACGAAAATAAAAAGTCCCACAATAGCAAATATCAAAAATATCAATTGGCTGATGATCAGGGCTTTTTGTTGGTTGCTTTTTTGGTTGTTTTCCAATTCCAAGTCAAACAAAGCTTTTTCTGTTTCCAGATTTTTTTGTGCTTCGATTCGTCCGATTTCTAACGTTTGTTCGTTTCGTCGAAGAGAGTCTTTATAAATGTAGTGGTTGCGAATATTTTCCAAAGCCCCTTTTTCATTTCCCGAATCTTCCTGCAATCCGGCGATAGTGTGGTAAGCGTCAGCAATTGTGCTGATAGATCCAGACTTCAATGCATTCGAAAGAGATTTTTCTGCAAAATGAAGTGCTTCTTTTGGTTTTGCCGTGACTACATAATACTTAATTTGACTTGTGTAGGCAAAGGATAGGATTTCGGAATCAGTGGTTTTTTCAGCTAATTCAAGACCTTTGTCAAAATATTTTTTGACAGAATCCAGTTTGCCATTTGCACCAAATTGATTTCCTAGATTCAGGTAAGCGTTTGCAATGTAAATATTCTCCCCTGTTTTTTCCAAATCCCTGATAGCTTCAAAGTAGGTAGGTAATGCATCTTCAAAAGAATTTAGCTTATTCAATGCCAGGGCTTTATTTAATTTATAATTTGCAACATTGGTAATAGATTCATTTTCATCGGCCATTTCAATAGCTTCTTGGTGGTATTCCAAGGCTTTTTTGTAATCCTTCTCTCTGAAATAGACCAATCCAATATTGTTGCTCGTACTCGCTGATTTGTTGAAAAGTTTCTCTTTGGTAAAAATATCTTTGGCTTTCAGATAATTATCTAAAGCTTGTCCATGATTTGATTTTTGGTAATGATATACGCCAAAGTTTGATAAACTATGAGCTATACCTTTTTGATAATCAATTTTTCGGCTTGCTTCCAAAGTGATAGTAGCATAGAGAAAAAGTGAATCCGGAAAACTCCCCTTTAATGAAAACGCATGGTTGTTCAAGGAATCGATTTCTTCGATAGATTGAGGATTTTTTATTTCTTGAAGCGTTTTTTCTGGGGTATTTTCTTCAATTGGATTTCTTGAATCGAAAACTGTAAAATTTATTGTTAATAAACAGAATAATGATAAGGTAGATAAAGCCATTTGCGGATCAATGTTCTTCAAATTTAAGCTAGAATAGGTTAAAATAAAACTATTTACAGGTAATAAATTGTATTTATTTAAGTAATTAAAAATTGATTTATTTTAAGAATAAACTATAAATAAAATTTAGTATTTTCAATTTTAGTTTGAAAAAATATGATAAATGGAAGAAGGGATAGTAAGTTCACTAAAAAATGAAGATTATGCTTTTGACTATGAAACTGGCCAATTGGTTAGTCATAGTCAGCGTCTTGTTTTTAGTTTTGGGGATGATATTTTAAGGGTAATTGGTGATCTGAAGTTTTTTGAGTCAAATCTCCTCAATTTGGAAGGATCGAATTTTCCTTCAAAAAAATCACAGCTTACACATCAGGACGATGTGAAAAACGAAGGATATGTGATCATTTATGGTGAGCAGCACGAGGTGAAAGATATTTTTTGGATGGATAAAGTCAATAAGCAGATCAAGGGCTTTCTTTTACTCAAGGTAGGTAGGAGGAGGTTGACTTATAAAAACACATCGATTTTGGAAGTATTGGAAAACATCAAAAACCCTTATGTAATTTTTGATGAAAAATTGCAGGATGTATTGGTTGCAAATGGATGTCTGCTGGACATGGTTCCTTTTCCATATAGTAAAATGACCAATAGTTTCCAGTTGGAAATGTTTTTCAACAGGCGCGAAGAATTTGAAAGTGTGAGAGATTGGTTAAGTGATTCCGAAAGAGAATTTAAGCTTCGTGCAAGGATGCTATTGGGAGAAGATATTCCCAATTGGTTTGATTTGGAATTTTCCAAAATTGAAATCGAAGGGAAAAAGTGTGTTGGTATCAACATTTTGCCAATAGAAGTAATAAAAAGGGCTGAGTATGAATTGAAAAAGAACAATGAAATTTTGAGCGGATTAGTCCAAATTCAGAATGAGTTTTTTATCAATGAACAGGATGAGGTCACTCTCAAGAAGTTATTGGAATTTATCCTCAAAATGTCTGGTGCTGAATTGGGATTTATAGGCCAGATTACAAACAGATATTCAGAATACCCTTTACTGAAATTGGATGCAGTGTCTGACATCTCAAAGTTTTCTAAGGAATCTTTTAATTTATTTGAGAAGTATAGGATGAATAATTTCTTGTTTGATCATCCAGGCAATTTTATTGATCAATGTATAAAAACCCAAAAAGTTGTAATAATTAATGATTCGGCTTTGTTTGGGAAAATTGCCCGGCCATCTGGTCACCCATTCCTTTCCAATTTTTTGGGTATTCCAATCTGCAAAGATGACAAAACCATTGCGATGATTGGATTGGCTAATAGGGCTAAAGGATTTAGCCAAAATTTAGTCGAGAGACTCAAGCCTTTGATTTCATTTTACAATGTGATCGTACAAGCCATTCAGGAGAAGAACGAAAAGGAAAATATCATAAAGCAGAAAGAGGAGAAGGAATTTTTATTTTCCAATATCCTAGAGAAAACGAGTGATATCGTATTGATTTTGAATAAGGATATGACCATAGAATATATGTCACCTTCAGTAAAGAAAATTTTAGGGAAAGATTCTTTTACATTGATCTACAGATTGGTGGAAGAGACATTCCAACCACAGTTCAAGATTAGTAAGGCGCATTATCAAAGTTTACAAAAGATAGAAACTGATAACCTTGATAAATGGATTGATGTTTCACTCGATTTGTTGTACAATAGCGACGAGGAAGTGAGTAAGATATCTGTGATCGCTAGGGATACGACCACGAGGATTCAGCATGAAATCAAACTAAGGGAGGCATTGGAAAAGGAAAAAGAGGTCAATTTCTTCAAATCACAATTCATTTCATTGGTTTCACACGAGTTTAAAACGCCCTTGGCAATCATCAAATCAAGTATTGATATTGGGAAATTTTACTTGAAAAATGATATTGATGTTGAAAAATCCAGAAGTGTGATTTTGGATAAATTCCTCCGTGTGGAGAATGAAGTACAAAATTTGGATCAATTGGTGGTGAAAGTTTTGGAATCTGAAAGAGTGGATCAAGGAGAATTCCCTGTGAATTTGATAGAAGTCAATATCAATCAATTCTTGGAGGAAATCGTCAGCAAGTCACGATTCAAAAATCATGTGATATACAATTCTACCCTTTCTCAAGACGAATCCATCAATTGGGACAAAATCTTAATGCAGCGGGTAATAGAAAATATCTTGGACAACGCTATAAAATATGGTAAGAACAAACCCGTTTTGCTTACAGTCATGGGTAAACATAAATCACTCTATGTTGTCATCAAGGATAACGGAATAGGAATACCTAAGTCTGAGCTTGGGAGTATTTTCAAATCCTTTTATAGAGCTTCAAATGCTCAAAATACCGAGGGTTTTGGATTGGGATTGGTAACAGTAGAGAAATTTGTCGCATTGAATGAAGGTGAAATACTGATAGATTCCGTCCAAAATGAAGGAACTTCGGTAACTTTGATCTTTTAGAGCATAATTTGTTATCATTAGCTGATTTTTTGTTATCCAAAATTATGTAAATGTAACTAACTAAAATATTATATTTTGTTTGTATCGATTTAGAATATTTTTTTATGTTGTTTGAATAAATTAAAACGTATTTTATTTGCCTGAATTTGTGCAGTATTTCAGGCTGGAATTTTAGTTAATCAAATTCATGATCTTCGTGGAAAGCACTTGACTTATCAGCATTTCTGCAATCGAGTGTGTGTTCATTTTTCTAACCCACTGTGATTGTGAAAGTTATTGGATTAAAGTACGGCCTGATTTTCTTTTTTCTGGTGTTGATTTGCTCGGTGCATAGCAATACCTCTGCTCAGAATGCAAGGATCTATGCAAATGCAGGAGCAAATAGTGGTAGCTCTTTACTTGGCAGTATAAATAACGTTCAAAATGCAATTGATTCTGATGTAGGGACAAATGCAACACTCGTGGTTACTGGGATTGGAAATTCTTTTGTCAGGCCTATTTTTCCCAGTCCTGTTGCCGCTGGTACCCCAGCTCGAATAAAAATTGGAAAACCTTCTGGACTTTTAAATTTACTTACTGGAGTAAGAGTAAGGGCATATTTGGGCGGGACGACTGTGAGCCCTTGGTTTACATTAAATTCCTTGACCGGATTGCTGGCAGGAGTGGAAACTTCAGAAGTAATATTCACGCCTGTAAATGCAGGTGGAATACCTGTTGTTTATGACAGGATTGAAATTCGGTTGGAAGGAGCACTTTCTCTTAGATTAAGCTTAGATGTTTACGATGTGTACTATCTCTCTGATGAACTTTCTGTTTGTGATTTGGTAAAAGATTATTTGTATGGAAGTACATCAAACATAGTCGGTGGTATGAATCCTGTGTCCAATCCACAGGCAGCATTTGATGGAAACCTTGGGACTTATGCAGACTTGAGAGCAAATGTTGGCTTATTTAATAAAACGCATTTGACGGCACTTTTTGATGATCGGAGTAGATCTGGAGATTCTGTTCATGTGGTCCTTAGAAATCCGGGAAGTCTTTTGGATCTTTCGCTGTTGACCCAGCAGTTTGCAATCAATACTTACATGGATAATCTGTTGGTAGAAAACATGGAGCTGTTGCAGACATTTATATCGCTAAGTTTACTTCCAGGTGAGTCTGATATATACAGGTTGTCCTTTCCTACCAATGAAGCTTTCAACCGCATTGAAGTCTCTTTGGGAACTGGACTGCTGAGCGGATTGGGTCGCCTTCATGTTTTTGATATTTCCAGATCAGAACACAGTGCAAATATTGAAATACAAAATAAAGATGACTTTATTTTCTGTGTTGGTGAACCTTTGACTTTCATTCAAGAAAATACCTACCCGGGAGATACTTATGAATGGAAAATTGGCAATCAACTGCTAGGATTCAACGAATCTGTTGTACTGCCAGAAGACTTGCCTCCAGGAGAATATCAAATCGATCTCTTGACATTCCGAAGGGGGTGTTTGAATGCGACTGAACCGACTTCTATAGCTTTTACATTGATTGATGTTCCAAAAAAAGAGGATATTGATGTGATTCCTACAGGAGAAGCGAGGAGGGATGGTGATCGCTTTATTTACTACGAGGGGCTGAACCCGATTACACTGATACCCAATTATGAAAATGATGATTTGCCGGGGGAATTTTCATGGTATTTGGATGAAGCAATGACAATCCCGATTTATGATGGAATGGTCGATTTTGATGGGACTACTTATTCAATTGACGAAAACAACGTTTTGACCGTAGATAATTGGGTTTTCCGAGATCCTGATCCATACGAGTTTTATCTTGCATACACCAATCAATTAGGCTGTTTGGATGTAAAACCTTTTAATTTTGAAGCTGAATTTATCATACTTCCTCAAGAAATCACTCATTTTAAAGCCCAAATCAGAGAAAACAACCAAGTTTTTATTACTTGGAAATCAGAAATTAAGGAAGGTTATTTTGAAGTCCAAAGGTCACAAGATGACCTGAATTTTCAGACAATTTCCAAAATTCCAGTTATAATTGGGGAAAATGAATATTTTGTAACAGACTCCATTCCAAGCAAAAACAATTATTATAGATTAGTTCACAAAGATCTTGATCATAAAGTACAGTTCCATTCATCACTTTTGAGGGTGGATATGCCTCAGATGAATTCAAGTTTTGGCAAAATGAAAGTTTATCCTAATCCATTTATAAACGAAATAAATATTTTGCACATAAGTGAGTTTGGTGATATAGTCTCGGTAAGGATAGTTTCTATAGAAGGAAACAAGGTCGTTTTTGAACAGGATATAGATCAAGGAGCTATGACTTCAAAATTGACTATAACGGATTTGGGCTTTCTTAAGAGAGGCCTCTATATTCTTCAAGTTTTTGGTCCAACACAAATGTTTGCTGCAAAGATTTTAAAATAAGAAACTGTGAGTATCCACAGCATGATGGTTTATTTACATCCTTGCTGCCAAAGAAGTGTCCAATCATAATTTGCTATTTGATTCTTTTGGAATAATCAAGCTGTAAAAACTCATAATACATTATTTAACAGCTGTTTGAGTATTTAGATAAGTTTTTTTTAATCAGAATGTATTGTGTATGTAGAATTAAATATTGCTACGCTTACAAATAAATTCCTTACAATGACATAAAGAACCCACCACCAATTTTCGTCTTTTCGCATTCGGTAGATTTGATCTTGTATCATAAAAAAACGCTTTTAATATGATTAAAAATCTACGCTCTTTTAAAATCTATGTATTTCTTTTTATTGCAGTATTTGCTTTTTCAAATGCGCTGAATGCACAGATTGTAAAGTCCCTTGCAGACGAGGTGACCTTTACTAGTGGAAATAATAAGATGACAAGCTTACTTGGTTGTGGCTTTGGTGGACTTTCGCCATGTTTTACAGCTACAGTTGTAAATCCAAACAATGCGCTGAATGATGATGGGACTTTTGCGAGGTTACTGGCTTCTCCAGGTCTATTGGCAGGTCTTTCATCTTACAATGGAGTTATTGAATTAAAATTTCCGCAGACATTGTCAGCAAATACTACTACTTATATTAGAATTGATGGGGACTCTGATTTGCTAGGGGCACTGTTAGGGGGGAGTTTGGGAGATGCTTTGGCAGATGTTCTCGGCTCTTTATTATTGGGTCGTCAAGAAATTCGTGTTCAAGCAAGAAATTCAGGTGGTTCAACTGTATTAAATAGAGCTAGTTCAGACATTGGAGGATTTAATACCGATATGGCAAGGTTAGTCACAGATCAGAATGGTGACTTTTTTTTGGCAATCAAACCAAACCAAGAATATGATAGGGTAAGGATTTCCAACAATTCCATTTCTTTGCTCGGCTTAGGTTCAGAATATACCTTGGACGTTTACAATGCATTCACTTTGGAAGGAGAGGATCCTTGTGTTCAAGCTCAATTCACTTCTTTTGATGCAGCCGGTATTAATGTAGATTTGTTGGGATTGGGTAGTTCTGGTGTAAATGATCCGGAAAATGCAATTGATGGAAACTTAAATACTTTTTCTTCAATCAGTCCAGGATTATTGAGTGTAGGCGGGACAATTTCCCAATTCTTTTATTTTGGTGGTGATACAGCACCGAATGATGAAATACAAGTGACAATCAGTGGAACACCATCACTTTTGGATGTCAATCTTTTGGGTGATATCAGGTTCATAGCCTATAATGGCTCTGATGTGGTTTTCAACGAAACTTTGGGAGACCTCAATACAAATTTACTTGGAATTCTTCAGTTGGATTTACTGGGACTTTTATCAGATGGGAATCAAGTGAATATACCCATTCAGCCAGGGGAGGAGTTTGATAGACTTGAAGTTAGGTTGTCTACCGTTCTGAACTTGGATGTCCTGGAAGCTTTAAGGATCCATAACGTAGTAAAAACCCCCGGAAGGCCTACATTCGAAAATGAAGGTGACGCCAACTTGTTGGTGTGCAATACAGATGAGGTTACTTTTAGTGTGCTTTCACAGCCAGGTGATATTGTCAATTGGTATGCTCAGCCGATAGGAGGAGCAAGTTTATTTACTGGCAATGATTACTTTGTTGGAAATCTCAGTAGGAGAACAACTTTTTATGCTGGTATTACAAGAGCAGACTGTCCAGAGGAGTCAGCTCGGGTTGCCGTAACAGCTGATATTGATCCTGATCCTCGGGTTTTTGTAAATGGTTCGCAGGTTTTCAATGTTGTTTTGGGTGAAAGCTTACAATTGCCGGAAGCGTTTGCAATCAATGCAGACAATACGGAGGTACCTACGACCTACCAAGGATTGAGTGGAGCGCCCTTTACAGGTCCGGACATAGCAGGTCCATTCTTAAGTGGTGGAAGATTTGTCTACAGAGCTTCCGCGACTGGTGACAATTGTGAGAATTTTGTAGATATAGTCGTAAATGTTCTTGATCTGGACGATTGTCCATTGGTCTATATTCCACAATTTTCCAATGATGGTCAGGAAGTTACTGAAAGTAATTTGCTAGGTATTCAATTGGGGTTGGTAAGTAATCCAATTAATGCGGTAGATGGAGATCTTTCAACTTTTTCTTTGTTGGAAGAAACTGTCGGGACTTCACTTTTAGGTTTGACAGGAGAAACTTCCCAAATGCTGAAATGGAATGTTCAAATTCCTGCTGGCAACCCTGTGACAATCAAGCTTGGTAGAGAGCTTGGTGGAGTTGCACAAGTGGCTGCAGGTGTTTATGTACAAGCTTTTGACAATGGGGAGCCTGTGGGGCCGAGGGTATTGGCTGATGGAAATTTAGTTTCTGTTTTGAACGGATTCAATGAATTTAACTTCACCTATACACCTACAAATTTTTCAGGTCAGGCGGTATCTTATGATGCGATTAAGGTTGGATTACTTCCACTTTTGAATACCCTTCAAACTGTCAGGGTATATGGAGCATATTTCAATGAAACAAGCAATACAGCAGCAGTTTGCGAACCGAATTTATTCGAAATACAGACAGGTTTCTTGTCGTTGATCGGAGGATTGGATGTTGCGAGTGGTTTGACAGGTGTGTTTGATCCGGAACTTGCAGTAGATGGTGATTTTGATACTTATGCAACGCTCACAAATGCTGTTGGTGTAAATATTTATTCCAGACTTGAAATTGCATACAATTATCCTGCATTTGTTGGTGATAGTTTGAATATCAAAATTGGAATTCTAACAGGACTTTTGGATTTGGCAGTTCTGGAAGGTTTCAGGATACAAAGATTTTTGGGAAATGAAGCAATTGGAGATCCCGTTGCGCTTTCTTCATCATTGCTATCATTGACAATATTAGGGGGAGGAAGTGTAGGAGAGTTATCACTCGTGACTGATGTGCCATTTGATAGAATTCAGATATTGTACGGGGGTCTAGCGAGTGTTTTAGAGGAATTATGGGTTTTTGAAGTAGAATTGATCACCAATAGTCCTATTGATGGAGAGTTTTTTGACGAAGATGAAGAAATTTGGAAATTAGAAATTTGCGAGGGTGATTTGATTGATGTAATTACCTCTGACTGTGAGGAAGTTAAGTTTTACACAACAGCAGATGGGGATGAGGAAATTACTCCTGCTGCTATAGCACTGATAGAAGGGCCTACCGAATTGATTGTATATGTACAATCAATCAGATATGGCTGTGAAGTAGACTCAAAGAGAAGAGAGTTACATATCATTATAGATGCTACAGACCCTCCAGTCGCGGAGGCTGAGCAGGACTTTTGTGCAGTAGACAACCCGACTTTAGTTTCCATTGAAATTGAAGGGGAGAATATTCTATGGTATGATGCAGCTACGGACGGGAATCTGTTGGAAATAACAACGCCTTTGGTGGATGGAGAAACATATTTTGCCAGTCAAACGATTGAGGATGGTTGCGAAAGTATGGAAAGAACTGCAGTGACGGTTTCTGTAGTAGATATTCTTCCTCCTACCACAGACATGGTGGTTCAAGAGTTTTGTGTCTCAGATAGTCCAACCATCGCTCAACTTCAAGTTGTAGGAAATGACATTGTTTGGTATGATGCGATTGAGAATGGAAATGTTTTACCCATAAACACACCATTGGTGAATGGAGAGACCTATTATGCCAGTCAAACGGATGAAGTATCAGGATGTGAAAGTTCGGAGAGATTGGCAGTTACGGTTGTTTTGGAAAATTGTGAGTCATTTTTAAATATCACCAAAACAGCCAGCAGTCCAACTGTTCTAGCAGGGGAAAATATCACATATTCAATTTCCGTATCAAATTCAGGGTTGATGTTTGCCGAGAATTTTGTTGTGACAGATGAAATACCTGAAGGAACTGAATTTGTTTCGGCAAGCAATGGAGGTGTTTTTGAAAATGGTATAGTTACCTGGAATTTGGATAATTTGGAAGTTGGTGGTGAGATATTTTTGGAACTAGTTCTTAGTACTTTGCCTGATTTGACTTCAGGTACGATTATTTCAAATACAGCTCTAGCGTCAAGTACCAATAATGAAGGAGGTCCTATCGAGTCCGATCCGGAGGATGTAGAAGTAGAAACAGCCGCTGATCTAACCATCACTAAAACAGCAGCAAGTTCTACGGTATTGGCTGGAGAAAATATCAGTTACACAATAACAGTAAGCAATAACGGTCCAAGTGATGCGCTTGATGTGATGGTAAGCGACATGCTTCCAGCAGGAACTGCATTCGTATCCGCCGACAATGGAGGAGTGAATGATTCAGGTACGGTAAACTGGAACCTTGGCACCTTGTCAGCAGGTGCAAGCGTGGAGTTGAATCTTGTATTGTCGACCGAATCTTCGCTAGAGGCAGGAATGATCATCAGCAACATCGCAGTGGTCGAGTCGCCAACAGATGAAAATTCACCAAAAGAATGTGATCCTTCGGAAGTATTGGTTGAAACAGCCGCTGATCTGAATATCACAAAAACCGCTTCCAGCCCAACTGTACTAGCAGGAGAAAATATCAGTTACACAATAACCGTAAGCAACAACGGTCCAAGTGATGCGCTTGAGGTAAAGGTAAGCGACATGCTTCCAGCAGGAACTGCATTCGTCTCAGCCGACAATGGAGGAGTGAATGATTCAGGTACAGTAAACTGGAATCTTGGCACCTTGTCAGCAGGAGCAAGCATGGAATTGAATCTTGTATTGTCCACCGAAACTTCGCTAGAAGCAGGATTGATCATCAGCAACATCGCAATCGTAGATTCTCCAACAGATGAAGATGGACCAAAAGAATGTGATCCTTCGGAAGTATTGGTGGAAACAGCCGCTGATCTAACCATCACTAAAACAGCAGCAAGTTCTACGGTATTGGCTGGAGAAAATATCAGTTACACAATAACAGTAAGCAATAACGGTCCAAGTGATGCGCTTGATGTGATGGTAAGCGACATGCTTCCAGCAGGAACTGCATTCGTGTCCGCCGACAATGGTGGAGTGAATGATTCAGGTACAGTAAACTGGAACCTTGGCACTTTGTCAGCAGGAGCAAGCGTGGAGTTGAACTTGGTGCTTTCCACTTCATCTTCTCTTGAAGCAGGAACAACAATCAGCAACATCGCAATCGTAGATTCTCCAACAGATGAAGATGGACCAAAAGAATCCGATCCTGAGGATGTAGAAGTAGAGACAGTCGCTGATCTAACCATTGTAAAAACAGCCAGCAGTCCGACTGTAATAGCAAGAGAAAATATCAGTTACACAATAACAGTAAGCAACGCAGGACCAAGTGATGCGCTTGAGGTAATGGTAAGTGATATGCTTCCAGCAGGAACCACATTCGTCTCAGCCGATAATGGTGGAGTGAATGATTCAGGTACAGTAAACTGGAACCTTGGCACCTTGTCAGCAGGAGCAAGCGTGGAATTGAACTTGGTACTTTCCACTTCAGCTTCTCTTGAAGCAGGAACAACAATCAGCAATATCGCAATCGTAGATTCTCCAACAGATGAAGATGGACCAAAAGAATCCGATCCTGAGGATGTAGAAGTAGAGACAGCCGCTGATCTAACCATTGTAAAAACAGCCAGCAGTCCAACTGTAATAGCAGGAGAAAATATCAGTTACACAATAACAGTAAGCAACAACGGCCCAAGTGATGCCCTTAATGTGATGGTAAGCGACATGCTTCCAGCAGGAACAGCATTCGTGTCCGCCGACAATGGAGGCGTGAATGATTCAGGTACGGTAAACTGGAACCTTGGCACTTTGTCAGCAGGAGCGAGCGTGGAAATGAATCTTGTTTTGTCGACAGAATCTTCTATTGAAGCAGGAACAACAATCAGCAACATCGCAATCGTAGATTCTCCAACAGATGAAGATGGACCAAAAGAATCAGATCCTGAGGATGTAGAAGTAGAGACAGCCGCTGATCTAACCATTGTAAAAACAGCCAGCAGTCCAACTGTAATAGCAGGAGAAAATATCAGTTACACAATAACAGTAAGCAACGCAGGTCCAAGTGATGCGCTTGAGGTAATGGTAAGTGATATGCTTCCAGCAGGAACCGCATTCGTGTCCGCCGAAAATGGAGGAGTTAATGATTCAGGTACGGTAAACTGGAACCTTGGCACCTTGTCAGCAGGAGCAAGCGTGGAATTGAATCTTGTATTGTCGACCGAAACTTCTCTTGAAGCAGGAACAACAATCAGCAACATCGCAATCGTAGATTCTCCAACAGATGAAGATGGACCAAAAGAATCAGATCCTGAGGATGTAGAAGTAGAGACAGCCGCTGATCTAACCATCACCAAAACAGCAAGCAGTCCAACTGTTCTAGCGGGAGAAAATATCAGTTACACGATAACAGTAAGCAACGCAGGTCCAAGTGATGCGCTTGAGGTAATGGTAAGCGACATGCTTCCAGCAGGAACTGCATTCGTGTCCGCCGACAATGGAGGAGTGAATGATTCAGGTACAGTAAACTGGAACCTTGGCAATTTGTTAGCAGGAGCAAGCGTGGAATTGAATCTTGTATTGTCGACCGAAACTTCGCTAGAAGCAGGATTGATTATCAGCAACATCGCAATCGTAGATTCCCCAACAGATGAAGACGGTCCAAAAGAATCCGATCCTGAGGATGTAGAAGTAGAGACAGCCGCTGATCTAACCATTGTAAAAACAGCCAGCAGTCCAACTGTTCTAGCAGGGGAAAATATCAGTTACACAATAACCGTAAGCAACGCAGGTCCAAGTGATGCGCTTGATGTGATGGTAAGCGACATGCTTCCAACAGGAACCGCATTCGTGTCCGCCGACAATGGTGGCGTGAATGATTCAGGTACAGTAAACTGGAATCTTGGCACCTTGTCAGCAGGAGCAAGCGTGGAGTTGAACTTGGTGCTTTCCACTTCATCTTCTCTTGAAGCAGGAACAACAATCAGCAACATCGCAATCGTAGATTCTCCAACAGATGAAGATGGACCAAAAGAATGTGATCCTTCGGAAGTATTGGTTGAAACAGCCGCTGATCTAACCATCACCAAAACAGCCAGCAGCCCAACTGTAATAGCAGGAGAAAATATCAGTTACACAATAACAGTAAGCAACAACGGTCCAAGTGATGCGCTTGAGGTAATGGTTAGCGACATGCTTCCAGCAGGAACCGCATTCGTGTCCGCCGATAATGGTGGCGTGAATGATTCAGGTACAGTAAACTGGAACCTTGGCACCTTGTCAGCAGGAGCAAGCGTGGAATTGAATCTTGTATTGTCGACCGAAACTTCGCTAGAAGCAGGAACAACAATCAGCAACATCGCAATCGTAGATTCTCCAACGGATGAAGATGGACCAAAAGAATGTGATCCTTCGGAAGTATTGGTTGAAACAGCCGCTGATCTAACCATCACCAAAACAGCCAGCAGCCCAACTGTAATAGCAGGAGAAAATATCAGTTACACAATAACAGTAAGCAACAACGGTCCAAGTGATGCGCTTGAGGTAATGGTTAGCGACATGCTTCCAGCAGGAACCGCATTCGTGTCCGCCGATAATGGTGGCGTGAATGATTCAGGTACAGTAAACTGGAACCTTGGCACCTTGTCAGCAGGAGCAAGCGTGGAATTGAATCTTGTATTGTCGACCGAAACTTCGCTAGAAGCAGGAACAACAATCAGCAACATCGCAATCGTAGATTCTCCAACGGATGAAGATGGACCAAAAGAATCCGATCCTGAGGATGTAGAAGTAGAGACAGCCGCTGATCTAACCATCACCAAAACAGCCAGCAGTCCGACTGTAATAGCAGGAGAAAATATCAGTTACACAATAACAGTAAGCAACAACGGCCCAAGTGATGCGCTTGATGTGATGGTAAGCGACATGCTTCCAGCAGGAACCGCATTCGTGTCCGCCGACAATGGTGGCGTGAATGATTCAGGTACGGTAAACTGGAACCTTGGCACCTTGTCAGCAGGTGCAAGCGTGGAGTTGAACCTTGTATTGTCCACTGATGAAAATCTTGATCTTAATTATGTAATTAGAAATATTGCGGTGGTCACAAGCCCTTCAATAGAGGAGGATGAAATTGAGTCAGAACCAGAGGATGTTACAATCCTTGATGATACCACCATCATATCAGTAACAAAAACATCTGACATAAAAACAGCTTCTCCTGGTGACATTATCAATTACACAATTAGAATTAGTAATGAAGGAGAGTTTGCTGCCAATAACATCACAGTAGTAGACAGTTTGCCAGCTGGTTTGACAATCATTAACATGTCACATGATGGTCAGATCAATGGTGATCAGATTACTTGGGATTTTGAAGAACTTCAGCCAAATCAAACTATAAACATTGGAATCTCTGCTGTGGTCACTTTGGAAGCAGGTGGCATAGTCAATAGAGTGATTGTTTCTGGGGATAATTTCGAAGAGGTAATTGTGGACGCTGAGGAAGTTGTCATCAATGTAGTGGATCTAAGTATTGCAAAAACAGTATCCTCACCAATGGTCATGGTTGGTATGCCATTCAACTATTTTATCAAAGTATCCAATAATTCCCAAGCAAATGCCACTGAAGTTGTCGTCACAGATTTTATCCCGCTGGGAGTGAGGTTTGTCGATGCACAAGTTTCAACAGGAAGCTTTACTTACAATGCCACGACAAGGGTATTGAGATGGGAAATTGATCTATTGGAAGCTTCTGGCGAAGTGGAAATGACCTTGAATGTAGAGGCACAGAATTCTGGGCAAATATCCAATACAGCGAGAGTTGCATCAAGGGAGCTTGATATAAATGTGGAAGATAATGATGCTACAATCACACATGTCCAAATCGAGATGAATATTCCAAATGTATTCACGCCAAATGGTGATGGTATCAACGATACTTGGGTGATAGAGGGAATTACACACTTCTTTAGCACCAACAAACTTATAGTAGTCAACAGATGGGGTGTTGAAGTCTTTAGGACTGACAATTATGACAATGACTGGAATGGAGGGAATTTGACAGAAGGCGCCTACTTCTATCAACTTACAGCTATCGACCATGAAGGCAGAGAGCAAGTATTCACTGGATATGTTACAATTTTAAGATAATTGAATATGAAAAGAGTTAAGTTTTTAATAATCATTGGCTTAGTTGCCTTGAGTTTTACTGAATTGATGGGGCAGCAAGTCCCTCAATTCAGCCAATATATGTTCAATCCGCTTTTTATAAACCCAGCATACACGGGTTACAAGGAGCAACTTTATGTGCAAAGTTATTATAGAAAGCAATGGGCGGGAGTCGAAGGGAGTCCCGAAACTTTGGCACTTGGAGCAGATGGTTTTTTGCCAAACCAAAATTTGGGGTTTGGAGTAGTGGCAGTATTGGATAGGATTGGAGCTCAGAAGACAAGTGGGTTTTATGGCAATGTTGCCTACCACCTTAGACTCTCAGAAAGTAGATTCCTGAGTTTTGGTGTTGGTATTGGAATCGTAAATTCCATGCTGGATGGTGCGATGCTACAGCCTGGAGACTCAGATGATCCTACCGTTCCGATTGGAAAAAATCAAGTAATGTATCCTGATTTCAAAGCGGGTTTGTTCTATTATGATGAGAATTTCTTCTTGGGAGTGGCAGTTGACAATTTGATGTCTCCTCTGTTGGATTTCGATAATGGTGACATGATTGTAGAGCCCCGATCACATTTCAATCTTTCAGCAGGTACTTGGATAGATATTAGTAGCAACGTCGCCTTCAGACCATCATTTATGTTTATGGATGATTTCAGGTCTCCATCTAGATTGGATTTGAATGCTTCTTTTGTTTTTCTTGAGAAATTCTGGCTTGGAGCTTCATACAGGACAGCTGTAGATTATGCAGATAGGGCTCTGAATGACCAACTGAAGAAAAACACCTCCATTATTGGTTTGATTGAAATTTACATCACAGAAGGACTTCGGGTAGGATACGCTTATGATCATTCCATCAATGGTTTTGATCCAAGAAGCTTTTCCACACATGACATTTCTATTGGATACTTATTTCCGGCAAAAAGGATAAAATCAATCTCACCTAGAAATTTCTAAAAATATGATCAAGAATTATACAATAATTACATATTTGATGCTCTTTTTTGTGGTAGGATGCGCTACGATAAAGGATAAACATCTCAAGTCTGCCAAGGAAAATGAAAGGATGCTCAACTTCTCTTTGGCAAAAGAAGACTATTTGAATTCATGGAATAAGATGGAAAATGCGTCCGCTGCTCGAGGAATTGCTGAAAGTAATGTAAGAAGTAGGGATTTCGAACAGGCAGAAGCTTGGTATTCGAAGTTGTCGAAAATGGAATCCTTTGAAAATCTTGATTACTTTAATTTTGCAAAGGTATTGGCTGCAAATGCAAAGTTTTCTGAGGCAAAATCCAATATTGATATTTTCATAGAAAATGAAGAAGGTGAAATTTCTCAAGAAGAAATAGAATCAGTTAAGATTGCTATAGAAAAAGGAAAGGATCTTGTCAATGCAAATACAGAAAATTTAATAGAACCTGTCAAAGGTGTGAATTCTTCTTTTTCAGAATTTGGAGTTCAGTTGGTGAATAAGGAATTTTCTTTTGTTTCGGATAGAATAGATGACCTTGAAGGAAAAATTGATTACAAAAATTCTTTTTCAAGTGAGCGATATGGTTGGACTGGAAATGGATTTTTGTCAGTTTACAAAGCCGATTATGATTCTACCTCAAACGCAGTCAAAAATGTGGATTTGAACCCTGAATATCATTACGGTTTTCATATAGGTCCAATTTATGAATCTCCAAAAATTGCTTTTTATACCAAATCCCCAATACCTAAAGAATCAAAAAAATTCACTGTAAAAAAGGTAGAGTTGACAGTCTTTCCTGGGATCTTTTATAAGGAAATGATAAATGATTCAACATTTTCTGACGAAAAGGCTTTGCCGATAAACTCAAGCTTAGCGTATATGCTGATCGATCCCTTCTGGGACGAAAAAGAACAAGTTCTATATTTCGCCTCAGATATGCCAGGTGGATATGGAGGAACAGACCTCTATCAAATCAAGAAACTGGAAGACGGAACTTGGACAGAAGCTGAAAATATGGGTTCAGAGATCAATACTTTCGGTGATGAGAGATCGCCTTTTATTGACGAACTCCAAGATTTGTATTTTTCATCCAATGGACATCCTGGACTGGGTGGTCTTGATGTCTTTCGAGTTCAGAATTATAGTGAAAACGCCGATTCGATAATTAATCTCGGGAGCCCAATCAATTCCAACAGGGATGATTTTTCATTTGTCAAGTTGAATAGCAAAAAAGCCTATATGGCATCTGACAGGGTAGGGGGCAGAGGTAGTGACGATATCTATCAAGTGATTCTTGACTATGAAGAATTTTTTGTGTTGACCGGAACCGTTTTGGATAAAAATGACAGCACTCCGATCAGCAATTCAGTAGTTACCGCTGTAAATAAAGAGAATGGGGTGAACTTAAGGTATATCACCGATGATGAAGGTAATTTTACCTTTAAGGTACCATTTCTTCAACCGTATGATTTGACGGCTTCTGCGACAGGCTATATTGGATCTGATTACAAAAACGTAGTAGAGGGAAGCCAAGAAGAAAGGATTCAAAAAGAAAAATCTGTAGCGGTGTATTTGGATAGATTAGTAATCAATAAGGTTTACTCGGTTGAGAATATTTTCTATGATTTTGACAAATGGGATATCAGGGAAGATGCAAAAGTTTCCTTGAAGAACTTGGTGAAAATAATGAGTGAAAATCCAACTTTGAAAATAGAACTTCATTCGCATACAGATGCCCGTGGTGCTAGAAGGTACAATCAAACGCTTTCTGAAAAGAGAGCAAAGGCTGCTGTTGATTTTATAATTGGCGAAGGGATAGATGAAACCAGAATCAAAGCAAAAGGATTTGGTTTTGAGCAACTTTTGAATAATTGTGGGGTAGGGATGGAATGTACCGAAGAAGAACATCAATTAAATAGAAGAACTGAATTCAAGATAATTGACCTATAGCATCCTAAATAAGAGCTGAATGATTTCCATTTAGCTCTTATTTTCAATTCAATGACATAAATAGGTCTTTTAATTACAATTGCTTAGGTTGATTTTTAGACTTAAGGTAATGTTTTGTAGCTTGAATTAGGTTAATAATGAATAGTGATAATCACTTTTAGTAAAGCTGTTTGTATTAACCACCAAAAAAAATAACAGATAAACTCATTAAAAATATATGTCCAATCAAGTAGAAATAGGTTTTTGGGAAGTTGATATCAAAACAGGTGACATTACGACTTCCAAAAGTCTTGACGAGATACTAGAAGTCAGAGAAAACATATGTTTTGATTTTAAAGAATTCCTTGATCATATCCAGTTTGAGTCTGAAAGGTTTAGGGTCTTGAGAAAAATCAAAAAAAGTATATCTCACAACAAATCATTCTCTGAAATCATCAATTTTATTTCATTCGAAAATCAAGAACCCATAAAAATATCGATAGTAGGTAAACCAGGAGTTCATAGTAATTCCTCCGTAAAAATGACGGGGATCGCATTAAAGTACAATGATGTGGAAAAGAAAGAAAGTGTTTTTCGAAATTTCCCAAAAGACATGAATGCAGTAGAAAATTCGCGTTTGGAAAAAAACATTAAAAAACTTTGCCATTTGACTATCCAGCAAAAAGTTGTTTTGACAGAGGTCAGGTATTTCATATCACACAAAATAATGAATCACGTAGCTAACCTCATTGGGCTCTATGATATCTATTCAGACCTGGACAGCGATTGTGACAAAAAAGAATTTGTTGATTACATGGGTGTGAGTATTTCCAAGCTAGACAATGAATTGAGGTTGATTTATGAAAGGATTGAAGAAGTTGATCTTGGATGATTTTCTTTGAAATGGACATCATATTTCAGATTGTAAAAATGTCAATTAAATATTTATGGATATACGGAACTTTGGCACTAACTAAGGACAAGCTTGATTTAGCTTAGATCCGATATAAATTGATATTAGATACTCTTAGATACTGAACAAAAGCAAGTAATCGACCATGGAATTAAAGCTATTGGCAAAGAAGCGTATAATCATATAAAGATTAATGATGGAAGTGTACTTCATAGAAGACACTTCCATTTTTTTTTTGAATTTATGAGAAATTGTGGAACCGAAGTTTCTGACCTTTAAGAATTGATCTTGGTGATGTAGGTTTGAAGTTCAGAATAGTGGTTTTTTCCAATCGGTATAGTGTGGTTTCCAATTATCAATTCTTTTGAATTGATGGCGTCTATGTTTTTGAGGTTGATGATGAAGGATTTGTGTACACGGATAAAAATCCCAACGGGTAAATTGCTAATGATATCCTTGATAGGACTTCTCAGGGTAAACTCTTTGTCTTTGGTAATGATCCTGGTATAGCTACCTTCAGTTTTTATAAAGTCAATATCATAAACGTTTATTTTTTTCAACCATCCACGATCTCTGATGTATAAAATGTCATTTTCTACCTGGTTTTCTGTTTCCATGGCGGAATTGGTCTTCGTATAGTGATTGTTGAGCACTATTTCGATCGTGATATTTAAAGTTTCCTTGCTGAATGGCTTCAAAATAAAAGCTTCGGGATTCACATTTTTAGCTCTTTCGATGGTAGCCTTGTCGTTAAAAGATGAGATAAAAATAATCGGTGTGGGTTTTAAAGCTCTGATTTTTTTGGCTACCATGATACCATCATTCTCATCTTGCAATTTTATGTCCATCAAAATCAAATCTGGCTCAAATGATTCCAAGACTTCTTCAATCCCTATTCCGTTAGGTCGCGTGTTCACATTGTCAAATCCACTTATTAATAACAACTCTCTAATTGTTTCAGCTAAAACAACATTGTCTTCTACTAATAAAATTCTATTTCTTTTCATTTTTTTTTGATTCTGAACTCCTGAATTGGGTGAAATAAAAAGAAGTTTTTGTTCTGGTGATAATTGGTCAAAAATAACAAATAAACGACATCAAAAACATTATAAATGGATGTTTTTTGATAGTTTAGGTAAAAAACTATATGTTTATTGAAGATAAATTAATTTTGACCGATTGTTTGTTGGCTATTTCTGATAATTTAATGTTTTTTCTGTAAAGTCAAATCACGATCATGTATATTTATTATTGATTTAATTCTATTTAATAAAACATGATTCTTGAAATGTACTATTATTTAAAAACAAAAATACTTATTATTTGCTCTTTAAAAAATACCAACTAGTTGGTATTTTTTGGCTTTTTTTGGCCTATTTCCGACTTCGAAGATCTAAAAGTAATTACGAATAAAAATCAATTTGATTCGCATTTATAACTTACGCATATCAGCTTTTATGAATATCCGCCTACATACAAGTAGCCACTTAAAATAATGTATTCAGTTTAAATCCATCAGCAGTTGACCGTAAGCTGTTGTCTGTTGACGATTATCAGCATGATTTATGTGTTTTAATATGCGTACTTGTACACAAGCGGATAATCATATCAGCTTTCTTGCACGTAGCCAATCAACAGAATATTTGATAAATGATTTGAGGTTCCGTTGACTGTTGTCCAGTGACAAAAATCAGTATCACATAAAATCTCTTCTGAGCCAACGTATCACATTGTGGATACTTATAGTAAAAATAATAATTTAGTTATGAATTGATTTTGGTGATGTGGCTTTGAATCTCTGAGTAATGATTTTTTCCAATCGGAATATGATGATTACCGATTTTCAACTCTTTGCAGTTGATGGCATCGACATTTTTGAGATTGATGATGTAGCATTTGTGAACTCTTAAGAAAATACCAATGGGAAGGTTGCTCAAAAGGTCTTTGGTAGAACAGCGAAGGGTAAATTCTCTGTCTTTCACAATTATCTTGGTGTAGTTCCCTTCAGTTTTTATAAAATCTATTTCATGAACATTTATCTTTTTTAGCCATCCCCGATCTCTTATATAAAAAATTGAATTTTCAATCTGACTTGCGAGCTCTTGGTGAAAATTGATCCTTGAATAATGGTTGTTGAGTATAATTTCTATCGTTATCATCAACGTTTCTTTACAAAATGGCTTCAATATAAAAGCTTCTGGTTTGACTTCTTTTACTCTTTCTACCGTCTCTTTATCATTCAATGCCGAAATGAAAATTATAGGTGTACAAGATATAGATCTTACTTTTTTGGCAATTTCAATCCCATCTTGTTCGTCCTGAAGCATCACAGCCATCAAAATCAGGTCCGGCTCAAAAGCTTCCAATACCGCCTCAATCCCATTTCCATTTGGTAGGATTTTGATGTTTTCAAATCCACTTAAAATCAACAATTCCCTCAAGGTCTCTGCCAAGATCATATTTTCCTCAATCAGTAAAATCCTATTTCTTTTCATTTTTTTCAATTTTTATTTTTTTAGAAATTTTAGATTGGTTTTGAGAAAAGATTGTGTTTTTTGATTTCTTTAAGAGATAGCTTGAGATCTTGATTTTAAGTTGGTAAAATCTTTATTGTGATTATCCGTTTTTCAACTTTAGTCATTTATAATATTGTTTGAAGTTCAAATCAATCAGCTGTGGTCTGATAACAGTCGACTATTGTCATTGCGGATAATCATATATCTTTATTTTTCTAAATGATACTGTTCATGTTACTTTTCAGATTTTGAGATTTGAAATTCCACTCGGTCATTTTCACTATGTTCTTCATCCGAGCAGGGTAAGCCCGGCAAGCAATCATTAATGGGGTTTTTTGAACCCTCACCTGTAGTTTGGATTCGTTCTTTATCGATTCCCTTTTTGACCAAAAAGGATTTGATTTCTGCTGCTCTTTTGTCTGATTTCCTTTTGTTTGCATAAGCATAACCCCTCGTGTCTGTGTAGCTGAAAATCTCCACTGCCAAGTCCTGATTGGACTGCAAGAGAAGGAATAATCTTTCCAGCTTTTCTAAGTTTTCATCCACAAGCAATTGATCAGAGGAATCGAACCCTTTATTGAGCAAAACTTGTTTTTTTTCATTCACCCTGACCATTCCCAAGTTTGATTTCTCCAAAGGTGTAGAATCGGTTGGTAAGGTTGCTTTGATTGGTTCATAGCCATGCAAAGTGATCCATACAAAGTCTCTTTTGTTTTCCTGATTTGTAGTCAACGTAAACTCACCTGATCTATCAGTCTGGAAATCATTTGTTTGATTTCCATCGAAAAGCTTTATTTCCATATTTGAAAGCGGTGTGTTGTAATCCTTGTCAAACAACCTCACTTCAAGATTATGAGTGGATTTATTGCGAAGTATAATTTGAAAAATATCATCAATTCCATTCCTGTTGGAACTCACAAATGCTGTTTCTTCTGCTGTGTTTGTGATGATTGAGAAAAACAAATCATCTCCTGATGAATTAATTGGGAAAAGCATGTTTTCTGGTAGGTCATATCCTTTTGGTGAAATATTGGAAAAAAAGACATCATAGCCACCATAGCCGCCATGTCCTTTGCTGGAGAAATAGAGTTTGGAATCATTCACAAAAGGACTTCTCTCATCATTGTCGCTATTGACGTTTTTTCCCAAATTGGTTGGTTTCGACCATTTTTGGTTTCCTAAATATTTCATGTAATAAAGATCAAGCCCTCCGAAACCCCCAGGCATATCAGAAGAGAAAATCAGAATCTGACTTTCTGAATCCCAATGTGGATCGATCATGGCAAAGTTGCCAGAATTGCTTTTCCAAAGCTTGAATTCAGGGCCATATTGACCATCTTTCCGAATTTCCCTTGCAAAAATTTCTGGATAAGTGATCTCTTTTCCTGATGAAAGAAGACTTTTTAACCCCTTTTTCACCTCAATTTCACTTGCTGAATAAAAGACAAATTCTTCAGAAAATGTTATTGCACCATGCTGTTCTTTGTTTTCAATAAATTCAACAACTTTTGGACTTTGTCCAACTCCCATTTCGGAAGTTCCTTGATATACTTTGTATGTCAGATTCTCAAAAGCATTTGCTGAACCTTCGAAAAACTTTTCGGGTCTGTTTGATACGAAGTACTGTGTATCACCATTCAATACCAGAGCGAAATCTCTGTTTTTGGAATTGAGGTTTTCCAATGGGACGATGGAAGTCACAGTATTGTCAGCCTTGGGATTTTCATTGATGTCCAGTATTTTAAGCATTCGATCTTGGTCAGCTTGTGAGATTTGTATCCTATTTGAAAACCTACTCAATTGGTAAATGATCCTTGCTTGTGCAAAATCATTGAGCTTGATTGAGGTTTCGAAATAGGGAATAATATCCTCACCCAAAAGTGCATACTTTTCTTTGAGATAGTAAAAACCTTCCGACGCACCTTCGTAATTTTTCAAGTGATAATTTGCCATTGCCAAACCCTGAACAGCTTCTCTAGTTTCTTTTACACTCAAGGATTTCTTATAAAGTTCAATTGCACGCAGATATTCTTCACTTTGATAAGCTTCCTGTGCTTCCTGCAGTCTCCGTTTTTCCATCGTTTGGAAAACCTGAGCATCGACATTGCCAGACAAGCAAAGGAGAAATATAAGTGGAGCTATGATTTTTATTGATTTCATGTTGTCTCAAAAGTATTTGGGTGAATATGATTTTGGTCTCCGCTGTGGGAACAAAAAGCCAACTGAAATGTCGTGAGTGGAAAAAGCACCAACACTTATTCCATTGATTTGGTGGTCATAAGCATAACCTATCCGAAGACCATTGGTTAACCAGATTTGCGCCATGCCTACTATGGCTGATCCTCTCCTGATGTTTTCCGGATTTGTTCTTTTGGCATAATCCACAGCGGTTCGATATGTCAACCCCAGCCAAAGCTGCTCGTAAAACAAGAAACTAGAACTTATATCTACCCTGGCAGGAGTTTTAAAATCATCCAAAATCAAGAGGGTATTTTTTGTACTGACTTCATTGCTCAAGTCAAACCAAAATCCAGTATATAAATTTGCTTGGACGGCATTGTTCAATAAAACGTCACCTTGATCCGGCTCAAAAAACAGAGAAGATAAATTATCAACCCCCAATCCAAAAAACACTGTTTCATCATAATAAAACACACCGGTTTTTAATTCTGGATAGGAAATGTTTTCTCCACCCATGGGAACTCCTGGGTCATCTTGATCTATCCCATCCAATAGCGACCCATCCAAAAAGGAATTTACAAAGCCCAGACCAACACCAAAACTCAAAAACTGGATTTCTGATAGCTGAAGGTGATAAGCAACATTCCCATAAAATGAATTGGTCCTATTGGCTCCTAGCTGATCATTCATGGCATGAAACCCCACACCAAGTTGATTGTTCTCCAAAAAACCATCTGCAGCTATCGCCAAGGTTTTTGGGCTTCCCTCGATACCTGCCCATTGGGTTCTATAATAACTCTGAACGTACAGTTGCTCTTTGTATCCCGCGTAGGCAGGATTGATAAAGACTGGGTTGAACATGTATTGACTGAACTGCGGTATTTGTTGTGCTTGTGTGTTGAACCCAAAACAGAGAATTGTAAAAATTAAAGCTATATGTAATTTTAATTTTGTCATTATCATTTGATTAACGTGATAAATCCACTTAAAACCAACTCTCTTCCTTCTTGATTGATACCTCTAATTTGGTAGAAGTAGGTACCTGCATTGAGTCCATCACCAAACCAGCCGTCAGTGTATTGTGACTCTCTGTGAAGTTCGATACCGTATCTATTGAAAATTACTACCTCCCAAGAATCTAGGAAGCTTTCCAAGCCTTGAACTTTCCAGCTGTCATTTTTCCCGTCACCGTTTGGTGTGACTACATTGGCTATTTTGTACGATAACTGCTCGTGTCGGACTTCTACTGTCTGAATGATTCGTTGTGATCCTTCTATCACATCTTTAAGAAAAGCTCGGTTGACCACTTCCAAAGAAGCCTCTAATGCCCTGACTTCAATTTCGAGAGTTTTGCTTTCTCCACTCAAGAGTGATGGAACTTCCCAAATCAGTGTCTTGGATGCAGGATCAAATTCTGCCATCATTTCCTGATTTCTGATTCTTAAAAACTCAACTTCTTCGGGCAGTGAATCCACCACAAAAAAGCCTGTCTCTCCTGAAATATCATCGCCTAGATTGGAGAGTGTTAAAGTATAGCTGAAAACCTCACCGACTTGGACAGAAGGTTTTTCAACTGCTTTTGAGAGTTCTAAATTTATTTCAGGGTTTACTTCATTTTCTTGGACAGGTACAGGTGTGATCTCTGCAGTTTTCTCGTCAAAATTGTCTCCTGATACTTCTACAGAATTTACAATTAATTGTGCATCTTCTCTTACTAAGGCCTGTAGGGTAAACTGGAGGGTTGCTTCAGGAACCAATGCTGGAATATTCCATGTTACCAATTGCCCAACGATCTCGGAAGGACCATCTGCTGAAATTGGTAGTAGATCTTCAGAAAGTAGGTCTTGAACCAATAGGTTTTCAGCTGATACGGTTCCAATATTGGTGATCTCAATCAAAAAGTCGAGTACAGATCCCACCGACACTTCACTGCTGTTTAGCAAAGTTTTGGTTATCATCACATTAGTATCAGTATCTGGTTCTTCATCAGAAATTACCCTTGTTTCGACAATTTGTGAAAGAATAGCTTGTGGAATTTCATCACTCCGAACCTGAGCTTGATTTGTGATGATAGTCCCATCTTGCGTATTGTCCTCGATTGATACCACAAGTATAAGCTCTAAAGACTCCCCTGATTCCAAAAGTTCAATAGCCCAGGTTACGGTTTCACCGGTCAAAGTTCCGCCGTTATCAGCGTTTTGGAAAACTGTATTTTGGGGGATTTGATCAATGATTTCTATATTGTTGAGGGTAGTGTTTCCAGTATTTCTTACAATCAAGGTGTATGTTAATTCTTGATTTACAGTTGCTTCTTCTGCATCTACACTTTTTTCGATTTCAAGCTGTGGCATGACCGCTTCTGTAACCAGTATTTCTACAGTATTTGATTCTTTTGTATTTTCTATATCATTTTCCAATCTTCCAACGGCCGTGTTTGGGATAATTGTGCCTGAAGCCAAACCTTCATTTAGCCTTACGCTTATAGTCAAAGTGGTAGATTGTCCCACAGATAGGGTAGGGATCTTCCATATAATGGTATTGTTGGAAGCCAATTGGACAAGTACAGAGGCTGATACGAATGTCAATTGGTTGGAAAGGATATCCCTGATTTCGAGATCAAGCAAATCCCTAACACCTTCATTTTTGACAGTTATTGAAAAGTTAACAACTTCACCAGGCATTGCAGTTGGTTGACTTACTGATTTGTTGATAGAAAATTCTTGGCAGTTTTCTGCAAAAACCACTGGAACTTGGATAGGAGGGAGAGTGTCCTCACAGAGGTTATCTATCTGAATAGACAAGTAAAAAGTAGAGATGTTGTCTTCTTCTTTCAGGTTGGAAATAGTCAATACACCATCATTTCCGATGCTGAAATTGATTTCTGAAATTTGTAGATTTTCTGTAATCTCATTTTCCAATGCAGCATCCAAGTACCAGCGATAATTGATCAAATTTTCATCAAATGTAACTCCTTCGATTAATTGAGGACTTAATTGAATTTCATCCCCAAAACAGGTCACATCTTCATTGCCAATGACAATAATATCTCCTTCCATCAATGTGGGAGCGAGAATGACAGAAATGGCAACACGCTCAGATTCCAAAAGGCAATTTGGATCATATGATGCTACATAGAATATTTGGTTTTCAGTGATTTCAGGACTTGTAAAAGGCATGTCAACTTGAAGCTCTGCCAAAGGAGCACCTCCTTCGGGTACGTCATACCATCGAAGCAAAAGATCATCTGCAGTATTGGCTGAAAGTTGTACGTTTTCTCCTTCACAAACTTCTATTTCTAGCTGTTCTTCAGTTGCTTCTGGTTTTTGAAGTCCTCGACTAATTGAGGCTAACTGTAGGCTTGGCAAATCACCAAGTCCTGCACTGTTTCTTTCATAACTTATCGAAATCTTATTGGCAGGATCATCAATTTGGAAAAGTATATCGACAAATTCTCCATTTTGCAGTCTTTGGATGGCTTCGGCATTGACTATGTCAGAGAGACTTTGCTCTGAGACTTGCTCTGAATTATCAAATGCCTTGATGATAACACGTGACAAATCTTGAGTCCCGATATTGTCGTCACCAAACCTGAATCGCAAAGAGAAATAGGATCCAGCGGGTGAAAAGTCAGAGAATATTACAAATTGCTCAATGGAAGCATCTTGATTGACAGCTGTAAGGTTCAATTCTGAAAAAGTGAGTGGGTCATTGTTTAATATATTTTCAGGATCCTCAACTGGTTGCGTTCCCAGGAGGTTGACCAAATTGAAGTTGTTTAAATTGAGTCCTGTGAAAAGGGGAGCTATGCAATCTTGGTTTTGGGGAACAATAAATACCCCAAAAATATCAGTCGAATTCTGAATTCCCAAACCCAAAAGAGCGCTAGAACGATCGATTAGACGGATACTTTGGTAAGTTTGACTGGGTTTGATACTGATGTAGAATTCTCCATTTTCATCTACAATTACCCTGAGTTCCTCACCAGTGAAGTTTTCAGGTGTGGCAGTACTGCCAGACAATATGATATCATTGCCATTTCTTGCTTGAATTTCCAGCGTATGGTTTCCAAATAGGTCATTCTGTAAAAGATTTGTACCCAGTCCAGAAGGGCTCCCCCCTAGGAGCGCCCGAAGGACTTCAATGTCAAAATCAAGTTTGATATAAGAGCTTGTGTTGGCAGGAATACTATTAGGAAAATTGATTTCCAATATCCCAACACTTGCCCCAATTCCCAAGGCCAAGCCAGAATTCGAAGTTAGTCTGGCAAATGTATCGAGCTGTCCATCCACTGCGTTTGTGCCATTGTTTACATTTTCTTGGAATGAAACTTCCGTTGCAAATTCTCGGTCGAATTGTGCCTTCAGGAAACTAGTGTTTCCAATGAATAAGATTAATGTAAATATCAGAAAGGCTCTGAACATCGGTATGGAGTTTATGTTTTTTCAATGATACTATTTTATCCTTTGGTGTCAATTTGGAAATCAGGCATTTGCTTTTGCCACATTCGGTGATAAGTTCCTTTAGTTTCTAGCAACTCAGTATGTCCACCAGATTCGATTAGGGAGCCTTTGTCCATAACCAGAATCTTGTCTGCACTGATGACTGAAGAAAGCCTGTGGGCGATTAGGATCACTGTTTTTCCTTTGTCTTTGAGGTTATAGAGGGTCTTGAGCGTAAATGCTTCTGATTCTGAATCCAAGGCTGAAGTGGCTTCGTCAAATATCAGGATGCTAGGATCTTTATAAAGTGCCCTTGCAATCGCCAACCTTTGTCTTTGGCCTCCTGAAAGGCTCACACCATTCTCACCGATATAGGTTTTGAATCCCTGGGGCAGTTCTTCTATGAATTCGAGTATGCCCAAATCTTGACAGATGGTCAGCACTTTGTCCAAGTCTGGGTTGAAGTCCCCAACAGCGATATTGTCAAGTATATTTCCTGCAAAAAGATGAATGTTTTGAGGAACTACACCAATCAGTTTTTTGAGGGAGGCTTCATGGATATACTCCAGGTTTTGCTTGCCGATATACACGCGTCCACTCGATATCGGATAGACTTTTTGGATAATGGATGTGAGTGTTGATTTACCCGACCCAGATTGTCCAACAATTGCAGTGATTTTTCCAGCCTCAATCTCAAGATCTAGCCCGGTGAATACTTGATTTCTGGAACCGTAACTAAACTCAACATCTTTGAATTGGATATCTCCGATTTGTTCCTCACTGATTCGGACTTTGCCTTCATCACTTTCTGTTTCAATGTCCATTATTTCGAAAAGCCGGTCAGCAGCGATCAGTGAATCCTGAATTGTTTTGTTCATACTAATAAAGGAAGCAACAGGGCCAGTGAAATATCCCATAATGGCATAGAATGAAAGGAGTTCACCTGCCGTAAGTTCGTTTTGTAAGACAAAAGATGTCCCCACCCATAGAAGAACCACAGTAAAAACAGAAGTGACCAATCCACTGAGGTTACCTATCCAAATGCCATTGGTACCTGATTCATAGATGGATTTGAGGAGATTTATAAATCTTCCTTCGGTTTTTAAGTTTGTAAAGTCTTCAATTCCAAATCTTTTGATGGTGCTTACTGCATTGAGTGACTCCACGAGCTGGGCTTCCAAGTCTGCGGAATTCTCCATCAACTCCCTTTGGGTTTTCTTGTTGACTTTGTTGGAAAAATAATAGATGATGACGTAAAGAGGGATCACAACCAACATCAAAAGAGCCAATTTCCAATAAAAGACAAACATCAGGGTAAATGAAAATATCAGCACAAAAATGTTGACGATAAAGCCTACGATTACATCATTGATGAATGCCCGGATTTTGACAGCATCATTGATTCTGGAGATTATTTCCCCCGTCCTCATGGTGTCAAAAAATTGCTGTGGAAGTTTGAGCAAATGTTTGTAGTAGCCTAATATGAGTTTTGCATCGATCTTTTGTCCTGTCTGCAAGGTTAGGATGCTTTTGAAATGTCCCAAAATAACACTAAACAAAATAATTGCGATCATCAATACACCCATTAGGTTCAGAAGATTGCCATTGTTGTTGGGAAGTACATTGTCAATGATTTTTTGAATGTACAGGGAAGTGGCCAAGCCTAGAATGACTGCAAATACAGAACCTATCAGGATTTGGGTGAAAATAAATGTATACGGCTTTAGCAAAAACCAAAAGCGCTTTCCTACGCTGTATTTTTCATTTTTCGCTTCGAAAGCATCGTTTGGCTCCAAGAGCAGGATGACATTGGTCCAAATCGTAAAAAATTCCTCTGTAGGAATTGTTTGGACTTTACCGAAGGCAGGATCCATCATTGTCACCTCCAAGTCTGAGGATTTGAGAACTACTACATAATGGTGTAGACGGCCACGGACGATTACATGAGCGATACAAGGCCCAGGAAGTTCGGAGATCTGATTGTTGTTTACTTTGACCCCCTTTGCATCAAAGCCCAATTGCTTTGCGGCTTCTATCATTCCCAATAGGTTTGTCCCTTTTTGGTCGGTGTAGGCGATTTGCCTGATCCTTGAGATAGGAACTTCCAAGTTATAATAGGCGGCAACAGCGGCAAGACAGGTAGCACCACAATCCGTAAGGTCGTGCTGTTGAATTTCTGTCTTTTTGAAATCCCTGTTTTTGAAGTAATTGAAATTGAACATATCTTAGTTGCTGGCTATGTTTGGATTCACCCAATCATCAACTTTATCAAACAGTAGGTTGACAATTCTCCTTCTCGTAAAGCTAAATCTTGCTTGTACAGTCATCCCTTTGAGCAACTGTCCCTTGTATCCATTCTTCAGACTCATTTCTTCCATTGGTAATCCACATCGTATTTTGAAATATGGTTTTCCATCTGACTGGATGAATACATCATTGGAAATTGATTCTATGTTTCCTTCTAAGAATCCCCATTCATTGTAGTTGAAAGCATCTACCTGAAACTTGACTGGAGTATTGGGGTTGATAAATCCAATGTCTTTTGGTTCCACATAGACTTCCGCGATCAAATCCCCGTCAGGTGTGATTTCTGCCAATGTTTCTCCAGAAGCGACACTTGCACCTGGGAAAAGCTGTCTGATGTCTTGGATAAATCCATCCACAGGAGATTCTACTGTATAAAACTTGATTTCTTCATCGATCTGAGCATCCTTTGATTTCAGGTCTTGAAGCAGTAATCTGATTTGATTTAAGTTACTCTGCCAAAGTGCAGCTTGCTGGGAGTATGAAGCCAGCACTGCGTTTTTGGAACTTTCATAAAGCTGCTTGCTGCGATCAAATTCCGCTTCGGCAATGGCACCAGATTCATAAAGCAATTCTGATCTTTTGAATTCTTTTTTATTGAGCTCAAACTGTTCTTTGAGGTCATTGAGTTTTTGGAAGAAAAAATTTGCCTCTTGTTGGTAGTTGGGATTGGACAGCTTAGGAATACTTCCCCATTCGAATCGATTTGTTTTTTGGATCAAGAAAGTCAAATCGTTTATTTGAGACTGGTATTCTGAAACAAGTCTCTTGGTGTTTCCTGACTGTTCCTCTAAAATATTTGTCTTTACTGTGAAGATTTTGTCTCCTTTTTTCACTCTTGAATTTTCTACTACAAAGACAGAATCAATATTGCCAGTCACAATCGATCTCAGATCAGATTTGTTGTCAATAGCCTTGATCATCCCAACGCCATTCACGTTCACATCTACTTTGATGATAAATATGGAAATGAAGATTGCTATGAGCAATAGCAAAACCATTTGGTAAAGCACGATAGATTTAGAATCGTATCTTTTGAAGAAATAACTGGTAGTATTTTCCAGAATTTCAGGTGGGAAGATGTTTTTGTGGTTCGTTTTCATAGTTGTAAAAATTACAGCTAGTGGAATGATCCACTAGCTGTGTTTTATGTTATCTTCTGTTTGCAGAGTCAAACAGACCTATATTGCTCAGATTCAATCCAAAGCCAAAAGAATCTCTATCACCATCTCTTGACTCTGATTCGCTTGAAAGGTTCAAGCCAATACCACCGATTAGGGTAGTTTGTGACGCAGATTCACCTCTGTTTCTGGAACCTAAAAGTCCACCCAACAATCCACCATTTACTTCTCTCAATTCTTCGGAATTCATTTCTTGGAATTTCATAATAATTAAATTTAGTTAGTTAGTTACCTACTCTTTTGAAGGTTTTCGGCATCCCCTTGGTCTGCTAGCATGTAGGGATATACGAAGGAGTGAATTCGATTGGATTTTATGAATTGAATAATTACATCAAAAAATAAAATATTTTATGAGTATCCGCAATGTTGCACGTAGGGTAAGAAGTACCTTTATAAGTTGCGGATACTCGTCAGCAGACAACAGCTCACAGTCAACAGAACCACAAATCGTTCATCCAACAACCCATTGTTTGGCTACGTGCAAGAAAGCGGATAGTCATAAAATATTTTTACTATGGAACATTTAAACAAGATCAAATTGAGAATTTGCATCTATGTGTAAAACTTTCTTAGGGATAATTTTTGGGTAAAAGACTTTCCAAATACTAAAAATGGATTTTCGGAATTTTGCCAATAGCTAATGAAAAACCTGACTTAGCTCAGATCTAATAATAATTGATATTAGATACTCAATTAAAATAGGGAAAGAAGGGGTAGGGGAAATAATTTTAAGGACAAAAAAAAACACAGTTGGAAAAATCTTCCAACTGTGTTTTTGTTATTTTTACTTTGTTTTTATCTTCTGTTCGCAGAATCAAACAACCCAATATTACTTAGGTTAAGACCTAACCCAAATGAATCTCTGTCTCCATCTCTGGACTCAGATTCGCTGGAAAGGTTAAGGCCAATTCCACCGATTAATGTTGTTTGGGAAGCAGATTCTCCTCTGTTTCGTGAACCCAAAAGTCCACCTAACAATCCCCCATTTACTTCTTTCAATTCTTCGGAATTCATTTCTTGGAATTTCATAATAATTAAATTTAGTTAGTTAGTGACCTACTCTATTGAAGGTTTTCGGCGTCCCCTTTTTTATGCTAGCATGTGGGGATATACGAAGCAGGTATTTGGGTTGGATCTATTGGATTTAAAAAAAAATAAATAAAAGTAAAAAAATACAAGAATCTGCATTTTGGCAGGTTGGGTGTGATGAGGTATTTTTTGTTGCTGGCTAATATAAAATTGTATTTCTGTCCAATTATTCAAATCAATAAATTAATGTGCTACATTAATCAAATCCCGTGTATGAGGTTTTGGCCATAATGAAGAAGAGAATAATGAATTTCTTCTTTTAGTAAATAATGGAGGGTGGTTTAATTTTGATTACCCTCTTTTTTCACCAATTATGAAGTGAGCAAACCATTATGTTGCAAATTGTAAACTGTCAACAGAAGATACTTGTACTTTGCGTTGTTAATCAACAGCAAGATAGATTCCTTGTATAAGAAGTTATTTTGCTAGTGGCTAAGAAGTATACATATAAGAAAAAAATGCCTTCGGTATCCACTTCTACAGGAAGTGAATATTCGAAGGCATTTTCTTTGACTAACTCGGAAGTATTGAGAGGCCTTGATTAATTCATAACCTTATGTGCTTCTACTCCTTCAAAGGTTAGCTTCACGGGGTTGATTTTACCATTATTGTCAAAGGTCATAGGTTCTATACAGGTAACCCTATGATTCTGATCAGTTTCAGAAAGGGGTCTTCTATGGTAGACCATATAGTAGTGCTCACCATCAGGATGAATCAAAACAGAATGATGACCTGCTCCTGTAGCCACTTCAGGATCTTGCTCCAAGATGATCCCTTCTCTCTCAAATGGCCCAAAAGGGCTGTCTGCTATTGCATATGCTACTCTATAATCAGGGCCAGTCCAACCGCCCTCGGACCACATGAAGTAATACTTCCCATCCTTTTTAAACATAAATGGCCCTTCCACATAGTTTTCTGGAGTGACCTCCCTGTACAGAGTCCCATCTTCAAATGGCACCAAACCTGTGAAATCATCATTCAATTTTACCACATTACAATGTCCCCAGCCTCCGTAATACATGTAATAGGTATCGTCATTTTCTTTGAAAATAAACTGATCAATGGGCTGTGCACCACCGACGATATCCTGAATCAAAGGCTTTCTCAACAAATCCGCATATGGTCCTTCTGGCCGGTCTGCTACTGCTACTCCGATTCCTCCAACTTCCCCTTCATGCACGTCATTTGCTCCAAAGAACAGATAGTATTTGTCATCTTTTTTTATCACGCCTGGTGCCCACATGGCTTTCTCGGCCCATTCGACAGATTCTGCTGTAAGGATTTTTTCATGTTTCTCCCAATTGATCAAATCTTCAGAAGAAAAGGCATCAAAATGTAATTGCTCTTTGTAGGGAGCCGAAAAAGTAGGGAAAATCCAATATGTATCATCATATATTATGGCCTCTGGATCTGCGTACCAGCCTTCAATTATCGGATTGCCAGAAGTTTTTTTGTCCTGTGTTTCGAGGGTATTGTTTTGATCATTGCTTTCTTCGGTTTGCTTTTGCTCACAAGCATTCATCAGAAATAGGCTACATGTAATACCGATCAATGCATTGGCTTTCAATGAGATTGGTATTGTAAATTTTAGTAAGGGGGTTGTGAAATTTGTTTTCATTTCAGGTCATTTTTATTTTGCTGGTTTGTTTTGCATGTGAAACTCCAATGTAGCTCCATCCATAATATCACTATGTTCTATAAACGGTTTATCTATTTGTTTGCCATTTAAATATACAGCTTTGACATAAACTTTGTCTTCTCCTTGGTTTTTGGTGATTATTTTGAATGTTTTCCCATTTGGCAGTGGTATGGAGGCTGATTTTACAAGCGGGCTGCCGATAGCATATTGTGTTGAGCCTGGTGCTACGGGATAGAATCCCAAGGCACTGAAAATGTACCAAGCGCTCATTTGTCCAAAGTCATCATTGCCACCCAGTCCATCCGGACTGTTTTGATACATGGTTTTTAGGATGTTTCTTATTTTGTCATGGGCTTTATATGGTTGTTTTGTCCAATTGTAGAGGTAAACTACATGGTGCGAAGGTTCATTTCCATGGACATAATTTCCTATGATTCCCTCTTTTGTAATATCTTCCGTTTGCTCAAAATATTTTTCGGGCAGTTCCATACTGAACAATGAATCGAGCCTATTTACAAAAGATTTCTCTCCCCCCATTAATCCTATAAGCGCCTCAGGATCATGTGGGACATATAAGCTATAGTTCCATGAATTCCCTTCTATAAATCCCTGTCCATGTGTGTCAAGAGCATCAAATGGCTCTTTCCAAGTTCCATCTGATAGTTTGGGACGCATGAATCCGGATTTGCTGTCAAAGACGTGAGTGTAACCTTTTGATCGTTTTCTATATTGGGAAGCAATGGATTCTTGGCCTAGGTAATTGGCCATTTGAGATATAGCCCAATCGTCATACGCATATTCCAAGGTTTTGGAAACGGACGAGCCACTCTTGTCTTCAGGGACATATCCAAGGTCGATATAATCTCCAATACCATCGAAATAAGTTGTGTTTGAGGTTTTTATGCTTGCCTCAAGTGCATGTTGGTGATCGAATCCTTTTACCCCCTTTACCATGGCATCAGCGATGACTGACACAGCATGATAACCGATCATACACCAATTTTCATTGGCATAGTGAGACCAAATAGGCAACATTCCGTGGACACTCTGGTCAGCATGTGCCAGCATCGAGTTAATCATGTCTGCATTGCGCTCTTGCTGTACAATATTGAAAAGAGGATGAAGCGCCCTGTAGGTGTCCCAAAGTGAGAAGCTTGTATAATTGGTAAAATGCTCAGCTTGATGAACATTTTGGTCTAGCCCTCTGTAGGTGCCATCTGCATCCATGTAGACTGTAGGACCCAAAAAAGCATGGTACATACTGGTGTAAAAATTAACCATGTCATCTGGATCGACCATATACACTTTGATCTTGCTTAATTCCCGTTCCCATAATTGCTGCCCTTCATTCTTTACTTGATCAAAATCCCAATGTGGAATTTCTTGCTCCATGTTTGCAAGTGCACCTGCTGTGCTGACAGGGGAGATGGACATCTTTGCTATCAAGGGGGCCTCACCATCTTCAAAATCAAAATCAAAGAACGCACGGATTTCTTTTCCAGCTATTTCCGGAAAGTTATTTGATTGATCAAATCTTCCCCAAAAACCTTTGTACACTTGTTTTTCATCATACTTTTCATTTCCGTATGATTTGAACGGCTTACTGAATTTGAGGGCAAAGTATACGGTTCTGGTTCTTGCCCATCCATGAGTCTGTCTGTAACCGGTCACCAAACTGTCATTCTCTATTCGAAGAAAAGTCCAAACATTCTTTCCTTCATATGGATAAAGACCTGCAGTCAGGTCCAGTATTACGTGGCCTTGATTGGTTTCAGGAAAAGTATATCTGTGCATGCCGACTCTGGTACTACTGGTCAATTCGGCCTTTATATCATAATCAGTAAGTTCAACTTGATAATAGGCAGGCTCAGCAGATTCTTTGTCGTGTGAAAACCTCGACCTATAGCCTTTGTCAGGCTCAGAAGCAGTGCCGGGGTTCAACCTAAGTTCCCCAACAGTAGGCATCATCAAAAAATCCCCCAAGTCAGAATGCCCCGTGCCACTGAAATGTGTATGGCTAAAACCGACGATTGTTGGGTCATCATATTGATATCCTGCGCAATACCTATATACTTCTGGATTGTATTTGTTTTGGAAAGCATATGGTATTGTATCAGTATCAGGGCTTAATTGGACACTTCCAAAAGGTACAGTAGCCCCTGGATATGTATGTCCCATTTTGGCAGTACCTATAAATGGATCTACATAATGAATCAAAGACTCTTTTGACTGTTGGGCCTGTAAGCTAAATGTCAATAAAAAGATGCAGAATATTATACAACTCTTTTTCATATGTTTTTATTTATTGATGGTATATATCCGTAAAAACCAAAATAAACTATATAAAGGTAGCAAATTAATGGTACTATAAATCCCAATTGGATACTTCCAAATATATCTGCAACCAAACCTTGTAAGGGCGTGATAATAGCGCCACCTACGATTGCCATCACCAATAATGATGATGCCTGTGAAGTGTATTCCGCCAAACCTTTGACCGCCAAAGAAAAGATAGTCGGAAACATAATGGAATTGAATATTCCAATAGCTACTACCGACCATAATGCAAGATGCCCCTGTAAGAAAATACCACTCAGCAAGAGTAAAATGGTCACTGTAGCAAACATCCATAAGGTCCGCTGGGGGATAAATTTACCTAATAATATTACAGCTATATTGGTCATGATGATCAATGATCCATAGCCAGCTATTTCTGATCCATAGGTAAGCCATAAGGCTAGGAGGGCGACAAATCCACTTGCCAAGATAAGAGCCAAACGTTGCAAATTACTTCTGAACGATCCCAAGGCAATAGCTCCAAAAAACCTACCGACCATTGCCCCACCCCAAAACAAAGCCAAGTAATGACTGGCTGATGCTTCATCCAAACCAGCAATATTATCTTGCTGAGCAAAATTAATTAGATTGCTACCAATAGAGACTTCAGCTCCTACATAGGCGAAAATTGCTATGATTCCAGATCTCAAATGGTTGAATTTCATAGCGCCTTTTTGTTGAAGCAGCTTTTGATTTGTAGCGATCTCTGGGAGCCTTGCAAACCAACATACCAAAGCCAAGATGAAAAGTGTCAGTGCTAGTCCGAGGTAAGGAAGTTTGACAAGATCTATTGCTAGACCATTTTCAGAAACTCCCCTAAAAATCAGAAAACCTCCAAGAATTGGAGCAATGGTAGTTCCCAAAGAATTAAATGCTTGTGTCATGTTTAACCTGCTACTGGCACCATCGGGCTTACCCAAGATGGTGACGTAAGGATTGGCGGCTATTTGAAGTAAGGTAATACCAGAGGCCAAAATGAATAATGCAAATAAAAAGAAGGAATAGGAGACCAAACTTGCAGCTGGATAAAACAACAAGCATCCGATTCCTGCTATTGCAAGTCCGATGATAATCCCTTTCTTGTACCCAATCTGCCTGATTGGATCTCCATATTTGATTGAAATGATATAATAGAGTAAAGAAATAAAGAAATAAGCACCAAAAAATGCTGTTTGTACAAGCATTGCCTGCCAGTTTTTCAAAGTGAAAACTTGCTGGAAATGGGGTATTAATATGTCATTCATGCATGTGATAATTCCCCACATGAAAAACAAGACAGTAACCAAAAATAATGGCCCTGAATTAGAATGTCCGGATGCTGAGGGAATAGTATTGTCTTTGCTGTGTTGCAAGGGTATTATGGCCATATGGATAAATTGTACTATTTGTTGTTAATCATTTTTTAATTCTTTGGATTCTTTTGAAATGATACCATTATACACTGCTCCAATCAAAAGTGCTTCTTCTCCCAAATCGCTGACCCAAGTGTCCAAATGAACACCATTCTGGCTTAACCCTTGCTCCAATTTGGGTAAGAAAAGATTTGATGACTTGCTTATATTTCCCCCCAAAACCAATGAATCAAATTCAGAATCTCCAATCCATCCGGTAAGAAACTCACAGAGATTATCGGCAAATTCCTCAAATATATCAATGCAAACCTGCTGGTCTTTAACTTCCAAAAGGGCTTTTACATGGTCTACCTTTCCCCCGGTAATCTGATTGAATCTTTCAATAAACCATCTTGTCGAAAAGAAGTGTTCTGCTTTAAAACCCCTGAATGACTCCTGCCACAAAGCAATATCACGGGTCAGTCCATTTTTATGTTCAGCAGCACCTAAGCCAGTACCAAGAGTCAGTGCGATGATTGATTTGCCAGATTTGGCTTTTCCTGCATAAATCTCCCCTGAAAGAAAACTTACTGCATCATTTACAAAAACAATATTTTCGGAATTCAATGCTAAGCGCTTCGCTAGATATTGCTTTATGTTCATTCCATATAAAGAAAGGTATTTGCCTTGATCTTGAATCAACGACACACCTATTTGATAATCAAAAGGTCCCGGCATAGCCAAGGCGATTTGATCGATTTGGGAGTATTTGACTAATTGTACATGGATAGCTTCAGACCAGAGATCAAGGATGTTTTCTGCATTGGATTTGGAATCGATTGGCAAACGGTAAATACTATCTGAAACTAAGCAGTTTAATTTGGGGTTTATCACACCCGTAGTGATATGGGAGCCGCCTATATCGGCTCCCAATATTAAATTATCAATCATTTACTTTTCTGTACTTAACTGTTTATACTATATGAATATCCGCTTTCACACCAGTACCCATATTTAATTAGGTACAAACTTTGAATTCAGCTGCTGTCGACTGTCTACTGTCATCCGTCGACGATTATCCGCTTGATCCAATTGTTTTATTTACCTTCTGGTGTAATTGCGGATAATCATATTATATTTTATGAATATCCGCTTTCACACCAGTAGCCATATTTAATTAGGTACAAACTTTGAATTCAGCTGCTGTCGACTGTCATCCGTCGACGATTATCCGCTTGATCTTGTTTTATTTACCTTCTGGTGTAATTGCGGATAATCATATTATTTTTGGGTTGAAAGAGAGAATGGTAAATCCTCTTGTTTTATCCCTCGATTTTTGTTAGGCTCGTCACCCATTTCAAATTCTATTTTTAATCCTTTCATCAAATCACCATGCTTGATGTAGTTTTTTGTGGAGGTTTTACCGTTTAGTTTCAGTGTTTGTACATAGCGATTTTTCTTGTTGTTGTTGGCAGCTTGGATCGAAACTGTCTTTCCATTTTCCAATTCCAACTCGACCTTTTCAAAGAGAGGACTTCCTATGATGTATTCATCAGTAGCAGGACTTACTGGATAAAATCCCAATGCCGAAAAGACATACCAAGCCGAAGTCTGGCCATTGTCTTCGTCGCCACAATATCCATCTGGTGTAGGGAGATACATTTTATCCATTGTTTCCCTAACCCAATACTGTGCTTTCCATGGTTCATTTGCATAATTGTAGAGATAAATCATATGTTGGATAGGTTGGTTGCCGTGGGCATATTGACCCATATCCGCTACTTGCATTTCCCTGATTTCATGGATGACTCCTCTGTAATAGCTTTCATCAAATATTGGAGGCAAGGTAAATACAGTATCCAATTGCTTCACAAACTCTTGTTTGCCACCCATCAAATCGATCAAACCTTGGATGTCATGAAAAACAGACCATGTGTAATGCCAGCTGTTGCCTTCTGTGAAAGCATCCCCCCATTTGAATGGATTAAAAGGACTCATGAATTCACCGTTTTCTAGTTTTCCTCGCATCAAATTCGTCTCAGGATCAAAAAGCTTCCTGTAATTTTGACTTCTTTTCTTATACAATTCAACCTCTTCTTTTGGCTTGTTCAGTGCCTTACCCAATTGATAGATTGTGAAATCGTTATAAGCATATTCCAAAGTTCTGGCAGCATTTTCTTTGATGTTCACATCATATGGGACATAACCCAAATCATTGTAGTAAGATACACCAGCTCTACCTACAGCGGTCAATGGTCCTTCATTGTTTGCCCCATGAATCAAAGCTTCATACAAAGTTTCTATATCATAATCAACCTGGTTTTGGGCATTCAATTTCAGATATGCATCAGCGACAACTGATGCTGAATTGTTGCCAATCATCACATTCCTCAGTCCTGGGCTTGCCCATTCAGGTAGCCATCCACTTTCTTTGTATGCATTTACCAGACCCTCTTGCATTTTTGCGCTCAAGCTTGGATACATCACATTCAGAAATGGAAAAAGTGAACGAAAAGTATCCCAAAATCCAGTATCTGTAAACATGTATCCAGGCAAAACCTCACCATTGTATGGACTGTAATGCATTACCTTTTCATCCTCATCTATCTCATAAAATTTTCTTGGGAAAAGTAATGTTCTATATAGATTGGAGTAAAAGGTCCTAAATTGATCTGGTGTACCACCATTTACTTTTACCCTTCCGAGTTCTTTATTCCATATTTCTTTTCCTTCTTCTTTGACTTGTTCAAAACCTTTTTCACCAATTTCCCGAAGGTTGATCTCAGCTTGTTCAAAACTTATAAATGAAGATGCTACTTTGGCATGTACCTGTTCGCCCTTATTTGTCTTGAAACCTACCACTGCACCGACATGATTGGCTCCAATTTCCAAATCATCCGCCAGTTCACCAGAAGAGAAGGTTTGCTTGAATGAAAAATCTTTGTCATAGACAATCACAAAATAGTTTTTGAAATTTTCAGGAACACCACCACTGTTCTTGGTGGTGTAGCCTATTATTTTTCTTTCTTCAGGGATGATTTTTACATAAGATCCTTTATCAAAAGCATCTACAACAATGTATGCACTGTCTGTTTTGGGAAATGTAAACCTAAAGCTTGCAGCCCTTTCTGTCGGAGTAAGCTCTGTCGTAACATCATAATCGGCAAGATAAACGCTGTAATAATAAGGCTTAACTTTCTCGGCTTTATGCGAAAACCAGCTCGCTCTCTCAGTCTCGTCAATTTTTAATTGTCCTGTTACTGGCATGATGGAAAACTGTCCATAATCATTCATCCAAGGGGAGGGTTGATGTGTTTGCTTGAATCCCCTGATTTTATCAGCATTGTAAGTGTATGCCCAGCCGTTGCCCATTTCACCCGTTTGGGGAGTCCAAAAATTCATTCCCCAAGGCAAAGCTATTGCAGGGTAAACATTGCCATTGGAAAAACTAGGTTTGGAATCTGTTCCAATAAGCGGATTGACCCAGTCCACCGGATCTTGCTCTTCAACATGGAAATCCTGCGCATTGACTTGCGTAGAGATAATGGCAATGCACCAAAGAAAAGATAAATATCCTTTGATGTTTTTTGGAGTTTTAAATTTCATTTTAAGAATATTGATAGTGTGATTTTTTATTTGTCATCTCCTTAATCCATGATGTCTTTTGTTTGAAAGAGGATGGATCATATTGGGATTTAGCTTGTCTTATATGAAGCTAAATCCCAATATTAATTTACCATTCCGGATTTTGGGTAAGGTTTGAGTTGTTGTCAATTTCTCTTTGAGGAATTGCAAATAGGAGGTATTTTTCACTTAGTGTAGGCCCATATGTGAAGGAATGACCAACAAAATTCTCAAATGTCCCAGTGGCTAGATTCATCACCATCCTTCTTCTGATCATATCGTACCAAGTTTTATTCTCAAAGGCGAGTTCGTGGAAACGTTCTTTCCAAATGGCTTCCCTGGTTAGGTTTCCAGCGGTATATAATTCCAAATTTGCACGTTCTCTAATTACATTGACAGCATCCAATACTTCTGATGTTGCTCCATATGCTTCAAATCCCGCTTCTGCAAAAGTCAATAGCACTTCTGCATACCTGATAAAGATAAAGCCTAACTCACTTTGGGCGGTATTCAATACAGCTTCTTCATCAAAATATTTGTATATATAATGTCCTCCAAATGACACTTCTTGGCTTGGATTATTGATGCTAGGGTAGGAGGTATAGTAAAATCCTCTTTCCGCAATCCTTAAATCTTCGGGCTCATGTGAATTTATAAATGCCGGGGTCGGGAACATGACACCAAATTCATCGGAAAACTGGGAAATGTTTCTATTGCGTGGAAGAAGCCAAGCAGTCATCCCACTGGTTGCAAAACCAATAAGATATTGATTCTTGAAAATAATCTCTCCACTAAGCTGTACACTTGGATCGTGCAGGTCATCGTAGGTGTCAAATAACCTATAAGTTCCTTGGTCAATTACTTCCTTGGCTTTTTCGGCAGCAAGGGTATAATAGTTGTCACCTGCCTGAAGTGGATATCCAGCCATAGTCAAGTAAACTTGTGCCAATAAAGATTTGATAGCTCCCTGACTGATTCTACCGTTGGTGGTGCTGGCTGGGATGCTACTTTCTTCTGCAATCTGTAGGTCAGAAACTATCAGTTCATAGATGGATTCCTGCGAAGATCTGCTAGGGTACAGGAGTTCTGAATCTGCATCAATCGGGACAGTAATAAAAGGAATGTCTCCAAAAAGCCTTACCAAATTGAAATAATTGAAAGCCCTGAAAAAATGAGCTTCGGCAATTAAATTTTGCTGCGTATTTTCATTCATAAGAATATCTGGGATTCTTTCAATTGCCAAATTTGCATTGGCAATTGCCCTGTAGGACTGTTCCCACCAAACATTGAAATAATTGTTTTCCGTATTGGTGGTCAGGTTGCGTAAAGTGTTGTTGAATTGGCTTTGACCCACTTCAGTATTGACTAATCCAGTTGGGAATTCCAAACTCATGAATGGACTTTCTCCGTAAGTTCCGGCACCATTGGAAATAAAGCGCAAGCTGCTATATAGGTGGTTTATTGCCGCTTCGGCATGTTCTGGCGTCTGGAAATAATTTTCCTGTGTATAATTAGATTCATTTCTCTCTTCCAAAAAGTCCATACATGAACTAGATAGAAGTAAACCCGAAAACAGAAGTATGTTTTTCAAGTTAATATATATCGATTTTTTCATTTGATTTCAAGTTTGAAGTGTTTTTAAAATGACATGTTGATTCCCAGCGTGTATGTTCGTGGTTTTGGGTAATCGTAAAAAGTGATACCCTGCGCAAAAGCATCTCCATAGGTAGATACTTCTGGATCAAAGCCTGTATATTCAGTCAAAAGGAAAAAATTCTGGACTGATGCATATAGCCGAAGCTGCTTGATACGAAGCCTTTCCAACAAGTCAGGTGAGAAATTGTATCCCAATAAGATGTTTCGTCCTCTGATAAATGAACCATCTTCCACCATTCTTGAATCAATGTTTGATTGGAAATAGGAACTTGAAGGTCTGTTTTGGGCAACCATTGTCTCTTGGTTTTCAGGAGTCCAGCCTTCCAAAACAGTAGCGAAACTGTTGGCTTGACCGGTTCTGTCTTCAGCAGCATGTTTGGATAGATTCAAAATATCATTGCCATAACTGAATTGGATGTCAAGTGTCAGGTCAAAGTTCTTGTATTGAAATGTGTTAAACAATGCACCAAACCCTTTTGGAATACCATTTCCTAAGATTTCCCGGTCACTGTTGTTGATCTGTCCATCTCCATTTACATCTCTATATTTAACATCACCAGGAAGCATTCCGTATATGGCTGCTTCGTCAGCCTCGTCAGTTCCCCATGTTCCTTCTCTCACCAATCCATAGAAAGAACCCACTGGTTGACCTACTCGAAGGATATTTGTGTTGGAAAGAAAGAATGGACTTGGGAAAATGTCATCATTGGCAGCACCCAAAGCCAATACTTTGTTTCGATTTGTGGAAATGTTGAATGTGGTAGTCCAGCTGAAATTGCTCGTTTCTACATTTACCGTATTGATGCCAAATTCAAACCCTTGGTTTTCTATACTTCCGATATTTGTATAAATGCTTGCAAAGCCACTACTTGTAGGAACTGGAGCGCTCAAGAGCATATCTGTCGTCTTCTTGTAGTAGTAATCGACTTCCAAGAGGATCCGATTGTTAAACATTCCGAATTCTACCCCAACATCAAACTGGGCAGTTTTTTCCCATTTCAAATTTGGATTGGGTAAGGTTCCCAAACCAACTCCAGGTGCTCTTTGCCCTCCAATAATGGCAGTAGAATTCCCCATGCTTGCCAAAGATTGGTACACCCCAATTTCAGAGTTTCCTGTAACACCATAACTGCTTCGCAACTTCAAATCAGATACTGCAGTCACTTGCTCCATAAAGTCTTCATCTGATACTCTCCAAGCAAAGGCTGCTGATGGAAAAAATGCAAACTTATTTCCTGTTCCAAATTTGGATGATCCATCCAGTCTTCCTGTTAGCGTGAAGAGATACTTTCCTGCTAAGTTATAATTGAATCTCCCAAAATATGAATTCATTGCCCATTTGTACCTGTTGGATTCAGGTGTAAGAGGATCGGATCCTAGGCCCAGATTGTTGTACTGGTAAAAGTCATCAGTAAATCCCCTTGATCCTGCTCTGCTGGTAAAGTAGTCAAACTGCTGCCAACTTATCCCTACCAAGCCACTGATGGCATGCATTTCGTTTAATTCCTTTTCGTAGTTTAGGTAGTTTTCAAATTGCCAGTAATTACTTCTTGTGTTTCGAACCCAAGCTTCACCATTGAAGTCAGCACTTAATTGCCTCAAGTCTTTACCCGAATACCAGTTCTCTTGAAAATTGTTCACATTGACACCTATATTACTTCGCAACTGCAGGTTTTCATTGAACTTGACCGTACTGTGTACATCACCTAAGATAGTTTGGGTGTTGTGAATATTTTGCCTGTTTTGAAGTAAGTTGACAGGGTTTTCTCCACCCTCCATGTTGGGATAATCTATGTTGCTTCCGAAAGTTCCGTCGGCATACTGGACAGGTATGATGGGAAGGGTTTCGATCATCATCCTCAATGGACTCAATCCCCCAACTGAGCCATCGACCCTGTTTTCTTCCACATGGTTGAAGGTCAGACTACCACCAACATCCAACCATTCCTTTACTTTACCATCCATGACAAATCTCCCAGAGTATCTTTTTAGAAAAGATTCTTTAATGATCCCTTGTTCATCCGCAAAGTTCAAAAATATTCCATATGAATTATCCTCATTGCCTCCTGTTAGGGACAAGTTGTGGTTTTGACTAAATGCACGACGTGTCGCTTCATCTTGCCAATCAGTATTGTACAGGGGGTTTCCATTGGCATCAAACAAGTCGGGATTGTTCCTGTAAGTCATTGGATCAGTGTATCTGCCAGACGCCCAACCATCAGGATCATATTTTTGCGCATTGTTGTAGGAATTTTGTTCTACTTGCAGAAATTGCTCTGAGTCCAATACATCTATTTTATTGGCGATTTCTCCCATACTATAGAAGCTGTTGTAGCTGATTTGGCCACCATCTTTGCTTCCTCTTTTGGTGGTCACTATGATCACCCCGTTTGCACCTCTGGCACCGTAAATGGCTGTAGCTGAAGCATCCTTTAGGATTTCCATCGATGCTATGTCATTAGGGTTTAGATAATTAATGGGGCCAGCTCCAATTACACCGTCTACTACATACAATGGGCTGTTGCTCGCATTCACTGAGTTGTTACCCCTGATTCTAACGTTCGTCTGTCCTCCAGGTCTTCCCGAATTACTCGAAACATTTACCCCAGGAGCCCGACCTGCCAATGCCTGTTCGACGTTTGTGACCGGTCTTTCTTGAAGGTTGGATGAGCTTACCGATGATACGGCCCCAGTAAGATCTGATTTTCTTTGGGAACCATATCCGATCACTACAATTTCCTCCAGAGCTTGTTCATCGCCCTGCATCTGGATGTCCAAAGTAGTCTGATCACCAACTGCTCTTTCTACCTGTTTCATTCCCATGAAACTGTACACAAGGATCGCAGAAGTTGAATTGACAGTGATCTGGTAATTTCCATCAATATCAGTCACTGTTCCGTTTTGTGTTCCTTTTTCCATGATGGTTGCACCCGGGATTACTTCTCCCAAATCATCGGTGATCACACCTTTGACAATTATTGTTTGGTCTTGAAATCCCAGAGTGACACCCGAATTTATCAAGTTCAGGGAAAAGGCTAAAGCCAGTATCAGGCTCGATTGGTTGGTAGAAATAAATTTCTTCAAGAGAAATTTCAATTTTTGAATGTTTAAGTGGGTTGTTTTCATTGGTTTTGGGTTGTGGTAAATAAAATTTACATAGTATATTAATTGAATGTGCTTCTTTAAGAATAAAGAAGTTGATCAAAGCTAAATCCTTTTAGCTATAAATGAAAGCAATATATGTTTTTTTTGATTTATTATTTAAAAATGAAAGGGGTACAAATATTGTCTAATACAAAAAATATAATTGAGGCTTATGCCTATAGGAAAAGTTTTAATAATACATTTTTATGTACTATTTTATTGTTGAAGATCTGATTTTTACGGAGACTGGAAGCTCAATTTTTACTGGTGTCCTTTTTTCTAATTTTGTTTTCAAATGTTTAAACATCAGGTCAATAAGCTTCATTGCGATTTCAGATTTTGGCTGTACTATACTGGAGATAGAAGGTGTACTGAATTGAAAGAAATCATTGTCATCAAATGCCATTACTGCCAAATCATTTGGGATTTCTACACCTTTGTTTTTAAGAAGTTTAATCCCACGAATTGCCAAGTAATTTGTAGCGAAAAATACAGCATCCAAATCAGGGTTAGCATTTAAAAATGATTCAACCAGTTCATTTTCGACATCTGATTTAAGTAGATCAAATGGTAGTTTTAAGATGCATTTTGGCATGTTTTGTTTTTCACAAATATCTTCGTAAGCCTGACGCCTATCATGCATCTGTGATTGGTCTGAATCTATGGTTATAAAACCTATTTTTTTGAATCCACTGTCAATTAAGTGCAGCAACCCAAGTTTGGTTCCTTCATAATTAGCGATGACTACGTGGCTACAATCAATTTCCGGAATATACCTGTCAAACAAAATAATAGGAGCCTCCTCTTCGCAGAGTTCTTTCATAAAATCGATGTCAAGTCCATTTGGAGGTGTAATTATGTATCCATCAACTTGCAGATTATTGAAGAGGTTAATCAGTGATACCGTCTTTTCAGGATCATTATTGGTACTGCAATAAATAATCTTATAAGCTAGTTTTGAGGCTTCGTCTTCTATCAATTTGGCGATAGTGGCAAAAAATGGATTGGAAATATCTTCTACCATAAAGACAATGATGTTGGATTTTCCTGTCCTTAGACTTTTAGCCAATTGGTTGGGTTGATACCCTATTTTTTTAATATGACTCTTAACTTTATCAATCAATGCTTGACTTATTCTATTTTCTTTAGCTTTCCCATTTAGCACAAAAGAGATAGTCGTTGCAGAAATCCCAAGATCATTTGCAATTTGCTTGATTGAGTGTTTTTTCTTTGCCATAATTTTTTGTCAGCCTCAAATTTAACACTTTAATTAAAATTATCCGCAATGGCATTAAGTCCACCTCTTCACGCTATCTATTTAGCTTTAGTTGTTCCTCTTTGAAATTATTATAAAATGTAGCAACCTCATCCGGACTGGTAATACTATTTTCATCGATAAGGTCAACCAACTGAGGGCAATCCGCAAAGTAATCTGACAAAAACTTCCTTTTTAAGCCAAATACACCTTGGGTAGCTCGTACCATTATCGTTTCATCCCTTTTTAAGAAAAAAGGTACAGACTGGATTTGTAAATCGTCATCAAGAAAGTATTCTAAATAAATGCTTAAATATCCTTCTGACTGCAATTCAAAAACCTTATGTTTTTTTCCTGAGTGAATGCTATAAGCTTCTTTCAAAAGCGCATTGTTTCTTTTTACCCGCCAACTTACAAACTTACGATCGCCCATAGAAAACCCTGAGATTTTACTTGGGCGATATTTTTTAGATAGGCTTTTATCATTTGGCTTTATCCTTATTTTATCCAATAACTGATCTCTAAACCCATGTTTGATATTTGCAACATTACCATAGATGGTTTTGCCATTTTTCAAGGTAACGGAGCCTTGTTTGTAGTTGAATTTTTTATTGGTAGTTTGAGCGCTTACTTGATTGAAGTAAAATACCAAAGTCAAAACCAAATAAGTTAAGTATAAATACCCTTTTTTCGGTTTGGGTTTCCTTTGCATAAAGTTTTCATTTACAAATGAGGTGATATAGAATGTCCATCTTAATCCTAGAGGAAAAAAATTCCTGCTGTTAGGAATTCATCCTTCCAAAAGAAGATATAGCTGCAGGAAATATATAGCATCTATTTTGATATCCAAGATAAACTCCAGCACTAAAAAAATCAACTGACAACAATATATTTTATGAGTATCCGCAATGTTGCACGTTGGCTCAGAAGAGGCACTATGTGTTGCGGATTCTCGTCAACAGACAACTGTCAACTGTCAATAGAACCTCAAATCATTTATCAAACATTCTATTGATTGGCTACGTGCAATCAAGCGGATAGACATAATATATTTATTGATGTCAGTTTTAAAATTCCCCAAGATCACTTTCCGAAATAAATTGCAAATGGAATGACGTAGCATTTTTTTAAGATTATTAGAATTGGGATGCGAGTAGGAAGTAGAGTGGCATACCTAAGGTAATGTTGATTGGAAAAGTAATCGCAAGTGCCATCGGTAAAAATAGACCGAGATTTGCCTGCGGTACTGTCATCTTCATTGCTGCTGGGACAGCAATATAGGAAGCACTAGCTGATAATACTGCCAGCATAAACCTGTTTGAAACATCATCCGTAACCATCGAGCTCAGTAGAGCTACCACAGCTCCGTTTGCCAATGGAATGATAATCGCAAATACCAAGGGAAACCAACCATAGGAGAAGAAGGAACCAAGTTTTCTTCCACTTACTATTCCCATGTCCAAAAGAAAAATAGCTAGAAAACCTTTGAAAATATCATTGGTAAAAGGTTTGATTCCTTCTGCCTGGGCATCAGAGGCCAAAAAACCAACCAATAAACTCCCCAAAATCAAAAACACACTTCCATTTGTCAAAGAATGTTTGAAAACGACTCTTTTTTTGACCTTTTCTGATTTCGTTTTATTCTCGCTGAATGTGGAAATCAATAACAACCCGATTACGATGGCAGGAGCTTCCATCAATGCCATGATTGCTACCATGTGGCCATGCAAAACCATTTCCTGAATCTCTAGATAACTCACGGCCGTCACGAAAGTAACAGCGCTGATGGATCCATATGCTGCAGCCACTGCCCCAGCATCATAAATACTGAGTTTTCTCCGTAGAATAAAAAAAGTATAGATTGGAATAAAAGATGCTACTGCCAATGCGAAAATTATAGACCAAAGTATCTCCAAGTTTAAAGTCTCATGTGCCAATTCCTGACCGCCTTTGAATCCAATCGCGAACAGAAGATATAGGCTAATGAATTTGGAAGAATTTGGAGGGATTTCCAGGTCACTTTTTACCAATACAGCAAGTAGACCCAATACAAAAAAAAGCAGTGCAGGATTGGTCAGGTTTTCAACAAGTAGGCTGAAATTCATTGTTTTAAGGCTTACGGTTTTGAGTATTATTTATATAAGCTTATCGCTTTCTGATCCTTTAGCACTTTGCAATTCAATGTTTGCATTAATAAGAAAAGTCCTACCTTTGACTTCTTCCTGATCCAAAAATTCACTGGTTTTTTTTATTTCCCTCTTTAGAGTCCTGATCCTTTCCTCAGAATGGAGATCCTTGATACCATACTTGATACTTGAATTGAAGCTTTTTCTTACATGAAAATTTATCTTATCATTGAATAATTGATCCATTATCTCCTTAGCTTCACTTGAGCTGAATGCTCCTTCTATAAGTTTGAAATCCATCTTTTTCTTCATTTTAGATTTTGTTTGATTTCTCAGTCATTTTTATTTTTTGCTGGACAAATTTGTGGCAATATTTTCATTAATTTTTATTTAACTTTATTATTGAAATCATAAATAATTATTATGAATTATACACTTCATCAACTTCTTGTATTCAAAAAAGTAGTTGAAACAGGTTCGATCACCAAAGCTGCAGAACAACTTCACCTAACTCAACCGGCAGTTTCGATCCAACTAAAAAATTTTCAGGATCAGTTTGATATACCCCTTACCGAAGTGTTGGGAAGGAAAGTTCAGATTACAGAGTTTGGTTTTGAGATCGCAGAACTGGCAAAGAATATTCTTAACCAAGTTCAGGAAATTGACAGTAAAACAATGGCCTTTAAAGGTGAGCTTATCGGAAGGTTGAAAATTGCCGTCGTTTCCACAGGTAAATACGTTATGCCATATTTTTTGGCGGATTTTATGAGACTACACAAATCCATTGAACTGAATATGGATGTGACAAACAAAAGCAAAGTAGTGGAAAGTCTTGAAAAAAATGAGGTTGATTTTGCTTTGCTTTCGATTTTGCCTAAAGATCTCAACTTGGAATATCTTGACCTTTTGGATAACGAACTTTACCTAGTAGGGAATGCCTCTTCAAAAATAGGGCAGAAGAACATTCCAGAGCAAGTGATAAATGAAATGCCTTTGATTTTTCGTGAAGCTGGATCAGGGACAAGATATGCAATGGAAAGGTTTATAGAAGGAAATAAAATAAAAATCCAAAAGAAAATGGAATTGACCTCCAATGAGGCCGTGAAACAGGCAGTGCTTGCGGGTCTAGGTTATTCAATCATGCCAAAAATTGGAATAAAAAATGAACTCCATTTAAAGCAGTTGAAAATAATTCCGGTCAAGGGGCTTCCAATTACGACAAAATGGAAATTGGTTTGGCTAAAGGGAAAGAAACATATGCCACTTCCCAAAAATTATCTGGATTTTTTGATCAAAGAGAAAGAGACTATTAGCCAAAGTTTTTTTTCGGATTTGATATAGGGTTTATTGGTTGGAGACTAGCAGCTTTACCTAGACTCCATGCTTTTCCTTCTCTAGTAAAAGCTGAAGTATCATTTTGGTTGTCTGCAGGTAAGAAAGCAGATAATCATGTTTTTAAACTTTAGAGCTTCTAAGTAATTTATCAGATGTTATTTTTTTTAGAGGTGATTAACTTTCATCGATTTTACTTTTGTTTATTAAATGCAAAGGCATGGGACAAAGTAACCCCAAAAGCATTTGCAGAATAAGTAGCATTTGAATTATCTGAATACTGCATTAAAGTGTAGGAAAGTGCTACCCATTTATAGCCAAATTCGAATACTGGGCCTAAATTGGAGCTAAGATCAAAGCTTGTTCCAACTCCCCCTGCATTGAATTTGATGGCTTGATGTTGAGAGATACCGACACCAAACCTCCATGTGTCATTGATCACATAGTTGCCAGTGAGCACTAGCGGAATTCTTGTTAGCCTTATGTTGGCATTTTCAGCAGGTGTTGTAAGATACTTGAAGCCAATAAGTCCCCGAAACCTAAGCTGCTCAAATTTAGGTACCTTGTATTCAAGACCGACTGAGATTGTGCCCCCCTGTCCTGCGTTCATTTCAATAACATCCCCATTAGTGAATGAAACAGAAGCTACTGGTTCACCACCAAATTCAAGGGCTCCAGATAGAAGAAAACCCAGGTTACTTTTTTCTTTGTTTTGCTGACCAAAAGCACTTTGGAGAGTAAAGATTAATGCAATTGTTAGTAGCTGTCTAAGCATAAATTATCTAAGAGTTTGAGGGTTATAAATTCACGAAATCTAAGTAAAAAACACATGATTTTTCATGTTGTGATTTAATTTATTTTTGAGATTTATATATGTTAAAATGAGATTTTTATGATCTAATTTTTTCAATCGAGAAGAAAAAATAATATGACTATCCGCTTGTGTACAAGTACGTTTATTAAAACATATAAATCATGCTGATAATCGTCAACAGACGACAGTTTATGGTCAACTGCTGATGGATTTGAACTGAATACACTATTTTAAGTGGCTACTTGTAAGTTGATGGATTGATTTTCGATAATTTCTTTGGATGAATATGAAGTATTGAGGCTATATCCACCTCTATATCCTGTACGAAGGGATGTTTTTTGTATTCTCTTTAAAATAAAATCTAGCCTGTCCTGTTTTCGAAAATGCAGATTTACCAGCCCACGTATGGTGGAGCTTTTACCCCAGCTATTCTAAGGTAGATAATGCATTGGCCACGATGATGGACTTGATGGTCTCTCAATAAGTAGAAAATGTTTTCTTTACTCATTTCTACATTTCGAAATTCAATGGCTGCATTTCGGTCATTTTCTGAAATTTCCGCAATCAGTTTTCCAACATAAGCATTTGCATTTGTAAGGATGTCGAGGATCTGACTCTTGCTTAACTCTTCTGACTTGGATCGATCATAAAAAGTTATGGTATTGCCGGAAACAAGCTTTGTGAGGAAGCTTATATTGTCAACTATGTGGAGCATTTGGCCACCAAACGTCATAGCTTCTGCCTCGGGTTTGAAGTTGTAATTTTCCTCAGGCATAGCTTTGGCCACTTCTAGCGTATATTCAATCGCTCTCTCCCAGACGTGAGGGTATTGGGATTCGAAATAATTTTGTGCCATAATTGGGAAATAACAAAATGACATCAATAGAAGGCAGATCGTGTTTTTCATTAGTTCTTTGGAGTCGTTGGTGTTGCAGAGTGATTTTGTTCAAAGTTAGGAATCCCAAAGTGGAATTTGAGGTTTTGAAATAAATAATGTTCTTTCATTCCTTCATTTTTCATTTCATTTTATGCCCAACGATTTCCAATCAGGTGGTGTAGTGTTCAATAGGTTTTTGACAAAGAAGTCTCTTCTCAAGCGCTCTCCATATTCACCCCCAGAACTGTGTCCCATGCCTGGAAACATCATAAATTCAAATTCCTTGTTGTGCTTCACAAGTTGATCAACCAGCTGATAGGTAGATGCCGGATCAACATTGTCATCGATTTCCCCAACCATCAAGAGAAGCTTTCCTTCTAGGTTTTTGGCATTGCTGACATTGGAGCATGCTTCGTAATGATCACCTGTTGGAAGTCCCATCCATTGTTCGTTCCACCAAATCTTGTCCATTCTGTTGTCATGACAGCCGCAGGAAGATACAGCGACTTTATAGAACTCTGGAAAAAACAGCAAAGCTCCCGTGGAATTCTGACCACCTGCTGAGGTTCCAAAGATCCCAACACGCTCCAAATCCATGTATGATCTGTCCTTTTGTGCTGCTTGCAACCAAAGGATTCTGTCGGGAAAGCCAGCATCTTTTAGATTTTTCCACGCTACATCGTGAAAATGCTTCGACCTGTTGGAAGTTCCCATCCCATCGATCTGAACTACTATAAATCCAAGTTCAGCAAGCTCATTGAGACCATAGTAGTTTGGATTGAATGACTTGGGAACATGCGAACTGTGAGGACCTGCATATATGTATTCTATTACAGGGTATTTTTTGGAAGGATCAAAATTGCTTGGTTTGATAATCAAGCCCCAAATATCTGTCTTGCCGTCACGCCCTTTGGCAGCAAATATCTCTGGTGCTTTCCAGCCGGCTTTCTCCAATTGTTCTACATTTGCCTCTTCCAAATTGGATATTATCTCCCCATTTCTAGTATCCTTAATTACAGTGATAGGGGCAAGGTCTTGCCTAGAGTATTTATCTACAAAATATTTTTTATCCTCAGAAAGTGTGATTTCATGGTTGGCATCCTCCTTGGTTAGAGCTACAAGATCTTTTCCATCCAGACCTATACGATAAAGATGGGTATGATAAGGGTCTTCTCCTTTATTTTTCCCGCTGGCGGTAAAGTAGATCAAGCTCTTATCTTCATCTACATGTAATACATCCCGTACTACCCATCCGCCTTTTGTGATTTGGTTGATTACTTTGCCACTTTTGGAGTCTATAAGGTATAGGTGTCTCCAGCCGTCTCTTTCCGAAGCCCAGATTATCTGATTTTTTTCGTCTAAATCTTTCCTGAAATTCTTCCCACTATAATCAATAAATGTATCGCTTAACTCTTCAATCAATGGCCTCACTTTTCCATTCTTGGCATCCATCTCAAAAACAGTATATCGTTGATGACCTCTTTCGTTGTATTCCCATGTGATTGCATTACTTTCTTTATTCCATTTCAATCGTGAAAGTGCATATTGCTTGTTCATTTGACTGATGTCAGCCAAGAATAAATTGCCCGTTTCCACATCAATAACTACAGGCGTACGGATGGGCAATGCATCCCCAGGTTTCAAATAATCCCGTTCGAAAACCTTTGGCTGAAATTGATCTTCGGGTGCTGATGCTATCAAAGTCAATTTCCTAACCTCGCTGGGACGAAATTTAAACAATGCTATTTTCTTGCTGTCTGAAGACCAGTGGATCGATGAGGAATAATATTCTCCAGGCATTCCATCGAAGGTCAATTGTTTGACTTTTCCAGATGATATATCCCTTACAAATACATTGTAATCTCTAATAAATGCCTCATTGGACTTGTCTTCGGATTTTGTAGCTCTTTCTCCCAACTCATTGTTCCTGCTTCCCCAATAGCTGTTATTACCACTTATTATTCTTGTTTTTTCTAGTTTTTCGGAATTTTCATTCCATTTCCAAATAGTATTGTTGTGTCGAAACTCAAAGCTTCCATCTTTGATAATGATGTCAGAAATCTGCAAGTTTCCCTTATTGATTTCGGTCTTGGCCGAGTCTGAAAGTGATTTAAAAAAAGTAGCTGAAGTAAATAAAGGTTTCTTCTCTTTCTTGTCGATATCAAATGCAAAATATCCTTTTCCATTTTCAGATTGTATTGAATAGGTCAAAAGATTTTTGTTTTGCCATACAATCTGTGTAGGTGAAAAATATACTTTATCCTTGATATTCTCTTTAAGTTCTTGGGCTCTTTGATAATCCACTAATTCCCCTTGTGCAGAACTGATACTTGGCAATAATAATTTGATGATGAAAAGGCAGATAATTAAAGAGTGGTTTTTCATTATAGAAATTTTTGTTGGGGTTTAATTTTATATGCCATATGCTATACACGTAAAATTACTTGATTTTTAACTTGTATATTTCTCTAATCATAGCCAAAATTGATACTATATTATCAATGTTTCCATTTCAAATTTCTGCTAAATGCGTCTTATTTTAGACCTTGCTTAATTTGACTAATGAACACAGATGTTATTTTGACATCTTGAGAATCTGGTGTTATTCATGGATAGTATTGTGTTAAACTATCAATGAAATACTTTTTACTTTTAATCAACACTATATTCAGCTTATTGGCCCTCAAAAAATCACAAAAAATGAGTAAAAATTCAGATAAATTATTGATCCTGTTTATTGCGGTATCGGTAATCAGCATGTTTTCATGTCATCATACACCCAAGGGTTCGGGAATCATTGATTTATCACCAAGCATGGGAATAGATAAAGACAGCTTGAATGGATGGGAAATAGAGTATTGGAGTCCAAAGGGAAATTACAAAATTATCGACTTGGAGAATAATACACCAGGTGTTTTGGCTATTGAGACAGACTCCTTTACTGTTTCCAGGTGGTATAGAAAAGTCCAGCTGAAACCTTATGGTAAATACAAGGTGAAAGGGGAAATCAAAGCTGAAAATGTGGAGAGCCAGGGTGAAAAGGGAGGTGCTGGGCTCAGGTTGGGACAGATAACTTTAGACAATGATACCGTTTTGGTAGGTACTACAGATTGGATTTCCTTTGATTATGAGTTCAATACCGAAGGCTTTGATAGCTTTTTGGTAGAAAGCATATTGGGGAAAGAAGGGCCTGCAAAAGGAGCCTTGTACCTGAGGAATGTAGAAGTTCAGGAAATTGAGGTTGCCGAATTGAACCCAGCTGTCAAGATTGACCTGTCAGCACAGAGAGAACCTATGGAAGACTACATTTATGGTCAGTTTATTGAGCACATGGGTAAATGCATCTACGGTGGGATTTGGGCGGAATTGTTGGAGGATAGAAAGTTTTTTTACGCACCAGGATCGGAAAATAGTCCATGGAAGGTAATAGGGTCGCATGCCATCCATGATAGTACATTTAAGTATTCAGGAAACGCAACACCTTTGATAGCATTGAATTCCACTGAATTCAAGGGGTTGGAACAAAGGAATCTAAAGTTTAAGGTTAAAGCTTATGAAGGTTACTTTTTGTTGGATATTCCGGGAAATGTAAAACCAGAAATTTTCTGGTTGTCGGGAGACCAAAAACAGGCGGTAGAAATTTCATCCACTGAAAAGTCTGGTAGCCATACCAAAGTAGCTTTCTCCTTCCAACCGTCGAGAGAGGTGGAAAATGGTGGTTTGGGGGTGAGGGCCAAAGGTTCGGGAAAAATGCGTTTGTTGGCAGCCACATTGATGCCTTCAGACAATGTGAAAGGATTCAGGGCTGATGTTTTGGCATTAATGAAAGAACTGGATGCACCCATCTACCGTTGGCCAGGGGGTAATTTTGTAAGTGGCTATGATTGGAAAGATGGTTTGGGGGATCGTGACGCAAGACCTACCCGCTACGAGCGTGCCTGGGATGGTTTGGAGACCAATGATGTGGGGATCCATGAATTTATGGAGTTGTGCGAGCTTTTGGGAGCCGATGCTAACATAGCCGTCAATACTGGCTTGGGGACAACAAAAATGGCAGCAGAAGAAGTCGAGTATGTCAACGGTGATATCTCGACAAAAATGGGTAAATGGAGGGCTCAAAATGGCCATAAAGAACCATATAATGTAAAACTATGGGCAGTAGGCAATGAAATGTTTGGAGATTGGCAACTAGGAAACATACCTGTAGAGGAATATGTAATTAAGCATAATGAAGTGGCAGAAGCAATGAAGAAAGCCGATCCAAATATAGAACTGATCGGGGTAGGTTTTCCAGGCCGCTGGAATGATATGATGTATGAGCATTGTCTGGACAATATGGATTACATCAGTGAGCATATTTATAAACAAGATTGGCATTCTGGTGGATTGCTGACACATGCCAGGCAGCTTTCCGACCTGATCAAGGAGGTGGCAGATGAACACAGAAAGAGGAGCGATAATGCCGAAAAACCAATATTGAAAATTGCCATGGATGAGTGGAATTACTGGTATGGACCACATGTCCATGGTCTTTTGGGAACCCGTTACTTCCTTAGGGATGCGCTGGGTATTGCAGCAGGCCTGAATGAGTTTTCGAGACAATCAGATATTTACTACATGGCAAATTATGCCCAGACGGTCAACGTTATTGGTGCGATTAAGGCCACACAGACAGGAAGCTGGATGGAAGGCACAGGATTGGTGTTGAAGATGTACAGACATCATTTTGGGACGATCCCTCTAAAGTTGGAAGGAAACCAAAGTCCGTTGGATGTGGCAGCTGCTTTGACGAAAGACAAGAAATTCCTAACCTTGGCTGTAGTGAATGCCAATTTTAAAGATTACGAGCTGGGAATTGGTTTGGGTGAAAACGTAAATTTGGCAAAAGGGGAGATGTATATTGTTACAGCTTCTGATGACATGGATTTCAATGATGAATCAGAGGAGAAAATCACCCTTGTATCAAATCCTGTTTCTTTGTTGGATGGCAAAATCAATGTCCCGAAAATAAGTTCGGTTATTTATAAATTTCCTCTTGAATAGAGGTTAAAAACGGATGGGCTCGGAGGAAAATTTCTAGATTTTGACCTAGGCAACAAAAGGTTAAACTGTAAAGCTGTAAAGCAAATTTAAACATCATAAAGGCCAAATTGAAAATTCAATTTGGCCTTTATCTTAATGTGGTTTTTAAACTTTTTTATTTGATTTTTCTCTGCATTGCCATCACCTTGTTTTTTTTTCGCTCAACCTTTAATCTCAACACAAATAGCCAATATTTATGTGTATTTAAATGTGAAGAAAATTATAATATTTAGGTTCTTGGTAGAATAGAGGATGATGTAATTCAATAGATTAGAATCCTTCGGCGAAAATATCCTCAATCACTTTAAATTGAAATCCAAATAAACCGAGTGACGCTCGTAAGAATCATAAAATGGTTTGAAAACAACCCCGTCTATGGTAAATTCCAAAGGCTTGTCAGTCATATTTATTGTTTTGCTGATGTCGTTTGCATCCAAAGTTATTTTTCTCCATTCTTTTCTAGCTTCAGGTTCTTGGGCTGCCAGTAAAACAGGACCGTAAAACAAGCTGGCGATGTTTTGCTGATCCATCACCGGATCTAGGTAGAAATGAAATGGCATCTTTAAATCAATGGTATCCCCTTTTTTCCATTTTCTACTGATAGTCAGGTAAGTGCCTGGTTTTGCTTCAAGTTGTTGGGTCTTTCCATTTATTTTAACAGAAAAGCCATTTGTGGCCCAACCTGGCACTCGCACTTTGATGTCAAATTTGCCGCTCCCATTGATCGTCAATCGGGTCTCATCCTCTTTAGGAAAGCTTGTGGATTGCTCCACTACGACATTGCGTTCTTCCCAATTTAGTGTCGAAGGAATATACAGGTTTACATAGAGGCTTTTATTGTCTTTCCCCTTGTGGTAAATGGCACTTTGCAGTTTGGTACTGCTTTCTATGGCTGTTCCATTGCAGCAGGTGAAGCCAGTCATCTTTGAATTCCCAAAATGCTTGATCGAACCAGGCCTAAGCGGTACATGATAGGTGTTTCCCGGATTGTCTTCTGCTACGGATGCCAAAATATGGTTGTACAAACCACGCTCGTAGTAATCCATCAACTCCCCACGCTGGTCGAAGAGGAAAAGTTCATTTGTCAACTTCAGCATGTTGTAGGTGGCGCAGGTTTCATTTTGACCCCCTGAAGAAAAGCCATTTTCATACAGTGTCGCAGGCTGTGCAATAAAACATTCGGCATTTGCCGGATTCCGTGCACCTGCCACCCCTCCAATGCTGTACGTGTAATCATTCACCGTCTTGTACCAGAAATTTTCAGCGACCTTGTAATACTCAGGTTTATGGGAAGCACGGTAAGTCTCTATGCTTCCTACTACTTGCGGAATATGCTGATTGGCATGAAGTCCACGAAAAACATCTACGTTCTTGGCGAGTCCGTGTGTTTTGGCCGTGTCGCCAAAGAACATCCTGATGTTGTCAAACAACTGGGCAGTTTCCAGGTATTCAGTTTTATCCGTTATTCGATAAAGTCGGGCCATTGATTCATTCATTCCACCAAATTCCCCCGCAATGTAGCTGTTCCACATTTTTACAAGTTGTTCGGTTGGCACATTACTCAGTCGGGCATGTACCCAATCGCCCATGCCAGTGGCTACATCAAGTGCTTTTTTATTGCCGCTTACAGCATAGATATCGATCAATCCTGCCAAGATTTTGTGAAGTGTATAATATGGCGCCCAAACCTGTGAATTCTGCCCACCGTAACTAGCTCCCTGCTCAAGCATGATAAATTGGTCTGGTGGATAGGCACTGATATAGCCTTTTCCCCAATTCCAGTAATCTGTTCGGATACCTGATTCACTAAGGTCGGAATCATAGGAATCTTTCCCAGGACCAGCGGGCACAGCCCTTGGATCTAAAACAAATGGAATCCCCGGTGCTTTCTCATTTCCTGATAACATTGACAATTCATACAAGGTATTGACCATGTATTCCATTTTTTCCAGGAAGTTTTCCTGTAAGTTTTTGTCATATCCAGTTCCCTCGTATGCTTGGGCGATTGCTGTCAGATAGTGGCCAGTAGCATGCCCTCTCAACTTTGTTTCCTGACTGTCCCAAACACCAAGTGGAGTAGCACCTTCAGGTTGCTTTTGCCCATAAGCATTACGGAACATATACAGGAAGGAATCTGGGTTCGTTTCTGCCAATGTTGTGATAAACTTGTCGCGGTTTTCAATGAATTTTGTATCATCTCCAAAAGAATCGGCTTTCAAAGAAACCTGGGCTAAGCTAAATGTCTCCAGTTGTAAAATTGGAGTGGGAGGTTTGATTTGGCTCTTTACTTTAATTGTAGCCTTTGGCTGAAGGTCGGTACCAGAAACTCGGCCTGTTAAGGTGTAGTTTCCAGGGTTGAGTACTACACTGTTGTCTGTATCGGCTGGCCAAATTACACGTACTTTAGGGCCTTTTATCCCATCTTTATAGGTTCCTTCGACATAGGTTGGCAATCTTGGTAATTCACCGATTCCTGTTTCAACTTCCACATCCGAAATGCCAATTAGATAACTGTTGAACAATTGTTGCTGTGATTCAGGGAATTTTTGGAGATCATCCTCTTTCTTATCTTCATTTACAACCCCTTCATTTAGGTTTTGTGTGTTTCTATTATAGATCATTCCAACCTGCTTATTGCTTAAAGGGATTCTGTAGATACGAAAGTCATGAATCAATGCATTCAATGCATTTCCTTCCGGCAGCTTTGATTTTCCGATATAGAGTGGTTCTTTTGCCAAAGTCTGATTTTTAAAGATTTCCCCGAGATTAAATCTTGTGTCACTTATTTGGCCAACTTGTTTTCCGTTGAGGTAAGCTACCAATGATTTGCCGGGAACATCCACTACGATTGCAATATGAACCCATTTGTTTGTTTCGATTTTCTGAGTTAGAATTTCTTTTTTCTCTGACTCTGAGGTGCTTATCAGAGCATGAAATCCTTTTTGGTTTTTAGTACCTGTGAGTACGGTGACAAAGTGTTTGTCAGCACCATTTCCAAAATCAAAGAGTATTTGGCCAGATTCCTCCGAGCGTAGGTTGACCCAAGCGGAAATGCTGATGGATTCTATATCAGCCAATCCATCCGAAGGTATCGTAATGTAGGCATCTTCATTCCCATTGAGGGAAATGACTTTTCCAAACCTGCTGTCATTTACGAATAAGGATTCTTTTCCATGAAATTCCCCGTGGAGGTTATTCCTAGACCAGTCTTTGACATCCCCATCGAACAAATACCTTGCAACCATCCCAGTCTCCCCAATTCCATCCAGAATCTGATCGCCACTTTGCGCAGCCAAAGGACTTATTGAGATGGCTAGGATGAATGAAAATAGGATGGATTGTACATTTATAAATTGCCTTTTCATTATTTTACTTTTTGGATTATTCATGTAAAAATATCAAAAATAAACCTTGGCCAGTAAGGCTATCTTAGCCAACAGTCATACTATTTTACCCAATATGCTTCCTTGACTCTAAGTGCTAATTCTTAATTTTTTTCAAAATTTTCTTCAGGTCAAATTGGTGAATATTGTATTGGTAAGAGCCGATTTTGTGAAAGTATGGAGGGATAAGATTTCCTATCTTGTAGACAGATTGATTTGATTGAAATTTTGACGTGATTCTAGAGCAGATTTCATCAAGAGCATTGTTTCAAAATGCTAGATCTAATAAAATTTAGGGTTTACAGTACTATTAAAGAGGAGGGAGGTTTTTCCCTCCTTTTTCTATTGGTGAGGTATTTCTAAGTTTTCCAAAAACTTCCAATTGGTTTTATAATTCTTTTTCACTTCCTCCCCACTCAATACAATCCGTAGGATTTCTATCGGGATGCTGTTGTTGTGAAGGATTGAGTCATGAAATTCCTTTTCAGGCATTTTCCCACTGTTTACCAATTCATCTTTGAGGGCATAGAGCTGAAGTCCTCCGACCATATAGGCAATCTGGTACAGAGGGCCATAGCTTCCTTCAAAAGATCTTCTGACTTCTGCTTCTGCATTGGCGCGCTCGTGCCCAACCTTATCTACCAAAAAGTCAATGGCTTCCTGGGGAGTCATTTTTTCCAAATGATAGTTTAAACTGAAAATGATCCTCGCACAGCGGTGCATTCTCCAGAAAAGCATGCCTATTCTGTCCTCGGCAGACTTGGGAAAAGACTTCTCCCAAAGTGCTATCTCCCAATACAAAGCCCATCCTTCAATCCAAAATGGTGTTGAGAAAAGTGTTCTGTATGGTTTGTGTCGCTGCATCATAAATCCTTGCAGATGATGTCCAGGGATCAATTCATGCTGAACTGTGGCTCGTGAAAAATGTGGATTGTTTCCACGCATACTCATCATCTTTTCCTCATGGCTCATAGATGAAGTAGGATATGATATCTGGATCACCTCACCTCCCAAAAAGAAGGGGTTGATCCGCTGGGCCTCAGGGGACATCATTCGCATTCGCCAAGTTTCTTTGGCCAAATCAGGAATGGTGATCAGGTCACGCTCCTCCAGAAAACCAATGGCTTCTTCTGCCAAAAAATTGATGTCTTCAGGCCAAGTTCCAGGCGGGACATAAGTGTTCTTGACATACTCTATTGCAGCTTTACAGTCATTCCCATAGCCCAAATCCCTAGAGGCTTTGAGCATTTCTTCTTCACACCAAACAAACTGTTTTTCCGCTTCTGCAATTAAGGCTTCGGGTGAATAGGGAATAAATTCGAATTCCAATTCCTTTTCCAATGCAGTTTTACCAATCGGTTTTCCAATAATTCCACTGCCATCATCTTTGACAAGTGTGTTCTTATAATGACCTTTGAGGAAAGTTTTGTAAGCAGTAAGGCTTTCATTCAGCGCTTCAAAAGGCTTTTCCATCCACCAAGAAAATTCAGGGTCATAACCATTATAAAATCCATAAGCTTCCTCGACTGACTTTTGCAAGCTTTGGATGGCATCACTGGCCAACTCAGCTTTCTGCCAACTTTCAAATGGTTTGCTGCTTTCTGTGTTTACTTGAAGAGATTTGATTTTCGCTGTAGTTTCATTAAAAATTGCAGCCAATTTTTGGGCATCTGGCTTTTTTCCTTTTCTCCTTTGAATGTAAAAATCAACCAAAGGTTGAGAGAATGAAGAAGCAGGCATGATTTTTTTAAATGATTCGTAGGCTTGTTGATGAAAGTATCGGTCTTTGGTAAGCTTGTTTTTGAAAACGAGAAAATCAATTTGGGAATCCCTATCAAGATCTTCAAACCTGAGATCTTCAAGTTTGTTAAGCCAATTTGAATAATGGAGGTCTATTCGCTCAAAGTATTCTTCTGAATGTCTGTTGGTATATTTTCTATTGAGGGAAGAAAGGTCAGCCTTGAAAGACTCTAATTCAGCATATAGTCCTTGACAAAAAGTGGAAAATGGGAGCATCATAAAAATGCACAGGAAAAAACACATCCCAATTTTTACTTTTTGCCGGGCCGGAAATAGCAAGTCTTCCATTGAAAATTTTCTCTTGTTTCCCTGGGGATTGGTCTTTTTGTAATAGTCTTTCATTGGTCTGATTTTAATTGGTCAAAATGAACTATATAGATTGTTTGTATGTGGAAATTAACAAATAATATGATCCAAAATCGGCAATGCCAATATTGTATAAGTCTTGATTAATCTTGTGCAATTTTCTTGGGAATTCATGTCGTAATTTTGAAAAGGATCAAAAATTTACAAGAAATGAATTGGAATGGAGTTTTACCTGCCGTGACAACAAAGTTTACCGCAGATGGCAGTATTGACTATAAGCTGTTTTTTGACAATGTTGAAGAACAGATTAGTGCTGGGGTCATTGGAATCATACTTGGTGGAACCCTAGGGGAATCCAGTGTATTGGAAGATGAAGAAAAGATGGAGCTTACTAGTAAGACCATTGCCTATGTGAAGGGAAGAGTGCCTGTGGTTTTGAATATTGCTGAAGGATCGACCAGAAAGGCAATAGCCTGTGCTCAAGCAGCGGAAAGGATGGGGGTAGATGCGCTTATGCTGTTACCTCCCATGCGCTATACGCCAGACCACAGAGAATTGGTTACATATTTTGCCGAAGTAGCCAAAAGCACAAAGTTGCCGATTATGATTTATAACAATCCGGTAGATTACAAAACCTATGTAACATTGGATGTTTTTGAAGAACTTTTGCCTTATGAAAACATCCAAGCAGTCAAAGAGTCTACAAGGGATGTATCCAATGTTACTAGAATGATCACTAGGTTCGGAGACCGTTACAAGATTTTATGTGGAGTGGATACTTTGACCATGGAATGCCTGACTATGGGAGCCCACGGACTGGTGGCGGGATTGGTATGTGCATTTCCAAAAGAGACAGTGGTTTTGTTCAATCTGATCAAAGAAGGCAAAACTACCGAAGCACTGGAGATTTATAGATGGTTTTTGCCATTGCTGGAATTGGATATCCATTCCAAATTAGTGCAATACATCAAACTTGCAGAAGAAATGACTGGTATAGGCTCGGCAAAAGTAAGGGCACCAAGGTTGGAATTGGTAGGTGAAGAAAAGGCTAAGATTGTAAAGTTGATACAAGAAGGAATTGACAGCAGACCTGTTCTGGAAAACTATAATATTCTGGTAGGTTAAAGCCAGCTAAATTCCAAAAACAAATCCCGATGAAAATTGCTTTTTCATCGGGATTTGTTTTAATGAACGTGTTTGATATTTATATTCCTGCAATAGGAAGATGGAGTGCAACCTGTGATCGTCTTAAACTGTCTATTGAAATAGGAAATATTGTAGTAGCCCGATTTGAAAGCAGCTTCTTTTACGCTGAGATCTTCTTCTACTAGCTGTCTGCATGCGTTGCCGATTCTAATTTCATTCAAAAACTGTGAAAAAGTCTTCCTTGTATGTCTTTTGAAATACCTACAGAATGCATTTACACTTAAATTGGCCACGTCTGCGGCATCAGCAAGGGAAATGTCCCTAGTGAAATTATCAAGGAGAAAACCAATCACAGAATTGATTTTTTCAGTGTCCCCAGCCTTTATTTCGGTGTCATACGTTACATGACTTAATGTTTCCAAATCGTCAGTTTGAGAGAGGTAATTGAAGATTTTGAAAAGATAGATAAGCCTGTCAAATCCATTTTTTTCTGTGATTTTTTTGCTGGACTTCAAAAGTTTTTTACGTGCTACCCCTTTCAAAAAAAGTCCACTTTTGGATTTTTCCAGAAACCTTTTGATAACATGAAATTCCTGAAGATCTTTAAACTTCTCACCCAATGCATCTGGGGAGAATAGAATTGATATATTCTGGGAAAGAAGCCCGTTCTCTGGACTGTAATATTCTTGATTACTTCGGAAAAAATGGGGTAGGTTGGCACCAATTATAAATGTGTCACCAGAATTGAAATTGCCAAAGGAATCACCGATAAAATAAGTACCTTTTCCTTCTATAATCGTCATGATCTGATATTCGGAATGGAAATGGAGGTTGTCATAGAAATGTTGATGACATTCTTTGAGAACCCTGACTGGTTCGTCAATATTTCTCGCAACTTGGTAAAGTAGTGGTTTCATGATTTTTTTAATTAGGGTTATTTATTGGTTTTAAAACAATTGATTCTTGCAATACCATAACTATAATTTGTAGATGCCACTGATGTGAACAAATGACGGGTCAAGGGTGATTGGATTAATATAGTTATGATATTGATTATTAATAATATGAAAATGAGCTTGTTAAAAATAGGGTTACATTAATATTGTATTAGTATTGGCCAATTGAGGTATAGAAAACCCTTATTTTTTAAGCATCTCTGGATTTACAGTGAAAAATAAACCTTTAGGTTTTTTATTTCATCTTTGATTTTATTAGTATGATACCATTGTGGATAAAATCATTAAAATTTCAGTTGTTTGATTTAATTAATCCACAAAATGCTCCAATGTTAATATTGTGTTATTAATGGGTAATAGACTATATCTGTAAGATAAGTGTATTAATTACATTTGTATAAGAGCCAAAGATTTGTTTTTCTAAGGCAATATCATAACCATTAGTTAAGCATGACACAATTAGAATACATTCAGCGCCAAATTAGGAGTCAGAAAGCCAAATCAAGACAATTTCCATTTCTGCTATTCTTATCACTGATTTTTTCGATCCCAACATCTGCACAAGATATATGGGATCGTATCAAGGCAAAGCCACAAACATTGGAGACAACTAAGAAAACCTACCTAGAAAATGATATTTTCAAATTGGGATTGCTCAATAGTAGCCATACAGTAGCCTCTTTGAACCCTAAGGTTGATCTCCTTTTTGACTTTGTTCCTTCCGAACTTTTGGACATTAGAAGCAGAGACAGTCTCTATCATCTTGGCGATATCAACCTCATGTACCGTTTTGCAGAAGGGGAATCGTGGAAGAGCTTTTCAAGTGCACACCAAAGAGAGCTATCGACAAATGCGAAAAAAGGGACCTCCAAAAAGTCAGTTTCCTTGGTGAGCACAAATCTTAGAGAGCGTGATCAATTGGCCGTTACAAGAACTTGGGAAATGGGGAAAAATTCATTAATTCTTTCCTTTGAGTTGAAAAATGAATCCAGAAAGCCAGTTGAGATCGGGTATTTGGGAGTTCCCATGATATTCGATAATATCTTGCACAAAAAAAGTCTTGAGGATGCCCATTTGGAAAAGGTATTTTATGACCCTTATATAGGAGGGGATGCAGGATACCTTCAGGTGGTAAGGTTACATGGAAAAGCACCTGTGCTTTTGGTAATTCCAAAGGAAAATGCCGCTTTTGAAGCTTACAGTCCATTGCTGGATGATCAGACCCCAAGAAACATCACATTTGAGGGATTTCATGATTGGGTGGTCCATAGCAAAGCCAAAGCTGAGGGGAAATGGAAAAATGCCGACCAATGGATTGAGCCATCCTCAGTTGTCATTGCCCCAGGGGAAAGCTACAGGAGCAGCTTGGAATTTTTGTTGGCAGATGACCTCAGGTCAATTGAACCGACTTTGGTTGCCAACGATAGACCGGTGGCAGTTGGATTGCCCGGCTATGTAGTGCCAATAGATGTAAAGGCAAGCTTGCGTTTGAAAGCACCACAACCCATCAAAGAAATGACTGTTTCTCCAAAAGGCGCATTGACCATCACAAAGAATCCCGAAAAGGATGCTGACGGATGGCTGGCATTTGATGTGGAAGGGAAGCAGTGGGGAAGGGCGAAAGTCGAAATCACTTACCTTGACGGAACTAAGCAAGTATTATCTTATAAAGTAATCGATTCAGAAACTGAGTTGATAGAGAAAATGGGAAGTTTCCTAACCAAAGAGCAATGGTACGAAAATGAAGATGATCCCTTTGGAAGACACAATTCGGTGATTTCTTATGACTATGAGAAAAAAGCCCAAGTAGTAGAGGACTCCAGGGTATGGATAGCAGGCTTGAGTGATGAGGCTGGGGCGGGTTCTTGGCTTGCAGCTTTTATGAAACAATTACTGGATCCGAATGTGGAGGAAGTGGAGAAGCTCGGGAAATTTATGCACGAAACTCTCTGGGGTGGCATACAGTACAGTGAAGGAGAGAATAAATACGGTGTAAAAAAGAGCGTGTTCTATTATGAGCCAGAAAAGATGCCGGCTGGAACTTACAGTGAAAATGTCAATTATGGTACTTGGGCTGCTTGGGACAAGGAACATTCAGATTCCCCAGGACGCTCTTACAATTATCCCCATGTGGCAGCTGCACATTGGATTATGTACAGACTATTGAGATATCATGAAGGTTTTGCACTTCCACAAACTTGGGATTGGTATCTGGAAAGTGCATTCCGCACATCAATGGCAATGGTAGAACTGGCACCCCATTATGCCCAATTTGGTCAGATGGAAGGTACAGTGTTCCTGATGCTTCTGGATGATCTCAAGAATGAGGGAATGGAGTCGTTTGCCAAAGAACTTGAAGGGGCCATGAAGGCAAGAGCGGATGTTTGGTCAGCTTTGGCTTACCCTTTTGGGAGTGAGATGCCTTGGGATTCTACAGGACAGGAAGAAGTGTATATGTGGACGAAATATTTTGGGATGGATGAAAAAGCAGACGTGACATTAAATGCAATTTTGGCATACATGCCCACAGTACCACATTGGGGTTACAATGGTTCAGCAAGAAGATATTGGGATTTCCAATACGGAGGGAAAATCCAAAGGATCGAAAGACAGCTTCACCATTATGGGTCTGCATTGAATGCCATTCCTGTCATGCAGGAATACATCGACAATCCCGAGGATCTTTATCTTTTGAGAGTCGGGTATGCAGGGATGTTGGGTGGAGTTGCCAATGTCACAGAGGATGGTTTTGGTCCTGCTGCATTTCACTCTTATCCTGAAATGCTGGCAATAGATCCTTACAGTGGAGATTATGGTTCGGGATTTTTTGGCTATGCCGTGAATTCCAAGTCGATCTTACTTCATGATAAGACTTTCGGATGGCTGGGATTTGGTGGCAACGTCCAAGAAAAAGATGGTTTTGTAAAGATGGCATTGACTTCGGCAGGAAGAAAGCAATTGTTTTTGGCAACCGAAAAACTACTTGTAAAACTGGAATCGGGGAACATTCTCGAAGCTAAGTATGATCCACAATCAAGTAAGCTACATTTGTTTTTGGATAAGGCAAATGCCATCACTAAGAATGCCTACTTTAGAATATCCCACCCTACGAAAAGCGATTGGGATTTGGGATTAGAGAAACTAAAAAATGGTGCATACATTCTTCCTTTGGGAGCTGAACAAAAAGAATTGATAATCAGTCTGAAATAGACACTTCTAAAGAGCTATGTTTTTCTTTTTTCAATAGGGTTGAAACCTGCCGGAATACAATTTCGGTAGGTTTCTTTTTGTCCAGTCCAATTTAAATTGTTGTGAAAAGTTTTAGGTGTTTAAGTTTGTTCTGTATTATATCAAAATGAGCTAATATAGTATAGGTTTAAGTTACTTTTGTTGAATTTTTTGATAAGTGTTTTAAGTACATTTATAAAGTAATCCCTTGAGACTTTTTTAGATGTAGAGGTCTCATTATAAGGGGTTAATTAACTTAAAGATCAACCCAATTACAGTATGGAAAACTTTACTAAATTAAAAAGTATCGTTGCCATAGGACTGATACTTTCCTTTCATTTTGGAAGTACACAGACCTATGCTTCGAGTATGTTGGATGACTCCAGGTCCTCGGATGGAGTTGTAGATGCAAGAGCTAATAGCTCCATGGATAAGACTATAAGTGGGACTGTTTATTCTACCGAAGATGGACTTACCATGCCTGGTGTAAGTGTAGTACTGAAAGGTACTACTAGAGGAACAGCTACTGATATAGATGGTTCATTTACGCTTGATGTCCCTGACAATGGAGGGATTTTGGTGTTCAGTTTCGTAGGTTTTGAAACACAAGAAGTTGCTGTCGCCAACCAGGCTGTATTTGAAATCAAACTGAATCCGGATATTACCTCCATGAATGAAGTAGTCGTCGTAGGTTATGGAACTATGAGAAAAGGAGATGTTACAAGTTCTATCGGAGGTGTAAAAGAGGAAGATTTCGTCAAAGGTGCGGTCAGGGATGCAGCCCAGCTGATTCAGGGGAAAGTAGCAGGCTTTCGCGTGACCACACCCAGTGGAGATCCGGCAGCAGGCACAGAGATTAACCTTCGAGGCCTAAACTCTATCAATGGCACAAATCAACCACTTATATTGATTGATGGCATCCCGGGAAACATGAATACTGTCGCACCAGAAGATATTGAGTCTATAGATGTACTCAAAGATGGTTCGGCAGCAGCTATTTATGGAACCAGGGCAACAGGTGGCGTAGTCTTGATTACTACCAGAAAAAATAGTGCGGGTAGAAATACAGTAAACTACAACAACTATGTGAGTGTACAGACGATTCAAAGGAGGCCACAGCTTTTGACTGGGGATGACTATCGAAGATTGATCGCAGAAGAAGGGATTGCCTATACAGATTATGGAGGAAATACAGATTGGATAGGTGAGATGCTTCAGACACCAATTAGCCACAACCACAACCTGACATTTTTTGGAGGAAATAGTACTACCAATTTCACTGGATCAATTAATTACAGAGATTGGGATGGGATCTTCAAGAGAACAGGTCAAGAAAGACTTACTATTAGAGCAGATTTGAACCACAGTATGTTTGGCGACAAACTAAGAGCTAATGTACAAGTGATCAATAGAGTGATAAAAGCCGCTAGAGGAGGCGCTGATGGCTATGCATTTAGACAGGCCATGATCAGAAACCCCACTGACAGGGTTCGTGATGAGCAAGGCAACTGGCAAGAAAGGGATGGGTATTTTTATGAAAATCCCATTTCAAGAATTTATGAATACTCCTCAGAATCCAGAAACAATGAGATGCGAATGAGTGGAACGCTAAATTATAATCCCATTGATGATTTGGATCTGAAACTTCTTGTTTCCAATGTGCAGAACAACAATATTTTTGGTGGAGCTACTACCTTCAATCATACCGATACTTGGCTGAACAACAGGAATAGTTCAGCAAATAGATCTGCGAATGCTTATAATGAAAATCTCGTAGAATTAACTGGAAACTATAGTAAGTCTATCGGTAAAAATTATTTTACTGTTCTTGGTGGATATAGTTGGCAGGATGCAGTTTATGAAGCATTTGAAGCAAGCAACTGGAATTTCCCCACAGACCTTTATACTTGGAATAATCTGGGTGCAGGGGCAGCACTGGCCAATGGTCAAGCCGCTATGGGAAGTACCAAAAACAAATGGCAATTGGCTGGATTCTTTGGAAGGTTTACCTACAACTTTGATGACAAATACCTATTCATGGCCAGTGTTAGAAGAGAAGGTTCCTCAAGGTTTGGAGCCAATTACCAATGGGGTACTTTTCCTGCTGCTTCTGTAGGCTGGAGAATCAGCAATGAACCTTTCCTCAAAGGAGTTAGAAACGTGAATGAAATCAAAGTTAGGGCAGGATATGGAGTAACAGGGACAATTGCAGGCAATCCATATTTGTCTCAGATAAGTTATAATTTTGATAGGGGACAAGGTGCGTATGTAGGTGGAAATTGGGTTCAGGGTTTTATTCCTACCAGAAACTTCAATCCAGATCTAAGGTGGGAAAAGAAATTGGAATACAATGTAGGGGTAGATTTCAGTTTTTTTCAAGACAGGGTTAGCGGTGCCATTGATTTTTACAGAAGAAATGTTAATGACCTTCTTTACAATTTCCCAGTGCCAGTTCCTCCTTACCTCACGGGAAATATCATGCTGAATGCAGGTACGATGCGGAATGAAGGGATGGAGTTTTTGCTGAATTTTACGCCAATCAAGAAAGGGGATTTTGTCTGGAATTCTAACTTCACCTATTCTACAAATAGGAACAAGCTTGTAAACCTTTCCAATGAGCAGTTTGATGTTTCAAGGGAATTTTTCAATGATGGAGGTACAGGAGAGCCGATACAGGATTATACCCATCGTGTGGAGGTGGGAGGACCGATTGGACAGTTTTTCGTTTGGAAATCTGTTGGGGTCAATGAAGATGGGCTTTGGTTGATTGAAAACCGAGAAGGTGAGGTAATCCCGATTACAGATGCAGTTCCGGAAGACAGACAGTTTTATGGAAATGGTATTCCAAAGCACATTATTGGATTCAATAATTCTTTTACTTACAAAAGGTTTGATTTGGAAGTGAATATGAGAGGGGCTTTTGGACATAATATTCTGAATTTTCAAAGGATGTTTTATGAAAACCCTAAAAACATTGCCTACAATATGCTCAACACAGCCTATGATCCAGTTTATGGCCAGAGACTTAACTCTGACTTGGCTTATGTGAGCCATTACATAGAAAGTGGTGACTACCTCAAATTGGACAACGTGACTTTTGGATATAGTTTTCCAGGTAGGGGGATTATGAAGAATGCAAGAGTATATGCCTCAGGTTTAAACTTGTTTGTGCTCACAAAATATCAGGGGATTGATCCCGAGGGTGTCAGTATTTTGGGATTTGCACCTGGAAATGACCAAAGAGACAAGTATCCAACTACAAGAACATTCACCTTGGGACTAAATATTTCATTCTAAAAGGATCAAATCATGAAAATTATAAATAAAATAATCTTAGGCTCCGCTTTTTTGGTAAGTATTAGCTTTGCTCTGCAATCCTGTCTCAACCTCGATGAGGAAGTTTATTCGGAAGTATTGGCAGAAAATTTCAGACCGGGCGAGCGGGATATTCCAGCGATTATCGCACCAGTTTATGGTTCCTTGAGGGCATTGATGATGGGTTGGCAAGGACATTTTGATGTACAAGAAGAATCCGCAGATGTTATCGTTACACCTGCTAGGCCAAATGGCTGGTATGATGGAGGTACTTATGTCAGAATGCATCAGCATACCTGGACACCGCTTCAATGGCAGCCGACAAATCTTTGGAACAGTTCCTATAGAAGTGTCACTACTGCAAATAGGGTGATTTCCCAGATTGAAGATGGGGAAATCCAAATTTCAGAGGGAAGAGAAGCGGTAATAGCTGAACTTAAAGGGGTGCGTGCTTTTGCATATTACTTATTACTTGACAACCATGGTAATGTGCCAATTGTAACTGATTTTAGGGATGTAAGCCTTCCGGAGCAAAGTGATAGAACAACCTTATACAATTTCATCATCGAAGAAATCGAGAATGTGTTACCTTCCTTAAGTCAGGACGCAAGCAATACTTATGGACAAATGAACTATTGGGTTGCAAAGACCCTATTGGCGAAAATTTACCTCAATGCTGAGGTCTACACAGGTACACCCCAATGGCAAAAAGTTATTGAGGTTTGTGATGAAATCATCGCAGGAGGCGTATATTCTTTGGATCCAGTATATTCGGATGTTTTTCATTGGGAAAATCAAAACAACCAAGAAATCATCTTTGCAATCCCCTATGATGAGATTTTTGGACAGGGAAATACAGTTCACATGAAGACTTTGGATCCACTGAGTAGGTTCGTCTATGGGATGCAAGCAGGTCCTTGGGGAGGAAACTGTGCAGTACCACAGTTTATAGATAGTTATGATGCAGAAGATGGAAGGCTTTATGATACTTGGATCCAGGGCCCTCAGCGCCACGCAAATACTGGAGAAGTGGTAATCACTTATAGAAAAGAAGTGCCAAGTATTGCAGCCACAGCGTCCAATGATGGCTATAGAATTGGTAAATACCAAATTAAGCCAAGTGCTACAGGTAGTTTGGACAATGACTTTCCATTTTTCAGATATGCCGATGTGTTGATGATGAAAGCGGAAGCATTGCTTCGAACAGGCAACGGTGCAGAAGCTGCAAGCTTGGTGTCTGAGGTGAGGACAAGGGCATTTGCCAATACCAATCCTGCAAAAGCAACTGTTACCGCAGCTGTATTGGAAGGTAATAGTAGGTATCAATATGGCTACCAAAATTTGGATGGAAGTATTGACCTGGATTCAGGCGTCATTCCCTTTGGAGGGTTCTTGGATGAACTCGGTTGGGAGTTTGCAGCCGAAGCGCATAGAAGACAAGATCTTATCCGTTTTGGAGTGTTCCAAACCAAGAGTTGGTTCAACCACCGACCGCATCCACAAGCACAGAATAAAATTATCTTCCCAATACCGGAGACAGAGATCAATAACAACCCAAACCTTACACAGAACCCGAGTTATTAGTCATTTTGGTTTATCTATTGAAAAAGCTGCCATGCAAAATTATCGCATGGTAGTTTTTTTTATTTAGTTGATCAAGTAATGGGCTATGACAAAATGACTTGCATTCAGTGACTACAGAATACTGTAGGTGTTTTTTAATTAAATTTTTAAACCAAAAAGAAAAAGGATATCACTCCATCTTCTGGAAGATATCCTTTATCAAAAAAAATGGCTTCATCATAGCTACTTGTTCGTCCAACCTCCTCCCAAGGCCCTATAGATTCTCACTTTTGCGTTCAATTGCTTCAGTTTGATTTCTAAGAGTTCCAATCTCTTTGAATTTTTTGGAACTTTGGGGAATTGGATCATGAAACATGCCTACCAAAAGTTTGATCCTGCTTTCTGTTTCAATGATTTTTTGGAGTACCTCAAACTGAAGGTTTTTGGTATTCAATACCTGAGCTTCAAACCCGTTGATGGCAAGCTCCTGTTGAGTAATATTCAACACCTGGTTATAAAATAGTGCACTGTCAATATGTATATCCAAATTAGGATCGTAAAAATAGGAATGCCAATTGGGCATTTCAGTCTTGGAAGCATTTTGTTCCACCTCATATGGATACTTCTCAGGTGTTGTCATGTTTTCCTATTTTGATGTCTTGATGGCATCATCCTGTGTGAAACCCGGAGAAGGTACTCCCCTGATCGATGAAGAGGTGTAAAGATTGAACCGTGTAATTTCATTTGGCCTCTGTTTTTTTATAGAAAGCTTTCCCACTTTGATTGGCTGAGTCAGTCCTTAGTGAAATGATATGGGTTAGACACATCTTTAGAATAAATACAAATATGAGTTAATTCTCGTTAAGTGATTTTTCTGCTTTTCCTATATTCAAGTCTGTTCTTAAAATGTGGATAAAATTTGAACCTACTAAATTTGTTTAAATCATTTTAGAATGTGAAACATAGGTAAAATAATAGCGTTACCATTGTTCTACATAAGTATTACTAAAGATGTTTTTTAAGAAGAAAAAAACGATAGTTAGAGACCCTTTGGAAGTTGAACTTGAGAGAATAAAGGATCTATCATATGATTCCGCAGGACAAACTGATTTGTTCGGGCCAACATTTAAATTCCATCACGCAAGGGCTTTTTACAATACCTACTTGGAGATTTTTCAGGAAGAAATATACAGGTTCGAACCATTGGAAAAAGAAAATGGAATTATCTTGGACTGCGGTGCGAACATGGGGCTAAGTGTACTTTTTTTCTCCTTAAATTACCCGAATCATCAAATCCATGCATTTGAACCTGATCCCGGTTTATTTGATTTGTTGAAGGAAAATGTAGAAAGTTTTGGGCTTAAGAATGTCAACCTTAATCAAAAAGCAATTTGGACAGAAGAAACTGTTTTGAGCTTCCAATCTGATGGTGGAATGGGGGGAAGGGTAAATGAACTATTCCAACACTCTGAACAGCCAGTTGTAAAGGTATCCACCGTCATGCTATCAGCTCTTTTGGACGAAAAAATAGATTTTCTCAAGATAGATATTGAAGGAGCTGAGGATGAAGTCATCAGATCCTGCAAAGGAAAACTAAAAAACGCCAACCATTTATTCTTTGAATACCACAATGATATCAACAAACCTCAGACACTTCATGAACTCCTCGAGATTGTCAGCAAAGAAGGTTTTAAATATCATATAAAGGAATCTAGCGCCCGTAACCGTCCCTTTGTAGATCAAACTTTGATTTGCGAGAGATTTGATATGGCGATTACAGTCTTTTGTTATCGATAAATTGTTATTGTACGCATTTCGATAAGACAAAACAGCTGACTTTTACGTTTACGGATAAAAGCATTCAGAATTTTCATGATAAGTATAATTGTTTGTTCAGTACGAAAAGATCAATTGGAACAATTCCAATCAAATGTTTCAGAAACCATAGGAGTACCTTTTGAGCTTATTTCAATAGACAATACGATAGACCCTAAAAGTATTACCCAGGTATATAATGAAGGTGCAAAGCTTGCAAAATTCGAAACACTCTGTTTTGTTCATGAAGATGTGGCATTCAAGACTAAAAATTGGGGTCAAAATCTTGTCAACTTTTTTAACTCAAACCAAAAGGCAGGGTTGGTGGGTATAGCAGGTTGTGCCTATAAACCCAAGATGCCTACTGGTTGGGGTTGCCAAGGGCTGGAAGGTCTTTTGATTAAAATAAACCTAATCCAGCACTATAAGCATAAAAACCAAAAACCTACTCTACATTTCCTCAATGGTGGAAATGACCTACATGCCAGAGTTGCCTGTATTGATGGTGTATTTATGGCTACAAGAAAAAAGGTGGTTGAAGAAATCCCTTTTGATAATGATCTTAAAGGTTTCCATGGTTACGATATAGACTTTTCAATCAGAGTCAATGCAAGATATGAGGCATATGTCGCATTCGATATCCTTTTGGAACACTTTTCTGAAGGATCGTTTGATCAATATTGGTTTGAAAATATCATCTATATCCACGACAAACTGCGTGGCTCGTTGCCGCTAAACCCTTTGAATTTAACCAAAAAGCAAATGGTGACCTGTGAAAAAAGAAGCTTTAGGTTTATGGCTAAATTTTGCAGTACAAGACTTCCAATAAGCACTGCTGTCAAAATATTGAAGATGAGTGTCTTAAAGGAGTATGATTATTTTACCTACTTAAAAATGTATTATTCACTGACCAAAGCCTACATTAAAAAAAGGAAAGTTTCATTTTAAAGATACCTGCCCATCGATTGATAAGTTTTGACAAGCCCCTTTGATAGTGTATTGGGCCGATAGGAAGCTTTTGAATTTTTCCAAGAGTTTGTTATTCAACTTTGGATATTTTTTCAGTTTACGGTTATAGGTATCCGATTTCATTTTTTTGACATGTATTTCTATTTTTCTAGCCTGTTAGAAGTCTTGATAAGGTATTGCGATAAAATCAGTCCAGTCATCAGCTTTCTGTGTAAAGTTTGTTTTTGAGTACACTTTGTTGATGTGATTTTCAAGCCTTTCCTGCACGGTAATAGTTGTCAAACCAGAATAGAATCGATTGAGTTTGTCGCTATGAAGGATGTAGAAAAATGATATCATGGTATATAAAGTAAAAAACAAATTGCCGATCTTATTGATCAGGAAAACGAAAAAATGGCCAAGGCTAGAAAATTGCTTTTAAACGAGGCCATAACCCCGGAAGATTACAAGGAAATGAAACGGGATTTTGATGCTGAAATAACCAGTCTGGAAATTGAGTTGGACAAGATTGCACCTCCGCTGGACCAGCAGCCCATTAGGTTTTTGGATAGTATTCTGGAATTGGCTTCAAGCCTTGATAATCTGTATGTTACAGCTGATTCGGAGTTGAAAAGGCGTATAGTTGGTTCGATCTACCCCAAAAATTGGTGTTTTGACGGGAAGCAACATCGAACCACTTTTGTCAATGAAGTACTTCGCTGTTTCTACCTGATTAACAATATGTTAGAGTCTAAAAAAATAAGTCCAAAGTCGAAAATTTCGACTTTGGACAGTGTGGTGGGCCCACCTGGGCTCGAACCAGGGACCTCCTGATTATGAGTCAGAAGCTCTAACCAACTGAGCTATAGGCCCTATTTACTTTTTTATTTGTGACCTCCTGTCCCTATATCCCGAAAGCTTTGGGGAGGAGAGTCGGAAAATCTAACCAACTGATTCTGGATGGTTATCGATCCTCAATTAAACCAAAAATGCAATTAATCTATTTAGTATAATTTTCTAGATAAGTACCTTGCAATTGGGACTGCAATGTTACATATTTGATCTTAAATTTACAACTCTAATCTTTATGAAAAACTTGAAAAATATAGATTTTTTGCTCTTTGATTTGGGAAATGTAATCATTGATATCGATTATCAGTTTACATTCAACGAGTTAAATAAATTGCTCCCTGAAAATAAAAATCATCTAGTTCAATTATTTTTTCCTAGTAATTTTCATAAGCTATATGAAAAAGGCTTGATTTCATCCGAAAAATTTCGTGATGAGGTTAGATTACATTTTCAAGAGGATTGGTCGGATACACAAATAAATCAAATCTGGAATAGTTTATTAAAGGATATTCCCAAAGAAAGGATAGACTTGATCAAAAGTCTAAGATCGGATTATGGTTTGGCGGTATTGAGCAATACCAATGAAATACACATAGAAAAAGTCAATGAAATTTTGGCTGAACATCATGATTTACCTTCTTTGCATCCATTGTTTGATGAGGTGTATTTTAGTCATGATCTCCAATTGGCAAAACCAAGCGAGGAGATTTATGAGGTTGTAGCCAACAAGCTCAATACTGACCCTTCAAAAATTTTGTTTTTTGATGACCTTGAGGAGAACTTATTAGGAGCTCGTACAGTTGGCTATCAGACACATCTTATCAACCACCCAAAAGGGTTAATCAGTTTTTTTGAAAATGTACTCTAAAAAGGAATATTTCACCCATTCGATTCTATTTATATTGACAATCATAGCGACTACCTTTGCAGGAGGGGAGTGGCTATTTGGGAAAAGTATTTTAGGAAAGGATGAACGCTTTCTAGATTGGGAATACTTTATCAAATCGCTCCATTTCTCCATACCATTTATAGGGATTTTGTTAGTACATGAATTGGGTCATTTATTGACTTCCATTCACTATAAAGTAAAGTCATCTTTGCCATATTTTATACCTGCTTGGTTTGGTTTCTTAGGATCTCCATCATTGGGTACATTTGGTGCAATTATCCGAATGAAAAGTTTTATAAATTCTAGAAAAAAATTCTTTGATATTGGTGTTGCAGGACCTATTGCAGGTTTTGTAATTGCTTTATTTGTACTTGTTTATGGATTTACCAATTTGCCTGAAGCAGATTATATATATGAAATACATCCTGAATATTTAGACCCAGATTTTGAAGGGCATTCAGCTGAGGAAGGTTACTTGAATCTCGAAATGGGTTACAATTTACTTTTCTACATAATGGAAAAAACCTTGGCTGATCCTGAGAAAATGCCAAACATGTCTGAGATTATCCATTTCCCGTACTTGTTTGCAGGTTATTTGGCACTGTTTTTCACTGCACTTAATCTTCTTCCTATTGGCCAATTGGATGGTGGACATGTGGTGTTCGGCTTGTTTCCACGCAATCATAAGATGATCTCTTTGGGGGCTTACATAGCTTTTGTGTTTTACGCTGGCCTCGGGATTCTGACACCTTTTGCACCATTAAGTACCATATTTTGGACTTTACTTTTGTACCTGGGATTCTTGTATGTGTGTTTCCGCAAGGCCCAAATACCTGAACAAACCAAATGGATGATCATCTTGATGATGGCAGCTTTTCAATATCTTATTGCTTTTATATTTCCTGAAATTCAGGGTTATTCCGGTTGGTTGTTTTTTGCCTTTTTGTTGGGAAGGGTAATGGGACTTTCCCATCCTGAGGTTTCAGGAAATAAAGAGTTGGATCAGAAGAGAAAAATCATTGGTTTAATCGCCATTGTGATATTCATATTGTGCTTTACTCCCCAGCCATTTATCTTCCAATAAGACAAATAGGGAATGGGAAATTGACGTTTATATCAATTGCCATTCCCTATTTTTTTAAAGTATTTGTTACTTTGCCAGCAAAAGCTTTGAATTTTAAATTCAGGCTTGTATAAGTTAATATCCCAATATCCAATATCAATCTATATCAATTCCGTTGACGACAAAATAGCATAAAGTCACTTAATTTTTCAATATTAATCTTCAAACTCCCTGTATGCATTGATTCCTCCCAATACATTTCTCACTTTGTTGTAGCCTTTGGTTTCCAAAAACTTTTTGGCATTTCCGCTTCTTGCTCCTGATCTACAATGAATGATGATTTCCTGGTTTTTGTATTGCTCGATTTCCCCTAGTTGATGTGGAAGGGCTCCCAATGGGATATTTAAAGCTCCCAGATTGTCTTCTTCATATTCCCATTCTTCCCTTACATCAATGAATACAAATTCCTCTTTGCTTTCGATTCTTTGTTTTAAATCTTCAACTGTAATATCTTCCATCTTTTTATTTGACTAAAATTCTATATGATTTTGGTACTCCCTGTTCCATTATATTGATTAAATACAATCCAGGCTTTGTTCCTGCAAAATTAAGGATTTTACCTTTTTCAGCATCCTGAATCTCAATTTTAATTGCTCTTCCATATGGATCCAATACCTGAATCAATTCAAATGAATTGCCTTCTACCCTGAGAAAATCAGATACAGGATTAGGGTAGATAAGTATTTTTTCTGGCAGTGTTATCTCTGGCTCTTCGTTAGGTGGAGTCTCTGATAGATGGGCTCTCATCATCAAAGAGCCAGTTACAAGCTCATTCTGTTGCCAAGTACCTGCTATGTTGAAGAAAATTTCTTCCCCATTGTCACTGCTTTTATCCAAGCCTACGTAGATAAATTCATTGGTAAACTGCATAAACCCGACATAGAATTCATCATTTAGTAAGATATTTTTGTCTATCTCAAAAAACGAAAATTCTGGCAAGCTTTCTTTGTCAGGTATCACTGTTTCTAATACATATACAGGATCTTCATTTAGATCATTCCAAACCATCATATTTACACCTCTTCCGAATTGTGTGAAATTACTGAAGTTTATGCTGATTCCTTTCAGGTAGGCCTCTTGGGTTTTTTCAAAACGCTGTGCCAACATACCTGATCTTTGGTTGATTCCAGCAGAATAATCTAAACTTCCATTGTCATAGGCAAAGTAATCCCGAATCGCTATGGTAGATCTTACAGTATCATTTTTCCTAAAATCAACTTCTGGAAATCTAAGTGTGTCACCTCCTACGATTTGAAAGAGGGATTCATCCCCTGAACTCAGATAAGTTACCAATTCCAAGTCTGTTTCATCTTCAGGTAAGGGCAGGCCGGGAATAGGGTTACTTGAAAAGCTTCTTCTTTCCAAAGCCAGTGGTACTGGATTAAAAGGGGTGTTGTTATTCACTTTCAGAATCAATTCTTGGCTCTCTTTATCTCTGAATTCTACAGTGAATTCCATGGCTCTAAAGCGATTTTCAAGATTATTGAATTCATTGCTGGTAGCTTCAAGGTAGTTTTCAGAACTAGCCTGCAACTCTATCAGTGGTACGGCACTATACTTCCCAAAGACTGAAGTATTTACTCCTGTCAAAGCTCTATCTGTAAAGTTTAAGTTTGTCTCATTTCTATTTGAATTGAGATAAACATAATCTATCAACCAGGTATCAAATGGGCCTGATGCCCTTCCTCTTGCCTGAAATCTAAATTGGAAGGAATCATGGTGATACTCTTCTGTAATTTGTAAAGTTTCTTGTGTGAAGAAAAATTGTTCTGCTTCCAATGCACCTGTTTGTTCCCATACGGTCTGCCAAACGCCTGTTTGACTTAAAAACTGTAGCGCCAGAAAATCGTTGATGTCAGGCAATTCACCTTTTCCTCCCGCTTGCCAAAAAAAGCTGATAAAAACTGTCTCTTTTTCCGATTCACTAAGTTCTGTTAGGTCAAATGGTCTTGATTGAAGTTCATCAGTGATTCCTTGGTTTATTGGATTCGTATTGTAAGGACTCCCATTTTCTCCCACACCGTCAAATACAGCTACTCCCAAACTTGGAGGGAGGTTGGCTGTGGTGTAGGAGTGGGTAACGCCATTGTTGATCCAGAGATCTTCCCTGATCTCTGGATCACTAAAGTCATCCCAAAAGGGAAGAGTTATTTTGATGTCATCAGATAGCCGCGCTGAGTTTATGCTTTTTGCTTCTACCTTCTTTGGTGTAACCAACTGTTGAAATTGGCCAAAAGTATCATTGATACTTATCGAAATAAGTATTGAAATGAAAAAAAGTACTTTTGAGATTTTACAAATCATTTAAAAATTAGTGTCTTTGTTTAACTCTGATATCCACAAATCTATTGGTTCACCGGACTTGACCTCTGCACCTGATGGAGGCAAGTGTCTAATAATCGTGCCTTGGGGAACTGTATCTGTCGTTACATAATTGATTCTTCCCATTCTCAAACCTGAACCGATAATCAAAAACTCAGCATCTACCTCATCCATTCCTATCAAGTTAGGCACATCCAGTATCTGATTGCCAAGGCCATCACCAACGACAAGATCTATTTGTGAACCTTTTGCTATTTCGAACCCTTCAGAAATATTTCTACCTCTGTATTTTTGTTCCAATACTACGTTTTGGCCAATATCCGGAACATACTTAATATCTCCTCTTACCAAACCTATATTTGACAGTATTTCCTGAACATTTTTCAATTGGCTATTTACCAAGTTTGGCATTTTGATCATTGGGGCATTTTTGGAATTCAAAGTCAGGTAGATTTTTCTACCAGATTTTACTTTTGTTCCTGCCTTTGGTGTTTGCTTGAGAACTGTCAGTGGTTTTATTTCAGCATTGAACCCACTGTCAATATTTATTTCATATCTCAGATTTCTGTTTTCAAGATAACTTTCAATCTCACTATATTCAAAACCATCTAAGTCAGGAACTGACACGGTCTCACCGTGATTGGTGAAGGATGGTAAAAATACTTTTAAGAAGATAAAAGTCAGTAAAATGATTACCCCTAAAATCAAGCCAATATGAATACTGACTTTTTTGAGTGAATCTTTGATATTGTCCATGAAGTGAATGTTTTTGTAACTAACGTACAAAGGTAAAATTATATTTAATTTTTTTTAATGTATAATAAGCTTTCTGGTTTCGGTTATTGAGTTACTTGTGATTTTTACTATAAACACACCTTTAGAGAAAAGTTGGCTAGAGAAACTGTACGTTTGGTTCAAGGTATTTGGATAATCTATATCTTGAACAAGAGCACCTGTAGACGAGAATACCTGAATATTCACTGATTCATATGTCGCAAAATTGAAGGCAATATTGAATATGTCGCGAGCAGGGTTAGGGAAGATTACTGTGTTGCCAAGTCCCGGATCAACAGGGTCTTCATTTGCAGAAAGGAATAGTTCTATATTGTCCAAATAAACAGAGCCATTCGTATCTGTGCCGTTTTCAATTACGAATGCAACCCTAATTGAATCGGCTCCTGAACCAGCATAATCAGTTAGATTTACGAATTCTCTCCTGTAGTTTTCTCTAACATTCGGATTAAATTCGCCATTTTCTACTGTGTTGATTTCTGTTCCGGTTTTACGGTTTATCTCTTGATAAGTGACACCGCCATCTGTACTAACCATTGTTTTGAATATGGTGGTTTCACTTTGGTTTCCAGCACCGAGATCATAAAAAATACTTGCTTGCCTACTCACACTCAGATCAAAAACCGGTGATCCAAACCAATTTGGGTTTTCAGAACCGATTCCTTCCAACACTACAGCATTGTTTTGAGATCCTGATTGAAGTGAAATCAATTCCCAAGTATTTTCATTTGTGTTTACATTGATAGCTGACCATGGTAAGAATGAAACTATTCCGTCGAAATTTTGTCTCCATGGTGACCTTATGGTAGCTTCATTTTTCAGAGTAAACTGAGTAAGGTTAGATGAAGTACCAAAATTTTGGTCAAAATTCGGATTTTCAATTAAATATTCAAGTCTAGAAACTCCAGTATTTACTATAGAATTTGGCAATTCTAGCGTAGTGGTGGTTCCTACTTCTATATTCTGACCTCTTGCGATAAATGTTTGTTCGCTTCCACTATTAGTTCTTCTGCTGATTAAAAATCCATTAACAGGTAAGTTTCCAGAATTGGTTAATTGAATTACTTCAGATGATTGTGAGCCATCATTAATTGGCCCGGGACTTACCAATCTGTTCAAGTCTAATTTATAGTTGTAAGTTTCTTCAGATAGGATTTCGATGTCCTTTAAATAGATGTTATTTCCATAGCCATTTCTCGTGATAAATGCGATTCTAACATTATCGAAATCTGAAAAAGCAGAAAGGTTTAAAACCTCTCTTCTGAATTGAGCATTGCTCGTTGGGATAAACTCATTCGGGGTGGGAGTGGAGGTCTGAAGAAAGGTTCTGTCTTTACTATATGGAGGGTTAATGATGTCAAATGTGTTTCCACAATCTGTAGAGACGGCTACAAAAAGAATGTCTGACAAACTAGGGTTTTCAAATGGGGCGTGTGCTAAGTTGAATGTCAGTTGAGCATTAGGAAAATTAGTCAAATTGACTGTGGGAGAAATAAAGAAATCCAATTGTCCGGGAGCTTCATATTCATAGTGTCTGATAAATAGTAAGTTTTGATTCACACCAGAAATTGGAAGCGTCACATTTTCCCAAGTAAATAAATTGTCAGGGTTTCGTATAACCCAATCATTTCCTGCATCAGAAAGATCCAAAGAATAAGGGAGATTAATTTCAGTTTGTAAAATTGGGACACTCGTACGCTCATTGTTTGAGATGTTTGCATCAATACCACCATTTACTTGAATAATCCTCACTTTGAATTCCGTTTGACCATCTCCAATAAGAGTAATAGGATTAAAGGAAACTGTTATCGATTCGGTTGTAGCCAAATTTAAACTCAGATCTCTTGTTTCTACAATATTGTCATTTAATGAAATCTCGATTCTTGCAGAACTAATAACATTCAAACCTCTATTTAAGAATTCTACTTCTGGCACAATTACATTTGAGCAAATGAGATCTTTTGGGTTTACAATTTCTTCTACAGACAGATCTAAATTCGGTAAGATAGGTTCTTGTGTAGCAAAATTATTAATTAAAGATCCTCTTCTTGGACTAAACTCCAACACAACATTCATCCTGTCAACTTGTCCTTGGGTAAACAAATTCATACAAGCATCAGGGGTGTAATCCATGTAATTTTCAGTCATATCACGTGTACCACATGAAAATCTTGGATTATTGATTCTACAGTTATTATTGTCTGCGTCTTGATTGGGTGTGTCATCAACGAAATCATCCACCAAACAACCATCTTGACCAGTATTGGGATCTCCCCAGATATGCCTTAAGCCTAAATAGTGACCAACTTCATGTGTTGCCGTTCTACCTCGTGAACCACTAACGGCACTGCCACCTTCACCAAAATACCTGTAATCTACTGTGACGCCATCAAACTCTGCTGGTGAGGGAGCGAAATTCAAACCAGGCAAGTCGGATACTGGAAATGTGGCATATCCTATGAATGGTTGTGAAAGCGGAACTACCCATATGTTTAAGTAATCTTCTGTGGGCCATGAAGAGATGGATGAAATTATGGAAGCGTCATCAATGCCATATACAGTTCTGGTCCCCTGTACTCTGACTATACCTGTGGTAGGAAAGCCATTGGGATCAGCTTTTGCCAATACAAATTCAATATTTGCATCTGCAGCAACATTTAAAAATTCGGATGGTGTCTGATTCTGGTCTTGGTTTGCCCTTCTGAAATCCTCGTTCAAGGATCTTATTTGAGCCTCAATCTGTGATTGGGGGATGTTTGCTCCTTGGCCTACAGGTGTCCCATTGTGTATGATATGTACTACAACTGGAATTACCCTACTTTCATTCTGAAGACGATTTTGAATTGATGGTCTTTTGGATATCTCTGCTTTTTTTCCAACCATCCATGATTCGAAATATTCCCTACTTCCATAGATTCCAAGTGCTTCTTCTTGAAGTTTTTCTATATGTACTGAAGCACATTTTTCGTCATGAATATGCTTGTATGGTTGACCAAAAAATCCTTGAGAAAAAACATTGAAACTTAAAAATATAAATGAAAAGGATAAGCCAAATCTTATCCAAAGCTTTTGAAATATCCTGTTCATAAATTATTATACTTATGTTTTACACAACGGCAACGTTGATAGCCTCTACTTTTACAATTTCAGGTATAGCCCTTTTGATGGCTTCTTCTACTCCTGCTTTTAATGTCATCGTTGACATTGGGCATGAGCTACAAGCACCTGTTAGTTCCAGTCTCAAAACCATATCTTTCGTCAATTCTACTACTCTAACATTTCCTCCATCAGCCTCTAGATATGGTCTAATGCTATCCAATGCCTCCTCTATTTTCTCGTTCATTTCCATTATGTTATTCAATTTACTACTTTGATAGACGTTGTAAAACGTAAATTTTTGATTAATTCTTGATATTCATTATCCATTCACATGGACAACTTCTGTTTTGCTTTTATCAGCGTTTCTTATTGCCACTTGCCTAGCGACCGCTTCTGCCAATTCTGAGAAGGCAATTTTTGTTATTCCTTCTTTGAACACTGCAGGATAGCCAGTATCACCACTTTCTCTTATGCTTTGTACTATTGGGATCTCTCCCAAGAATGGTACGGAGAACTTCTCAGCCAATCTTCTTCCTCCTTCTTTTCCAAACAAATAATACTTGTTGTCAGGAAGCTCTTCAGGCGTAAAATAAGCCATATTTTCGATAACACCTAAGATTGGAACATTAATCTGTGGCTGTCTGAACATTGTCAATCCTTTTGTGGCGTCGGCTAATGCTACTTTCTGAGGTGTAGTGACAATTACGGCGCCAGTCACAGGAATGGTTTGCACCATTGTCAAATGAATGTCGGAAGTTCCGGGAGGAAGATCAATAAGTAAATAATCCAACTCTCCCCATTCCACATCAGCTATAAATTGCTTCAATGCAGAGCTGGCCATTGGCCCTCTCCATACTACTGCCGAATCAGAAGGAGTCAAGAAGCCAATTGACATCAATTTTACGCCATATTGTTCTATTGGAATGATGATGTTTTTTCCATCGACTTGTTTTACGGATGGCTGTTCGGCCTCTACATTGAACATCGTTGGGACAGAAGGCCCAGAAATGTCAGCATCTATCAATCCAACTTTAGCTCCAGAATTTGCCAATGCCACAGCTAAATTACTCGCTGTCGTAGATTTGCCTACACCTCCTTTTCCTGATGCGATTGCAATGATGTTTTTCACTTGCGGCAAAAGAGGCGTATTGTCTCTAGTAGTCGTGACATTGGAAGTCATAAAAATGTCAACTTCCACATCGGCACCAAGTGAATTTTCAATCGCCTCTAGGCAATTGTTTTTAATTACTTCTTTGAGAGGACATGCAGGAGTGGTCAATACCACTTTAAAGCTCAATTTATTCCCTTCTATTTCAATATTTTGAATCATCCCCAGGGTTACCAGATCTTTTTTCAAATCTGGGTCTTCTACTTTTGATAATGCCTGAAGGACTTGTTCTTTATTAAAGCTCATGGACGGTTTTTTCTGAATTTGACGCAAGTTAGTCTATAATTGTTCTAAATAAAACTACTGTTCTTGCTATTATTTAATTTTTGATTTAGTATGATATGATTATCAGCTACTTTACCAGTAGCTTTAATTCCAAGGTTGATTGCTTGCTTATGTTCAGTATTTACGAGTATCTAACATCAATTAATATCGGATCTAAGCTAAATCAGGCTTTTCTTTATTTAGTGGTAAAGTTCCGTATACCCATATACTAAAATATGAATATCCGCTTTTACACCAGTATCCATATTTAATTAGGTACAAACTTTGAATTCAGCTGCTGTCGACTGTCATCCGTAGACAATTATCCGCTTGACCCAATTGTTTTATTTACCTTCTGGTGTAATTGCGGATAATCATATACCAAAATCTAACTTTTAACTGAGCCAAATAGTTTCTCGGAATACATTCTTATGTTTTGCAGGAATACTTTTATCTTTGAACTTTCAAGTGAATGATTAATGGGAATTAGTAGAGCAACGACCGAAAAAGTAAGAGAACGAGCAGATATTGAAGATGTCGTCAACGATTACGTGCCTCTGAAAAAGAAAGGTCAAAATCTTTGGGCTTGCTGTCCTTTTCACAATGAAAAATCCCCTTCTTTCTCAGTCTCTCCAGCCAAGCAGATTTATAAATGCTTTGGCTGTGGAAAGGCAGGAGACCCAATACAATTTGTCATGGATATCGAGGGGCTTGGTTTTGGTGAAGCCATCAAGCATCTAGCAGTCAAATATGGTATTGAGGTAGAAGAAGACCACACTAGCACTCCTGAGGATATTCAGGCCTATAATGAAAAGGAAAGCTTATACATTGCTTTGAATTTCGCCAAAGATTTTTTCGTCCAAAACCTGCAAACAGAAGAGGGACGTGCTATAGGACTAAGTTATTTCAAGGAAAGGGGGTTTAGTCAATCGATCATTGAAAAGTTTGATCTTGGCTACACGCTTGATGGATGGGATCATCTTCTGAAAGCTGCAAAAGCGGCTGGGCATTCTGAGGAGATTTTGCTCAAGGCAGGCTTGATTTTGCAAAAAGAAGGCGATCCAACTCGGGTTTATGATAGATTTCGGGGAAGGGTCACTTTCACTATCCATAATTTGGGTGGAAAACCGATAGGGTTTGGTGCAAGAATCCTCACTCAAGACAAAAAGCAACCAAAATATATCAATTCTCCTGAAACAGATGTCTATCACAAAAGTGATGTGCTCTACGGAATGTTTCAGGCCAAAAAATCTATCCGGGAAAAAGACAATTGCTACTTGGTGGAGGGTTACACAGATGTGGTGTCTCTTCATCTTTCGGGCATCGAAAATGTAGTAGCATCTTCAGGTACCTCCCTAACAGAGAATCAGATAAAACTGATCAAAAGATTTACGGATAATGTAACTGTACTATTTGATGGAGATTCTGCAGGGATCAAAGCCTCTCTCCGTGGTATAGACATGCTTTTGGAAGGTGGGTTGAATGTCAAAGCTGTTGTATTTCCAGATGGTGATGATCCTGATAGTTATTCTAGAAAAGTCGGTTCGCAGGCTTTTACCGATTATTTAGAAAAAAATGCCCAAGATTTTATTGCTTTCAAAATAGGTTTGCATGCTGATGAAGCTTCTAATGATCCAATCAAAAGAGCTGACTTGATCAAGCAAGTCGTGGCAAGTCTTTCCAAAATAGCAGATCCTATCATCAGGTCTGTATATGTTCGCCAATCTGCCAATTTGCTTGAGATAGAGGAGGAGATCATTCAAGTGGAGTTGAACAAAATCATCCTAAAGGTTCAAAAAGACCAATACTTCAGAGACCAAAGGGATGATGAAAGCCAAGAAACACCTTTTGAAAATTTTCTTCCTACCAAAGAGGAGGGAATATCTTTTTCTTCCCAGCTGGAAGCTCAAGAGCGCGAAATGATGCGTATGCTTGTAAACTATGGGTTTGAAATGGTTTCGGAGGAATTAAGTGTTTGTGAATATCTCTTGCAAGAAACACAAGAGTTGGTTTTTGAAACACCTGTATTCAATAAAATCCTCAAACTTTACAAAGAAGCTTTAGCTAATGGGATTTTGCCTCAGCCGCAGCATTTTTTGACTTCCCAAGATGCAGAAGTGAGAAATGAAATTATTACCATGATTTCGAGGAAGCATGAAATTTCAAAACTTTGGGAAGAAAGATTCCAAATTTTCACTATTAGCGAAGCTGATGATTTGGCCAAATCAGTTTATGACAATATTTTGAGATTGAAGCAAAAAGTCGTCAAAAAGATGTTGGAAGAAGCGAGAAGTAAAATAAAGGAAGCCCAAGATCAAAAAGAATCCAATGAAATAATGGATGAAAGACTTAAAGTTTACATGGAGCTAAAGCACTATCAAACAGAGATAGATAAGCAATTAGGCATAGTAATTAGCAATTGACCAAACTTAAATTGGAGTTCTTCGGTTTTAATCCGATAAAGCTCGTAATTTTGCAAACCCTAATATAAAGCATTCAATATTATAATTATGACCCAAGAACGTCAGTTAGATTCCATTGAGGAAGCAATAGTAGCCATCAAAAACGGAGAAGTAATCATCGTAGTAGATGATGAGGATAGAGAAAATGAAGGCGACTTTGTATGTGCGGCAGAGAAAGTTACTCCAGAGATTGTAAATTTTATGGCCACGCATGGTCGTGGTTTGATCTGTGCGCCATTGATAGAGGATAGATGTGAGAAATTAGGCCTTCAATTGATGGTAGGTAGCAATACTGCAGCATTTGAGACACCATTTACTGTTTCTGTGGATTTGGTAGGACATGGATGTACTACAGGGATTTCGGCAAGCGATCGTGCCAAAACGATCAGAGCGCTAGTTGACGATTCGATCCATCCTGATGAACTTGGAAAGCCAGGTCACATTTTTCCGCTCAAAGCCAAAAGAGGTGGTGTATTGAGAAGAGCAGGACATACGGAAGCAGCAATTGATTTCTCAAGATTGGCTGGCTTACAGCCAGCAGGTGTTTTGGTCGAAATCATGAATGAAGACGGCACCATGGCAAGACTTCCGGATTTGTTTGAAGTAGCTAAGCGCTTCAACCTCAAATTGGTTTCTATCAAAGATCTGATTGCATATAGATTGAAAAATGAATCATTGATCAAAAGGGAAATTGGTGTAGAAATGCCAACTGACTTTGGAGATTTTGATTTGATAGCATATAGACAGACCAATACGGATGAGATTCACATGGCTTTGATCAAAGGTGAATGGGCAGAGGATGAACCTGTGATGGTAAGAGTGCATTCATCTTGTGTTACAGGAGATATATTCGGGTCATGTAGATGTGACTGTGGACCTCAATTGCACCGCGCTATGGAGATGGTGGAAAAAGAAGGCAAAGGGGTAGTTTTGTATATGAATCAAGAAGGACGCGGTATTGGATTGATCAACAAGCTAAAAGCATACAAGCTCCAAGAGCAGGGAATGGATACAGTTCAGGCAAATCTTGCTTTGGGTTTTCCAATGGATAAAAGAGATTATGGTGTAGGTGCCCAAATTATAAGAGATTTGGGGATTAGCAAAATCAGACTCATAACAAATAATCCGACCAAAAGGGTAGGTTTGCTAGGCTACGGTTTGGAAATTGTCGAGCAGTTACCAATAGAAATAGATTCTAACCCACACAACAAAAAGTATTTGGAAACCAAAAGAGATCAAATGGGTCATTCGATCCTTAAGAAGTAAATGGCTGATTCAACCAATTTGCGTTTTTTGTCGTTAATAAAAAAGTTAACATCAAAATGACCTAAAATATGAAAAGGATTCCAATATTTCTTTTTTTCATCACTTTCATAAGTATCAATACTTGGGCACAAAATAAATTCCCTTCCCAGATTTGGCATAAGGGGAAAATCGTCGCAACCGATGGTAGAGAATATACAGGATTTGTTCAATATGACTTAGAAAACAATATTGTTCAATTGCAAAGAGAGAGCATCGAAACATTTGGCGCATCAAACGTGCTTCAATTTGAAATCTATGATGAAGTGTATGGTGGAATCAGAACATTTTACTCTTTACCATATGCCTTGGCTACAGATTACCAAACCCCTGTATTATTTGAAGTATTAACCCAAGGAGATGATGTAGCATTATTATGCAGGGAATATGTGACCACAGACAATAGATCAATGGGGATGTATGGCCCAATGATGATGAATCCTATGTGGGGAGGGCCTATGATGGGAGGAGGGCACAGATTGGCATTCAATTTTTACTTTTTTAAGGACGGAGCAATCCAGAAATACTCCCAAAAGAAAAAAGACTTGATGGATTTCTTCGATGATAGGGAAGATGAAGTGAAGCTTTACATGAGAAAAAATAGATTGGCGCATGACAAGAGGGGAGACCTCCTTAGAATTACGGCCTATTATAATCAAATAAAATAAATTTTATGTCAGAAAGACCTTTGATCCTAGTATCAAATGATGATGGAATCACATCCAAGGGAATTAGAGTATTGGTAAATGTAATGAAGAAGTTGGGAGAGGTAATCGTGGTAGCTCCTGATAGTCCCCAATCGGGCATGGGGCATGCGATTACGATCGGTGAGACATTAAGATTGGAGGAAGAAGAGATTTTTGATGATGTACAAGCTTACAAATCAAGTGGAACTCCAGCAGATTGCGTAAAACTTGCAAAGCATTATGTACTCAAGGACAGAAAAGTAGACCTGGTCGTTAGTGGGATCAACCATGGAAGCAATACTTCCATTTCCGTATTGTATTCAGGAACGATGTCGGCAGCGATAGAAGGTGCATTGGAAGGCTATCCTTCGATTGGCTTTAGTTTGTGTGATTACTCTTCCAAAGCTGATTTCAGCCATGTGGAGGAATACGTTTACAAAATTGCCAAGCAGGTTTTGGATCATGGAATTCCTAAAGGTGTAGCATTGAATGTCAATTTTCCACCAAAAAGAAACGAAGATATCAAAGGTGTCAAAATCTGCCGTCAGGCACATGCCAAATGGCAGGAAGAGTTTTCTGAGAGGTTTGACCCAAATGGCAGAAAATATTTTTGGATGGCGGGTAATTTCGTCAATTTTGACAAAGGAGAAGACAATGACGAGTGGGCTATTGCCAACAACTATGTATCCATTGTCCCTTGTCAGTATGACCTGACTGCACATCACGCGATCAATCAAATGAATGAAGATTGGAATTGGGAGGAACTTTCATGATAAAAAAAACGGGTTTTAGGACTCGTTTTTTTTTGTTTAGACTGCTATAAAATTTTGGGTTTTCTCAAAGATCTAATTTTTGAAATGATTATAAAATCTATGAATTTTTTAAACTAAAAACTTGCTTCTTTCTTTCTTTCTTTCTTGTAAACGGTTTTATTAGTGGCCACTTTTTGAAGCCATATTTGTTTTTCATAGATTTTTTCCAGAATTGGAATTAGGATTTAGTCTTTGAAAAAACTTGTGAAATCTTTTAAATTTAACGTAAATGAACTTATTGAAAACTTCTATTAAGAAGTTCTTGGTTTGTTTCGGTTATCTGTTGATTGCCTTTACATTGAATTCTTGTGTAACGGACGAAGAAACCAATCCAATTTCCAATCAGCAAAATGACAAAATCAAAACATGGTACGAATCACTTAACGGTCAAATTCCTGATTTGAACAACATTCCTTATTGGAAATCAAGAATAAATTCCAATTTCCCAAGTTTGAACAAGAGAATAATTTGGGACAATAGGATTGAATATACGTTTGCCAGTGGCAGAAAGGCATGGGAATACAGATTAGAATACGAAAACAATTATAATACTATTTTATCAGGAAGAAAATTGTATCAACAAAGTGAGTCAGTGATTTTTGTGGAATCAAGTTCTGGCTATACAATTTATATTCTCAAGTTTTTTGATGAAGGTGAAAAAACTGAAACTATCGGTTTTGATTCATATAGTCTGAGGAAGCTTCCCAAAGATTTTTCAGGGCAAGTTACTTTGAATGGATTTGATGATAAAATACTGGCAACTTACCAATATGAGAATGGAATCTATGTGAGTAGAGGAACAGTAGAAAAAGCTCATGAACCTGATGAAAAGGATTTAAATAAGTCGTCAAATAGCTCTATGATTTGCTTTGATGTAGAACTTGAGTATAATGAAGTTGTTTCATTAGGATTTGATGTAACTTACGGAAGTGAATATATTTTATATACTGAAACTATCACTATTTGTATAACAAGTCATTCGTCAGGAGGGGGCTCTGGATCTGGCTCTGGCTCTGGTGGGCCTGGTGGAGGAAATGGTGATGATGGTTCTGGAGATTCTGGAAGTCCTGCAGAAGAAGAAATGGATGTGGGTGAAACATTGATTTACTTTGATGATTTTCTGCTTGAAGATCCATGTTTGCATGCACAGGCTTTAGGAGAAGATTCTAATTTTAAAGAGAATTTCAATAACTTGAAAAATTCTATTAGTCAAGGATATGAAAGTTATGGGTTAATTGTGAGAAATAGTATTGGGATTTATGAATATGGTATTGGAAGAGGATTATATGGTGTCCCTCAGGTTAATTTTTCGCCTACTACCCCAATAGATGGATTTATTCATTCACATTATGAGGGTTTAGACCCAATATTTTCTTTAGCTGATGTAAATGCAATTTACCAACTACATGAAAATAACCTTCTAGCAAATGGATTAGAATCTTTTGTGATGGGTGTAATTACAGAAAATACTGCATATATATTAAAGGTAGAAGATGAAGTTGCATTTCTGAATTTTGCTGAGGAAAATTTTAATTCAGTAAATAATTTTAATGCCTTACAAAATTATTTTGAAAATTGGGTAGCAGTAAATATGGCTTTAATGATGGATGATATTCAAAGTTATGAACATGCATTTTTAAAAGCTTTTGAAAATGCTGGATTAGTTTTGTTCAGAGCTGTAGGTCAAGACGATTTACTTGATTCTTGGGAAAGAAGAAAAATTAATGATCAAGGAACAAATTCAATTGCAAATGGATGTTAAAATGAAAATTAAAAAAAAGATGGAAAGAATGAAATTGCTGGTTATCTTAATTGTGTTTATGTTTTATGGTAAATCAATTAATGCTCAATATTTAGAGAGAAATGAAATAGTTTATTTCGAAGGTGAATGGATTGCTAACCTTAGTGAATCGGATAGTATAATTTTGGAGATGAAATTTGAGAAGAAATTCCCAATTAAAAGCGAAACCTGGGATACAGGTTATAAGACAGATGTACTTTTGATGAATTTGATTTACTACAAATCTGGCGAAAAATTCTATTCTCCTAAGGATTTAGAAACTAAATATAAAAACCAATTCTTTGTAGCTAAATTAGGAACACCTATGGATATAAATAAAGCGGTATTGAATTTTACTTATAACGATGATCTTAATAATTCTTTAGGCGGATCAGGTAGAGGGCGTTTAGTTCATAAAGAGGGGGTTCTAGAAATGGAGATAGATAATAGTCGCGAGGGTGCTAACTTAAAATTACCAAATAAAGATGCTAATAATCGGGTTAAATACAACTCTCGATTATCAATCCCTAAAAAAATTATCTTTATCAGGAAAGATTAATAAATATAATGTAAAAAATTTGATGAGCAGTCCATGTTTGATATTATTCAAATATGGACTGCTTTTTTTTAGCAATTTTGTTCAAGATAGTTCGATAGTCTTTTTATTTCAAAAAAAAATATGAGTATCCGCAATGTTGCAGCTTAGTTAAAAAGTAACTTTGTAAGTTGCGGATACTCGTCGGCAGACAACAGTTTACTGTCAACAGAACCACAAATCGTTCATCCGCCATCCTATTGTTTGGCTACGTGCAGGAAAGCGGATACACATAAAAAAAAATCAACTGGAAGACTAAATTGTTGAACTTAAAAACATTTAATCCCGAAATGTATTTAAATTGAAAAACTCTTGAATCATGAAAGAAACCAATCTTTTAATGTTTTTAATATTAGTTCTATTTGCATGCAGTTCTACAGAAGAACAGTATTATCAAAATGTGAATAAAACCATTAGAGTACCCAAGAAAAATATTTCTGGGAAATTTTCAAATGTCAAATTCAATAATGGAAATTTTGTTGCTTTAAATCAGTTTAGTTTAGATGGGCAAAGTTTGTTTATAGTAAATGAAGATGGAAATGTTTGGCAAAAAGAGTTGATTAAACCCAATACTAGGACGGTTATAGGTGGTATATCAGAAGAGATTTTTCTTTTTCAAGATTATTTTTATTTGGTAAAAGATATTGGACTGTTTGTAAAATACAATTATGATGGAGAAGAAATTGATAAAATTAGTATGAGGCATGTTTTTCCAAAAAAAATAAATGTAGGACGATTTCTGTTGATAAAAATGGAACATGTTATTTCGCTTGTTATTCTTTGATGGAGAATAACGTAAAAGAGTATAAAATCTTAAAAAGTGTTATTGGATCTAATGATTTTTCAGAAATCCACAAAGGAAGTTCTGAAGATAATGTGAACGAGTTGGCATTTCATGTAGGAAGTAATGAATTATATATTTTGATGCCATATTCCAACGAACTTGGGGTTTTAGACCTAGATAATCTGAAATACAAAATTGAAGAATTTAAAAAGAGCAAGAATAGAAAATATACAAAACCAAAAGAGTTTATGGGGTCTGGATTTGAGTACTCAAAATTATCAAAATCAGAAAGAGCTGAATATAAATCTGATAAGCATGCCCATATTTACGTTGACAAGGATACAAAAAATATAGTAAGTTACTTAGTCTCAAATGAAAGTAACAAACCATATTTAATCCAAAGTATTCAGAAAAACAATAACGATTACTTTGAATTTCGAACAGAGTATCCAGTTAGTTTTGATGATCAAGGTCATATCATTGGTTACATGATCGAAGAGGATTATTATGAGTTTTTTATTAAGCCTTTTGTAAAAAGTATGGAAGAGTGAAGATCAAATTCCAATCTCTAATCTGATATTATTTTCATCAGATTAGAGATTGCTTTATTCAATGAAAATCAACTTAAATCCACATATTTTAAATCCACCAATTGCTTCACTTCAACTTTCCTCTCAACCAACTCCAAACCAAGCAAAATATCCATCGTTTCTTCAAGATCCTTTTTTGCAATACCGTTATCTGTAGCCCATTTTGTCTGGGTTAGCCATTGTTGGATATCTTTATGGGAAATTCCGTAACGGAGGCTGAGAGTTTCAGAAAAACCATCATTTTTGACCATTTGAGAAGCAAATTCATAAACCTTGTCCCTGATTTTTTCTATAATCAAGCCATTTTCACTTAGTGAATTTTCAGTAGCCACTGTCACAAAACATGGCCAAGGAGTTGGGATTTCACCTACACGCTTAAACTGACCTGCATCCACAAGTGGTTTGGTGGTGTATTTTTCCCAAAGGAACATTTTAGCTTCCTCGTTTCCAAAAGCTTTTTTTGCACCGTCCAGGTTGTCTATGACTTCAAACTTTAATTTATTAGTGTCCCATCCTTGCTGCTTTGCTAGCAAAAAAGCCATCAAATGTGATCCAGAGCCAAAACGGCTGATCAAAAAAGGAGCTTCACTCAATTCATCTAGCGATTCTTCTTTGGACTTACCGGAAAGGTGGATTCCCCAATTCAATGGCGAAGCAATGTGAAGTCCAATGATCTTACTTGGATTTCCTTCAATCCAGTCTTTGATAAAGCTCTCTGTCAGCACCAGTGCAATGTCTGTACTGCCTTCTCTCAGAGCTTTGTTCATGGCTCCAGAACCTTTGGATTCTTCCTGCCACACAAGCTCAAATCCATCATCTAAAAATGGTTGCTGTTCTATGATTTTCAACCATGGATAATTAAAATGCTCAGGTACGCCAGTGATGGTGATTTTTTTCATATACAAAGCTAAGCCTAATTCGTTTTATATTAAGAATAAAAATATTAAGATTATCTGCAATGATATCAGAGAGTGGATTTTCACATGAAATCATTCTGACAATTACGCCACGGCGCACAAGAGTCGGCGGTCATCCGACAACAGCAGGTTGATTTGAACTTCAAACAATATTACAAATGGCTACTAGTTTGAAGAGGGATATCCAATTAAACAAAGAACAAAACCTGACGCTAGACACTAATGTGTAAACCAAATTCAAGCAAGATCAAATCGTCAACGGTTTACTTTGGCATGTCCTCAGTATGATTTTGCCTAACTTATAACAATGTTGAAACTTACATAATATAAATTTATTTGTTTTTTATATTACTAAAACCTATTTTTAATATCTTAATTATAATGAAAAATATTATTGTTTATTAATTAACTTCAGTAGTTCTAAAAAATTTATAATCTTATGCTAATTTTTGATATTAAGGGTGGCCAACTGTGTATTGTTTTTACCTTACTATTTTTGGTTGCAGGATGCATTTCACAGAATGAACCAGAAGATGAAAACACCGTCATTCAACTTGATTTTGACGGTGAGGGTGGTTTAGAGACTGTTGAGTTGGGGTCAGATGGATGGGATGTTGTGGGTGTAGAAACCAAAGAAGGTGGTCATAGAATATTTGGTGAAGTCTTTGATTTGAATGGAGAGTTGATCTCGGAAAACCGTCAATTAGAGTTGTTTGGACTTGGATCTTTGGTGTCAGCGACAAATTATGTTGGCTTTGAAATCAGACATCAGACCAATGGTGTTTTAGAGATTGAACTGAAAGAGAATGCTTCTGGTAAACCGTATGGAATAATTGTAATGCTTCAAAACGATAATAATTCTAAAAGAATTTATGTAGATCAAGTGGAATCTGAGGGTTATGATTTTGAAGGGATTGAGTTTTATCAAGGTGAAGATGACGGGGATTCTCTTTATATGAGAGACAACATACATAGATATGAGTTTGATTTTTTAGAACCAAGACAGCTGGAAGTTTCCCCATTTGTTGGCCCTAATGTGATTGTTAACTCATATTTTGAAAGTGAAGAAATGAATGCCTTTATTTGGTTTGATAGTGACTCAATCGAAATAGAGACACCTTCTGATATCATTGATGGAAATATTTATTTTTCAGATAGGATGAGTATATATAGCAAAAACCCATCGTCTATTCCATATATACCTAATCTGATGGTGACTATAGAAGCTCCAGCCGGAAAATCTATATTTACCAATAATATTGAAATGAGGAAAAGAATACTATCATACAAGCTTACAATCAAAAGCAGAGGTACTTCCGAAATTCATGAGATTGAAGGGAAATGGATTGAAACCAGTCCTACTGGGATTTATCGAATAGATGAATTAGAAGTTGATTAAGTTTATTGGGATTATCCATCATGGGTCACTCCTTTATTTGTAATAAACAAATTACAAAGCCCTGCTACAATCAGGGAAGTTCCCGCAAGCACCATGGTGAATACGACTTCTTCTCCAAATAGCAATTTGTACATGTAATTGATTCCTCCTAGGGCTGCAATGATTTGAGGTATGACGATAAACATATTGAAGATTCCCATATAAACGCCCATTTGTTTGGGATTGACAGAACTCGAGAGCATGGCGTAAGGCATCGAAAGGATACTTGCCCAAGCTATTCCCACAAGTGCAAAGCAAATATGGAGCATCCAAGGTTCTGAAATAAAATAAATCAATATGAATCCCGCACCACCTGCAAACAGACTGAACATATGAACTAATTTTCGATTTATCTTCACTTTGCTGGTGATGAAGGCAAGGATCAATGCAAAAAACATGGAAGTCAATCCATAAGTCCCCAAATAATTCCCAACGCTATCTGCTGCATCATTATATGCTACAGAAGCAGTATCGGTCGCTTTGAAAATATGCTCTGTAATCGCAGGAGTTGCAAAACTCCACATGGTAAAAAATGCAAACCAAGAAAAAAACTGTACTAAACCTAGTTTGAGCATTACATTCGGCATCCCGAAGATGTTTTTGAATATTTCTGTTACACCTTTCAAAAAGCCACTGCTCTCTTGATTTTCTTTTTCAAATTCCTCCAGATTTTCAGGTGGATATTCTTTGGTAGTCAAGATGGTATAGAGGATTGAGGAAAACAGAACCACCGCACCTATTCCAAAGGCAAATTTCACAGAGTCAGGGATTACCCCTGGTTCTGCTGTATTGGGCACACCAATTTGAGTCATAAACCAAGGCAGGTTACTCGCTATCCAAGTACCGATTCCTATGATCAGCGTTTGTACCACAAATCCATAAGATCTTTGACTATCAGGTAACTTGTCTGCCACCAAAGCCCTAAATGGCTCCATACTGATATTGATAGATGCGTCCAAGATCCAAAGTGATCCAGCTGCCATCCACAACGCACTGGAATAGGGTGCAAAAAACAATGCAATGGTACTAAAAACTGCTCCAAAGAAGAAAAATGGCCTTCTCCTGCCAAATTTGGGATGCCAAGTCCTATCGCTTAGGTAACCCACAATTGGCTGTACCAAAAGACCTGTCAAAGGTGCAGCGATCCATAGCATCGGGATAGCGTCTTTTTCTGCTCCTAAGGTTTGGAAGATCCTTGACATAAATCCTCCTTGGAGAGCAAAACCAAATTGGATTCCCAAAAATCCGAAACTCATATTCCAGATTTGCCAAAAACTCAGTCTTGGCTTATTTTCTTCTACTTGCATTTTCTTGGGTTTATTGAAATGTGGTAATATGGAATATCACTATATACTTATTTCTCTTACCTTGGTCTGTGTCCCTTACCTTGGTCTGTGTCCTCACAGACCAATAGAAAACAATCACATTAACAGTCAATTAATTGATTTATAATAATGCTACATTGGTCTGTGGAGACACAGACAAATAGTTCTTGATTTGCTTTGATTCTGGCCTTGGTCCTTACAGACCATTACATGTCAAAATTTGATATTAGTATTTATTCTCAAATCCGAATTGAAGTTATTTCAGATGTGTATTTGCGGAAAATCATATTAGCTAATTCAATGTCGCTTAGTTAAGAAACCAGACCTGCCAGGTTTAAATCTTTTATTAGTCTTCCCTGCCAAATAAGAGACCTGTTCCTATTTAATAGAAAACCTGGCAGGTCTTATCTAAACTACAATGTTACCTAATTAGATTTTGACTGTAAATTCTTCAAATTGATGTTCAATTATAAAAGAATTGATGTTTTCGATTTCGAAATAGGGATGCGAATGATCAGGCAATGGGTCAAAATCAGTCAACCTTCTCAAGAAGGCCAAGTTTTCTGTATGAGCGTTGATCTGTAAGTCATTGATGGAAATTTTATCAGTGGATATCCCGTGGATATATAATTGGATTTTATCAAACTTAGATTTGTATTTCCCATCAACTGCACCAAAGTGGATTTCCTGATTTTCCGAATCCCATTTTACCTCCCTTTTGAAATAACCATTTCCTTTATACGCCTTGCTAATTCCATCATCTTCGTAATGGGTATAGCTATTGTTACCTTCTCCTTTGTAGATATGAAGTCTCAATACTCCATCATTTTTGCTTTCGGTGTGTGGAATGGTACTTTGCATGGCTATTATCGAACCTGCTTTTGCAAAAACCGGCAAGTAACTCAAGGGTGTGTCAACATATACAATTTGATTTCCGGAGAACTTTTGGTCATTGTAGAAATAGTACCATTCTCCCTCAGGAAGATATACTTTTGCAATCTGTCTAGTACTTTCTATAGGGGCAATTAGAAGTGAATCGCAAAACAAATATTGGTTTTGGAACAGTTCAGTGTATATAAATGGGTCAAAAGGATAATCTATTGCTAAGCTTTTCGCAATTGGAAGCCCTGTTTGACTGCTTTTGTAAAAATTGCTGTATAAAGTTGGGAGCAATTGGTAACGCAACTTCATGTAGTTTTTGGAAATTTCTTCTACTTCTTCACCAAAAGACCAAGGCTCAGAATCATTGCTGTTGATCATGGAATGTGCCCTGTAGAATGGTGAAAAGGCTGCAATACTCATCCATCTGGCAAATAGGGATTTAGTAGCTTCTCCAGCAAATCCACCAACATCATAGCCAGCAAATGAAACACCACTCAACCCCAAGCTATTGACCAAGCGAATACCTGCAAGCATGTGTTCTTCGCTACTGACATTATCTCCAGTCCAAGCTGCAGCATAGCGTTGTACCCCAGCAAAACCTGATCTAGTCAATACGAAGGGTCGGCTATCAGGAGACTGAAGTTCGCTTCCTTCTTTGGCTGCTTTGGCCATCTGAAGTCCATAGATATTCCTTGCTTTTCGATGGCTTACGACTTCACCTTCATAGTGGAAATTGATCAAGTTTGGTGTAAATTGACCCCAAGAAGCGGGTTCATTCATGTCAGTCCAATATCCATCAACACCTGCGTCTTTGTAGAATTTCATCTTCTCACCCCACCATGTCCGTGTTTCTTCTTTGGTGAAATCAGGAAAAGCACACCAACCCGGCCAAACCTGTCCTTCATAGATTTCTCCATCTGGATATTTGACAAAAAGATCCTTTTCCAACCCTTCATCATAAGGCAAATAGCCTTTGTCTGTCTTGATCCCTGGATCCATAATGACGACCACTTTGAAACCTTTTTCTTTCAGCCTGTTGATCATGGCCTTAGGATCACTGAACTTTTCATTGTCAAAAGTGAAAACCTTGTATTTTTCCATGTGATGGATATCTAAGTATATCACATCAGCCGGCATGTCTTTTTCTCGGAAGGTTCTGGCCAAATTCAGCACTTCTGTATCGGGATAGTACGAGTAGCGACATTGCTGAAAGCCCAACGCCCACATTGGAGGCATTTCCATTCTTCCTGTCAGATGTGTGTAAGCACCGATAATTTCCCCAACATTTTGGTTATGAATGAAATAATAATCCATATCACCACCATCTGCAGCATAGTACATAAAGCGATTGTTGGAAGCCCCAAAATTGAAAACTGACTTGTGGGTGTTGTCAAAATAGATCCCATAAGCCAACTCTTGGTGGATTCCTATATAAAATGGAATTGAAAGATACAGGGGATCATCTCCTATTCCATAAGCAAAATAATCTGTATTCCAATTGGTGTAGGCTCTTCCGGCCCTGTTGAGATTCCCAGTTTTCTCTCCCAATCCAATGAACTTCTCATTTGGTTGGACTTTTTTGTAATTGGTAATTTCAGTCCCAAGCCATGAGACAGAAAATGATTCATCATCTTCATTGATCACATTTCCCTTTTTATCCAAAAATTTTATATGAAAGGGGTTGAGATTGATTTTTGCTTCAATTAAGTCGGTGGATATTGAGATTGAATTTTCATTTTCTGTTATCTTAAAATCAACTTTTTTTGGCTGGTTAATAACACTATATGGGTTTTGATCAAAAGTTTCATCTTGGCTTACCTGAACTCGGATCGTGTCATGATTATATACAGCGATTGAAAAATTCCCATTTGTTGTTTTTCCGGTAATACCAAGTATGTTTTTATCCCAATTCTCAACCTTACCAGCATGTAGGTTTTGATTTTGCTTTTTGCTATTTATAGAAAAGGTCATTCGCTTAATTTTTGTTTTTTTGGCTCGTTGTTTAGCTGAAAAGCTATTTGTCTCAGCTAAATTTAGAAAGTATAATTAAAGTAAAAAATTGCTTCTATGTTGGTTATGGGGTGAGAATTAATTTAACCTAGCTTTGAAATACGGAAAGATAAAAATCAAGCCCTATTCAAACGATTGCATAAAAAAGCAACAATTTTTCTCTTTTTTTTAAATATTTTGAAAATTAGACCTGATTTTTCAATTTAGCCAACTATTTACGCCTACTTTGTCCTATCAAAGCTTTAGAATCCTCAACTGAAAAGTGTTTAAAATTCAGACTATATTTTATTGATTTTCTCTGATGATTTCCTGATAATCAATTCTGTTTCCAATACCACTGTTTTTGGAGACCAAATTTCATCTTTCTTTTTATTGATCATTTCAAGGAGCAGGGAAATTGCTTTTTCACCCATTTGAAAACCTGGTTGGGATACTGTTGAGAGGGGAGGGTCTATCATGGAGGAGAATTGCCAATCAGAAAAACCTACGATACCTACATCACCAGGGACTTTTAGTCCCAAAGATTTTACTGCCATCATGGCTCCAGCAGCAGCAATGTCATTGCTTGCAAAAATACCATCTGGTTTAATTTTTCCATTTTCAAATAGTTTTTTGGTGAAATTAAAACTTTCTTCCTGCGTTCCTATTGGGCATGGGATAATCCAATCAGGGTTTTGTTTGATGGAATGATCCTGAAGTGCAGCTAAATATCCATCTAGTCTTTTTCTGCTTATTGTAAGGTTTTTTGGTCCTGCCAAATGCGCGATATTTTTATACCCTTGATTGATCAAGTGGGAGGTGGCGTCATATGCACCTTTGAAATCATTCACAGTTACGTTCACCGTATTCTCAATCTCTGGAACTCGATCAAAAAATACTATCGGAAAGTTCTGTTTCAGTAGTTTTGTAAAATGTTCAAAGTCTTCAGTTTCCTTTGAGTAACTGACTAGAAGGCCATCGACCTGATTATCAAGCATAGCTTCGATACTGCTCAACTCTCTTTGGAGTTTTTCATTTGTTTGACAAAGAATGACATTGTAGCCATTTGCAAAAGCAACTTCTTCAATTCCACTGATCACAGTGGAAAAAAAGAAATGTACAACTTCAGGAATAATGACACCAATGGTAAAGGATTTGCTTTTCCTTAGACTTAGAGCTATTGCATTGGGTCTATAATTTAGTTTTTCGGCAAGTTCTTTTACTTTTCTTTTTGTTTCACTGCTGATTCCTGGGTAGTCCTTTAGTGCTCTGGATACAGTCGACAGGGAGACATTTAGTTCCTTAGCAATATCTTTGATAGTGGCTTGGCCTAGTTTCATGAAAATTATATTATTCTAAGATTTCAATTTAATATGAAATAATACGAAAATTAAATCTTAAATAGTTATTTCTACTATTTTTTTTTCTAATCTAAACCCAATTCCACAATAAATCCTATAAAATGAAAATTAACACAATCGATTGCGGTGACGTTTGCATAGTTTTTTTGTGGTGTTTTTTTCAACAATTCCTTGCATAAAAAAATCACATTGACTAATATAGTTATATGCCTTAATCTGAAAATCTTAAAGTTCAATGATGATTGATAAAGTGCATGTGATTTATCAAAGTAAAAATATAAATTATTTACCCTATTGAATTAACAATTTATACCAAAAACCATTATGAGAGTATTTACTAAACTTCTATTTGTAGTCTTTGCACTACCACTTATCTGGTCATGTGACCCTCTTGAGCAGCCAAAAATAATTCAGCAAGAAGGAGCAACATTAGCATCCCCTCCAACAAGTTTAATTTTGAACGTTGCGGATGCAGAAGAGATGCTTGTTTTTAATGTAAATGCAGCAAACTTTGGGACGCAAGTTTCAGAAGTAACTTATGAAATCCAAGTAGATGCAGTAGGGAATAATTTTGCAGCACCTCTTGCTGTTGGTACATCTACTACCACTACCGTTGAGGTTGAAGTTTCTGAATTGAATAGGAGAGCTCTTGCAAAAGGTTTGACTCCTGAAGTTGCTGGAGATTTGGAGTTTAGAGTTAAGGCTATCCCGAGTAGATCTATTCCAGACGTTTTTGGCCCTGGAATGACCATTTCAGTGACACCTTATCCTACTGATGTGGATTTACCATTTTTAAGGGTTCCTGGTGATTACCAAGGCTGGGCTCCTATAAATGATAATACAGTGATCTTTTCTGAAAATTCAGATGATGTTTATGAAGGCTTTGTCCATATTCTTTCAGGGTCTGGTGCATTTAAATTCATAACTGGTCCAGAGTGGGATGCATTTCCAGATTTTGGTTTAGGAGCGACACCTGGCAGCCTAGTGGAAAAAGGATCAGATATAGAAATTGAAGATGGCTTTGGGACATATAGAGTAAAAGCTGATCTTGAAAACCTAACTTATGAATTAGAAAGAATAGGTATTTGGGGAATTATCGGTGATGCTACCGCAGGTGGTTGGGATAATGAAACCCCTATGACATTTAATGCGGCAGAGAATATTTTGAATATTACTACCAACTTGACTGCTGGATTTCTTAAGTTTAGAACAAATACTTGGGATCAAAATTATGGTGCTTCAGATGAAGAAGGAATAGCTGGATTTAATAACGATGGTGCTGATATTCCAATTGCTGAGGCTGGGAATTATACCATTACCTTGGATTTCAAAACTCCTGGAACTGTACGATATTCAGTAACAAAAAATTAATCCTATATAGTAATTGGAAAAAAAGTACTGGATAATCCCAGTACTTTTTTTCTTTAAACCAAATCTAGTTTTTGGATTTTTGTCAATTAACAAATCACCGGCCCTCGATTGCAATTATATGAAATTCAAAATTACAAGTTCATCCATTTGTGCATTGATATTTTTCTTTTGGGGAAATATCCAAGCACAAGTAACCACAGTGCCAGGCTTTCCACGTGCCGACCAGAAAGTTAAGATTATCTACGATGCAAGCCAAGGCACGACTGGTTTGGCTGGAGTAGATGCTGTGTATATTCACATAGGAGCAGTCATCGAAAGCCCAACATCAAATACTTGGTCAATTGTTCCATTTGAATGGGGGACAGCAAATCAAGCCGCACTTATGTCAAAAGTAGAGGGCGAAAACAATGTTTGGGAGTGGGAAATTATTCCAAATGAATTTTTTAACCCTACTGGAGATCAAGTGATATATAGAATGGGTATGGTGTTTAGGAATGCTGCAGGCAACCTAGAGGGAAAAACAAGTACCAACGGAGATTTTTTCGTGAATTTGAGTCAAGGTTTTGAGGTGAGCTTCACTAATCCTCAGACAAATTCAATGCTTTTGGAAGTAGGAGAGTCCCAAGAAATAGCTATAGTCGCATCGCAAGCTTCTGATTTGAGTATCTTAGTGAATGATACACCTGTGGCTAGTGCATCAGATGTAGAAACACTCAATTATGAATTTCAAGCTACGTCCGAAGGTGTATTCGTAATCCAAGCAAAAGCTGTGGCCGGATCAGAAGAGACCACTTCTACAGTTACTATCAACGTCGTAGGACAAAGCCCACAAGCGACTCTACCCCAAGGTGCAAAGAAAGGTATCAATTATATTTCTGATACAGAGGTGATCTTGGTGTTGGAAGCGCCTGACAAGAAAAATGTTTTTGTTATTGGAGATTTTAATGACTGGCAGATTTTGCCTGACTATCAAATGTTTCAGACGCCTGACAAAGAACTTTTTTGGCTAAATGTATCAAATCTTACACCAGGTGAAGAATACATTTTCCAGTATCTAGTTGATGGGAGCATTCGGATAGGAGACCCTTATGCTGACAAAACATCAGACCCTTTCAATGATCAAGAAATAATTGACCAAAACAGATATCCAGGCCTTAAACCATTTCCAAGTGGTAAAACATTATTCCAGGCTACCTATCTCCAGACAGCTCAGCAACCTTATGAATGGAAGTATTTGGAATACAACAAACCAGAACCGGAAGAATTGGTAGTGTATGAACTGTTGGTAAGGGACTTTGATGATAGAAGAACGTATAAGGCTGTGACCGAGAGGTTAGATTATTTGAAAGATTTAGGGATAAATGCAATTGAATTAATGCCTATAAAAGAGTTTGAAGGGAATTTGTCATGGGGATACAATCCATCTTTCTTTTTTGCTCCTGACAAATACTATGGGACTAAAAATGAATTGAAAGAGTTGATCGATGAAGCGCACAAGCGAGATATGGTTGTGATTTTAGACATGGTTTTGAATCATGCCTTTGGTCAGAATCCGATGGTGAGACTTTATAATGATGGTGATTATGGAGCTCCTACTCTAGACAACCCTTGGTTCAATAGAGTTGCTAGACATCCATTCAATGTTGGTTATGATTTCAATCATGAAAGCGCATACACAAAAGCATTTGTGGATACAGTAAATAATTATTGGCTTTCAGAATATAAATTTGATGGCTACAGATTTGATTTGAGCAAAGGTTTTACTCAAGTAAATTCTGGAGATAACGTTTCTCAATGGAGCCAAAGAGATGAATCTAGGATTGAAATTTGGAAAGATATTTATGATAATATCAAAGAACATCATCCTGATGCTTATGTGATTTTGGAACATTTTGCAGACAATAGTGAGGAGAGGGAGCTTGCTAACTATGGAATGATGTTTTGGGGCAATTTGAATAATGATTTTAGGGAAATGGCCAAAGGGAATTCCAGAAACTTTGACTGGGGATATTATAAGACTAGGGGATGGGATCAGAACAACCTTGTAAGTTATATGGAGAGTCATGATGAAGAACGCACTATGTGGGAATCATTGACTTTTGGACAGACCTCACCAGTCAATATTCGTGAATTGAGAAATGGAGTGAATAGAAATCAGTTGTTGGCTACTTTCTTTTTTGCGATACCAGGTCCGAAAATGCTATGGCAGTTTGAAGAATATGGATATGATTTGGAATTGAATAATGATCGATTAGGAGTGAAACCGACCAGATGGAATTACCTAGAAAATCCCGAAAGACAGAGGTTGTATAATCTCTACAGGGCAATGATTAAGTTAAAGAATGATTATAATATTTTCAATGATCCAGATAATGTCACCTTGTCTTTGACACAGCCGGTGAAATCAATCCAAGTAGGTGATGGAGATCTTCAAATAGTACTTTATGGAAATTTTGGATTGACAGATGTGAACAATGCAACACTTACATTTCCATCAGATGGCACTTGGTATAATTATTTTACTGAAGCAGAGATTAATGTGACATCAAATACGCTAAACTCCAGAATAAGGGCGAATCAGTTTTTGCTCTATACCAACCAAAAGCTTCCGCTCCCAGAAGGAGAGATCCTCGAGGATATTATTACATCGATAGAAAAGGAGATCATAGATGATTCAGAATTTAAATTATATCCAAATCCAGTTAATGAAAACCTAAATATTTCACTTCCAAAAGGGTTTAACCAATTCAATTATAGAGTATTGGATGTGACAGGAAAAGTCCTAGTCGAAGGCGATTCCAAAAATGTAAATAATTTTTTAGAGTTGGAAATAAAGGATTTTAAGGCAGGTCTTTATATCTTTGAGCTTAATGATAATCGTCAGCTGCTCAGAAGGCGATTTATAAAAAAATAATCAAACCATTAAATCAACAACATGAAATTCAAACCAGGAGTAAAGTACGGTGAAGAGCTGAAAGACTTATTGTCTTACGCAAAGGAAAGTGAATTTGCACTTCCAGCGGTAAATGTGATCAATACCAGTACTATAAATGGCGTTTTGGAGACTGCTAAAAAAGTAAATTCTCCAGTGATCATTCAATTTTCAAATGGTGGAGCCCAATTTTATGCAGGGAAATCACTTCCAAATGACAAACAACAAGCGAGTGTTGCTGGAGCTGTTTCTGGTGCTTTGCATGTTCATAAAATGGCAGAAGCATACGGTGTTCCTGTAATTTTGCATACAGATCACGCAGCAAAAAAATTATTACCTTGGGTAGATGGCATGATAGCAGAAGGGAAATCTTACTATGAAGCTTTCAAAAGACCACTATATAGTTCTCACATGCTTGACTTGTCAGAAGAGTCTTTGGAAGAGAATGTTGGGACTTCTGTAAAGTACTTTGAAGAGTTGAACAAACTACAAATGGCCATTGAGATCGAGCTAGGTGTGACTGGTGGTGAAGAAGATGGTGTAGACAATACAGATATCGATAGTTCTAAGCTATATACACAGCCAGAAGAAGTAGCATATGCCTATGAAAACTTGAAAAAAGTGGGGGATATGTTTACCATAGCTGCTGCTTTTGGCAATGTGCATGGTGTTTACAAGCCAGGAAACGTAAGTCTAAAACCAATCATCCTAAAAAATTCTCAAGATTATATCAATGAGAAATATGGAACTTCAGGTAAGCCTTTGTTCTTTGTATTCCATGGCGGCTCAGGGTCTACTGTAGAAGAAATCAGAGAAGCAAACAGCTACGGTTCTGTAAAAATGAACATTGATACAGATATGCAATGGGCATTCTGGGAAGGTGTTTTGAAATATTACCAAAAGAATGAAGGATTTCTTCAAACACAACTAGGTAATCCTAATGGGCCAGATAGTCCTAATAAGAAATTCTATGATCCAAGAGCTTGGATGAGAAAAGGTGAAGAAAACTTTGTAGAAAGACTTGAAGTTGCATTTGATATGCTTAATGCAATCAACAGAAACTAAGATCAAATTAACCTAGTTTAGAAAAGGTCACTATTAAGTGACTTTTTCTATTTTAATACCTATTATCCTATGAAAATATATTTACCCATATTGTTTCTTTTTGTTTTGGCATTACAGACATCTTGTTCGCATTCTACAGAGACCAAAGTAGAAAATCATTGGCCACATGCAGGCATTACATATGAAATTTTTGTCCAGTCTTTTTATGATTCAAACGGTGATGGAATAGGGGATTTCAATGGAGTTGCCAAGAAAATAGATCATGTAAAAGAGTTGGGTGCAAACGCAATTTGGTTTATGCCAATCATGCCCTCTCCAAGCTATCATAAGTATGACGTGACAGATTATAAAGCTATTCATCCAGATTACGGAACTATGGATGATTTCAAAAATATGTTGGAAGTAGCTCATAGCAAAGATATCAAGGTAGTGATAGATTTGATCATCAATCACACGAGTAGCGAGCATCCGTGGTTTGTGGAGTCTCGAAAAGGAAGAGATAATCCTTATAGGGATTACTACGTTTGGGCTCAAAAGGATACAATTGCAGATTTTTTAAACAAAAAGACTATTACTTTAGACAGTGACAATATTAGACAGTGGCATGATCCAGGGGTAGGAGAAGATTTTTATTATGGTTTTTTTATAGGAGGTATGCCAGATCTGAATTTTGATAATCCAAAAGTAAGAGAAGAGATCTATGAAATTGGACGTTTTTGGTTGGAGGAAATTGGAGTAGATGGATTTAGATTGGATGCAGCCAAACATATCTTTCCTGATGACAGAGCGGAAGATAATCATGCGTTTTGGAAAGAATTTAGATCTGAAATGACTAAAATTAAGCCTGATGTGTATTTGGTAGGGGAGGTTTATGATATGAAAGAAGTGGTTGCTCCATATTTGCCAGGATTACCCGCATTATTCAATTTTGATTTTCATTACACTCTTTTGAAGGCTTATGAAGAGGAAGATGGTATGTTGTTGGCAAAAAATCAAAAAGAAATATTGGATTTTTACCAACAAATATCTGATGAATTTATTGATGCGACTTTTTCATCAAATCATGATCAGCCTAGATTATTAAATTCGTTGGGAGGTAATCCCAGAAAATTGAAGCAAGCTATCACAATCCTGATGTCGATGCCTGGAGCGCCTTACTTGTATTATGGAGAAGAGATTGGGATGCTTGGAAAAAAACCTGATGAAAACATAAGAGAACCTTTCCTTTGGGACATCAAGGCAAACGATACTGGTCGGACAACTTGGATTGAGGCAGAATATTCAATTGATGATATGGTGACACCACTTGCCATCCAAAAATCTATGAGTACGAGTTTTTTCAATCACTATAGGGAGGTGATTAAATTGAGAAATTCAAATCGTGCATTGGCTTTAGGGGATTTGTCACTTTATGAAGAGGAATTGGCAAAGCCTTTGATGGCTTACTATAGATCATACAAAGAACAGCAACTTTTTGTGGTGCATAATCTTTCTGACCAAACGCTATCAATTGATGCACCGAAAGATTTTGATAAAGTTTTATTCACTTTAGGATTAGGTTCTTTGGATGATATGGTGATTGATTTACCCCCTTATTCCACATTGATTTTATCTAAAGATTAAAAAAAAGACCTGCTAAATTTTATTTTAGCAGGTCTTTTTTATTCATTCAAATTCTGTAATTCCTTAGGTCGAGAGGATTTTTGCAATTCTAAAATCATCTTCATCTACTTCCTTATCATCCACTATTGCTTTTGTGATAGGTGTAAATACAATTTTATTGTTGATAATCCCAGCCATCACATCATATTTCCCTTGCATAAGACCTTCTACCGCTGCCACCCCAAGTTTGCTCGCTAGCACTCTATCAAAAGATGTCGGTGAACCGCCGCGCTGCAAGTGGCCTAGAATCGTGACTTTAATATCATAGTATGGAAGCTGTTTTTTGATTTTTGATGCAATTTCTGCTGCACCACCACTTTTTCCACCTTCGGCTACTATTACAATATTTGATTGCTTGAGTGCTTTGGTTCTAGCTTTTAGCCTTTCTACTAATCTTTCTATAGGCATTTTCTTCTCAGGAATAAGTGTTGCGGCTGCTGCACTTCCTATTCCTGCATTGATTGCGATGAATCCAGCATCTCTTCCCATCACTTCTACAAAAAACAATCTGTCATGTGAGGTAGCTGTGTCTCGTATCTTATCAATTGCCTGAATTGCAGTATTGCATGCCGTGTCAAAGCCAATCGTGCTATCAGTTCCTGAAAGATCATTGTCTATGGTACCTGGAAGGCCTATAGCTGGGATTCCAAATTCCTGGAAAAACAAATGTGCACCAGTCAAGGATCCATCACCACCAATTACCACCAAAGCATCGATACCGTGCTTTTTTAGGTTGTCATATGCTTTTTGTCTTCCTTCTTTAGTCCTGAATTCTGCACTTCTGGCCGACTTGAGGAATGTACCACCTCTTTCTAAAACATGTGCAATATTCTTACTTTCAAGTTTTTTGATTTCATCATTAATCATCCCCTCATAGCCCCTGTATATCCCATACATCTCCAGGTTGTAATAGAAGCCAGCTCTTACAGTAGCCCTAATTGCCGCGTTCATTCCAGGTGCATCTCCACCAGAGGTCAAGACACCAATTTTCTTTATCGTTTTGATTTCCATTATTTTTTTCTAAGCAAGGTTAAATATTTAAAAAACATATCCGCAGCGGCAGGATTAGTGGCCAAAGGGATGTTGTGGACATCACATATTCGCATTAGCATCTGTACATCCGGTTCATGAGGATGCTTATCAAGTGGATCCCTAAAAAAAATAACCAAATCCAATTCTTTTTCTGCTGCCATAGCTGCAATTTGTGCATCTCCTCCTAATGGTCCAGATAATAGTTTTTGAACTTCAAAACCCGCTCTCGCAATGTGTGATCCAGTAGTGCCAGTGGCCACTAGGTGTATATCTTCTTTTAACAATTCATCTTTAAATCCCGACAGGAAATGAACCATATCGGCTTTTTTACCGTCATGTGCAATCAATGCAATTTTCATTTTTTTGTTTAATAGGTTATGGTTCAAAGTTAGGAAAAATAATAAATTTCAAATCATGGCGGATGTTATTTATATTATTTAGAAGTAGATTGTTAGCATTAATTTAATTTTTCCGTATTTTTCCTATTAAAATTTAAGAAACAAAAAATTAAACTTGTAATTATGGGAATGTTAAAAGAATTTAAAACATTTGCAATGAAAGGTAATGTCATTGATTTGGCTGTTGCTGTAATTATTGGAGGTGCTTTTGGCAAGATTGTATCGTCATTTGTAAATGATATTATCATGCCTCCTTTGGGTATCTTACTCGGTGGTGTGGACTTCAAGGATTTGGCTATCATATTGAGAGAAGCCTATACTGAAGCTGGTACGGATTTTCCTGCTGTGACTTTGAGTTATGGTAATTTTATCCAAAATGTAGTGGATTTCTTAATTATCGCTTTTGTAATTTTCCTTGCCATCAAAGCAATGAATTCCATGAAAAAGAAAGAAGAAGCTGCACCAGCAGCACCTGCTGCACCTCCAAAATCAGAAGTGCTTTTGGAAGAAATACGGGATCTTCTAAAGAAAAAAGAATTATAAACAAAGAGAGGTGTAAATTTACACCTCTCTTTGTTTTAATTTCCTCTTCGATCTCCACCTCTTTGATTCATTCGGTAGATCTGCCTAACAAAATCCCTACTAACTCCTCCTAATTTCAGGGCTTGACTTGAACTAACTACTTTAGAAATATCTTGGGTAAAGTCTTTTTCCAAATCAAGAATACTTTGTTGGATTTTAAAACGTTCGCTGATAAGTTCTTTTGCTTTACTTTCATTTAAATCCCCTTCACTTTGTTTGTTGATGTTGGACAATTCTCTCATCATCCGCTCCCTGTCTTCATTATATTTATTGAATAAAGGCCAGAATTTTTCAGCTTGTTCTGGTTTTAAATCTAATCTATTAGTTATGAATGCCACCCTTGCTGACTCATATTTTTCCCTATCGAATTTTTGTTCGTTTCGTTGTGCGAATATCGAAGAGCTGATCAATACAAATAATATAGGAAGTATAAATTTTAAGTTTTTCATAGTCTCTAGGGTTAATATAGAAAGTCATTTTCCAATTCAAAATCAGTTGTGTTGTAATTCCCCCATTCCTGATCAATGATTTGATCCAAAATCAGATTCGGATCATCTGATAAGTTAAGGACTTCTTCAGCTCCCCAATGACCCGCATTGATATACAAATTGATGTCTTCGGCTATGCTTTGGTTGAAATAGTCAGGACCACTGACTTCATTCTTGAAAACAAAGACTGCCACACCTATAATTACCACTGCTGCCGCTGCCATACTTCTTAAGTAGAACATTTTGGTCTTTTGTGAAGCCCTCTTTTCAAGGATTTGATCAGAAAGTGTATCAAAGTAATGCTCAGGTACCTTGAAAATTCCTTTTTTAGATAAATTTTTCATAATATATGCTTTAGACAGAAGTGAAACTAAAGGGTTTACTCTATTTTCAATTCATTTTCGATTTTCTTTACAGCATGATGATAGCTGGCTTTCAGAGCTCCTACTGAAGTCTCTGTAATACGGCTTATTTCATCATAACTCAAATCTTCAAAATACTTCAAATTAAACACCAGTCTTTGTTTGTCAGGGAGTTTGAGCAAAGATTTTTGAAGTTGTTTTTCTATTTCATCACCATCGATATAATAGGATTCATCGATGTAGTTTTTCATCACTTCCTCATGATCTTCTATTGGAAAGAAGAAGCGCCTTTTCTTTTTCTCTATAAAATTCAAACTTTCATTTGTAGCGATTCTGTAGAGCCAAGTAAACAGGGAAGAGTTGCTTTGGAAATTTTCCAGATTTTTGAATGCCTTGATGAAGGTGTTTTGAGTGATATCATCTGCATCTTCATGAATGATCACCATTTTTCTGATAATGCTATACACACGTCTTTGATAAGTCTCCACCAATGCACGACAACCCTTTTCACGTTGGTTAGGGTCTTTGATCATATTTAGGATGGCGAGATCGCTGAGTGACATCATTGCTTTCTTAGACAATGAATATACCAATAAGTTTAAAGAGAAATTTTAAAAACTTTACTTTGAATGCGAAAAGAAGGCTAAGTGCCAAGAAATGAGACACAAGCTTCCAGGTCTAATAGTCTTGAAGCGAGAGATGAGAAATAAGATATGAGTCACCTTTCTCCCGAAAGGATCCGGGAGAGAGGTCTCGTCCCTATTTGAAATTGGAAAGTTAAAATTGAAGTTGAGGTGTGAAGGTCTTGTCCTGAAAATAGTTGACACTTTATTCTTACAATTAGTAGGGTTCAACCCACTTCGGGGTTGTTGTTTCTCTCATCTACTTTGATCCCCGGGTAGCAATCCGGGGCTATTCAAAGTTTAACCCTGCCTGCAGCAGGCAGGCACTTCGGGGTTGATTTCATCCCTGCTTCTGTCTCGCTTCTCCAATAAAGAACAATCAAAAAAAAGCGTCAATTATTTTCATGGGTAGAGATACCTTATCTGATACTAAAAAAATATTTCTAGTGTTCTTCTGGTAATGGTTGGTATAAAAACCTTCGGGGTTTTAGAAAACCCCAAAGGTTGATTAGATCTCCAGTATATAATCCAAGATTCCTGCGTTTTTACCTTTTGGACGGGTGACTAGAAGGGGGATCTTATGATTCATTTGGATCAAGCGCTCAGCCATACTTCCGATAAACAAAGCTGTAGCGGCAGTTCGTCCTTTAGCGCCAATGATGATTCCATCAGCATTGATTTCATTTGCTTTGGCAAGGATGTCCTCTACAGGATCATCGTCTTCATCCTTGGTATAAAGTGGATTGATATTGATTCCTTTTGTATCTATTTTTCTTATGAATTTTTTGAAATTGATCTCAGCATGCATTTGCATGATTGCAGCAAACTCCTCGTATGTTTTACCTGAAAAATGATAGCCTGAAGGTATAGAAAATACATTCTGGCAGAAGATCTCGGCCTTGCCACCATATTTCCCTACGATCATAATGGCTTCTTCCATTGCGTCTTTTGAATAATCCGAAAAGTCACTTGGAACCAGCAGTTTGTCAATTTTTGGGATGGAGTTTTCTGGGATAATCAACAAGGAACAACTAGCCCTTCTTGCCAATCTTTGGGACAAGACGCCTGTTCCGGACAATTGAACTTTTCTTCCAAGAATGATCATATCCGCGGATTTTTCGTGGGCGAGTTTCAGGATTTTCTTGGATAACTGCCCTTCCTTCACCACAAATGAAAGCTCTATATCCTTTGATACTGTAAAATTTCGGCTCACCAACTCTTTCATTTTGGTTTTTCTCTCCTCTACAATATTCTCAATCAAATTAGGAAACTCTTCAATGACCTCTTTGGGGATATTTAGGTTGCGGATCACATTGGTAAAATAGATTTTCTTCGTCTGATTTACCTGTGCAACAAATGACGCAAATTTGATTAAAGTTTCGTCTAATTCTGTTTGATCAAGACAAACTATGAGCTTTTTGATTTGATACATTTTAATGCGCTTTTACCGCTGCAAAATTATTGATAATTAAATTGAGTTTTTCAATTTACTGGAATAATATTTTGTGGTTGCGAAATAATCTTTGGTTTTTCCAAATATCAGTGAAATGCAAAAAGGCAGATAATTTCAAAAATTATTCTAATCTGTATTTTTTCCAATTTTAATTATATTCCGAGCTTTTGCCTAATTTATTTACTTTTTTGTTAAATATACAGCCATTGTGTTGTAGTTGTTTTTTGGAGATGGGAATAATAGAATAATGTTCTGTATGGTTTACCATTAATGGTGAATAATGACTTGCGGATCGTTAACTTCTCCAAGTATAATCCGTATATTTGTCCAAGGAACCGGGTCGCCGACATGTTCAAACTTCACAATTAACATAAATTACCGAGTGAAGCCCTTTTCAAAAACAGGCCTCATTTCTCCCGATAGCTATCGGGACGGAACCTCGTCTCTTCGGAGTCAGGATAACAGTGGAAGTTTGCGATTTCAAGGCAGCTCAAATCTTGTCTATAAAGGGGTTTGTAACACTCTAAGATCCGGTTCTTTTTATTTTTTTGATAATGCTTTCTCTGCTTTCTTTAGCAATATTCAGTAAAAAAATTCCTCCTAAATACACTAAAATCACCACTAGTGATCTTAAAATTATATCTGAAATTCCCAACTCTCGGTTTTGGAACAAATAGTATTGAATCGTGAATGTGATGATTCCCAAGAATATGATTTTTAAAATATCCATCGAAAAAGGGTCAAAATTCAATCGATTTTTGACATAGATGTACTTTACAAAGTTGAATAGAAACATGGCCAAAAATGATGCAAGCGCTGCGCCTTCTATGTCCATCAGTGGGATCAAAACCAGATTAAGAATGATTACTGCTACGCACATTATCAATGTAGCAGTTATGTTGAACACATAATATTTCGAAAAAACGATGATTTCACCGTTGATTGAAAAGAGTACATCTGACAATTTTCCCAAGCCAATCCAAAGTACCACCCATTTGCCGACTTCATACACCTGATTGTTCGGAACAAAATGATAAAGACTATCAATACTAGACCAAATACCCAAAAACAAAAGCAAACAAATCAATAATTGGTGGACAGCTACTTGTTTGTAAAGTTTATTGATCTCAGATAATTCGTTTTTTTCAAAATGTTCCGCTACCACTGGCATGATCACCTGGGAGATTGCTCTTCTTGGCATTTCGATCACCACAGCAATCGAAAATGCTATGGTATAAATTGCATTTGCGTCTAAGCCAATCAATGAACTGACCATCAAGCTATCAATCTTCATAATCAAGATTGCGCCAGTTGTTCCTAAAAGTGTTATCAAATTGTAATTGATAAATTCCTTTAAAAAACCTACAGGAAAATCACTGAACCGGAAGTTTAGCTTGAAAAGATCAACTCTTATCATGTAAATGATCATTCCCAAAAGTGCTATGAAATACGTCAAAGCCAAGCCCCACATAAAAATATCAAAACTCACCCAGCGAAGCAGATAGAAAGCGATAAGGATTGCTACAAGTAATCTCAAAATTACCTCCCTGAAAAAAGCAGGTACTGCTACTTTCAAAAATGATCTACAAAAAGCGTCCAGTATCGTATTCAAAACAGAGAATAGTGTGATAAATAAAACCACACCAAAGAAATCAATGACTTCTGGAGAATTGGTCGCAAAGGCAGAAATTAGGGTGTCTTTGAAGAAAAAAAACAATACCGCCACAACCAAAAAGCCAAAAAGGGAAAGCAAAAGACTCAGTGTAAAAAACGAAAATTGAGAAGATTTTACTTTTGGATAAAACCTCGTAATTCCATTGCCAACCCCAAGTTGTGCAAAAGGAACAAATAGCAATGCCATATCTTGGATAGTCCTAAATATCCCAATTTGCTCTGGTTCCAAGGCATAAGGAAGAAGCCAAAGTACATTGAAATACCCAATCACCACCCCTAAATAGGAGGATAATGTGGTTAAGATACTTTGACGTGCGATTGGTTTCATATTTTCTTTTCTGATTCAATTTTAACTTTTAATTAAAGATAAAAGCGCATTTTTTCTTTTTTCGAAAGAAAATTCAGAAACAATTCTGTCTCTTGCCAATTTACTTTTCTCTGAAAACAAGTCATGATCAACCATTTGTACTAAACTTTTGAGTTTTTCGAAATCTCGATTTTCCAAGATCAAACCCGTGTTCCCTATTATCGCAGGAATATCTCCAACGGCCGAACCTATTGGGACACATCCACAGAGCATTGCTTCCGCTAAGGCATTTGGAAAGCCTTCGGAAGTCGATAGTTGCAAATAGAATTGATGTTGGTTTAGAATTTTCACCATTTCCTTTGGTTGCATTGAGCCGATTACATGTATGTTTTTTGAATTTGGAATATATTCTTCGTCTCCCAAAAGTGTGAATTTGTATTGTGGAAATTCAAGGGCAAGCAATTCTATTAAGTCGATTCCTTTTACTCTTGCTCGAGCTGATTTTGAAATGCCTTTGGCAACAGTGATGAATGAATAAGTAAATCTTTCTATTTCCAAATTTTTCCAGAAAACAGCATCAAATCCATTATGAATAACTTCAATAGGCGTTTTTAGATTTGGAATCAAGTTTCTTAAACCTTGTTTTCTAGGAATATTGGGATCGTAATGATAATCATAACCAACAAGACTGTCTGCCACGGGTAGGATTTTGCTGCAATTCAGAAAGCTGTAAGTAGTGGCTTTTCTGAGCCATTTTTTTCGATAATTCCCATAATTTATACTTGGCATATTGACAGCATCAGTTCCTCCAGCTTGAATGAAAGTGGGGATGTTGAAAAGCTTGCCAAAGAATGTTGGAATCACACTATGCCAACCTCCAAAAAAACAGAGGTAATGATTTGTGAAAGGTAGAAGAATCAATAATTGGAAGAATTGTAAAATCAGAAAAAAAGGAAGCATCAAAGGCGATTGCGTAAATGCCAATGCTTTTACTTTGAATTCGGCTCTCAACATGTGAATATCACGTTCAGTAAATGCTGTCTTTACTGGATAAATGTATATAATCATTTGAGATCTTAAATTGAGGTTGTTCAAGTGTTTTTGTGCTCTTTGTGCAAGCTTCGTGGCCCTTGTGGTTAAGCTTTTCTAGCACATAGGTCACAAAGTATTTCACTAATCTCACTAAGAAAATCAGAACTCTTTACAGAAAATATAAATAGTATCATTTAGACGAAAGAAATTTAGTATTCAATTTTATACTAACTCTTTCAGCTAAGATTTCCCATTTGGTTCTCGGTGTGGTCTTTTCTATCGCTTTGTTTTTTCTGAATACAAAATATTGATAATCTTTTTCTTCATAGAATATCGAATAGGTTTTCATCTCTTCAAGATAAAAGCCAAATTGCTGCAAGACCCCGACCAACTTTGAAGTATCAAGTGGCTGATCAATGATTTGAAGTTTTTCTGGCTCATTTTGAATCATCCATTCCAAAAATCTAGGCGATGGAATGTGTACAAATACCACTGAATTTTCGTGCGAATGCTTCGCTATATTGGCAAACAAATTAGGATGCTGGTCCACTGGGATATGTTCCAAAACATCAGGAAACACAAAATAGTCAAAGCTCTGACCTGGCTTGAAGAAATCACTCATGTCAGAAACCTCAAAGGATAAATTTTTATGATTTTTCCAAAGTTGGGAAGCTTTTTCTATACTTTTTTCACTGATATCGACTGCCAGTACATTCCCTTTGCTTGCCACTTGTGCGATAAGCTGACTGACTGTACCGATTCCACAGCCTACTTCCAGCACCTTATGGGATGATTTCAATCCTGATGACACTAATTTATTTATTATATTAAGATGTCTGGAATTAACGCCTGTCTTTACTTGCTTGTCTGAGAACTCGTCATAAAAGCCCTGGATTTTATTTTTCTCGGTACTCATGATTTTTTCTCTTTAAAAGTGATTACCAAGCTAACCAAAAATAGACCTAACCAAAGATATTGTGAAATGACATTGATCCCCTTCGTTTTGTAATAGCTAGCTGGCTCAAACTTCATCTCCACAGTGCTTTTGCCAGCTGGCACGACGATTCCTCTGAGTAGATAATTTGTTCTGATGATTTCAGCGTCATGACCATTGATGGTGGCTTTCCAGCCAACTGGGTAATAGATTTCAGAGAATACCACTAGTCCGCCAACTTCTGCATTTACTTCATATTTCAGTTCATTGGGACTTTGATGGTCAAGGATAACAGTGCCCGCTCCAGCTTGCACTTCTCCAAACTCCAGCATATTTACAGTGGCTTCTTGCAAAGTATTGATCTCAGCTACCAATTTGATTTCTTCATCATTGCTATTGGTTCCGATGATGTTTCCTGGAAACCATGCTGGACCATTTGCCAAAGGATTCTCAAAAACAGCATTTTCTGTTTGCCCAGCCATGATGTATTTGGTGTTGAGCATGTTCAATGCATTAAGACTTTCGAAATCAAAATCACCAGCTTGTGCCTTTTGAATAAATGAACTCATTTCTGGACTGATGACATTTTCTATAAGCTCCTGATATCTTCTCATTTTCGCACCATGATATCCACCTACACTATTGAAGAAATAAGAGGTTCTTGCATCATTGAATGGATTTCCCAAATTCAAAACCCTGAAGTACCCTTGATCCTGTAAAATCATCTTATCTGCAGGAGTGGCTGTAAAGAATTGCTCTGAAGGATTGTACTCAAATGACTCATCGTTCAAATAGCGCTTGTTGATAATCCACAAATCAAAAGTCAACAAAACAGCAACACCTAATCCAGCTATTTGAGCAGATATTTTATTCTTCAAAGCCGCTAAAATCAAGCCGCCGGAAAGTATGATAAAAAAGAAACTCTTGAATGCACTAGAGCGAAGAAAAGCCTTTCTGTCATCCTGAACAGCTGAAACCAACCAGTCAGGGAGATTTGTGTCCACAGCTCCCCTAAATCCAAAAGTGCCTGCCAAGATCGCCAAAAGCAAAGCAAATCCTGCTGTGCTGCCCAATGCGATGACTAGGCTTTTTATGGTTTTTTTATCAAACTTCTCTGCAAACAATCCTTCCAAACCTAAAGCTCCCAATACCGGAATGGAAAATAAAGCAATACTCAAGGCCATGGAAACGGCCCTGAATTTATTGTATCCTGGCAAATAATCGAAAACAGCATAATTGAACCATTCTAGGTTTTTTCCCCAAGCAAGGAGAAAAGAGAGGATTGTTATGGCAATGAATGCATTTCTGTAGGATTTTTGGGCATAGATTATTCCCAGTACAAACAAAAATATCATGATGGCTCCACCATAAATCGGTCCACCAGTCCCAGGTTGGTCACCCCAATAGGTTGGTGCACCATTCACAAAACCTCTGATTTGGGCATTGTCAACACCATTAGCCCTTAATGCTGCTTCTATATTTGAGTTCTCAGGGAGTGATTCAGCACTGCCACCACCATAGATAAATGGCACAAGAAGTGTCAATGTCTCAGTTTTTCCTTGAGACCAATTGAAAGCATAATCCTTATCAAGACCAGCTTGGGAATTGGTTCCTGTTTCTAGGTTTGGAGCACCTCTGGTAGAATATTTTCCATATTCATAAACGCTCAAAAATCTGCTGACATTTCCTCCAACTGCGATCAAGGTACCTAGAACAAGAATCAATGCTACCTTACCAAATTCAGGAATCATCTTCTCTTTATAATATTCATAAATCACAGCAATCAGATATATAAATACAATAATGACAGTGTAATAGGTAATCTGAAGGTGGTTGAATTTGAGTTGCAGCATCAATCCCAAAGTAAAAAGAGCCAAACCAAGAAGCTTTTTTTGGTTGAATGCCATATGGATCCCTGCAAGAATTAATGGGATCAGACAGATAGCCCAAATTTTGGCATTGTGACCTGCGTCGATAGAGATTATGTGAAATGTATTAAAGGCAAAGGCGATAGCACCAATTAGAGAAAACTCAGGTCGGACTTTGAAACTCAATAATAAAATATACATGGCGACCATTCCAAAAAATATTGAATTGATAGGATGTGGTAGTCCCAAGGTCAAAACCTTTGTGATATAGTTAGTAATGTCTCCAGCGATTTCAAAACTTACAAGATAAGCTGGCATCCCGCCAAACATGCTATTGGACCAAAGTGCTTCTTCACCTTTCTCAGTTCTGTGGTCTAGAATTTCTTTAGCACCACCTTCCCATTGGAGAATGTCATTTTGGAAAATGATTTTGCCATCAAATACTGCTGGTGAAAAATAAAATAGTACTATCAAATAAAAAACTGCTACACTGATAACGTGCGGCAAAACGTCTTTTTTTAGATTGATTTGCATTAGGTTTTGGTTTTCATTTTTGAGAATGTTCGCAAATTAAAAAATAAAAAGAATGTCTGAAGCTTAATTCTTAATTAACTTTCATGGATACCAAATCAATGATATGTCAAAACCTTTGTGATAAGCAATCCCTTTTCCCAAATAAATTTCTATTTTTGCATCAAATAGAATAAAAAGGCATGTTTGATAATCTGAGTTTAAAATTAGATAAAGCTTTTAAGACCCTCAAAGGGACTGGAAAAATCACTGAAATCAACGTAGCAACGACTGTCAAGGAAATTAGAAGAGCCTTGATAGATGCTGACGTTAACTATAAAGTAGCCAAGGAAGTAACCGACACTATTAGAGAGCAAGCCCTAGGTAGGGATGTATTGATTGCGGTGTCACCAGGCCAGCTGTTGGTGAAAATCACCCAAGAAGAATTGACCAAATTGATGGGTGAAACCAAAGTTGATGTCAATATTAAAGGTGATCCTGCGATAGTTTTGATCTCAGGTTTGCAAGGTTCTGGTAAAACAACTTTCTCCGGTAAGTTTGCGAGTTATCTCAAAAAACAAGGCAGACAAGTACTTTTGGTGGCATGTGATATTTACAGACCAGCAGCGATTGATCAGCTAAAGGTATTGGGAGAGCAGATCGGAGTAGAAGTTTATGCTGAGCCTGAAAATAAAAATGCACTGGAAATTGCTAACAATGCAATTGCTTATGCAAAGAAAACTGGTAAGAAAACAGTAATTGTCGATACTGCGGGTCGTCTTGCTGTGGATGAGCAAATGATGCAAGAAATTGAAGCTTTGAAGAAGGCTTTGAATCCTTCCGAGACATTGTTTGTGGTAGATTCCATGACTGGTCAAGATGCTGTAAATACAGCTAAGACTTTTGATGAGCGACTGAATTTTGACGGAGTCGTATTGACCAAATTAGATGGTGATACAAGAGGTGGTGCAGCCATTTCCATAAGACACGTAGTCAACAAGCCAATCAAATTCATCTCCACGGGAGAAAAAATGGAAAATCTGGATGTGTTCCATCCTGATAGAATGGCGCAGAGAATTCTTGGAATGGGTGATGTGATCTCTTTGGTAGAAAGGGCACAACAGACCTTCGACGAGGATGAGGCGAAGAGAATCAACTCCAAGATCAGAAAGAATCAATTTAATTTTGATGATTTCCTATCTCAGCTGGAACAAATCAAAAAAATGGGGAATATCAAAGACTTGATGGGTATGATTCCTGGAATGGGAAAAGCCATGAAAGGTTTAGATATAGATGACGATTCTTTCAAACCAATAGAGGCAATCATCAGAAGTATGACTCCAATGGAGCGTGAAAATCCTGATGTAATAGATGGAAGCAGAAGAAAAAGAATTGCAACTGGTAGTGGAAGGTCAATCACAGAAGTGAATAATCTGATGAAGCAGTTTGCAGATATGAGAAAATTGATGAAGCAGATGAATAAGATGGGAGGAGCTCAAAAAGCCCTTGGAAACATCATGCCGAAGATGGGTAAAAGATGATCATTCTATAAATCCAAAAAGCAAGAATCTTTCGCAAAGATTTCAAAGGTGCAAAGTTTTTTTATGATTTTTGCACGCAAAGAAGCAGAAAGATTTTTACAATATTTGTATTAATGGAGGCACAGAGAATAAAATAGGGGATAGTATTTACTGTCGCTAGATAATTTTATTCTTTGTGCCTTCTTTGTGTTTTTTTCGATTTTTTTATAAAATCATATAGCCAAAATCTTATTTTTCACAAATCTTAAGGTACCAAGGTATATCTTTTTCCAGGCAAAGTCTTGATCAAACCTTCGAATTCTAGATTTAATAGTTTGGAGGAAAGAAAAGAATTGGATAAGTTGGTTAGGATAGAAAGTTGATCGATTTCTATTTCTCCTTTTTCTTTAAGGATTTTCAATATCTCTTGTTCTTCTTCTGGAAGTGTAAGCCAAGTTTTTTCTCTGTTAAATCTGCTTTCCTGCGGGTTTTCTTTAGACCAAGACAAGGCTTCTTCTACATTTTTTACACCAGTAAAAATTGAAGCCTTCATTTTGCTTATAAGGTTATTGCATCCTTCACTAAGGGGTGATTGAAGGTTGCCGGGAATAGCGAAGATTTCTTTATTGTACCCATAAGCAATCTCCGCAGTGATCAATGCACCACCTTTGATTGCAGCTTCTACGACGATCAATGCATCCGAGAATCCAGCAATGATGCGGTTTCTTTGTGGAAAATTACTGGGATGCATTTGTGATCCTGGTTTGTATTCACTCATCAAGCCTCCAATTCCCAACATTTCATTTGCAGTATTTTTATGGAGGGAAGGGTATATACTATCAACTGATGAGCCCAATACGCCAATAGTTGGAAGACCAGATTGAAGTGCTGCTCGGTGTGCTTCAATATCGATCCCATAAGCTAACCCGCTGACTATCGTTGGTTGGTATGGAACCAAGTCTTCAATCACTTTTTTGGTAACACTTCTCCCATATTCCGTACAATTCCTCGTGCCTACTATTCCGATGGTTCTAGATGGATTTAGGTCGGCATTTCCTTTTACAAAAAGTGCCATTGGAAAATCCTCAAGATTCTTTAACCTTTCCGGGTAATCTGGGCTTGAAAAAGTAGCGATTTTGATCTCTTTTTTCAGGCAATCATTTATGATTTTTTCAGCAGATTTTAGGTTAGACTCAAAGTCATCTCTAATAGCTACGATTTGCTTTCCAATTCTAGGGATTTTTTCTGCTTTTCCTTTAGGGATTTTCAGGAAGTTTTGAGCACTGCCTGCATAGGCAAGTATTCCCCTAAATACAGCAGGGCCGATTTTGGGTACCAAACTTAATGCTAATTCATACTTTAAAGTTTCATTCGGATTTGACATGCATGGTATCCCTTATTTCTGCTAAAAATTTCTTGATTTGGTGTAGCTTGGCAATTGTTGCTACTTTGTCAAAAACGTAGTTCTCTTCTTTTTTGATGACTTCTTGAGCACCTTGAAGTGTAAAACCTTTCACTTTTACCAACTGATAGATATATCGAATTTTCTCTATGTCTTCTTTGGTAAATCTTCGGTTGCCTTTTTTGTCTTTTTTTGGATTTATTATTTCAAATTCTCCCTCCCAATAACGTATCAGAGAAGGGGCAACCTTGAACATGGTGGCAACTTCACCAATCGAAAAGTATTTTTTCTCTATTTCACGTTCTTTGTACGGCACAGCTGATTTTTAAAAGTTAACCAATCAAAATTAACAAATTATTTCAATTGTGAGAATAGAAAATGATCATATTCTAAATTTTCTGTTTTCAAAGCAAATAAATTTTGAATAAGATAAAATTTTGAAAAATAGATTTCTATATTGATATCTGATTCATAGATAATTACCCAAAAGAATGAATAGAATTTTAATTCATAAAATCACTACCTTACTACTATTCCTTTCAATTGCTTTTTTCACTAACCTTTCCTATGCACAAGTCACTACAGTGGGGAAAGAGTTTTTGGTTGGTTTTATGGAGAATAATGGAGGCCCAGGTGCTAAAGATCTAGGGATTGTAGTCATAACTGCAAGTGAGGCTTCTGTAGGAACAATTGAATACCCTGGAAGTACTATTAATTTCAATATCCAAGCTGGACAACAATTTGTTCATAGAATTGAAAACTATGATGCGCTACATAGATTATCTGCCAACAAAGAGAATAAAAGTGTTTACATCCTTTCTTCGGGAAACATTTCTGTCTATGCATTTAATGAAAGAGAAAAAAGTGCAGATGGAACAGTTGTGTTGCCTGTGAGTACTCTTGGGAAGGATTATTATATTACCTCCCATTTTGAAACTGTGACTGCAATCGTGGATTTCGATGCTAATATCAACAATGAAAGTACACTGCTTGTGATAGCTGTGGAGGATAATACCAGTATTGAAATAACTCCAAAAGTAAATACTGTTTCTGGTCAAGCTGGAGGTGTTCCATATGTTATTCAAATGAACTCAGGGGAGTCTTACCAGCTAAAAGCCAGAGGTGATTTGACAGGTTCTAGAGTAAGGGTCATTGGGGACAATGCCAATGATTGTAAGAACATAGCTGTTTTTGGGGGAAATAAATGGACAGGTGTAGGGAACTGTGGTTATGCCAATGACCACCTTTTTCAGCAGGCTTACCCTGTGAATACCTGGGGTAATGATTTTTTGCATGTGCCGCTTGCTGGCAGGAATTCGGGGGAGCTGGTAAAAGTCTTGGCTTCAGAGGAAAACAGTCAAATCACAATCAACGGAGTGAATGTAGGGACCCTTGGCCCAGGAGAATTTATAACTACGGATTTTTCACATATAGAGACAGCTTCAATTTCTAGTGACAAGCCAATTTCGGTAACGGGTTTTGCGAAAAGTATGGATTGTAATCAACCAGGCCAAGGAAGTAATATAGGTGATCCGTTTATGATCACTTATAGCCCCAATCAGCAGCTTTTAAGTCAGATCACATTTAATGCGCTGCAGTTACCATCGATCAATGCACATTTTGTTAATGTCATTACAGCGACAGCTTCTATTCAAAATACTCGATTAGATGGTCAAAATGTAGGCAATCAATTTGTTCCCTTTCCAGATAACCCAGCATATGCTTATGCCAGAATACAGATTTCGCAGGGAGTACATCGATTGGAAAATGTTGATGGTCTAATAGGTTATGTCTACGGTTTTGGAAACATAGAATCTTATGGCTTTGCTGTCGGGGCAAGTTTGGAGAATTTGAATTTTGAGATAGCGCAAGAATATGATTTTGAAGTTGAGGGAGATTTAGTGGCTTGTCTAAATTCAGCAGCAGTTTGGGAAATTAATCCTGAAAATGACATATTCGAATATTTCACTTGGAATTTTGGAGATGGTTCAGAAATAGAAGAAGGCAAAGAAGTTAGTCATACTTATGATAGTCCGGGAACTTACGAGGTTGTGGTTACTGCTTCTATCAGTCCTGAAAGTTGCGACCAGCAAGAAGAGATTCGTTTTGAGGTTTTGGTGGAAGCGTTTGAAGGAGAAATAACTGGGCCTGTCAGCGTATGTCCTGAAATTGAAGAAATTGAATATGTTTTTGACATCGACAAGGAAATTTCAAAGTTGACTTGGGATGTTGATGGAGGAGAGATAATCGAGGAGTCAGAGAATCGAGTGACAGTGAGATGGGGAGAAACAAATCCAAGTGCTAGATTGACTGCCTTACCATACAATTTGGAGGGATGTCCAGGTGAACTTATTGAGCTGACTGTGTCTATAAACAATCAGATAGAACCTCAAGAGGCAATGGGAGATATTAAAATATGCTTTGATGGAACTACCATTTATGAATACACAGTCGCTGAGCCTATTGATGGAAGGGGTTATGAGTGGTTTGTAGTTGGAGGAGATATTGTTGGCTCTAACGAAAACAGTGTTATACAAGTCAATTGGTCTGTTCCAAATTCTGTCGGTCTGGTATCATATAGAGAGTACAGTCTGGTTAGCGACGATTGCGAAGGCGTTTCTCCAGAAATGAATGTGGTAGTTTCAGATGTATTTACAGCGGTGGTCGATAACTCAATCGGAATTCTTTGCTTTGGTGAAGAAACGGGAAGTATTGAGCTGATAGTGTCTGGAGGACAAGCGCCATATACTTTTGAATGGTCACATGATCAGACTTTGAATGAAGCTACAGCTGTTGGTATTCCAGCAGGGAATTATTCTGTAACTGTTAGGGATAACTTTGGGTGCGAAATTGTGCTTGATAATATAGTTGTATCGGAACCTGAATTATTGGAAGTAGCGGCTTTAAATATGATAGCTACTTCATGTTTTGGCAAAAATGATGGGGAAGCTACCTTAGAGATTCAAGGAGGTGTAAGTCCTTATACAATCAATTTGGAAACTAGTACTTTCCAAGGCAATCAATTTTCTTTGTTTGAACTTGAAGGCAGAGCATATGAGTTAGAAGTGACGGATGCAAATGGATGTGTTTTACCAGTCAATTTCACAATCGATTCACCTCTTCCTTTGGAAGTTGCTGTAAGAATTGAAAAGTTTGCATGTCCTGGTGAATCCAATGGGGAACTTTTGGCAGAGCCTTTGGGTGGCAACGAACCATTTTTTTACACTTGGGATTTTGATAATTCCAATCAGTTCACAATCCAAGGTGTTCCAAGAGGGAATTATGAAGTGACTGTACTGGATAGCCGTGGATGTATTAGTTTTGGATCAGGAGAAATGCTGGAGGCTGATCCCATAGCAAGAATGCCAACAGGATTTAATCCAAAAGATGGAGTGCTTGAAGCAGTAGCTAACTGTGATTTGGATTATGAATTGGTAGTATATACACGATGGGGTGAATTGATCTACAAAGGGACAACTGGGTGGGATGGTAAGATCAACCAAGAAGATGCGCCTTTAGGAACTTACAGTTATGTTTTGACTTACAATTATATTTTGAATGGCGAGCCAAAAAGCGGTCAATTGTCTGGAAGCTTTATTTTAATCAGATAGTTTTATGAATTGATGACAATCTTCTGTGATTATATCTTTAATTTTGCAGACCATTAAACCAAACACTAAAAATGAAGAATATTTTAATCACAGGAGGAGCTGGGTATATCGGATCACATACAGCAGTAGCCTTGGAGGAATCAGGTTATACCCCAATTATCATAGATGATTTTTCTAACTCTGAAAAAAGTGTGTTAGTAGGTTTGAAAAATATACTTGGTAAAGAAGTAAAAACTTATGAAGGCGATTGTAATGATAAAAGTCTAGTTCAAAAAATTTTTAGGGAAAATAAAATTGATGGTGTAATCCACTTTGCAGCAAGCAAAGCAGTAGGAGAGAGCACCAAAATTCCTCTGAGATATTACTCAAATAACATAGGTTCTCTATTGGTCTTGTTGGAAGTGATGAAGGAATATGACGTAAAAAACATTGTTTTTTCTTCGTCATGCACTGTTTATGGACAGCCAGATGTGTTGCCGGTGCTAGAATCAACACCAAGAAAAGAGGCTGAAAGTCCCTACGGTAATACGAAGAAAATTTGTGAGGATATCCTACACGATCATGTCAAGAGTAAAGCAGGAGTCAAAGTGATCGCTCTGAGGTATTTCAACCCAATTGGTGCCCATCCAAGTTCTGAAATAGGAGAGTTGCCAATTGGAGTTCCAGCTAATTTGATACCATTTGTCACACAAACAGCAGTAGGAATCAGAGAAAAAATCACCGTGTTTGGGAGTGATTATGAAACCAAAGATGGAAGTTGCGTGAGAGACTATATTCACGTTTTGGATTTGGCCGATGCCCATGTCAAATCCTTAGAATATTTGGATTCAAAGCAAGATGATTTTATTGATATTTTCAATGTTGGTACTGGTAATGGAAATACTGTTTTGGAAGTGATCAAAGCATTTGAGAAAGTTTCTGGAAAGAATTTGAATTATGAAATTGGGGCAAGAAGGGCTGGAGATATTGAAAAAGTCTGGGCAAACACAGATAAAGTCAATAAACTTCTTGGTTGGGAAGCAAAATATTCATTAGAAGATAGTCTCAGGGATTCATGGAATTGGCAAAAAAAGCTTTCGGGAATGGAGGAATAAAAAAACTGAAAAATTAAAATATTGAAAAATTAGTTAGTTTGATTTCCTTTACCATTCATCTTTTATTTGATAACCCCATTTAATGATTGGTTAAGTAACGTTTGCTCGAATTTAAATTTTCGAAAAGAAAAATACCTTAAATAAGTCCCAAGTTTTGCTTGGGACTTTGCGGAATAGCCTTTCCCGAATTTCGGGAGACGGGACTTGAATCTACCTGAGACAGACAGGCCCGTGACCTTCCCGATGTGTCGGGACAAGCATTGTAACCAGCTGAACTAACAAATAATATTAATTGAAAAAGGAATATCTTTTTACTGGTTTCAGAACTAGCTTTTTTTAGTTATAATATTTCAGAAAATGATTTTTTTTGATCTGTTTTGCTGTTAAATCCTTACCTCTAATTTTCCTTAGTGGTCATTTTAAAAACTTTTAATTTGAAAAGGATTTGAAAAATTAATACTAGAATTCCACAATAAAAAAAGTCCCAAGTTTTGCTTGGGACTTTGCGGAATGGACGGGACTCGAACCCGCGACCTCCTGCGTGACAGGCAGGCATTCTAACCAGCTGAACTACCACTCCTTTTTTTTCTTAAGTGAAAATCGAACTAGCGACCTTCCCGACATGTCGGGACATTCTAACTAGCTGAACTACCACTCTTAATTATCTTTTTTTAATTTGATGATAAACAAATTTGCGGAATGGACGGGACTCGAACCCGCGACCTCCTGCGTGACAGGCAGGCATTCTAACCAGCTGAACTACCACTCCTTTTTTTTTTTCTTAAGTGAAAATCGAACTAGCGACCTTCCCGACATATCGGGACATTCTAACCAGCTGAACTACCACTCCATTTTTTTTTTCTCTTAAGTGAAAATCGAACTAGCGACTTTCCCGACATGTCGGGGCATTCTAACCAGCTGAACTACCACTCCTTTTTTTTTCTCTTAAGTGAAAATCGAACTAGCGACCTTCCCGACATGTCGGGACATTCTAACCAGCTGAACTACCACTCCTTTTTTTTTCTTAAGTGAAAATCGAACTAGCGACCTTCCCGACATGTCGGGACATTTTAACCAGCTGAACTACCACTCCTTTTTTTTTCTCTTAAGTGAAAATCGAACTAGCGACTTTCCCGACATGTCGGGACATTCTAACCAGCTGAACTACCACTTATTTGTTTTTGAATTGTCACCTTCTCGTTTGAAGTGATGCAAAGGTAATACTTTGAAGATGCATTGCAATAAATCAAATAAAAAAAATCAAAGTGACTTGGTTATCCTACTAATTTTCAAACACATAATTTTTATCTTTAAGACATTTTATTGGGTAACCTTGGTGCTTTTACTTAGTCTTACACCTTTTAATATTTTTTACCTCATCAAAACTTAGAATATATTCCTTTTAAAGTTTTTAGATTTCAAAATTTAAATTTTCTTATCCTCTTTATCAAATGTACCTAGACTATAGAATCTTGGAGGAACGATTTGAAACGCTGTTGACTGTCATCAGTGGACTGTTGTCAATTTGCAAGTTATTAAATCTCTTTATATATAAATTGTTCTACATAGTGATTACTTGTAAAATTATATCTCTAATTATCAGTTCATTGGATAAAAATATTTTTCTTAGTCATATTATTTTTATCTTTGTCTTTGTTAAAAACGCTTACTATGGTATTAGAATTCGAAAAGCCAATTGTTGATTTGGAGCTTAAGTTGCAAGAAATGAAAGACTTGGCTAAGGGTAGAAATATAGATTTATCCTCAGATATTCAGTCTTTGGAAGAAAAGATACAAGCTTTGAAAAAAGAAACATTTCAAAATTTGACTAGATGGCAAAGAGTACAACTATCTAGACATGCAGATCGGCCTTATGCTTTGGATTATATTTACGAAATGACCAACGATTTTATCGAATTGCATGGTGATCGCTCAGTAAAAGATGATAAAGCCATGATTGGTGGTTTAGGAGATTTGGATGGAAGATCTGTGATGTTCATTGGGCAACAAAAAGGTAGAAATACCAAACAGCGCCAAGAAAGAAATTTTGGAATGGCTAACCCAGAGGGATATAGAAAGGCGCTCCGCTTAATGAAAATGGCAGAAAAATTCGGAAAGCCAATCGTTACTTTGATAGATACACCTGGTGCATTTCCTGGGATAGAAGCTGAAGAAAGAGGACAAGGTGAAGCTATCGCCAGAAATCTCAAAGAGATGTTCATGCTGAAAGTTCCTGTGATATGTATCATTATCGGTGAAGGTGCGTCTGGAGGTGCTTTGGGAATTGCCATTGGCGATAAAGTAATGATGTTGGAAAATACTTGGTATTCAGTTATTTCTCCAGAATCTTGCTCTTCTATTCTATGGAGAAGTTGGGATTACAAAGAGCAAGCTGCGGAAGCATTAAAGCTTACTGCTAATGATATGAAATCCAATGGTTTGATAGATGGAATTATCGAGGAACCTTTGGGAGGTGCACATAAAGATATGAAGAAGATGTCTCAAACTATAAAAGCTACAATTTTGGATGCTTTGAAAGAATTGGATAAAATCAAACCCGAAAAGAGAATTGATCAAAGAATCGATAAATTCTGTGCAATGGGTGTGGTAGTAGAATAAAAAATATTCATTCCCGTAAAATGTATGGATCAAGTTAGGTTATTGACTTTGAGCTTTCATTTTGCGGGAATTTTTCTTTGGTAAATACCATAAAATTAAATCATGGCTTTATGAATCTTCAGGTTATCAATACAGGTTTTTTTAAATTGGATGGTGGTGCTATGTTTGGAGTAGTACCAAAGTCGCTTTGGTCAAGAACAAACCCTTCTGATGAAAATAACCTTTGTACATGGGCAATGAGGTGTTTGTTGGTAGAAGACCAGGGAAGGTTGGTTTTGATTGACAATGGTATTGGTGAAAAACAGGATGCCAAATTTTTCTCACATTACTACCTCCATGGCAATGATTCTCTTCAATCTTCTTTGCACAAGGTTGGGGTTGATTTCAAAGATGTTACAGATAACTTTTTGACTCATCTTCATTTTGATCATTGTGGAGGAGGGGTTTCTTATGTAGATGGAAATAAAGAAAAGCTTCAGACAGTATTTCCCAATGCAAAATATTGGACAAATGCTGACCACTGGCAATGGGCAACAGAGCCGAACTCAAGAGAAAAGGCTTCATTCTTGAAAGAAAACATTCTTCCCATGCAGGAAAGTGGTCAATTGGAATTTATGGATTTGTCAAAAAAAGAGCTTTTTGAAGGGTTTGAATATTTTACAGCAGATGGACATACAGATAAGCAAATGATTCCCAAAATCAGTTACAAAGGCAAGACTATTGTATTTGCAGCCGATCTTCTCCCTTCTGTAGGTCATATTCCACTTCCTTATGTCATGGGGTATGATACAAGACCATTATTGACCTTAGATGAAAAGAAAAAGTTCTTAGAAGAGGCCGCTACTAACGAATACATCATATTCTTGGAACATGATCCAATAAATGAATGTTGTACCGTTAAAATGACGGACAAGGGTGTTCGCTTAGATCAAACATTTTCACTCAATGAAATCTGACAAAAAAATTGGAATAGCCTTTTCTGGCGGTGGAGTTAGAGGTATTGCACATTTAGGAGTACTCAAAGCGCTTAATGAAAATGGGATATTCCCCACGCAAGTTAGTGGCAGCAGTGCTGGTGCCATAGTTGGTGCTATGTATTGTAGTGGATATGATCCTGAAGAGATCATGGATATCATTGTGAAGACAAATTACTTTAAATTTATGAGGCCAGCCATTAGTTGGACTGGGATTCTTAAAATGGGAAGTGTATTGCAACTATATGAAATGTATTTGCCTGTCAATAATTTTTCTTCTTTAAAAACACCACTTATTGTAGCAGCGACAGATATCAAGAGAGGTAAGGTAGCTTATTTTTCAGAAGGTAATCTGATTGAGCCCATCATGGCATCTTCGTGCATACCGGGAATGTTTGACCCAATCGAAATTGAAGGCAATTTTTATGTGGATGGGGGAGTGTTGAATAATCTTCCTGTGGAGCCACATGAAGGTGTTTGTGATGTTGTAATTGGGGTAAACTGTAATCATTTACCTGTGGAGCATAATATCAAGAATATCAAAAATCTGATCGAACGGACAATTATCATGTCAATGAATTACAATGTCTATAGTAGAAAATCGAAATGTGATTTTTTTATTGAACCAAAAGGATTGGCTAAGTATGGAGTTTTTGATATCAAAAAAGCGAGAGAAATTTTTGATGCTGGGTACCAGTATGCGACAGAATTCATAAATTCGCACCAAGAATTGAAAGATTTGGGACAATCTACTGTAAAACTGTAAGTGAGATGATGAAATTTTTATCAAAAATTGTTTTTTGGATAACAGGTTGGAAATTTGTTTCCGTTTGGCCCAAAGATCTAAAGAAGGCGGTTTTGATTGCAATACCCCATACGAGTAATTGGGATTTGCTTTATGCAAGGGCGGCCTTTTATTTAATGGATGTACCGGTAAAGTTTACAATCAAAAAAGAAGTAATGGTTGGCCCATTGGGATGGTTTATCAAAGCTCTTGGTGGTATTGCGATAGATAGAAAGAGAATTCCGGGAGGTAGAAAGCAGACCTATACAGAAGCAATGATCAATATGCTGAAAACTGAGGATGAGTTAGTGATCATGGTGACTCCAGAAGGAACAAGAAGCTATGCTCCTCGATGGAAATCTGGGTTTTATCACATTGCCCTTGGAGCAGATGTTCCAGTGGTGATTGGTTATTTGGATTATAAAAAGAAGGAAGCTGGAATCGGAACCATCATATATCCAAATGGAAATATGGATGAACAGGTTGAGGAGTTGAAAGCATTTGGCAGGACCGTGACAGGAAAATATCCGGATCAGGGAATTAAGTGATTTTTTTTAAAAACCGGTTTGTTTGAAGCAGTTAATAACTGATAACCATTAACTATGCTCTTTTATAGTACAAGTCCCTTTTTTTCTGCGCTTTTATCTATAGAAATCCCTATAACTATCCCAATTACCATACCCATTGGTAGCCATAATCCCAAGTTTTCCGTGCTCATTCCAATCGGAATTCCAATTGCACTCATAAAAACAGGCATCATGATGGTTGTCCATTGACCTTTCCTTTGGAGCTTATATTTTTTGTTTAACTCTCTCAAAAGATTGTTTTTAGCCTTCACATAAGGAGTGCCGTTTTCTGTTGACCCAGGAAGTTTCTTAGCAATAACTTCAAACTGACTCATCCAATATTCTCCATTTGATGCTGGAATAGCCTTTCCGATTTTTTCCGGAAGCCTTTTCAATATCTCAATTTCATATTGTTGAATTTGCCTTTTTCTGTATCCCGCAGCTTTCTCATCAATATACTTTTTGAATTCAATCACTCTTTGGTCAAATGCTTCTGTACTCATTTTTCTAAAGCTTGGTTTTGTATTGGGAAATTGTGATTTTACGACAATCCAAATAGGAATTTATAGCCTTTTGATGTTTTTCATTGCTGCTGTCATTATCTTATTTGCAAACTTCAAAAAGAAATCGGTAGGTTCATAATCCCTACCGATCTCTAACAGAATTTCACTTTAATAAACTGTTTATTGGTGTATAAGAAAATATATTTCTTAAATTTTCTAATATTACAATTTTCCAATTTTGCTCCCTAATTCCCATAAAGCTCCTTGCCCACTTCCTCATACTTATCTCCAGATGTCCATACAGGCTTCTCAGTGGTGTTTGCAATGTAGAGAGCAGAAAGAATATAAGATTTCCAATATTTAACCGCATAATCCAAGTCAAAATTATCAACTTGATCACCAGGTTGGTGGTAGTATTTCCCGATCTCTTCGTCAAATGCAGTAAAACCCAAACTAAAAGTAGGGGAAGGGATTCCTTTTCTCGCAAAGTTTACATTGTCAGACCTATCATATAATCCTTGTTCTGGAGCTGGATCAGCTATGGCTTCCAGACCAAATTCACTTACTGCTTTGGAGATCAAAGGATCGGCAGAAGTTCTTCCAAGACCAATTACTGTAATGATAGAAGTGTCATTATAACCACCGTTGTCGATATTGAAATTGTAGATGATTTTATTCAAAGGAATCAACGGATTGTCTGCGAAGTATCTACTTCCCAAAAGCCCTTTTTCTTCTGCAGTCCATGCACACAAAAGAATGGATCTCTTTGGAGGGTTTTCAGCAAAGTATTTTGCAGCATTGATGACAGCCACAGTTCCTACAGCATTGTCTCGGGCACCATTGTAAATAGAATCACCATTGGCATCTGGCCTTCCCACACCGATGTGATCATAATGGGCAGAAAGCATCACATATTCATTCTTTAGCGTAGGATCAGTACCTTCTATTACTGCTACGACATTTTTTCCGATAATATCCCGATTGATTTTGCCTGCTACTTCTAATTTTGCAGTTTTTATGGTGCCATTACCTATTGCATTGATTGATTGGTTTTTTGTATCGCTAATCCAGATGTAAGGAATACTTGCCTTCCCGCCTGTATTGTCTATTGTCAATTGAGTTCGGTTGAGAGTTCTGGCTGCAAAATTCCAAGGTGAAGGAATATTATACATTTCAAGTACTGCAATTGCTCCTTTTGATTGGGCAAGAGCTACTTTTTCTCTCCCAACTGCAAAAAGGTCGCTCGGAGTTAATCTATCCGGAGCCCCAACATTGGTTACTACAATCTTTCCTTTTACATCTTTCCCTTCATAATCGGCCTCAAGGCCATAGCCAATCACAATCAACTCATATTCGCCATCAATGGCAGGGCCATCAAGTACCAGAAGGTTCTCGCCTTGGGTAAATGTGCTATCTCCAATCATTGCAACTCCCTTTGTAGGAGGGCCAGATAGTCTGAAAGGAATGTGTTGATAATAGCCATTTGCTCCGTCTATTTCCTTGGCTTCATATTTCCAAAATTGCTCAGCAATATAACGAGCAGCAGCATCTATTTCTGGCCGAATGGGATCCCGCCCCATCAATTCATCAGATGCCAAGTATCTGAAATGCGAAATAGCCTCTCTTTCGTTAAAATTTGCTTCTATGGCTTTTTTGTCGCTTTGGGCGAAAATGCTTGTCGATGACAAAAGCAAAGCCAATGACATGGTAAAATAAGTTCTCTTCATCTAAATATTTTATTAATCAGCCTGAATATAGAAATAAACAACGCTTTGGTCAAAAGCTTTTTGGAAAACAGGGAAAGATTGTTCAAAAACGGATAGTTATTTTACTACAAACGGATTTGACATAGATCTAATTACCATTCCATTCAAATATAGGTTTCCTGTAGCGAATCAACCACAACAGTTGAGTACGAATTTGAACGCATCAGTTTATGCGGGCTACAGGACTGATTTCTATAGTTTGAAATATAGTAGGAACAAATTTGGGCAGCAGGAAAGAAAGACAAGGCATTATGGCTTATCGTTTGGAGCATTTTCTGGGTTTGGTTCGTCCCCAATAACCCCTTGGTTTACAAATGATCAAATTACCGAAGAATATGATGGATTGGTTTGGTCAAATGGGCTTGCCTTTAGCATTGGGATAGATTACTTGAATTTGGGATTCGCACTAGGTTGGGATAGGCTCCTAGATAAGAATTCTAATCTATGGATCTATCAAAGAAAACCATGGCTGGGATTGATTATTGGGATTAATATCAATTAGATTAATTACCACTTGATCCTATAACTTCCCTTGATTCCCGCATATAGTATATGGTATGGAATAGGGCCAGTGTTGTAAACTGCCAGCCCGATATCAAAATCTCCTATCTGTTTTCCTACCTCAATACCATAATTGATTTCCCGATAAGTAACGCTCCAGTTTTCGATGGATGAATCTTTGAATACGGTTGTTCCCATGTTTAATGCAGCGCCCACAGAACCTTCCACATACCAGCTATCGATGTTTTTACGATATCCAATTGCTAGTGGAATAATTGTCTTGTAAGATCTTTTTACATCCACCCACATGCTTTCTTTGGTACTAGGGAAGTAATGGATTCCTGTTCTCACAAGAAAACGACCTTTTTTCTGTCTGCCTAAATACACCTTCACAGGTAAGCCAAAGTGTACAGTGTAAGTTTGGTTATAACGGTTGAGTATAGGCCCTATTTCTAATCCAAAACTTACATAGTTCAGACCATTTCCATGCATTGGATTAGTCTTGTATTTTGATTCTGAAATTGTCTTTTCACTATCTCCATCTTTTGCTGAAGCAATAAAACTACAGCTCAAGGCAATCAAAAATAATATTGTTTTAGTCTTCATATTCCCACCAGTTTTGTTTTTCTTTCTTTTTTCCCATTCTATACCTGAGGCTGAATGTGTGATGTAGGGCAGTTCCATTGGAAGTGACTTCAAATGGATATAGGGTAGGAGGGTTGTCTATTTCATAATAACCCTCCATTTTGATCATGTCACGAGTGCCAGCAAGTGCAGTAAAACGATAAATAAAATTCAATCTATTTGAAATTTGATATTTTAATTGGCCTCCAAGTTCAAAAGCAATACTAGATTTTCTTATCGGATAACTTTCGTAGTAAATCATCAAATTAGTTGGAGGGGTTGGATAAACAGGTATGGCACTCAAGCCTGCTTCTCCTCTTGTTTTTAAGCTACCGTTTAAATGGTATAAGTTTAAACCCCCAATTGCTGAAAATGAAAACCTTTTCCAGTTCAAACCAAGATCATAAACTCCCCTCAGAGGTATCTGCAAAGTTTTTAATCCATTTACTTGCCATCCTGTACCGCTTAAAGGGATATAGCCCGGTTCTTTATAGTAAGCACTTACCGTCTGGTGAAAGCTGGTTTCATAAATTCCTGATTCTACTTCCCACTTATCATTTATCATATAACTGAGACTTCCACCAATAGCAAACAAAGGCGTGTATTGCTTGTTAAGGTAGCCTTGTGGGTCATGATAACTTCTTATTTCTTTTCTTGAAGCTAAATCAAAACCCACAGACAACCTCCCTTGTGCTAGGGAGGTGGATACATTTAAAATTATACACAAACCAAAAAGAGCTTTTTTATACATGTTGCATACTTATAAAAAGGGATCTACCATCTAATTTTATAGACCGATTTGAAGCCTAAAAACGCGATGTTAAAAGGTACATTGCCGTGATTGTATATAGCTAATCCAATATCGATACTATTGTATCTTCTGCCTAGCTCCAATCCATAATGCGGTTCCATGGATACAAGCCCTTCAGGTTCTTTCAGTGAATCTTTGTGCCTAATTAATATCACATCATAAGAAACTCCGAAGCTTCCTTCAATATACCATTTTTTGATATTGTGTCTATACCCTAATGCTACAGGTACAGCTGTACGGGTTAGACTTTCTACATCAGGCTCTAGTTGTCTCGCTAAATTCGGGAAATGATGCCATCCGGTTCTCAACATCATTTGCCCATTTTTACCAGTACCCAAATAGGCTTTGAATGGTATTCCGATCTGAATAGGAAAGTCTGCTGCTTGCCAATTAAGAGATGGACCTACCTCTATGCCAATTGATATATGACTATTTCCTTTTTGAGCAAAAATACTTGAAGCAAAAGCCAATGAAAAAAAGAGGGAAATCAATAAAAAAAGAAATTTATCAGTACCCATAGTAATCAAAGTCAGTGTTATTTTTTGTTTTTCTACCAAGTCTATAGCGAATACTTAAGAAATGATTTATTGATGTTCCTCTTTGTACCACTTCGAAATCATGGATAGTTTGAGGGTTATCACTAGTGAAATAACTTCCCTCAATAGATACCTTATCTCTAGTTCCTAAATTTCCAGAAAATCTATATGCTAAATAAAATCTTTCTGAAATATCATACCTAATTTCAGGGCCTATTTCAAAGGCAATTGATGTTCTATTGACAATTTGATCTATAAACTCCATCCTAACTACAGGAGCAGGTTGGGGAAATACAACTGTGCCAGGACCTATGTATTTTGAAAATTTTCTTGTATCAAATTGATGGAAAATAGTAATTCCTCCGAGTATATTAAGACTGAACTTTCTATATTTAATTCCTGAGAAGTATATCCCACGGACAGGAATTTGCAAACTGGCAAAACCACCACCTCCTTGATCTCCGTATTTGGTGAATGGTGTATAGCCAGGTTCATTATAAAATGCACTTACATTGGAATTGAATGTGGTTCTATAAACCCCAATTTCAAACTCCCATCGATCTGAATATTCATAAGTTCCAGCTAAGCCAATCGTGCCGGAAGGATATAAATTTCTAAATATATATTCCTTTGGATCATCAAATTTGGCTTTTTCATTACGAACTCCTGCATCTATACCCAAGGAAAATTTTCCTTGGGCTATTAGATTTTTAGAACAAAATGCTGTGAAGAATAGATATAAATAAAATTTGGGTATATTCATTTTTTAATTTAGTCTATGTTTTTATTGATTAAAATTCTGATTTCCCCATCTTGATTCCCTCTTTTTACATAATGACAGGATTCGCTTTCTTTGATTTTCACCCTTTTTGAAAATTTCTATAATATTAAAAGTTAGTTAAAAATTTATTGATGGTTAAAAATATATACAAATGGTTATTTTCCAAAAAATTTGTGAAAATTTTAATACTCAAATAGATTAAAATAATTTAGATTCCGATCACTGGTTATTTTAGCTCCTCGCTTAGTACTAAAATAATGTTCATATTTTCAGGACTTTGATTTTGCTGATTTTCTTTATCAGAAGGGTAAAAGATGCTTTTAACATGTCCTACTTAACTCAGCACTTTAGTATTTATCATAAAGTCAAACGTCGAGTTTATCGATCAGTTTTTGTATTTTGGCTCTCAGAACCCAATGCCGTCCAAATGTCGGGTAAAATCCTCCCTACTTTCAGGTTATATTTGTAGAAATCAATCCAAATTGCCATGGTTAAACAAACGATCATCACAATGAAACAACCAGAACTCGGTCAAAAAATCCAAGAGTGGAGGAAGGCCAAAGGATTGACTCAAGAAGAACTTGTAGAAAAATGTAACATCAATGTCAGAACAATCCAGCGAATCGAAGCTGGAGAAGTCACACCAAGATCATATACAATCAAAGCCATTTTGGAAGTGCTTGGAGTTTCTCAGGATGAATTGCCAGCTCAAGAACAATTAACTGAAAAAAGTGTCCCAGAAGGACTTTCTTCTTGGTACCGCTTTTCATTCGTAGCTGGAATTATTTATTTGTCTTTGGCAATAGTAGAATCATTTTTTGATGTTTATTTGATTGTTGAAAATGTGGTACTTTCATCTGGATTGGGATTTTTATATACATTTATTAAGATATCTGTGTTTGTTTTGTTTATCATGTTCATCCTTGGATTTTATAGACTTGGTCAATTCCAGTCAAGTGCTTTGTTGAAAGTAATGTCTATCTTCTTGATTGTTTTGACAGGGATGTTTATTGTGGAAGATATTGCAACCTATTGGTTGGGAGTTGATTTGTTTTCAGGGTTGTTATTTAGATCAATAATATCAGGAATAGTGTATGTTTTATTTGCAACTGGTTTTCTTCAATTATCAAAAAGTAAAGGCACAATCTATATCATCACAGGGGCTGTAGGTTTACTTGCAGGCATCAGCTTTATGACTATTGTTTTTGCCATTCCTGGTTTGATGGTACTTACAGTATTTGAATTGCTCTTGATAGTGTTACTCCACAAGGAATATAACCTAAAAAAACAAGATAAAGGGTATTCATTTTTAGGTAAAACCCAATTGTTTTACTAAGCTAAAATTGAAAGATCTCCCCCTTTTCCATAACTTAGACTTGGTTGTGGAAAAGGTTTCTTAATTTTGGCTATGCCTGATAAAAATTTAGCAGATAAAGCTTATGATTTGATTACGGATGATGGAGAGGAGAGGGCTTGTGATGCCATTCCTGATTCTGCCTGCGAAGAAACCCCCGGTAATTATTTCAAAAATGTACTCAGTGGAGCTTTATCCAAGCTTGCGGAACAGCTAGTAAGTCCAGGTACCACACTTCCTTGGATAATGTCATCACTTGGAGTTCCAAATGCTTTTTCTGGAGCACTCGTTCCCATCAAAGATGCAGGCTCACTATTGCCCCAGCTATTTGTTTCCGCAAAAATCAGAAAATATCCTGTCAGAAAATGGTTTTGGGTAGTACCTGCGGTTTTACAAGCTTTGGCTTTGTCGCTGATGGCTTTTGTTGTTTTGAGATTGGAAGGGAGTTTCGCAGGTTATTTGATCCTTTTGCTTCTGTTAGTTTACTCTTTGGCTAGTGGTGTAGCAAGTATCAGTTTCAAGGATGTCATTGCCAAAACGATTCCCAAAGGGAAAAGAGGACAGTTATTGGCTTTGAGATCTACGATTGGTGGTATTTTAACTTTAGGTGCAGGGGTATTTATCCTTCAGGATTTAGAAAAGGAGCAGGATAATAATCTATTGTTTTGGGTAGTACTGTCAGGAGCATTTTTGTGGATCCTTTCGGCATTGTTTTTTGCACTTATTTCAGAACAAGCTGGAGCCACAGATGGCGGAAGATCTCCAATCAATGAATTAAAAAACGGTTTGAAAATTTGGAAGAAGGACGCTAACTTAAGAATATTTGTCCTTACCAGAGGGCTTTTGATGGCCATTCCACTAGCACAGCCATTTTTTGTGATTTTGGGAAAAGAAGAGCTGGGAAATGAAGTGACTAATTTGGGGATCATGGTCATCGCAGCTGGTATCGCCAACATCATCAGCAGTCCATTTTGGGGGAGATTTGCAGATCAATCAAGCAAAAAGCTGATGGTGTGGGTTTCACTGATGGGTATTGTCAACATTTCTTTGATGGCTATTTTTCCAATTTGGCCTGAAGCATGGAAGAACATATATACTTTCGCGGGTTTGTTTTTGATTCAAGTGATGGCTCATGGCGGTGCAAGGTTAAGCAGGAAGACTTACTTAGTGGATTTTGCACCAAGTGACGAAAGACCACTTTATGTATCTCTCTCCAACACCATGATTGGCGTGTTTACTTTGGTTGGAGCAGGTTTGGGTACTTTATCTTCAATTTTTGGGATTCCTGTGATGCTCTTCGTCTTTGTTGGCCTACTTGTTTTGGCTTTGATCTTTGCTGTGAAATTAAAAGAGGTCTGAGTATGGACAATTGGTTCCATAATTTTACCTAAAACATGCTAAAAGGTTTACAACCGCCTGGGTGTAGTTTGCAACTACACCCAAGATATTTCGACTTCGAGGGTTTTATTATTTGAAAGTAGAATTGCAAATTCCATTGATATGGAAGTGTAGATTCAATCTACACTTAGGGCACACGCCAAATTTTTGAGAGATCCTTAAAAATCAACCACCAACCAACTGGGTGTAGTTTGCAACTACACCCTAAATATTTCGACTTCGAGGGTTTTATTATTTGAAAGCAGAATTGCAAATTCCATAGATATGGAAGTGTAGATTCAATCTACACTTAGGGCACACGTCTAATTTTTGAGAGATCCTTAAAAATTAATCACTAACCGTCTGGGTGTAGTTTGCAACTACACCCTAAATATTTCGACTTCGAGGGTTTTATTATTTGAAAGTAGAATTGCAAATTCCATTGATATGGAAGTGTAGATTCAATCTACACTTAGGGCACACGCCAAATTTTTGAGACACCCTTAAAAATCAATCACTAACCAACTGGGTGTAGTTTGTAACTACACCCAAAATATTTCGATTGCGTTGGTTTTATTATTTGAAAGTAGAATTGCAAATTCCATTGATATGGAAGTGTAGATTCAATCTACACTTAGGGTTCACGCCAAATTTTTGAGACACCCTTAAAAATCAATCACTAACCAACTGGGTGTAGTTTGTAACTACACCCAAAATATTTCGATTGCGTTGGTTTTATTATTTGAAAGCAGAATTGCAAATTCCATTGATATGAAAGTGTAGATTCAATCTACACTTAGGGTTCGCTCCAATTTTTTGAGACATCCTTAAAAATTAATCACCAACCGTCTGGGTGTAGTTTGCAACTACACCCCAATCAAACCGCCTGGGTGTAGTTTGCAACTACACCCTAAATATTTCAAATTCGAGGGTTTTATTATTTGAAAGTAGAATTGCAAATTCCATTGATATGGAAGTGTAGATTCAATCTACACTTAGGGCACACGCCAAATTTTTGAGACACCCTTAAAAATCAATCACTAACCAACTGGGTGTAGTTTGCAACTACACCCTAAATATTGCGACTTCGAGGGGTTTATTATTTGAAAGCAGAATTGCAAATTCCAATGATATGAAAATGTAGATGCAATCTACGCTTAATTATAGCAATCCTTCATTTATCTTTGCCTTTACCCATTTCAATATCTCTGCATTTTTGTGACTCTCAGTTTTGATTTCGATGATTTTGGGATTCAAGGATTTATGGTAAAAATTCTCCATGACGTCGGTCAAACTCTTTTCGTCAGCTATGTAATGGTATTCAAAACCAAAGTCTTTGCATAGGTTTTGGGCTGATAATGTCTGTTTGGTTTCGAAAAACTCCTCCAATTCAGGTTGTTTTGCTGGGCCATCGATTAACCTAAATATTCCACCCGCATGATTGTTGAGCAAAATTATTCTAAGATTTGGCATGGAGTAATTATGCCAAAACGCATTTCTATCATAAAAGAAAGCTAAATCTCCCGTGATCAATGTAACAGGATCTTTGGTGGTGAAAGTGCAGCCTACTGCTGTGCTATTGCTTCCATCGATTCCGCTTGTTCCTCTATTGCAAATCACTTCTTGTTTTCTGATGCCCAAAAGATTCACATATCTTATGGCCATACTGTTTGCTACATGAAGTTTGGCGTGTTGGGGAATGAATTTCAGACAGGATGCTATCGCTTTGTATTCTCCGAATTCTGTTTGGGAAAATACTTTTGGTAGGTTGTTTTTGATTTTTTCTTCAAGTAAGTTCCAAGAAGATGAATAGAATTCATTTGAAGCCATATTCTCCTCGAGAAATTTTAGAAAAGAAAGAGGTTGGCACTGAATGGTATGCGTTAAGCTTTGAAATGTATCTGGAGAGTAACCATCCTGCTGCACATGCCAATGCTCAGCTTCTGAATTTCTTAGGAACAATTTAAGATTTTTGGAAATGATAGATTTGCCAAAAGAGATGATCAAGTCTGGATTTAAATCCTTTTGAAAAACTGTGTTCCCAATGAAATGATCATGAAAATTGACGGTTTCTTCAGATTGAAGGTTTGAAATGGTATCTGTTACGACCACGGCTTTGTTCAAAGAAGCAATTTGATCTAGTGTTTTTTGTAGTTTTTCATTCGGCCTTTGCTGCCCAGGTACAATTAGGATTTTGTTGAATTTGGAAAGTTTTGATTTGAGTTTTTCTTTGGTTTCACCAGTTATCACTGCTTCTGTAGAGATAGCATCGATCTGTTTGACTTTTGAATCAAAATTGAACTGCTCGTCAGCATTTGGATAGAATGGCTCTCGTAAAGGTATATTGATATGTACTGGGCCTGCAGGGAACTGTTGAGCCAAGTTGATAGCTTCATTGGCTATTCTGTTTGCATGCCATACTTTGTCTTTGTGTTGGAAATCATCAGGGAAAGAGAATGAACCCTTTACATGCTTCCCGTAGATTTCTTCTTGTCTGATGGTCTGACCATCCCATTGATCGATCCATTCCGGTGGTCTATCGGCTGTGATTACAATCAAAGGAATCTGTTGGAAAAATGCTTCTGCAATAGCTGGAGCATAGTTGTATGCAGCTGAACCTGAAGTGCAGACCAAGGCTACTGGTTTTTCCAGTTGTTGCGCCATTCCCAATGCGATGAATGCTGCGGCTCTTTCATCGGAAATTGTTCTTGAATGGATTTTTGGATGTCTCACAAAAGCCAAAGTGATGGGTGCACATCTTGATCCAGGGGAGAGGATTACATTGTTAACTCCTTTTTGGCTACAAATGGAGACAAGATTAAGAATAGGTTCTAAGATCAAAGCTTTTTCTGAAGATTTAGGTGTTGTCCAATAATGTCACATTTCATTTCTGTTTCTTCCCATTCTTTTTCAGGATCTGAATCTTCGGTGACTCCAGCTCCAGCATAAAGAATCGCAAAACCATCCATCAGCCTAGCTGTTCTCAGGTTCACGTATATGGAAGTTTCTTCTTCAATATTTACTGGGCCAATATATCCTGCAAACAACGATCTGTCGAATTTTTCGTGCGTACGTAAGAAATCAAATGCTTCTTTTCTAGGCATTCCACAGACGGCAGAGGTTGGATGAAGCAATTCCAACATTACAGATCCAAGCTGAGGGAAATTTGTAGCATTCATGTTTACGCTAAAATCAGATCGGAGGTGAAGAAGATTGCCAGCCAAAACAGTTTTTGGACCAATTTCATCATATTCTCTCAGTCGGATTTTTTTGAAGCAATCGACGATATACCTACTTACCAATGCCTGTTCCTCGATTTCTTTTTGTGTCCAAGCTGTGTTCTTCAATGGATTATCGCCTACAGCTTTTTGCGTTCCAGCCAATGACATGGTGGAAAATAGCTCTCCTTTTGTCTGAATCAATACTTCCGGTGAAGCACCAAGCCATGAGCCAACTTCTGGAATATGGAAAAAGTTAATAAATGCATTGGGATACGCTTGGATAAGGCTTTTGATGGAATTCACAAGGTCAAATCCTTCTGTCAATTCAATCTTTTTTAGTTTTGCGGGTACTATTTTATTCAGTTCGCCATTTTCGATGGCTTTGATTCCTTTTTTTACCAATTCAACAAAATCTTGTTTGCTGTATTCAAGATAAGATTCTCTTCCGCCAGTTTCACCTGATGAAAAAAGTGATTTATTGATCAGTTTTTTGCTTTGTGTATTTGTTTTGACAATGCCTATTGCTTTCAAGTTTTCCTTTTGATCCTCAATGGCAATGTTGAGGTCTATTTTGAAATACGAACTTGCTTCCAAGTAATAGGCTTTTTGATCCTCTTGGTCTTCAAAAGGATGTACAATAAATCCTGAGGGTAACTCTTCAAGCCTAGGAGAGACTTTTTTTGCTTTCCCAGAATTGTCTATCAGTATTTGGAGAAATTGAGATTTTGGTTTTCTCCAAATAGCTAATTGATGACCCTTCTCAAGGTGTAAGGAAAGTAAATTGTTCAAATAATGTTCTAAACTATCGAATTTTATTTCTAATGCAGTCTGCATATCTATTTTTAATAGCGTATAATCATCTTATTTTTTGTCAATGACTGCCATTGTGATTCGGCTTATACAGGTTAGTTCTCCGTTTTCTGTGTAGATTTTTATTTCCCACACTTGCGTTTTTTTACCAATGTGTATTGGTTTGGTTATACCTTTCACAAATCCCTCTTTTACAGATTTAAGATGGTTTGCATTGATCTCCAAGCCTACACAATATTGTTTTTTCTGATCGACAGTCAAAGTAGCAGCAACACTACCCATTGTCTCAGCAAGAACGACATTTGCACCACCATGTAACAATCCAAGTGGTTGTTTGGTTCTGTGGTCAACGGGCATCGTTGCTTCCAGAAAATCTTCCCCAATTTGGGTAAATTTGATCCCCAAAAAATCGGTCATCGTATTTTCTCCCCATTGATTGAGCGTATCTATAGTAAGGTTTGAAGGAAATATCATGGATAATGGAATAAAAGTTTTTTCTTTGTTCTTTCAAACAAAAATAGAGAATCTTGTTAAGTAAAAAAATTTACCTCGTAAGACACGGGCAGACTGATTACAATTTGAAGGGAGTGGTTCAGGGAAGTGGGATAGATGCACCATTGAATTCCAATGGCTATAAGCAAGCGAAAGCATTTTTTGACACATATAAGGATATTCCTTTTGAGAAAGTTTATTATACAGGACTACAGAGGACAAAGCAATCTGTAGAGGGGTTTTTGGACTTGGGTATTCCACATGAAAGTGTAGTCGAACTCAATGAAATTAGCTGGGGAAAATACGAAGGTGTGCCGATGACTCCAGAAGAGAACAGATATTATCAGCACATGCTTGAGAAATGGAGTTCAGGAGAATTGGATTACGCAATAGCTGGAGGGGAGAGTCCGAATATTGTAGCAGAAAGACTAAAAATAGGGATAGATTATATTTTGAGCAAGCCAGAAAAACTGATTTTAATCTGTATGCACGGCAGGGCTATGCGAATCTTACTGAGTGTTTTGATGAAATATGATTTGAGGTTTATGGATGAATTTCATCATCAAAACCTTGGTTTGTATGAGTTGAATGTAGATGATACAGGTGTATTTAGGATTTTGAAATTCAACTCAGGAGATCATCTTAAAGGACTTCATTTAGTTTAAAAAACTTGTTGGCCTTTTTGCTGCTTTTTTCAATTTTCGCTTCAAAATCTGACACCAAAGTTTGATATACACCTTTTGATTTGTCCAGATCTACTATTTGGAAAGCAACTTCATCAAGTGTAGCAATGGTGGTTTGGTTTAGCCTGATTATAAAATCGCCAAGCAGGCATTTATCAATGCTTTCTTGTGTTGTTTTTACGAGAATAGCAGCATCTGAATTTCCGGAAAAAGACTTTGTGTCAAACAAATTCATCAAGCTTAGTTCTATATATTCTGGGCTTGTTTTCATTTGTTTCAATTCTGCCTTGTTAAATATTATCAAAAACGTTTTTTCAGATGGATTTTTGGCGAAACCCAAACTAATGATTGAGAATAGAAGCGCTGTCAATAATAAATTTTTCATATCCGTAATGTATAAAAATTAAACTGATAAATCAATATTTTGTTTGTGATTAATCTTAAAAAATATAGTGCAAAAAAAAGACCTGAATTTCTTCAGGTCTCTATTCTTATGAAGTTTTAGTACTTCTTTTTTTCTTTGGCGCTACTTCTTCTTCGATTTCATCTTCAACACCAGCTAAGATTCTACCACAATGTTCACATACAATAAGCTTTTTCTTTTCTCTGATGTCAGCTTGTCTTTGCGGAGGCACGACATTAAAACAACCACCACAAGCTCCTCTTTTTACCAAAACTACAGCTAAACCATTTTTGGCATTCACTCTGATTTTAGAATAAGATTTTGCAAGACGGTCTTCGATTTTCTTTAATGCCTTTTCTCTGTCGTTGTTAAGTTTTGCTTCTTCAGCTTCGCTTTCATTGACGATATTTTGCAATTCACCTTGCTTGTTGTCAAGGTCTTTCTTTCTGTCTTTTACAACTTCCTTAAGCTCATCAAGATCTCGATTTTTTGTTTCGATTCTTGTTTGTGCTTCTCCAATTTTCTTTTTGGAAACTTGGATTTCTAGGTCTTGTAGTTCAAGTTCTTTGGTGATGGCGTCATACTCTCTATTGTTTCTGACATTCATCTGCTGCTCTTGATATTTTTTGATCAGCTTTTCAGACTCTTTGATGTTCTCCTTATGCTTCTTGATTTCATCTTCGAGGCTTAGGATGTCTGTATTGAATTTTTCTACTCTAGTTTCATAGCCTGCGATTTCATCTTCAAGGTCTTGGACTTCCTCAGGGAGGGCTCCTCTAACTTTAATGATGGAATCTAAGCGGGAATCTATCTTTTGAAGATTATGTAATGCTTCAAGTCTCTGTGCAACGGTACTTTCCATGTACTATAGGTAAGTTATGGGATTCGTAACTACTTTTGTCAAATAGAGTGCAATATTAGTGAATTTTTGTGACAATAACTCTAATAATAACTCTTTTGTAAAGATTTCACTTTCATAATGTCCAATGTCACAAATAACTATTTGATTTTCAGCATCAAAGAATTCATGATATTTTATGTCCGAAGTAATAAAGATTTCTGCTCCTGACCTTTTTGCATCTGATAGGAGAAATATTCCTGCACCACCACAAACGGCTACTTTTTTGAAAGGCTTGTTGTTTAACTTTGTATGCTTGATCACTTGTAGGTTCATTTTTGATTTGAGCATCTTCAAAAAGTCCTTTTCATCTATTTCTGATGGTAATTCTCCTACCATCCCAGCGCCTACATGCTGATGTTCATTTTCGATTTTCTGTAGGTAGTAGGCAACTTCCTCATATGGGTGTGCATCTTTTAATGCCGCTATGATTCTTCTTTCTAGATGACTTGGTACGATCACTTCAATTCTAGTCTCAGGTTCAGTGTGGGGATTGCCTTTTTGGCCGATTTTTGGATTTGCTTTTGAAGAAGGAGTAAACGTACCTTTGCCTTCCACCATAAAACTGCATTCATTATATTCTCCAATGTTGCCAGCACCAGCTGCAAACATCGCAGTGGTTACTTGATGTACATTTTCATGTGGGACAAATGTGGTTAGCTTGCTTAATAAATTTTTTTTAGGAGATAAAATTTTTGTGTTGACTAAACCAATCTTATCACTGATTCGCTTATTTACTCCATTTGCCACATGATCCAAGTTGGTATGGATTGCATAGATTGCAATATCATTTTTGATTGCTTTGATGATGGTTCTTTCTACATAATTCTTGCCCGTCAAACTTTTTAAGCCTTTGAATACAATAGGGTGGTGGGCTACGATAAGATTGCAACCAAGATTGATAGCCTCGTCAATCACCTCCTCTGTAGCATCTAGTGTACAAAGTATGCCTTTCACATTGTCATTAGAATTTCCAGTGATCAATTGGGCATTGTCATAAGACTCTTGATATGCAGGCGGTGCGAGTTTTTCGAGATAAGAAACTACTTCTTTGATCGTATAAACCATATATTTTAATTTAAATTTGTCAATCAAAATTAACTAAAAATTGCGAATGCCTTGGTTTGAACCTCTCCTTTATCCATTTTCTTTTATCTATGACGGTGTCACAAAGGTACGAAACAGACTATTTGATACTGGTTATAAGAAAAGTGTGTCCTTCAGCATTCCAACGATAGTGGTTGGAAATCTGAGTATGGGAGGTACTGGGAAGACGCCTTTCGTTGAGTTTTTGATCAGGTTGCTGTCAGATTTTCAATCTATTTGTACGCTGAGTAGGGGGTACGGTCGTAAAACCACTGGGTTTATTTTAGCAGATGAAGATTCTAATGCATCTCAAATTGGGGACGAACCTTTTCAGATTTATTCAAAATTCAAACCTGATGTAGCAGTAGCCGTTGGTGAAGATAGGGTGATGGCGATTCCCATGATCATTGCCAATTTGCCAAGTACTGACCTGATACTTTTGGATGATGCATTTCAGCATCGATATGTGAAAGGTGATTTGAATATTTTGCTGACGACATTCCAAAAGCCATTTTTTGATGATAGAGTTGTGCCAGTTGGAACTTTGAGAGAGGCGAGAGCAGGAGCAATCCGTGCTGATATAATTGTCGTGACCAAATGCCCGGAAGACTTTGATGAAAGCACCAAGAATTTCTATCAAAGAGAAATAAGGGTTTATAATAGTCATGCTAAAATTATTTTTGCTGGGTTGAAATATGGGGAACCAGTTTCGCTCGTTAATCCTGCAAACCATAAACTAAATGAAGTGATTTTGGTATCAGGGATCGCAAATGATGAACTTTTGAGAAGAGAAGTGAGTAAGCATTATGAGGTCAAAGAAGTATTTACATTTTCTGATCATCATCATTACAAAATCAGTGATGTCAAAAATATAGCAAAAAGTGTACGTCAAAATTCTAATTCAGCAATTTTAACTACTGAAAAGGATGCAGTCAAACTTAAAGACCCTATATTTCGGGAATATTTGGCAGAAATTGCGATTTTTGCCCTTCCAATAGAAATCAGCTTGAGCAAAGGTGATTCACAATGGATAAAAGACAAGATTTCAGAGGTAGTAAAGGAAAAAGGATATATCCGTGAAAATTAAATTATACAGCATATTTATTTTTTTTGTGTGCATGCTGCTGGCACAAGAGGTCTATTCCCAAATTCCTACCCGGGTCCCTCCTCCAGGAAGCCAACAACAAAGTAGACAACAAAACAGGCAGCAATCAGGAAATGGTGAAGATGAGGAAGGTCAAGAAGATTCATCGGGAAGAAAAAAGCTGATAGATGATTCTACCAAAATGGTTTTCGGACCAAAAACTACCTTATATTTTTTCGAAAAAGATGTCAAAAGAAACAGGATAAAAAAGCAAGAGCTAGATACCTTACTGAATGGCTTTCATTATTATGAGCCGGTAGCCAAGACAGGATGGAAATATCAGGATTTGGGAAATATAGGGACTGCATCTAAGCCAATCTTTTATCAAGCTCCGAAAATGATAGGTACTACATCAGGTTTTACTGCTTATGATTTGTATCATCACTCTCCTGATAGTGTGAAGTATTATGATACCAAATCTCCCTATACCAAAATGGCCCTATTCTTTGGTGGTGGAAATAGGAACATGATGGATCTTGAGTTTGCAAGAAATGTCACACCCAATTGGAATGTTGGCTTTAACATTCATACCATCAGAGCCACTAAAACCCTTAATCCTGCTAGAAGAGATGACCATGGCACAGTAGCCAACTCTTATTCTTTCCAGACTAGTTATAAATCAGACAATGAGAAATACTTTCTCTTGGGAAACTTTTCTAGGGGAAGACATCAAGTGGCAGAGCAAGGGGGTATAATCCCGCCAGATATAGACAGTACATCTTTGTATTTTACTTATGAAGATGCCAAAGTATGGCTGAGAAATTCAAGTGCGGTAGATTTGAGGCAAGATTATCATTTGTACCATGAATATGAATTGTTGAAAGGTTGGCAAGTTTATCATGTTTTTGATAAAAGAAAGCAAGCTGTGACATTCAGATCTGCATTGACTTCACCAGATGAAGCCTTTTTCAACGAATACAACCCTGACAGATTCAATAGAGCGGATAGTACAATTAATTACAATCACTTTTCCGAATGGCGAAATGAAGCGGGTTTTAAGGGGGATTTAGGGTTGTTTTATTACAACGCTTTTGTAAAATTCCGTACAGGTAGAATGAGGGGCAATTACATGGTGAACCCCAATGGTTTTGATGAGCTTTCTCTTGGTGGAGCTTTGCGTGGAGACTTGAATGAAAAATGGAGTTTTGAAGCAGAGGGAGAGTACTTAGTTCCCGGAGCGTTTAGAATTCATGGTTTGTTTGTTTCTCCCTTTTTGGAGGCATCGTACACCAAAGCACTCTACAAACCTACTTCCATGCAGGAATTATACAGAGGCAATCATCACCGCTGGAGCAATCGCTTTTCAAATATTGGTCTAGATCAAGTTCAAGGGGTAATCAAAGCTGATTTCAAAAGGTGGAGTATTAGGCCCAATCTTACAATCAATCGGGTAAATAACTATGTGTTTTTTGATGAAAATCAACAAGCCACTCAAGCCTCTGGAGAAGCATTTATGTTGATTCCAGGAATTAAGACCAGTTTTAATGTTGCAGGAAAGCTATTTTGGGAAACAGAAGCTTACTATACTTTGATTACTGGTGGAGGTGCTGATAATTTCCGAATTCCTGAGATATTTGCCAATAGTAGGATTTATTTTGACAGTCCACTTTTCGACGAAAATTTGTTTATTCAGATAGGGCTTGAAGGAAGGTATAGAAGCGAGCATTTTGCGGAAGCTTATAACCCAGCTATGCAGCAGTTTTACCTACAAGATAGGTTTTCCAATGTTGAAGGGTATCCTGTTATTGATTTTTTCCTAAATGCAAGGATCAATAGGACTAGGGTTTTGGTAAGATATAACCATGTCAATAGTAATCTATTATCTGTACCTGGGTATTTTGTAACCCCTGATTTCACTGGGTTGAAAGGGACTTTGGATATCGGTATTTCATGGCCTTTATTTGATTGATGATGAGTTGGGAAGAAAGTACAAAACAAAAAATGCTGCATTTACAGCTGCCTACAGACCCGAGATGGGTGGGTATTGCTGAGATGAATATTGGAGAGATACTTATTGACCACGCATATTGTGAGCAAAAAGCTGCTTCATCATGCATTTCACTGATCGTAAATTTTTATGATTTTCAAGAAGTGGCAGAATTACTCACACCTGTAGTAGCAGAAGAGTGGGGGCATTTTGAAAGGGTTTTGTTCCATTTGAATAAGAGGGGATATGTACTTGCGAAACCAAGAAAGGATGAATATGTCATCAAACTCAACGAGTTTATCAAAAAAGGTGGAAGTAGAGCACAACAATTGTCAGAACACCTTTTGATGAATGCCTTGATAGAAGCAAGGAGTTGTGAGCGATTCAAATTGCTGTCTAATCATATTCAGGACGAAGAATTGCGAAAATTCTATTATGAGCTGATGATATCAGAAGCAGGGCATTATGTGAATTTTATAGAATTGGCAAGAAAGATAAATGACAAGAATGTCGTCAATGCAAGATGGCAAGAATGGCTTGCTTATGAAGCACAAGTAATCAGTAGCCTTGAAGTTAGGGCTGATAGGATGCATTAATGATCAGAAAATTTTTTTTCTGAAAAAATCGGGTTATTTCTGTGGCATTTAAATAAAATCCATCATATTAAACGAAATTAAAGTGAAATTTTAAGGAATACTGTTCCAATTTGAACATTTTATGAATCTGATCGAAAATATAAAGGAAGCCTTGAGATCTGTAAAGATCAATTTGCTTCGTACCATTCTTACTGGCGCCATCATTGCTATTGGGATTACGTCTCTTGTGGGGATGCTTACTGCCATAGATGCCATAAAAGCTCAGATAGAGGACAGTTTCTCTGGCTTGGGTGCTAACAATTTTGATATCCGATCGAGAGGTTTTTCTGGAGGAAGGTCTGTCCAAGACGGCAAAACAGAAAAATCCTATCCATTAGTAAAATACAAGGAAGCCCAAACTTTCAAAACTGAATTTTCTGGTATAGGAGTTTCGACGGTCTATTCGACTCTGTCAGGATCCGTAGAAATAAAAAGAGGATCAAAAAAGACCAATCCCAACATCCGTGTTACGGGTGTAGATGATTTGTATCTTTTGATCAAAGGAATTAAAGTAGAAGAGGGGAGAAACTTCGGTAAAACTGAAGTGGACTATGGAACAAACGTGTGTATCATAGGGAAGGAATTGGTTGATTTGCTCTTTGAAAAAGAAGAAAATCCTCTAAATCAACAAATTTCATTTTTTGGGAATAAGTATACTGTAATAGGCATCATCGAAAAGCAAGGGAGTGTTGGAGGTGGTTCAGGTGCTGATAGGGCTATTTTTATTCCTATTGAAAATGGTAGTCGATTAGACCGCAATGGAACTTTTAGATATACGATTACCGCAAGTGGTTCCAACCCTGTGAATCTTCAATACGAAATGGGACAGGCAACAGGAATTATGCGTAAAATCAGACAGGATGGAATCGGGGAAGATGATTCATTCGAAATCACCAAAAGTCAAACTGTAGGAGAGAGTCTTGAAGAAGTTGCTGGTTATTTGAGGATTGGAGGGTTCACTATTGGATTTATTACACTTGTAGGTGCATCTATAGGATTGATGAATATCATGATGGTGTCAGTAACGGAAAGAACAAGGGAGATTGGGATTAGAAAAGCCTTGGGAGCTACTCCTTTAAGGATTAGGCAACAGTTTTTGATTGAAGCAATTGTAATTTGTCTGATTGGAGGTGTGTTTGGGGTGATTTTGGGTATCGGAATTGGAAATGTCGTAGCCAATTTGATTGGGCCTGGAGGTTTTCTGGTTCCTTGGCTTTGGATTTTTGTTTCATTTGTGATTTGTGTTTTTGTAGGGCTTTCTTCAGGCTATATTCCAGCATTCAAGGCAAGCAAGTTGGATCCTATTGAGTCGTTGCGTTACGAATAGAATATGCGTTAAAAAGGAAAATTTTGTTTGATGGATAAAAATTCATTTCTGTCAATGAATCAAGTTTGTGTGAAGAGCCTGGATAATGTGCTTTTTCAAAATCTTGATTTTTTGATGAAAAAGGGCGAAAACTGGGCCATTGTAAGTGCTTCTAGTATAGAAAAGAAAGGCTTTTTAGAAACCATTTTGGGGAAAACAGTGGTTTTCTCTGGGAGTTTGCGCTTTGCGTTCGCTGATAATTACAGACAACAAAGCATGCAAAAAAGCCAAGTTAATAGCTACAGAGACTTGGTTGCTTTCGTAAGCCAAAAATACACTTTTACCAATAAGGATAATCTTCAGAATTTCTATTATCAGCAACGCTTCAATTCCTCTGAATCAGATTCAGCACATACCGTACAGGAATATTTAGAAAAAGTAGAATCTAAAATTGAAGGATATTGGAACTTTGATAGGGTAGTTGATTTATTGAATATCAATTATTTGCTAGCTGAATCAATATTAAAATTATCAAATGGAGAAACCCGCCGACTGGCAATAGCATCAGCCTTACTTAAAAATCCAATGTTGTTTTTGATGGACGAGCCAATGACAGGTTTGGATAAAGAAACAAGAAATCAGTTTGATGGGATTCTGAGGAAAATAGTTGATTCCGGCATTCAGTTAATTGTAGCCACAAAGCCTGATCAAATCCCAAATGTCATCACCCATGTTGGGGTCTTGCAGGATGGTAAATTGACGACAATGAATCGAGAAGATTTTCTTAATTCATTTGATATGCAAAAAGAAAGAAAATTCTTTCATTTTGATGTGGAGAAATTGGACAAATTAATCCAGATCAATTCTATTCAAAAATTTGACTTTTTAGTTCGGATGAATCAGGTGACGGTGGTTTATGATCAAAAGAAAATCTTAAAAGATCTGAATTGGGAAATCAAACAAGGGGAATGTTGGTCATTGAAAGGGCACAATGGAGCGGGGAAATCAACATTGATAAGTCTAATTATTGGAGAAAATCCTCAAGCTTATGCCAATGATATTGTTTTGTTTGACCGAAAAAGAGGAACAGGTGAGACAATTTGGGATATCAAAAAGCAAGTGGGTTTTGTTTCTGCAGAATTGTCAAGATTTTTTCCAAAAAACCAATCATGCATCAAGGTAGTATTGTCTGGTCTTTTTGATACCATGGGATTGTTTAAAAAAGTTACTCCGGACCAAGAAAGCCAAGCTATGGAATGGTTGTCTTTGTTCCGAATTCCCAATGTAGCTGGGTTGTTTTTTAATCAAGTGTCTCTCGAAACTCAGAGATTTTGTCTTTTAGCTAGAGCTATGATCAAATCACCTGCTTTATTGGTATTGGATGAAGCAACCCAAGGAATGGATGAAGACCAAAGTTCATTATTTTTGGAGGCAATAAACCATATCGGAAAGAATCCTTTGATCTCGATGATATTTGTAAGTCATTACGAAAATGAGATTCCAGAGACAGTTACTAATGAAATTGTGCTTCAGGATGGGGAGATTTTTGGTTAATCAGGCATTGGTTTTTTCAGTCAATCAAAAACCTTTTAAAGATAAGCATTTTCAGCTACAACAATGTGAATTTTGGCTACATCTGATGGGGGTTTAATTCTGAAATTTGTATAAACAAAATATCAGAAAAATGGAATTAAAGAACAGTACAATTCTCATCACAGGAGGCACAAGTGGTTTAGGTTTGGAATTTGTTAAGCAACTTTCCGAATATGGTGCAAATATCATCATCACAGGAAGAAACCAGAAGGCATTAGATGATACTAAGAAAAAATTTACAAATGTCCACACCTTCAAAAGTGATGTAAGCAATCCGAAAGATATCGAAACACTCTATAAAGGAGTAATCCAACAATTTCCGGAATTGAATATTATCATCAATAATGCAGGCTTGATGCGTCTGATTGATTTACAAGACAGTTCGTTGGATTTGGAAAATATCAACCAAGAAATTTCCGTTAATCTTTCAGGTACTATTCAAATGGTACATCAATTTTTACCGCATCTTAAAACTAAAAAATCAGCCGCCATAGTTAATGTTTCATCAGGAATAGCTTTTATGTCCTATTCTTCTGCACCTATATATAGTGCTACGAAGGCTGGAGTTAGGGCCTACACACAAGCGTTGAGATTGCAACTGGAAGATACAAGTGTCAAAGTGTTCGAAATGATACCTCCCGGTGTCAAAACAAATCTTCAAAAAACATGGGAAAAGCAACCAGATCCAGCAATGATGATGACCGCAGACAAAATGGTAAAAGTCGCCATTGAAGGTCTTTTGAAAGACAAGAAAGAATTGAAGCCTTTCACGATTAGAGTGATAAAAGCTGCTAGTAGATTATTTCCCAATGTCTTATTGAATTTTGGCCACCGTGAATTTAAAGAAATCAAAAAACTCAAAAACCAGAAACAACAATGAAGATTTTAAGTATTATATTGTTATTGGTTTCTGCTTTGCTTAGTATGAAGCATGGATGGGATGCTTTTCAACCTGCCAATGCTGAGCAACTTAAAATGATGTCAAATCTTGGCATATCAAAGTCGGTAATGCCCTATTTTGGAGCATTTTCAATCATCATTGGTTTTCTGCTTTTTTTTCCTCAGACATTTTTTTTGTCTAATGTTCTAAATGCAGTAACCATTGTTTTAATTATGGCATTGTCGTTAAAGGCAGGGGATTATAAAATGGCTTTGATGGAAATTCCTTTTCTGACTCTACCATTGCTTTTGATTTGGCTGAGATACCCTTTTAAATTTTAAGATCAGATTATGAAAATTAGTGCGCCAATTCGTATAAAATCAATTTCAGAAGGACATCGTTTGGCTGGAGTTGAAAAGCCGAATCATCCTTTGATCAGCATTGTGGATGTTTCAAAGTTTACCAAGGATTCAGAAGTCAATGCTGTGATTTTTGATTTTTACACTATTTCAATCAAACGTGGATGCAATAACTTGCTGTATGGACAACAAAAGTATGATTTTGATGAAGGACTTATGGCATTTATGGCACCAGGACAGATTTTGAGAGGAGAAGCAGGTAGTCGGCCATCAAGTTTACAAGGTTGGATGCTATTTATTCATCCTGATTTTTTGTGGAACACACCTTTGGCAAAAAAAATTAAACAATACGAATTTTTTAATTATGCTGCTAACGAAGCATTGTTTCTCTCGGATAAGGAAGAGTCATTGATGAATGGGATTATCGAAAACATCAAGCATGAGTATCACTCCAATATTGATAAATTTAGCCAGGATGTAATGATTTCTCAGCTTGATTTGCTGTTAACTTATGCCAAAAGATTTTACGAGCGTCAATTTATAACTAGAAAAATCACTAATAATAAGATTTTGAATCGATTGGAAAAAGTACTGGAAGATTATTTCAGTCAAGAGGACTTAATGACTAAGGGATTGCCAAGTGTACAATATGTAGCCGAAAATCTTAATGTTTCTAGTAAATATCTAGGTAGTATGCTCAAACAAATGACAGGAATTACAACTCAGCAGCATATTCACGAGAAGTTAATAGAAAAGGCAAAAGAAAAGCTTTCAACAACAGAGTTATCAATAAGTGAAATTGCATATGAATTGGGATTTGAGCATTCTCAAAGTTTTAGTAAATTATTCAAAACGAAAACCAAACAAAGTCCCAAGGAGTTTAGGGCAAGTTTCAATTAATCAAAGACGCTTCAACTTTCGAAAAATGCTGATTGATTAAAAGAGAGAGATGTTGAAAAATAACAAATTCTGAAACATTCATTTATTGAAGTAAAAAAATGCCTGCCTACAAACTGTAGGCAGGTTCAATATTTAGTGCTTTTCATAAACCATCTCGGGCTCCATTACTTCTACAGTACCTTTGTCATTAATTTCTTTCAAAGTTACAGTCTTTAGCTCATTGATCAAGATTGGATCATATTTGGCGGAGACACGAATGTAGTTTTCAGTAAATCCATGCATTTTCCCGTCTTCTACATCATCTTCAAAGAGTACTGTGAAAGTTTTTCCTAGATTTTCTTGGTAGAAATTCCTTCTTTTTTTCTCAGAAAGTATCCTCAGCATTTTGGATCTTTCATTTCTGATTTTCATAGGAACTACACCTTCCATTTCTGTAGCTCGGGTATTGGCACGTTCGGAATATGTAAAGACATGAAGGTACGAAATGTCTAGATTGTTCAGGAAATTGTAAGTCTCCAAAAACAATTCGTCTGTCTCTCCCGGAAATCCAACTATAACATCCACGCCTATGCAGCAATGTGGCATGAGACTTTTTATTTTGCTTACTCTGTCTTCATAAAGTTCACGAAGATATCTTCTGCCCATTTTTCTCAGGATTTGGTTACTTCCTGATTGGAGTGGAATATGGAAATGAGGAACAAATCTTTGCGACGTAGATACAAAATCGATTGTTTCATTTGTCAATAGATTTGGTTCTATAGAAGATATTCTAATTCGGTCTATTCCTTCAATCTCGTCAATAGCTTTGACCAAATCGATGAACCTTTCTTCTCTTTTTCCTTCCTGAATTCCAAAATCACCAATATTCACTCCCGTGAGCACTACTTCTTTTACATCTGTTGCGGCAATTTCTCTTGCTGACTTCAGGATATTTTCGGTACTATCACTTCTGCTTTTTCCTCGTGCCAGTGGGATTGTGCAAAAAGCACAGCCATAATTACATCCATCTTGAACTTTCAAGAATGTTCTAGTTCTATCGTGTATAGAGAAGGCATTGTTGAAAACAGTAGCGTCTTGGATTTCTGAAGCAAGGACTTTTGTTTCATGTTCTTTGGCAAAGCCATCCAACAATTCTATCAATCTAAATTTTTCTGCTGCTCCCAAGACAGCATCAACACCTTTGATTTCAGCAATCTCTTTTGGTTTAAGTTGTGCGTAGCATCCTATGATCGTTACATACGAATTGGGAGAGATTTTTTTAGCTTCTTTGACGATCTTTTTACATTTCTTATCAGCATTTTCGGTGACAGAGCAGGTATTGATAATGAAAATGTCCGGAGTTTCATCAAACTCCACCTTTTGATACCCCTTATTCTCAAACATTCTACTGATTGTAGAAGTCTCCGAGTAATTTAATTTACAGCCTAAAGTATAAAATGCTACTTTTTTCACGATGATCTTTGAATTTGTGAGTGCAAAGTTAATTATTTAACTCAGGTTTTCAATTATCTAATAATTAACCTCAAAATCAATAAAAATTGGTGTGGTTTATTAAATTCCGCCCTGTTTTTTTGAAAAAACTGTATTTATTTCAAAAAAATGGTTTAAAAACAGGCTATTTGCTTTTAAATTGATATAATTTTCTATTTTTGTAAGCATTAAATCAAACCACTTATTGTAGAAATGGCAACTTTAAGACAGAGAGCGCTTTTATTGGCGCAAAGCAGACCTAGCGTTACGGCAACTCCACCTTCGCTAAAGATTTCAGATTATTATGGAGTAAATGTTTTTGGAACGAAACAAATGAAAGAAACTTTGGCACCTACTGTTTACAAGAAGGTAGTCGAAGCAATTGAAAAAGGTTCCAAAATTGATCCACTTACTGCTGAGGAGGTTTCTTCAGCTATCAAAACTTGGGCTTTAGGCAAAGGTGTAACCCACTATACTCACTGGTTTCAGCCATTGACCGGCTCTACGGCAGAGAAGCATGATGCTTTTTTCGATGCACATGCAGGTATTGAGAAATTCAAAGGGTCGGCATTGGTACAACAAGAGCCAGATGCATCTTCTTTCCCTAATGGTGGTATCCGTTCGACTTTTGAGGCAAGAGGTTATACTGCTTGGGATCCTTCTTCACCGATTTTCATTTTTGGTAATACATTATGTATTCCAACTATTTTCGTTGCATATACAGGAGAAGCCCTAGATTACAAAACTCCCCTTTTGAAATCTATCGAAGCTATCAATGAAGCCTCTGTGGCAATCTGTCAATTGTTTGATAGAAATGTAAGAAAAATCACACCTTCTTTGGGTGTTGAGCAAGAGTATTTTGTGATTGACAAAGCGCTCTTTTCAACAAGACCTGACTTGGTAATGGCTGGTAGATCTGTATTTGGTCACAACCCTGCAAGAGGTCAGCAATTGGAAGACCATTATTTTGGTACTATTCCTACAAGAGTAAAAGAGTTTATGATGGATTTCGAAATTGAAGCCTTGAAATTAGGTATCCCAGTTTCGACTCGTCACAATGAAGTAGCTCCAGGTCAATTTGAAGTAGCTCCTCTTTTTGAAGAAATCAACAAAGCCGTAGATCACAATCAGCTATTGATGGATGTGATGGACAAAGTAGCTGAAAGACATGATTTGAAAGTGTTGTTCCACGAGAAGCCATTTGCTGGTGTAAACGGATCTGGTAAGCACAACAACTGGTCTTTGATCACAGATACTGGAGTTAACTTATTCCAACCAAGCAATTCAGCAAGGGAAAACCTTCAGTTTTTGACTTTCTTGGTAGCTACTGTCAAAGCTGTATATGATTATGCAGATTTGTTGAGAGCTAGTATTGCTTCTGCTGGAAATGACTATAGATTGGGAGCCAATGAAGCACCACCTGCGATTATTTCTGTATTCTTGGGATCTACGCTTAGCGGTGTTCTTGATGAGCTTGAGAAAAACGGTAACATCAAGATAGAGAAAGGTGACAATATGTATATGAAATTGGGTATTTCTAAAATTCCTGAAATCATATTGGACAATACTGATAGAAATAGAACTTCTCCGTTTGCATTTACTGGAAACAAATTTGAATTTAGAGCAGTAGGTTCGCAGGCAAATTCTGCTGGACCAATGACTGTATTGAACGTGATCGTAGCAGAGACTTTGAAGCAACTTGCCAAAGATATCGACAAGGAAATGTCTTCAGGTAAAGAGAAGAAAATCGCTATCGTCAATGTTTTGAGAAAGTATATCAAGGATAGTAAGAAAGTAAGATTTGAAGGTGATGGCTACTCAGAAGAGTGGGAGAAAGAAGCTGAAAAAAGAGGTCTTTCTAATCTTAAGAGTACTCCTTTTGCTTTGGATACTTATTTGGACAAGAAGTCTATTGAGGTATTCTCAAAGCACAATGTGCTTTCTAATGTAGAGCTTCATGCAAGACACGAAATCATGCTTGAAAATTACATTAAGAAAGTTCAGATCGAGTCAAGGGTAATGGGTGACCTTGCTTTGAACCATATCATTCCTACTGCAATCCTTTATCAAAACAAATTGATAGAGAATGCTAATGGATTGCAAGGTTTAGGTTTGGACAATACTGCTGCGATTGAGACAATCAAGGATGTAAGTCGTCATTTGGAAGCACTTAAATCTAGTGTGAATCAAATGATAGAGGCGAGAAAGAAACTCAATAAAGAAGATGATATTATCAAAAGAGCAAAAGGCTACAGTACTAATGTGAAAGAAGCTTACTTCGATCAAATCAGATATGCAGTAGACAAATTGGAACTTTTGGTAGATGATGAGTCATGGCCTCTAGTGAAATATAGAGAAATGTTGTTCATCAAATAAGAATGTAACTACTACTTAGATTACTTTAGAAAAAGAAGACTGTGAAAGCAGTCTTCTTTTTTTGTTGAAGAAAACTTTGAGTTTAAGGATTAGTGGATTAGTTGAATAGTGATTAGTTGAATTAGTTATTAGTGGATCAGTGGATAGTGGATTTGTTGAATAGGGATCAGTGAAAAGTTGATCAGTGAAAAGTATTTTTAAGTCGTGACTTAATTAACTAATCACACAATTAACACAATTAACTTATCTCCCAGTAGAGTTGAATTAGTGATTAGTGGATTAGTTGAATAGTGATTAGTGGATTAGTGAATAGTAGATTTGTGATCAGTGAAAAGTTGACCAGTGAATAGTGTTTTCAAGTCGGTACTTATTATACTAACCCCTCAATTAACTAATCCCCCAATTGACTCAATTAACTAATCACCTAATTAACTTAGTCACCTTATCACCCAGAAGAGTTGAATTAGTGATCACTTGAATAGTAATTAGTATTAGATTTGCTTAGATTTTGAGAAGCTTAAAAACGATGACAAACAAGAAGATTTCAATTAAGGATATTGCCAAAGCGCTTGGGATTTCGATCACGACAGTTTCTTTTATTATCAATGGCAAGTCCAAGGAGAAGAGGATCAGTGAGTCTATGACTAAATTGGTGGAGGATTATGTTGCCAAAGTGGGTTATAGGCCAAATCATTTGGCTCAAAGCTTAAGGTCTGGTAAATCTAAAGTGATTGTTTTCATGGTGGAAGATATATCGAATTCGTTTTTTTCCAACATTGCCAGGTTGATAGAAGAAAAGGCGTATAGAAATGGTTATAAAATAATCTATTGCAGCACCGAAAACGACACAGAAAAGGCTATAGAACTGATAACAACATTCAAAAATAGAAATGTAGATGGTTTTATAATCACACCAACTTTAGGATTGGAGTCTGAAATCAAAAGCCTTATTTCAGAAAACTTTGGTGTAATTCTATTTGATAGATGGATTCCATCCTTGGAATGTAGCCACGTAATTGTAGAAAATGAAAAGAGTTGTTATGATGGTACAGAACATTTGATATTGAATGGCTGTAAGAGAATAGCTTTTGTCACAGTAGAATCGAACCAAACCCAAATGAAAGATAGATTGTCAGGGTATCAGAAAGCAATTGTGGTACATGGTTATAGACCTTTGGTCTTTGAAGAGCCTTTTCATACCCCATCCGAAGCATTTGTGGGTGATCAGATTATGGATTTTCTACACATGCACAAGGATATTGATGCAGTGTTTTTTGCTACTAACTACTTGGCATTTGAAGGGTTACAGGCATTTAGGAAAATGGGAAAACAAATTCCTGAAGATTACCAAGTTTTGTCATTCGACGATCATTTTTTCTTTGGGTTGTATCAGCCAAGTATTTCTGCAATTGCACAGCCCATCGAATTGATCGCAGAGCGTTTGATGGAAGGGATTCTGCATCAACTTTCTGATTTGGAAGCAATCCAAAATAACAAAGTCGTGTTGCCTAATAAGTTTATTCAGAGAAAATCCACTTTTAGGATTGAATAATATCTTCAAAGATTTTTTCATTTACCACTGCTACACCACCCAATAGTCCAACTTCACGGCCTAATTTGTATAATGTGATTTCTGTGTTTTCTCTAGACTTAGCCATACTATAAATGTTCAATGCTTGTTGGATAGGGGTGGTGAGATAGTGTTTAGCTTCAGCTACTATTCCTCCTAGGATGATTAATTTTGGATTTAGCAATTGGATCAAAATTGAAATTCCCCTTCCAAGATCAAGTCCTACTTGACTCAAAATCGTAATTGCTCTTTGGTCACCATCTAAAGCTGCATTCACTACTAATTCCGGAGTGATTTCACTGTCTTTTGCCATTCTTGCCATGATGGATTCCATGTCAGTCAGCACAGCTTCTTTGGCTTTTCGAACGATAGCTGTTCCTGAAGCGATTGAATCCAAGCATCCTTTTTTGCCGCATGTGCAAGTGATATCGGAAGAATCAAAGATAGGGGAGTGGCTAAACTCACCCGCAAAACCTGAGGCTCCTTGGTATATTTTTCCATCAATCATAATACCGAGTCCGATACCCCAACCTATAAATATCCCCAAAACATTTTTGTAGTCTTCGTTGTGGCCAAACTTGAATTCAGCAAGCGTCATCGCCCTTGCATCATTTTCCAAAAACACTTTCTTTCCTAGCCTTTGTTCAAAATTTGCAACCAAATCCAATTTGCCAAAATTGAGATATGTATGGTTGATTCCGTGAATTGAATCAATCATTCCAGGCATTGATATTCCAACAGCAATGATCTTTTCATCCTTTAAATTGGACTCTCTGATGACATCCTCTAAAAATGTACAGATTCTTTCAAATGTCACAATTTCATTGTTGAGTTTGATCTTGAGAGATTTTGGCTCAGTTACAGCTTTGTTATTGCTTCCATATATAGCTGCTGTAACATTGAATTTGTTGATATCTACAGATATTATATAGAAAGAATCGTCCGAAAGCCTGTAAAGGTCAGGCTTTCTTCCACCTTGGGATTGCGCTCTTCCATCTTTGATCACTTCTCCAGATTTAATCAAGTCTGTCAACAAGGAATTGACTGTGGGCAAACTGATTCCAACTTCATTACAAATTTCACCAGCAGTATTGTTCCCCTTCGAATAGAGGTTTTTTATCAGCTTTATTTTATTGATATAATTTTTTATTTCTACAACTCCTTCTTTAGATTCTAAGGATTTTCTTGGATTGATTAAATTCATAGATTTCATATTATCCGATAAAGGTAAAAAAATCAATGAAAGGTTTTTAACTTATACTATAAAATTACAAATCGCAATGATTAATTGATTAATAATTTTTATTGAAGTCAAAGAAATTCAATTGTTATTCAAAAAAAATGGTTTTTAATATGAGCATCCGCAATGTTACACGTTGGCTCAGACGAGGTTTTTTGTTTTGCTGATTCTTATCAACCGGACAACTGTCGACAGGCAACAGAACCTCAAATCATTTAGCAGACATTCTATTGATTGGCTACGTGCAAGTAAGCGGATACACATATTATTCAATACACTAATGAAATGTTTTAAAACCAGGTTCATAGATGATTCGAATAAATGAACTCATGCTCTTGTCAGCTCCACTGACAGGAATCCCGGTTACAATGCCTACCATTAGATTTTCTGCTAAGCCTACCCGCATTTGGGGACGTAAAACACCAATGAATTCATTTTGGTGAAGTTCTTTGTTAAATTCCAAACCTATAAAATTCCGCGTGCCAGGAATCATATAGTGGAAATTGGTGTGTATTTCATATGCGAATTTAGCGCTATGATTGAATTCCTTGACAAACCTAGGGCCTGTATAGATCAATGTATGGTAATTACTTCCCCATCTTTTGGCAGCAACAAAAAAAGGATTGAATACATTGCCATTGAAAATCTCACCTCTTCCCATTTTGTTGAGATCTACAAACTCAAATTCATGAATGTATCCAACTGCTAAAGATGTTCTTGCTTTTTCAGACACCAAAAAAGACCATTGTGTAGCTAATTTGAGTGATTCTATCCGATTGGAAGGTCTTTCTAAATTTTGAGACAAATCTCCTCTCGTAGAAAATATAGTAACAGGAAGCTCCACTTCAAAACCAAGTCTGTCGATCGGTGCCCACTCATATTCTACCAAAAGCTCGTACTCATCAAAGCCTCTTTTGTCTGTCATTCCAGCTCCCACATTCCATTCCTTTTCACCTTTCCTTGCTCCAAGATCTCTAATTAAATCGATGTAAAGTGGCTCTGCATGTAGTACTTTTGCTTTTTGCGTAGCTTTGGTTTCTTCAAATTCTGCAAGGAAAATACTGTCTAATTCAACTCTTTCTTGTTTTGCACTTTCTGCCTCTGATACTTGTGAATAGGCAATTTTGGTGATGCAAAGTAAAAGGCATAGCATTATGCCTTTTGAAATATTTTTCATGATTTGAAATTTAATCTGATATATAAATAGTATTATTTGCTTTTTTTCAAAAGCATTTTTTTCTTTTTCAGACTTTAGCCTGAAAAAGTGTTGAAAAAGTAACTTAAACTTCTGGAGGAGGAGAATTGACTTCATAAGTCATTCCCAGTGTTTTGAAGTATTGGTTGTTCACCCAGTCATCGCTAACGATTGTTGAATGCACATTGTGCACAAATTGAAACTGTGAAAATGCCAATTTAATATCAGGAATTTTTCTTTTTTCATTTGGGACTTCAGTATCAGGAATAATCTCGTCATCCATTTCAAAAATATATTCAACTATAATTTCTGCCAAAGTATCTATTGGGTCTGAATAGTATGACTCTGCAGAAAGGGAGTTTGTCCCAAAATAAAAATTTGCTGTTAAATTGATAAAATTTATAATCAAAAGGTAATTCACCCATTTGATCAGTAGATTTTTATGCAACTTTCTAAACATAGCACAAATATAAGTTTTTTATGTATACCATTATGTATGAATGTAAATCAATGTAGGTAAATCGCCGTCAATCTAGAAAGGATATAATATGGGATCACAACTAACCTTGTTGTGGTTTATAAATCGATAGGAAAATAGTAATCTCCCCAAGTTGGGAAAAATTGAACTCAACTTGAATTGAGATGGCATGTTGTTTTTCATAATCAATATTGCTAATGTTCTGAATATAAGGGTTATGTTTCTCTGTTTCTTGTTCTGATTTTGCAAGTATGGAAATTGATATATTAAGATCGGTACAAAATTCTATTTATGAATAATAAAAATATTTCAATTGCAATTGGTTTAGTTTTGGTCTTAGGGATTGGGTTGTATTGGTACTTCAATCAGAGGAGGACAGATTTTACTGATGAGCTCCGTATAAGCTTATCAGGAGATGAAAGCGGGACACTGGCTCAATCAAAATCTTTCAAAGAAATCCAAGATTTTTATTTGGACAGAGATTATCTTGAAATATGGTTTTTTAACGGCAAGCTTTCAAAATCAGGAGAAGAAATGATCTCCCAGATCGTAGATTCCAAATTTGATGGCTTACAGCCTGATGATTATAATCTGCCTCAATTATATGAGGTATCTTCAAACTCCATTGAAGAAGAACTAAAGTTTAATAACCTATCTAAAGATCAAAAAGTAAAAATTGAACTTTTGATTACCGATGGTTTTTTCAAACTAGCCAATGACCTCGCAAATGGTAAAGTAGATCCTTCTACCTTGGATCCCAACTGGAAATTTGATTTGGAAAAAAAAGAAATGGATTTCTCATCCTTTTTGGATCAAATAGCAAGTGGAAAAGCTGTTGAAGAGGTTTTTTTAGACATTTATCCAGAATTGGATATGTATAAAAATGGGAGGGAAGCCTTGAAAGGTCTTTATGAAATTCAAAAGAATGACACACTTGCTTGGAGTTTTGAAAATGTGAAAGGAGCTGTAAAAGTTGGGGAAAATCACAATGCCATTCCTGTGCTGAGGCAAAGATTGATGTTTTGGGGTTTTGTCAGCGATTATGATTTTGAAGAACCTACATACTTCGATTCTACGATGTACAAGGGGCTAAAGGAATACCAAAATTCGAATGGTATGAATCCAGACGGTGTGATTGGAGCTAGAGTAGCTGAATTTTTAAACAATTCTCCACAGAATCTGATAGATATTGCTTCCATCAATATGGAAAGATTGAGATGGATGCCAAAAATGGAATGGGACCAAGAGATGGTTTTGGTCAATATTGCTAATTACCAATTAGATTATTTGAAAAAATCAGACACTGTCTTTACTGCTAAAGTAATAGTGGGAAAGGAATACAATGAATCACCGACATTTACAGCTCCGATGAGTTACATTGTTTTCAGTCCATATTGGAACATTCCTGAATCGATTACCAACGAAGAAATAATACCTTCTATTCAAAAAAATAAAAATTATTTGACAGACAAAAAGATGGAAGTAATCACTGGGGCCGGAGAAACAGTAAAAGTGAACTCAATAAATTGGAACAAAGATACTGAGAACTTTCCATATAGGATTAGACAAAAGCCTGGGGGAGACAACTCTTTGGGCTTGGTAAAATTCATGTTTCCAAATGAATACAATATATACATTCATGATACTCCTGCAAGAAGCCTATTTGATTTGGAGTCGCGTGCGTTGAGTCATGGGTGCATTAGAATCCAAAATCCAGATCAATTTGCCAAGATACTATTGGATGACAAATCTTGGGATGATGAAAAAATCAAAGAGGCCATGGATCAAGACGAGGAAATGGTAGTTGACCTTGATAGAAAAATACCAGTAGTCCTGATTTACATGACATTTTGGGCAAATGAAGATGGTAAATCCAACTTTAGATCAGATGTATATGATAGGGATTCGGCACTTTTGAGTTCGCTCAGAAATACAAACAAAAATTATACATCAAGCCTGAATTAAACTAGACTTATTCAAATATTGAGGGTCATTGGCGAATATGAACAACAATGACCCATCTTTGATCAGGTTGATTGCTTGTGTAGATAGCTCTGTTGGAAGCGCGGGACATCCGAGACTTCTACCCAATCGGCCTACAGAAGCAGCAAATTCTTCTCTGGCATAATCAGCTCCATGAATTACTATGGCACGGTTTCTTGCTTGGTCATTAAATCCAATTTCCAAACCATCTAGTCTCAGGGAATATCCGTGCTTTCCAGCATAAGTTTCGGCAGTTTTATAAAATCCTAAACTGCTTTTGAAGGATTCGGGTTGATTGGAGAATGCATTTGCAATCAATCCTCCGGAATTTCTTCCGTGGGAAACTACAGAATTTAAAAGAACTTCACCGGTTTCGGGGTTTATGATCCAAAGCCTCTTTTCAGTGGACGGCATGCTAAAATCAATAACAGTCAACAATTTTGATTTGAGCTCACCATTCAATTTGATCCAACCTTGTAGAGCCAAAGTAAGTACTTCTTCTGAAGGGACATTTTCATTTACACTGTATAATTGTTCGTAAATTTCAGAAATTCGACTGGTGTTCGATAAGCTTGAGGAGGAAGATTTATTGGATTCGGTGTAATTAGGATTTGGAAAAATCCCAATGAATAGGATGAAAGTAATGGTGAGGGTTTGTAAAAGCATAAGCAGAAAATTTTCTGTTTTTGATGTGATTCTAAGTTGGACTTAATTTAGATTTTTTACTAGATCTAATTCCGTATAAACTTCATTCACAACGGACTTTAAACCTTAATAGTATAATTTTTTTTTCAGGATTCAAATCAAATTATTGATTATTAGAGCTTTCCTGTCTATTGGTAACAGCCATGATGGGAGAATAATTCAATAAAATATAATTCAGGATGACAGGGAATGAGTTCAGTTGTTAAATTAAACAATTGAAATTATTGTAAAAATCGACATTTATTTCTTTGAATACTGGCTGTTTGCGCAGTTATTTTTGGCTTTTATCTGAAATACCCACCTAGCCTAAATTTGGATTTTGTATATTTGCAGTTCGATTCATCCCAATAAATGGAAAACAAAAAAAGCCTAACCAAGGCCATACTAAACGGAAATTGCCCAAGATGTAGAGAAGGTAGTATTTTTCCAACTTCAATATTAAGTTATAGAAAACTATCAGAGATCCATCAAAAATGCCCAGTTTGCAATGCAGTATTGACTCCTGAGCCAGATTTTTTCTATGGAGCAATGTATATAAGTTATGCGTTTTCGGTGGCGTTGGTAGTGAATGTTTTGATTATATTAAATTTTTTCTTCGATGATCCCGATGTTTGGGTTTATGTCGCTACTGTATTGACTGCAAATATAGTATTGATCCCAGTGATGTTGAGATATTCCAAAGTATTGTATTTGTATGCGGTAGGAAGGTTGTCTTACGATCCAAATTGGAGGAAAAATGTGACAAATTGATTTTTTTTAGTTTTTGTTTAAATTAGATTATTGAAAATAGAACCATTTTTTTCATAAAGTGGTTAACTCAAAGTCATAAAAATCAATAAATGTATGTATTTTAATAAATTATGATTGTTCAAATAAATGCTTTGTATTTGGAAGTAGTTTGTTAAAGACTGCAATTTTAAAGTTTTGTGTATTTATCTATTTTTAAAATAAAAGTAATAGGTTTTACAAATAGAATTTAAGGATCTTTTTGGGGTGATTTTGTTTTAAAGCGAAATTTAGAAAAATAAACACACTAAAATGATAGGGAATAGGATTTGAAAATTTCTAAAGTTTAAAGTATGAGAGGCATTGTAATGAATGTTATTATGGGGCTTACTGCTTTATCATTGTTTCTGATGGTGACTCAGTTTGGAAACCAGCCAATGAATGATATCATTGGTGAATGGAAAGAAGTATCTTGGGATTATGAAAAAGTTGATTTTTTGAATCAATCTGATTCTTTGACAATCGATGAGGTGATGGATCAAACAAAAGTCCAGCTTGGAGAGAACTTTGTGATCCATAAATCGGAAGTTTGGGAATTTATTGATGATAACACATTGAAAGTAGGTTTTGAAGATGGAAAAGAGGAGTTTGTAGATTGGAAATTGAAAAGCAAAGGCGATATTTTAAAGCTAACCCACAACGACAAAATATCAGAATATTATACCATCAAAGAGCTGAATAGAGATAGACTTGTTTTGCATTTCCATGTTGATTTGAATGCAAGGGGGATAGTAAAATTGACATTTGAAAAAATATAATTTATGTTAAGAAAACACAGTAGTTCAAGGACTTTGAAAGATAATCTTCAGTTAGGGTCTTTGACAGCTTTTTCAGCCGGAATGGTAAACGTCACTTCATTGATCATTTTTTTTGCATTCACATCCAATGTCACAGGCCATTACGCAATTCTGGCAGAAGAAATTGCCAAAGGAAATTGGAATCAGGTTTTGATGGTTTTCTTTTGGTTGTTTATGTTCTTTTATGGTAATTTTTTGGCAAATTTTTTAGTCATAAGTAGTAGTAGATCTAATTACATTGCACATGCTTTGCCATTGATACTTGAGACTATTTGTTTGTCATCAGTAGGGTTTTATGGCTTGTACTATTACCAAGAGACTTTATTCGAAACAGAAATTTTGATCGCGATCATGCTATTGGCTATGGGGTTGCAGAATGGGCTAACGGCTAGTATTTCTAATTCTGCCGTAAAGACTACCCACATGACTGGTCTGACAACTGATTTGGCAATTTTGGTTTCTATGTTTACCAAGAAAAAATTTAGGGAAAATAGAGAGTTAAGAAATAAAGCCAAACTGTTGTCCACTATAGCAGTTTCCTATATCTCAGGTGGGGTAATAGCAGGTCTGATCTACTTCGCTATGGGATTCAAAGTATTTTTTATGGTTTCGTTATTTTTGATATTCATTATTCTGTATGATTATATCAAATTCAGGTTCAACCTCCTGTTGCGAAAAAGAAGGCTTCAAGGATATGGGGGGAGCAAAAGACTTAAAATCAAAGAGATGTGGTTAGAAAGGATTAAGATCTGATTTGACCATTTCCTATCACGATCCATTTGTATGATGTCAATTCCTTTAGTGCCATAGGTCCACGTGCGTGCAGCTTTTGGGTGCTAATTCCAATCTCTGCACCCATACCAAATTGGTTTCCGTCTGTAAATGCAGTAGAAGCATTGACATAGACAGCTGCAGCATCCACAGTGTTCAAAAAAAGAGCGATATTTTCTTCTGAATTCGACAATATTGCTTCGCTATGCTTAGAGCTATATCTATCAATGTGTTCTATCGCTTCATCTAAGTTTGAGACTGTTTTGATAGACATTTTGAGGGAAAGAAACTCAGTGCCAAAATGACTTTCATTGGCAAGGTTAATCAATTCATGTTGATCGAGGATCTCAAAAGATTTCTCATCTGCAAAGATTTCGACATTCTTATCCAATAAATCTTCTACTATTTTATTTAAATCGGAAAGCCTGCTTTCATGGATTATCAAACAGTCAAGACTATTGCAGACACTAGGTCTTCTTGTTTTCGAATTTAAGATAATTGATTTTCCACTATCTAAATCTGCAGACTCGTCGAAATAAGTATGGACAATTCCGGCACCTGTCTCGATGACTGGAACTTTGGAGTTTTTTCGGACAAAATCAATCAGTTGTTGGCTCCCCCGTGGAATTATGATATCTACATAGCCTACGGCATTCAACAATTCATCTGTGGCACTACGGTCTGGAGGAAGCAATATAAATGCTTCCATTGGAATGTCATGGACCTTAAGTGCTTCTTGGATGATTTTCATGATTTCCTTATTTGAGAATTCTGCATCAGAACTACCTTTTAGAACCAGACCATTTCTTGATTTTAATGCAATGCAAAACACATCAAAAGTCACATTAGGCCTGGCTTCATAGATCACACCAATTACCCCAATAGGAACACTTACTTTCTTCAGAAGCAATCCATTTTCTAGAGTTTTTTCTTCTAGTATATCTCCTATGGGGCTATTAAGTCCTTTTATTTGACGTATTTCCGATGCAATAGCTTCAATTCTCTCTTTGGTCAGCATTAGCCGATCATATTTTGGATCTTTTGGATCCATTTTTTCTAAGTCTTGACGGTTTGCTTTTATAATCGAGTTTATATTCGATAAAGTCAATTTGGCGAGCGTTTCCAACACTTCAGATATCTGTTCTGAGCTGATTTGGGCTAGTTTTTTTGCTGACTTCTGGATTTCCGAAAATAGGATATTAGAATTATTCATGGTGAAAAAGATAAAGATAGTCGTAATGAATGATTGGTTTTTGGTTTTTCTGTCCGATTTTTTCCAATGCGGTTTTCGAAGGGTATTCAGCTCTTCCAAGGCCAATTCTATTTCCTTGCTCATCGGAAATCCTTAGGATATCGCCTTTCTTAAATTCCCCTTCAATAGTGATTACCCCTATAGGTAAGAGACTGCTAATCTTCTGATCAAAAAGGGCTGACTTTGCACCTTGGTTGATGATGACTTCTCCTTTGAAGTACTGATCTCCATGGGCAAGCCATTTTTTGGTACTTTGCTTTGCTTTTTTTGGTTCGAAATAAGTGAAATCCGTATCCTTGGCAAGGATATTTGTTAGGATGTTGTCTTGTTTTCCATTTGCAATAAATACCTGGATTCCCAGGTCTGCTGACTTTTTTGACATGTTTAGTTTAGTCAGCATGCCACCTCTTCCAAAAGATGACTTGGTAGCAGAAATATAAGAAGCAAGTTCTTCGGAATCTTGCGCTACTACTCTGATCAATTCGGAATCAGGATGATCTGGAGAACCTGTATAAATGCCATTGACATTGGTCAATAGCACCAATGTATCAGCGTCTACCATTGCTGCTGATAAGCTGGCCAATTCGTCATTGTCAGTAAACATCAGTTCGGTAATGGCAACGGTGTCATTCTCATTGATCACTGGGATGATTCCTTGGGAGAGTAAGCCTAATACGCAATTTTTCATGTTTAAAAAATGCTTCCTATCTCTAAAATCTTCTTTGGTTACCAAAATTTGAGCAACTTGAAGTTTTCGTTCTTCAAACAGACTTTTGTATTTATTGATCAATTCAATTTGACCAGTAGAGGCCCAGATCTGTTTTTTCAACACTGGATTCAGTTTTTCGGGCAAAGAAATTTCTTTTCTTCCGAAAGCTACTGCACCTGAACTTACCAGAATTACTTTGATTCCTTTTTTATGGAAATTGGAGATTTCCGAAACTAAGTGGTTCATTCTTTCCAAATCAGGTTTTCCTTCTTTGGTGGTCAACACATTAGATCCGATTTTGATGACACAGCAATTGATTGAATTCATAACAGAGATGTGAATTTGACGCAATTATAAGCTTATTGTTGAAAAATTACTAAGAAATGTGATGCTGTTTTGTTGGTTTGATCAAAACCAGTTTTTTCTTTTGAAATAAATGACCATTAAAATAGAAACAGTAATAAAAAATCCCCAGCTACTGATATATCCATACTTCCATCCTAGTTCAGGCATGTATTCAAAGTTCATTCCATATACACCAGCTATAAAAGTAAGGGGGATAAATATGGTGGCAATAATTGTAAGTGTTTTCATCACTTCATTTTGTTTGACACTGATATTTGTCATGAAAATCTCCACCAAAGTAGTGATAGATTCCCTTTGCATTTCTAGATTTTCTATAATTTCTACAGTATTTTCATAGATGTCATTTACGAATGGGGTTGTTTTTTTAGTAATAAAAGGACTGTCTGATTTTTTCCATGATGAAATGAGTTCACGTGTTGGCCAAATAGACCTTTTTATTTCCTGTAAAGTTTTTCTTTGCTTATAGATATCAGCAAGTTCGATTTTTTTGTTTTGGCTTACAATATCATCTTCAAGAATTTCGATTTGATTGCTGACCATTTCGAGAATGCTATAATATTGATCAATGATGGTATCGAGTAGGGTGTAGGCAAAGTAATCTGTTGCCAATTTTCTCATTTTTCCATTCGGATTTTCTAGTCGAATTCTGATAGGATCAAAAATATCATATTCATTTTCTTGAAATGTGATGACAATGTGCTTATTGAAAGCGATGCTGACTTGTTCTTTTTCCAAATGGTGAATGTCACTTTTTGTGTACAGCATTTTACTGACAATCAATATAAAATTGTCAAAGTCCTCAAGTTTCGGTCTTTGATCTAAATTATCAATGTCATCGAACGCTACTGGGTGTATGTCAAAGTGCTGACATATATCTTCAAAAATAGTTTTATCATGACTCTTGTGGACATTCAGCCAACATTTTTTGTCAGTTTGGATTTTTTGGTCAAGTTGGGAAAGAGAAGTAAGGTGGTGTTTCTCAAAATGATTCTCACCAAAAACATACAACTCCATACTTCTATTTTCCTCATTATCCAAAGATGAATTCATTTTAAAGGATGATCTTGAATTTGTCTGGTGTCAATGGTTTTTCTATAAATCCTTCAACACAAGAATATTGTTTTGCTTTTTGCCTATCTTGAAAATTGATGGAACTTGATAGCATGACTATTCTATCTTTCCTGCTTTGAAACACTTTTAAATATTCATTTAAGAAATCCCAACCATTCATCACTGGCATATTGATGTCCAACAAAATCAAGGTGTTCTCTTCAATATTTAGTTTTTCGATTCTTTCAAGCGCTTTTTCAGCTTCCAAAAACTCCTCTACTTGATCAGCAAGATCCATTTTTGATATCAATCGCTTATTGATCAAGTTGTTGATCGGATCGTCGTCAATTAAAATAATTGAGTAAAATGAGTGCATTAATTAATCTTGAGATAAAAGTGGACTTAATAGGGTAATTAACGGTGTAAATTACAATTATAATCTTATGATAAAAATAGAATCCTCGTATTTTTCGGTTTATGATATGTTTTTTCTTTACAATTCAGGTGAATTGTAAAGAAAAAAAGGGAGTCATCATGACTCCCTTTTTGAATATTATCATGAATGGTTGATTACATCATTCCACCCATTCCGCCACCACCCATTGGAGGCATAGCAGAACCTTCCTCTTTTACATCTGCAATCACACATTCTGTAGTCAATAGAAGTGCGGCGATTGAAGCTGCGTTTTCCAATGCTAAACGTGTAACTTTTGTAGGGTCTATTACACCTGCTTCGAATAGATCTTCATATACATCTGTTCTTGCATTGTAACCGTAGTTTCCAGAGTTTTCTTTGATTCTATTGATCACTACCGAACCTTCACCGCCAGCATTCTCAACAATCGTTCTCAATGGAGATTCGATAGCCTGTCTGATGATATTGATTCCAGTATCTTGATCTTCATTTTCTCCTCTCAAAGAATCCAAAGCAGCAGCAGCTCTTACGAGCGCTACACCACCACCTACGACAATACCTTCTTGTACTGCAGCTCTAGTTGCATGAAGTGCATCATCAACTCTGTCTTTCTTCTCTTTCATCTCTACTTCTGTAGCAGCTCCTATGTAAAGGATTGCAACACCACCAGAAAGCTTAGCTAATCTTTCCTGTAGCTTTTCTTTGTCGTAGTCAGAAGTTGTTTTTTCTATTTGGGATTTGATCTCTGCGATTCTCGCTTGGATTGCAGCTGGATCTCCAGAACCATTTACGATGGTGGTGTTATCCTTATCGATGTTGATTTTTTCTGCTGTACCTAGATAATCGATAGTAGCGTTTTCAAGTTTGTAACCTCTTTCTTCAGAAATTACTGTACCACCTGTAAGGATAGCGATGTCTTCCAACATTGCTTTTCTTCTATCACCAAAACCTGGTGCTTTAACAGCAGCTACTTTCAGAGCTCCTCTTATTTTGTTTACTACCAAGGTAGCCAATGCTTCTCCATCTACATCTTCGGCAATGATCAACAATGGTTTTCCTGTCTGGGCTACTGGCTCCAATACTGGGAGTAACTCTTTCATGGAAGAAATTTTCTTGTCATAGATCAAGATATATGGTCTTTCCAATTCAGCTTCCATTTTTTCAGTATTGGTAGTGAAGTATGGAGAAAGATAACCTCTGTCAAACTGCATACCTTCTACAGTTCTTACTTCAGTTTCAGTTCCTTTAGCTTCTTCAACAGTGATCACACCATCTTTACCAACTTTTTCCATCGCATCAGCAATCATTTTACCGATCTCTTCGTCATTGTTGGCAGATACTGTCGCTACTTGTTGAATTTCTTTTCCTGTAGAGATTGCCTTAGAACTTTCTCTCAAAGAACCAACAACAGCCAAAACAGCTTTATCGATACCTCTTTTCAAGTCCATTGGATTGGCACCTGCAGCTACGTTTTTGATACCAACATTGAAAATTGCTTGCGTTAGGACTGTTGCAGTAGTAGTTCCATCTCCAGCATTGTCGGCAGTTTTCGAAGCTACTTCTTTCACTAATTGTGCACCCATGTTTTCGATAGGCTCTGCCAATTCGATTTCTTTGGCTACTGATACACCATCTTTTGTAATGGTAGGAGCACCGAATTTTTTGTCGATGATTACATTTCTACCTTTTGGACCAAGTGTCACTTTTACAGCGTTTGCAAGAGCATCTACGCCTTTTTTCAGTTTGTCTCTTGCGTCGGTATTGAAAAATAATTCTTTTGACATTTTTTTTGAATTTTAAGTTTTTTGAATGTGTTAAAATAGATGATTATAAAATCGCAAAGATGTCAGCTTCTCTCATGATAAGAAAATCTTTGCCATCCACTGGGATTTCAGTGCCAGCATATTTGCCATACAATACAGTATCACCCACTTTGACAGTCAAGGGTTCATCTTTTTTGCCACTACCTACGGCTACAACTGTTCCTTTTTGAGGCTTTTCTTTAGCAGTATCTGGGATATAAAGTCCAGAAGCGGTTTTCTCTTCTGCTGCAGCTGGTTCTACCAGAACTCTGTCTGCAAGAGGTTTGATGTTCACGTTTGACATAATTATGATTTTTTATTAAAGTTAGTTCTATAATGATGCAATCCCTATTTCACTTTTTGTGCCAATTGGTGGAAGTTGTTCATTCCTGACATAAAGTCGGCATTCTTTTCATCTTTCCTGTCAGGGAAGTGATTTTCCACCATTCAATCTGTCAATTTTTCGTAAATATTGTTTTTTTGATGTCAGATATTTAGTAAATTTTCTGTGTATATGATTCATTCGAATTGATTATGAAAAATTTATCAGAAAACTGGATTACGGAAGGTTGGATTGATTTTGAATACAAAAAATACCTTCTATTGGCTTACCTCAAAGGTGTAAATACAAACTTCAAGGAAGTAAAGCTTTATCCGCCTTTAGCTGACTTGATTCATCATTATGGAAGGTTAAAATCGTTTGAGGAGGATAAAAATCAATTGAAAGCAGCTTTTCCAAAGCAATTGGAAGGGCCTGATATTGAAAGTCTGAAACTGAACTATCGTCCTGTCTTTATAGATGATGATATGATGAAGCAGCTTGATGAAATTGTACAGTATTCAATACCCCATTTCAAAAATTACATTGAACAAGGCAAGGATATTTATGATTTTCTGGAAAATGAAATGTTGATTGAGCCTATTGGTATTTCTCCGCTTTATCAGAAGGAAGGTTACATTATGCTTTCACAGGAAGACTCCAAAGAAATTTTGATTTATAAATATAAAGTGAGTTTGTTCCAGAATAGCATTGATAAGTTTAAAGGGATTATGCTTCAATTTATCAGAAATGTAAGGCTGTCCATTGTAAATACTTTTGAGCAAATGAAGTTGGGATTGGTAAAGGACTACCAAGAATTGCCTAACCCAGCTGCCTTTAGAATTCATTCAAGATACCGAATTCCAATTCAGGAAAGCTTGTTGCCAATTAGCAAAAGGTTACTTTTGAAAAATGTAGAATGAAGAAGGCATAAAAAAAGCCCAACTTTTGAAGTTGGGCTTTTTTTTTGTTAAAAATAATCTTTTAGTTTTCCTCATTACCTTCTTCAGTAGGAGTCACTTCTGCTGGAGCTTCTTCAGCAGGGGTAGAAGGTAGTATGCTTTCGTTGTTGTCGAAAGATGGAGTTATGATTTGTTTTTTTGCACTCTCGATATTCGGTGAAGTGAAGTTGTCTACACTAGATGAAGAATAGAATGCTGATGATACTAATGAAAGTACAAGTATTGCTAGAGCTAATACCCAAGTTGATTTTTCAAGGATGTTTCCTGTTTTGGTAACGCCCATGATCTGGGAAGCACCTCCGCCAAAAGCAGATCCAACTCCGCCTTTTGAGTTTTGAGAAAGTATCACCAAAACCAACAATACTGCTAATACGATTATAATGCTGATAATTATAGTAAACATATTTTTAATTTTTATTCTCTAGTTCTTTAATCAAGTCCGCAAAGTAAGTGCTTTTATTTGGAAATTTCACCATCAATTTTTGATAAATTTCCTTGGCTTTTTTATTTTTTCCTTGTTTGGCCAGTAGCTTGGCATAAGATTCAGATAAAAGATCAGGATTGAGTTTTGTACTGTTTTCCGAAAGATCACTTTGCTTCTGGAAATTTTCAATTTCTTTGAGCGTAGCTAATTTTATATCCTTCTTACTAAAAGACTTGATGATATCTATTTGCTCTTTCTTTTTGACGTCTAGTATTTCCTTTTTCTCCTTTTTTCTTATCGTTTCGATCAAATCATCCGGTCCACTTCGCTTTTTCCGTGGTTTAACGACTTCTTTCTCTTCAGCTGGCTTTAGGGAAGCTTTAGATTTTAAATCTTCATCCAGCTTTTTCAATATTTCCACCCTTTTTGAAGGATCTGTCTCTGGTAGTGGTCTGGGTACCAATTCGCTTTCAGATTCGTCTTCCAAAACTGCCGCATTGCCTAGTTTTTCTGGAGCATCTGTAGCCTTTGGCTTTGAAGATAGAAAAGTCAAGTTTGAGATTGCATCCGGATCTTCAATTAATATCTTAAGCCAAGCCCTATTGGGACTGTTTATAGCAGCGAATGCCAAAAAATCAGAAGGTGAACCTTTCGATTTTTGCAATTCATATTTTGCAAGCAAAATATTTGGGATTTGGAAATAAGGGAAGTTCTGGTGAAGCTTAAAGAGCTGATTGACTTGATCCTTACTTAGTTGATCACCTTGACTTACAATATTTAAAAATTGGTTAGCGTTCACTTCATTTGTGATTATGGATTTCGAATATAAGCATTTTTACCAATTTGCTACAGTAGCAGTGAAAATATCCTGAATGATATTTTCAAATATTTCTTCAATCAAAACACTTTCTACTTGCAAAAGGGAGGTTGTCCTTGGATTGTAATCACTGAAGAATGAAAAGCTCCTTTTCACGTTTTCTTCCTCATTTTTGGTATTTATGAATTCTACCTCAACGACAATAGTCAACCTTTCCTGACCTGCTCTGTCAGGTGCATTGGGGTCTGTACTGGTGACAGTGGCTTGAGGGGCGATATTGTATCTCGAAATAGCACCCGAAAGCTGTAAATCCCCATTTGACCTCACCAATTCCAATTGCGTATTCCTTTGGTAGAAATCTTTGAGAGATTCTGTGAATTGCTGTCCCATGTTCGCTGGACCACCACCCGAATCATTAAAGAAATTCTCTACTGAGAATGTCTTCGTGATTTCGTAGTTGATATTGGTGCCTGTAAAGCTATATTTGACCGAACAGGCATTGAAAACTAGCGCCAATCCCAATACGAAAACCAATGAACAAGCTTTCTTTTTATTCAATGTCATATTGTTTGATTTTTCTATATAACGTCCTTTCTGAGATTCCGAGGTCACTTGCGGCGTATTTTCTTTTATTATTGTGTTTTTTTAAGGCACGAATGATCATTTCCTTTTCTTTTCTTTCCAGAGAAAGTGAATTGTCATCTTCTTCGTGAATGATATCTTCTATGGATTCATCTTCATAATCATCCATATTGTTTTCATTTTTTTGTGAATCTATTACCAATGGCATATTGACTGAAGGTACATTGGAATTGGTTTCTTCAAATGAAACAGGTGAGTCTAAATCCTCGAAAAGATTCTGATGCTTATTGATGATCGATGAGTTCAGTCCACCTGATTGATAACTTTCCAAAACTAGCTTTTTCAACTCGTGCATGTCTTTCTTCATATCAAAGAGGACTTTGTAAAGTATGTCTCTCTCCGAAAAATCATTGCTACTATCTTTGCCAGAGCCACCTCCTGTGTAAGCGGCTGGCAATCTTGTCTGGCCGGTAGGTAAATATCTGCCTAAAGTGTTTGCATCTATTTCTCTTTCCTGTTCCAACAAGGAAATCTGCTCTGCTAGGTTTTTCAACTGTCGAATGTTCCCAGGGAATGGGAATTTCATCAGAAGTGTCTTTGCATCTTCGTCCAAAGACACAGGTTTGACCTTGTATTTTTCAGAAAAATCTGTGGTGAATTTTCTAAATAGCAAAACGATATCTTCCCCTCTTTCCCGAAGTGGTGGGACAAATATGGGGACTGTGTTTAACCTATAGTAAAGATCTTCCCTGAATTTACCCTTTTCTACAGCTTTGATTAAATTTACATTAGTGGCTGCAATGACACGAACATTTGTCTTTTGGACTTTGGACGAACCAACTTTGATGAATTCGCCATTTTCCAAGACTCTCAGCAGTCTAGCTTGAGTCCCAAGTGGCATTTCCCCTATTTCATCTAAGAAAATAGATCCGCCATCTGTCACTTCAAAATACCCTTTTCGAGCTTCATGAGCACCAGTAAATGAACCCTTTTCATGTCCAAACAACTCTGAATCAATCGTTCCCTCCGGAATAGCGCCGCAGTTGATGGCAATGAACTTCCCATGTTTCCGGACACTAAGTGAATGTATGATCTTGGAAAATGACTCTTTTCCACTACCACTTTCCCCTGTGATCAATACCGTCATTTCAGTTGGAGATGCTTGCATCGCTACTTGTATGGCATGATTAAGCAAAGGGCTATTCCCTATGATTCCAAATCTTTGCTTTACACTTTGAATTTCTGATGCTGTGATCATGGTGTGTTTTTTATATTAAGATATGACTTCACCAAATAGCGTAGCAGGTGTACAATCTATGATTTTCACCATGGCATAATCACCTTTCTTCAAATTTCCTTTTTCTATAATGACTACTTTGTTTGCAGAGTTTCTTCCTTTCAGCTGGTCTTCAGACCTTTTTGATTCTCCTTCTATAAGGATTTCTTGGATTTTTCCTACATCCAATTTGTTTCTCTCTTCTGATAATTTACTCTGCTTCTGAATAATATCGTTCAACCTCCTCTTTTTGGTCTCCAAAGGAATGTCATCTTCATATTTTTTCGCAGCTAGCGTTCCTGGTCTTTCTGAATAATAGAACATATATGAAAAATCATACTTCACAATGTCCATCAATGTCAGTGTATCTTGATGCTCTTCCTCTGTTTCTGTACAGAATCCGGTAATCATATCAGAAGAAATTCCACATTCCTCACCAAGAATCTCTCTTATTTTTGAGACTCTTTCCAAATACCACTCTCGATCATAAGTTCTGTTCATCATATCCAAAACCCTGGAGTTTCCACTTTGCACTGGCAAATGAATATATTTACAGATATTGTCGTACTTTTTCATGGTATAAAGCACTTCATCTGTAATGTCTTTGGGGTGGGAGGTTGAAAACCTTACTCTTAAGAGTGGACTAATCTTCGCTACCATTTCCAATAAATTCGCAAAGTTGATAACGGCACTTACAGCATCTTCTTTTTTGTTGAGTCGGGCTTTGTTGTTTTCTTCAGGTGACCATTTGTAGCTATCTACATTTTGGCCTAGTAAAGTCACTTCTTTGAACCCTCTGTCATACAATTCTTGGGCTTCTCTGACGATTGAATGTGGATCCCTGCTTCTTTCCCTTCCCCTGGTGAAAGGAACCACGCAGAATGAGCACATGTTGTCGCATCCTCGCATGATAGAAATGAATGCACTAACCCCATTTGAGTTTAGCCTTACGGGAGAAATATCTGCGTAAGTTTCTTCCCTTGAGAGAAATGTATTCACCCCCTTATTTCCATCTTCTGCCTCTGAAACCAAGTTTGGAAGATCTCGATATGCGTCTGGGCCTACTACTACATCAACCAATTTCTCTTCTTCCAACAATTTCTCTTTCAACCGCTCCGCCATGCATCCTAGCACTCCAATGGTCAATTCAGGTTTGTTTTTTTTGATATTGTTGAATTGTGAAAGTCGTTTTCTTACTGTCAGCTCTGCTTTTTCCCTTATTGAACATGTATTTAGGAAAATAACATCAGCTTGATGGAAATCAGAAGTCGTATCGAAACCATTGTCTTTCATGATCGATGCGACGATTTCGGAGTCGGAGAAATTCATCTGACATCCATAAGACTCTATATAAATTTTTTTGGTCTTCCCTGTGTTTTCATCTTCAGTTGTCTTATAATCACAAACTTGTGCTTCTTCTGAGGATATAATATCTATGTCTTTGATGATGTTTTCCATGTAATTGTCAATTTCAATCTGCAAAATTAACTAAATACCGACAAAATGACAGGTTTTTGGATGGATTTATTTGAAATAATGCTTAGGAGTTTTCTTGATTTGTTTTGGGTTGAGATAAACTTTGAAAGAAATTTTTGGTTTTACAAAACGGTCAAGCGCTCACTTATCAAATAATATTTAACTCTCTTCTGAATCATTATGATTGTGGCTTTATTTTTGCCCAATTTTATCATGTTAATGTTATATTTGAAACTTAATATTCACCTAACCTTCTTATAATCATCAAAAAGCTTCTTCGCAAATTTTTAAAAATCTCAGCTATAATAATTCTGAGCATTATGGTGATCCTGATATCTCTGGTGTTTTTTATCAGAAGTCCCTGGGGGCAAGGTATTGTCGTGGAGAAAGCAACTTCTTTTCTTTCCCAAAAAACAAACACTAAAATAGAAATTGAAAGACTTTTCTTGACTTTTGGTGGAAACCTTTCCTTAGAAGGCCTTTACGTAGAGGATATGCAAAATGACACATTGTTGTATTCCAAAGATCTTGAAGTTGGTATTGGATTATGGGATTTTATCAGTTCTGGTGATCTTCATATATCCAAACTTGATTGGGAAGGTCTCAAAGCACGAGTTGTTAGAAAAGAAAATTCCGAGAAATTTAATTATGATTTTTTGATAGATGCTTTTGTTTCTGATTCTACAAACATCCAAGATACTGAAGTAAATCAAACTGAGGCTGAATCTGAACCCATGAAAATCTCAATTGATCCAATTTCTTTGAGGAATTTCGACTTGATATATCTTGATGAAAAAATGGGTATGGATGCGAAGTTATTATTAGGGAGTCTGGATGTTGATATCCCATTTTTAGATTTAGAAAAATTGGAATTTGATATTAGAAATATAGAGTTGAAGGAAAGTCAAATTAGCTACAGGCAAACGAAGCCCCTAGAAGCATCTGAAGAAGAGGAATCTGATTCGGAAGCTTTGGCCTTGGTTTCACTGGATAATTTTTTGATCCAAAATGTATCATTGATGTACAATGATGAAGTATCAAATCAACTGGCAGATGTGTTTATTGGAGATTTGAGATTGGAAGTGCCAGAGTTCGATTTGGAAACCCAAAAAGTGATGGTAAAGGAATTGTCCTTATTAAAATCAAAGATATTGTTTCACGATTTTTCCACCCCATCAGTTGCTTCAAACTCATCAGATCAAACTGAAGCTACACCTTTCAAGTGGCCAAATTGGATTGTTGATGTAGGTTTAATCAATTTGGAGGAAAACAGAATTGAATTCAAGACAAAAGATGTAGCACCAAGACAAGGGTTTTTTAATCCCGAGGCAATGGTTTTTGAGGAGTTAACTCTGACTTTGGATAATATTTATTTGAAAAATGAAAAGGCAGGATTAAATATCAGTGAATTCAATTTTAAAGAAGCTGGAGGGTTTGAATTAAGGACTTTTACTACAGGACTCAAACTCGACAATAAATCAATAGAGATTGATGATTTCCGGATTGAGACAAATAGAAGTAAGCTTCGGGCTGATGTGGCACTAGGCTACAATTCCATCCAAGCCTTGATTGAATCACCGGACCGTAGCTCAATGGATATTGAGGTAAGTCAGTTTTTGGTTGATGTTAGAGATGCATACTTTTTTGAACCAAGTTTAAGAAATGATGAAATGATAAAAAGTTTGGCTTCTTATCCGGTAAGAATGAAAGTTCGTGCTAGAGGAGACATAACTTCATTGGATATCCCAAATTTAGAAGTGAGTTGGGATGAAACTAGACTGACAAGTTCCGGGAAAGTATCCAATCTTTTGGATATGGATTTATTGGCCTTTGATTTTCCTGAAATTTCCCTAAAAACAAATAAGAATACAATTCTAAAGTTCGTGGATCAGCAAAGTCTAGGTGGAATTAACTTGCCTGAAAGCCTTTCATTGGATGCAGAAGTAAAAGGAAAGCTGGATGATCTGAAAGCGCAGGCATTTCTAGAAACTGAAATGGGCAAAATCAATTTCGATGGTGCTTTCAAGAATCAAGAGCAAATAGTTTTTTTGGCAAATATCAAAGTTGATCAATTGCAATTAGGGAATTTGTTGGACAATCCGGGCTTGGATACATTGACTTTCGAAATTCAAAGTTCGGGAAGCGGATCCTCAATAAATGATCTGAGTGCTGAGCTCACTTCCAATTTTGAAAGGTTGAGAATAAATGGGAATGATTATTCGGGAATGGTATTGGAAGGACAGATGGAGAATGGAATTGGTGATGTTAAGCTATCCCTTGAAGACGAATATTTGAATTTTGAATTGCTTACAAAACTTGAGCTAGATTCAATAAACTCCAAGATAGATGTCAATTTAGATCTAAAAGGAGCCGATTTTTATGAACTTGGATTTTTTCCACAAAGCCTAAGGGGTAAGTTTTTATTTACAGCACAATTTGAAGGAAATCCAAGCAGTTTTGATTTGCATACTAACTTGAAAGATGCAATCATGGTTTATGAGCAACGAAGTTATCCAATTGGAAGCCTAGATCTCAAAGCAATGATAAGAGAAGACTCCACGAGTTTGGATATCAAAAGTTTATTGGTCAATGGAAAATTGAGGTCAAATACTTCACCACAATTATTAAGTGATGCAATTGGTGATCATTTGAGAAGGTATCTTGATGAGCAAGATTCCAGCTTACTTGCGGATGGCGATATTATGATGAATTTGGACTTGACGATAAATCAAGCTCCGATATTGAATCAGGTTTTTTTACAAGGGTTGGAAAAATTGGATACTGCAAAGATCATTGTAGATTTCAACCAAAGGGAAAGTAAACTTGATGCAAATGTGGATTTCCCATATTTGAAATATGCAGGGATTGAGTTAGATAGTTTGGGGGTGAGGGTAAGATCAGATCAAGAAGATTTGGATTTGGCTTTTGGGTTTATGAAACTTGTTACTGGGCCTTTATCTATGGATAGGACTTATTTCAAGGGTGAGTTGCAAGATTCAAGATTGTATTTTGACTTCAACTCGTTTGATGGTGAGGAGAGACTTGTACATGTAGCAACTGACATTGGAATGAATGGTGACACGCTGAGTATTCATTTTTCACCTGAAAATTTATTGCTGAACAAACGAGAATGGCAGATACCAAAAAATAATGAGATTCTTTTGGCTGAAAAATTTATTCATTTTGAAGAATTTAGATTTTTTAGAAACAATCAGGAATTACAGATCAGGGATGATTTAAACGATGTTTCAGAAGAGCACCTTGCAATGGAATTTAAGGATTTCAGGTTAGAAACCTTTACCAGTTTGCTCAATCCAGATGAACTGATTGCAGGAGGTACCCTCAATGGTAGATTGGTTGTCGAGAACCCATTTGGAGCAATAGGTCTTTTGGCAAACTTAAAAGTTGCGGAACTCAAGGCTTTGGATGTTCCTTTGGGCAATCTTTCATTGGATGCTGTGTCTGAAAATTTAGGTAATTACAAACTTGAACTGGCATTGAAAGACGGCGGTTTTGATTTGGATTTGGGAGGAAGTTTTATCGCTGATGAGGCTGGAGGGGAATTTGATCTTGATTTGGATTTGAATAAAATAGAGATGCAAGTCATTGCAGATCTTGCAGGTTCAGAATTAAGAGATGCATCAGGATATCTTTCTGGCAAAATCAATGCATCAGGAACTACAACTGACCCGAGATATGAAGGTGAATTCTCTTTTAAACAAGCTTCTTTTTTAGTATCCCAACTGAATTCAAAATACCTCATGCCTGACGAAAGGATTAGGATTGACAATGAAGGTGTATATCTAAACAATTTTACAATTCAGGATGTGGAAGGTCAGAATTTTGTGATCGATGGATCAGTCAAAACAGAAAGCTTTGTCAACCCAAGTTTTGATCTAAGCCTGAAAGCAAATAACTTCAAAGCAGTAAGCTCCAGTAGAGAGGATAATGACTTATTCTTTGGGAGTGCTATTTTGGATGCGGATGTGGCAGTGACAGGAGATTTGAACCTTCCAAGAATCAAGGCCGATATCAGTATCAAAGAAGGGACAGATTTCACTGTAATCATTCCGGAGACACAATTAGATATTGTAGAAAGGGAAGGTGTAGTCCAATTTGTGAATAGACAAGATCCATTTGATATATTGACGCGTCAGGGTGATGAAGTCACTGGTTCATTTGCTGGATATGATATCAGGTCAGTCCTGAAAATTGATCCGGACGCTGTATTTAGAATTGTAGTGGATGAGCGATCGGGTGATAATCTGGAAGTGTCTGGGAGGGCTGATTTAAATATGGAAATCAATCCAAATGGAAGAATTACTTTGAGTGGTAATTATGAAATTAATAATGGTCATTATGAAATGTCACTTTATAATCTCGTAAGTAGAAGGTTTGAAATAGCATCTGGTAGTAGGATTACTTGGAATGGAGACCCTATGGATGCCAACTTGAGTATTTCGGCTATCTATTCGATCAGGACTGCTGCTACAGAATTGATGGCTTCTCAGCTTTCTGGTTCGAATACGGAATCTAGAACCCAATTCAATCAGGAACTGCCTTTTTCAGTTTATTTGAATGTGAATGGGGAATTGCTAAGGCCAGAGATTTCATTTAGACTTGATATGCCAGAGGAACAAAGAGGCGCACTTGGGGGAAATGTTTATAGCAGAGTTTTACAAGTAAATGAGCAAGAAGATGAACTCAATAAACAGGTCTTTTCCTTATTGGTTCTCAATAGATTTTTCCCATCCACCGGCAGTGATGGTTCGGGAGGAGGAACTTCTGCGATTGCACGAAATAGCGTGAGCCAGGTTCTTTCAGGTCAATTGAACGCTTTGTCTAGCAGCGTTTTTGGAAATTCAGGATTAGAATTGGATTTTGATTTGGATAGCTTTACCGATTATCAAGGAGGTAGTGCACAAGATAGAACACAACTGAATGTAAGTGCCAGAAAAAGGATGTTTGACGATAGGCTAATAGTCCAAGTTGGTAGCCAAGTAGATGTGGAAGGAAGTTCCCAAAATCCAGATCAAGCCAATGCAGTTCTTGGAAATGTAAGCTTGGAGTATATCCTCACCAAAAACGAAAGATATAGATTAAGGGCTTTTAGAAAAAATCAATTTGAAAGTATTATCGATGGTCAGTTGATCATTACAGGGATTGGAGTCATTTTCAACAGAGAATTCAATGAGTTTTTTGAACTTTGGAAAGGGGTAGAAGCGGATAAGGATAAGTCAAACCCAATCGATAAAATCAAAGAAGAGAACGGTAAAAAAGATAAGGAAGAAGAAGGAAAAGAAAAGCCTTCTGAAGGAAAGTCTGAAAATCTAAAGAAGGAGGAAGATGAAAATTAAGTCCAAAGAAATATTTATTTTTTGTTTGCTATTTGTTTTGTCAGAAGCATGCAGTGTAAAAAAATTCATACCTGAAGATGAATATCTATATACGGGAGCTGATTTGGAACTTAAGTCTGAAGAGAGTATTCAGGATTTCAAAGATTTGAAATCTGAATTGGAAGGGTTGATGAGACCTGAGCCCAACAACAAAGTTCTGGGAATGTATTTTGGACTTTGGACACATTACAAAGGAAGTAAAGAAAAGCCAGGGTTTATCAATAGATTTTTGAAAAGAAAATTTGGGGAAGAGCCGGTGTATTTTAGTGAAGTGGATCCAGCTACTACAGAGGAGTTGATGGTAAACAGATTAGAAAATAACGGTTTTTTCTATTCTGTAGCCTCCTCAGATGTGGATAGAGATGGGAAATTCGCATCAGTAGCTTATAAAGTTGAGGTGTCTAAACCATATTTATTGCGGGATATAAGCGTCGATAGAGATTCTCTGGAAGTTGATAAAGAAATCATTAAACTGATGGAGGAGACCATTCTGAAAAAAGGTGTTCGATTTAATCTGTCAGAGCTAAAAAGTGAAAGAGAAAGAATCGATGAAGAATTGAAAAAAATCGGCTATTACAATTTCAATCCCAACTATCTGATATTTGAAGCAGATACAAATATTAATGAGCAACGTGAGTTTGATCTTTTTTTAAGGTTTAGATCTGATACACCTAGTAGTGGGATTATTCCCTACACGGTGAATAACATTAGGGTTTTTCCAAATTATTCTGTCTCTGAAGAGGAAGACAAGATCGATACCGTGACAATAGAAGGGAAGGATTTTATTCAAGGTGTTGAGGTTTTTAAACCGAAATTGCTGGAACAGTATATTTTACTGGAAAAAGGGGAAAGATATTCTCCTGAAAAATCCAGATTGACAAGTAATAGGCTGACATCTATTGGGAATTATCGCTTCGTTAACTTACGGTATGAGGAGCTAAGCGATAGTGTGACCAAAGGAAATTTGGATGCAGATATATACTTATCACCAATGAATAAAAGGTCAGTGAGGGTAGAGTTGCAGGGGGTGTCTAAATCAAACAACTTTGCCGGCCCAGCACTGAATTTGATTTATAGGAACAGAAATTTGTTCCACGGCGGTGAGACGATGAATTTGACTGCCAAATTTGCTTATGAAAATCAAATTGCAGGAGGACAATTGTCTGGCTTGAACTCCATAGAGCTGGGGTTGAAGGCAGATCTGATTTTTCCTAGGGTAGTGTTTTTCCTTCCCATCAAAGAGAAATTCAGCTACTCTGTGCCGAAAACCAAAATGAGTTTGGGTACTGAATATCAAAATAGAGGAGGGCTCTATAGGTTAAACACATTCTCTGCAAACTACGGGTACTATTGGAATGCCAATAGATTTGTCTATCATGAGATCAATCCAATAAGTTTAAATTTGGTGAACCTCTCAAGGACATCACCGGAGTTTGATGAGATATTGGATAACAACCCTTTCCTCCGAAGGAGTTTTGAGCAGCAGTTTATAGCGGGTATCAATTATACCTTCAATTACAACAAGCTTTCAGATAGATTTAGGACTCATGGCATTTTTGTAGGAACTACACTTGACCTTGCTGGAAACGGTTTGAATCTTGCCAAATCAGTAACAGGAGGGGAGCCTGGGACTTTCATTGGCTTGAATTTCGCCCAGTATTCCCGAGCTGATGTAGACGTTAGATACTATCTCAGATTGAACGAAAAGCATACAATAGCGACAAGGCTTTTTGGTGGTGCAGGACTGCCTTATGGGAATTCAGAATCATTGCCTTTTGTAAAACAGTTTTTCTCAGGTGGCCCAAATAGTGTGAGAGCATTTCGGATCAGAGGTTTGGGACCAGGTACATATAGACCCGAACAGATCGATTTGGGGTCTTTTTTTGATCAAGCAGGTGATGTAAGGCTGGAAGGAAATATAGAATATAGGTTTCCATTGGTTTCGGTTTTGAAAGGGGCATTATTTATGGATGCAGGTAATGTTTGGTTAATCAATGAAAATGAAGCTTTGCCGGGTGGAAAATTCACATCCAACTGGTGGAATGAAATGGCTGTTGGTGCTGGATTCGGAGCAAGAATAGATATAGAGTTTTTTGTGATAAGATTCGATTTGGCTACACCTCTAAGAGTTCCATATTTACCAGAAAACGAACGCTGGGGCAATACTTTTGAATTTGGAAGTAAATCTTGGCGAAGAGAAAACCTCATCTTCAACTTTGCCATTGGCTATCCCTTCTAAATTTCTTCATTTGGTCTAAACCTTATTGCAATTGGGTAAGGAAATGCATGGAGTATTTCACCTGATCGGATTTTATTTTGCATTTCCACCCAATGATCTGGATTGAATAAGTCTTTGTGGTATTCCCAAAAGTGTTCTTTTACATCTGCTCTGCCAATCATGAATCTTTTGAAATCCTCTGGGAAAACATCATTTTTGGCAATGTCATACCAAGGGCTTGAAGCATAAATCTGTTCATAAGTTTCTGCTTTAGGTTTCCATCTAAAATTCATATCTGTCAAAAATTCTATTTCATCATAATCATAAAAAATCACTCTTTTTTGTCGCGTTACACCAAAGTTTTTTGTCATCATATCCCCAGGGAAAATGTTCGCTTGTGCAAGTTGAAGAATACTGTTTCCGTATTCTTCTACCGCCTGCTTCGCATCTTCATGGCTGCAATGCTCCAAATAGATGTTTAAAGGGATCATCCTTCTCTCAGTGTATAGATGTTTGATGATCATTTTATTATCCTTGATTACCAAAAGTGAATTAGTGGTGTTTCTCACTTCTTCTACAAGTCGAGGATCTACTCTGTCTAGCGGGAAATGGAAGTTCTCAAATTCATGCGTATCAGCCATTCTTCCCACACGATCATGTAATGACACGAGCTTGTATTTTTCACGAACCTCCTGCCTTGTCATGTTTTTTGGAGGCTCAAAGTGATCCTTGATAAGCTTGAATACGATGTTGTAGCTTGGTAAGGTAAACACTGTCATTACCATCCCCAAAATCCCTTCTGCTATGGTAAATTGATCTTTACTTTCATTTAGATGAATTAAGAAGTCACGATAGAATTCAGTTTTCCCATGTTTGTTGAAACCAATGGCATTATAAAGTTCATGGACTTGTTTGTGGCTAATGACAGCATTCAGAAAAGAAACCATCAATGAAGGAATCTCTACTTCTACCATAAAATAAGACCTGCTAAAGCTGAACATGTGCGCCATGATTCTTGGATCAAAAATCATTGTGTCAACATAAACTCCGCTTGGACCATTTAGAAATGGGATGATAAAAGGCATCCATTTTCCACCAACTCTTGTTCTACCGATAAGGTATGCGGCTTTATTTCTATAGAAAACACTTTTTAGCACCTGTGTGATTGTATCTTGGGTAGGCTCGTACCTAGTCAAAATCACTTCCCTTACTGCTTTGACCAGATACTGGATATCTTCCTCTTTACTCAAATAAGGAACGCCAAAATCAAAATCTTCAATGATTTTTCGAATGATTTTCTGAAGTCCCCAAGAAGATGGGTAGCTATGATAAAGACTGTCTACTGGATGAAGGTCACAAGTGTCATAACCTTCATGGACAAACATTACATTTTCATTTATTTCCAAATTGGGATATGCTTTCCTTATGACAGAATTAAAAAAAGTTTCCGCGAGCTCTTTATCTTTCCGAGCTGAAATATTCGCTGAATATTGGATTTTTGCTTCTTTCCAAAACTCTTTACTTTCAATATGTGGTTTTAGATTTTCCTCTAATGACAAAACACATACCCTTACGAAATCTTTGTAAATGCGGAGTCTTCTTCTCTGATTCTCATGCATTGCAGACCAATTTCTTTCAGCAAAAAACTTTGGAGCCAATCCAGTCAATTCATTGAACTTGTAGATATAGTTTTCGAACTCTAAAGTGATACTATTAATAGCATACTCAATTGCCTTATTTATGGTCATGATTGTATTTTAATAAAAATTAAGCTCTGAAAATATTTTTTAAAATCTGAAATTAGTAAATCTAGATTGAAGGGTATGTACAAAACATAAATTTTTATTAGAGGTTTTCACTATTTTGTCACTGGCTGTATGAAGTTTTTATGGTAAAAAGTATTTTTGAAAGGTGAAAATTATGGGGTAAATGGGATGCTATATTATATTTTACACGACCAAATAAAATTTTCGCAATCGATTGTTTGGACAATAAAAAAACATTTTCTACCTTTCCTGCGTGTTATTCATTCAATGAATATCTACAATAGGTTTAATAGGTTTGAGAGATAGAAAAGGTTCGAGCAATGTTCGAACCTTTTTTGATTTTATAAGATTTTGTGTTTCTTTAGCATTCGTTTTGACATCTAATTTAAATATGGTTCATTCCAACAAAATCATTCACTTTCTTGTATTGTTTTCTCTGATTTCAGTTTTGTCATGCTCGTCTAAAAATGAGGAGAATGATGTTTCAAAAGAGGAAAAAACACATGCAGATATGGACGAAGAGGCTCAGCTAATGGAATTGGGATTACAAAAGCTTTCAGCTTGGTCTAGCCATTGGAAAAGTGTTGATTCTGATTTTGATCTTAGTGCTTTTGAATTTTCCCGAAAAGACACAATAGAAGGAATAGAACGACCGGAAGAGCTCCATATCACCCAAGGAAGCCCTTTTTATCCTCATCTCAAAAAGCAGCCCGATGGACAAGGGGTTGTTGATATTTACAGCTATAAAATTGTGTTTCCGGAAGAAGGGAGACCATATTTCAATCCAGATTCAGAAGTGACTTATTTTAGAGCTGATGGCATGCGTGAGCGTTTGCTATTTATGGGGCCATCTGGTGCATTTGAAGATTTGGTTTGGCTGACACCTGAAATCTTGCTTGTAGTAGGCCATTTTGAAGATGAAAATGGTGTCTCCCCAAAAGCTTGGTTGATTTATCCCAATGACGGGATTGTCACTCAATATGACAATTCACTTCAATCAAAAGAATATAAAAGAGAGAGTTTTTTGCTTAAGAGATTTACAGGTGTAAGTTTGGTAAATGGACTTTAAAGACGTTATAAAGAAGTTGGATAAAATGCTTTCGCAACCACTTCCGGGTAGGGAGGGGCAGATAAGTATGGCGCCTAAGCCTGTAGATGAAAAGAGGTTTTCCGAATATCAGCCAGTTAATCCTAGAAGAGGGGCTGTTTTAATGTTGTTTTATCCTGGTGAGCATGATACTTTGGTTCCATTTATCAAAAGACCAAGTTATGATGGGGTTCATGGAGGGCAGGTCTCTTTCCCTGGAGGCAAATGGGAAGAAGAAGACCACGATTTATCGCAAACTGCTCTGAGGGAAACCGAGGAAGAAATCGGCGTCAGACAAAACAATGTCAATTTGCTGGGGAAATTATCTGACCTATATATCCCACCTAGCAATTTTCTTGTATCCCCCTATATTGGATTTGTAGAAGAAAAGCCAATGTTTGTACCCGATCCATTTGAAGTAGATCGGATTATTTCCTGCCCAGTTGATTTGTTGACAGATCTGAATATTAGGAAAGAAGGAGAGATTGCTGTTTGTGACCAAATGAAGCTTAATGCCCCATATTTTGATATAGAAAAAGAAATGGTTTGGGGAGCTACCGCAATGATGCTTGGGGAATTTATGTTTCTCTGGGAAAATTACTGATTGGTTTTTTTTGGCTTTTCGGGCATTTAGTGTATTTATGTAGTTCAATCAACCCCAAATATAATGGAAGAAAATATCCCTTTGTTGACCAATGATGCAGTAGTTTTTGGTATCCTGATGATTATTCTGGCATTGGTTTTTTCAACATATAATAGTGAAAATACATTTTTCAAAAAGTTTTACCGCGTAGTTCCTTCCATTTTACTTTGTTATTTTATTCCAGCCTTATTAAATTCATTTGGTGTGATATCTGGAGAATATTCAGGGTTGTATTTCATGGCTTCAAGATATTTGCTTCCAACTTCACTTGTGTTGCTTACGCTCAGTATAGATTTCAAAGGTATTATGAAACTTGGACCAAAAGCGCTGATTATGTTTTTGGCGGGTTCTTTAGGGATCATTTTGGGAGGACCTATGGCATTGTTTGTGATTTCTTGGGTCTATCCGGAGATTCTGGGTGGGGTAGGTCCTGATGAAGTTTGGAGGGGATTATCTACGATTGCTGGGAGTTGGATAGGTGGAGGAGCAAATCAAACAGCCATGTTGGAGATATTTGGTGCAAGTCCAAGTTTGTTTTCCCAAATGATCGCTGTGGATGTGATAGTAGCCAATGTTTGGATGGCTGTTTTGCTTTACTGGGCAGCTAAACCTGGTGTAATAGACAAATTGTTCAAAGCAGACAGCTCTGCAATCCATGAATTGCAGGACAAAGTCGAAAAGTACCGCGATAGCATCTTGAAAATACCTACCATGGCAGATACAATGAAGATTCTTGGAGTTGGATTTGGAGTTACTGGATTGGCACATCTGATAGCAGATAATCTGGCGCCTTTTATTGGAGAAAATTATCCCCAGCTGAATCAATATTCTTTGGATTCTACATTTTTTTGGATTGTGGTTATTGCGACCACTGGGGGGCTGATTCTTTCATTTACGAGAGCACGTGAGATGGAAGGCGCTGGTGCTTCCCGATTAGGCTCAGGCATGCTTTACGTATTGGTGGCAACTATTGGGATGCAAATGGACTTGATGGCTATCTTCGATAACCCTATCCTTTTCTTGATCGGGATATTATGGATGCTTTTCCATGTGGTCATCATGCTGCTGGTAGCTTACCTTATCAAGGCGCCATTCTTCTTTGTGGCTGTGGGTTCACAGGCAAATGTTGGAGGCGCAGCTTCTGCTCCGATAGTAGCTTCGGCTTTCAATCCCTCCCTTGCCCCAGTAGGTGTTTTGATGGCGGTTTTGGGATATGCTGTGGGTACTTATGGAGCTTTGCTTTGTGGCTATCTGCTCCAATGGATTCATAATTTGTAAACCATTCAAAAAAGCAATCCACAGCCAATTTTTGTGAGTCAAATTGGCTGTGGGTTTTAGGCTGTATTGTTTCCTGTTTTAAATTATTTAGACAGCTTTCTTATTTACCTTCACAGCAGTGCCACTGGCAGTTACCATAAGCATTCCGTCCCTGATCGTTTCATAATCCAAATCGATTCCAATGACAGCATTTCCGCCAAAGGCTCTTGCCTGCATCTCCATTTCTGACAATGCGATAGATTTTGCCTCGCGAAGAACCCTTTCGTAAGATGAAGATCTTCCACCGACGATATCTGTGATGCTTGCAAAAAAATCCTTGAAAAGATTTGCTCCAATTATAGTTTCTCCAGATACGATACCTAAGTATTCTGTAATTTCATACCCTTCCAAAGAAGGAGTCGTTGATACGATCATTTTATTAGTAGTTAAAGATTAATAAAGGAACTAAAATACAAATTAGTAAAATTTAAAATGTGTTTAGAGTCAATTTTATTTCTAAATATAAAAGTGGGAGAACCAAAATTTAGGTTTAAGTTTATGAGTATCCGCAATTGAGTATCCGCAATGGTGCACTTTGGGTAAGAAGAGGCTTTATAAGTTGCGGATCTCGTCAACAGACAACTGTCAACAGTCAACAAATAACCTCAAATCGTTCATCAAGCATTCTATTGATTGGCTATGTGCAAGAAAGCAGATAGGCATATGAAGTTTTTTGGTTACATACTACTTTCTCAGATTCCATAAAAAGTTTTATGATTATCCGCCTCTTTGCCAGTAGCTTTAATTCCAAGGTTGATTGCTTATGTTCAATATCTATGAGTATCTAATATCAATTAATATCGGATCTAAGCTAAATCAGGTTTTTTTTAGTTAGTGGCAAAGTTCCGTATATCCTTAGAATCATTTCTTTCTTTCTTAACAAAGAAGCTGATAATCATCATAGTTTTCAAGTATATGGGGTATCCAAAGCAATGCTTTGTGTATATTTGATTTCTAGTAAAAAGCATAGCCAAAGAAACAAATATGAATACTGATATAAAGATTGCGGTATTAATTGATGCAGATAATATCCCATCTGGTCAAGTAAAGGAAATGATGGAAGAGATTGCTAAATATGGAAATCCTACCATCAAAAGAATCTATGGTGATTGGACCAAACCTCATCTTGGTAAGTGGAAAAATGTTTTGCTCGAAAATGCGATCAATCCAATTCAACAATATGGCTATACGACAGGTAAAAACGCGACTGATTCGGCAATGATAATTGATGCCATGGATATCCTTTACTCTGAAAAAGTAAATGGTTTTTGTCTTGTTTCCAGTGACAGTGATTTCACCAAACTTGCTACTAGGCTAAGAGAAGCAGGAATGACTGTAATTGGAATTGGGGAAAAGAAAACGCCAGAACCATTTATAGTAGCCTGCGACAAATTTATTTATCTCGAAATCCTCCGAACTCAATCAGATAATCAGGAGGAACAGAAAGATCAAAAAACACCTGTACCTCAGGTGGATAAGATAAACCCTAAATTGATCAGGTTAATTGCTTCCACTATTGGGGATTTGGCTGATGATGAAGGTTGGTCATTTATGGGTGATATTGGTAACCTTTTGCAAAAAAAGCAACCAAATTTTGATTCTAGAAATTACGGTTTTCAGAAATTGACACCCTTGATTTCTTCCATTGATAGATTTGAAGTTGAGCAAAGAGAAAATCAAAAAGGGAGATTTAAGTTGATCTATGTAAGAGATAAGAAAGGATAATACAAGCAATCCTCTTCTGAGACCTTTCCTATCTTAGTAGTCATTTTGACTTTACCTCACTTTAGGGAGGTTAGGGAGAAATCTTGTTCCGAATTTCATACTCCTATTTTAATATACACTTTCCTGTTTCAAAGAAGCAAAGAGACTCTCTTAAGATCCTTTCTTGATCTAGGTGACTTAATAATTATATTGATTATTCATCCCGCTAGGAAAGGAAGCGGATAAATTTAACACTGAACGATATTTGATGGAGATTTTGAGGGAAGGATAAAAAAAGAGGCGGTATCGCACCGCTACGACCGCCTACCCTTGCTTCCTTCCGGACCTGGGGGATTCAGCAGGAGCTGGTCGTACCGCCGATACAAAGGTAGTTTAAAATTATTCCATTCCAAGTATATAATGTCGATTAAATCTCCCCAATTTGCTAAAATGCTTATTTTCAGACCAAAAAATTATGGCAGTATATTTGCAGATTTTACCATAGACAAATGAAAATAAATTATGAAATATTCAATAGTTTTTACCTTTGCATTAATTTTATTGGGTTCATGTGCTGTTTTCGGCCCTAGAGCAGAGTTTTCTAAAGGAATGTCAGAAAGACAATTCCTTAGACAAAACAGAGATGCAGTCATCAATACCTTAGATGGGGAATTTACTACCTACAGAGTAAATAGAGGGGAGACATTCTATGTTCTTGCGACTTTTGAAGATGGAAAGTTGATTAAGTTGGAAGAAAGGGAGATGGTGCCCACATGGATGCCTCAACAACCTTCCAATCAAAATAATAACGAGGAATAACAATTAAAGTAATCCGTATATTAAAAAGCCTGGCAATTTGAAATTGTCAGGCTTTTTGAATTTTTTTAAACTAAAAAGAGGTTAGGTTTCTATTTTACCCCTTTCAAGTATAGATTAAATTCCATGGCGCCATTTTCTTCAAACTCATCGACAGCCAAATCTTCAAAGACTTCCTCATCAAATTGCATTTCTGTTTTTTCGATTTTACCATCTGGATGTACAATCAACTCGATTCCACTCCAATCTTCTGGATTTACCTGTACCAGTACTTTGTAGTCATCAAACGTTCTTTTATAATATTTAGAGAGCTTATTCATAAGTTAAATGTTTTCAATCATAATGTTTGTTATTTAATACAAAGTTAGGAAGATCACTCAGTTATTTTTTTTTAATCATTATTGTTGCTTTAAAAAAATGCATTTAATTGCTATTGAGAGTATTTTTTATAAAAAAAGTGCACAATGTGGTATTTTTGTAGTACTAGTATTTTTTGGTTATTTTTTGAATTTGTCTTCTTTTACTTAGTATTTGTTCGTGTGAATAATACCAATTATAAGTGGGATTCGCTATCAAATATTGTTTTGAACCTTCGCGTATTAGGTATAAAGATGAATTATGGTTGAGAATCAAAAGGAATAGAAAATGCAAATTTTGGTTTCCTTTCGATGACTTAGGAAAAAGCATATTTGTAACATATATTATTGTTAAAAATCCTTTTTGTGAGATTTTGAAAACATGTTTTTTATCACTTGCCAATTACAATTGAATAGATTTCAAATAAGATGAATATTTCAAGTTTACTATTTGGAACACAATGATTAGTTATGAGTAAAAGTTAGTTTATAATTATTTTCAAAAATTTAAATAAACATTTATGGTAAGAAAAATGATTGCTGAGTTCCTTGGGACTTTTTGGCTTGTATTCGGAGGTTGTGGAAGCGCATTATTTGCAGCAGGATATCCTGAACTAGGAATTGGTTTTGCAGGGGTTTCATTGGCTTTTGGATTGACAGTTGTTACCATGGCTTATGGATTGGGGCATATTTCGGGAGCTCATTTGAATCCTGCAGTTACAGTAGGCCTTTGGGTTAGTGGTAGGCATAGTGGTTCTGAAGTAGGGGCATATATATTTGCACAGATTTTAGGTGCAGTGGCAAGTGCGAGTGTTTTGTTTTTGGTTTTGTCGGGAGCTGGCGATTTCCAAATTGGAGGCTTTGCCTCAAATGGGTATGGGGAACTTTCACCGGGAGGTTATAGCTTGTTTTCCGTCTTTTTGGCTGAAGCTTTATTGACATTCTTCTTTTTATTAGTAATTCTCGGAGTGACTGACAAATTTGCTCCGAAAGGATTTGCAGGTTTGACGATAGGCTTAGCCCTTACTTTGATCCATTTGGTCAGTATTCCAATTTCAAACACCTCAGTCAATCCAGCAAGAAGCATAAGCCAGGCTTTGTTTGCACAGACGGATGCAATTAGCCAATTATGGGTCTTTATTGTTGCACCAATTTTGGGCGCTGTTTTGGCTGCTTGGGTATATAAATATCTTTCGAATATAAAAGAATAGTGATTCTGTTTTTTAGATTGTTGCTTGCGTGAGTAAATTCAATAATCAGCATAATTCACTGAATTCTTTAGATATGAAGTTAATTATGCTGATTTTTTTGTTTTTCATTTGAATAGCATGTCATATTATATATTGTGATTAGCTGCTTTCTTAACAATTGTCACTTTTAACATTCTTCAAAGTATATTTCAACCAATCTGCGGTTTGATGATTTAAGACAGTTGACCATAAATAACGTAAATGCTATTTGCTATCATCAAAAAATGATAACGATTTCAAAAAAACCTGTTTCGTGATTTGTAAAGTCCCTCCCAAAATTCGGATCTAGAAATGAAGTTCATTTTTGAATTAAAAGATGTCAGAAGGTATTTTCAGTCTAATTTGGGAATGCAAAGGTTGTTTAACCTAATTTATCATGTTTAGTGGTTGGGGAATTTTTTCTCAAATTGTTTCAATTCCTGAATTATTCTGAAGAATAAAGAACATTTTCTTCATTTATTTTTCTTTAGGGATAGAGAGTAGGCTAAAAACAAGCAAATATGGGTTGTAGTATTTATCAAAAGAATTGTCAATACGCTAAAGGTTGAAATGCCTGATTTTTGATAATTGTTTGATTACTAAATATTTTTTTTGATTGAGTATAAGTGCGTATTAGTTTAATTGATGATCGCATACCGATAAACTACTTTTGTAAACTGAATATTAAATAATGTTCTAGTTTAAATGGGTATTCAGATTTTATAATCAGGTTAATATGGGAAAACATTACAAACTACTTTTAGCTTTTCTATTGTTTGGTACTTTAAAAATTGATGTTGGTGCACAGCAGTTACCACAATTCAGTCAATATATTTTTAATGGCCTACACATAAACCCGGGGTATGCGGGTTATAAAGAAGAGGGTTATATTCAATCAACTTACCGATCACAGTGGGTTGGGTTTCCGGGTGCACCAAAGACTTTATCAGTTTCGGCGGATTTCAGTGCCAATGAAGGGTCTATGGGATTTGGGATTTCTTTTTTGAATGATGCATTGGGACCTGCTCGGACGAGTGGAGCATTATTAACTTATGCATACAGAATTCAGACGGGCTTTGATTCGCATTTAGGGTTAGGTATAAGTGCTGGAGCTTCTGAATATGCCATTGATAGATCTATGCTTGACCCTCTCGATTATCCTGATGAGGTCCTAGCTGGAGGATTGGCTAATCTCTATACTCCAAATTTGAATGCAGGAATATTTTTCAATACATCTACATTTTATGCAGGAATAAGTGCATACAATATGGTAGGAAAAAGAGTGTTGGAAAGAGAGGACATAGCCTTGGCTTACCATGATTTTCACTATTATTTCACAATGGGTGGGTTAATACCTGTGTCTGATGTGGTCAAGTTTAAACCTTCCATATTGGTAAGGGAAGTAAAGGGAGCACCTACCAACTATGACTTAAATGCCATGGTATTGTTTCATGATAGAGTGTGGTTAGGCGGATCATTCAGATCAAATGTGAAATGGGGTAAAGATAACTTGCCTTCTAATTTGTCATCAAGAAATGCTGTTGCATTGATATTAGAAGTTTTTGCTACTCAAAATTTAAGGTTTGGTTATGCTTATGATCAGAATCTTAATGTATTGGTAGACATGAGGCACAATTCCCACGAGATTTCTTTAGGATATTACCTCTCACATAGAAAAGCACAGATGAAAAATCAAAGATGGTTCTAATTATGAAGAAATTTTACAAACTAATTATACTTTCCTTATTGCTTGTAGGTTTTGTGTTTAATGCAAGAGCACAAAACCAGATGCTAAGGTATGCAGATCAGGAAGTCCAGCTTGGTAACTACCATCATGCTGCGGATATTTATACACAAGCTTTCCAAAGGAAAAATTCCTATATAGCAGCCAAAGGTGCAGCATTAAGTTTTGATAAACTTAATGATTATTCCAACTCTTATGATTGGTGGGGAAAAGTAATTGATGTGTCCTCTGAACCAATCAAAGAAGATATTGAAAGTTATCTACTATCTGCTTATGTAGTTGGTAGAGAAAATGTTGCGATTGAAAAGATAGCTTCCCTTGGATATGCAGTAGAAGAAATAGAGCAATCTAAAGTCGAAATGATTTTGGCTTCTCGTGATATGCAAAGCAGTCTGACTTTGGAATACTTGGGTGAGTTGAACTCTTCGAATGCGGCTGACTTTACTGGCGCATTAGATGAGGAAGGAAACATTTATTTTGTTTCTGATAGAGAACAGTTGATGGATAGCAAGTCCATGCCTTTGATAAGAATGGATGCCCGAAATAGAACTTTTAACAAAAACATCTATGATTGGACAGGAAGAGAGTACCTGAAGATCTATAGACAAGATAAAGAAAAAAACATCCAAGAAGTACAATTCGAAAGAAGTGACTTTCTCCATATCAGTGATCCTGCGATTACCAAAGTTAATGGGGTGGAATATATGTTTTTTACAGCCACCAGGGATGTCACCAAAATCAAAAAGAAAAAAAATATAACGGTACATCCAGAGTTGTTCTATGGAAAATTAGAGGATGGTAAAGTTATTGGTATTCAAGATTTTCCATATAATAGTTTCTTGGAGCACAGCGTTGTTACACCATTTATTATTAATTCAGGAAACAAGCTTTTCTTTTCGTCAGACATGGCTGGTGGAATTGGTGGGTTTGACATCTATTTTGTAGAATTTGGAAATGATTTTCAATTCACTGATCCTATTAATTTAGGTGAAAATATTAATAGCGAAGGAGATGAAAGAGATCCATATCTTTTTGAGGAAAAGATTTTCTTCTCCTCAAATGGACATGAAGGCTTTGGGGGCTTCGATATTTTTCAGGCAGATTCCAAGGGTGATGGAATATTTTTAAACCTAATTAATTTAGGAGCCCCCATTAATTCTCCCAAAGATGATTTCGGATATAAGAAGTTCAAGAAAGACGAAATTTATCTGAGCTCCAATAGATTGGGAGACTCAGGTTTAGATAACATCTACAAACTTTCCAACCAGCTGAGACAATTGTTGGTTCGTGTAGTGGATTGCGATGGTGAATTGGTTACGGATTTTGATTTGAATGTATTTCAGGCCAAAGGAGAAAAGGTTGATATGAAGCTGAATAGCGAAGGAGCTTACGTGGGGGATTTGGAAGCTGATACTAAATATGATCTTAATTTGGCCAAAAACGGACATTTTTCTGTAGAGGACCATACAATTACCACTGTTGATATGGAGCCTGGTATTATTGAAAGAGACTATAGGCTCATTAGAATACCATCAGACCTGGTAGTATTTACAGATATAATTTATTACGGCCTTGATAAAAGTGATATTAGAAATGATGCCGAGGAAATTTTGGCAAATGTGAGTTCCTTGATGGACAAATATAAATTTTTGGAGTTGAAAGTTGCCTCTCATACAGATTCTAGAGCTTCATCAGATTACAATGTGGCCTTGAGTAAAAGGAGAGCAGAAGCTGTGAGGGAGTCTCTAAATGTGAAAGGAATCAATCAAGATAGGATTTCATTGGAATGGTATGGCGAAGACAAATTGATTACAGATTGTCCTGATGGTGTGGATTGTTCTGAAGATGACCATCAATTGAATAGAAGAAGTGAACTGAGTCTTTCAATTGTATTAAAAGAAGGTTCATTAGTTCCAGAGGATTTCCTAGAAGATGAATTGTGTAAGGAAGCAGATCTAATAAATAAGATACAAAAGGACTTGAAGATTCCTACAATCTATTTTGATTTTGACAAATCACATTTAAAGCTTGAGCATAAAATGGATTTGGAAAGACTGATACTTCTTTTGAACAACAGCAACATAAATCTAAACTTAGAAGGACATACTGACATTAGGGGTAGCGAAAGCTATAATAAATCATTGTCAGAAAGAAGGTCAGAAATTGTCTTGAAGTATCTTATAGATAGAAACATTCAAAAAAATAGGTTGACCTATGAGTGGTTTGGAAAATCAAAACCTGCTGTAGACTGCTTGACTCAGGATTGTACTCCTGAAATGCATCAGTTAAACAGAAGAACAGAAATAAAGATAAAATGACGCTTATGAAAACAAGAATTTCATCTTTATTGAAAAGAATAACTTTAGTTTTTCTTTTCGTTTTCAATGTGTTTGCTTTCCAAAGCTTTTCACAGACAGTAAATCAGGGAGAAATGGCTATTTTGCCTGGTACTACAGTATCAACTTTATTTAATCTCGATAATAGACAATCAGGCAGATTGATCAATGATGGGGATTTGTATTTGTTCGCAAATTTGAATAATGATGGAGAGATCACTTTCTCTAATGGTACTGAAGGTGTCTCTAGGTTTGTCGGACAAAATACTGTCCAACAAATAATGGGTACCAAAATCAGTAATTTGAACAATGTAGTCTTTGATAATGCGTCTGCGCCAAATGCTTTTCATTTATTTGGAGACTTAAGTGTTGCGGGTATTTCAAATTTTATTGAGGGAATCGTATTAGCAGATGGATTTGGTGGGTTGATGATCTTTGAAAAAGGTTCAGAACATCAGAGTACATCAGACAGAAGTCATGTAGACGGGACAGTAGCCAAAGTTGGAAATGAAAGTTTCAACTATCCAATTGGTGACTCAGGCTTCTTTAGATTTGCCGGTATTTCTGCTCCTGCAAATGAAAGTGAAAGGTTTAGGGCTAAGTATTTCCTAGAGGATCCAAACAATTTTTATCCGCGTGACCAAAAAGCTCCTAGATTGAATTTGATAAACGATGCAGAATACTGGGAGTTGGTAAAAGAAAATGGCCAATCAGATGTAAAATTGACACTCTCTTGGAGGGATGTCACTACACCAGCTTTTATTCTAGGACAAACAAATAGTGTGGTTGTGGCAAAATGGGATAATTCTGATAACCAATGGATTAGTTTGGGTGGAGATGTAGATTTAGCTTCTCAGACTGTTACTACGCCTTTGGTGCTTGATTCCTATGGGATTTTTACCCTAGCTGTTTTGTCTAGCAACTTGGTCAATATGGCTATTGAGAAAACCTCATTTGATGTTTCGATTTGGGAAGGTGATGTCTTTGAATATGAAATACGGGTACAAAACAATTCAGAGTTTGAAGCTACCGAAGTTGTTATTGTAGACAATTTACCCAATGGTGTTTCTTATGTAAGTAATGAAGTAGAAACGGCATTTGGCTTAATGGAATACTCTTTAAATGTTATTGGACAGACCCTTACATGGAGTGTGCCTGTGTTTTTAGCAGGTGATGAAATGATAATCAGATTAAAAGTTAGGGCTGAGACACCAGGTACCATCATCAATTTTGCAGAGGTATTGGCTTTGGAACAGGACCAAGATCTCAACGATAATACAGATACAGATGAGAATAGAATTTTGGAGTTTTTTATTCCAAATGTAATAACACCGAATGGTGATGGAGATAATGACACTTTTCAAATCATGGGACTTAGCAAGTTTGCGAGTAACAAAATTGTCATTTTCAATAGGTATGGGGATCATTTATTCGAATCGGAAAATTACCAAAATGATTGGGATGCTGACGGCCTCCCTGCAGGTACATTCTTTTATATTCTTACTGTGAATGAGCACAATGGGCAGGAAAAGCAATTTAAAGGTTGGATTCAGGTCGTAAAAGAATAGTAATTATTTAAATGCATTAAAGTGGACTGTCCACATAAATATAAAATTGGTAGAATGTTTTTTAGAAGGAATAAAAATTATAGCAATATGAAAAAAATACTACTTTTGGTTTTGTTTGTAGGTGCCTACATAGAAGTATCTGCACAAGTTGGGATAGGAACGGTTGATCCATCTCGCTCAAGCCAACTTGAGATAGTATCATCTGACAGAGGTCTCTTGATTCCTAGAGTCGCACTTACGAGTGTCACTGATAGTGGAACCATTTCAGCTGGTAATGTAGAGAGCTTGTTGGTTTATAACACAACTGAAAATGGACTAATCGTCCCTGGGTACTATTATTGGTACAATGATAGATGGAGAAGAATGGCATGGACAGGTGCTGGAGAGGGTTCGAACAATTTTGTTACCTATAATCCTACCACTAATGAATTTTTCTATACCAATCAGGATGGTGATTTGGTATTGATAGACATGGGTGATCTTTTTGAAGAGACTGTCACAACTATGCAACTGGTTTCCCCTGGAGTATATAGCTACAAAAACGAAGCTGATGTGGAGTTCATCATTGATGTTCCCGCTTCAGTGGTCAACCAGTTTGAGAACATCTATAATGAAATTTTGAACGAGTCTATCACGATAGAGGGAGAGACCTACAATACTTTTGAGGAATACCTAACAACGATAGCCAACCAGGCGGTAAACATGGGGGACAGTGAGTTCATCCAAGTTACAGGTTCGGGAACGGAATCAGATCCATATATCGTATCCATATCGGAAGGGGTAGCCAACAGCATGTTGATCACGAATGCCAATGGCGATGTTGAGTGGGCAACCATAGAGAGCATCGTGCAGGCGAACGAGACGATCACAAGGATAGAGCAGAATACAGACGGTAGCTATACCTACTTCAATGAATCGGATGTTGAGTTTATCATCAACATCCCTGCGAGTGTTGTGAACCAGTTTGAGGAGATCTACAACCAGATATTGACCGAAGAGATCACGGTTGAAGGCAATACCTACACTTCATTTGAGGAATACCTTGAGTTCATAGCGATCAATGCTGTGAACATAGATGGCGGTGATTTCATTACCGTTACAGGTTCGGGAACGGAAACGGATCCATACGAGATCACGATAGACGGCGGAGCTTCGAACAGCATGTTGATCACGAATGCCAACGGTTATGTTGAGTGGGCAACCATAGAGAGCATCGTCCAGGCAAACGAGACGGTCACGAGGATAGAGCAGAATACAGACGGTAGCTATACCTACTTCAATGAATCGGATGTTGAGTTTATCATCAACATCCCTGCGAGTGTTGTGAACCAGTTTGAGGAGATCTACAACCAGATATTGACCGAAG